>NZ_LS483488.1:0-1200000 GCF_900478295.1 Helicobacter pylori NCTC 11637 = CCUG 17874 = ATCC 43504 = JCM 12093
ATGGATACCAATAACAATATTGAAAAAGAAATCTTGGCGCTAGTCAAACAAAAAGTTAGCCCCATAGAGTATGAAAATTACTTGAGCCAACTCAAATACAACCCTAACGCGAGCAAGAGCGACATTGCCTTTTTTTATGCCCCTAACATGCTCTTATGCAATTGGATTACGGCTAAACACGGCGCGTTGCTTAAAGAAATTTTAAGCCAGAATAAAGTCGGCATGCACTTAGCCCATAGCGTGGATGTGCGTATTGAAGTAGCGCCTAAAATCCAAATTAGCGCCCAATCTAATATCAATTACAAAGCCATAAAAACGAGCGTCAAAGACTCTTACACTTTTGAAAATTTTGTCGTAGGCTCATGCAACAACACCGTTTATGAAATCGCTAAAAAAGTCGCCCAAAGCGATACCCCCCCTTATAACCCGGTGCTTTTTTATGGCGGCACAGGGTTAGGCAAAACGCACATTTTAAACGCTATCGGTAACCATGCCCTAGAAAAACATAAAAAAGTCGTGTTAGTCACTTCAGAAGATTTTTTGACAGACTTTTTAAAGCATTTAGACAACAAAACCATGGATTCTTTTAAAGCAAAATACCGCCATTGCGACTTTTTCTTGTTAGATGACGCTCAATTTTTGCAAGGAAAACCCAAGCTAGAAGAAGAATTTTTCCACACTTTCAACGAATTGCACGCCAACAGCAAACAAATCGTATTGATTTCAGACCGATCGCCTAAAAACATCGCCGGCTTAGAAGATCGCTTAAAATCGCGCTTTGAATGGGGGATAACCGCCAAAGTCATGCCCCCTGATTTAGAAACCAAACTTTCCATTGTCAAACAAAAATGCCAGCTCAATCAAATCACTTTGCCTGAAGAGGTGATGGAATACATCGCCCAACACATCAGCGACAATATCCGCCAAATGGAAGGCGCGATCATTAAAATCAGCGTGAACGCAAACTTAATGAACGCTCCCATTGATTTGAACCTCGCTAAAACCGTTTTAGAAGATTTGCAAAAAGATCATGCCGAAGGCTCAAGCTTAGAAAATATCTTGCTCGCTGTCGCGCAAAGCTTAAATCTCAAATCCAGTGAGATCAAAGTCTCTTCACGCCAAAAAAATGTCGCTCTAGCGAGAAAATTAGTCGTGTATTTCGCCAGGCTTTATACCCCTAACCCCACGCTCTCGCTCGCTCAATTTTTGGATTTAAAGGATCATTCAAGCATTTCTAAAATGTATTCTAGCGTTAAAAAAATGCTTGAAGAAGAAAAAAGCCCTTTTATTTTAAGCCTTAGAGAAGAAATCAAAAACCGCCTGAACGAATTGAACGACAAAAAAACCGCTTTCAATTCAAGTGAATGAAAAAAGGCTTATCAAAAAGCGTTTCATTCACTTTTTTTAAAATCCCACAACCCCCCTAAAAACACGCACCTCTAAAGCTTTTTATTGTTTCATTCCATTCATTCACGCCCCTACTACTGTTACTAATTATTATTAATTAAAGTGTTACCTATCTATAACTTATTGATAACTTTTACTAAACCTTTTTTTAAGATATAATCCAAAAACCAAAAATAAAAAGGAATAAGCATGAAAAAATCCCTTTGTCTGTATTTCTTTCTGACTTTCTCTAACCCTCTTCAAGCCCTTGTAATCGAGCTTTTAGAAGAGATCAAAACTTCACCGCATAAAGGCACTTTTAAGGCTAAAGTCCTTGATTCTAAAGAACCAAGACAAGTTTTAGGCGTTTATAATATCTCCCCACACAAAAAACTCACGCTCACAATCACTCACATATCCACTGCAATTGTCTATCAACCCCTTGATGAAAAATTTTCTTTAGAAACGACCTTAAACCCTAACCGCCCTACTATCCCTAGAAACACCCAAATTGTTTTTTCTTCAAAAGAATTGAAAGAACCGCACTCGCACCAAATGCCTTCTTTAAACGCACCCATGCAAAAACCACAAAACAAGCCCCATTCATCGCAACAATCCCCTCAAAACTTTTCCTACCCAGAGCTCAAACTAGGCTCTAAAAACTCTAAAAACAGCCTTTTACAGCCTTTAGCAATTCCTAGCAAAATAAGCCCCACCAACGAAACTCAAACGCCAACAAACGACACTAAACCCCCTTTAAAGCATTCTTCAGAAGATCAAGAAAACAACCTCTTTATAACGCCACCCACTGAAAAAACGCTCCCTAACAACACCTCTAACGCTGATATTAGTGAAAACAATGAAAATAATGAGAATAAGGATAATGTGGAAAAACAAGCCATTAGAGATCCTAATGTTAAAGAATTTGCGTGCGGGAAGTGGGTCTATGACGATGAAAATTTACAAGCTTATCGCCCAAGCATTTTAAAACGCGTTGATGAAGACAAACAGACTGCGACAGACATTACCCCTTGCGATTACAGCCACGCTGAAAATAAAAGCGGTAAAATCACTACCCCCTATACTAAAATCTCTGTTCATAAAACAGAGCCTTTAGAAGAGCCGCAAACTTTTGAAGCTAAAAACAATTTTACGATTCTTCAAGCCAGAAGTTCTACAGAAAAATGCAAAAGGGCTAGAGCCAGAAAAGACGGCACGACTAGGCAATGCTATCTGATAGAAGAGCCTTTAAAACAAGCGTGGGAGAGTGAGTATGAAATCACCACGCAATTAGTGAAAGCCATTTATGAGCGCCCCAAACAAGACGATCAAGTAGAGCCGACTTTTTATGAAACCAGCGAATTGGCTTATTCTTCCACACGAAAAAGCGAAATAACGAGCAACGAATTGAATTTGAATGAAAAATTCATGGAATTTGTGGAAGTGTATGAGGGGCATTATTTAAACGATATAGTCAAAGAGAGTAGTGAATACAAAGAATGGGTTAAAAACCATGTGCACTTTAAAGAAGGGGTGTGCATGGCCTTAGAAATAGAAGAGCAACCACGAGCTAAAAGCACGCCTTTGAGCATTGAAAACTCTCGTGTGGTGTGTGTCAAAAAGGGGAATTATTTATTCAACGAAGTTTAAGATGGTGGCTTGAGGCGGAATCGAACCACCGACACGAAGATTTTCAGTCTTCTGCTCTACCGACTGAGCTATCAAGCCAAGCAAAAGACAATTATTACATAAAAAAGGTAAAATAAAGCTTAATTTTTAAAAGAATGACTAAAAAGATATAATTTATTCAAAAGGGAACAAGGATTACAATGAAATTGATTTCATGGAATGTGAACGGGTTAAGGGCTTGCATGACTAAGGGCTTTATGGATTTTTTCAATAGCGTTGATGCGGATGTTTTTTGCATTCAAGAATCTAAAATGCAACAAGAACAAAACACCTTTGAATTTAAAGGGTATTTTGATTTTTGGAATTGCGCGATTAAAAAAGGCTATTCTGGGGTGGTAACTTTCACTAAAAAAGAGCCTTTAAGCGTGAACTATGGGATTAATATTGAAGAGCATGACAAAGAGGGGCGCGTAATAACTTGCGAATTTGAGTCGTTTTATTTAGTGAATGTTTATACCCCTAATTCCCAACAAGCCCTATCCAGGCTTAGTTATCGCATGAGTTGGGAAGTGGAATTCAGAAAATTTTTAAAAGCTTTAGAATTGAAAAAACCGGTCATTGTGTGCGGGGATTTGAATGTGGCCCACAATGAAATTGATTTAGAAAACCCTAAAACCAACCGAAAAAACGCGGGCTTTAGCGATGAAGAGAGAGGGAAATTCAGTGAGCTTTTGAACGCCGGTTTTATTGACACTTTCCGTTATTTTTACCCTAACAAAGAAAAGGCTTACACCTGGTGGAGTTATATGCAACAAGCAAGGGATAAAAACATTGGTTGGCGCATTGATTATTTTTTATGCTCTAACCCTTTAAAAACGCGCTTAAAAGACGCTTTAATCTATAAAGATATTTTAGGGAGCGATCATTGCCCGGTGGGGTTGGAATTAGTTTAAAGGTAGAAAGTGTGCGAAATAAAGACAGAAAAAAGCCTTACAAAGGCTGAGTCGTATTCAAAAGCAAAAGGCCATTTGATCCCCACTTCAATACTAGCGTCATGGTGGAATAGCACGGTTTGGAATTTAAACCCCACTAAACCCAACATCCTAAAATTGGAAGTTTTGAGCGAAAACCCTTGAATGCTGCGCCAATCGTCAATAATGAAATTCGCGCTGTGTTTGGAAATCGTCCATGTGTTTTCAGCAACTTGCATGCCATAAAAAAGAGAAAATACATACAAAGGGTTTTTATTGTATTCTACGATCAAATCCCCCCCAAAGCCATAAGTGAACATGTTCGCTTGAGCGCCCGTTCTTTTATTGAGGATGACATTCCCGTAATCCATAAAAAAGTAATAGCGCGAATAAAACCAATAATTAGTGGGGTTAATCTCCCAGCCTAAAGAAAAGCTCGCCCCTTCAATCGTGCGTTTGAGATCGTTGTATTTTTTCATGATCATTTTCCCTACCTGGTATTGAGAAGCCACATAAAAACGGCTTTTAGCTTGCATAAGGGTAGGGCTTAAAAAACAAACGCTTAAAAATAAGGGGGTTACTTTTTTAAATAAATCCTTTGAAAAAAATTTCACACTTTAATACTTCCTGTTGAGTGGGGAGCTGAGATTGTCTTGGTGGTTAGTGGCTCGTTGCAAAACGTTGTTCGTTCTTTTTTGCGAAGGATCAACATTTTCTTCATTATTGATTTCATCAATTTTATTTTCGTTATTAATCAAATCGTTCACTTCTTTGGTGGCTTTTTCATCTTCTTCTTCATGTTCAATTTTTTTTATATCCTTATTCGCTTGATTGATTGGATTGTTTTGAGTGGTTTTAGTGTTGTTTTGGTGCGATTGGGACGATTTTTTAGGCTCGTCTTTGCACGCGCTAAACAGGCTTAAAACAAAAGAGATAGCGATAAAATGAGTGATTTTAGATTTCATCAATTAAATTTCCTTAAGTCAATGTATAATTTGACTATCTTATCATAAAAATGATTAAGGATTGGCTAGGGTAAGAACAAATTGCAAGAAACAGATAACTTATTAAAAACATTGAACGTGAAATCGCTTTTAGAAGCCTTGCTTGTTTATACGCCCAAAGGTTATAAAGATTTAAATTTATTAGAGCGTTTTGAAACGGGCTTGAGCGGCGTTTTAGAAGTGGGTATTTTAGAGAAAAGAAACTACGCCAAAGTTTTAAAGATTTTTGCCTATTCCAAACGATTTTACAAAAATTTAGAGCTTGTTTTTTTCAATTACAGCGCGTTCCATTACAACCAGTTCAAAACCGGCGAGAGTTTGTTCATTTATGGTAAATTAGAGCAAAGCTCTTTTAATCAAGCTTATATCATTAACACGCCTAAAATCCTTACTGAATTTGGAAAAATTTCTTTAATTTTTAAAAAAGTTAAAAATCATAAAAAAATACAAGAAAATTTACAAAAACTCATTTCATTAGAAAATTTAAAAAAGGAAGGCGTTAAAGAAAATATCGCACATTTATTGTTAGAAATCTTTTTCCCCACGCCGCATTTTGTCAAGGATTTTGAAACGAATAAAAATTTCCCTTCACAACATTTAAATGCATTAAAATACATTGAAATGCTTTTTTATATGAAAAATTTAGAGCGCAAAAAATTGCAATTCAGTGCTAAAATCGCATGCCCCAATAACAGCGAACGCTTGAAAGCGTTTATCGCTTCTTTACCTTTTAAGCTCACGCGCGATCAACAAAACGCTATTAAAGAAATCCAAAGCGATCTCACTAGCCCCATAGCGTGCAAGCGTTTGATTATAGGCGATGTGGGGTGTGGGAAAACGATGGTGATTTTAGCGAGCATGGTATTAGCCTACCCTAATAAAACCCTTTTAATGGCGCCCACTTCCATTCTCGCTAAACAGCTTTATAACGAAGCCTTAAAATTTTTACCCCCTTATTTTGAAGTGGAATTATTGCTTGGCGGGAGCCACAAGAAGCGATCCAATCATTTGTTTGAAAAAATCACGCATGTGGTTATCGGCACGCAAGCGTTGTTGTTTGATAAGCGCGATTTGAATGAATTCGCACTAGTGATCACTGATGAACAGCACCGATTTGGCACCAAGCAACGCTACCAATTAGAAAAAATGGCGAGCAGTAAGGGTAATAAACCCCATTCTTTGCAATTTTCCGCTACCCCCATTCCTCGCACGCTCGCCCTAGCCAAAAGCGCGTTTGTGAAAACGACCATGATTAGAGAAATCCCTTATCCTAAAGAGATTGAAACTTTAGTCTTGCATAAAAGAGATTTTAAAATAGTGATGAAAAAAATCAGCGAAGAAATCGCTAAAAACCATCAAGTCATTGTCGTTTATCCATTGGTGAATGAAAGCGAAAAAATCCCGTATTTATCGCTCAGTGAGGGGGCGAGTTTCTGGCAAAAACGCTTTAAAAAGGTTTATACCACTTCAGGGCAAGATAAAAATAAAGAAGAAGTGATTGAAGAATTTAGAGAGTCCGGGAGCATTCTTTTAGCGACTACGCTCATTGAGGTGGGCATTTCTTTACCACGATTGAGCGTGATGGTGATTTTAGCGCCCGAAAGGTTAGGCTTAGCGACTTTACACCAGTTAAGGGGGCGCGTGTCTCGTAACGGCTTGAAAGGCTATTGTTTTTTATGCACGATTCAAGAAGAAAACGAACGATTAGAAAAGTTTGCTGATGAATTAGACGGCTTTAAAATCGCTGAATTGGATTTAGAATACAGAAAAAGCGGGGATTTACTTCAGGGCGGAGAGCAGAGCGGGAATAGTTTTGAATACATTGACTTAGCCAAAGATGAAAGCATTATCGCTGAAGTGAAACGGGATTTTTTAAAGGCTGCCAGCGTTTCACATGGAACATTTGAAAATTAAGGCGGAATTGGGTAATTTAAATCATTTAAAATAAAGGATAGCAATGCAAAATAAAGAAATTGATGAAGAAAAAAGCGTTAATGAAAAAAATGTAGAGGTATTCAATCGTTATTTCCCCGGTTGCTTGAGTATAGAAAATGACAACCAACTCACGCTAGACACAAAAAAATTAAAGGCGTTACTAGGGGATTTTAGCGAAATAAAAGAAGAGGGCTATGGGTTGGATTTTGTGGGTAAGAAAATCGCCTTAAATCAAGCTTTTAAGAAAAACAATAAGATCTTAAAGCCCTTAAACGAATCCACTAGCAAGCACATTCTCATCAAGGGCGATAATTTAGACGCTCTCAAAATCTTAAGACAAAGCTATAGTGAAAAAATCAAAATGATTTACATTGATCCGCCTTACAACACGAAAAACGATAATTTTATCTATAGTGATGATTTCTCGCAATCCAATGAAGAGACTTTAAAAACATTGGATTATTCTAAAGAAAAGCTGGATTATATCAAGAATCTTTTTGGGTCAAAATGCCATAGCGGGTGGCTTAGTTTCATGTATCCTAGATTGTTGCTCGCTAAAGATTTGCTCAAACAAGACGGCGTGATTTTCATCAGCATTGACGATAACGAGTGCGCCCAACTCAAACTTTTATGCGATGAGATTTTTGGGGAGGGGAATTTTGTGGCTGAAATGCCAAGATTAGTTAAAAGAGCAGGAAAATCTACTAATCAAATCGCTAAAAATCATGATTATGTTTTGTGTTATCAAAAGAATAGTATCAATTTTAAACAGATTGATATTGATGAAAACGATTACTCTTTTAAAGATGAATTTTACAATGAAAGAGGTGGGTATAAATTGAATCAAAATTTAGATTACAATTCACTTCAATATAATAAAAAAATGGATTATGAAATTGTAATTGGTAATGAAAAGTTTTATGCTGGCGGATTGGAAACTTATACTGAAAGACAAAAAGGTAATTTTGGAACGATTGATTGGGTTTGGCGTTGGAGCAAAGCGAAATTTGATTTTGGATTAGCTAATGGTTTTATAGAAGTTAAAAATAATAGAATTTATACAAAAACTTACACAAAGGCTAAAATATCTGATAGCAAGCCTTATAAAATAGAATATTTTAACCGCACTAAAAATATTTCAAGTATAGAATTTTTAGATAATAAATACTCTAATGATATGTCAAATAAAAAATTGCAATCAATTTTTAATGTTAAGAATATTTTTGATTATTCTAAACCTGTTGAATTGATAAGTTTTCTCATAGATCAAACTACCGAAAAAGGCGACATCATCTTAGACTTTTTCGCCGGAAGCGGGACAACCGCGCACGCCGTGTTAGAGAGTAATAAGAGCGATTATCAAAAATTAAGTGAGGGGGGGGGGGGTTATTTAATGGCTTGAACGCCGCATTTAAAGAAAGGCGCTTCATTCTCGTCCAGTTAGATGAAAAAATTGATCCCAAGAAAAACAAAAGCGCGCATGATTTTTGTTTAAACACCCTAAAATCACCCTCGCCGAGCATTTTTGACATCACCGAAGAAAGGATTAAAAGAGCGGGGGCTAAAATCAAAGAAGCTTGCGCGCATTTAGATGTGGGGTTTAGAGCGTTTGAAATCATTGATGATGAAACGCATGCGAATGATAAAAATCTCAGTCAAGCCCATCAAAAGGATTTATTCGCTTATTCCAACCCAAAAAAATGGGAAACTCAAACGATTTTAATCAAGCTTTTAGGCTGCGAGGGTTTGGAACTTACTACCCCTATAATTTGCTTGATTGAAAACGCCTTGTATCTGGCTTTAAATACGGCTTTCATTGTGGGGGATATAGAAATGAGTGAGGTTTTAGAAAACTTGAAAGATAAAGGGGTGGAAAAAATCAGCATGTATATGCCAGCTATCAGTAACGACAGGCTGTGTTTGGAATTGGGCAGTAATTTGTTGGATTTGAAATTAGAGAGCGGCGATTTAAAGATTAGGGGGTAGAGGTGAAAATCAAATTCAAACGATTAGACTATCAGGAGCAATGCCGGGACCAAATTTTAGGGGTGTTTAAGGGGATTGATTTTAGAGAGCTAGAAAATGACGCTCAAAGGATTTCTAACCCTATTTTTGAAATAGGGGCGATCAAAGATCTTTTATTAGAAAATATTGAGAATTTGCGATCGAAACAAAAAATAACCCAGGGGAGCGTGGGGATTGACAAGTCGTTAAACTGCGATATTTTAATGGAAACAGGCACCGGGAAGACCTTTTGCTTTTTGGAGTGCGTTTATGCCTTGCACAAAAACTACCATTTGTCAAAATTTATCGTTTTAGTGCCAAGCAACGCCATTAAATTAGGGGTTTTAAAGAGTGTTGAAATCACCAGAGAATTTTTTAAAAGCGAGTATTCTACGCATTTAGAAAGCTATGAAGATATAGAAAGATTCATTTTAGCGAGTAATCACAAATGCTGCGTGTTGGTGATGACTTTTTCCGCCTTTAATAAAGAGAAAAACACTATCAATAAATCATGCCTAGAAAACACGAATCTATTCAATGGTGCAAAAAGTTACATGCAAGCTTTAGCGAGTATGCGCCCCATCGTCATCATGGACGAACCGCACCGATTTTTAGGCGATAAAACAAAAAAATATTTGGAACAATTAAACGCTTTAATCACGCTCAGGTTTGGGGCGACTTTTAAAGATGATTATAATAATCTGATTTACGCGCTAGACAGCAAAAAAGCGTTTGATTGCGCCCTAGTGAAAAGCATCAGCGTGGCGTCTGTGGGGGAGAGTAACGAGTGTTTTTTAGAGCTTAAAGGGGTTGAAAAAAGAAATGGATATGAAGCGGTAATCAACTACACGGATTTAGAAAATAAAACTAAAAGCGTCAAAGTCAAAGAGCATGATAATTTAGGCGTGGTAACTCAAATCAGCGCTTTAGAAGATTACATTGTAGAAAAAATCACTAAAACTGAGATTCGTTTTCTCAATGGCTTTAATTTGTTACTGGATCAAAAAGAGCCTTTTTCTCATCTTTTAGAGGGCGAGCAAGAAGTGATGCTGAAAGAAGCGATAAAAAGCCATTTTGAAAGAGAAGAAGGGCTTTTTAAAAAGGGGATTAAAGCCTTGTGCATGGTGTTTATTAGCGGGGTGAATAGCTATTTAAGCGAGAATGAAAAGCCGGCTAAATTATCCCTTTTATTTGAAAAACTCTACCAGCAAAAGCTTGAAGAAGTTTTAAAAAAGCCTTTAGATGAAAATTATAGAGCGTATTTAGAGCGCACCAAAGACGCTATTTTAAAAGTGCATGGAGGGTATTTTGCTAAAAGCAAGAAAGAGAGCGATGAAGCCCAAGTGATCGCGCTCATTTTAAAAGAAAAAGAAAAATTGCTGAGTTTTGATTCCGATCTCAGGTTTATTTTTTCGCAATGGGCGTTGCAAGAGGGGTGGGATAACCCTAATGTGATGACGATTTGCAAATTAGCCCCTAGCCATTCCAATATTACTAAATTGCAACAAATCGGTAGGGGATTAAGGCTCGCTGTGAATGATAAGGGCGAACGCATCACTAAAGAGCATGCTGATTTTGATTTTGTCAATGAATTGGTGGTGATCGTGCCGCAAGTTGAGGGGGATTTTGTGGGAGCGATCCAGCAAGAGATAAGCGAGCATAGCTTGATTAAACAAGTATTTAGCGCAGAAGAGTTAGAAAAAAGCGGCATGGTTAAAAAAGGGTATTACGGGGTTTTATTTGAAACATTAGATGGTTTGGGTTTTGGAGAAAAAACAGATGATGAAAGCTTTAAACTCACCCTCAATCAAAACGAATTTTTAAAAAAAGAGCCAGAACTTGAAAAATTAAAAGATGAAAAATACCTGAATTTTGAAAAATTAAAAGATTTTTTAAAAGATCGCTTAGTTGGCAATCCTAGAGTTAGGAACAAAAACGAGCGAAAGAGTGAAAAAATCAAAATCAATAAAGAAAATTTTAAAAAATTTGAAACTTTATGGGAGGGTTTGAATCATCAAGCCCGGATCGCTTATGCCATTGACAGCGAGAGCTTGATTGATGAGATTGTCAAAAAGATCAATGCTTCTTTTAAAGTCAGTTCAAAAATCGTTTCGGTTACGACGCATAAAAAAGTAGAAACTATGGGAAATAACGCCAAAACAGAGATTTTTGAGCGAGAAAGCGCATGCGTGTGGAGCTTGCATGAATTTATCAGCGCCTTGTCTAATAAGGTGAAATTGAGTTTTAAAAGCGTGGCTAAAGTGTTGGAAAAAATTGATGAAAACAAGTTTGAGCAAATTAAAAAAAACGAACAGGAGGGCTTAAGGCGGTTAGAAGAGCTGTTTTTGGAAATCATTTATCAAAATATTAAAGATAAAATTTCCTATCAAATGCGCGAAACGACGATTAAAAACAGAAAAAACGATGCGTTTTATGATGAAAAAGGAGAAATCAGAGAGTTTTTAGACGGGAGTTTGGGGGTGGATAAATATGAGATTAAAAATCCAAGCGCGCGAGAAAAATGCCTGTATGAAAATTTCATGCAAGTGGAGAGCGAGATTGAAAAAGACACGATTGAAGAATCTAACGACACTAAAATCATTGTTTTTGGCAAGCTCCCTAGGGTTAAAATCCCGATAGGGTTAAATCAAACTTATAGCCCTGATTTTGGGTATGTGGTTGAAAACAACGATAAAAAAGTGTTGTTAGTGGTAGAAACTAAGGGGGTTGATAAAAAAAGCGAATTACGCCCTGAAGAAGATCGGAAAATTTCAACCGCTAAGAAATTTTTTGAAGCTTTAAAAAAGCAAGGCGTGAATATTGAATACAAAACCAAATTGAGTAATGATCAATTAAGCGCGTTGATTAATGAAATTTTAAATCGTAAAGATTAGAGTTACTTTAATGTTTCACATGGAACAATTTTAAAGAAAAGCGTTTTATTTAAAATTCATGGTGCTTTTGTTACAATCGTTTTTATCCAATTTTAAAGCATTGAAAAGCATTATACTTATAAAAGCGTAGCATTTAAAAACGCTTTTATAAACAACGATAAACTTTTAAAGCATGTGTTTTTAAGCGATGTAAGGAATTAACATGGATTATAAAAAATTAGATTTACCCAACACAAACTACCCAAGTAAAGAGCAACTGGAAGCTTTTAAAACAGCTTTTGACGCCTTTTTAGAAACCAACCCACAAGAAAATGAAAATCACCAAAACGACGCTTTTAATGATTTATTGAAAGGTGTTTTTAAATACAAGGTTAAGCCCACCAAAAGAATAGACAGTGCTATTCTTAATGATAATGGCAAAGTGGAAGTGATCATTGAATTTAAAGCCCTTAAAAACCCCAACGAATTTATTAAAAAGGGTGATTTGAATGTTAAAGCCTTGCATGAAAGCCTTTTCTATTATCTCATAGAAAGAAAAAATGGTAATAACAACCTTAAGCATCTTATCTTAGCCACTATTAAAGAGCTTTATATTATTGATGCGAACGAATTTGAGATTTTTAATAAAGATAAAGAAATTGAAAACGCCTTTAAAAATTGCCACGATAGAAAGGGTAACCATACACGCACAGAAGCGTTTTATGATGTTTGCCAAAAGCACCTTAATGAACTTGATCATTCTTTGAAATACCACCATATCTCTCTCAAAAAAGAAAATTTAGCCCTAATCTATCAAGCCCTAAGCCCTAATTTTTTGCTCAAAATTCCAAAATATTCTGACGCTAACACGCTTAACAAAGATTTTTATGAAGAATTGCTTTACATTTTAGGGTTAGAAGAGCAAAATGATAAAGGGAAAATTTTAATCAAGCCCAGCCGCACCAAAAATTCCCTAAGCGATGCTTTAAAAAAGCAATACAAAAATTTAGATGATGAAGAAGTCATGGCGTTACTCATCGCTTGGAATAACCGCATCTTGTTTTTACGGCTTTTAGAAAGCCTTTTAATCTCGTTCGAGCATTTTGAAAAAGAAAAACATTTCTTAACCACAGAAAACTTTGAAGATTTCAACGCCCTAAACGACCTCTTTTTTGAAGTCCTAGCCAAGAAAAACAGCGAGCGTTTACCAGAGATTAAAGAAAGCAAGATTTTACAAAAAATCCCTTATTTGAATTCCAGTTTGTTTGATAAAACGCCTTTAGAATTAAAGGGGTATGAAATCAAATGGCTTGATAACAAATCTTTAGAGATTTACTCTAAATCCGTTTTTAAAAAACATAAAGATTATCAAAAAGAAAAAGCTTTACCCTTGCTAAAATACCTTTTTAAATTTTTGCGTCTTTATAAATTCACCACCACCCCTAAAGACATTAAAGATAATACCGATACCAGCGAAAGCTGTTTGATTAACCCTAGCGTTTTAGGGCTTGTTTTTGAAAAACTCAACGGCTATAAAGAGGGGAGCTTTTATACCCCAAGCTTCATCACAAGCTACATGTGCAAAGAGAGTATCACGCCCATCGTGCGGGATAAATTCAACGCTATTTATCAGTGGGACTGCGAAAATCTAAAAGCGTTGAAAGGAGAAATAGACAGAAATTTTTCAAATGAAAAAGCTAAAGAATACTTGCAACTCCTTCTCACTTTACGCGTTTGCGACCCGGCGGTGGGGAGCGGGCATTTCTTGGTTTCAGCGCTCAATGAAATGGTGTGGATTGTTTATGAGCTAGGGCTTATTACTTCCTTGCATCGCTACGATCTTAAATTAGAAAACGATGAAATCATCATTCACCACGCACAAACGGGTGAAATCTTTAACTACAAAAAACCGCATAGCGAAAACGACCCCCACCACCACATCCAAAAAGAACTTTTTGAGCTTAAAAAATCCATTATTGAAAACTGCCTTTTTGGCGTGGATATTAACCCCAATTCTTGCGAAATCACCAAGCTCAGGCTATGGATAGAGCTTTTAAAATACAGCTATTATATTTTTGAAGAGGGCAAGAACACTAACGCGCTTGAAACCCTCCCCAACATTGATATTAACATTAAGTGCGCTAACAGCTTGATCTCACGCTTTAGTTTGAATGACGATCTCAAAAAGATCCCCAACATCAAGCAAAAAATCCAAGAATACAAAGATCTAGTCGCCCAATACAAAGACCCAAACCCTCTCTTTCCTTTAAATAAAACAGATCTCACCAACAAAATCCAAGACCTAAAAACCACTTTTTCCCTCACGCTCAAAGACCCTAAAACCAAAGCAGAGCTTGAAAAGGCTATTGAAAAACACATCAAAAAATACAATTTCTTTACCCTAGACGATAAGAGTTTGCTAGATGGGTTAAATTATTTTATCCCAAGCCTTTTTGGCACGCTCAAACTAAGCCCCAAAGAAGAGGAAGAGGCTTTTGCGTCTTATGGGCGTATTAGAGCTTTAAGAAAAAAGCTTGATGATGCCTTGAGTGGTAGAGAGTATCAAAATGCGTTTGAATGGCGCTTTGAATTCCCTGAAGTTTTAGACGATGAGGGGGATTTTTTAGGCTTTGATTGCATCATTGGGAATCCGCCTTATATCCGTCAAGAACAAATCAAAGACTTAAAGCCTTTATTAGAAAAGCAATACCAAGATTTCTATAACAGCACCGCTGACATTTACACCTACTTTTTTGCCCTATCTTACCACCTTTTAAAAGAAAAAGGCTTTAGCGCTTTCATCACTTCTAACAAATACGCGCGAGCCAAATACGGCGCTAAATTAAGGGAATGGCTACTCAAAAAAACCACCATCGTCAGCTACATGGAATTAAACGCCTTAAAAGTCTTTGAGAGCGCTGCAGTGGATACCAGCATCATGAATTTCATCAAACAAACGCCCCCTAAAGAGAACAGCTTTAAATATTACGAACCCACCCCAAACGATAAAGACGATTTGAAAAGCACCCCTTCCCTTTTGATGAAACAAAACGCGCTTTCAACAGAAAGCTTTATTTTTGCCAACGCCACGCTTTTGGATTTGAGGGATAAAATAGAGAGTGTTGGCACCCCGCTTAAAGATTGGGATATTCAAATCAATTACGGGATAAAAACCGGCGCGAACGAAGCCTTTATCATTACCACTGAAAAAAGAGATGAAATCTTGAACGCTTGCAAGACGCAAGAAGAAAGGGAGTGCACAGAGAGGCTTATTAAGCCTATTTTAAGAGGGAAAGACATTAAAAGGTATTCTTATGAGTGGGCGCATTTGTGGGTTATTTTTATACCTTGGCATTTTCCAAACACCGGTAGTCCAAAAGACATGGAACAAAATGAAAAAGATTTTTCTATTCATTATCCTATTATCTATGCTCATTTGCTTTCACATAAAGATGAACTTTTAAAACGCAATAAAGATGAAACCGGAAAGAGATATGAATGGTATTGCTTGCAAAGATGGGCGGCAAGCTATTATCAAGATTTTGAAAAAGAGAAAATTGTGTATGGCGAGATCGTGCAAGAGCCGCGATTTTATTTAGATAATGGAGAATGCGAATTAGGGTATTTTTATGCAGAAGCCACGAGCTTCATTCTCACAGGAGAACATTTGCGCTATCTTTTAGGAATGTTACATTCTAAATTGATCACTTTTGCTTTCAAAACTTTCTATGCTGGTGGAGGACTAGGTGAGAGTGGTTATCGCTATAAAAAGGCTTTTATAGAACGGCTACCCATTCCCCAAATCACCGAAAAAAACCAAGAATTAGCCCGTAAAATCACCGATGGCGCGAAGCAAATCCTAGCGCTAAAAGCAAAAGACCCTAAAGCCAACACCCAAAAGTTAGAAAAAGAAATTGACGCTTTAGTCTATCGGCTCTACAACCTCACCGATGAAGAAATTAAGATCATTGAAGAGGGGCAGTGAATAAAAAGTGCTTATTCTTTGTCTAAGAAACACCCCCCTTTAAAAAAGGGGGACTCTTGAAAAACTATCGTTTGATTTTTAATTCCAAACAAAACCCTAAAAAACTGATTTTTAGGTATAATGTTTCCCAAGAGTATTTACTATGATTTTTTCTCATAGAAGTCTCCTAGACAAACTTTACCCCCTAATCTCTAGCAAAAAAACTAGGGGGTGAAGCGTTATTTTATCCTAATCTTACAAAAACGATTTTTATAAAAGTTGCAAACCACTCATTTAAAATCGCATCGAAAAACTTCACAAGAAATAAAAAACGCTTTACCTTAAAGGAAACCCCTTAAATAGGGGAAACCTTTGGTTTTAATGGGTTTTTTTAACAACGATTTTAACCCTATACTTAAAAAAAGGTATTTTTAAGTATAATACGACCAAAGGCTTTTTACCATGTTTTTTGGACATAGTAATCCTTTGAAGGTAATTTACCCCCTAATCTCTAGTGGAATAAAAATTAGGGGGTGAGCGTTATTTTATCCTAATCTCACAAAAACGATTTTTATAAAAGTTGCAAACCACTCATTTAAAATCGTATTGAAAAACTTTTCTTCCAAATTTTTGAAATTCTATTAAACATTTGTTCAATACCGCAAATTTTTAACTTAAAGCCTGTTTTTAGAGCTTAAGTTATTGGCCTTACTTTTTTCTTGAAAAATATCTTTATAAATAAAGAGATTAAAATCATTGAAAAAGGAATGGTTAGAAAGTTAACAATATTTAGTTAAAATTAGCAAAAACTGACTAGGAGGTATTAATGGTCAATGCTTTGGAGCTAGCAAAATATATTCTTAAGCATTCAAACAAAGAATTGAGCAACTTAGAATTGCAAAAAACTTTGTATTTCACAGAGCTTGACTATATTAAAAAGTTTGACAAACACCTAGTTTCTGATGATTTTGAAGCTTGGAAATATGGGCCTGTTGCAAGAGAAGTGTATTATGAATACCGCAATTATGGTGCCAATTCCATTGACAAACCCAAAGAAGAAACGCTCTCACAAAATCTTAGAGAAGATGAACTTGAAACCATCAATCGCTCCATAGAAAAATGCAACAAAAAATCCTATTGGGATTTAGTGAAAGAGAGTCATAAAGAAGATGGCGCTTGGCATAAAAGCTTCAAAGAAGATAGAAAAGAAATCATTAGCAAAGATTTGATCAAACAAGAAGCCAAACAAGCAAATGGAAACTAAAGAAGAATATAAAGATAAAAAGCTAGAAGAAATTATTGTATTGCTGTGCGAAGAGGGGGATTTGTCTGGTCAAAAAGATCAAATCATCAAAGATCTCAAAGAAATCTATGTAAGGAGAATACAAGCATAAATACTCAAAAATCACAACTATTATTTTAAATTCCACAAGGGATAAAGAGCAAGCCTTTATGACGCTCACACAAAATATAAAGACACTCAAAGAGATTCAAGGTAATAAAGAAGTTGAAAGCATTAAACCAAAATTAGAAAAGCTTTATGATCACATGAATTTAGAGTGTATCAGACTGCAAGATTTTGATGAGAAAATGAGTAGAGTTAAAGATGTTTCTATCAAGTTAGAAGACGATCTAAATAAAAACTATAAAAAATTAAGCGAAGAATTGAATAAGCAACAAACGCAATACATAACCATTTTAGGTATTTTTGCCTCTATTGTTTTAACATTTGTTGGGGGATTGGCATTTTCCACTTCTGTTTTATCAAGTATTGACAAAGCGAACGCCTATCGTTTGGTTTTTGTTATGGCTTTTATAGCTTTATTTTTTGGGAATATTTTGTATCTGCTTTTTTCTTTTTTATCAAAAATATCCTTATCAAAAGAGGAAAAAGATAAACAAGAAAATTTTTTCAAAAAACCCATGTTTTGGTTTAATCTGATGGTTACAATTCTATTTGTGATTGGTTTTGTGGGAGAATTGCATATAATACAGAGATTAGTTTCTAAATATCTTTAAATTCAACCCAACCCATTTTTTGCGTCATTCCAATAAAATTTGATGCAAATCTTTCTTAATTGAGTGTTTTTTTTGCAATTTTGAAAATTTCAATACTCACTCATTGAAAAACCTAAATTATTTCTTTCAAATTTAGCCTTAAGAAATCCAATCACGTGCTTATTTAACACCGCAAGCCTTTTAGCTTAAAGTCCTTTTGATTAAGGACTCAATAAGTTTCACAGAAATCATTTTAATTCTTAAACAAAGACTCTAAAGCTTCTACCCCTACTTTTTGCGTTTCTTTTTCGCTTTCATTTTCTGCGTTTTCTTTCACGCTAGGAATGGTTTCAAACTCTATGTGATAGCCTGTAAGCATGGACGCTAAGCACACATTCACCCCGCCTTTACCGATAGCTTTAGATTTTTCAATGTCTAATAAACGCACTTTAGCCTTTTGCAAATGGTTATTGACGATAAAACGCTCTTGAATGGATTCTTTTTCTTCAGCATTCAATTCTTCTATAGGGATTTTTTTGATTTCAACGCTTAAAATTTTGGCTGGAGCGAGCGCGAGAGTGATATAAATTTCAGGCACATTAGAATACTCTATGCAATCAATGTTTTCTTTATTCAATTCGTTACTGATCGCATTAATGCGCACGCCCTTAACCCCCACAGCCGCGCCTATGGGATCAATCCTAGCGTTATGGGAAAAAAAGCTCACTTTCGCTCTGTTGCCTGGGATTCGCGCGCAATGGATGATTTCAATTTCTTTGTCTTTAATTTCAGGGACTTCTAATTCCAACAAAGCTTCAAGCATTTTAGGGGTGGTGCGGCTCAGCTCTAATAATAAGCCTTTTTTCGTGCGTTTGACTTGCGTTAAAACCGCTTTAATGCTATCGCCCACTTTAAAACTCTCGCCCTTGATGCGATGGCGCATGGAAAGAACGCCCTGAAATTGCTGCTCAATCTCAATAAAGGTGTTTTGGTTGTGATCCACTAAAATCACTTGCCCCATTAAAACGCTGTTAAGGCGCTTTTGAAACGCTTCAAAGTGGCTGTCTTCTAACGCTTTTTCTAACTGGTATTGCAAATCTTTAAAAAGGCGGTTGATCGCTCCTTGCTTCATGCTCTCCAAACTCAAGCTGTAAGACAATTCGTCTTTAATCTTAACGCTTGGATCCATTTCTTTGGCTTTAGACAAACTGATGTATTTAGAAGGGTCGTTAATCAATCTTTCATCATTATCTTCTAAAACTTCTACCAACTGGATAAGCTGGAGCTGCTTGTTTTCTTCAATTACCAAGTAGCGTGCTAGGGGATCTAACTCATTTTGCGCCATTTTTAACAAACAGCCTTGAATCACTTTTGAAATCATCTCTTTAGGCAAATTTTTTTCATACGCAATGCATTCTATAAGATCGCTGATTTTTTCCATTCTTAAGTTCCTTTAAATTGATGTTCTGTCGTTTTCTATCATTCTCTAGCGTTTTGTGGGGGATATGGCATGTTTAAAAGAAATTTTATTATAGCGAATTTTTAAGCTTTATTAAGAATTTCTTCTAAGATTAGAGCGATTTTTTCAAAATCTTTTTCATTCAAGCTAAAGACTTCAAAGCACACAAATTCGCATGAAATTCTTGTAATAACGCCTTTTTGGAAAAGCTTTAAATAAAGTTTCTCACTATTTAAAGCGCGGGTGTTTTTGGGCTGGACTTTCACGCAAAAGGATTCCAATTCTCTATCGGGCAAATTCCCTATTTTAGAAAAGCTAGAGGCTATGCTCACATTCAATTCTAAAGGCTTTAAAAGGGCGTAGAGTTTGAGGGCTTTTTGCAATAAGGCGTCTTTAGTTTGGTTTAATAATGCATGAATTGTAATGTCTTCTTGATGATTGACCCATGCTTTTAGGCTGCAAAAAAGCAAGGTGAGCGTGATTTTATCCACCCTTAAGGCTCTATAAAGGGGGTGGTTTTTTAATATTTCAACCCATTCTTTTTGCCCCATAATAATGCCCGCTTGCGCGCTGTTAAAGAATTTATCCGCGCTAAAGCTTAAAAGCGATGGTTTGAGGGCTAAAATTTCTTCTAAAGCCGCTCTGTTTAACAAATCCACATCCCCTAAATTGTAATAATCAATCAAATCATGCTCTTTAGCCAGAGTTTGTAAATCTTTAAAGGGCGTGTCTTTTTTAAAATGGGGGTTGTGGGTTTTAAAGAGCATTTTGCTGTTTTCATTCAAGGCTAAGCGGTAATCCCTTAAATAAGCGCGATTAATATTCCCCACTAAATGCAGCCTAGCCCCACTACTCAATAAAATATCTTTAAGGTTAAAATTCCCCCCCACTAATTCGCCATAAGAAACAATGATTTCTTTTTCTTGCGCTAAAGCGTTAGCGATGAGGAATACCGCGCTGGTGTTATTATTGACAATTAAAATTTCTTCAGTGCCAAAGCACGCCTTAAAAAGCTGTTTTAAAGGGGTTAAGCGGTTCGTTTTTTTAGCGGTGTTTAGATCGTATTCTAAATCAATGGGTTGGGTTAAAACTTCTTTTAAATAAGGTTCGATTTTTTCATAAAATTGCACACTAAAAAACGATCGCCCATGGCTTTCATCAAAAACGCTCGCGCTCGCATTGATGATTTTTTGATAAGGGTTTTTCAAAAGATCCGGGGTTATTTCAAGCGTTTCTTTAGCCATAGTGGAGCTCGTTTGATTCCTTTTTTGAGAATTGAAATAAAGCGTTATCTTAAACTAAACTCGCTAAATTTTTGATAAAACTACTTTTTTAAGATCCTTAAGAGCATCTTAATGAGTTTATTGAGAGAGCGGAACTTTTTCCATAGAGTTTGGCGGTTTCTATAGGGTTTCTTCATGCTTGTTTCCATGTTCAAAATTCAAAAAGAAATCCTAGGATTTCTTTAATTTTAGAATTGATAGGATACCTCAAAACGCGCATTAAATCCAGGGGCAGGGAGTGCCATGCGTTTATTCTTAGGGATCATATCGCTTGCTGGAGCGTCCGCGCTCGCTTGCCACACGGAAGCTTGGCTGACATATTGCTTGTTTAAGATATTGTTAAACACGGCTGAAATCCTTAAACCCTGCCATTTTTTAGAAGTGGGGGTCCAGTTGATAAAGACATTATGCACGCCATACCCGGGTTTATGGATTTTCATCAAGCCGTATTGCGGATAGTAGATAGAATAACCTTCATAAAACATGTTAGTTACAAAACGCGAGAGCCAGGTTAAAGTAAGTCCCCATTTGTGGATATTATAATCGGCTTTTAGGATAAACACATTCCCAGTCGTTGCAGCTAGAGCGTAAGTGTCCGCCAATAAATGCCCCCTAGCCGTTGGCCAAGAGCGAGCCACTGAGAAAGTCCCTACGAAATTTTTATATTGCACATTCCCTGAAACTTCATAACCATAAATATTAATGGTTTCGGGTAAATTCCCTGACATGTTTTTTGCAGTCGCGTTACCCCCACCATTTTTAGAAGTGTCTTGCCCGTAGCTGTTGATGAAGTTATTGATGACCTGATAGAACGCTGCCCCACGCACATTGAAATACTTGCTGTTGTAATCCACATTGAATTCCACATTTTGACCGATTGATGGGCGCAAGTTCCTTTGATAAATCACCGTAGGATCGCGCATCAAAACGCCATCGCCAGGCAAAGCCCCCTTAGTTACATACGCATAGCTCACTTTCAAGCCAATGCTTTCAATGGGGTTATAAAGCACGGTTGCAGAAGGCGAGAAGCCAGAAGTTACATGCGTGCGACCGTTTTTGTCCAGCAAGGTGTAAATATCATAACGAGTTCCCGCACCCACGATGAGGTTTTTCAAGAGATTGTAGTTCGCTTGCATAAACCCTCCGATGATATTCCCGATCGCATGCGAATTTTGGGGCATGTTACGATAGAGCGGGTTAGGCGCATTCAGATTTTGAGGGTATTGAGAGCTTTGATCGGTGTAGTAATGGCGGTAAGGCAAGCCCGGCCCGTTAGGGTCGTTAGGATCAATGTTGTTTTTGTAATAGCCGTTTTTGCCTTTATCCAATCCAGAGAAAACGCTCAGGTTTTGATAAATCATGCCGTATTCAAACACATTCCCATAATCTTCGCTAATGGGGTGGGTTACTTTAAAATTAACGCCTGAGTTGATTAAGAAAATCCTTCTGGCTAAAGTCCCCTCAGCGTCCGCATTCCCTAAAGTCCAATCGTTTGCGCTAGGGTTTTGAGCGTTAGGGGGAGTCATGTCGTAATCAGGGTTTTTAGGAACAAGTCCATGGTAAATATTAGATCCTGTGGAAATTGCAGAAGCGCCTTGCCAATTGATCGAGCCCGGCTGCCCATAGCCTATTTGATAGCCTCCATTAGAAGGCCTGATAGCCCCTTGCGTGCACTGGCTGATATTATCCGGGTTGTTACACCAATCCTTAACTTCAGGGATGTAATCCGGGTTGGCCGGCTCATTAGAATTGTAAGCGAAGGGATTTACCACAGGGTTATAATCGCCCCCCCTTACCCCTAAAAAGGCGGTGGATTCAACGCGCGGCTGGTTAAAACTAGTGCCTCCATCATGCTTGTATTTCAGGCTCAAATTGTGGTTGAAGTTAATGGTATGGGCTAATTCTTTCCCAAAGTCAATCACAAAAGGTGCTGGCTGGCTTCCTGGGTCGTTGGCTTTAGACAGCGCCGAAGTGGTGTTAGGGCGTAAAAGCCTGGTGGAATTTTCCCTTGTCATGTTATAGCTTAAGCTAATGGTATCCGTGTCGTTGATATAGCCATTGACCTTACCTAAAACGCTATTGATTTCGCTCGGAGTCCCTACGCCAATGTCGCTATTACTCGGATTTTGCAAGTCAAAAGTAGGGTGGAAGAGATTCCTAAAAGCGTTGTTCCCGTCTCTGTAATAAAAAATATTTTGATGGTTGTAATAGGCGAGGATGTCCCAATTCTTCCCACGATAGGCCGCAGTAGCGTTCATGCGATACCCAAAGTTAGTGTAAAAGCCCGCTTCCGCTTTAGCCCCATAAGTTTGATTCTTTCTTAAGAAGTCGTTAGCGTCAATCGTGGTGAAAGACAATTTACCCGCAACAGCACCTGGGCCTGCTGAAGCGTTCGCCGCCCCCTTAATCACTTCCACTTCTTTAATCATGTTAGGATCGATCACGGTGTTAGCGTCATGGTGGAAAATGTTACCATTTTGAGCGACGCCATCTATCGTTACCCTTAAGAGACGGCTCTCAATCCCCCTAACATAGATCTTTTGCGCCATCAAGCCCCCACTGGCCACATTCACATCCGCTCTAGTCCTAAAAATATCACGGATTTGGTTGCTTTGGCGCTGTTGGAGCTCTTTCCTTTCAATATACATTTTGTTGTTGTATTCAAAGGTCCTTTCACCCTTAGTGGTTACCTTACCCAAAGTGTGGGTATTTTCTTGAGCTTGCAAACTGCTAGCGGCAATACAAGAGACAAACACGATACGAAATTTATTCCTAAGCATTTCTTTTAGCCTTTTTATTTACTTTTTTCTAAAAATTTAGTCAAGTTTTGAACCTAAGGTTATTATTACATTATTCTATTTAATAATACCTTAAATTTGTTTTAGGATTAAGAAAATACCAAGAAAAATGTGATTAAAAAAAGTTTTAGCATTTTACTGAACGACTGAATCGATCACTATGCGTGAAGAAGCGCTGCTCATTCCTCTTAAAAAAGTTTGAGAAGACACATTGATTTCAGCGTTTTGGCGGAAAATATCGCTTGGCTGGTTGCTTTGGCGTTCTTCTAAGTCATGGCGTTTGATAATGATGGTATTCCCCCATTGAAAGGGTCTATAAGCGCGCTTTTTTTTAATGACAAAATGAGGTTCTAAATCTAAAAATTGCGCGTAACTGGGGAAATATAGTGGCTCTAGTAAAGGGTTTATGGGGTGCGCTTTTAAAGCAATAAGGAGGAAAAAGAGGCTAAAGATTGCTTTCATAGTAAATTTTCACGCTCGCCCCCACTTGAGAATTGGGAGAAATTTCTAACTTGCTGATTTTCAAAAAAAGCTCAGAGATCTCCTTGTAGCGTGTTTTTAAAGCATGGCTTAAATCTTTCAGGGCGTCTTCAATGAGAAGGTATTGTTTTTCTCGCATGGTGTTTTGAATGATTTCTTGGATTTCCATGTAGTCCAAATAAGCCTTATTGGGTAATTCCGTGTAGAAAAGATCCAAATCCACGCTTATTTTTTGGGGTTTTAAGCGTTCAAACTCTAAAATCCCCAAAATCGCTTCAAACACCAAGTTATGGATATGAACGCCTTGTTTAGTTTTCATAAGACTTTCTTTTCCTTACCGGCTAATAAATTAAAAATATTGCCCGCATGCTTGATAAGGGTAAAAATAAAAATAAGCACCATAGGCGTTTGCGTGCCGACTTCTTTAAGGATATTGACGCTATCTGGGATATGCATATAAGGGATAAAAAAGATAAGAACAGTCGCTGTGCCTACCCCTAAAATGCTAGCGAGTGAAGAGATTTTAAGCACCTTACCCACAAAAAACCACACCGTTAAGCCGATCAGGCTTTCAATAGGGATGAGCAACACCACAGAACCCATGATTGTAGAAACACCCTTGCCTCCATTGAAATTCAAAAAAGGCGAATAGCAATGCCCTAAAATGCTAGCGATAGCGACCATCCATTGCAAACTGTAATCCAACCCAAACAATTTGCTTAAAAAAACCGCGAACATGCCTTTGAAGAGATCCAAGATTAAGACTAATAAGGCCATTTGTTTAGCGTTACTCACGCCCTTACTTTGTAAAGCGCGCAAGACATTCGTCGCACCAATGCCCCCCGATCCAATCTTAGTAATATCCATGCCATAAAAGATTTTCATTAACGCATAGCCAAAAGGAATCCCCCCAATCAAATAGCCCAAAAGGGTGAAAATCACATTGATATTGGTTAGGAAATTTAAAACGCTTTCCATAAATACCCTTTCAAATAAAATAGCGTTCATTATAACATGTTGCTTTTTAAGTGAAAGCGTTAAGTTGTTAGGGTATAGTGGCTTAAAAATTTTAGGATATTGAGAATGCTTGAATCTTCTAGCCATTTTTTAAAATCGTTCCGCTTGAAGCGTTATATAGGGTTTTTATTGATTTCTTTAGCGCTACTAGTCACGCCCTTTGTTCGCATTGATGGGGCGCATTTATTTTTGATCTCCTTTGAGCATAAGCAACTGCATTTTTTAGGCAAGATCTTTAGCGCTGAAGAATTGCAAGTCATGCCTTTTATGGTTATTTTGCTTTTTATAGGGATTTTTTTCATCACCACTAGCCTTGGGCGTGTGTGGTGCGGGTGGGCTTGCCCGCAAACCTTTTTAAGGGTGCTTTATAGAGATGTGATTGAAACCAAGATTTTCAAACTCCATAAAAAGATCAGCAACAAGCAAGAAAACCCTAAAAACACCCCAAGCTATAAGATCCGTAAAGCGTTGAGCGTTTTATTGTTCGCTCCTGTTGTGGCAGGGCTAATGATGTTGTTTTTCTTTTATTTCATCGCCCCAGAAGACTTTTTTATGTATCTTAAAAACCCTAGCGATCACCCTGTTGCTATGGGTTTTTGGCTTTTTAGCACGGCTGTGGTACTATTTGATATAGTGGTGGTTGCGGAGCGTTTTTGCATTTATTTATGCCCTTACGCTAGGGTGCAATCGGTGTTGTATGACAATGATACCTTAAACCCCATTTATGATGAAAAGCGTGGCGGAGCGCTTTATAATAATCAGGGCCATCTCTTCCCCTTACCCCCCAAAAAACGCAGTGTAGAAAACGAATGCGTGAATTGCTTGCATTGCGTGCAGGTTTGCCCCACGCATATTGACATCAGGAAGGGCTTGCAATTAGAATGCATCAATTGCTTAGAATGCGTGGATGCATGCACGATTACCATGGCTAAATACAACCGCCCTTCACTCATCCAATGGTCTTCAACCAACGCCATTAACACGCGCCAAAAAGTGCGCCTAGTGCGTTTAAAAACGATCGCTTATTTGGGGGTTATCGCTGTTGTGATAGCTCTTTTAGCCATCACTTCGTTTAAAAAAGAACGCATGCTCTTAGACATTAACCGCAACAGCGATCTGTATGAATTGCGCTCTAGTGGGTATGTGGATAACGATTACGTGTTTTTATTCCACAACACGGACAATAAAGACCATGAGTTTTATTTCAAAATTTTAGGGCAAAAAGACATCCAAATCAAAAAGCCTTTAAACCCTATCGCCATTAAAGCCGGGCAAAAGATTAAAGCGGTAGTGATTTTACGAAAACCCCTAAAGAGTAACGCCACAAAATACAAGAACGCTAAAGACGCTCTCATCCCTATTACCATACAAGCTTATAGCGCAGACGATAAGAATATTACGATAGAAAGGGAATCGGTGTTTATCGCACCCAGTGAAGATTGAAGCCTAAACTAGCGCTCAATCACTTCATAAGGCAGGCCTTGTTTGATCAATTCTTCCATAAAGGGATCGGTGTTTAATTCTTCTATGTTAAACACCCCGGCCCTAAAATGATCCGCGCTCCAAGTGTCATTGCAAATCATTTTAGCCGCACACATCGCTGGCACGCCGGTGGTGTAGCTTATGGCTTGCGAACCCACTTCTTCATAGCATTTCTTGTGATCGCACACGTTGTAAATGTAGAGCGTTTTGTCTTGGTTGTTTTTAATGCCGGTCATGTAGCACCCGATGTTGGTTTTACCGGTGGTGTCTTTGGCTAAAGTGGCTGGATCCGGAAGCAAGGTTTTTAAAAATTGTATCGGCACGATTTTTACGCCTTGATGTTCTATTTCTTTAATGCCTAGCATGCCGACATTTTCCAAGCATTTCATGTGGGTTAAATAATTTTGAGAGAAAGTCATAAAAAACCTCGCCCTCCTCAAACCTTTAATGTTTTTGACTAACGATTCCAATTCTTCATGGTATAAAAGATACGAATCCATTTCGCCAATCTGCGGGTAAGCCCACACTTGCTTGATTTCTAAAGGCTTTGTTTCAATCCATTTGCCATTTTCATAATAACGCCCTTTAGAGCTGACTTCTCTCAAATTGATTTCAGGGTTAAAATTCGTCGCAAAAGGGCGTTTGTGATCCCCAGCGTTGCAATCTAAAATATCTAAAGTGTGGATAGTGTCAAAATGGTGTCTTTGAGCGTGAGCGACATAAGCGTTAGTAACCCCTGGATCAAACCCAGCCCCTAAAACCCCTAAAATCCTTGCTTCTTTATAGGCCCTATCAAACGCCCACTGCTCTTTGTATTCAAACTTCGCTAAATCCGGGTGTTCGTAATTGGCGGTATCAATGTAATGCGTTTTAGTTTCTAAACATGCTTGCATGATGGTTAAATCCTGATAGGGTAAAGCCACATTAATAACGACTTTAGGCTTGTATTTTTGGATTAAAGCGACTAAGGCTTGCGTATCATCTGCATCCACTTGTTCAACGCCAATTTCCCCCAAACCCTTTTTGAGCATGCTTTCTTTAATCGCATAGCATTTGTCTAAGCTCCTGCTCGCTAAAATGATATTTTTAAACACATCTCTGTTCATGCCCATTTTGTGCGCTACCACACTGCCTACGCCACCAGCTCCAATTTGTAATACTGTATGCAAGGAACACCTACTTTCTAACTAATCTCGTTCTTTTAGGGGGGTATTATATTATAATAAGATAAATTTGATTAATAAGGATGCAAGCTTGCAAGAAATTAAGTTGGATATTTATGCCACTTTAGTGTGCATGGTTTTAGTGCTGCTTTTGGGGCGTTATGTGATTTCTAAAGTCAAGTTTTTACGCGATTATGATATTCCAGAGCCTGTTGTGGGCGGGGTTTTAGTCGCTTTTACTATCATGTTAGCGCGTCAGTTTTACAATTTTGGCTTGCAATTTGATTCTTCTTTAAAAGATCCTTTAATGCTGACTTTTTTTATCACCATTGGTTTGAGCGCGGATTTCAAATCTTTACAAAAAGGCGGGAAAATGCTTGCGGTTTTTTTGCTGGCTGTGGCGGGGTTTGTGGTGTGTCAAAATGCAGTGGGGATTTCTACCGCTAGCCTTTTAGGGGTCAATCCTTTAATGGGGCTTTTAGGAGGGTCTATCGCTTTAGTGGGAGGGCATGGCACTAGCGCGGCATGGGCTAATTTTTTCACCCAACCACCTTATAGTTTTAGCTCCAGCTTAGAAGTGGGCATGGCGTGTGCGACTTTTGGCTTGGTGAGTGGGGGGATTATTGGGGGGCCTGTGGCTAAATATTTGATTTCAAGATACAAACTAGAGCCTAAAGACACTAAAGAAAAAGACACTTTAGAGGGCGTGGTGTCTAAAGGCTTTGAAACCCCTAAAGAGCAGCGCCTAATCACCGCATCCAGTTTTGTAGAAACTTTAGCTTTAATTGCGATCGCTTTATTGGTGGGGACTTTTTTATCGCATTTGGTGCCTAAAAGCTTCACTTTGCCGACTTTTGTGTGGTGCTTGTTTGTAGGGGTTATTTTAAGAAATGCCTTGTCGTTTTTTAAAATCCATAGCGTGTTTGACAGAGAGGTTTCAGTCATAGGGAACGTGAGTTTGAGTCTGTTTTTAGCCTACGCTTTAATGAGCGTGAATTTATTGGAATTGTTAAAACTCGCTGTGCCATTGGCGGTTATTTTGAGCGTTCAAGTGGTGGTTATGATCCTTTATGTGGTGCTGGTAACCTTTAGGGTATGCGGGAAGGATTATGATGCGGCGGTGTTGTGCGCGGGGCATTGCGGTTTTGGGCTTGGAGCGACCCCAACGGCTATGGTGAATATGCAAACCATCACCAACCACTATGGGCCATCGCATGTAGCGTTTATCGTCGTGCCTTTAGTGGGGGCGTTTTTTGTTGATATTATTAACGCTTTAGCGATTAAAGGCTTTTTGCTCTTGCCTTTTTTCCCATCATGAGACTTTATGAAAGTTTATTAGAAATGTGCTTGAATAAGGCATGGGAGCATCAAACCCTAGCCTTAGAAAACCCAAGCGTGGCCTGCATGGTGTTAGATAAACACCATGAGATCTTGAGTTTAGAAACCCATAAAAAAGCCAAAACCCCGCATGCAGAAGTCTTAGCCGCTAAATCAGCGTTAAAGATTTTACGCCCCCATTTAAAAAACGATTTAGAAAAATTAGAAGATCCTAAAATTTTAAGCGATTTTTTAAAAACGCGCCACGATAACGCCTTTAAAGACTGCGTTTTTTTAATCACCTTAGAGCCATGCAATTCTTATGGCAAAACACCGGCGTGCAGTGGGTTGTTAGAAATTTTAAAGCCTAAAAGAGTGGTCATTGCCGCAGAAGAAAACGAAGCTAAAAAAGGGGGTTTAGCAAGGCTACAAAAGGCTTGTATTGAAACAATAATTTGTCGCAATTTAGAAAACAAGGCTAAAGACTTGCTCTTGCCTTTTAGGGTAATGGAACAAAAGGGGCGTTTTAATTTGTTCAAACTCGCTTTAAGGATGAATGGGGATTATCATCATGGCAAGATCACCGGGCAAAAAAGCGTTATTTTCACACACAACCAGCGAGCAATATGCGACACGCTCATCATTTCTGGGAAAACCATAAGAACGGATAACCCCTTATTAGACGCTCGCTTTTGCGATAGCTTTTATCAACATAAAAACCCCAATATCGCTATTTTATCCAAGCGCTCAATTAGCCCCAATTCAAAAGTTTTTTCAGCGCCCAATCGTTTGGTTAATATTTTCAACAACCCTAAAGATTTACCCCTAGAGAAAGGGTTTAATTTCATTGAAGGGGGGTGGGGATTGTTTGAGAGCTTGAGGGACAAAATAGACGCACTGCTTTTGCATTCGCATGCGTCTATGATTAACGAAGCGTTTAGCACATTCGCTCTAAAAACCCCTTTTAAAGGGCGGTTGTTGCATGCGCAAATCTTAGAAAATGAAGCCCTTTTATGGATAGAAAACTCTTAAGATTATACCAGCCTTTAAACGCTTATTCTTACAACAGCGATTCGCTTTTTTTATACGATTTTTCACGCCCTTTTATCAAAAATAGTGGCGCGATTTTAGACATAGGATCAGGGTGTGGGGTTCTAGGCTTGCTCTGCGCTAGAGACAACCCGCTAGCGAGCGTTCATTTAGTGGAAAAGGATAGCAAAATGGCGTTTTGTTCCCAAAAAAACGCCCTTAAATTCCCTAACGCCCAAGCGTTTGAGAGCGATTTTTTAGATTTCAACCCCCCGATTTTGTATGATGTAATTGTGTGTAACCCCCCTTTTTATGCTTTAGGCTCTATTAAATCCAAAAACAAAGGGCATGCGAGGCACCAGAGCGAATTAGATTTCGCTTCTTTAGCGGCTAAAGTGAAAAAATGCTTGAAACCTAAAGGGTATTTTATTTTTTGCTATGAAGCCTTATCGCTTTGCTTGGTGATAGAGAGCTTAAAAAGCGTTAAACTCACGCTAGAGGCTTTAAGGTTTGTCCAAAGTTTTAAAGACAAAAACGCCCATTTGATGCTTGGAGCGGCTAGGAATAATTCCAAAAGCGCTCTAAAAGTTCTGCCCCCTTTAATCACGCACCATTCCAAAAACCAAAGCGACAACACCAAAGAAGTTTTAAGCATCTATCAAACTTGTAACACCTATTCTATCAAAGCGCCTTTAGATTGAGGATTAAAAATGAAATGTTCGCATTGCCAGTTGGAGTTTAAAGAAAGCGATCTTTTTAAAGAGACCATTAATCATAAAGAATTGCATTTTTGCTGCACGGGGTGCGCTAGGGTGTATGCGTTATTGTTAGATTTGAATTTAGAGAGCTTTTATGACAAATTAAACGATTCTACTTTAGCCCCCGTAACGCCCCAAGATTCAATGAACGCTTTGGAATTAGAACAAGCCCTTGAAGAAAACAATAAAAGCGATTTTATTCTCAATCTTTTGCTAGAAAAAACGCATTGCAACGCTTGCTTGTGGCTCAATCAAAAGGTTTTAGAGCGTTTAAGTGGGGTTAAAAAAGTGAGCGTGAATTTCACCACCCACCATTTACAAATCGTGTTTGACAAGTCCTTAAACCCTAAAGAGATCGTTCAAAAAATTGAGAGTTTGGGTTATGGGGCTAAAATCTATAATGCACAAAATTACACCCTAAAAGCTCAAAAAGAGCAACGCTCCTACTTGCTCACTTTGAGCGTGGGGTTTTTTGCCACCATGAATTTGATGTTTATTGCAATTGCCAAGTATGCGAGTTATGGTAGCGCGAGTTATGGTGGTGCGGGTTATGGTAGCGGCATGGATAAACTCATGCAAAGGAATTTGGATCTCGTATCGCTCTTTTTAAGCTTGTTGGTGTTAGTGGTGGTGGGGCGTTTTTTCATTAAGGGGGCGTTTTATGGGCTAAAAAATGGTGTTTTGGGCATGGATTTGAGCGTGTCTTTTGGGGCGTTATCGGCGTTTGTTTATTCTGTTTATGCCATGTTGGTGTCTCAAGAGACTTATTTTGAAGCGAGCAGCACGATTTTAACGCTTGTTTTTGGCTCTAAGTTTTTGGAATTAAAAGCCAGGCTGTTTGCGAATGAAAAATGTCTGGCCCTAGAATCGCATGAAATCCATAGCGTGATCGTTGTAGAAAATGGCAAGCAAACAGAAAAACACCCTAAAGATGTGGCGATAGGCTCTGTTGTTTGGGTGCCAAGCGGGGCTAAAATCGCTTTAGATGGCGTGCTTTTAGATCATGCGAGCGTGGATGCGTCTTTGATCAGTGGGGAGTTTAAGCCTTTGGAATTGGGGGTTAATGATCCAATTTTAGGGGGTTATGTGAATGTGGGCGTGCCTTTTAGCTATCAAGTGAGCGCTAATTTTCAAAACTCACGCCTTTCTGGTTTGTTAGAAACTTTAAAAAAGAGTTTTTTAGAAAAGCCCTTAATTGAGAGCAGCGCGAATAAAATTGCGGATATTTTTTCTAAAGCGGTGTTGTTTTTAGCCTTTGTAAGCTTTTTATTGTGGCAATTTGGTTTGGGGGGTGATTTTGAAAAAGCCTTAATGGTGTGTATTAGCGTGTTAGTCATCAGCTGCCCTTGTGCATTCGCCTTGGCTACGCCCATTGCGTTAGTGATAGGGGTGTTTAAAAACCCTTTAATCGTGTTTAAAGAAGCGTTGTTTTTAGAAACTCTGGCTAAAGTGAAAAAAATCTTTATAGACAAAACCGGCACGCTCACGCAAAAAGAAGTCCTTTTAAAAGAAAAAATCATTTATGAAGAATTTGATGAAAGGCTTTTAAAGAGCCTTTTAAAAGTGAGAGAGCATTTAGCCCATAGCGCGATTCTTAAATCCCTAGATGGCGATGAGGTTGATTTAGAAAAGATAGAGTTTTTCGCTCATGGCCTGAAAGCGAATTATCACAATGAAACTTTGCTAGTGGGGAGTTTGAAATTTTTAAACGCTATGGGGGTTAATATAAAGGCTAAAGAGAGCGCTAATATCATGGTAGGCTTTGCGAAAAATAAGACTTTATGCGCGTTATTCATTTTAGAAGAGCGTTTGAAAGCTAACGCTAAAGAAGTCGTTCAGGCTTTACAAAATAAAGGCTTAGAATTAGAAATTTTAAGCGGGGATAATGAAAGCTCGGTTAAGGAGTGCGCGAAAAAATTAGGGATTTCTAAGTATCATGCCCATTTGACCCCTGAAGATAAGGCTCAAACCATCAGTTCTTATAAGGGCGTGTGCGCGATGATAGGCGATGGCAATAATGACGCGCTAGCCTTAAAACAAGCGAACGTTTCTTTGGGGTTTGAAAAAAGCGCTTTGAGTAAAAGCGCATGCGATATTTTGCTTTTAGAAGAGGATTTGAGTTTGCTAGAAAAAGCGTTTCATAACGCTCAAAAAGTCTATCAAGTGGTGTTGCAAAACATTGTTTTAAGCTTGATTTATAACGCTATTTTAATCCCGGTCGCTATGCTAGGATACATTAACCCTTTAATAGCGAGTTTGAGCATGAGTGGTAGCTCGCTCTTAGTGGTCTTAAATTCTTTGAGGTTGAAACGTTCTTAAACAAACCACATCGTTTTGGCTAAAATGGCGATTAAAAAGCCAAAAGTTAGAGCGATAGGGTGGATATATTTACCAATAGGGTTTTTCTTGCCCAAAAACTTACACGATAAAGAAAAAAGCACCAAAAGAAAAATGCTTAACGCTAAGATCACTTTAAGCATCAGTATCTTTTGAAAAGGGGTTTCACACCAGCCTTTATCGCCCCCCATGTATTGACTAAGTATCATGCCCCCTGTTAAAACAAGCCCTAAAACGCATAAGGGCATGATTTTGATCGCTCTTTGAGTGATTCCTGTATTCGCTTTATTGGCAAACTCTTCGCCAAACATTTTCTTCACATTAGGGAAAATTACCCCATCAAAAAACAAGTAGCCAATAAAAATAATGGCGCACAATAAATGAACAACCAACACATAAGGATAAATCGCATCCATTTAAAATCCTTTATTCATGGGAAAATTAAAGAGTTTTTAATCTACTATAAAAGGGTTTTATTGTCAAGTATCCCACTATTATGGGAATTTTAGGGGTGGTTTTTGTTTGACTTTTAAGATTGCAATTAGCTATAATAAAATAATTAAAAAAGTAACACTTAAGCGGAGACCCTAGAGAGTGATGCTCAATTTTATGACAAAGAAGAAAAATAGAATGCAAGATTGCAAAATGGTTGGTAAAAATTTTAATCGTAAGGAATCTGTTTTGATAGCTCAATCTTTAGAAATTTCTAAAAAAGGCTCGGTAATTTTAGGCGCTCTTTTGAGTTCGTTATGGCTGACAAACCCCTTAAATGCCCATGAAAAGAATGGCGCGTTTGTGGGGATTAGCTTGGAAGTGGGTAGGGCTGATCAAAAGACCAACGCTTATAGAAACGGCGAGTTGTTTCAAGTGCCTTTTGGCGATGTTTCAGCCAATGATGATGGCAAAGTCCCTAACGGGCAGACCGGTGGCTGTCAGCCAGCTTCAGGGACGCCAGGAACGCCAGGCTATACTAAAGCTAATTGCGTGGTCAATTGGACTTCTCGCACCATGCTTAGCACCAATAAAAACATTCCTGGCCGTAACCAGCCGATGTATGGGCTAGGTGTGATGACGGGCTATAAGCATTTTATCGGTAAAAAAAGGTGGTTTGGGTTGCGCTATTACGGCTTTTTTGATTATGGGCATACCAATTTCTCTAACTCCAGGGCCGCTAACGCTATATCGCCTTTCTATTTGAGCGATCAAAAAGCGGACATGTATACTTATGGTTTTGGCACAGACATGCTTTTTAACATTATAGATAAGCCTAAAGCCACGGCCGGGTTTTTTGTGGGCGTGAATTTTGCGGGTAACACTTGGACCAATAATCGTGTGGGGTATTTTAAGGACGGGTATGTTTATGGCGTCAATACGGATGCTGACGCTTACATGACTAACGCTGATGGCACAATCACATGCGGGGACACGACGCCGGCGAGTTGTGATGTGGGGATTAATCCTAATAGCGTCTATACCACAGGAAAATTGAACGCTAAAGTGAATCACACGATTTTCCAATTTTTAGTGAATGTGGGCATTAGAACTAATATTTTTGAACACCATGGCATTGAGTTTGGTATCAAAATCCCCACGCTCCCTAATTACTTTTTCAAAGGCTCTACTACCATAAGAGCGAAAAAACAAGGCCCGCTAGAGAATGGCCAACCAACCACTATCACCGGAGCAGAAACCAATTTCAGCTTAACCCAAACCTTACGCCGTCAATATTCTATGTATTTGCGCTATGTTTATACTTTTTGAATTTGGTAGGGTTTTTAGGCAGGGCTTATAGCTTATATATGGATATATGAAAGCTTGATTTGTCAAGCTTTAGGGTTGTCATTGAGTTGCAATAACTCTGTGCTGTTTTCTACTTTTTTGATAAAATCATTAATGGCATAACAGCGTATGTTAATATTGTCTTTGAAATGGGCAAATCCCGCATATTCTTTGGCGTCATCATGGATATTTGGAGCTACAAAAACACTAAATTTTTCTCTAATATCAGTGCTATTTTTAATCAATTCTTTTAAATGTCTGGCAATAGGTATCATTTCCAAGGTACTTTGACTTCTATCTCTAATCAAGCTCACTTCTATATAACTTTGGGCTTTTGTGTCCATAGCTACAATATCAGGTTTGTTACCGCTTGCTGTGTATACGGGCAAGCCTTCATCATCGCTTTTATAATTGGGTATCACGCTTAAATTTTCAAAATGTTGTTTCAAGAAAATAGCGCTTAAAAATTCTAAGCGTAAAGGTTTATCAATGAGTCTTAAAAAACTATCTTTTGATTCTTGCTTGTTGCAAGTAATGAGTAATTCTTGCTTGATAAAATCTTTAGTATAAGTGGTTGCTAGTTCATTCAATTTGCTTGTTTTAACGCTCTCATCAGCGCTGATTGGAGTAACGCTAACAAGAAAGCTATCCACGATCGCCATGTAGTTAAAAAAGGCGAGTTTGTTAGCTTGAGTGTCGTTTAAATAATCCCCTTTAAAAGCCTTATGAGTTTGTAAGATATAATCTATTTTGTTATTTTCATTAGTATTAATATCAATAAACCTACCATTACCACGCAATGAAATGAGTCCTGTAATACGCATTTTTCTAATGTATTCATCAACGGCTTCGTTAATGATTTGGCTCATTTTAAATCGTATTTTATTAACACTTTCTAAAAGTTTTAGGCATTTTTCATAGATAAATTCATCTGAGTAACTGAATTCTGTCTTATTGATAGCAGCAATTTCTTTTCTTAAATGAATAATGTAGTCATAAAGCCCATTGGCGTTATCATCTTTCCAACAAAGTAAAATAGGGATTTCTTTGACAGATAGGGGGGTTAGATGGGCATTTTTGAGTCGTTTTAAAAGCGAGAGCAATAGTTTGAAAGGGTTGTTATGGTTTAAATTCTTTTTGTAAGGGTTTCCTACTTCATATTTAGACAGAGCGTTTAAAAATATAGCCCCAACTACGCTTCCATCAACGCTTTCTTTAAAAGCATCGTTTTCTTTATCATAATAAGCAAGAATAAGCATCTTAGCGCTATCGCTGATGAGTATTTTCTCATATTTTGCATAGTAGCAAAAACCAAACTCACACATAAGCTTATACCAAGTGTCAAACCGACTTTCCCATCCATGCTCAAAGCCCATTTCTTTATGATTTTGTGGGGATATCTCTATAATGCGCTCTAATTATTCATCGCTAAAGATATATTCATTGGAGTCAAATTTTTCTTTCAATTCTTTATTTTGATTGATAGAAGTAGGTCTATAAAGCCTATGAGCCAAAACGGATTTGATAATTTGCATGATTGTTGAAGATTTAAGGATTTGATTTTCAAACTTTCCTAAAACAGCTAAAAATTGCCCTATTCTTTTAGGGTTTCGCATGGTGGTTGAAAAGCTTAAAATTTTTCGTGCCGGTTTTTTAGTCATCATTAATCACCTATAATTAGTTACAAAGATTTCTTGACTATCTTCTTTAATGGTATTGTCATTATAACTGATATAATTACTTTTGATATTAAAAATATAATATTTTTTAGCCCATTCTTTTAAAATAAAATTAGTCTCTCCCTTGTGATAAACAAGATTAGTTATACCAAATAAAACTCCCTTTTTATCTAGGTTATCTAAAACACCATATAAGGCTATCTCATTATCGCTATCCCATAACTTGTTGTATTCACTATTTGAGATTAAATAAGGGGGGTCAAAATAAACATAATCATCTTTTAAATAAGTGGTGTGGTTAAGGAAATCAATATAATCATCATTGTGAAAAATAATGGTGTTTTGCTGTATAAAATCTATGTAGTTTTTTAGGGCATTATAAACATTTTCATTGAAATCCACATTACCTACAGGTAAATTAAAAAGCCCTTTAGAATTAAATCTAATCATGTGATTAAACCCATAAATTAAAAGTAAATATAAATAGAGCATGTTGTTTTGATTGGAGTTAAAATCAGCCCTTAGTTTTTCATAAGCTATTTTATTGTATTTGGCGTAGTAAGTTTTTATATATTGTTTTTTTAATTCATCAGGGGCTGTAATCCCCTTAAAAGAGAAAGACAAACCATAATGAATGATGATTTTAGACAATTCATCAAAAAGCTCACAAGCATTGAACTTGCTTAAAGTTTTATGCAAATTGATAATATTAGTATCTATGTCGTTAGCTAAGTATCTTTTAGCCTTAGTGTTTAAAAACACGCTACCTCCACCCACAAAAGGCTCAATAAATTGATTAATGTTATTTGGGAATAGCTTATTGAGTTGTGGCATCAGTTTATATTTATCCCCTACATAGAAAAAGGGAGAACGAATACCTTTTTTCAAGGTTTCACTTCCACTATAAATAAAAATTCTTTATGCTCTTTAAAATCAGTTTTTCCTGAATTAAAAAAACCATGAGCCTTTTCTTTAACGCTTAATTTTCCTTTTTGGCTTAAAATTTCCACTAAATCTTTAAAGCCTATTTTATTTTGCGAAGAGCTAGACTTAGAATTATAGGTATTATTATAAGTTAAAGCAATCCTTTTACAATCTAGTTTTTCAATCAAATCGCTCAATTCTTTCTTGGCATTAGAGCGACAATATTCGCTCATGTTCTCGCATAATGGCTTTAAAGCTGTTCCATAGAGTTTGGGTTTTTTCCACTGCACTAGGTTTTCATAGAGATGATAAAACCGGCTGTATTGCCTTGAATTGTATGGAGGGTCAATAAAGACTAAGTCTATTTTTAAGGTTTTAGCCAATTCGTTAGCGTTTTTTCTCTCTATCATGATATTTTTATCATGCTTTATAGGGCTAATAAGCTCAAAAATAAATTTATCTTGCAAAATCTCTTTTTTCCTATAAGCTTCATAATGCCCTACCGTGTTAGCTATCTTATCCATTGAATAAATCAAGCTTGTTAATAAAATATCTTTATTTAATTTATCTAGATTCAAGCTTTCTATATGCTCTCTAATGCTACCGATTTTGACGCAATCTTTATAGCTGAAAAATTTGTCGCTAAAATGTTGGCTAAAATAATTTTCTTCTAGCTTTAAAGCTTGAGTATAATATTCTTTCAGCTCTTCAAGCACCTTAAAATCAGCGTCTTGCCCCATAAAAAAAGCATGATAAATGATTTCATTAGAAAATAAAATATCATTTATAATAATGTTTTTAACGTTAGGAATAGTGGCAAATTGACCAGCCACTACCCCACTTCCGGCAAAAATATCGCACACGCTTTTGATATTGTTTAATTTTAAACTCCCAAATACCCACTCTATAAGCTTGGTTTTTGAGCCGATATACCGGCGGTTTTTTAGATTAAATCTTTCCACTAGCCACCTTTAAACTAAGGGAATAAAACCACTTAGTAACATATAAGATTTAAAAATCACAATTTCTTATTAAGCTTTTTAAAATACCAAAGACTGAGGGCTAAGAATACGAAAAAGGGCGATAGCACGCCTATTTCAGGAATGAGTATCCCTGAAATGCTGAACTTCCCTAAAGCAAAGAATAGCCCCCAAACAACGAGCGTGATAATGATAAATTTTAGCCCTAAAAGAGCCAGGTTTTCATAGCGGGCGAGACTAGGCGAAAAATAAGCGATTAAAACGCTTAAAAACGGCACAAAAAAGGGCAAGATCGCAAACACATACAAAAACGATCGCACTTTTTTCGTGTCTGCGTTTTGGCGCACTAAAGCATGCAAGGATAAAAGAGCGTCTGTGATAGAAACCGCGGGCTTGTTTTGATAAATGGTGTCCAAAACTTTAGGGCGGAAATTTTTGAGCGTTTTAAAGGTTTTTAAACGCGTGGTGTTTAAAGCGTTGTTGCCCAGTTCAAAATTTAAGGGCATCTCATAGATAGTAGTATCATGCAAGATCCAATATTTGTCTTCAAAAAAAGCTTCTTTAGCTTCAGCGTAAGATTCTAAAGTCTTATCTTTTAGGCGAAAAACCTTGATATTTTGGGCTTTTTGCAATAAGGGATTAATCTTATCAAAATACACATAATCATCGTTATATTTCACTAACAAATGCTCTGAGACGCTCAAAGAATTGTCTTTATAAATTAAATTTTGCGTTTTTTCTTCCATATACACAAAAGGAGTCGCGTTCAACCCCACATAAACAGCCGTGAAAAACAGGCTAATCAAAAAAATAGGGCTTAAAATCTGGCATTTGGAAAATCCAATGGAGAGCAAGGCGGTGTATTGGTTGGATTTAATGAATGAGATATAAAATAAAACCATCGCTAAAAGCAAGGAAATGGGCAAGGTGTAATTGAGAGCGAATAAGATGTCATAGGTGAAAAATAAAATAATCATGTTCGCAGAATCGGGCATTTTATCGGCGTATTTCAGGCTGTCAATGCCTACAAAAAACAATTCTAAAGCTAAAAGCACGATTAAAAAGTATTTGAAATAATACCACCCCACAAATCTAAACAAACGCACTTTAAACCCTTATTCAAACCACGATAAAAACTTAAAACTTTTGATAGAGTGCATTTAACTTTCTATTTTTAAAGGTTTTTTAAGCGTGAAACGATTTTGCATAGCGTTAAAATCATGGCTTTCTATAAAAAATTTTAAGGCGTTTTTGGCATGTTCAAACGCGGCGTTTTTTAAAGGCTCTTCGTTTTTGTGGAATTTTGAAAGCACATGCTCAACCACGCTCATTCCTTTAGAAATCCCCACTCTCAAGCGGTAATAAGAATTAGAACACAATGAATCAATGGATTTTAGGCCGTTATGCCCCCCATTCCCCCCACCCTTTTTAAACCTCACAACACCTAAATCCAAATCCAAGTCGTCATGGACAATTAAAAGCTCTTTGGTTTTGTAAAAATTTTTAGCGCTTAAAACGCTCTCGCCGCTTAAATTCATGTAAGTTTGGGGCTTTAGGAAGATAAAATCCTTATAAACGCATAAATAAGCGTTGTGTTTGGGAGAAAAAGCAAAAGAAAGATCCAATTCGCTAATAAGCGAATCTAAAATATCAAAACCAGCGTTGTGTCTGGTGTGAGCATAACGCAAAGTAGGGTTGCCTAAACCTACTAAAAGCGTCATAGCCTGAAATCACTTCGCTTTAATCACACCGATCACAGCGATAGAATCATGATCTAAAATCTTAACATTCTCGTGTTTTTCTAAATCGCGCACCAAAATAGACTCATTCACATCTAAAGGGGCTACATCCACTAAATAGTGATCGGGCAAATGCTCTGGAGCGCACTCCACGCTGATACGCTTTTTAGAGAGCATTAAAATCCCTTTATTTTTCAAGCCCACCGGAGTGCCTTGGTGTTTAACAGGGACTTTAAACTTAGACTTCACGCCCTTAGTAACAGCGAGTAAATCCACATGGATAAGCTCGTTAGTAACAGGGTTTTTTTGGTATTCTTGAACCACGACTTCAAAAGTCTTATCCCCTAATTTCACCGGAAAAATCAAATGCTTCTTTTCCTTAAGGTATTTAATGAAAGGGTTTAATTTGAACGCGCCATTCACATTTTCAATGCCCTTTCCATAAACATTTGCGATTAGATAGCCATCTTTTTTTAAAGCTTTAGCGTTAGCTTTAGTAATACTCTCTCTAATAACGCCTTCTAACATGTCAATCCTTTAAAATAAAATAAGGGTCTATTCTATCCAAAAAACCCTTAAAAATCAAAAACTCTTTAAAAGCTTTTCAAAGGATTGTTTGAACGCTATCAAGCCTTCTTTAAGGAGTTTTTGAGCGGTGTTTTCTAAATCAATGTTGTGCGTTTTTAATTCTTTTTTAAACGCTTCAATTTCTGCAACCTTTAAAGGGGTTTGACACTCGGTGTTGGGGTCAAGCAAATAAGCGTTTAAAGCCTCTAGGGGGGCTGTATTGATAGAGTTTTTAAAACACAGCGCTTTAATGTAGTAATCTTTAGCTAAAGAATTGGATTTAACGCCCGTGGATGCAAAAAGGGTGCTTGTTAGCTTATTAGCATGCTGATGGATTTGATAATAGCACTCGGTAGCGTTCATGATCCCGCTTTGAGCTTGCAAGTTTTGCGCCACTAATGGGTCTATTTCTTTGTCAAATCGTGAGACAAACACGCTAATGACCGCTCTTTTTTGCGCTTCTTTGGCTAAGATTTGAGCGATTTCACCGGCGATTTTAGGCGAAAAGACTAAGGTTACATTAACAGGAATAGAAGCTTTAGTTAAAGCGCTAATCACTTCAAGTCCGCTTGTGCTCGCTGGGACTTTAATCATCACATTAGGGCGGTTTAATGTTTTGAATAACCGCTTGGCTTCATCAATGCTTTTAGCGGCATCATCTTCTAAAAAAGGGTCAATTTCTAGGCTAATGTAGCCATTGTTAGGGTCTTTTTCATATAAAGGCATCAACGCGCTAGAGGCTTGTAAAATATCCTTTAGTGCTAGGGTTTCATAAATTTCTTTAGCTTTTTTGCCTTTGAGTTTAGCGATTTCATCTTTATAAAACGCACTTTTTGTGATCGCTTCGCAAAACAAACTAGGGTTACTCGTCGCCCCGCAAATAGCCCCCTTATTAATGAGCTTTAAAAAGTCGTTTTCTAAAAAATCCCTTTCTATAAAATCGCACCACAAACTGAATTCTTGCATGTTTTATCCTTGTTTTAAATGTTGGTAATAGCTTTTAACGATCTCTTGGTCGCTAAAAAAAATCGTTTTGTCTTTAAAGATTTGAGTGTTTTCATCGCCCTTGCCTAAAATCAACAACACCTCATCGTCTTTTAAATTTTCTAAAGCGTTTAAGATGGCTTTCTTTCGGTCTTTTTCTATAATGACTTTAGAAGAATCGCTGATGCCTTTTAAAATATCCTTAATAATGTCTTCTTCGTTTTCGCTTCTGGGGTTGTCTGAAGTTAAGATGATTTGATGCGCGTAACAACTCGCTATCGCTCCCATTTTAGGGCGCTTGGTTTTATCCCTATCGCCCCCTGCTCCAAAAAGAGCGGTGATTTTTTGGTTTTTAAAGCTTTCAAAAACTTGTTGCATGCCGTCTGTGGTGTGGGCAAAATCCACGATCACTAAAGGTTTAGAATGCACAATTTCCAAACGCCCCTTCACCCCATAAAAGTTTTCTAATAACGGCGCGATTACTTCTAGCGGTAATTGAGTGAGCAATTTGACCCCTAAAACGCCCGCTAAGATATTATAAAGGTTGTAACGCCCTAAAAGGGGGGAATGCATAAGGACGATTTCTTTGAGATTAGGATCTCTTAAATCTTGTTGGTAGCATAAAGACGCGCTAATAGAGGGGGTGAGCGAAAAGGCTTGAACGTTTAAATGCGCTTTTTTATCCAGCGCGTAAGTGTGTGCGTTAATGGGGTTAAAAAGGGCGTTTGTTTCATCTCTGTTGATCACTTTCAAGCCCTCATCTTTAAAAAAGCTGTTTTTAGCGTCTCTGTAATTTTCTATATTTTGATGGAAATCTAAATGATCGCTTGTGATATTGGTTAAGATTTTAAGGGCAAAATCAAGCCCAGCAACGCGCTTTTGAACAATCGCATGGGAGCTCACTTCCATAATAAAGTATTCACACCCCAAACGCATCGCTTCTTCTAAATCGCTATAAAGCTCTAAAAGAGTGGGCGTGGTCAAGCCCTTTTCTTTGATGCGTTCATCGTTAATAAAAAACCCCCTTGTGCCTAAAAGAGCGGTCTTTTTATTCAAATCTAAGAGCAAGGAATACATCAAGCTCGCTGTGGTCGTTTTACCATTAGTGCCAGTAATCCCTACAATTTTAATCTTAAAATCAAAGTAGTTTTTAAGCTCGTTAAAATCTAAAATAGCCAGGTTTTTTTCTGCAATTAAAGGGGAGTGTTTTTCATTTGAAGGCGTTTTGACAAAAAGGATTTCTTTAGGGTTTTCTAAAACTTCATGCGTGTTATCGCTTAAAAAAGAATAGGTGTGGTTTTGATAAGTCAGGGTTTTTTTAAGCTTCATTCTTTAAGCCTTATTGGATTTAAGGGCGTCTTCTAAAAGAGAACGCAAAAATTTATCGTAAATAAAAGAATCTTCATGCATGTTCTCAATGTAGTTTATCGCTAATTCATAATAGCCATAATGGTTCAATTCTTTCAAAAATTCATAAAAATCTTCTTTATTGTCAAAAATCACCCTAGAGCTGAACATCAAATCTTCAAACGCTTCCTTAAAACCGCGCTCCAAGCTCAAGCGTTTGAAATCCGCATACAAAATGCCATTCAATTCTTCGCCTTTTTGAGAAATTTGCGCGTCAATCTTTTCAGTCATTTGGTTCAGCCCCTCATCAAAAGAAGCGATCAAATTGATGATTTGCTCTTCAGCCTGGTTTTTTAAACTCCGTTTTTGCATAGCGATCAAGCTTTGATACAATTCATAAAAGCTATGGGCTTCTTTAGGGAAATCCTTAGCGATGTCGCTTAATAACGCCCCTATTTTGGCTTTTTGGTTGTCTTTATCCAAAAACAAAACTTCAGAAAAAAGGCGTAACGCTTCAGCGTAATGGGCTTGTTTGAACGCTAAAAATCCCTCTTTAATCAACGCGCGCTTTTTAAATTCATAATCAAACTTTTGCATGCCTATAGTCCTTAAAGCTTATCAAACTCCTTAGCGTTTTCTAAGCACACCACTTCTAAATTGGGGTGAATGTCCATTTTAAGCTGCCTTTCAATGACATTTTTTAAAGTGATTTTACTGCTAGAGCAAGTCTTACACGCTCCCTCTAAAGCCACATAAATCTTCATGCTTTTCACCCCTAGCACTTCAATATTACCGCCATCTTTGAGCAAGTAAGGGCGGATTTTTTCTATTACAATACGCACCGGTTTTTGTAAATCTTCATCGCTAAATTCTATCATTTTTAAAAACCTTATTTTTAAAATTTTACTTTAAGATACCATATAATGAGCCATTTTTATCAAACAACGCTTTTTAAGAGTGGCTCAAGGGCTAATTGGATAGAATAAGACCACTATTAGAATAAGGTTTTTATGACGATATGGAAATTAAAAACATCAAAGAATTTGAAAAAGCTTCTAAAAAAACTCCAAAAAGACACTTTAAAGATCGCTCTCGCCCTTTTGTTTCTCATTGGCGCTGCTTTGCTCGCTCTCATTTTTGGGCAGGCTAATTCTAAGGGATTGTTACTCATTTTTGCGGCTGTGATTGGGGGGTATATGGCGATGAATATTGGCGCGAATGATGTGTCTAATAATGTCGGCCCTGCCGTAGGCTCTAAAGCCATTAGCATGGGCGGGGCGATTTTGATCGCTGCGATTTGCGAAATGCTTGGAGCGATCATTGCTGGGGGGGAAGTGGTTTCTACGATTAAGGGCCGTATCGTTTCGCCTGAATCTATTAATGATGTGCATGTTTTCATTAATGTCATGTTGGCTAGCCTTTTGAGTGGGGCGTTGTGGTTGCATGTGGCGACTTTAATTGGCGCTCCCGTTTCCACTTCACACTCTGTGGTGGGGGGGATTATGGGGGCTGGAATGGCAGCAGCTGGAATGTCTGCTATTAATTGGCATTTTTTATCAGGCATTGTGGCTAGTTGGGTAATCTCGCCTTTAATGGGAGCTTTGATAGCGATGTTTTTTTTAATGCTCATTAAAAAGACTATCGCTTATAAAGAAGATAAAAAGAGCGCGGCTTTAAAGGTCGTGCCTTATTTGGTAGCGTTGATGAGCTTAACATTCAGCTGGTATTTGATCGTTAAGGTTTTAAAACGCCTCTATGCGCTGAATTTTGAAATCCAACTGGCTTGCGGCTGCATCCTTGCGCTTTTAATCTTTATCCTTTTTAAAAGATTTGTGTTAAAGAAAGCCCCGCAATTAGAAAACAGCCATGAAAGCATTAATGAGCTTTTCAATGTCCCTTTGATTTTTGCCGCTGCGCTTTTAAGCTTTGCGCATGGGGCTAATGACGTGGCTAACGCTATAGGCCCTTTAGCGGCCATCAGTCAAACTTTAGAAGATGCAAATAGCCCTATAGGGAATACTTTAAGCTCTATGCCGTTGTGGATTATGGTAGTAGGGGCAGCCGGGATTGCTTTAGGCTTGAGTTTGTATGGGCCAAAACTCATTAAAACGGTGGGGTCAGAAATCACAGAATTAGACAAAATGCAAGCCTTTTGCATCGCGCTTTCTGCAGTCATCACCGTGCTTTTAGCCTCTCAATTAGGCTTGCCCGTAAGCTCTACGCATATTGTGGTGGGTGCGGTGTTTGGGGTGGGCTTTTTAAGGGAGCGCTTAAGAGAGCAATCAAGAAGGCGTTTTGCCAGAATCAGAGACAACATTGTAGCCGCGCACTTTGGGGAAGATTTAGAAGAAATTGAAGGCTTTTTAGAGCGCTTTGATAAAGCCAATTTGAAAGAAAAATCGCTCATGCTAGAGAGCTTGAAAAAAAGCAAGAACACCGCTATCGCTTTGGAATTGAAAAAGAAAGAAAAAAAGTCGCTTAAAAAAGTGTATAAAGAAGAAGTGATCAAACGCTCCATTTTAAAAAAGATTGTTACCGCTTGGTTGGTAACCGTGCCGGTTTCTGCACTTTTAGGCGCGCTTCTTTTTGTGGCTCTTGGTTTTACAGAAAAGTATTTCTAGGGTTTTTAAAGGCTTGATTTTTAAAGTTAGGCTTAATCTTTTATGTTAAAATTCTAAGATTTTATATATTTTATATTTATCGTTAGGTTTTAGGTTTAAATCATGGGGAGGAATCAAGGAGCTTATTTGGATCCGTCTGAATCGATTTTGATGTTGATGGTTGCTTTTTTATTGGTGCTGTTGAACGCTTTTTTTGTGCTTTCAGAGTTTGCCCTTGTGAAAGTGCGTAAAACCCGCTTAGAAGAGCTGGTTAAAATCGGTAATTCCAACGCTAAACTCGCTTTAAAGATGAGTCAAAGACTAGACACTTATTTGAGCGCAACGCAGTTAGGCATCACCCTTTCTTCATTAGCTTTAGGCTGGGTGGGTGAGCCCGCTATCGCAAAATTGTTAGCTGCGCTGTTTGAGTCTATGGATTTGAGAGAAAATCCTATTTTTATCCATTCAATGAGCGTGGTCATAGCGTTTTTAAGCATCACTTTTTTGCATGTCGTGTTGGGCGAGATCGTGCCTAAATCTTTAGCGATCGCTAAATCTGAAAAAGCCGCTCTTTTTGCCGCGCGCCCTTTGCATGTGTTTTGGGTGGTGTTTTATCCGGTGGTGCGCCTGTTTGATGTGATCGCTCATTTCTTTTTAAAAAAAGTGGGCATCAATCCTAAAGAGCATGACGGCACGCATTCTGAAGAAGAGTTGAAGATCATTGTGGGCGAGAGTTTGAGAGAGGGCATTATTGATTCGGTGGAGGGCGAAATCATTAAAAACGCGGTGGATTTTTCTGACACGAGCGCTAAAGAAATCATGACCCCACGAAAAGACATGGTGTGTTTGGACGAAGAAAACAGCTATGAAGAAAATATAGACATTGTTTTAAAAAGCCGCTTCACGCGCTACCCTTATTGTAAGGGTTCTAAGGATAACATTATCGGCATGGTGCATATTAGGGATTTGCTTTCGCGCTCTATTTTCACCCCCAAAATGCATGATTTCAAGCAAATCGTTAGGAAAATGATCATCGTCCCCGAAAGCGCTTCCATTTCTCAAATCCTTATTAAAATGAAAAAAGAGCAAATCCATACCGCTTTGGTGATTGATGAATACGGTGGCACAGCCGGGTTGCTCACTATGGAAGACATCATTGAAGAGATCATGGGCGAGATTAGCGACGAATACGATTTGAAACAAGAGGGCATAAACAAGCTTGAAGAGGGCGTGTTTGAATTAGAGGGCATGCTGGATTTAGAGAGCGTAGAAGAAGCGCTTCACATTGAATTTGACAAAGAATGCGAGCAGGTAACGCTTGGGGGCTATGTTTTTAGCTTGCTAGAGCGCATGCCTATGGAGGGAGATACAATCGTTTCGCATGGGTATTCTTTTGAAGTCTTAAGCGTGGATGGGGCTAGGATAAAACGCTTAAAAGCGAGTAAAGAAAATAAGGATTAGGATAAAGGAATGAGCATGAAAAAAACAACCTTCTTTGTATTGAGCCTGTTGTTCAATAGCTCTTTGAACGCTGTTGATGGGGTTTCTAAAACCGATCTTTCTTCTTTGAATTTGGCTGAAGACAGCGCGCCTTTGAACCATCCTGACGCTCAAAAACTCTCTTTAAAAAACGCATGGACTAGGGTGTTGTCTAACCATGAAGGCTTGCATGCGCAAGAATACGCCATTAAGCGAGCGAGTAAAATGAAATTAGCGGCTAAACTTTCTTTTTTGCCCCAAATTGATTTGAGCGCTTTTTATGTGTATCTCTCTAACCCCATTAAAATGGATTTTGCCAGCCAAAAACAACCGGGCGTGCAAAAAGCCACCAACCAGATCCATCAAGGCGTACAAAACATCCAGCAAAATATCCCCCCTCAAGTATTAACCCCTCAAATCCAAGCGGGCATGCAAGGGGTGATGCAAGGTTTTGGGGCTTTGAGCAGCACTTTAGAAGCCCCCTTATTGTTTTCTAATCAAAATGTGGTGATTGGGGCTTTGAGCATTATTTATCCCCTTTATATGGGTGGGGCAAGATTCACGATGGTGCGCATTGCGGATTTGATGCAAAAAGACGCCAATGAAGTGTATCGCTTGAAAAAGCTTTCCACTTTTCAAGAGCTTGTGAGCGTGTATTATGGCATGGTGTTAAACGCAGAAGTGGCTGAAACTTTAGAAGAAGTGGAAAAAGGCCATTATAAGCATTTCCAAAACGCTTTGAAAATGCAAAAAGTGGGGCAAATCGCTAGGGTAGAAACCTTAGGCGCTCAAGTGGCTTATGATAAGGCCCATATCGCTAGCGTTAAGGCTAAAGATGTGTTAGAAGTTTCGCAGCTCTCGTTCAATTCCATTTTATCTAGCAAGGACGATCTAGCGCCTTCAAGCAAATTAGAGATCCACACCGAGAAAAATCTGCCCGATTTGAGCTTTTTTGTTGCTTCCACGCTCAATTCCTACCCGGCTTTAAAGACTTTAGAAAATCAGGTTCAAATTTCTAAAGAAAACACCAAACTACAGATCGCTAAATTCTTGCCCCAAGTGAGTTTTTTTGGCTCTTATATCATGAAACAAAACAATTCGGTGTTTGAAGACATGATCCCTAGCTGGTTTGTGGGCGTAGCCGGGCGCATGCCCATACTCTCCCCCACAGGGCGTTTCCAAAAATACCAAGCGAGCAAATTAGTCGAGTTGCAAGCCAGTAGCGAACAAATCCAGGCTAAAAAAAACATGGAATTGTTAGTGAATAAGACTTATAAAGAGACGCTTTCTTATTTGAAAGAATACAAAAGCTTGCTTTCTAGCGTGGAATTAGCCAAGGAAAATTTAAAACTCCAAGAGCAGGCTTTTTTACAAGGTTTAAGCACGAACGCTCAAGTCATTGATGCGAGGAACACGCTTTCTTCTATCATCGTGGAGCAAAAAAGCGTGGCTTATAAATACATCGTTTCATTAGCGAATTTAATGGCGTTAAGCGATCATATTGATTTATTTTATGAATTTGTTTATTAAAGGAAAAAATCATGTCAAATAGCATGTTGGATAAAAATAAAGCGATTCTTACAGGGGGTGGGGCTTTATTATTAGGGCTAATCGTGCTTTTTTATTTAGCTTATCGCCCTAAGGCTGAAGTGTTGCAAGGGTTTTTGGAGGCCAGAGAATACAGCGTGAGCTCCAAAGTCCCTGGGCGCATTGAAAAGGTGTTTGTTAAAAAAGGCGATCATATTAAAAAAGGCGATTTGGTTTTTAGCATTTCTAGCCCTGAATTAGAAGCCAAGCTCGCTCAAGCTGAAGCCGGGCATAAAGCCGCTAAAGCGCTTAGCGATGAAGTCAAAAGAGGCTCAAGAGATGAAACGATCAATTCTGCGAGGGACATTTGGCAAGCGGCAAAATCCCAAGCGAATTTGGCTAAAGAGACTTATAAGCGCGTTCAAGATTTGTATGATAACGGCGTGGCGAGTTTGCAAAAGCGCGATGAAGCCTATGCGGCTTATGAAAGCACCAAATACAACGAGAGCGCGGCTTATCAAAAGTATAAAATGGCTTTAGGGGGGGCGAGCTCTGAAAGTAAGATTGCCGCTAAGGCTAAAGAGAGCGCGGCTTTAGGGCAAGTGAATGAAGTGGAGTCTTATTTAAAAGATGTCAAAGCGACAGCCCCAATTGATGGGGAAGTGAGTAATGTGCTTTTAAGCGGTGGCGAGCTTAGCCCTAAGGGCTTTCCTGTGGTTTTAATGATAGATTTAAAGGATAGTTGGTTAAAAATCAGCGTTCCTGAAAAGTATTTGAACGAGTTTAAGGTGGGCAAGGAATTTGAAGGTTATATCCCGGCGTTGAAAAAAAGCGCGAAATTCAGGGTCAAATATTTGAGCGTGATGGGGGATTTTGCGACCTGGAAAGCGACGAATAATTCCAACACTTATGACATGAAAAGCTATGAAGTGGAGGCCATACCCTTAGAAAAGCTGGAAAATTTTAGGGTAGGGATGAGCGTGTTAGTTACCATTAAGCCTTAGAAAGGATTGTTTTGTTCAGATTGATAAGCGCATGGGTTTTACAAGACAAGTTCTTGTTTATCGTGTGTTTTATATTGCCTTTTTGTTTAGGGGTTTTAGGCACGCAAATCTTTAAGCAAGAAATCCCAAGACAGCTCCCTATCGTGGTGGTGGATTTGGATAAGACCACCACAAGCCATCAGGTAGCGTTTGAATTGGGTGCAACGAGCGCGCTTCAAATCAAATACCAAGTGGCCAGCCTTTTAGAAGCCAAACGCTTTTTAAACTCCGCTGAAGTGTATGGAGCGTTAGTTTTGCCTGAAAATTTAGAGAAAAAAATCAAAATGGGGCGGAAAGTGGGTTTGCCCTTTTATTATAATGCGGAATATGTTTTGGTAGGGAAAACGCTCAAAAACGCTTTTTTACAAACTGCTTTGACTTTAGACGCTAAAACCTTAGCCACCAAAGCTTTAGTGCGAGATTCCAATTTGATTTTGGCTAAAGCCCAAGCAATGCCTATTGTTTTGCAATTGCATGCCCTATACAATGAAGAAAACAATTACACGCAATACCTTTTAAGCGTGATGCTGCCTTGCATGTGGCTTATTTTGATTGCGATTGGCATGCTCAATTTCATTCAAAAAGCCTCTAACATGCGCGAGCTTTTAATCAGTATTGTAGCGAATGTGTGTGTGTTTAGTTTTTGGGGGATGGGCATGGCGTTTTATTTTAATCTCATTGGCATGGAGGGGCATTATGCGCATTTGTCATTGGTCTTTTTGGCGGTGGTTTTAATGGCGCTTATTATGAGCGGGTTTGTGGTGTTGGTCTATGGCATTTCAAAAAGCGTTATTGAAACCGCTGGTGCGGTTGGGGTCTATACCGCTCCAAGTTTTGCGTTTGCTGGGGTTACTTACCCGCAAAACAACATGGAAATTTTTGGGGATTTTTGGAGCCATTGCTTGCCTATTAGCCATTTTATGCGCTTTTTTTTACAAGAGGCCTATTATAAGACGGATTTTACAGAGTCTTTAAATTCGTTAATGCCGCTTGTGTTCTTTTTAATCTTTTTAGTCTTAGGGCTTTTGATTTTTTATTTTTCTTTTAAAAAAGATAGGGCTAGCGCATGAATTTTTTTAAAATCCTTTTAATGGAATTAAGGGCTATTGTTTCTCATAAGGGCGTTTTATTGATCCTTATAGGCGCTCCTTTAATCTATGGCTTGTTATACCCTTTGCCTTATTTAAGAGACATTGTAACGCAACAAAAAATCGCCCTTGTAGATGAAGACAATTCCTTTCTTTCCAGGCAATTAGCCTTCATGGCGCAAAGCTCCAACGAGTTAGAAATCGCTTTTTTTAGCCCCTCTATGTTAGAAGCCAAAAAGCTTTTAAAAGAAGAAAAAATTTATGGGATCTTGCATATCCCTTCGCATTTTGAAGCCAATATCCATAAGCAGGTGCCTGTAACGATAGATTTTTATGCGAATTCCAATTACTTTTTGATTTATGGCGCGTTAGCGAATGCGGTGGTGGAGAGCATCAACGCTTTAAATGATGAAATAAGGTTCAAACGCAACGCCCAAATAGAAGAAGCTGAATTAGGGACAGACGGGATTAAAATCAGGCCTATCGCTTTGTATAACCCTAGTGAGGGGTATTTGAATTACGCGCTCTCTAGCGTGTTTATTTTCATTTTACACCAGGTGATGCTCATTGCAAGCAGCATGTTTACTAGCTCCAGGCGTTTGGAATTGGCCCTTTTAGACAAGAAAGAAATCGCTTTAAGGCTGTGCGCAAGACTCTTGGTGTTTATGGCAGCGTTTAGTGTTTTTGTTTTGTTGTATTTTGGGGCGCTGTTTTCTTTTTATGGGATCGAACGGCATGGAAGCGCTTTAATGGTGTTTTTGAATAGTTTGATTTTCATGCTTGCAACCTTGAGTTTGGGGTCGTTTTTAGGCGCATGGATCAAAAATGAAGCCCACACCACTCAAATCGTTTTAATTTCTTCTTTGCCCTTGATTTTTATGATGGGTTTTGTGTGGCCTTTTGAATCCTTGCCCTCTTATTTACAGGTTTTCGTTCAAATAGTGCCAGCTTATCATGGGATTAGTTTGCTAGGGCGATTGAATCAAATGCATGCGGAATTTGTAGATGTTTCTGTGCATTTTTACGCGCTTATTGCGATTTTTATTGCGAGTTTTATAGGGTGCGTGTTCAAACTCAACTCTTTAAAGAAAGCTTGTGAAAACGCTTAAAAACTTCATCGCTTCTAAGCACCAGATTAAAGCGTCCCGCTTTTTAGGCTATCTCATGCCTTTTGATGATTTTGAAAAAACCCTTTTGCAATTGAAAAAAGAGCATTTTAAAGCCGCGCATTTTGTAACGGCGTTCCGCTATTGTTTAGAGGGCAAAATCACGGAGGGTTTTAGCGATGATGGCGAGCCTAAAGGGAGTTCAGGAATGCCTATGCTTAGCGTTTTGAGGCGAGAGGATTTGATCAATATAGGATTAGTGAGCGTGCGTTATTTTGGAGGCACGCTTTTAGGGGTGGGGGGCTTGATGAAAGCTTATGCCACTAGCGCGTTATTGTGTGTAGAAAACGCTAAAAAAGAAAATGCTTTTAAGGATTTTGTGGAGTTGGAAACTTTAAGCGCTCATTATTCTTACAAAGAATTAGACGCTCTTCAGCGTGAAATTAAGAAATTTAGCTTACAATTAAGCAAAAAGAATTTTTCAAACCAAAGCGTGGAAGTGGAAATCAGCGGCGCGAGAGAAAATTTGCAAGCGTTTTTGCAACAAAATAAGATAAATTAGGGAGAGTGGTATGGGGTTTTTGAATGGGTATTTTTTATGGGTTAAGGCTTTCCATGTGATAGCGGTCATTTCGTGGATGGCGGCGTTATTTTATTTGCCACGCCTTTTTGTCTATCATGCAGAAAACGCGCATAAAAAGGAGTTTGTAGGAGTGGTTCAAATCCAAGAAAAAAAGCTTTATTCCTTTATCGCTTCACCGGCTATGGGTTTTACGCTTATTACAGGGATTTTAATGCTGTTGATAGAGCCCACGCTCTTTAAAAGTGGGGGTTGGTTGCATGCTAAATTGGCTTTAGTGGTTTTACTTTTAGCCTATCATTTTTATTGCAAAAAATGCATGCGCGAGCTAGAAAAAGACCCTACAAGAAGAAACGCAAGGTTTTATCGCGTGTTTAATGAGGCGCCAACGATTTTAATGATCCTCATTGTGATTTTAGTGGTTGTCAAGCCTTTTTAAAGACAAGTCATGAAAAAAGAAAAGTCATGAAAAAAGAAAAGCACCTCAAGCAAGAAAAAATCATCAACATGTTTGATGATATAGCCAGCTCTTACGATCAAGCCAACCGCTTGATGAGTTTTGGCTTAGACGTTAAATGGCGAGAAAGGGCTTGCGAGCATGCGTTTTTGTTTTTAGAAAACAAGAAAGCGTTAAGGCTTGTGGATGTGGCATGCGGGACGGGGGATATGCTTGTTGCTTGGCAAAAAAGCGCTCTAAATTGCGCTATAGAATTTAAGGAATGTTTGGGGATTGACCCCTCTAATAACATGCTTGAATTAGCCGCTAAAAAGCTTGAAAACAAAGCTTCTTTCATTCAAGCTCAAGCCAAAGATTTGAAAGGCGTTGGAAATAACAGCGTGGATATCCTCTCTATTGCGTATGGCTTGCGCAATGTCGTGGAAAGACAAGAGGCTTTAAAAGAGTTTTTTAGGGTGTTAAAACCCAGGGGCGTTTTAGTGATTTTAGAATTTTTAAAAAAGGACAACCCCACATGGCTGGATAAAATCTCAGGGTTTTACACGAATAAGGTTTTGCCTTTAGTGGGAGGGGCTATCAGTAAGAATTATGGCGCTTATTCTTATTTACCGCAATCCATTGAGGGATTTTTGAGTTTAGAGGGTTTGAAGCATGAATTAAAAAACGCAGGGTTTGAGATTTTAAGAACACAAGATTCTGTCGCTCAAATTTCAACGACCATGCTTGTTAGAAAAAGCTAAAGGAATGCCATGCAAGATGAATTATTTGAAACCGAAAAAGCCCCCCAAAAAAACACTAAAAACACTAAAAACGCCCCTAAAAAAAGCTTTGAAGAGCATGTTCATTCCCTAGAGCAAGCCATAGATCGCTTGAATGATCCTAACTTGTCTTTAAAAGACGGGATGGATTTGTATAAAACGGCCATGCAAGAGTTGTTTTTGGCTCAAAAGCTTTTAGAAAACGCTTATTTAGAGTATGAAAAACTCCAAACGCCAGACAAAAAGGCTTAAAGGATGCGAGTGTTTGCTTTGCAATTAGAGTCTTTTAAAGAAACCCTCATGCAATCCTTATTCAACTCCATACCTAAGCAAAGCGTAATCGTGTTGCCTGAATACGTGATCAACCCCTTTTTCCACCATAACATGGGATTGGATTTGAATGAAATCAGCGCGCAGTCTGCGCAGGCGGTTGAGTTTTTATCGCAAAAATGCGAAGAACTAGACTTAATTATCTCGGCCCCGGTGCTTTTAGAAGAACATTCTAAAATCTATAAAAAAATCGCTCTCATTTCTAAAGAAAGCGTGAAGTATTACACGCAACAACGCTTAATCCCCTATCCTCACTGGGATGAAGAGAGCTTTTTTGACAATGAAAAAAGCGCTTTTAAAGAATTGCTTATCTTTGAAAGAGACGGCTTAAGAATCGCTCCTTTGTTTGGCTTTGAAGCGCATTTTGATGAAATATGGGTTCAGGCTAAAAATCAGGGCGTGGATGTGGTGCTTTTAAGCAGTGTGGCCACTTTTGAATCCAATGAAAGGTGGCGGCTTTTGTGCCAGATGCGTGCTTTTTGCGCTTCTTGCGTGGTGGTTAGGGCTAATAGAATCGGAGCGTATCGCCAAATCATTGTAGAAGAAAATCAAAAAAACGAATTTTTGTGGAAATTTTATGGGGATAGTTTTGTGGCTTTGCCTAATGGCACCATTGAAGATTCTTTAGAGGGTAAAATGGGGGCTTTGAGCGCTCAAATGGATAAAAATGAAATTGATGAATGGGCTAAATTGTGGCATTTTAGAACGATTAAAGAGGGTTGAATGATTGATAGAAAACTTTTATTGCAAGATTTTGATAAGGTGGCTCTTTCTTTAAAAAAGCGTAATAGTGCGATGGGTGATGAATTAGAGCGTTTGCGCGAAGTCATCACGCATTATAAAAAGCAACTCATTGAATTAGAAGGCTTGCAAGCCTTTCAAAACAAGGTTTCTAAAGAATTTGGTATCAAAATGGCTCAAAAAGCGGATGCAAGCGATCTCAAAAAAGAGCTAGAAAACAATAAAATCAAACTGAATGAGCTTTCCAAAAGCGTGGGCGAGTTGGAGCAACAAATAGATTTAAAGCTTTCCATAATCCCTAATCTAGTGGATGAAAAAACCCCTTTAGGCACAAGCGAAGAAGACAATATAGAGATTAAAAAAATCTTAACCCCAAGGGTTTTCACTTTCAAACCCAAAGAGCATTTTGAACTCGCTCAACAAAATGGCTGGATTGATTTTGAAAGCGGCGTGAAACTCGCCAAAAGCCGTTTTTCTGTCATCAGGGGTTTTGGGGCTAAAATTTATCGCGCGCTCATTCATTTGATGTTGGATTTTAATGAAAAAAATGGCTTTGAAATCATCTACACGCCGGCGTTAGTGAATGAAAAAATGCTTTTTGGGACCGGGCAATTACCCAAATTCAAAGAAGATGTTTTCAAAATAGAAAATGAAAATTTGTATCTGATCCCCACCGCTGAAGTAACGCTCACTAATCTCTACAACGACACGATTGTTAGCGTTGAAAATCTTCCCATTAAAATGACCGCGCACACGCCTTGTTTTAGGAGCGAAGCAGGGAGCGCGGGTAAGGACACAAGGGGGATGATAAGACAGCACCAGTTTGATAAAGTAGAATTAGTGGCTATCACGCACCCTAAAGAAAGCGATGCCATGCAAGAGCATATGCTAGAGAGCGCGAGCGAAATTTTAAAGGCTTTGGAATTGCCGCACCGGTTTGTGCAATTGTGCAGTGGGGATTTAGGCTTTAGCGCGAGCAACACGATAGATATTGAAGTGTGGCTACCCGGGCAAAATTGCTACAGAGAAATCAGCTCCGTGTCTAACACGAGGGATTTTCAAGCCAGGCGAGCCAAAATCCGCTTCAAAGAAAATCAAAAAAACCAGTTAGCGCACACCTTAAACGGCTCTTCTTTAGCGGTAGGTAGGACGATGGTCGCTTTAATGGAAAACCACCAGCAAGCGGATGGGAGCATTCATATTCCTAAGGCGTTAGAAAAATACCTTTAAGGCTAGTTTGTGCTGAATGAAGAGCAAAATTCATTAGAAGAAAAAGGGGGCGAAAACAAAAACGAAAAAGAAACCCCCCTAAAGGGCATTCATTCTAAAATCCCCTCTTTGAAGCAGGCTTTAGAGCAGACGATTAGTAAAATCAAAAGTTCTAAAGAGTTTTTTAAACAGATTTTACACAATAAAAAAAAGCTTTATATCGCACTTGGAATATTGCTTTCACTCATCGCGCTCATTGTGGCTTTGAGTTTGTTACTAGGGCATAAAAAAGAAAGCCAACAAACTTCTTTACAAACTAATACCGCCACCACCAATAACGAAACGCCTAATAACACCAACAACGCTAACAACGCGCAAGCCGAGGGGCAAATAGAAAATTTAGACTTGCCTGATTTAATCGGCAAGGACTCCCTCAAACGAAACGATGAAAATCAAGTGGATGCGATGATGCAAAAAGCGAGCCTTTTGTATGAGCAAGGGCAAAAAGATGAAGCCTTACACTTGTTTGATAAAGTCGCTTCTTTTTCGCAAGGGATTGCGAGCCATAATTTAGGGGTGATTAAGTTTAAGGAAAAGGACTTTAACGGGGCGTTGGATTTGTTTGATTCTAGCATCGCTTCTAAAGAAAATGCGAGCGTGAGCGCGATTGATGCGTTAGTGAGCGCTTATCATTTGCAAGACGCGGATTTGTATTATCATTATCTAAAAATTGCGAGAGACACTTTGTATAAAGACTATAAAAAGTCTTTTTATTCCTACGCTTACGCGCTCAAATCCTATTACGCCGGGGAGTATTTTGAAGCCCTTTCGCCTTTAATGCACCCTAATTCCAACGCCTTTTTAAAACCTAACGCGCGCCTAGCGTCTAAATTGTTTTTGATGTTTAAAGATGAAACGAACGCTTACAAGCAATTACAAAAAAGCGCAAACGCTCAAGATGAGCTTGCTTTAGGGCTTTTGCAGGCGCGTTTGGGCCATTACAAGCAGGCTTTGGAGCATTTGCAGCATTATTTGCACAACTACCCTAAAGATTTAAACGCTTTGATGGCTTTGGAATTGGTGAGTTTGAAAAAAGGCGACACCCTTAAAGCGAGCGAAGCCTTAAAACTAGCCAGCCACACGCAAGAAGACACGCTGTTAGCTAACTCTTTTTACCCCATCAAGCCTACTATAAACCCTGTTTTTTTAGACAAAGAAAGAGCTAAAGAGCGTTTTTGGAACACGCAATATTTTGAAGGCAAAAGGGATTTTATCTACCGCTTGCTCTTTTATTACGCCCCTTTTAAGGTTTTAGACTCTAAAGAAACCTTAGGCGTGATTGAAGAGGGGCTGTTTCTTTTAGACTCTGATGCACAAAAGGATTTAGAGGGGGCAAGCCTTGCTTTTAAAAGGGGGCGTTTGATGGCGATAGCGGATAAAAACGCGCTTCAAGGGTTGAAAGCGTTAGAAAAGAAGCGCTTAAAAAAAGCCCTTGCTTTTTTTGATTTGTCTTTAAAAAATAGCCCCAATAATGCGCTCCTCCATTATAATACAGGCTTGATTTATGCACAATTAGAAAATTACCACAAAGCCTACTTCCATTTTTTAAGGGCTTTCCATTTGAACTCTGCAGATTATTTGAGCGCGATTTTTGCGATTTTAGCCTCGCATTTCACCCACGAAGACACCACGGAGTTTTTAAGAGAAATCACAGAGAATTTTTATAGTCAGGATTTTTCTAGCCCCACGCAAAAAGCTTTACTCTCTTCGCTCATCGCTTATTTGAATTACCGCACCAATTGGGATATGGACTGGCTTAAAAACGCTCCTAAAAAACTCCCCTTTTATTACGCGCTAGAAGCGGTGTTCGCTAAAGAGAGCAAGGATAAAAAATTGATGGTGCAATCTTTTGGGCATTTGAAAAAAATGCTCCCTAAAGATCTCATCTCTAATATTTTTTATGAAATCGTTTCGTATTATGATGCGAGCATCCGCCACACTTTAAGCATTTACACCCTTTTAGATTCGCGTAAAATCAGTTGGGATCAAACCATGCAAGGGCCCATTTTGGGGCGTCATTTCTACACTTACATGGGGTTTATGGTCAATGATTTGGATCATCAAGAAAGATTATTAGAGCAAAAAATCGCCAGTTTAGAAGAGGGCGAAGCCCCTAACGATTGGTTGGAAAATTTAGCGCTAGTGAGTTTGTTTCAAGGCCAGTATGAAAAAGCGAGCGCGTTGTATCAAAACTTAATTAGCGATCTTAAGGACAATGAGGTGCGCTTAAAAATCCTAGCGGGTTTGACTTATATCGCGCAAAGTAATTACAATAACGCCGCTTTATGGCTAGAGCTTGGGAAATTAGACGAACCGAATAATGAAAATATCCGTTACGCTTTAGGGTTGTTGTATCAAAGAAAAGGGGACTTGAAATCAGCATTAAACCATTTTTTAGCCATTAAAACCTCTGATTTTTCGTCGCCTTATTTTGATTTTGAAATTGATGCTAACCTTTTAAAAGAGCGTTTAAACCAAGAAGAAAAGGGCGAGTTTTTAGAATAATGGGTTTTGAAAAAAGCATTTTAGACAATTTGAACGGGGTGCAAAAAATCGCTGCAAGCCACATTCAAGGGCCATTGCTCATTTTAGCGGGAGCTGGGAGCGGTAAGACTAAGACTTTAACGAGCCGTTTAGCGTATTTGATTGGCGCTTGTGGCGTGCCTAGCGAGAACACTTTAACGCTCACTTTCACCAATAAAGCGAGTAAAGAAATGCAAGAAAGGGCTTTGAAATTGTTGAAAAACCAAGCCCTTATCCCCCCCTTGCTTTGCACTTTCCATCGTTTTGGTTTGCTGTTTTTAAGGCAACACATGAGCCTTTTAAAAAGAGCATGCGATTTTTCGGTGCTAGATAGCGATGAAGTCAAAACGCTGTGCAAACAGCTCAAAATTTCAAACTTTAGAGCCAATATTTCTCAAATCAAAAACGGCATGATGGATTTGAGCGTGCAAGATAGCGAATGCTATAAAGCGTATGAGCTTTATCAAAACGCGCTTAAAAAAGACAATTTAGTGGATTTTGACGACTTGCTTTGTTTAAGCCTTAAGATTTTACAAGATAATGAAAAACTCGCCAAAGAGACTAGCGAACGCTACCATTACATTATGGTAGATGAATATCAAGACACGAACGCCTTGCAATTGGAATTTTTAAAACAATTGAGTTGCACGCATCATAATTTGTGCGTGGTGGGCGATGACGATCAGAGCATTTATGGTTTTAGGGGGTCTGATATTTCTAATATTTTAAATTTTTCCAAGCATTTTAAAGGGGCTAAAATAGTGAAATTAGAGACCAACTACCGCTCCAGCGCTGAGATTTTAGCGTGTGCTAATTCTTTGATTAGCCATAACCAACACCGCCATATTAAAACGCTTCAAAGTTTCAAAGGCTCGCATAAAAGCGTGATTTGTAAAGAATATTTGACGCAAAAAGAAGAGAGTTTGGATGTGGCTTATCAAATCAAAGCCCTTTTAAAGAAGGGCGAAAATTTAGAAAATATCGCTATTTTGTATCGCTTAAACGGGCTTAGCCGCAGCATTGAAGAGAGCTTGAACGCTTTGAATATCCCCTATAGGCTCATTGGAGCGGTGAGTTTTTATGAAAGAGCCGAGGTTAAAGACGCTTTGGCGTTCATGCATTTAGTGGCTAAAAAAGACGATCGCTTTTTTATCAAGCGCGTTTTAAACAAGCCCCCAAGAGGCCTTGGCAAGATCACTCAAGAATGGATTTTTTCTCTTTTAGATGAAGAGGATTTGAATTTAGAAGAGGCGTTAAAACTTGGGGCGTTTAAAGACAAATTAAACCCTAAAAACGAATACGCTTTGAACAAATTTATCGCTATGATAGGGCGTTTGAGGGAGGCTTTTGAAATTTCAGTAGAGGAGTTTTGCGCTCGGTTTTTAGAAGAGACTAACCTTTTAAAAAGCTATGAAAAAGAAGACAATTACGAAGAAAGAGAGGGCTTTGTTAAAGAGCTTTTAAGTTTAGTGAAAGAGCATTTTAAAACTAACCCCACGCATTCTTTACTGGATTTTTTGAATGAAAGCGTTCTGGATGCCCATAATACAGAAAACGCGCAAAAAGTGAGTTGCATGAGCGTGCATATGAGTAAGGGGTTAGAGTTTAAGCATGTGTTTGTGATCGGGTTAGAAGAGGGGTTTTTCCCGCATAGGGGGTTCAATCAAGAAAGCGATTTAGAAGAAGAAAGGCGCTTGGCTTACGTAGCGATCACTAGGGCTAAAGAAGGATTGCAGCTCTCTTATGTGAAAGAGCGTTCGTATTTTGGGAGGAAAATTTCTTGCTCGCCCTCTGTGTTTTTAGAAGAAGCCAAGCTGCTCAATCAAGACAACCCCCCTAAACAGGATCACCAAAAAGACGCGCCCATTAAAGTGGGGGACTTGATTAAGCATAAGATTTTTGGCACCGGGAGGGTTTTAGGCGTAGAAAAAGGCTTGAGCGGTGTGTGCTTGAAAATCAATTGCGGAGGGAATGTCTATGATAAAATCTCAGAAAAATTTGTAGAAAAAGTGGATAACGAGTTTTGAAAATTTTAATCCTTTTTTTGATAAGTTTAAACGCGCTCTTCGCCCTAGATTTGAACGCGCTTAAAACAGAGATTAAAGAAACTTACCTTAAAGAATACAAAGACTTGAAATTAGAAATTGAAACCATTAATTTAGAAATCCCAGAGCGTTTTTCTCACGCTTCCATTTTAAGCTATGAATTGAGCGCTTCTAACAAGCTTAAAAAAGATGGGGTCGTGTTTTTAAGGTTGGAAAATGAGCCTAATTTACGCCTACCGGTGCGTTATAGCGTGATAGGCAGCATGCAGGCTTTTAAAAGCATAGAGGCGATTAAAAAAGACGAAAACATCACCGCTAACAACACTCAAAAAGAGCGCATTCCTTTTGGCGTGCTTTCTAACCCCTTATTAGAGGGTGCGATTGATAGAGTGAGCGCGAAAAATTTTATCCCCCCTGACACGCTTTTAAGCGTGGATAAAACCCAAGCTTTAATCATCGTGCGTAAAAACGACATTATCACTGGGGTGTATGAAGAGGGGCAAATCAGCATAGAAATAAGCCTAAAAGCCCTAGAAAATGGCGCGCTTAATCAAATCATTCAAGCCAAAAATTTAGAAAGCAATAAAATCTTAAAAGCAAAAGTGTTGAGCGGCTCTAAAGCGCAAATCTTATAAAGGATATTCATGAAATTAGTTTTAGGCATCAGCGGAGCGAGCGGGATACCCCTAGCCTTGCGGTTTTTAGAGAAATTACCTAAAGAAATTGAAGTTTTTGTCGTGGCGTCTAAAAACGCGCATGTCGTGGCGTTAGAAGAATCTAACATTAACCTTAAAAACGCCATGAAGGATTTACGGCCTAGTGGTACTTTTTTCAACGAGCAAGACATTCATGCGAGCATCGCTTCAGGGAGTTATGGTATCCATAAAATGGCGATCATTCCAGCGAGCATGGACATGGTGGCTAAAATCGCGCATGGCTTTGGAGGGGATTTGATTTCTAGGAGCGCGTCTGTGATGCTTAAAGAAAAGCGCCCCTTACTCATTGCCCCTAGAGAAATGCCTTTAAGCGCTATCATGTTGGAAAATTTGCTCAAACTCGCCCATTCTAATGCGATCATTGCGCCGCCGGTGATGACTTATTACACCCAGAGCAAGACTTTAGAAGCGATGCAAGATTTTTTAGTGGGGAAGTGGTTTGACAGCTTAGGGATAGAAAATGACTTATACCCACGATGGGGAATGAACTGATGCAAAAAATCGGCATTTACCCAGGCACTTTTGATCCGGTCACTAACGGGCATATAGACATTATCCATCGATCCAGCGAATTGTTTGAAAAGCTCATTGTCGCTGTGGCGCATTCAAGCGCTAAAAACCCCATGTTTAGTTTAGATGAGCGCTTAAAAATGATGCAACTCGCCACTAAAAGTTTTACAAATGTAGAATGCGTGGCGTTTGAAGGGCTGTTAGCCAACTTGGCTAAAGAGTATCATTGTAAGGTGTTAGTTAGGGGCTTAAGGGTGGTGAGCGATTTTGAATACGAATTGCAAATGGGTTATGCGAACAAATCCTTAAACCACGAATTAGAGACCTTGTATTTCATGCCCACTTTACAAAACGCTTTCATAAGCTCTTCTATCGTGCGATCCATTATCGCGCATAAGGGCGATGCGAGCCATTTAGTGCCTAAAGAAATTTATCCTTTTATTTCAAAGGCTTAAAATGTATGTGGTGTTAGAAGGCGTTGATGGCGCGGGCAAAAGCACTCAAATAGGATTATTAAAAGACCGGTTTAAAAACGCCCTTTTTACCAAAGAGCCAGGGGGGACGAGAATGGGCGAGAGTTTAAGGCGTATCGCTTTAAATGAAAACATCAGCGAATTAGCCCGAGCGTTTTTATTCTTAAGCGATAGGGCTGAGCATATAGAAAGCGTGATCAAACCGGCATTGAAAGAAAAAAGACTCATTATTAGTGATAGGAGTTTGATTTCTGGCATGGCTTATAGCGAGTTTTCAAGCTTAGAATTAAACCTGCTCGCTACTCAAAGCGTCTTGCCTGAAAAAATCATTCTTTTAGTGATAGACAAAGAGGGTTTAAAACAGCGCTTAAGCCTTAAAAGTTTAGACAAAATAGAAAACCAAGGCACAGAAAAATTGCTCACCATCCAGCAAAAGCTCAAAACCCACGCTTATGCGTTAAGAGAAAAATTCGGGTGCGAAGTTTTGGAATTAGACGCTCAAAAAAGCGCTAAAAACTTGCACGAAAAAATCGTAGCCTTTATTGAATGCGTTGTTTGACTTGTTTGAAGCTTTCTTTTAAGCCCCTTTGTCCAAATTGCTTGAACGATTTGCCCTTAAGCTTAAAAGTAAGGGTTTTAGAGGGCGTGAGCGTGTATAGTTTTTACGCTTATAGCGAAATAGAAGAGCTCATTAAAAGCAAATACGCGCTGATTGGCTCTCGCATTTTGCCCTTGCTTTCTCAAAAAGCCGGTGCGGAATTTGTGAAAATCCTGCAAGAACAAGGTTTGAATATTCCCTTTTATGGCATCGCCATTGATGATAAAATCAAATCCTTTTACTCGCATTCCGCCGCGCTTTTAAAAGGCTTTTGTCAAGGCAATTTAAAGCCCACTTATGGGACTTTAAGGGCTAATAATGCTGTTTCGTATGCCGGGAAAAGCCTGGAATTTCGCGCCAACAACCCACGGGATTTCACTTTCAAAGGCGATGAGAATTTAGATTATTTTTTATTAGATGACATTATCACCACCGGCACCACCCTAAAAGAAGCCCTAAAATACCTTAAAACCCTAAACATCAAAGCCCACTTTGCGATCGCGCTTTGCAGCGCGGATGAATGAGTTATAATTTTATTTTTAAAAAGGATAAAACCATGCAAGCTTTTCGGTTAGAAGATGATGTTGATGACTATGTTAAAAAAGAATTGATTAATTTAGGGCTTATGAAAAATAAGGATTTTAACGTTAAAAGCCAAATGAGTCCTAGCCTTAAAAGCGCCCTTTTGAATGCGAGTAAAACTAAAGACAAAACTTCTTATGGCGAGCCAGATTTCAGCTTAGAAAAATACACGCACCCTAAAAATAAAGGAAGCGTTATCCCTATAATCATAGAAAACAAACTCTACGCTAAAAATTTGAAAAAGCTCAAAAACAGCACGCTTGCAAACGATGATCATTCCATTTCAAAATTCGCCGTGAATGGGGCTTTACATTACGCTCAAAATATCCTAAGAGACAAAGAAAAATATAAAGAATGTATCGCCATAGGCATAGCCGGCGATGATGAAGAAAACCTTTTGATAGAAGTGTATTATGTTTTTGCAAGCGGGATCAATTCGCACAAGCTCACTAGCGCTAAAAACCTGCATTTTTTAGAAAATCAAGAATCGTTTAACGCTTTTTATAAAGAATGCACGCTCACTGAAGAAGAAAAGCATTTTATCTTAATCAAAACCAAAGCCGAGTTGAACGAAACCGCTAAAAAACTCAACCGCCTGATGCATAACCACAACATCACCGCGCCTCAGCGCGTGCTATACGTGAGCGGCATGCTTTTATCCATGCAAGAAATTAAGGGCAAAAAAGGGGGCTTAAAACCAAGCGATTTAAAAGGCGAAATAACCGACACTAGCCGTGATGGCGTTTTAGTGTTTAACCAAATTAGCGAATTTTTAAAAACCAAAAACTTGAGCGAAGAAAAACGAGAATTAATGCTCGCCAGTTTTAAAGAAATCAGTAAAGACCCGCAGCGCGATAAAGAAACGAGCCTGGATAAAGCCATAAGCATGCTTTTAGAAAAAGATTCAAGCATCACCAAGCAAATTTTTACCTTTCTTTATGAATTTGTCCATAAGCCCATTAATGAAAGCGACAATACCGGTCATTTAGACATCATGGGCGAACTTTATAGCGAATTTTTAAAATACGCTTTAGGGGATGGTAAGGAATTAGGCATTGTTTTAACCCCGCCTTATGTAACTAAAATGATGAGTGAGCTTTTAGGGGTTAATGCGAAATCCTTTGTGATGGATTTAGCCGCAGGGAGCGCGGGATTTTTAATTTCTTCTATGGTGCTAATGATTGAAGACATTGAAAAAACCTATGGTAAAAACACCACTAAAGCGAATGAAAAAATCAAAGACGCAAAAACCACGCAGCTTTTAGGCGTGGAGCTTAACGCTGAAATGTTTTCGTTAGCCACCACGAACATGATTTTAAGAGGCGATGGCTCAAGCTTGATCATCAAAGGCAACACTTTTGAAACCAATAAAAAGATTTATGAAGATTTTAAACCCAATATCCTTTTATTAAACCCTCCTTTTAGCTACGAAGAAAACGGCATGCCTTTTATCAAGCTTGGATTAGAGTATATGCAAAAAGGCGCTTTAGGAGCGATCATTATCCAAGATAGCGCAGGGAGCGGGCAAGCGTTAAAATCCAATGTTGAAATTTTAAAAAAACATTCGCTTTTAGCGAGCGTTAAAATGCCCACCGATTTATTCATGCCTCAAGCCGGAGTGCAAACAAGCGTCTATATTTTTAAAGCTCATGAGCCGCACGATTATGAAAGGCCCGTTAAATTCATAGACTTTAGAAACGACGGCTTCAAACGCACCAAAAGAGGCTTGAATGAAACCTCTAACCCCACCAAACGCTATGAAGAAATCATTAAAATTTACAAAGCCGGCTTAAACGCTAAGGTTTCTAAAGAGCTGTGGGGCGATTTAGAAACAATCTATATTGAAGACTTTATCGCTAAGCCGCACGAAAACAAGCATGCTAAAGACTTTAATTTTGAAGCGCACCAAAAGAATGAGACTAAACCCGAATTAGAGGATTTTAAAAGAACGATAGCCGATTACCTTTCTTATGAAGTGGGCTTGATTTTAAAAAACCAAACGCCCCCAAAGTGATTGGCCCCCTTAATAGCCAACTCAACGCTATTAAGTGGGGCGAGTTCAGATTGGGGGATTTGTTTGAAGCGAGTAACGGCGATTTTGATATTCAAAAACGCCACATCAATCATAAGGGCGAATTTGTCATCACCGCAGGGCTTAGCAATAATGGCGTTTTAGGGCAAAGCGATATAAAAGCAAAAGTTTTTGAAAGCCACACCATTACTATTGACATGTTTGGTTGCGCGTTTTATCGCAGTTTTGCTTATAAAATGGTAACACATGCTAGGGTATTTTCTCTCAAACCTAAATTTGAAATCAGCCATAAAATCGGCTTGTTTTTATCCACGCTATTTTTTGGTTACCCTAAAAAATTCGTCTATGAAAACATGTGTTCATGGGCAAAAATTAAAAACGATAAGGTCATTCTACCCCTAAAACCCACCGCTAACGCTCAAACCCTTGAGAATATTGATTTTGATTTCATGGAAAAATTCATAGCCGAACTTGAGCAGTGTCGGCTCGCCGAACTTCAGGCTTATTTAAAAGCTACAGGGCTAGAAAACACCACCCTTTCTAGCGATGAAGAAAACGCCCTTAATGTTTTCAATAATTCTATTGGGGGTAATACCCCATGCGGCTTAACATGGCAAAGCTTCAAAATTGTAGATATTTTTGAAGTCAAAAACACAAGAAATATTTTAGCAAGGGATGTTGTCAAAGATAGTGGGACAACCCCCTACTTGTGTGCTAGTAAAGAGAATAATGCTGTAAATTCTTATATTAATTACAACGCGGATTTTTTGGATAGGGGCAATTGTATTTTTATTGGTGGTAAAACTTTTGTTGTTACATATCAACAAAAAGACTTTTATTCAAACGATAGCCATAATTTAGCTTTGTATCTTAAAGACACACATTCAAAAACCAAACTTAACCAACTATTTATTATTACTTGCATTTATAAAGCTTTAAATAATAAATATTCTTGGGGTGATAGCATAAGTAACGCAAAGATACAAAATGATAGCATTCTACTCCCCACCAACCAACATGGTAAAATTGATTTTCATTTCATGCGCACCCTCATCAACGCCCTGATGAAGCAAACCATTCAGGGCGTGGCTCAATACTGCGACGCTAAAATACAGGCCACAAAAGAGATTATCAGACAAGAAACACCCATTCAAAAAGACTCGTTGTTTTGAAAGAGATGAGGTCCAGCTTGTGTTACAATAAACTTAAAATTTGCTTGATTGAAGAGGGTTGAACCATGGAGCAGCCAGTCATTAGAGAGGGGACTTTAGCGTTAATTGATACCTTTGCGTATTTGTTTAGAAGCTATTACATGAGCGCTAAAAATAAGCCTTTAACCAACGATAAGGGCTTTCCTACAGGGCTTTTAACGGGGCTTGTGGGCATGGTTAAAAAATTTTATAAAGACAGAAAAAACATGCCTTTTATCGTGTTCGCTCTAGAAAGCCAGACTAAAACTAAAAGAGCTGAAAAATTGGGCGAATACAAACAAAACCGCAAAGACGCCCCTAAAGAGATGCTTTTACAAATCCCTATCGCCTTAGAATGGTTGCAAAAAATGGGTTTTACTTGCGTGGAAGTGAATGGGTTTGAAGCTGATGATGTTATCGCCACTCTAGCCACGCTAAGCCCTTATAAAACCCGCATTTATTCTAAAGATAAGGATTTTAACCAGCTTTTGAGCGATAAAATCGCACTTTTTGATGGCAAAACGGAATTTTTGGCGAAAGATTGCGTGGAAAAATACGGGATTTTGCCGAGTCAATTCACGGATTATCAGGGCATTGTGGGGGATAGCAGCGATAATTACAAGGGGGTTAAAGGCATTGGGAGCAAGAACGCTAAGGAATTGTTGCAGCGATTAGGGAGCTTGGAAAAAATCTATGAAAATTTAGACTTGGCGAAAAATTTACTCAGCCCTAAAATGTATCAAGCCTTGATACAAGACAAAGCAAGCGCGTTTTTAAGCAAAGAATTAGCCACTTTAGAAAGAGGATGCATTAAAGAATTTGATTTTTTAAGTTGCGCTTTTCCTAGCGAAAACCCCTTATTGAAAATCAAAGATGAATTGAAAGAATATGGTTTCATTTCTACCTTAAGGGATTTAGAAAATTCCCCTACGCCTTTAATTTTAGAAAACACGCCCGCATTAGAAAACGCCTCCGCATTAGACGGCGCCCCTAAAAAATCGTGCTTAATCGTTTTGGAAAGCGTCGCGCTTTTGAGCGCGTTTTTAGAAAAGTTAGAAAAAACTAACGCTAGGATTTTTGCGCGTTTGGTGCTGAATAAAGAAAAAAAAGTTTTGGCCCTAGCGTTTTTATTACAAGATCAAGGCTATTTTTTACCCCTAGAAGAGGCGTTATTTTCGCCTTTTTCTTTAGAATTTTTGCAAAACGCTTTTTTTAAAATGTTACAGCATGCGCAAATCATTGGGCATGATTTAAAGCCCTTATTGAGCTTTTTAAAAGCCAAATACCAGGTGTCTTTAGAAAACATCCGCATCCAAGACACTCAAATTTTAGCGTTTTTAAAAAATCCGGAAAAAGTGGGGTTTGATGAAGTTTTAAAGGAATATTTAAAAGAAGAATTAATCCCGCATGAAAAAATCAAAGATTTTAAGATTAAAGCGGAGAAATTAGAACTTTTAAGCGTGGAATTAAGCGCTTTAAAGCGTTTGTGCGAATACTTTGAAAAAGGGGGGCTAGAAGAGAATTTGCTTATTTTGGCTAGAGAGATTGAAACGCCGTTTGTGAAAGTTTTAATGGATATGGAATTTCAAGGCTTTAAAATTGATGCGCCTTATTTCAAGCGCTTAGAGCAGGAGTTTAAAGATGAATTAAAAGTTTTAGAGCGCCAAATTTTGGATCTAATCGGCGTGGATTTTAACCTCAATTCGCCTAAGCAACTTGGCGAGATTTTGTATGAAAAATTAGAGCTTCCTAAAAATAAAAGCCATTCTACTGATGAAAAAAGCTTGTTAAAAATCCTAGACAAGCACCCAAGTATCCCTTTGATTTTAGAATACAGGGAATTGAATAAGCTTTTTAACACTTACACCACCCCCTTATTGCGCTTAAAAGACAAAGACGATAAAATCCATACCACTTTCATCCAAACCGGCACAGCTACCGGGCGTTTAAGCTCGCATTCGCCTAATTTGCAAAATATCCCAGTGCGATCGCCTAAAGGCTTACTCATTCGTAAGGGCTTTATCGCTAGCTCTAAAGAATATTGTTTATTAGGAGTGGATTATTCGCAGATTGAATTGCGCTTATTAGCCCATTTCAGCCAGGATAAGGATTTAATGGAGGCGTTTTTAAAGGGGCGAGACATCCATTTAGAAACTTCTAAGGCGTTGTTTGGAGAAGATTTGGCTAAAGAAAAACGATCCATCGCTAAAAGCATTAATTTTGGGCTGGTGTATGGCATGGGGAGTAAGAAATTGAGCGAAACTTTAAACATTTCTTTAAATGAGGCTAAAAGCTACATAGAAGCGTATTTCAAGCGATTCCCTAGCATCAAAGATTATTTAAACCGCATGAAAGAAGAGATTTTAAAAACTTCTAAAGCCTTCACTTTGCTTGGGCGTTATCGGGTGTTTGATTTTACCGGCGCAAATGACTATATCAAGGGCAATTATTTGCGAGAGGGCGTGAATGCGATTTTTCAAGGGAGTGCCAGCGATTTATTGAAATTAGGCATGCTCAAAGTGAGCGAGCGTTTCAAAAATAACCCTTCGGTGAGGCTGCTTTTGCAAGTGCATGACGAATTGATTTTTGAAATTGAAGAAAAAAACGCATTAGAGTTGCAGCAAGAAATCCAACGCATTCTTAATAATGAAGTGTATCCTTTGAGGGTGCCACTAGAAACGAGCGCGTTTGTGGCGAATCGTTGGAATGAACTAAAAGGTTAGTTTTTTAATTGAGTTTAAGAAAAAATATATTATTATTTCTTTATAAGTAATACTTAGCTATTTTAAGCTAATATAATATAGAGCGATTATCAAAAAATAAAGGGAAAAGACTGAATGTTGAAAAGAATTATATTATTAGGGGCTTTGGGTGTTTTAGCGAACGCTGAAGAGAGCGCGGCTTTTGTGGGAGTCAATTACCAGGTGAGCATGATACAAAATCAGACTAAAATGGTGAATGACAACGGCTTGCAAAAGCCTTTGATAAAGTTCCCGCCTTATGCAGGAGCGGGTTTTGAAGTGGGCTATAAACAATTTTTTGGCAAGAAAAAATGGTTTGGTGCGCGTTATTATGGGTTTTTTGACTACGCGCACAACCGCTTTGGCGTGATGAAAAAGGGTATCCCGGTGGGCGAGAGCGGGTTTATTTACAATAGTTTTAGTTTTGGAGGGAACACTTTAATGGAAAGGGATTCCTATCAAGGGCAATACTATGTCAATTTATTCACTTATGGTGTGGGGCTAGATACGCTGTGGAATTTTGTGAATAAAGAAAACATGGTTTTTGGTTTTGTGGTAGGAATCCAATTAGCTGGGGATAGTTGGGCAACGAGCATCAGTAAAGAGATCGCCAGCTATGCAAAACACCACAGCAATTCCAGTTATAGCCCGGCCAATTTCCAGTTTTTATGGAAGTTTGGGGTCCGCACCCATATCGCTAAACACAATAGCCTAGAATTAGGGATTAAAGTGCCTACGATCACGCACCGGCTTTTCTCTCTTACCAACGAAAAGGGATACACCTTACAGGCTGATGTGCGCCGAGTTTATGCGTTTCAAATCAGTTACTTGAGGGATTTTTAACCCCTTTTTAGATACAATCGCACCTAAAATCAATTTAAAGGTGTGAAATGGTGAATTTAGAAAATTTAGACTGGAAAAATTTAGGCTTTAGCTACATTAAAACGGATTTTCGCTTCATCGCTACTTATAAAAACGGCTCTTGGTCGCATGGCGGATTGGTGAGCGAAAATGTGCTACAAATCAGCGAAGGCTCGCCGGTCTTGCACTACGGGCAGGCTTGTTTTGAAGGCTTGAAGGCTTACCGCTCTCAAAAGGGGAAGGCTTTACTTTTTCGCCCTTTAGAAAACGCCAAACGCTTGCAAACTTCATGCGAAAGACTGCTCATGCCCAAAGTGAGCGAAGAGCTGTTTTTAAGGGCATGCGCTGAAGTAGTCAAAGCGAATCAAAAATGGCTCGCTCCTTATAAAAGCGGGGCGAGTTTGTATTTGCGCCCTTTTGTCATAGGCGTAGGGGATAATTTGGGGGTGAAGCCGGCTAATGAATACCTTTTTATCGTGTTTTGCGCGCCTGTGGGGGCGTATTTTAAGGGGGGTATAGAAAAAGGAGGGGCTAGGTTTATCACTACGATTTTTGATAGGGCCGCGCCTAAAGGCACCGGAGGGGTGAAAGTGGGGGGGAATTACGCTGCAAGCCTGTTAGCCCATAAAATAGCCACAGAGCAGGGCTATGATGATTGCATTTATTTAGATCCTGCCACGCACACTAAAATTGAAGAAGTGGGGGCGGCGAATTTTTTTGGCATAACGCATGATGATGCCTTTATCACCCCGCATTCGCCAAGCATTCTGCCAAGCATTACCAAAAAAAGCTTGATGGTTTTGGCTAAAGAGTATTTGAATCTCAACATAGAAGAGAGGGAAATCCTAATGGATGAGTTGGGCGCGTTTAAAGAAGCTGGAGCGTGCGGGACAGCTGCGATCATTACGCCCATTAAAGAAATCGCGCACAATAACAAGTCTTATTTTTTTGAAACGCCGGGCAATATTACTAAACAACTCTATGATTTGCTTTTATCCATCCAGCAAGGCGAACAAGAAGCCCCCAAAGATTGGATTTTTGAAGTTTGCTAAAAGGTTAAAATTTATAGCTGTATGCCGCATAAAATAAGGGCGAAGTCTCAAAGCGTTTGGAGCTAGAAAGCAATCTGGCGGTGGGTAAGATTTTAAACCCTAATTCAATGCGGTGTCTTAAAAAAAGCGTGAGCATAACCCCTCCATTAATCGCTAAACCCCCTGAAACCACCGAATGTTTAAAAAATTTGAAATTTTGCTTGTCCGTATAAACGACTAAAGCCCCCCTAGCTCCTCCAAACGCCCCCAAATAATGCTTATAACTCCCTAAAGGAAATTCCATAATCACATCCAAACCCACCGCAAGCATGGTAAAAAAAGAGTTGGTAGGATCTTTATGGCTTTGGTAATTCACTTTTCCTGACCCAAGATCCCATGCAAAAACCCCCCTAATCCCGATGTATTTTTTAAAAAAACTTTGCACGCCGGTTTTTAAATTGAGCGTTGCGATCCAATCTTTCATTTCTTGGCCTTGATAGTCCTTAATGGCCTCTACAGCGCCAAACCCTCCTAAAAAATACCACCCGCTTTTTTTACGAGTGAGCTTTTGGCGGTTAATGATGCTTCTATAGAGCTTTTCATGGGCTTCTTGGTAATTTTTTTTAGGGGTTTTATCGTGCAAAATAGGCATTGCATCAAGGGGAAAGACAGCAAAACCCCCCATTAAGAAAACACAAAAAAAAATGATTTTTTTAAACATTTTAAAAATAATTAATCCTTTATTAAACAGAATATTGTTTAACCTTTTGTTTTATCATTGTGTTAAAATAGTCGTTTTAACAAACAAAATTTTGTTAATAGATTTTACCTAATCTGAGAGAGAATATATTTTAATGAAGACAGAGAAACAAAAATTTTTAGAGATGCGTAAAGATGGGGCGAACTCTGTGCTGATTTTAAGAGGGGATTGGGATTTTAAAACGAGCGTGTTTCGTTTAGATGAGTTGAAAAAAAATTTATTAGATCATCAAGGGTCTTTAAAAGTGGATTTTTCAGAGTGTCAAAAAGTGGATTTTGTTTTTGGCATGTTTTTATTTGATTTAATTAAGGAGCGTTCTTTAAACATTGAATTGTGCAATGTGAGCGAGAATAACGCATGCGCTTTGAAAGTGGTTAAAGACTGGCTTGAAAAAGAAGAGGATTTAGAGTCTAAAAAAGCGGGCAAACACTACGAACTTTTGATCACTAAATTGGGTAAGAGCATCGTAGAGACTTACAACACCTTTTTAAACGCGTTCAATTTTTGCGGCATGATTTTATTTTACTTCATTAAAAGCGTTTTCAACCCCAAACGCTTTTGCATCACTCCTTTGCTCTATCACATCAATGAATCCGGGTTTAAGGTTTTGCCAGTGAGTATTTTAACGGTGTTTATCGTGGGGTTTGCCGTTGCTTTACAAGGGGCTTTACAATTACAAGACATGGGCGCACCTTTGATGTCGGTGGAAATGACGGCTAAACTCGCTTTAAGAGAGATCGGCCCTTTTATTTTAACCCTTGTGGTGGCTGGGAGGAGTGCGAGCAGTTTTACCGCGCAAATTGGGGTGATGAAGATCACTGAAGAATTAGACGCGATGAAAACCATGGGCTTTAACCCTTTTGAATTTTTAGTGTTGCCTAGGGTGTTAGCCTTAGTGATTGTTTTGCCTCTATTGGTGTTTATTGCCGATGCGTTCGCCATTCTTGGGGGCATGTTTGCGATTAAATACCAATTGGATCTAGGCTTCCCAAGCTATATAGACAGATTCCATGACACAGTGGGCTGGAATCATTTTTTGGTAGGGATTGTCAAAGCCCCTTTTTGGGGGTTTGCGATTGCGATGGTGGGGTGCATGCGCGGGTTTGAAGTCAAGGGGGATACTGAGAGCATTGGACGCTTGACCACTATTAGTGTCGTGAACGCGTTGTTTTGGATCATTTTCTTAGACGCTGTTTTTTCTATTATCTTTTCTAAGTTGAACATATAATGAACGCTACTAACAATCAAGTCTTAATTGAAGTGAAGGATCTCCATAGCGCTTTTGGGAGCACCATTATTCACAGGGGCGTGAGTTTTAGCGTGCATAAGGGCGAAGTGATGGCGATTTTAGGGGGTTCAGGGAGCGGTAAAAGCACGCTTTTAAGGTGCATGATCTTACTCAATCGCCCTACAAAGGGGGAAGTGTTGCTTTTTGGGGAAGATATATGGAAACTCAAAGAAACAGAGCAGCAAAAGATTTTTAACCGCTGTGGGATTTGCTTCCAGTTTGGCGCGCTCTATAGCTCTTTAACCGTTTTAGAAAATGTGGGCGTCATGCTAGAGCAATACGGCGCTTATTCTAAAAAAAATTGTTGAAGAAATTTCTAAAATGTGGATTGAAAAAGTGGGTTTGCCCCCTAGGGCTTACCACCTTTACCCCTATGAATTGAGCGGGGGGATGAAAAAGCGCGTGGGTATAGCAAGGGCTATGGCGACTAACCCAGAGATCTTATTTTTAGACGAGCCAACAAGTGGACTAGATCCTTATAGTGCGGGCAAATTTGATGAATTGATTATGACGCTCAAAGAGAGCTTGCAGCTTACGGTGGTGATGATTACGCATGATTTAGACTCCGTGCATGATTGCGTGGATCGATTCATCATGCTCAAAGACGGGCTATTAGAGTTTAATGGGGATTTAAAAGATTTTATTAAAAAAGCTCAAACTCAAGGGCTAGATGAGGGCAATTTATTCAATTCAACACGAGGAGAGAAATTTTGGAAAGGCATGTGAATTACACTTTAATCGGCGGGCTCTTCTTTTTATGCTTGGTTTGCATGGTGGGTTTTATTTTATGGCTAGGCCATTTGGGATTAGATGATGGGAAGTATTATGAATACGTGGTCTATACGGACAAAGACTTGGGAGGCATTGCGACCAACTCGCCTGTTAATTACAAAGGGATTCAAGTGGGTAATGTCATCAAAGTGGGTTTTGCAAAGGATAAAGTGGGGGTGGTCCGTTTGGATTTGATGATTAAATCCAGCGTTAAGATCCGCAAAGACTCCAAAGTGGCGGTTTCTTCTAGGGGGCTTATGGGGTTAAAATTTTTAGCCTTAGAGCAAAGCCACAATGAAGAATTTTATGGCAGTGGCGATAAAGGGGAGCGGATTTTGATCTTTAAAGAAGGGCTTATGGATCGCTTGAGCGTGGATGCTAATCAAGTGATGCAAGAAGTGATGAGAGCGATTAAAAACGTGAATAGGATTTTAGACGATGAAAATGTGGAAAAATTCAAGCACATTCTCGCCTCAGTAGATGATCTCATCGCTAACTTGGATTCAAGAAAGACGCAATTTGACGCCTTGATTGGCAACGCTAACAATCTTGTTTCTAATGTCAATAATGTGGCTTTAGATGTGGATAAACGCATCAAACAGGGGCAATACGACTTTAAGGCGATGTTCACTCCCTTGATCATGCAAGCGCAGTTGAGCTTAAGAAACATTGATAATTTTGTGGAAAAAGGCTCTGCTTTGATAGATAAATTTGACGCTAACCCCTATAAAACGATTTTTGGAGAAAGGAAATAATCATGAGAGCTACGGCGGTAAAAATCTTTTCACTCTCATCAGCATTAGCGTTGTTGCTTCAGGGTTGCTTGAGCATCAATTTAAAACAAATGCTACCAGAGATCAGAACTTATGATTTGAATGCGAGTTCTTTTGAAATCACGCAATGCCCTAAACCTTTGACTGAAGTGAGGCTCATTAGTATTTTGAGCGCGGATTTATTCAACACTAAAGAGATCGTGTTTAAAGCCCAAGACGGGCAGATCACGCATGGGAAGCACCAAAAATGGATAGACTTGCCTCGCAACATGTTAAAAACCATGTTCATGCAAGAAGCGCAAAAAGCATGCTTAGGCGTGGCTTTGCCCCCTTATGGTGCAGGCGCGCCCACTTATGCGGTTCGTTTTACGATTTTATCGTTTTCTCTTTTAGAAAAAGAAAATTCTACCTATAGGGCGGAATTTGCGCTAGGCTATGATATTAGCGTGAAAGGCGATTCGCATTCTGGGGTGATCATTAAGCATGAAAATATTTCTAGCTTGGAAAATAAAACGACCAAAACGAGTAAAAATGGCAATCAAGATTTTCAAGAAAGCGCGATACAATCCCTCCAACATGTAAGCATGCAAGCGATGCAAGAAGCGATTTCTTTGATTAAAAAAGCCATTGAAGCGCAAAGCGTAAGCCCGTTAAAAAAATAAAACATCAGGAGGAATTGTTTGAACTTGCGATTGGCTGGAGCAAGCGTTTTAACGGCTTGTGTCTTTTCGGGGTGTTTTTTTTTAAAAATGTTTGATAAAAAACTTTCTAGCAATGATTGGCATATCCAAAAAGTAGAAATGAACCATCAAGTGTATGATATTGAAACCATGCTCGCTGATAGCGCTTTTAGAGAGCATGAAGAAGAGCAAGATTCCTCTCTAAATACCGCTTTACCTGAAGATAAAGCAGCGCTTGAAGCCAAAGAGCAGGAGCAAAAGGAAAAAAGAAAACACTGGTATGAGCTTTTCAAAAAGAAGCCAAAGCCTAAAAGCTCTATGGGAGAGTTTGTGTTTGACCAAAAAGAAAATCGTATTTATGGGAAAGGCTATTGCAACCGGTATTTTGCCAGCTATGTATGGCAGGGCGATAAGCACATTGGGATTGAAGATAGCGGGATTTCAAGAAAAGTGTGTAGAGATGAGCATTTGATGGCGTTTGAATTGGAATTTATGGAGAATTTTAAGGGTAATTTTACGGTAACTAAGGGCAAGGACACGCTCATTTTAGACAACCAAAAAATGAAAATTTATTTGAAAACGCCTTGAGTGGGTTTTTGATTTCAACAATCTAAAACCACTAAATTAGGGATTAAAAAGAAAATTTTAAGTGCTTTTTAAGAGATTACCGCTTGGCTTTTCGCGAGCTTTTTGATTATTGATCGCAAAAGATGCTTTGAGCGTTTTTAGATTTAGCACCAAAAGCCCCCCTAAAAGGACTTTTTAAAATCAAAAAGAGGGTTTAGGGGTTTTGTCTGTCATTACAGGGAGTTCTGGATAGAGTATTTTAGGTTTTTTACCCTTTAAGGCTTCAAAGAAGGTTTCAATTTTTTTCGCTTCTTCATCGCTGATTTCAATGCCTAACTGGATAGAGCCCATTTCTTTAATCGCATCCTTGACATCCCAAAATTGCCCGTTATGGAAATAGGGCATCGTTTCGGTGATATTCCTTAAAGTAGGCACTTTCACAAGCCCGTTTTTATCGCCTTTGAAATCGCCCACATTAGCGAATTTATAAGGTTTGACCACCCCAAAAGGCTGCATCGTTCCCCCAAGATTGATGCCGTTATGGCAAGCCACACAGCCTTTAGAAATGAATAAATTCAGCCCTTCTTTTTCGGCTTTACTGAGCGCTTTAGGATTGCCTCTTAAAAAATCATCATAACGGCTTGGGGTGATGAGCGTGGCTTCAAACATAGCGATACTATCAGCGATCAATTTAAAATCAATTTTGACTTTAGAGCCATAAGCTTTTCTAAAGAGCTTGACATAGCCTGGCATGGAATTGATTTTTTCTACCACCACTTTAGGATCAGCCCCCATTTCAAAAGAAGACTGGATGGGTCCTTGTGCTTGTTCGTTTAAATGCGTAACCCTCCCATCCCAAAACTGCACATCGTTAAACACAGAGTTATACACCGTTGGGGAGCTTAAAAGGTGGGGGTTTTTCTTCCATTGAGAACCTATAGCGCTTGGGACTAAATCCACCCCGCCTAAGCCCAGATTATGGCATGTATTGCAAGACACAAGATAGGAAGTGGAAATCCTAGGGTCAAAATAGAGCATTTTGCCTAATTCCACTTGAGCGGAGGTCATGATCTCGCTGTTTTTGGTGCCAATACCCACATCTCTGGTTTTTTTGATCTGGTATTCTTTGAGCGCTTTGCCCATAGGCATAGGCTCTAATTGGCTTTCCCTAGCTTTCTTGATCAAATCCATATCGTTTAAAGCATGAGTGCAAGAAAAAGCCAAGCAAACGCCCAATAAAACGGATTTTTTCATGATGAACTCCTAAAATAGCATTAAAAATAATAAAAACTTTCTTATTATAACCACCATTTTAAAATAATTTACCACTAAATGAATTGATAAAGAGTTTTTTAAAGAGCGATAGGTATAATGGCATTAAATCCAAATAGGGGTTATACAATGAAAGAGAATAAAGCCTTCACGCATTTGCACTTGCACACGGAATATTCGCTTTTAGACGGAGCGAACAAGATTAAAATCCTAGCCAAACGCGTTAAAGAATTGGGCATGAAAAGCGTGAGCGTAACTGATCATGGGAACATGTTTGGAGCGATTGATTTTTATACGAGCATGAAAAAAGAAGGCATTAAGCCTATCATCGGCATGGAAGCGTATATCCATAATGATGACAACCTTTCTAGCAAAGAAACCAAGCAACGCTTCCATTTATGCCTGTTCGCTAAAAACCAAGAGGGCTATGAAAATTTGATGTTCTTAAGCTCTATGGCGTATTTAGAAGGGTTTTATTATTTCCCGCGCATCAATAAAAAACTTCTAAAAGAGCATTCTAAAGGCATTATCGCTTCTAGCGCGTGCTTGCAAGGGGAAGTCAATTACCATTTGAATACCAATAATGAGAGAAACCGCAAGTATGGGGCTAAAGGCTATGATGAAGCTAAAAGAATCGCTTGCGAATACCAAGAGATTTTTGAAGACGATTTTTATTTAGAGATCATGCGCCATGGCATTTTAGATCAGCGATTCATTGATGAGCAAGTCATTAAAATGTCTTTAGAAACGGGGTTAAAAATCATTGCCACCAACGACACCCACTACACCATGCCTAATGACGCCAAGGCTCAAGAAGTGGCGATGTGCGTAGCGATGGGTAAAACCCTAAACGATAAGGGGCGCTTGAAACACTCCGTGCATGAGTTTTACATTAAATCCCCCGAAGAAATGGCAAAGCTCTTTGCAGATATTCCAGAAGCTTTAGAAAACACCCAAGAAATCGCTGATAAATGCGTTTTAGAGATTGATTTAAAAGACGATAAAAAGAACCCCCCAACCCCCCCAAGTTTCAAATTCACTAAAGCTTACGCTCAAAATGAGGGGTTGGATTTTGAAGATGACGCTTCTTATTTCGCTCATAAGGCCAGAGAGGGCTTGAAAGAGCGCTTAATTTTAGTGTCAAAAGAAAAGCATGATCAATACAAAGAGCGGCTAGAAAAAGAAATTGAAGTCATCACGAACATGAAATTCCCAGGGTATATGCTGATTGTGTGGGATTTTATCCGTTACGCTAAAGAAATGGGCATTCCTGTAGGGCCTGGTAGGGGGAGTGCGGCCGGGAGTTTGGTGGCTTTTGCTTTAAAAATCACGGATATTGACCCTTTGAAATACGATTTGCTCTTTGAAAGGTTTTTAAACCCTGAAAGAGTCAGCATGCCTGATATTGATACGGATTTTTGCCAGCGCCGGCGTAAGGAAATCATAGAATACATGATTGAAAAATACGGCAAATACAATGTGGCTCAAGTCATCACCTTTAATAAGATGTTGGCTAAAGGCGTGATCAGAGATGTCGCAAGGGTTTTGGACATGCCCTATAAAGAAGCCGATGATTTTGCCAAACTCATACCCAACCGCTTAGGCATCACGCTTAAGGGCTATGAAAAAAATGGCGAGTTCATAGAGGGGGCGTGGGAATTAGAGCCTAAAATCAAGGAATTAGTAGAGAGTAATGAATTAGCCAAACAAGTGTGGGAGTATTCGCTCAATTTAGAGAATTTAAACCGCAACGCAGGCGTGCATGCCGCAGCCTTAGTGGTGGATAGCCAAAAAGAGTTGTGGCACAAAACCCCCTTGTTTGCCTCTGAAAAGACCGGCGGTATCGTTACGCAATATTCCATGAAGTATTTAGAGCCGGTGGATTTGATCAAGTTTGACTTCTTGGGGCTTAAAACCTTGACCGTGATTGATGATGCGCTTAAAATCATTAAAACGCAACACAACATTGATGTGGATTTTTTAGCGTTGGATATGGACGATCCGAAAGTGTATAAAACGATCCAAAGCGGGGATACGGTGGGGATATTCCAAATTGAATCCGGAATGTTTCAGGGGCTTAACAAGCGCTTAAGGCCTTCAAGCTTTGAAGACATTATCGCCATTATTGCGCTAGGGAGACCGGGGCCTATGGAATCAGGCATGGTAGATGATTTTGTCAATAGAAAGCATGGCATTGAGCCTATCGCTTATGCGTTTAAAGAATTAGAGCCGATTTTAAAGCCCACTTACGGCACGATCGTCTATCAAGAGCAGGTGATGCAAATCGTGCAAACTATTGGCGGTTTTAGTTTGGGTGAAGCGGATCTCATCCGCCGCGCTATGGGGAAAAAAGACGCTCAGATCATGGCGGACAATAAAGCTAAGTTTGTAGAAGGCGCTAAAAATTTAGGGCATGATGGCCAAAAGGCGGCTAATTTGTGGGATTTGATCGTTAAATTTGCCGGCTATGGTTTCAACAAATCGCATTCGGCCGCTTATGCGATGATCACTTTCCAAACGGCGTATTTAAAGACTTATTACAAGCATGAGTTCATGGCAGCGATGCTCACTAGCGAATCCAATAAAATCGAATCCGTGGCGCGCTATATTGATGAGGTCAGGGCTTTAGAAATTGAAGTGATGCCCCCACACATCAATTCTTCCATGCAAGATTTCAGCGTGGCGGAGTTTAAAAATCAAAAGGGCGAGTTAGAAAAGAAAATCGTGTTTGGTTTGGGAGCGGTTAAAGGGGTTGGAGGTGAGCCGATTAAAAACATCATTGAAGAAAGGGCTAAAGGGGATTATAAGAGTTTGGAAGATTTTATTTCACGGGTGGATTTTTCTAAACTCACTAAAAAATCTTTAGAGCCATTAGTGAAATCAGGGAGCTTGGATAATTTAGGCTACACTAGAAAAACCATGCTCGCTAACTTGGATCTGATCTGTGATGCGGGGCGCGCTAAAGACAAGGCTAATGAAATGATGCAAGGGGGTAACTCCCTTTTTGGAGCCATGGAAGGCGGGACAAAAGAGCAGGTTATTTTGGATATGGTTGATTTGGGCGAACATGACGCTAAAACGCTTTTAGAATGCGAATACGAGACTTTAGGCATCCATGTTTCAGGCAATCCCTTAGACGAGTTTAAAGAAGAAATTAAGGGCTTTAAAAATTTAGTCAAAAGCATTGATATTGAAGAATTAGAAATCGGCTCGCAAGCTTATTTGCTGGGCAAAATCATGGAAGTCAAAAAGAAAATTGGCAAACGAAGCGGTAAGCCTTATGGCACAGCGGACATTTTGGACAGATACGGCAAGTTTGAGCTCATGCTGTTTGAAAAGCAATTGAGCGCTTTAGAAGAGTTGGATATTAATAAGCCTTTAGTGTTTAAATGCAAGATTGAAGAGCAAGAAGAGGTGGCGCGATTAAGGCTTTTTGAAATCTTGGATCTAGAGAGCGCTAGGGAGGTTAAAATCCCTAAAGCCCGCTATAAAGACCCTGAAAAGCAAAAAGAAGAGGTGCGCGAAATCCCCCCCATGGAAATACTCGCTTCCAGCTCTTGCTCTTTAGCGATCGTGTTAGAAAACGATGTGAAAAAAGAGTTTTTAAGACAAATCAAAGAGAGCGCTTTAAAACACCAGGGCAAACGCCCCTTGTATTTGATCATCAAAGATAAGGATAAGCAATTCAAAATCCAAAGCGATTTAATGGTAAATGAAAAGATTAAGGACGATTTTAAGGGGTTAGAGTGGAGGGATTTAGCTTGAGGATCAACCAGTTTTTAGCCCACTACACCAAGCACTCAAGAAGAGAGGCTGAAAAATTGGTTTTAGAGGGGCGGGTGAAAATCAACCATGAGCATGCCAAACTCACTAGCGTGGTTAAAGAAAACGACAGGGTGTTTTTAGACAAGCGACTCATCAAGCCTTTAAAAAACAAAAAATTCAGCGTGCTGGTCTATCACAAGCCAAAGGGCGAATTAGTGAGTAAAACCGATCCCTTAAAACGGCGCGTGATTTATGAAAGCTTGGAGAAAAAATACGCCCATTTCGCGCCGGTGGGGCGTTTGGATTTTGCGAGCGAGGGGGTGCTATTATTGAGTGATAGTAAGGCGGTGGTGAGCGCTTTAATGCATGCGAATTTAGAAAAAGAGTATCTCATTAAAATTCAAGGCTTTGTTACAAGAGAGATGGAAAACGCCATGCAAGAGGGCTTGAAATTAGAAAACGCTACTAAGGGAGCGCACCAAAAAACCCCCATTAAAAGCATGGAATTTGCCCCCTTTATTGGTTATGAAATCATCAAAAACCATGCCAAATACTCCAAAATTAGAGTCGTTATCAATGAGGGGAAAAACAGAGAATTGAGGCGTTTTTTTGCGTTTTTTAACGCTGGGGTGTTGGATTTAAGGCGCGTTCGTTATGGTTTTGTGAATTTGAATGCCTTGCCGGTAGGGAAAATGCGGTTTTTAAACCGCCAAGAATACAATGAGTTGCATGCGTTTATGGCTAATAGGGCTAATACTAAAGGGGATTAGCGCTTGAGTTATGCTATACTTCAAAGTTGGGGGAAATAAAAATTAAGGATTATCATGTTAGAAGTGATTAACGGGAAGAATTACGCAGAAAAAATCGCTCATCAAGCGGTAGTGGTCAATGTGGGGGCGAGTTGGTGCCCAGATTGCAGGAAGATTGAGCCGATTATGGAAAATTTAGCCAAAACTTACAAAGGCAAGGTGGAATTTTTTAAGGTTTCTTTTGATGAAAGCCAGGATCTCAAAGAGAGTTTAGGCATCCGCAAGATCCCTACTTTGATTTTTTACAAAAACGCCAAAGAAGTGGGTGAAAGGCTTGTAGAACCTAGCTCTCAAAAACCGATTGAAGACGCTCTAAAAGCGTTATTATAAAAGACGCTTAAAGAGCCTTGTTATTAAAATAAGAACCCATAGAAATCTTTTTTAGCCCCTTTTTTGATAAAGGGGTTAACTTCAAATAGCTTTTATATTGTCTCTTTATCATAAAAATCGTTTTTTATCGTTTTTAAATAAGCATGTTTGTTAAAAAAGTTTCTTTAATTAAGCTAAAAATGAGCGAATTTGTGGTACTAATGCTTGCAGTGTGAAATTTGTAGGGCTAGAACTTGTAAAATGTGAAAAAAAAGACGCATAAAATGCTAAAATCCGCAAAAACACTGTGTGTTTAGATTAGAAGTTTAAAATTAGGAACGGAAGTATCTGTTTTAAATTTTGAATAGGGAGTTTCTATCACTATGGTATTGAAAACAAAATTAAAAATTATAAGCTCGGTGATTTTGAGCACTTTATTGTGGGTGGGTTGCTCAAGCGAGATGGCGACTTATCAAAATGTGAATGATGCCACTAAAAATACGACTGCAAGCATTAATAGCACGGATTTATTGCTAACCGCTAACGCGATGTTAGATTCCATGTTTAGCGACCCTAATTTTGAGCAACTCAAGGGCAAGCATTTGATTGAAGTTTCAGATGTGATTAACGACACCACGCAACCCAATTTGGACATGAATCTTTTGACGACTGAAATTGCGCGGCAGTTGCGGTTGCGATCTAATGGGAGGTTCAATATCACAAGGGCGAGCGGAGGGAGTGGCATTGCAGCGGACAGCCGAATGGTGAAGCAGCGCGAAAAAGAACGAGAGAGTGAAGAGTATAATCAAGACACCACTGTAGAAAAAGGCACTTTAAAAGCCGCTGATTTATCTTTAAGTGGTAAAGTATCTAGTATCGCAGCCTCTATTAGTAGTTCTAGGCAGCGCTTGGACTATGACTTCACCCTAAGCCTTACCAACAGGAAAACGGGTGAAGAGGTATGGAGCGATGTTAAGCCTATTGTGAAGAACGCTAGCAATAAGCGTATGTTTTAAATTTATATTTGAAAGGATGAGAGATGAAAAATCAAGTTAAAAAAATTTTAGGGATGAGTGTGATAGCAGCGATGGTGATCGTAGGTTGTAGTCATGCCCCAAAATCAGGTATCAGTAAAAGCAATAAGGCTTACAAAGAAGCGACTAAAGGCGCTCCTGATTGGGTAGTAGGGGATTTAGAAAAAGTGGCGAAGTATGAAAAATATTCAGGGGTCTTTTTAGGAAGGGCTGAAGATTTGATCACCAATAATGATGTGGATTATTCTACTAACCAGGCTACAGCGAAGGCTAGGGCTAATTTAGCGGCGAATTTAAAATCCACTTTACAAAAAGATTTGGAAAATGAAAAAACCAGAACGGTAGACGCTTCTGGTAAAAGGTCCATAAGCGGCACTGATACTGAAAAAATTTCTCAATTAGTGGATAAGGAATTGATCGCTTCTAAAATGCTTGCCCGCTATGTCGGTAAAGATAGGGTTTTTGTTTTAGTGGGCTTGGATAAGCAAATTGTGGATAAAGTGCGCGAAGAGTTGGGCATGGTTAAAAAGTAGGGTTTTAATGAAACGCCTTGCTATTGCGCTTGTTTTGGTGTTGGGAGTGGCGTGGGGGAAGTCCTTGCCTAAGTGGGCAAAAGATTGCTCAAAAGAAGTGCAGATTGAAAAGACCCAAACCAAAGACGAAAAAATTTTAGTGTGTGGGGTGAGCGATATATTGCTTTCAGATATGGACTATAGCTTGTCCTCAGCCAGACAAAACGCCTTAGAGAAAGTGATGGAAGCTTTCAAGGGGGATAAAATAGAGATTAAGGCTAGTGAGCTAAAGGCCACTTTTATTGATACGGATAAAGTTTATGTGCTTCTAAGAATCACTAAGAAGCATGTCGCTTTAATGAACGAGTAAGGATTAATAATGAAAAAGATTATTCTTGCATGCCTTATGGCTTTTGTGGGTGCTAATTTAAGCGCGGAGCCTAAGTGGTATGGCAAGGCCTATAACAAAACAAACACCCAAAAAGGCTATCTTTATGGGAGTGGTTCAGCCACTTCTAAAGAGGCTTCTAAACAAAAAGCGTTAGCGGATTTAGTGGCGTCTATTAGCGTGGTGGTTAATTCCCAAATCCATATCCAAAAAAGTCGTGTGGATAATAAGTTAAAATCCAGTGATTCGCAAACGATTAACTTAAAGACCGATGACTTGGAATTGAATAATGTAGAAATTGTCAATCAAGAAGCGCAAAAAGGGATCTACTACACCAGAGTAAGGATCAATCAAAACTTGTTTTTGCAGGGTTTAAGGGATAAGTATAACGCTCTTTATGGGCAGTTTTCCACCTTAATGCCTAAGGTTTGTAAAGGGGTTTTTTTACAGCAATCCAAGAGCATGGGGGATTTATTGGCTAAAGCGATGCCTATAGAAAGGATTTTAAAAGCGTATTCTGTTCCGGTGGGTTCGTTAGAAAATTATGAAAAAATCTATTATCAAAACGCTTTCAAACCTAAAGTGCAAATCACTTTTGATAACAACAGCGATACAGAGATTAAAAACGCTCTCATAAGCGCTTATGCCAGAGTGCTAACCCCTAGCGATGAAGAAAAACTCTATCAAATCAAAAATGAAGTTTTCACAGACAGCGCTAATGGCACCACACGCATTAGAGTGGTTGTTAGCGCGAGCGATTGTCAAGGCACGCCCGTATTGAATAGAAGCCTTGAAGTGGATGAAAAGAATAAGAATTTTGCTATCACGCGCTTGCAATCTTTGCTTTATAAAGAACTGAAAGATTATGCCAATAAAGAAGGGCAAGGCAATACGGGGTTATAAGCAGGATATTAATCTTGCTTGCACTTTTGGTTATTGATTCAGTTTGGTAGCGTTATCATTTTGTTTGGCGTGGCGTTTTCGCACCCATTAAAATAACTCTCTAAAGGTTTGTGGCTTTTGTTCTCGCCAAATAAACTAAATATCATTCAATACTCTTTATCCCACAAGCTCATCTAAAACCACACCCGCTAAAAACTAAAATTAACAAAAACTAAAATCTTTTTTAAGAGCCTACACGAGCGAGCAAAAAGAATGACAATCAATAAAAACGAATTTTACAACAATTTTAACAACTTGGGTGCTCTCACAATCTATTACGCTTTGCATGGATTGCATAAAGAACCTCTCTTAATACAATCTTTATTTTTTTAAAACCCTGATTTTAGCGCTCATTAAATCGTGGTTTAAAGCTTTTTTGATGTTTTCAAATTGGCGTTTTTTGTTTTTAAGGCTAATGATCTCATTATCCAAACCGCTTAAAATGTTAGCGATAGCGATTTGTTCGTTTAGGGGGGGTAAAGAAAGACAAACATTATTAAAACCACTCTTTGATAAATTGTATCGTGTTGAACCTTGCGCTAAATTTTCAAAAGCTTTTCTGCCTATTTCGCTATTAATTAAGTATGATAAAAACAAGTCATCAACTGCCTTGTCAAATATTCTAAAACCAAAACAAAAACTATTCAAAAAAACTTGGTCTATATCATCTAAAAGCACGGCACACATGCCTACTTCTTTTGGAGTTTCTGAAGAAGTATTAAAAAATAAATCATATTTTTTAAAGGAATTTTGTTTTTCATTTGGGTATATTTTTACATTTTCTAGTATAGAAGTATCTATTATAACATTATTTAAAACATTCAAAAATGTAATATATTTAGCATTGCCATTGATAAAATCTTGCTTTGTTTTTCCTACTAATCCGCTTATAGTTATTCCTATATCCCCAAGCCTCACTCTTTGCCAAGCTTGATTGAAGCCTTTTAAGCGTTTTCTTTGGCTCAATAGTTCAAAGCTTAAAGCTTTTTTAACGCTTTCTTTTTTAAGTATGTAAGTTTTAAGTGTTCTCTAAGTTTCAATCTAAGTCAATTAAAAAAATCATTGAAAATGTAGCATAAATTTTTTAAACAAAAGCTTAAAGAATAATTTCATTCCTTTAATATTGATTGTGAGTTCTTATGAAATGGGCTGGTAGTTCTTATATGAGTTGCTAGAGTTTTAATGGTGTTTTGCTCCTAGTTCTTAATCATACAAGCAACCTAGTTCATATCATTAGAGCAGATAAGTTCTTAATCTATTTTCCCCTTAGTTATTTGCTTAATGTGAGCTATTAGGTTCTAACTTGTGGATTTTAGTTTTTATCGTGTAGCCCTTAGTTCCCTAATTGTTGCCTACAAGTTCTTTCAATAAAAATCTCTAAGTTTTTATAGCGTTTCTAACAAGCCCTTGCCTAAAAAATTGAGTAATGGGGTTAAAGCTTTTGAATGAAATTTTTCTCTCTTACTAGATTAAAAATTTAATTCATCTATCAAAGCACTTTTTAAAAACTTTTTAGGCAAAAAGTTAGCAAAAACCCTTATTTTTTAAAAATCTAGCTCTAAGTCCCTTGAATACGAAGTTTTAATCATATGTGTACGCACACATGGTGTTATCCTGCACCTTTTTAATTTAGTTCTAATTTCAATTCTTTGTGCTATGCTATAAAGAATTGAAAAATCGCTAGATTTAAAATCAAAAGTCTAGCTCTTAAATTAGCGTTAGCTTGAATAAAATTTGGGCGTTTTAAATGCCTTGTTAGTAAGGGAAAGAAGTTTAGCTTGAAAGTGTGCGAATTAGATAAAAATTTAGCAATGTTGTTAAGTCTTAAAGGGTTTGTATGCTAGATAGGGCTATATTAGATACTAAGCTAGATAGTCGTCCTATTGACTTATCTTTCTTAGATGATATTTTAAAGCATATGCAAAAGCCTAGATTTAGTGATAGCGATAAAGTAGATAAAAGATTGCTCATTAAGTTCAATCAATTTAACCCTAACTCAAAGTTTATTAAATCTAATCTAGTTGGCACAAAAACAGCTAGTCCTGTGCTTATTAAAAACATAGGGCAAATGAAACGCTCCCACTTAGAAAATGCCCTAAATTATGCTTTAGAAAATAGCGAAACAGCTTACAATGAAATGTTTTTAGAATGCGATAAGCAATTCATCTTAGAGAGTTGGCTCAATGACTTTGATTTGACTAAAGATTATAACGAGACTATGCACTTAGTTTTTTCTATCAAAAATAAGCCAGATGAAGAGACAATGCAAGGGCTTTTACATTCTACTTGGGAGAGCTTAAAAATAAGATTGCCTGAATACAAGTTTGCCCTTGTGCCACACGCTCATCAAGACCATGCCCATATCCATTGTTTTATCAATAAGACTAATCAGCTCACACGAAGAAGACTGCGTTTTAAGGGGCATGAAGATTGTAAAGAATTTTTTAATGAATTAAGAAGTGAGTTTGCTTATAGGTTGAATGACCACTTATTGAGCGAAGAATACTTGTGTGTCAATGAGCCAAAACTTAAAGAGCTAGACAATATCAAACAACAATTACAAGACTTGGAAAAAGAAGAAAAAGCCTTAGAACAAATCAAATCCCCACAAGATGAGTGGGACTTAAACAAGGCTTTACAAAGCGAGTATTTACAAGAACTCAAATATAAAAACAAAGCAAAAGCCCTAGACATTCAAAATAACCACAGCACCCCTTTAAAACAAAAGATTTCTGAATTTAAAATCGCTCTGTTTAATCACAAAGACACAAGCGATGATGAAAAAGAACAGCTAGATATTGACAGGATAGATAAGAGAAAACCAGTAAGCGAACACTTAAAAAACACTAACAAACACGAGCTATACGAACTCTTAGGCTTTTATCAAAAAGAATTAGATAAAAAACAAAACCATTCAGCCTTTAAGAATTTTGCTATTCTCAATGGTTTAGACAGAGACTTTGAAAGAGAGACTAATGGCTATTCTGTTTTAAAGAAAAAAGAAATGCTTTTAAATAAGCTTGAACACCTAGACAAACGCCTTTTAGATAAAAACTCACACTTACTATTAGCCCAGCTAAGAAATGAAGTTAAAACCAAGCAAAACACCCAATACAACACTCTAACTAATCCTATTTTTTTAGCCAAAGCCTTAGAACTTTCTAAAGATAAACGCCCCACTCTCAAAACTTTTAAAAACGCTTATTTTAGTGCTAGAAAATATCAATTCATGCTAGAGAGCTTTAAAACTAAGCAAAATGACCCCACTTACAAGCTTAATGATAACACTTATGAGCTAGTGAGTAAGCAACTACAAGACTATCAAAACACCATGCTTTTATTAGCCAAAGAGAGATTACTTTTTTTAGAACAAGATTTAAAACAAAAAGAAGAAGAGTTTGAAAGAGCCAAAGAACATTATGTGAAATTTTTAAAACATTATAGAGAAACTTCATTGTCTCCAAAAGAAAAACAAGGCTTTCTCAAACAAATTAAACAATTTTCTAAAATTTCTAAGGATATTCTCTATACTTGTAATGAAATCATAGGAGCTAATAGGTTTTTAACCCACTATGACAACCTAAACCTTGAAAAAGTCCTAGAACACGCTTAAAGATACTAAGCTAGAGCAAAAAGAAATTCAAGCTATCACAAAAGAGCCTAATAACGATGAGCCTTGGATTGAGTTTGGTAAAAAAGAACAAGCTAGAGCTAAAGCACACTATCAAGCTATGCTAGAAAAAGAAAAAGCTAAAGAATTAGCTAAACAACAAGCTAACACCTTGCACTCTAATGAGCTTGATGATGACCCTAAAGATCATGTTGGATTAAAACAAAATGACAACACAAACTTTAAAGGGCGTAATAGATAATGCTCTCAAGCGATGATTGCCTTTAATGTTCTTAATAAAGAATATACCCTTTGATTAAAGGGGTTTATTCTTGTTCTTTTCACAAATTAGCTTATTTAAACAGATATACAAATAAAGCACTCTAAAATGCCCCACAATCAAAATAAAGCCATAAGATAAGACAAACTATTAACCTAAAAACAAAAACGCTTTAAAACGCCTTGTAGAGCTTAAATTTTTCTTAAGTAGCACGCAAAAATTTAAAACTTTAAAGTTTTCTTAAACATAATCATCAAGCAAGTTTAAACCTAACCCTTGAACCTACTATCAAATCAAACTTAACTCTTTTAATACTAAGAGCTAGAAACAAACCTTAACACTACACACTCTAAACAAAAACCTTTCTAATCCTAAATGCTAATGAGACAAACCGCTTACAACCTAACTTAAATAACACAAGCCTTGACTAATCATTCCTCCCACAACTAACATGTCATTGATAGGTAATTCCTATTTTTCTTTTATTTTGATTTTGTTCTTATTTTTACTAATAAAAGAAATTAAAAACTTTCCTTAAACTAAACCTAGCCACAACTAACCTTATGGCTCTTTCAGTCAGTTTGTCTCTTTTAATCAAAAGTTCTTTTTTTTATTTTTCTTTTTTTTCCTTTAGCAAGTTCCTAGTTGTCTAATTTAATCAAGTTTTTTAAAAAAAAGAAATCCCCCTCATGACATGATATTTACTAATAACATGTTTGCTCAATAGGTTAGGAAAGAAAGGTAAACCTTTCTTTCCCTTAATATTTTTATAACTATACGGAACTTAAGTTCCGCTTTCATATCTAATACCCATAAACACGCACTTCTTAACCTTAAAAAGCGCTTAAAGCTTACTTTCAAAAACTATTTAATCGTTGATAAATTCAATTTTTGTATTTAGTGAGTAATGCAAATAACTATGAATTTGATTATTTACTTTTAAGGGGGCGAAATTTTGCTTTTATGCATTAGTTAAAAGCGGAACTTTTTAGAGATTTAGATTTAAAGGCGGAATTTCAAATCTCTAAGGAGCCATGCAAAATTTTTAAAAATACCGCTTTTAGAACCTAACAAACTAAAAAACATAAAACTCTCATTCTTTAAGATTTCTTTTTATATTTTAATAAGGGAGCAATATGCCACATAACAAACTCACTAAATCTCAGAGAGAACTCTTTTGTAATCTCAAAGCCTTTTTATACACTAAGGCTAAAAACTTCACGCCCATTCAAGATGTGAAGGATATGGCTTTAATCCTAGACACACAAGATAAAATCTTAAAATGTCATAATATAGAGCAATTAAAACAACTCTGTCATATTCTTTATAATCAAGGCATTAAACACACTATAATGATGCAAGGCTTGTTTTTATTCTTTAACTATTTTAAAGATAATCTCAAATTAAGAAGTTTTAGAATGCTTAGCGAAGAGCAAGTGATTAACTTTCTCTTTGAACTCGCTCAAAATAGAAAACCCAGCTCTATGGCTAAGTATGTGATGTATTTAAGACAATTCTTTGATTATTTGGATAGAAAAAGGCGTTATAGCTTTGATTTTACGCTTAAAAACCTAGCCTTTGCTAAGACCAAAGAAAGCTTACCCAGACATTTAAACGATAAAGACTTAAAGAGTTTTTTAAAAACACTCTTAGACTATAAGCCAGCTACAAGCTTTGAAAAACGCAATAAGTGTATTCTACTTATTGTAATACTTGGGGGACTTAGAAAATGCGAAGTGTTAAACATAGAATTAAAACACATTCAAGTAGAAGAGCAAAACTACTCTATTTTAATTCAAGGTAAAGGTAGAAAAGAGAGAAAAGCTTATATTAAAAAGAGTTTGTTAGAACCAAGCTTGAATGCTTGGCTTAGTGATGAATATAGACTAAAATATTTTAATGGGGCATATCTTTTTAAAAAAGACAAACAAAAAGCACAAAATTCTTTAACGCTTTATAACTTTATCCCCTTAATCTTTAAACTAGCTCAAATCAAACACTATAAGCAATATGGCACAGGCTTACATCTATTTAGGCATAGTTTTGCAACACTCATTTATCAAGAAACCCAAGACTTAGTTTTAACTTCAAGGGCGTTAGGGCATAGCTCCTTACTCTCTACTAAGATTTATATTCATACCACACAAGAGCATAACAAGAAAGTGGCTCTTGTGTTTGATAGTTTGATAGAGAACAAGAAGTAAGGTGGTTAAAATTGATTAGGTAGTTTAGTGTAATTAGTTTAAATAATCTTATTAAGATAAATAATCTAGCATTAGATAGTTTTAATTAACTATTTAATGTTTTATTGCTAATTAAAAATGATTAGTTTTATAAGGGTTGTTAAAATCATTGAGATTTTATATAGTTAGCTTAAATTACAAAATATTCTAAAAATAATGTAATTATAGATTATTGTTACTCATTAATAATATATTTGATTAACAATACAAATAACTAAATTCTATTAAATACTGATAGATTAACTAAAGCTATTAAATACCTACTTAACAAGATTATTTATCGTCTACGCTTAGGTGTGGGGGTGTATTCATTGGAATTGTCTAAATCATCTGCGTTGTCATGGGAATTTGAGTAAGTCGCTGTTTTAATTTGGTCTATTTTGTCTATTAAAAAATCATAAGCACTTAAAGAAAGGTCTTTATAATGTGAAATGGGTTCTACCATATCTATTTCTATGCTATAACGCTTTTTATCTAACTCTTGCAAAGAATTTTGAAGAGTTAGTAAGTCTTGCTTAGTTATTTTTTGAGAACTTAAAAGCTTGTCAAATAAATTATTGTCATTATGCAAAGCCACTGCTATATCAAAAATATCTCTTGTTTTATTATCAGTTTTTCTAAAAGTAATCTTTTTAGCGATAATATTTTCTAAACTTTCTATATGAATATCAAAAGCAAAAATCTTTTTAGAATTATCTACATATCCCTCATTACTAGCATAATCCACTAAAACATCTATTTTAATGTTGTCTTTATTCGTTACGCCTATATGATTATGTTGGTCTATGTATCTTGTGCTATCAAAATGACTGCAATTATCTATCCATAATTTAGGGCTAAAAAATCCCAAACATTGAGCATCATTGACAAACAAATCAATATCAAAGCTTAATCTATGCTGGAAGTAATACATGCTCAAAGCTGTGCCTCCTCCAAACTTAATACTACTAGGATTAAGCCCTAAATTCAAAGCATTTTTAATAATGGGATAAAATTGTTCTAGGGCTTGAATTTGAGCTTGAAAGTTGTTTTTGATAAAACTAAGGCTCTTTTCATTGATAGGGATTGATAGAAAGGACATGTAAAATATTCTCCATAGGAATGTGATAGTCTTGTGAAAACCATTCTATTTCTTGCTCTAGTGCCTCTGTTTGAATTGTGCCTATAATATACTTGTCAGTATTGCTTAGATTAGTTGTTTTTTTATCCATAAAAAGCCCTATAAGATACTCTAAACTCACATGCTTATCTTTATTGCCAATAGAGTTATTGATTGTAGCTAATAACATAGGAGCAAATGACATTTTTATTCTCCCTAAATTGATTTGATTGTAGTTTAGCAAATTTTGTGTTGGTTTTGGTTTGACTTATAATGATTGTTTAGCTATAATACGCCTACATTCGTAGGGCTGACCGAAGCCCACTTTCTTATAGCTTATAGACTACTTAGTTTTTCCAAGTCTTTGTTTCCAACACTTTTGATTAAATCATCTAAAAATGAAACAATTTTGTTAGGCATGATACCAAAGTTAAAACTTTTACTTGTAGGCTTTTCTAATTCTCTGATAAAGCGTGTTGTAATGCGTGGGCGGTTGTTTGCCCTTAGCTTTAGTAAATTTTCCCAATGATACGCACGATTTCTAATTGTCCATAGTAAGTTTAAAGCAATATAGGCTTTAGCATAATTAGAAAGATGTTGTTTTCTACCCTTAATAAGCAAAGTATCCTTATTATCTTTGTAATAAGCCTTAAGACTATAGGCTCTCAAATCTAATGCTACCCCCTCTAATTTGTAAAAAAAGATAAGCTTAATCACCGCTTCTAAAGACATTTTAGACAAGACCAAAGAATGCGTGATTTCTTTTTTCTTGTCTTTCAATTCTTCTATTAAGGGGATTAAAGAAACTTCATCAAACACCCACTCATTCCCTTTAATTTGAGTTAGGCAATAATCTAGTGCGTTGCGTAAGTAAATCTCTAAATTAGAGATTTTAGGTGTGATTAGACTAATGAGCTTTAAATTTTCTTTGTATTGCTCTAGGTTGTCATAAGTCTCTAGTCTGTCTTTGGATAGAATGAGCGTAATATCGTTTTTGAAATCTTGTAAATCTTGCATAGTGTCTCTTAAAATAATTGTTAAACCAAATTATAACACAAACAAAATTAGTTATAAAAGATTGTTATTGCTTGTTAAGATAATATATAGTGAGTAATTAAAATAACCAAATTCTGCTAAATACATACAAAATAACTTAATATTTAATTGTTATTAGTATTTCTTTAAATTTCTATGTTATAATGATTACAATTCAAGTTAAGTTAAAAGGAATAGAAAAATGATTAAATTAAATGGTTTGAATAAAACTTTAAAAACAAGCTTATTAGCTGGGGTTTTACTAGGTGCTACTGCTCCCTTAATGGCAAAGCCTTTATTAAGCGATGAAGACTTATTGAAACGAGTAAGACTACACAATATCAAAGAAGATACGCTGACTAGCTGTAATGCTAAGGTGGACGGCTCTCAATACTTGAATAGTGGTTGGAATTTATCTAAAGAATTTCCGCAAGAATATAGAGAAAAGATTTTTGAATGCGTAGAAGAAGAAAAACATAAACAAGCCCTTAATTTAATCAATAAAGAAGACACTAAAGATAAAGAAGAACTTGCAAAAAAAATCAAAGAAATTAAAGAAAAAGCTAAAGTTTTAAGGCAAAAATTTATGGCTTTTGAAATGAAAGAACACTCTAAAGAATTCCCAAATAAAAAGCAACTTCAAACCATGCTTGAGAACGCTTTTGATAATGGAGCTGAAAGTTTTATTGATGATTGGCACGAACGCTTTGGGGGTATAAGTAGAGAGAATACTTATAAAGCACTTGGCATTAAAGAATATAGTGATGAAGGAAAGATATTAGCCTTTGGCGAAAGAAGTTATATTAGACAAAAGTTATATTAGACAATATAAAAAAGATTTTGAAGAAAGCACTTATGATACTAGACAAACCTTATCTGCTATGGCTAATATGAGTGGCGAAAACGATTATAAAATTACTTGGTTAAAACCCAAATATCAGCTCCATAGTTCAAATAATATTAAACCCTTAATGTCAAACACAGAGTTGTTAAATATGATAGAGCTAACCAATATCAAAAAAGAATATGTTATGGGCTGTAATATGGAAATAGATGGTTCTAAATATCCCATTCATAAAGATTGGGGATTTTTTGGTAAGGCAAAAGTCCCAGAAACTTGGAGAAATAAGATTTGGGAATGTATTAAGAATAAAGTAAAGTCCTATGACAACACTACCACTAAAATAGGAATAGTTTGGAAAAAAAATACTTATTCTATCTCTCATCACTAAACCCTTAATCCCATATACTAAAAATGGGAAAACCAAATTGGTCAAATTTAACATTAGGGTTTTGAAAGTATATTCTAGCTCTTTCTCTTTCGTTTATTCTTTTTTGCGTTAATTGTTTGTCTATATGGTTTTCTTCTTTCCCAAAGCCATCATTATTTTGCCTAAAATAATCATCTGCCATAATCTCGCTTTGCATTGCCATTGTTTGATTTAAAAAGAGCATTTGATTGGTAATTTCTTTTAAATATTTTAGAGTAAGTAATTTAATCCTTTGATTGAAATTTGCGTAGGCTTGGCTTTGAGCGTCTTTATTGGGGGCTTTGGTTAAATCAAGTGTGAGCGTTTGGATTTCTTGTTCTAATTCGTTATCTAAGCGAGTTGTCCTAAATACATTTTTAATAGGGTCGCATTTACCTGTCTCTTTATTTTCTGTGCAATAAGGTATCCCTTGCTTATTATGGTTAGCTGTAGGGTCAGTTACACCAAACTCAGTTTGTAGGACATCAAGTCTTTTTAGAAATGGGTCAAGTTTCTTTTTTAACTGCCTATTATCATTAACCTTTTTCTTTACTCTAAGCAAAAATCTTCGTTTTTGCTCTTCTGAGCTAAGGCAAGGCAGTGAGATTAGGGATATAACTCATAGGATTTTCCTAACGCCTTCTGCTCTTAGAAAGCGTATTTTGTGTGTAGCCATAATCTATTATAGTTGGCATTTCTTTTTTCACTTCTTTTTGAGCGTTATTTTGCTCTTTAGCTAATTCTTTAGCTTTTTCTTTTTCTAGCATAGCTTGATAGTGTGCTTTAGCTCTAGCTTGTTCTTTTTTACCAAACTCAATCCAAGGCTCATCGCTGTTATTACTCTGTGCTTTCTCTTGGATTTCTTCTTTTTGGCGTTCTTGTAAGCATTTGTGAGCTTTAGAGTCATAATCTAGCCATGGTTCATCAGGATGCAAGGTTTTTTTTGGCTCTTGCTTAGATTGTGGCTCTTTTGCTTGAGTAGTGCCATTTTGCTCTATAGCTTGGTTTTGTTTTGTGTTTTCTTGTTGTGTAGCGGTGCTATTAGTTTGAGCGTTAGTAGTCTCTTGTCTTGGCTCATTTTGTGAGTTTTTAGGTTGCTCTGAATTTTTATTAGCCTTATTTTGCTCTTTAATAGCATTTACCCCCACACTTTGAGTGGCGCTATCTAAATTTTTGAGTGTTTTTGCTTGTTGCTTGTCTAAATGCTTTCGCATCACTTCATACACTCTATTATCCATAGGCTCTAAGCTATCTTTAGATTTAGCTAAATAATCTTTTAAGACTTCGTGGTGTTCTTTTTCTAATTGGTGTCCCAAGATAGACTTAACGCTTAATTGCAAGCCCTTATCTTGCATGTGCTTATTACCATGCGCTTGTTCTAAGCAATCCTTAATCAAATTGATATGCTCTTTAGTGAGCTTGGTTGGCTCTTTTTGGCTTACCACTAATAAGACTTTCAATTCATCTTCATTCATGTGGTTTTTAGCGTAATTTAAAAAGCTCTCTTTAAAATCAAGCTTAGTCTTAATGCGTTTTTGCTTAATATCAAGCTCAGTTTGTTTAAAGAAACTATGCAAACTAGCGTATTTGTCTTTAAGGTCTATATCATTGCTAGGTGTTTTCTTTTCTTGCTCTTTTTGTGCGTATTCGCCTTGTTCTTGTGTGTTAGGCTCTTTTTCATTAAGCTTATTGCTTTCTTCTAAAGCAATAGAAGCGATTTTACTTGTAGTATTTTCTCCTGTAGGTCTTAGCAATTCAAGCTCATTAGGATTTAAAAAAGTGATAACTTCGTTTGTTTCATCTCTTATAACTTGCAAACTCTCTAAAAGTGTTGCACTTTCATTATCCAAACCTTGCTTGGTATTATTATCTCTTAATGTCTCTAATTCTAAGCCTTGCTGGTTTAAAAGCTCTTTTTCTTGATCTTGAAAAACTTGTTGCTCATAGAGAGTATCAGGGTTTTGGCTCTCATAATATTGCTCTAGGGCTTTATTTTCGCCCTCTAGGGCGTATCTTTCTAGCTCTTCTTTTTCAAGCTTATTTTCATGCTCTGCAATACTAATTTCTCCAGCTCTTTGAATTTGATTTTCTTCATAATCTTGTAGTGCCTTACTTTCAAGCTCAGCCTCTTCTCTTTCAAGCTCTTGTTGTTCTAACTTGGCACTAACTCGTGCAATGCCATCATCTTCATTCATTTGTATGTATTGCTCTTGTTGGTATTCATAATACTCATCTTCGCTCATTTCTAAAAAGCTTTTTTCTTCTGTAAGCTCTACTTCATTTTCGCTAGAATTTTGTATCTCATGTTTATTAGCATTTTGTGTCTCAACAATCACTTTTTCTAAACTTTCTACAAACTCGCTTGGATTATCATTAGAGATAGATTGCTCTTCATTGATTTCTTGTTGGAACGCATTAAAAAAATCGCTTACATTTTCATTGTCTTTTGTATTAGAGATTTCATTTTTCATGCTCTCAATGACTTCTAGCATAGAAGAAATGTCATCTTTTAAGCCCTCTTGGCTTAAAGACTTGATTTCTTGTTCTAAAATGCCTAAAAAATTGGTGGGGTCATTTTTAGAATTTTTAACTTCATCTAAAAAACTCTCTAAAAAAGCGTCCTTTCCATCATCACTCCAAGCTTTCCACGCCTTTAAAAATCCATTGATAAAATCTTGCATTATCTGCCCCTGCCTTTAGATTGAGTAGGCACTACTTCATCATTAGCAAAGTAGTGGTCATACTTTTGTTGCTCTGCTCCTTTATTAAGAGTTTGTTGCAACATCGCTAACATTTGGGGATTGTTTTGAGCCATTTCAAGCATTTTAGAAAACTCTGCCATATTCATTTCATTGTTGTTTGGCTCTTTAGTGTTGTTTTCTTTGGCATTGTTGTCTGTATTAGGTGCAATTTGTTGCTGTGGTTCTTGATAGATTTTGTGTTGCTTTCTTTTTTCATGATGGGTTGCCCCATATTGATTGACATAATCTAGCACTTTGTTATACTGCTTTTCATTCAAATGCTTGGATAAATCATAAATCACCAAATTTTGATTATTCATAGAGAAAGTATTGCTAATGTATTGTGTTCTTAAAGTTTTAGGGTCTAATTCTTTAAGCTTAGTTTTGTCTAGCGTTTGAAAAACATTGACATTGTAGAGATTTTTAATCTCTAAAGTCGGCTCTATGTCTATCTTTTCTTTTTTAAATTCGTAAAAGGGCGTTTTGCCATCTTGCATATACTTGATATTGCCCTCTTTGTCTCTTTGAGGAACTTTTTCATTCTCATAAATCACTTCGCCATTAGAATAATGCTTAAGATTGCCCTCTTTGTCTTTAAGGGGGATTAAATTACCCTGTTCATCTCTTGCTTTAACATAGTGCATTTCATAATCTCTAATATAAGCAATACTTGCCTTATCATAAAAGCCATTAGGATTATTTTTACTCTTAGTGTTGTTTTTAATATGCTCCACTTCTTTAGGGTTTGCCCCAAGTTTTAAGGCATCATCTAAACCTACCCAAACATTACTCTCATAGCCATTCTCATGTTGCTTGGCATCTAAAATAAGAGAATTTAAGCCATTATAGGCATTGCCAGCATTACCATTATAAGCTCTATTATTTGGCTTAAACTCTAATCCAGATTCTAAACTTTTAGCAATTTCGCTCGCTAAAAACCTAGCAAAAACCTCTTTTTGCTCTTTAATATCCATTTCATTCCACGCTTTCATTTAATGCTCCTTGTTTTTATTGACTTCATTTTCTAAGGAATGTTCTAACTCTATTTTTGTTTCTTGTTCGCTTTTAGGCTCTACTCCCATTTGCATAAACTCTATCATTTGCCATTCATTCATAGGGTATTTTCCCTCTTTAAGTTCTAAAAAATCTTGTGTCATTTTTTCTGTCCTTGTTTTTAAAAAATCTTTTTAGAATGCCATTAAAATTACAAGGAAATCAAGGTCTTGACTTATTTACTTTTTCAAAGTGTGTGCGTACACATATGCCACTTTTTAAGCTATTTTTAAGCAAAAAACACAAGTGTGTACGCACACATTTTTTAGTCTCAAACCATGCAACCCCCTAAAATGCGTAACTTAATCTAAAAGTAAATGAAAAGTAAATAAACCTAAAAATTTAATGAAAAAAAGTTAAAATTTAAGCTAATCTTAAGCTAAAATGATAGTTTTTTGCTCCTTTTTAATGTTTAAAAAAACTTTTTTTAAAAATGAAAAAGACAAATTAAACCTTAGAATTTCTTGAGAAAGTTCGCTTAAAATGCTTTAAATTTAATTGATAATTTAATTTCTTAATAGTTTAATGATATAAGCTAAATAAGAATAAATTCTTTTAACATTGTAATATTAAATTAAATACTAAATACTCTTTAAATAACATAGTTTTATTATCCATTACTAAGTTTAATTATTTACTATGTTTATATAAACAATCTTAAACAATCAAATTGTTTAAAGTTAATTCAAAATCTATATAATTGTGATATACTTTTAAAACAACTAAAATAAGGAAAATAACATGACCATTTGCATTGCTAATGAAAAGGGTGGCAGTGGTAAAAGCACGCTTTGTTTAAACTTAGCCGTGCAATTACTCAAAGACAATAAAGAAGTGGTTGTTTTAGATACAGATAGCCAAAAGTCTATGGAAACTTTTGCTGCAATTCGTGCTGAAAAAGAACGCCCCACTTTTAGCTTATTTAATCGTAGTAGTGGCTTTAGCGATACTTTAAAGCAAATGGTATCTAAGTATGAAAATATCCTTATTGATACTAAGGGGGAATACAGCAAAGAAACCCAAAAAGCTATGCTTTTAAGTGATATTGTGCTAGTGCCAACAACTCCTAGCCAATTAGACACTGAAGTCTTAGCTAATATGCTAGAAAGAATTGAGCAACTCCAAGAGCTTAATGAAAATCTAAGAGCCTTAATTGTCATCAATAGAATGCCTACTATTCCTACCCTTAAAGAAAGACAAGCCTTAATAGAGTTTATTAAAGAAAATAACCCTAGCAATAGGATTACACTTTTAGAAAGCTCTTTGAGTGAGCGCATTGTTTATAAGCGCAGTGTAAGCGAAGGCTTAGGGGTCATAGAATACAGCGATAAAAAGGCTATCAATGAGTGGGTTAATTTTTATAACGAATTAAAAAGCCATTTAGAAAAAGAGAAAATACATGCGGTTTAGAAGAGTTAAAAAGCACAAAAATAAACACAATAAGGAGCACACAAGTATGGATTTACAACAAATTGATGAGCTAGAAAAGAAGTTTGAAGAACAAGAAGAACAAGCCCAAGATACCTCCCTAAAACAAGAGCCTAGCACAAAGGAAGTAAAAATCCCTAAAAAAAGGGGGCGTAAAAAAAGTTTGTTAGATGAAGATAAGAAAAAGAGCTTTAACATTACCTTTAGTCCTTGTATGATAAAAGAACTTGATGAATTTTTGCTAGAATTTGGCTCATTTAAAGAGACACGAAGCACTTTTATTGAAGAAGCGCTTATTAGGCATTTAAAACACAGAAAAAACACCCAAGAGCAAAAGCTTTTAAAGCAACTAGAAAGATTACAAAACAAAGAAAAGGGCAATAATGAAAACAATGAACTTGAATGAATTTTTTACGCATAAGACAATCTATAAAGACACCCCTTTAAAGTTTAAGGATACACTAGAACAAGAAATCAGCCAAGCTGGTTTAGTAGAGAAGTTAATCTTAGCTAATATCTTAGCCAATATGGTGTTTGCTAAGATAAGCAATGAGAATGCCCCTAAAATTCTTATTTCACGCTTGATGTGTAAGTTTAGTCCTATTGATTATGAAAGCACTATTCCTAGTGATTTTAAGCCTATAGATGAAGAAGAATATGAAGATGATTTAGAATGGCTAAATGAAGAAAAAGAAGATAGGCTCTTTAATTACTATCTATTTTTAAATGGTATTAAAGAAAGTGATGTAGAAGAAGTGTTTAATGAAAGTGTAGAAATCTATGATGAGTGCTTAATAGAAATCGCTCAAAATGTCCTTAAAGATAAATTTTCTTATGACATTGACTTATTGCAAGTTTTAGTAAAAGGTTATGCTAAAGAGATTAGAGAATTTTTGAGTTATAAACTTGCAAAAAAAATCAAAGACTTTAAAGACAAAGACACCGCACTTTATATCAGCTTAGGAAAAGACTATGACAAAGAAAAAGAGCCATTTTCTAAAAAATTGCAACAATGTTTTAAAGAGATTTTAGAGAGCAAGGGTATTTAAGTAGTTTTAAATAGAATTAAATTAACAAGACAAAACAACTAAAAACTATCAAATACCCACTCAATAAGGTTACTATCGCCTACGCTTAGGTGTGTAGGTGTTTTCATTAGAATTGTCTAGGTTATTATCATTATTGCTATAGCCTTGTTGCTCTTGCAAGGCATTAAGGGAATGAGATTGTTTTTCAAGTTTTTTATGTATTAGTTGAGCCATTACCCCTAATTCTAGGGCTGTTTCTTCTAAGTCCATAATTTGATTTAATAAAGCATCTAGTTTTACATCTACTAAATAATCGCTCACTAATTTATCAGGGTCTTTGCTAAAATCTTTTAAGCGACTTGCTAAATCTAAGTTAAAATGTTCTTCATAATGCTTGGCTAAAAAATGCAAATCAAATAAATCTCTAGCTTTAGTTCTTGTATGCTCCCCATCAAAGCAAGCACAGAGTTTGTTATCAATAATACGCTCTATTTTAGCAATTCGCATTCCCTCAATCACATTGACTTCGCTCTCTTTTGGTGCGTCTCTATAAGATATTTCTAATTTTAAAGTTTGTTCTTCTTTATTGTCTTTGGTAGCATAACGCACCACACTATCAGTGTCTTTTTTAATATGAATATCATTTAAGATAATGCCATTAGGAATAGTACTCTTTACTCTGCCTAAGAGATTGATTTTTTTATGACAATCAAAGTCTAAATCTTCTGAAAAACGATTTAAGCCATAGCCTAGATACAAAGCTGTTCCGCCTTTTAATACCATAGGGGTGTCGGCTAGATTTTTAACAATGGCTCTCATCAGTTTTTCATGATTAAGAGCTTGTTCGCTTAAACTCACTCTATAATGGGGTTTCTTGCTATCCATTTATCCAAATTCTCTCTTTCTTGCTTGTTTAATTTGGGTTTCATCACTTCTATAAGCGCATAGACACTCTCTTTATCTTCAATACTAGGAAACCATTCATCTAGCATAACAACCCCTAGCTTTCCAGTTTGCAATACAGAAACATAGAGACAATCTACACAAGCTCTTGGATGCTCTGCAATATAAGTGGGAGTATGTTTAGGGTAATAGCCCATTTTATTGAGCCTTGCTGTGCCATCTATAATGCCTAGATTGCCTAGTAGTTTATTAGTATTATGAGCTTGTTTTTCACCATAGATATAAACCCCTATATCATCAAACGCATTCTCCATTAAAGTATAGCTACTATGCCAATCTCCTGTGCCTTGTGGGCTATGGATATTTAAAGCCACAATAGAGCTAACATAGACTTCTTTTGAAGTGGGTGGAATATAAAGCATGCTAAACTCCCTCATTAGTTTTAATTAGGTTCTAGTTTAGCAAAATTTCACTTACTACTTCTTATGATACTCATTGATAAAATCCCCACACACTTTCATACTATATTTAAATCCTTTGGGGAGCTTGACATTATGCTTTTTAGCTAACATCTCAGCAAAGCTAATTTGTTTAGGCGTAGCGGGTCTATTTTCATCATTATTAGAGCTACTAGCCTTTTTGTTGTTTTTCTTAAAAAACTCATGCTCTTTAATGTATCGGTCTAAAAACGCCTTAGCCACTCTGTTGTCTTCTTTGTAGTTTTTAAACTCTTCGCTTAAATTTAATTGCAAATCTCTTAAAATATTTTCTATATAAGTGATTTGTCCTTCACTGCTAGGTTTTATCTCATCATCATTTCTTTCTAGCTTTTCAATCTTAGGGCATTTAGAATTTAAATTGCTGATAAAATCCACATAAGAGCTTTTATTTTCTACAATCTCATCTAGCACTTCTTCCATTTGTTTAGTATAGGTCAAATCAATAATGAATTGATAAGCATTTTCAAACACTTCTACCACTCTTTTACCCTTATGTGTAGGCGTAATAATGTGTTTTTTATCTTGGCTAATGCTGATATATTCTCTTTTTACAAGCGTAGGCAAATAGCTCGCATAAGTGCTAGGTCTGCCTATGCCTTTATTTTCTAAAAGCTTGACAAAATCTGCCTTCTTTATAAGCACTTGGGGCATTTCTTTTAATGGTGGCTAAAACTAAGTCATTTAGACTTAACACATCATCAATTTTTAGATTAAATTGTGCGTTTTGTTCTTTTTCTTTATTGTCTTTATCATCATTACTTTCATCATTTTCTAGCTCTTTTTTAGAAAACATTGCTAAAAATCCAGCACTTTTTAAACCCTTTACAGAACATTTAAAATACTCGTTTTTGATTTTAAAGAGCAAATCTTGCTTGTCATAAATGGCATTCTTGCCTTGACTTTCAATAGTCCTTTCAAAAATGAGTTGATAGAGTTTTAAAGCGTCTTGATTAGTAATATTAGCATTATAGACTATGCTTTCTAAATCTTCAGTAGTATGGGGGTGTGTGATGCGAATTGCTTCATGGGCTTCTGCTTGGCTTTGCTTGCCAGCCTTGTATTCTCTTTTTAAATACAAGTCCTTATAAATAGGTGCATAAAAGCTCTCTGTCTCATCTAAAAACTCCACGCTCAAACTTTCCGCATCTGTCCTAATGTAAGTAATCAGTCCAGCCTCAAAGAGACTTTGAGCTAAAGATTGCACTTCAGCGATACCTAAACCTAACTCAGAACTCGCTCTTTCTAAAAGCGTAGAAGTGATAAAGGGCTTTTTAGGTTTAGTCTCTACAACAGAGTTTTTTAAATCTTTTAAAAGACAAGCTTTATTATCCTTTAAGCTCTCAAAGAGTTTTAAAGCCCCTTCTTTATCATTGAATTTAATCTCTTCGCCCTTTTCATCACAATGCTTAATGATGACTTCTCTATTAGCACTATCGTTAATCTTAGCTTGAATTTGATAGCTTACTTTCTCATTTTCAGGTAAAGCCTTAAATTTTTCAATCTCTCTGTCTCTATCTACAATGAGTTTTAAACAAGGGGTTTGCACTCGCCCAGCACTACTACCTTTCATTTGTCCTAAAGCCTTACCTAAATAAGGGGATAGCGTAAAACCTAAGAGCATATCTGCAACTCGTCTTGCTAAAGCGCTTTGATACATTTGCTTATTGGTGTTTTCAAATAAAATGGCGTTTTGTAAGCCCTTGTTAATCCCACTTGGTGTGATTTCAAAAAACTCCGCCCTATAAATAGAACTAGCTACATTTTTGATTTTTTGATAAAACATATAGCCTATAGCATAACCCTCTCTATCAGGGTCAGTGGCGATATAAACCTTTTTGTTTTTACACGCCTCTATCATCTCAAAAATATGTTTTTTCTTTTTTTGGTCATAATCAAAAGTCGGCTTAAAGCCATTACTTTCATCATAGCTTTTAAGTTGCATAAAATGCCCTATGGTAGCAAAGACCTTAGCTCCTGTGATTTCTCTAATCTTAGCTACCTTATTAGGACTTTCAATAATGATGACGCTGTTATTCATTTGATTGCTCCTTTAAAATGGGATTTTATTAGGATTTATCGTCTCTTCCAACTCAAGCACAGAAAGATAAACTAAACTTCTTAGGGCATTAAAATCTTCGCATTTAACATCACCGCAAAAAATAGGCATTTTAGGTATTACTTTGGATTTAAAAATCCCATTAAAAAAATCTCTAACTAAAAAGGTTAAAAGTTCTTCTGTGTAGCCAATCATTTCGCCATCAAATTTGGTTTTTTTGGTTAATTCAAACATCATTTTTACGATTTCAACCCATGCTTTAAACATAATCTCAAATTGCTCTTTAAACAAATCTTCATTATCAATAATCAACATTTTAAAAAGCTCGTTTGAATGTTGTTGTAAATCTTTCTTTAAAACTTCGCTTTCTTTTTCCAATTTCTTAATTAACTCCATTTTTTCGTTAGCCTATTTGCTACGCTTTATTTCTGTATTGCTCATTGTTATTACTCCTTAAGTTTTGATTTTCTATAACTCTCTGTAAGATGTGGTAGCAATTCCCCCTTAATATCCATAATGATAGGTTTATGCGCCATTTCAAGAATACTAGGAATTTTAATATTACAATTACAGCGTTGTAATTTCTCTTTTAATCTCTTATTCTTATCTTTTAATTTAAGATATTGCCTTAATCCATAGGCATACCAAAGAATTAGCAAGATTAGTGCTAAAAATCCCATTAAAACATCGTAATTCATTGCTTTAACTCCTTAATTGATTTTTGTTCTAAGATTTCTAATCTCTTTTTGCACTCGCTTACATCATCAAGCAAGCTTTCTAATAATTCGCTATGCTTATTCATAAAATCTTCTTGAGATTGTTTGGTGCTATTTAGGGCTTTATACAAGTAGATAGAATTGATAATATAAAGCCCTAAGAATAGAAAAAATCCTAATTCAAACATTGTTTTCCCCTTATTTAAACTTAGCTAATCGTTTCACTAGCTTGACTACTCGCATAATAAGGCGTAAATCACGCCACTTAATGCCATTTAAAAAACTAAAGAGTTTGTTAGACTGCTTTCTCATCTTCTACCCCTTGATTTAGTAATTTCCACTTCTTGTTCGTTCTTGTAGTAATCAACATTATTAGTGGTTGCAACTTCCTTAGAATAGATAATTTCAGCTCCTTTTTCTATTTCTTTTTCAATCACTTGTTCTGTAGCTAGCTCTATTTCATCATGGCTCTTTGTGTTCCCCTTAACCCCTTGCTCTTTACTCTCATCCACTAAACTCGCTCTTTTTTCAGCGTTCATTTTCTCTAAGACTTCTTTAGATTTAGGGTTGAACACAGGCTTATAATCTCTGTCTTTGCTCATTTTAGCTAAATCATCTATTAAAGTTTTATGATCCCATTTTAACGCTTGCAAGTATTCTAGTCGTGGGTAAGAAGGTTTTTGCTCCACTAATCTTGTGTATTTAGCGATATTTTCTTGAGTGGTTTCAATGGAGTTTTCTAATTCCTTGATTTTTTCAGGGAGTTTAGTGATAGCGTTATCCAATCTCTTTAAAAACCCATCAAATTTGATCTCAGCGCAGAAATTATAAGAGCTAAACAGTTGGTTAGTATCGTTTTTATAAACCATATTGCTAGGGCTATAGGCAATATTGGGATTGTCTTTAGGGCTTAAACTAAATTCCACTTGATACTTAGTTTTATAAGCGTTCACCACAAAGCCCTTGTATTCTAAAAGCTTACAATCTCTTTCCTCATTGAAAAACAAGTCGTTCAAATTGCTTGCAAATTGCTTTTTAATAGCGTCTAGCTTTTCTTTATTTTGTTCGGCTATTTGCTTGTTTTGTTCTTTGAGTTTTTTGTGCGTTAATTCTTCACTCATAGAGGCATTTTCTTTTAAAGGCTCTACTTCTTTAACTTTGATAAGCTCATAATCCTTACTCTCTTCATTTTTCAAATCATAGAGCTTGATCTCTGTATGAGTGGGGATTATTATGGAGCTTTGAAGCGTTTCTAAATCTTTCAATTCCTGTTTGAGATAATCTAATTTAGAAGAGTTGTTTTTCAAATTCTCTTCATTGAAATAATTTTCTTTATGGAAAGCTTTGTATTTAGCCTCTTCGCTTTTAATCTCCGCTCTTAATTTGACTTCTTCAATAATTAAGGGATTGCCTGTCGCTTCTGCTTTCATCTCACTCGCATTAGAACTCCCCATATTAAAGTCTTCTAATTCATTCAAGCCTAATTTGTGCGCGTTTCTAAATTGCTCTATGCCTTTAGATTTAGTCTCTATGATTTGCCACATACGGCTATCATAAGTTTTTTCAGTGGCGTAGCGATAGATTTTCATTCTAAAATTTTCAGGATCGTTTTGGTGCAAAATATTGCCTTGTCTTATCCCACGCCCTTCCATTTGCAACAATTCATCAGGTCTCCATGGGCAATCTAATTCATGCATAGCGACTAATCTTTCTTGCATATTAGTGCCTACTCCCATTTTAGCGGGACTGCCCAATAATACCCTGACTCCGCCACGATTGAGCTTTTTAAACAAATCCTGCTTTTGCTCTTCGGTTTTAGCGTCATGGATGAAAGCGATTTCATTTTGTGGGATACCCATTTGGACTAAATGCCTCAAAACATCGCTATAAACATCAAACGAACAGCCTTTAGCTATCTCTTCATCTAAATTGACGCTTTTAGCCCCTTTCTCTTTGAGTTCGTTCTCTAATTCTTTCTTGCTAGGAGCGATAAGATTGCCATTTTCATCATAACTAGACAAGCTCTCTAAAAGTTCTTGAGTTTCATCTAGGGGATTTTTGTTTTCGGTTTCGTGAGCGTTATCTAGCGCTTCTAAACTCACTTTTTGGCTATGGGTTTTGGGTGTGGATAGCCCTATGAAACCAAGTTGTGTGCCTTTAGTGGCATGAGTTTCTAAATAATTCTCATAGATATTTTTTGCCATAGCATAGCTTTTAGAAAATTCTTTTTCTACTTTAGCGTTAGGGTCAATCAAGCGGTAATCCAAAGCCACTTTTCTAGCGTCTGTGGTGCAAGAAAGGATATTGTCTTGCCCTTTTTGGCTTTTCTTGCCCTCGCATTTTTGCATCCTATCAATGATAGAGCCTTCATTATATTTGCCATTTTCATCAGCCACGCCAATAAATTGAGCCACTTCTTCGCTTCTTTTCACCACCACATTGATAGGTTTATCCCCATACACTTTAGGCACAAAGTGGGGGTTATGCTTTAAAATATCATCATTAGAGACAATGTCCGCAAAAGCTCTATACATGGCACTTAAGCCTTGCACATCGCTAAATTTAGAAAAGCGATTGACCATTTTATAACTTTGAGCGGAAGTGTCTAATTCAAAATCATTCACCACTTCCCCATAAGTCTTAGCCCAATCATCAAAGAATTCTAACCCTCTTTCTTTTAACACATCAGGGGTTAGGTAGCGTTGCAAGTGATACATTTCACTCAAGGAATTAGCTATAGGCGTGCCGGTTAAAAACATGATTTTCTTATCGTTTTGATGCAAGTAGCGCGTTTTAATAAACAAATCTCTAGTGCGATTAGAGCCTTGTTGGTTACCAAGCCCTGCAATTTTTTCCATAGAAGTTTCAAAGGCTAGATTTTTGAATAAGTGGGCTTCATCCACAATCAAATTGTCAATCCCCATTTGACTAATATCAATATGAGAGCCTTGTTTTTCTAAAATCGCATCGTATTTAGCGCGGATTTTATCCAGTTTGTTTTTAAAGGCTCTTTCATTGGGTTTTTTAGTTTCTCTAGGGTTATTTTTATAAGCCAGTTCTTGCCTTTCAAAGTTTTTTTCGGCATTCACTAGCTCTTCTTCTTTCAATTCTTCTATGATTCCTCTAGGGTTAGACAACAATTCCAAATGGGTGTGCGCGATAATCACAGCGTCATAATTGTTGTTAGCGATTTGATTGAATAAAAGTTCTCTTTCTTTTTCAGTGGTGTCCTTGCTATCAACAACTAACACGTTAGCGTTAGGGTAGGCCTTATAAAATTCATCGCCCCATTGCTTGGTCAAATGGTTAGGCACGGCAATGAGCGTTTTATTCACTAATCCCATGCGTTTTTGTTCCATGCAACTGGCTATAGTGCACAAAGTCTTGCCTGCTCCAACCTGATGGTCTAAACACACCGCCCTGTCTTGGATGGTTCTAAAAATAGCGTTCTTTTGGTGGGGGCGCAAGCTGATATACTGGTTAAAGCCCTCTAGTTCTAATTGCGAGCCATCATAGGTTTTTAAAACAGAGTTATTGAAAGTGTCATTATAGATTTGCTCTAAATGGGTTCTTCTTGTATAATCTTTATAAATCCAGTCTTTAAAAGCTTCTTTCAATTCTTCTGCTTTTTGTCTGGCGAGATTGCTTTGCTCTTCATCAGTGATAAAGATTTCTTTTTTAGGGTCATTAGGATCAACTTGGGCGTATTTAACGCTCAAATCCTTGTTGTTTAAGACTTTATTTAAAAGGCTTTCAAAAGGCGCTTTATAAGAATGCGCTTTGTCTTTATGCCTGATGCCATAAAGCTCGTTTAGTTCATTACTTCTAATAGAAACTTCATAAGCGCCGCTTAGGTGTTCTACTTTGATGTCTTCTTTGAGATTGCCTAGTTGGTAATCTGTCATTTTATCGCCGTATTGCTTTTCATAATGGTTAGCGCTCAATTCTATTAAAAACTCTTCTAAATACTGAGTGGGTATCCAAGGACTGTTGATATTAGCCATGATTTCAGTGGCTTTCAAATCTTTAGGGATAATCAGCTCTAAATCTTTCACATTAGCCTCTAATCTCTCCACGCCTTGATTGATGGCTTCTTTAACTTCTTTGAGTTTTCTTTTCACGTTGCCGCTCAAATAATCGTTCGCTAAAATATAGCCGCCATTATCCTTGTGGTCTTTATAAATCAGTTTTTGCTCTAAAAGTTCTTTAATCGTGGTTTCTAAGCTTTGGGTTGTGAAATGATCTCTAATGAAATGCAAGTCCAAACACCCTTTTTGGTTGATGCTTGCAATTAATGCCTCTTTAGCGTTAGTGATAATAAGTTCTTTTTTAGGGTTTAAAGTCCTTTCAAAAAAGATTTGAGCTTTTTTAGCTTGAGCTTGCCTTGGCTCTATGTTTTGCATTTTAGCGCTTCTAGGGGTGATTTCTTTTTCAAAGTCTTTTTCTAATCCTAAGACTTTAGCGCCATACAAATCTTGTTTGATGTCCTTACGATTTTTATTCTCATTGAGATAGCCAAATTTCTTGACAAATTCATCATAAACAAGATTGAGCCTAACTCTTTTACTTTCTAGCTCTAAATCAGAGCTTAAGGGGTTTAATTCCGCGCTCGTTAAATCATTCAAAGCGTCTTTAATTTTAAAAAAGGCTTTTAATCGTGAATCTTGGACTTTAGAGTTGATTTTAGTGGGCTTTAAAAAGATACCCATTTCATTATTTTGTTCTAGTTGGAAATAAAGATTATCCCACTTGACTAATTCCCCCCTTTCTAAATTTTTGATTAGCTTTTGAACTTCTTGATAGCGTTCGTTATTGGCATCAATGATGAGAGCGTCTGTTTTAAGGGTAGTCTTATGGTATTTATAAACATCTTTAGGCAATTTTTCTATCGCTTGATTGAGAGCTTGGGATAAATCTAAGCTTTTATCTTCTAAAGCTTGCAACTCGTATTTGTAAATTTGTTCGCCATTTGTTTCAAAGCTATAGCGGGTTTTTTCCAAACTCAAATGCCCTAGAATGTTTTCAGGGTGGTGGGTGAAGTATTCATTCAGGGTTTGTTCGTTGAGATTGATATTGTTCTTTCCAACTTTATCCATGAAGTCTTTGATGATCTCATAGTCTTGTTCTTTATAGCCAAAGTTAGCGGTGTCTATTTTTTCATACCAGCGTTGCAATTTTTCTTGTTTGAAACCAAAATGGCTTGCAATCGCATTGACAATCTTAAGTTGATCGCTAGGGATAAAACTATCAAAGCGGTTGTTTTGTAAGGCAAAAAGGGTGTCATCATCCAAGCTATCAATGATCTTGTCATAATAAGGCATAGCTTTAGTGAAGCTTTGATTGGTTGTTTTTTCAACGCCTTTTTTAAAAAACACAATGTCGCTAGTTACTTCTGCTCCTGTGCCTTTAAACACGCTATTAGGCAATCTTATCGCTCCTAAAAAAGTGGCGTTTTTTGCGATGTGTTCTCTCATTTTAGGGTTTTTAGCATCCATAAACCAAGAACTCACCACAAACGCTCCTATACCATCATCTTTCAATTCTTTGATAGCTTTCCCTAAAAAGTAATTATGAATACTCTCGTTACTCAATTCTTTGTCATTGGAGCTATAGATTTTATGATTGCCATAAGGAGGGTTGCCAATAAACGCATCGTAGTCTTGATAGAATTGGTGGTTTTCTAAAGCGGTGTTTTGGATGACTTGATTAGGATAGAGGAATTTAGAAATACTAGCGCTAATAGGATCTAATTCTGTTCCCATAAAGCGGTAATTCTTATCGCTTGGCGCATGAGCGATGAATTTGCCTGTGCCTAAACTGGGTTCAAAGATTTCTTTTTGATGGTTGTCGTTATTGAACCCTAATTGATCTAAAGCCTGATAAATGCTATCAATAACTAATTTAGGGGTGTAGTAAGCGTCTCTTGCGCTCAAATAAGCTGTTCTGAATTCATCTTTAGTGAGTAAGGCGTTTAATTCTTTAAATTCCTCAGGGTGTTGAGCCTTTTTAAAGTAGCTTTCTAACCCACCCCATCCGCTAAATTGCGCTAGGATTTCTTGCTCTTTTAAAGTGGCGTAATAATCGCCTTTTAAGATCTCTTGTTTGGCTTGCAATTCTTTTAAAAGCTCAATGGCTTTAATGTTAGCCTTGTAGCGAGTTTTAGATCCCTTAATTAAAACTTCTTCGCTCGGTTTAAAATCTATTTTAGGATTAAGGGGGATAGCTGGCGTAATTGGTGTTTCTTGTTTTGTCGTGGTTGGCGCGTTTTCTTGCGTGTCTTGCTCTTGCGCGATTTGTTCTTGCGCGTTATTCAACTCTACGCTATTGTCTGTTATTTTTCTCTCTTGTGTGGGATTTAATCCTACGCTATTAGAAATAGCGTTTAAATCAATGGCTTGACTATCCAGTGCATTGAATGCGTTTAGCGTTTCATTCGTTGTTTCAATGGATTTTTTAAGGCGATTTTCTAAAATCTCTAAGACTTTTTTAGGGCTGATTCTTAATTGGAATTTGTCATAAAAGATTTTAGTCGTAGGGTCTTTAAGGAGCTGTGCCCCCACAAGGCTATCTTTTAAAGGCTCGTTGTTTTGAATGGCTTCTAAGAGCCTGGATCTAAAGTCAGGCTCACTCGCTATGGTGTTGTTTCTAATAGCGTTAAGCAGGCTTTCTAAATGGTCTAAATTTGATAAAAGTCCTCTCTTTTGATCCCTGTTTTCTTCAAGGTTTCCAAGTCCATTTGGTGTGCTGAGTCCTGCATGATGTAATCGGCTTTGAGCAAGTGGTAATACTGATTGATTTGAGCTTCCTTGAGCAATTCCATATCGCTCACTCCTTGCGCCCTCTTGATTTGCGCTTCCATCCTGTCTAGGGCTTTTATCTCCATTTTCGTTTGCTCTATCACTGCGTCTATCAAGCTCATTATCGCTCCTTTTTCTTTGGTTTTCATGGTCTGTGGGAAATAATGAGCCCATCTGTCCATGATCAAAAAGGCGTAAGCGTCCAGTCTGTCCTGGCTGTTCTCTAGAGAGAGAAAGCCCCAAATCTCTGGAGCTATTTTGTTGATGAGATGGGGATTGCGGTGTCTGTGGTATTCCTCTCTCATCATTGGGATTATCCCCCTTTTCTTCGCTTCTTGTTCCATTTTCCATTCGGCTTGCTTGGCTTGATGCTCCATTGCTATTTGCTCTTGCATCCGCTCTTGCTGATACTCCATCTCCTCTAGATACATGTTCATGTATTCTATCTCGCTCTCTATGGGATTTTTCTGAAACTGCCTGTTGGTCGCTAGATCTATAAACTCCTCTTGTTCCTCCCTGCTCTCTAGGCTCAGTAAATAAACTAGAGTCTTGGTGCGAAAGATCTTCATCACTCGATCGCTCCACTCCCTCTTGCTGTCCTCTAGGTTCGCTTCTGCGGTGAATTTCTTGCGGAATTCCTGCTCTAGCTCTGCTCGGCTCATCTGCGCGATTTGTTTTTTCTTTTCCATTTGGTTCTCCTAAATTCTGTTGCTCTAATTCTAAATCAGCAACGCTTAAATTTGGATGATTATTATCATTATTTTGAATAATATTGTTAGAAGTATTAGTCTCTATTGTATTTTTAATAGGGTTATTGTTATTTGCACTAGATTTTTGTTGCTCATTACCACCCTCTTTAGCTTGAATGATTGCTTCATTCAAGCTTACCAATTTGTTATAACGCTCCTTATAAGCTTTTTCAAAATTGTTGGTGTCTCTTAAAATTTCTTTAAAAGGCTTGATTTCTCTTTTATTCCCATCACCATTAACATAAACGCTTTCATAGTATTTTTGCAATTCAATTTTTGCTTGAGCGATTTCTTTTAAACTTAAAAGAGCGCTTCTCAAAGAATAATCTCTGTTTTCTTGTATAGCGCTTTGCTCTTCTTTAGTCCAGCCTAAAATAAAACCATTATTAAAGAAAAATTGCTTAATCTTATTAGCGTTATCTGCGCTGAGATGGTTTTCTTTGAGTTTATCTTCATTGATAAGCCTATGCATTTTCCAAGCAAAAGACGCATAATCATCTTTATCTATCCAAGAATAATAATCTGTTGCTGAAAGCAATTGTTGCTCTAGGATTAAAGTATGCGCTTCTTTAGCTAATTCAAATTCTAGTTTTTTGACTTCTTCATTGTCGTTAGTGTTCAGTTTGGCATTTTCATTGTTTATTGATTCAAAAGGCAGTTTGTCATAGAGCTTGAAACACTCAGCGCTAGAAATACTAGGGATTATTTCTCTTACCAATCCACCATCTTTTGTTCTTTCTACTTCTTGATAAATATCTTTAAGGTGGTCGTATTCTTTAGAGATTTCATTGCCATTTTCTAAGGTTTTCTTATGCGTTTCACTATGGTGGGTCAATTGGATTTCTAAACCTTGTTCTTTCAATTCTTCTAAGCTGTTTGTGTGGGTTAGAATTTCAATTTCTTTTGAAAAAAACTCTTTGTTGTTTATAGTGTCAATCAGATCGTATCTTTTAGTGATGCGCCTTTCAAACCCTTGCTTATTCGCTTCATAAATACGAGAACTTTCTTTTATCTGACCATTGGCAAAGAAATTGACATCTTCTTTACTATTATCCTTATATATTCGTTTTTCAAAGCTTAAATACTTTGCCCATTCAATAGGATTTCTAGAAATCATGCTTGCTCTATTGATTTGCGTTTTCACGACATAAGGGAGTGGATCTTGTATTTCATTGGCCTTGTCTGATTCTTCAATAGGATTGTTTGTTGCAATATCGCTATTATCTAAGATGCTAAACAAATTCGGTTGTGGGTTTTTAGCTTTCTTTTTTTGCATGTGTAGTCCTTTAGAGTAGGTTTTTACAATTAAGGCATAAGTTTAGTAACTAAAACATACGGATTTTTAGAATAAAAATCTTTAAAAAACCCGTATTGTTTAGTTTTTAAAAATATGGTTATATTTAAAAAATTTTTATTTTTAGGGGTTTTATATGAACCAAAATACAGAGCAAGTATCACAAAACAAGGGATTAAATGAGTTTGAAAGAGCTAGGATTTATTACACAAAAAAAGTTGCAGACAATCTCTTGTTTATAGCAAACCCAAGCAATAAAGTGGAAGCGCCTTATAAAAGTGGTGCTAAATTAGAAAAGATAGGTATTAGTAAAGATGATTACAAACAAAGCATAGCTCAAAATAGCCGTAATTTTTGCGCTTACTCAGGCGCTCCTTATAACAATGTAAATGATCTTAACCTTGATTTAGAGAAGGCTATACATAATTATAATTCAAGCGCGTGGATAGGACTTAGCGACGCTGCAATTAAACTAGAGATAGGGAAACTCGCCAATGAAGAACCACAAAAAGCCAATGAATTTAAAAACGCTTTAAGAGAAATTAAAAACAATGAGCCTTGCGTGGAAGTTATGTTCATCAAACACTCAAAAGATAAAATTCTAAGAAATGAAAACAACGAAATTATTTATGCAAAGAACAATCAAGGCGAATACATTCTAAATGCTAAGGGCGAAAAGATCCCCTTGTATGAAACTCAAGAAAAAACCAACTCAATGGGTGAGACTTATTTTGAAAGGGTGCAAGAAAAATGCGAACCTTATGTAAAAATTGAAAAGTTATATAATTTAGAAGTGTTTTCTAAATATTTAAGCGAACAACAAATGGATAATTTCGTTGAAAACCTAAAACCCCTTAATAACGCTCATTTTGAGAAATCTACAAACGCCATGATAAGACTAGAACATGATAAAGATTATCCTATGGAAAAACGAGCCACTTCTAATCTTGTATTAAAAGATGTCAAAGATAGGATTTTAAACGATATAGATAAAAACAATGCTTTTAGTGATGAACAAAAAAGCGCTTATAAAAACAATATTGATAAATTGTTTGAAACTATCAATGACTATTGCATGATTAAAAACGAAAAATACCAACAAATCTTTTTTGAAAATCAAAAACAAAACCAAACACAAAAGCAAGTAGATCCATACTCTACAATGGAGTTTTAAATGTTATTTGATAGTTTATTTTCCATCAATGAGCAACAAAAAGCAAAAGCTTGGAGTGATTTTTTTAAAGAGCTAAAAAAAGATATGAAAGAAATTTATAATAAATTTGGAGGCAATACAGAATGGACAACTTTTTTAACTAGGTTTTCTAATGATTTAAGCCGTGCGTCTAATTATGCGGAATTTGAAACTTTACAATCTGTCTATTCTAAAGAGCTTGAAGAGTTACAACAAACAATCACGACAGACAAAACGCAGCAGCAACTTTTAGAACAAGATAATATTGATTTTGAATTACAAAGTGCTTTACAAAATGACTTAAAAGATTTAGAACATTTAAGTGATAATAAATACAAAGACGATGAAGAACAAACCATTCAGAAGTCTTTTGAACAAGATTTAGATGATTTACAAAATGATAAGCTTAACTTGGAGATAAAAGAGTTTATCAACAAACAAGACGATAAAAATTATCAAAATAAAGAACAATTAAACGCAGAAACAAAGGAAAACATTAGGGAAAATTCTAAAAACTCTCATTTGATACCTATAACAAATTTAAAAAATTTTTTACATAACAGAAGAGAAAATTTTAAGGTTACACAACAAGATTTACCTAGTGAAAAACAAAAAAAATACTCTGATAAATTATTCAAAAAAGAGCTTTTAGAATACGCTAAACATAATATGAGCGCCAAAGAATTGCAAGTTTTAGCCATGCTGGTTAATAAAAAACCAAGCGCTATGAAGACAAAGCACAAAGAATTTTTAAATGAAGTTTTAATGACAGCTCTAATCAATAATAAAAATTTAAAAGAAAATGACCCTATAAAACTTGCCCTAACTTACAATATTCAAAATTCAAAAGCTAATCAAACTCCTTATGGCATTTTTAACAATCAAAAAGAAAATCATATTCCCCCACTCAATGAAGAGCAACATAAAATCTTACAAAACGCTATTGCCAATAACGAAGTGGATAAAAGAGTTTTGGGTGTTTAGAAGTTTAACAGCGAAAATCAAAATAATTTAACTCAAAATAATGCTGATGTTAATGAGATGTTTAAAAATACTACTAATGATAATCTAATTAAAGACAATAATATTAAACAAAATAACATTATTGACAATAATAATGTAAAAAATAACAATGATTTGTCTTTTTTAGATGATGAACCTATTGATTTCACTCAGGGTAATCATTCTGTTGATTTTAATAGTAAAAAATCTGTAAAAAATAACACTGAGAAAAAGCCATTAAGTCCTAAACTACAAGCTTTTGAAAATAAATCAAAGCAAGACATACAAAACGCATTAACAAAGTCTAAAGAATTAAAGAATAATCAAAGCTTAGCAAATGATGGCGTATCTATACCTATGGATATGAGTTATTGAAATAAAGGAGCAAAAACAAATGAAAACTTATCCATATAACCATTTTCTATTTTTCTGCTTTATTCTGGGAGCGTTTTTATTAGGTTTGCTTAGTCCAGCTTATGCTTTGAGTGTTATCACCACTAAAGAAATTGACGCTAATTTGCCTAATGGAGCGATAGAAAGCAGGGTGGTGTTAGGCAAGAGGGTGTTTAAAGTAGAAGCTCATGGGTTTTATTTTAGAAACAATGCAACTAACAGCATAGATATAGAAGTCACCAGTCTTTTAAGAGACAATCAATCGTTTCTTTTGACTAGCTCCGCTAAAACCAGTTTAAAAATACCTCCTAACGCCAAGATTAAAAAATCCACTCTTCTTGTTTTAAAAGGCGAGAATGCTGAAGAAGTGGCTAAGATTTTAGGCGTTAGCAAAGAAGAATACCAAAAGCTAGAAAACACCGCTCAAACTAACGCTACCAATGACCCTATGTATGCTAACACGCCTTTTAATAACAACCCTAACAGCCCCAATGATAACGCTATCAATGGCAAAGATGGCGCAAATGGGAGTAATGGCTATGGGATAAATGGCAACGATGGGATAAATGGGAGCAGTGGGAGTAATGGAAATAATTCAAATCATAATGCCGTGGGCAGTGGTATTGATACAGATGGCGTGTTAGGTGTGGATGGAGTGAATGGATCTAACTCTTCAAGCGGTGGCTCTGTAGGGGGTTATGAGAATAATTTCACTAATCATGGCTCTACTAACAATAACACAGGAGGGTATGACAATTTTAATAACAATAGCTCAAGTGGTGGGGGGTTAGGGAATGGGGGGTTTTTCCCTATTCCTTTTGGTAATGGAGACACAAACAATTCCAATAATCCCACTAACACCACTAGCCCAACTAATGGCAGCAGTTCTAATAGCGCCACTAATCCTAACTCGCAAGAAAACAATTACTCCAGCCAGTATTGTAAAGTGCCCAAATTAAGCCCTAACAACACGATGAAACTAGATGTTATCGCTAAAGATGGTTCTTGTATTTCTATGAACGCTTTAAACCACCCAAGCAGAAATCCCAAATATCTTTAGTGTTTGGGATGAATGCTTTAGTTCCGCTAGGAACTATAAAAACCTTAAGTAAAACTAACCTTGATTTTCTATATACGCCTTGATCGTTTCAGGGTTAGCCTCACCGATAGAGCAAGCAAAAAATCCATCAGTCCAAAAAGTTTTTTCTTTCCAAAAGTGTTTTTGCAATAAGGGGATAAATCTTTTATCGCGCCAAACTCTATAAGTAGTGATTTGTTTGATTTTAGCAATAATGGAACTAATAGACATTCTAGGGATATATTGAACCATTAAGTGCAAATGATCTATATCGCTTTCCATCGCAATGATAATGAGATTGCTTTGGGTGGCTATCTCATCTATAACAGACTTAATAAAGTTATTCAAATCCCCTTGCAATAACTTTTTTCTGTATTTACACACTAAAATCAAATGGGCTTTTAGATTATGCTTACTTCTGTTGGTTGGAATATACCCCCTTAATGGATAATGGTTTTTCCTCATTCCTCTATCCTTATTCATTATTTATAAAAACATTGTATAATAATACAAGATAAAGATAAGGAGTTATTTTTGCTTAACGCTATCAAGTTTAGAATTTATCCTAACGCCCAACAAAAAGAATTGATTTCTAAACATTTTGGCTGTTCTAGAGTCGTGTATAACTACTTTTTAGATTACCGGCAAAAGCAATACGCAAAAGGCATTAAAGAAACTTACTTCACCATGCAAAAAGTCTTAACCCAAATCAAGCGGCAAGAAAAATACCATTATCTCAATGAATGCAATTCTCAAAGCTTGCAAATGGCGTTAAGACAGCTGGTGAGCGCTTATGATAATTTCTTCAGTAAAAGAGCGAGATACCCTAAATTCAAATCCAAGAAAAACGCTAAACAATCTTTTGCAATCCCTCAAAACATAGAAATCAAAACAGAAACTCAAACCATCGCTCTCCCTAAATTCAAAGAGGGCATTAAGGCTAAATTACACAGAGACTTGCCTAAAGATAGCGTTATCAAACAGGCTTTTATTTCTTGCATAGCGGATCAATATTTTTGTTCTCTATCCTATGAAACTAAAGAGCCTATCCCTAACCCCACCATTATCAAAAAAGCGGTAGGTTTAGACATGGGCTTAAGAACGCTCATTGTTACAAGCGATAAAATAGAATACCCACACATTCGCTTTTATCAAAAATTAGAAAAGAAACTCACTAAAGCGCAAAGGAGGTTGAGTAAAAAAGTAAAAGGTTCCAACAACAGGAAAAAACAAGCTAAAAAGGTATCCAGATTGCATTTAGCTTGTTCAAACACTAGAGATGACTACTTGCATAAAATCAGTAATGAGATAACCAATCAATACGATTTGATAGGAGTAGAAACTTTGAATATTAAAGCTCTTATGAAAACCTATCATTCTAAAAGCCTTGCTAATGCGAGTTGGGGGAAATTCCTTACTATGTTGGAATACAAAGCCCAAAGAAAAGGCAAAACCCTATTAGGCATAGACAGATTTTTCCCTAGCTCTCAATTATGTTCTTATTGTGGGGTCAATACAGGCAAAAAACATGAAAGAATCACTAAATTCACTTGTCCTCATTGTAAAACCACACACCACAGAGATTATAATGCGAGCGTCAATATCAGAAACTACGCTTTAGGCATGCTAGATGATAGGCATAAAGTAAAGACAGATAAAGCTAGGGTAGGGATTATCCGAAGCGATTACACTCATCACACTAATGAGTGTGTCAAAGCTTGTGGAGCTTCCTCTAACGGGGTTAGTTCTAAATATGGAAACATATTGGATCTAGCTAGTTATGGAGCTATGAAGCAAGAAAAAGCCCAATCGCTTTAGCGGTTGGGTAATTCACATGAGAGAAAAATTCAAAACATTAAGAGATAAATTTAAGGATAAAACCAGCAATTTATTCCATAAGCTTAATAGCATTCAAAAAGATTATTACACTAAAACTCTCCCTAAGGCTTGCAAAGATGTCTTTACGCTAGGTTCTTCTAAAAGTTACCCTATGACCTTAAATTTTAACAAAGGTTTTTGTGTGGGGCTGTATAAAGGTTTAAATTCGCTTAAGCCTACTTATTATGATGCTCCGCTTTCTACTTTAATTATCGCTCCTCCTGGAAGTGGTAAAACCGCAGCTGTGGCTGTTCCTAATCTTTTAAATGTGCCTAGCTCTTGTGTGGTGTTAGATATTAAAGGGGAGCTGTTTGATTTAACGGCTGGTTACAGACAACAAGTTCTAAAAAATAAAATTTTTGTATTTGATCCCTTAGGAAACGATAACACGCTTAAATTCAATCCGTTTGATAAACGCATTGTAGAAAAATTAGATTTTAACAGAAAGCGAAGGCTTGTAGATGAAGTGGGTAATACTATTTTTGCTGAAGATGGGGCAAATAAAGACCCTCATTGGACACAGCAAGCTAAAAATTTATTTGTCTTTTACGCTCTTTATGATTTGTGTGTGCATAACACTAGCACCTTTTTTGAAATTGCAAGCGCTCCTATAAAAAATTATGTCCCCTTAATCAATCCACAAAGCCGATTTTATACTGAATTATATGAATGTCAAAGTAGCGATAATGGTTTTATTAAAGAGAATGGGCGTTATATGGCTAAAGTAGAAAATGGCGTTAAAAAAATGAAACCTAATGTCAATGTGGAATTGCTATGGTATAAACAAGTAGCCGAACAAGTCCATACTGACCCAGAAAATCCTAAAAATTATGATGGATCTGTGAATCATTTAGAAAAAGACGATCAAGGCAATATTATAATGAAAGAGGGTATGTTAGATCCTATTATTAGAAACGAAGCGAACAAATGGGCTAAGGCGAATGATAAAGAGTTTGCGAGCATTAAATCAGTTTATAGCCGTTTTATGCAAGTCTTTACAAGCTATCAAGTTAAAAGCGCTACAGATAGCATGAGTTTTGAATACGAGGATTTAAGGGCTGACAATATTTCACTCTATAGTGAAGTGCCCAACCGCTAAAGACGATTGGGCTTCCTAGGCTGATGTTGCTCGTAGGGAGAGTTTGGTTCTCACTCTGTGTCCCTATAGTAGGGATTTTACAGAGTTTGAGCTCCAACGCATTCCCTACAGGTCTCACACATCATATCTCCAAAGGCGTAACTTTGCACACTTCCTGCGCTAGATACGAATGTATGGGGATATTATACCATGAACTGGTAGCATTCATCCCAACCGCTAAAGACGATTGGGATTTCTGCTAAGGAGTATTAAAATCGCTCAAACAGATATTGAAACACTCGCACCGCTTATCCGTATCCTTTTGGAAAGTATTGCTAAAAATCTTTTATTGAAAGAGAGTAAGAAATTTGAAGAAAGGGTTTATCTGTTTTTAGATGAATTTGTGCGTTTTGGTAAATTGCCTTTTTTATTAGAAATGCCCGCATTGAGCAGGAGCTATGGTGTGGTTTTAATTTTTATCACGCAATCCAACGCTCTTATTGAAAAATATTATGGCAGAGAAGATGCAAGAATTGTTAATAGCACCGTGGCTTACAAAATAATTTTCAAAATGGATGATTTAGAATATGCTAAACAGGTGAGCGAAGAAGTCGGTAAGATGACTAGAAAAACACGAAGCCACTCTACAGAAAAAGGACAACTCATTACCGGAGGGACTTCTAGTATAGGTAAAGAGGCGTGGGACTTATTGAGCGCGCAAGATATTATGAATATTGATAAAGATGAAGTGATCGTTTTAGTAAGCGGTCATAAGGCTAAACCCTTAAAATTAAAAGCGAATTATTATTTCAAAAACAAAGAATTACTCTCTCGTATTAACTGGGAAGTCAAGCCCAATGAAGAAGTGTTTTGATGGATTAAAAAAGTTTGCATGAGTGTTTTTTAATTGCTTTTTAAAAATCGCTTTCTGCAACTTCTTATCCTTGTTGCTAAAAAAGAATGCATCAATTTCTAACACGGATTTGCGTTAGATGATTAGTAAGATTTAAGATAAAGATTAACATTTTTGTAGCGTGGCTTAGCGCAACTTATTTTTAGAAATTAGCATATTCTATTTTAAAGTTAGCGCAACTTAAATTAAAAATTAGCACGGATGGTTGTGTGGATAAATTTTTTTAGCGTTTGATCACTTTTTAAATAGCTCGCTATGAGTGTCTAGACGCAATAAAACAAGTTCGTTTTCTTGTTTTTTGATTTCATAAATCAATAACAAGTTCGGCTTGACATGACACTCTCTCAGCCCTTTAAGATTGCCACTCAAGGCATGGTCGCAATATTTTTGTTGGAGCGGTTTTTGCTCTTTGAGGCAATCAACAATGCTTGTAACATCGCTTTCTGTAATACGCCCAGACAAGATATGTTTATTAAAGTCTTTAAGAAAATCTTTCTTAGTTCTGACTTTAAGCATTATGCCTTTCTCTTTCTTGTTTTGCTATTTGTAAAAAATCATTGAAGTCTCCAAACGAAACATCGTATTCTGGGTCATCTTTTGAGGCGATCGTATTCAACAAACTTGGTGTGGGTTCTTTTTCTTGAGAATGTTTTTGGGCTAAAACTTGTCTGATCATTTGTTCTTGCAATTCACACTCTTGGATTTTTTTTATCGCCTTATTTTTATCCCCTTCTGCCTTAAGCAATTGTTTTTCAATGGAGTTTAAAAAATGTTGCAGTTGCTTTTCATTGTATTGTGAGTAATCTGTAATAATATTTGACATATTGAACTCCTTTTTAATAAAAGATAGTTAGCGTAACTTGTTTTCATTTTAGCATAACTTGTCATAACCTTTAGCACTACTTGCAGTGAATTGAAAGTTTTAAAATAAGTTTTTTTTGATTAAGTTTGATTTAAGAATATCTTAAAAGTGCGTGTTTTAGCCACCTGTAAGGTCAAATTGACTTCAATTTTTACGGAATTGAAGTGTTATCCTGCACTTTAAAAAGGGGGATAATAATGTTAGAATAAGGGCTAAGAAAGTTAAAACAAGCGAAAGTTTTTGGGAGAATAAAATTACAATAAAATGGCGTTAGAAAAAAGTTATAATAAAGACTTTGAAAGCGATGAGCTTTTTGATTATGAGATCATCAAGCCCAAAAAGACGCTTAAGATACAATACACTTATGCTAAACGCTACTATAAAGAAGTAGAAAAGTTTGCTAAAAATTTAACCCAACTGACACAAGAAGAATTCATGCGTTCAAGAGAGCCACAAAAACAAGTGGTCATCAAAAACATAGGCAACATGACACGCCTGCATTCAAAAAGGGCGATGGATTATACCGCTAAACATGGTGAGCTAGTGAGAGATGAATTTTTTAATGAAGTTAATTATAATAATATAGCAGAGCAATGGAATGAGCAATTTGAAAAATTATTAGAAAATAAGAGCCGTGTTAAAAATTGCGCTTTACATCTAGTGTTTAGCATTGATGAAAATTGTAATGAAAAAAATTTAAAAGCTTTGGAATTAAGCGTGTATCAAACACTCACTAACACGCTAGGTTATGATTATCCTTTTATAATGAAACTCCATACACACCAAAACAATCCGCATGCACATGTGATTATCAACAAGACTAACAAAATTACCAATAAGCAATTACGCTTTAATTCTAAAGACAGCTGTAAAGAGTTTTACCACACACTAAGAGAAACATTTAAAGATTATTTATTTGCTAACTCAAAAGGCGAATTGCAATATTCTAACACGCCTAATATTTATAGGGCGATTAAAGACATAGAAACAGAGTTAGATACGCTAGAAAAACAGGCTAGAAACAATAAGAGTTTTAGGCATGAAAACTATTTCTATAAAGTTTTGGGCAGTGCAACTTCTCAAATAGAAAGCTTGAAAAAAAGAGAAAATGCCCTATCTGATCATTTAGATAGTCTAAAAAGTTTATTAGAAAAAACACATTGGGAAAAAGAAAAATTCACGCCCCCAACAAATGAAAAAGAACTTAACCAACAACTTAAAGAAATAAAATGGGTGAATAAAGAATCTTTAACCCCTAAAAACACTTATAAAAAAACTCAAAAATTGGTTGTCTGTAAAAGCCCTTTAATAAAAGATTATCTTTATACCACCAAAAAACTTTTTGCCACACAGAAAAAGATTATAGCTTTAGAGAAAGATTATAAAGATTTAAAAGTCTTAAAGGAAGAATTTAGCAAAGATTTAGAAGCTGATTTATCCCATTCAAAAAAACGCTTTGAGCTTTACACTAGACTAAAGAGCATGAGTAAAGTTTTCACAAGTAAAAACATTGTTAAAAATTTAGAAAAAATTGCTTTAGATTTTAAAAGCGATAGACATAGTATTTCGCAAAGAGCTTTTGAATTTTTTAGGTATATGAATTATCAAAATTTAAGCTTAACTGATAAAGGTAATATGTTTTTAGTGGCTAAGTTCTTTAAAGATAGCGCTTTACTTGTTAATATTGCTAGGTTTGAAATGAAAAAGATAGATGATAGTGTTAAAAATTCTAACCCACAGGACAATTTATTAGACAAACAAGCTTGGCTCAATCTTTTAGAACATTTAAAAAGACTTGAAGAGGAAAATTATTGTTTTGCCAAGAAGCGGAAAGAATTCTTAGAAACTAGAGCTATGGAGCTATCAAAAGATTTGAAATTTTTAACACAGGCTAATGAAAATGATTTGCCTATTTATGAAAGAGGGCAAAGGGATAAAATCATTAAACGCTGTGAAAAATCGCTTAATTTTTTGCAGAAAGAATTACAATGCTTTAAAACCTTATCAAAAAGCGCAAGCATAGCTTTAGAAAACTTGCAAAATAACCATCAAATCACAGCCATTACACAAGACACGCAAGAAAACACAAACGCGCTCAAAAAAATACCACTCAAAGATTTTAACAAAACTACCAATGAACCCACAAACCCTAACAATAACTATGGAATGGATTTTTAGAACCATCCATAAAATTAAATAACTTTACTTAGCGTATTTTTTAACCAATTCTTCTAAAGTGAAACCCAAGTCTTTGTTATCGTCTCTCAATTGCTCTTTTTGGCATTGTGAAAAATTTTGCTCCATTTCTTCTTTAGTGTTAGAAGTGTCTAAAAGGCAAGTTTTTAAGTCTTTTTGGTAATCTTGTATGAATTTATCAAAGCGCTCTTTGTTGTTATAGATTTTGGCTTGCGATTGGGCGCAGCTCTCTTTAAGGCTGATAAACTCTCCTTTCTTATGTTCGTTACGCTCCATGCAAATATCTGTAGCAAAAGCGATCAAGACACCTTTATTCTTTCTCAATAACCCCGCAGATTGCATAGCCAACTTGTTTGCATCAATAAAAGGGCTTTGCTTTTCTAATTTAGGGTTCATATCCAAAGCGATTTCTTTCAAGCTCTTGTTTTCCAAATGCGTTCTTTGGCAATGGGTGGATTTTTTATAAGGGTTTATAAAAACGCCATTCATCAGAGCGGCTTTTTCTAATTTAGCATCAACTTTTTTAATGCAAAAAGAAATAGCTGATTTAACGCTCAATTCCTTAGAGCTAGAATAAGGGTCGCTAAATTTTTCATGCACTTCTTTTTGGCATAGTCTTTCCTTGTTAGCTAAATGGGGCGAATTTTTAACGCATTCTTTGGTGAAGTAAGGGATAATGTATGATTGATATTGTGCGTATTCTTTTTCAAACGCTTCTAATTGCGCGAGATTGATTAGCCTTTTTTGTTGGTCTTTTTGTTTTTCATAAGCGTTAGTTTTATCCATGCATTGTTCTTTTAGTTCTGGGTTATGGAAGTCAGAGCAACTAAAACGACGCTCTTGTTTTTGAATGATGGGCGTTAAAAGAGTGTTTAAGTAGGCATCGTTTCTTTTGAAACACTTATCTTTTAAGCTTTCATTAGTGAAATCATCGCATTGATACTGATCAATCTTTTTAGTGATGATTGGTTCAATAAGTTCTTCTTGAGCCTTTAAACACTGATTTACCCCATCGTATTTTTTAGGGAAAGACCACATTTCTTTTTGGCAATCATATTTTGGGTTATTTTTAGCCTTAGTCAAGTGGTCGTTTAAAATTTGCTTATCTACAAACGCGCACCCACTCACGCCTAATCCCATTAAACATGCCAAACTCAACGCTCTCAACTTTAAAAGTCTTGTTTTCTTCATTTAAGCTCCTCGGTATAAAAACACCATAAAATCACAACTTGCTCGCCTTATCTAAAAGCATTTGCTTCATTTCTTTTTTCTTGTGTTCTAAATAAAAAACAATAGCGTCTTGAACAAACACGCTTTTATTTTCTCTGAACGCTCCAAATTCATTCAAATACTCTTCTACGCTATTCATCACTTTCTCTGAAATATAGAGCGTGTGGGCTTTTTTCCTGTCTTCTTTTTCATGTTTGTTTGTTTCATGCTTGTTGGCATTCTCAAAGCGATTTTCTAAATCGCTCAGCCTGTCTTTTTTAGTGTTTTTAAATTCCATATTTATCCTTTAAAGTAGATTGTTTTTAATATCATAACACAATTAAGCATTATTTAGAATTAAACTATAAATTATACTATTTCATTTTTTGCCCCTTAAATACTCGCTCAATTCATCATAGAATTGAGACCATTCGTTTTTAGCCTTATTGTCATTGTATTCCATCACACCCATACCTTCACTCACTGAACGCTTATAAGCTATCCTTTCGCTTAATAGATTATCCATTAAAAACACGCTTTCATTAGCGTTATTTTGGCTGACAAAATCAATGAGAGCTTTTTTCTCTTTAAGAGTGGGGATAGTAGGGATGCGGTTCATCACAATACAAGCTTTCAAGTTTTCATTCAACGCTTGAATGTCTCTAATCCTTTCTAGCATGTCTAATAGCACCGCTGTGTCTAGTTGGCTTGGCGTGGTGGGTATTAGCACCCAATCGCTCAACAACATAGCCCTTTGGCTTTCTTTAGAATGTTCGCCTTTAGTATCAATAAGGATGTATTCGTATTTGTCCATCATCTGTTTTAAGGTGTCTGTGATATTGCCTGTGCGATTAAAGAGCGTGAAATTGGGCAAACTCGTTTCACTTCTAATATTGTTAAACACTTCCAAACTCTTTTGGCTATCAGTGTCTAATGCGGCAATATCTTTCTTGTCTAGCAATAATTGAACGCACAAGTTCAAGCACAAAGTGGATTTACCGCTCCCTCCTTTTTCATTGGCTATGGTGATTATCATCGCTTATTCCTTTATCATTTTGTTAAATATATTTTAAAGATAAATAGCTTAAAAGTATATAAAATAGAAAAACTTAATACTATGTTATTGTAAATAGTTATGTTATCTATTAGTTCTTTTTGAAATGGTTAGTATAATTTTATTAGTGGTGGTTTTTTAGGGTGTTTTTAAAAAGGGAAAAGTTTAGAGAAAAAGAATATTAAAAGGCATTACGCCAAATTCAATAACATTATTTAAAAACATGTTATTGAAAGTATTAATGGAACTCACATCCCCATGTCATAATCATCATTAGCCACTTTTTTCATTGGTCTATGCGCTTCTTGGTTGGCTTGCTCTTTACTCTCATCCACTAAACTCGCTCTTTTTTCAGCGTTCATTTTCTCTAAGACTTCTTTAGATTTAGGGTTGAACACAGGCTTATAATCTCTGTCTTTGCTCATTTTAGCTAAATCATCTATTAAAGTTTTATGATCCCATTTTAACGCTTGCAAGTATTCTAGTCGTGGGTAAGAAGGTTTTTGCTCCACTAATCTTGTGTATTTAGCGATATTTTCTTGAGTGGTTTCAATGGAGTTTTCTAATTCCTTGATTTTTTCAGGGAGTTTAGTGATAGCGTTATCCAATCTCTTTAAAAACCCATCAAATTTGATCTCAGCGCAGAAATTATAAGAGCTAAACAGTTGGTTAGTATCGTTTTTATAAACCATATTGCTAGGGCTATAGGCAATATTGGGATTGTCTTTAGGGCTTAAACTAAATTCCACTTGATACTTAGTTTTATAAGCGTTCACCACAAAGCCCTTGTATTCTAAAAGCTTACAATCTCTTTCCTCATTGAAAAACAAGTCGTTCAAATTGCTTGCAAATTGCTTTTTAATAGCGTCTAGCTTTTCTTTATTTTGTTCGGCTATTTGCTTGTTTTGTTCTTTGAGTTTTTTGTGCGTTAATTCTTCACTCATAGAGGCATTTTCTTTTAAAGGCTCTACTTCTTTAACTTTGATAAGCTCATAATCCTTACTCTCTTCATTTTTCAAATCATAGAGCTTGATCTCTGTATGAGTGGGGATTATTATGGAGCTTTGAAGCGTTTCTAAATCTTTCAATTCCTGTTTGAGATAATCTAATTTAGAAGAGTTGTTTTTCAAATTCTCTTCATTGAAATAATTTTCTTTATGGAAAGCTTTGTATTTAGCCTCTTCGCTTTTAATCTCCGCTCTTAATTTGACTTCTTCAATAATTAAGGGATTGCCTGTCGCTTCTGCTTTCATCTCACTCGCATTAGAACTCCCCATATTAAAGTCTTCTAATTCATTCAAGCCTAATTTGTGCGCGTTTCTAAATTGCTCTATGCCTTTAGATTTAGTCTCTATGATTTGCCACATACGGCTATCATAAGTTTTTTCAGTGGCGTAGCGATAGATTTTCATTCTAAAATTTTCAGGATCGTTTTGGTGCAAAATATTGCCTTGTCTTATCCCACGCCCTTCCATTTGCAACAATTCATCAGGTCTCCATGGGCAATCTAATTCATGCATAGCGACTAATCTTTCTTGCATATTAGTGCCTACTCCCATTTTAGCGGGACTGCCCAATAATACCCTGACTCCGCCACGATTGAGCTTTTTAAACAAATCCTGCTTTTGCTCTTCGGTTTTAGCGTCATGGATGAAAGCGATTTCATTTTGTGGGATACCCATTTGGACTAAATGCCTCAAAACATCGCTATAAACATCAAACGAACAGCCTTTAGCTATCTCTTCATCTAAATTGACGCTTTTAGCCCCTTTCTCTTTGAGTTCGTTCTCTAATTCTTTCTTGCTAGGAGCGATAAGATTGCCATTTTCATCATAACTAGACAAGCTCTCTAAAAGTTCTTGAGTTTCATCTAGGGGATTTTTGTTTTCGGTTTCGTGAGCGTTATCTAGCGCTTCTAAACTCACTTTTTGGCTATGGGTTTTGGGTGTGGATAGCCCTATGAAACCAAGTTGTGTGCCTTTAGTGGCATGAGTTTCTAAATAATTCTCATAGATATTTTTTGCCATAGCATAGCTTTTAGAAAATTCTTTTTCTACTTTAGCGTTAGGGTCAATCAAGCGGTAATCCAAAGCCACTTTTCTAGCGTCTGTGGTGCAAGAAAGGATATTGTCTTGCCCTTTTTGGCTTTTCTTGCCCTCGCATTTTTGCATCCTATCAATGATAGAGCCTTCATTATATTTGCCATTTTCATCAGCCACGCCAATAAATTGAGCCACTTCTTCGCTTCTTTTCACCACCACATTGATAGGTTTATCCCCATACACTTTAGGCACAAAGTGGGGGTTATGCTTTAAAATATCATCATTAGAGACAATGTCCGCAAAAGCTCTATACATGGCACTTAAGCCTTGCACATCGCTAAATTTAGAAAAGCGATTGACCATTTTATAACTTTGAGCGGAAGTGTCTAATTCAAAATCATTCACCACTTCCCCATAAGTCTTAGCCCAATCATCAAAGAATTCTAACCCTCTTTCTTTTAACACATCAGGGGTTAGGTAGCGTTGCAAGTGATACATTTCACTCAAGGAATTAGCTATAGGCGTGCCGGTTAAAAACATGATTTTCTTATCGTTTTGATGCAAGTAGCGCGTTTTAATAAACAAATCTCTAGTGCGATTAGAGCCTTGTTGGTTACCAAGCCCTGCAATTTTTTCCATAGAAGTTTCAAAGGCTAGATTTTTGAATAAGTGGGCTTCATCCACAATCAAATTGTCAATCCCCATTTGACTAATATCAATATGAGAGCCTTGTTTTTCTAAAATCGCATCGTATTTAGCGCGGATTTTATCCAGTTTGTTTTTAAAGGCTCTTTCATTGGGTTTTTTAGTTTCTCTAGGGTTATTTTTATAAGCCAGTTCTTGCCTTTCAAAGTTTTTTTCGGCATTCACTAGCTCTTCTTCTTTCAATTCTTCTATGATTCCTCTAGGGTTAGACAACAATTCCAAATGGGTGTGCGCGATAATCACAGCGTCATAATTGTTGTTAGCGATTTGATTGAATAAAAGTTCTCTTTCTTTTTCAGTGGTGTCCTTGCTATCAACAACTAACACGTTAGCGTTAGGGTAGGCCTTATAAAATTCATCGCCCCATTGCTTGGTCAAATGGTTAGGCACGGCAATGAGCGTTTTATTCACTAATCCCATGCGTTTTTGTTCCATGCAACTGGCTATAGTGCACAAAGTCTTGCCTGCTCCAACCTGATGGTCTAAACACACCGCCCTGTCTTGGATGGTTCTAAAAATAGCGTTCTTTTGGTGGGGGCGCAAGCTGATATACTGGTTAAAGCCCTCTAGTTCTAATTGCGAGCCATCATAGGTTTTTAAAACAGAGTTATTGAAAGTGTCATTATAGATTTGCTCTAAATGGGTTCTTCTTGTATAATCTTTATAAATCCAGTCTTTAAAAGCTTCTTTCAATTCTTCTGCTTTTTGTCTGGCGAGATTGCTTTGCTCTTCATCAGTGATAAAGATTTCTTTTTTAGGGTCATTAGGATCAACTTGGGCGTATTTAACGCTCAAATCCTTGTTGTTTAAGACTTTATTTAAAAGGCTTTCAAAAGGCGCTTTATAAGAATGCGCTTTGTCTTTATGCCTGATGCCATAAAGCTCGTTTAGTTCATTACTTCTAATAGAAACTTCATAAGCGCCGCTTAGGTGTTCTACTTTGATGTCTTCTTTGAGATTGCCTAGTTGGTAATCTGTCATTTTATCGCCGTATTGCTTTTCATAATGGTTAGCGCTCAATTCTATTAAAAACTCTTCTAAATACTGAGTGGGTATCCAAGGACTGTTGATATTAGCCATGATTTCAGTGGCTTTCAAATCTTTAGGGATAATCAGCTCTAAATCTTTCACATTAGCCTCTAATCTCTCCACGCCTTGATTGATGGCTTCTTTAACTTCTTTGAGTTTTCTTTTCACATTACTTGTGGCGCTAAAGGTTATCTTTTTTTTGAACTTGTTTTTCTTGTCTTTTTTAGAGCTTGTGTTTGAATGAGTTTCATTGGAGCTATTTTCATTCTCTTGTTTATCTTCTTTAGAGCTTTCTTCTAACTCTTCATTAATTGAAGTAGTCATTTCCAATTTCTTTTTTTCAAAGAAAGACTTGACATTAGAAGTGATAGTTTTAAACACTAAAAAATACTCTGTTTTATAGATTTCCTTGCTTTCAAACTGTGTGATAATAGCTTTGGCATAAATATTGTCAATATTTGGACTTTGATTGATAAATTCCTTACGCCTTTTAGCCACAATTCTTAATTGAATGTCTTTACTAATGGTGTTGAGAACATTTTGTCTAGTATCAAAATAGCCCTCTAAGTCTTTTTGCATTAAATTAGAATAGCTTAGTCCTTGTAAGGATATAATGCCTACTAGATTTTCTTGTTTGGTAATAATGAAAGTATCATCATACAAGCCTAAAATATTGCACTCCTGTGCCATAGAATAGGTTTTGGCACAAACCCTGCTAAAAGGTCTATGGCTTTTTCCTTGCAATATTTAAGGGCGCTTTCTAACATTAAGAAGACTTTCTTTTTCTTTTAGGGGTGTTTTTATTGCTTTGATTAGCTAAAACAACTTCTTTATGCAACTCATCTACAATATTTCTAATATTAGTAACAAGAATATAGGCATCTAAATGAGCTTCTTTTTTCATTAACGCATTCACACTTGATTTTAAGCTAGAGATAGCTTGTTCTAAGTTGTAAGAAATGGTTAATGGATTAGGTTTTTCTACTAAGACTTCTTTTTGCATATTTTTTCCTTTTAAGCGTAAAATGAATTAGCTTTGGTTTTAATTTTGGAATGAGCGATTAAAATGTCACTTATATCTTCATCAAAGAACTCCGCTATGCTAAAAATTAAGAGAAAGCACACATAAAGCACAAAAGAGTTCAGTATATCTAGCCAAGGTATCATAATAAAAGGCACAAATCCTGAGAGTAAAAAACTCTTAGCATTGAGCCAAAGAAATTTTTCTTTGGAGCTGATTTCTTTGAGATTAGAAACTGAAATACCAACTAATTGCATGGGGACTTCTTTTAAAAAATACCCATAAACCAGTTAGCTAAGGCTGGGGCTTTAAAAAAGATTGCAGCACCAATTGCAATAGCAAGCACGGTCATTAAAATTTCTTTCCATCTATCTAAGTTTTTCCATATAAAAATAGCAAGTCCTAAAAAAATAACCATTAAAATGCCTTTAGCCGTAGGGCTAGTGAGCTGTTGTTCAATGGAATTAAAAAAGGTAGTCATATCCGCTTGTAATAAAAGAGGTGAAAAACCTAAAAAGGCGATAAGTTTTCTAAAATGCCTTAATTTTTTCATACAATGTTCCTTTCTTTTTTAATCACGCAAAATTTCGCTAACACTTTGTAAGTATTTTGATTGAGCTTAAAATCTAAGTGATAAATAACAAGTTCTTCATCAAACTCTAAATTTTCTTCATTGACAACTTGCGTTAAATGAATGATTTGATTTTTTAAGGCTTGTGTCATTTCATAGGTAATAACCTTTAAAACACCGATTTGTTTGATTTGAGCTAAATTCAAAGGCTCTTTGTCTTTTAGTAGGGCAAACTCACTCTCAAAAGTAAAATGCCCTAAGCTATTTTCTAAATGCTTTTCTAGCAATGAAAAATCTTTATCCCATAAATAACTGCAAGTAAGCTCTGTTTGGCCCTCTAAAGTTTTTGCGATTGTCTCTTGTTCTTTGTTTGAATAAAACTTTTCTAAATGCTCTTTTACATTCAGCAATGTTTCATCAATTTGTATGGACTTCTTGTGTAAGATTAGTTCAATCATTGTTTTCCTTTAGTAAATTTGAAAACTCTTCTCTTGTTAATTCATTCTTAGTTTCAGTTGTTGTTATCCAATAAGCTTGTAGATTTTTTTGTAAAGCTTTTTCAAACAAATCCGCTAAAAACTTTTCTTGTGTTTCGGTATCCATTTGTAAAATCAGTTTGCTGTTTTTCTTATTGAAACAAATATTTAAAGTTGTGCTTGGTGTCATTCTTAAGCACTCTCTTGAAAGTAGTTTGAAACTTTGGGTGAGTTGTTAATAGGTTCGCCTACACATTCTTTGTCTTTTAAAGCCTTTAAGAGATTTTTCTTCACAATGGCTGTTTGATAGAAACAAAGATTAGAAGGAATGTCTTTGTTTGTTAAATCCTTGTAGGATAAAGTGTAAGTGGTATTAAGATTAGAAATAGGCGTGAATTTTAAAACAACATTATTAACTCTTTGCATAAGCTCTTGACTAGGAATATGCATAACACATTCTTTGTTGTTAATTTTTACTTTCTCAATTTCTTTGGCAAACTTTTCTAAGAAACGCATAATCTGTAAGAAAAAAGGCGATGGGATATTGTTCTTTTGATTAGCTCCTACGGAGTTATAGCCCTCTAATTCTCTGTAATCTTTAAGATACACATACAAGTATCTTTGTTTTCCTTTAATGACTTCAATAAAACCTTGCTCTTCTAATATATTGACATTCTTTCTTAGAGTTCTTGCTTGAACTTGCAAAAACATTTTGGCGTAATGTCTATCTAGGGCAATCTTATTAGACTTAGCATTAAATGCGAGCTTGTAGAGTATGTCTAATAATCTTTTAGCTCCTTGTCCGCCTACAAAGCTTATAGAACCTTGCTCATGCATAATGCTAGGATTAAAGAGTTTATAGTCTAAATCTTTTTTAAATTTGAAATAATGCTCATGCGTGTTTTTAGTATAAGCAAGATTTGCCTTATAAAGTGTGTTTAACTCATCTTTATCTAAATTAGGTTTTAATGTCTTTGCCATAGTTTTCAAGTCCCTTTCTATGAGACTTAGAGACAGAAACTAACATTCTAGTAAGAATGAGAGCGTCTAAAGTGTAAAGATAGTGATCCAAACCGCTTAAAATGTTAGCGATAGCGATTTGTTCGTTTAGGGGGGGTAGTGGGATTAGTAAATTTTTAATTACATTTTTTGTTATCGTTTTTGTTGCCGAACCATTAGCAAAAGTTTTTAAAACCCTTTCGTAATTTGCTATTTGCTTAAAAATAAAAAAATTGTTATAGTTTGGTTTTATTCGTAATAAAAATAAATTCATGCCTAAAGAAACAGGTTGATTTAATTTAGGCATAAAATACGCTGTTCCAGCATTGGCAATTTTATTAACTAAAATATCTCCAGCAAAAACTTTTGATTTTGATAAAAACTCATAGGCTTTTTTATTGATATAGATTAAATCATTTTTAAAATCATTATTTTCAAAATTAGTAGTTCGTATCATAATAGCAAAATCTACATGTTTCAATAATGTTACATTATTTTTAAGTAGTTCGTAAGAGCCATTTGCATGATAGTCAGTTAGAAGTTCTAGTATATCCCCAAGTCTCACTCTTTGCCAATTTAAGTGTGTTGTTAATGCGTCCATGCGTTCTTTTGAATGGTCTTAATAAGAATAGTGCGCTCTAATTTTAGGGTGTTATCAAAAGCACTTTTAGGGTTAAAATCCAGCCTTAATAGTAAGATTTCAATGTTTTTAACTAGCGAACTTGTTTTAATTTTAGAAGGGTTGTTGTGGAATAAGTCATTCCTAGCTTTTCGTATCAAGCTGAAAGTCTTTAAAAAATGCTCCCAAGTGCCATAGGTTGGCAAAACATACTCGTTGTATGTTTTGTAATCTGCAAATAAGGGTTTAGAATCGCTCCAATATATTTTAATAATGGTTTCTAAATCGCCAAGAGTGAATAAATTTAAGATTTGAAAGCCATTGTATCCTTTTAAACTCTCTAAATGGTGGGTGTTTTTTAAGCGTTCAATCTTATGGCTAAGCTTTTTAGATAAAAACCAATCGTCAATATCCTTGCTGCTGTGTTTTTGAGCCAAAATAACCGCCATTTTAGAACGCAAAGCCGTTTCAAAAAAATGTATCCATAAAAAAAGCATGTGGTGCGTTTTAGTCCGTTTGTTATAAAAATGCATTAAAAAATCAAAAAGGTTATTGATTTCATTTTCTTTATTAGGGTATTTTTGTAACACGATACCCAATTCCTTACTATCACCTATGAGATAGTCATAGTGTAACACGCTAATAGATTTTTTTAATTGATCTAAACCCTTATTTTTGAAAGCAAGGGGGTTTTTTAGGGCTAGATGCTTTAAAATACGATTAAAAACTTCATTTTCAAGTTCCATTAAATTTCCTGTGCTATAATCTCTTCTAGTTTGGAGGTCTCATAGCGAGGATACGCTAGTCAAAAGGCACTCCAAACTTTTTAATATCAAACGACAATCCCCAAATCCTTCAAATGCTCTAAAACTTTTGATTCGCTCTCTTTGACTTCTTTGTCTAGTTCTAACAAGCTGTTAGAGTAAGTTTGAATGATTCCATTAAGGGCACTAATAAAAGCGTTGATGCGTTTTAAAATTTTGTTTTCTAGGGCATTTTTTAGGCTCTTAAGCCATTTGTCTTTGATGATGAGATCCTTAATTTCGTCTAATTTCAGGTTTTTATACTGGTGGAACGCTTTTAATTCCAGCTTCTCATGGGCTTTATTTTTCATTTTTAGCGCCTTGTTTTTAGCTTCTAGCAATTCTAAAGCGGTTTTTAGGATTTTTTTATCTTCTGAATCGGTGGCGTTTTTTAGCTCTTTTTTCAAAACGCTTTCATTGATTTTCAATTCATAAAAAAGCCCTTCTTCACTAGAATGCTCTTCTATAAATTCTTCAAAATGGGTCTCTTTTTCATTAAGGGCGTTTTCTAATTCTTCTAATTCTTTCGCTTCTTTTTCAAAAAAGCGTTGTTTGATCAGGTTTTTAGGGATCAGATCGCTTTTATAGTGGGTTTTTTGAATGACAAAATCCGGCTCCTCTAAATAATTGGCTTTTTTGTTTTTGTCTTTTAGGGGGGTTAATTCCCTTAATTCTTTAGCGCTCAAAAAATCATTGAATGAAAGAAGAAACCAGTCGTCTTGCAAGACTTCGTTGTAGTAATCTTTAAAGAGCTGATACACGCCGTATTTGTCTAAAATTTCCACTTTTTCAAATTCTTTTAAAACCCTTGAACAAACGCTTTCTATGAGGGTTTTTGGGTTAAAACCTGGCTCTAAATCATTAAAAGTTTCAAATAAATCCAATCGGTCAAAAGCGTCTAAAACAGAAGCGTGGAAGGTTTGGTATTCTAAACTTTGAGTGATTAATTCTTTAATGTTTTCGCATTCTGTTTTTAAAGCGTAATAACCCTCTTTATCGCTCTTTTTAAAAAGCGTGTTTTTAAGCTCTTTAAACACTCTAAAATAAGGGGCGTAGGCTTTTATTTCGTTTTTGGGCAAATAACTGGCCTTGTGGCTGTTGATTAAAGCGAACAAGTCTTTTTCCAATTCTTGCTTGGCGGCAATGTAGCGTGCGATATTCAAGTTATAGTCGTTAGCGCTGATTTCTTCTAGGCTCACCATTTTGGAATAATAAGGGATTTCTTTTAAAGCGTTAAAAGTGTCTATCATTTTTTGGACATCTTGCTCTCTTAAGCGGTTTTTATTGCCGTCTTTTTTAAAATCCTTGCTCGCATCTATCATAAAAACGCCTTTTCTGGCGCGCGCGTTTTCTTTGTCTAAAACAATCACGCATGCAGGAATGGAAGTGCCATAAAAAAGGTTAGGGGCTAGGCCTATCACGCCTTTAATATAGCCTTTTATTAAGAGATTTTTTCTAATTGCACCCTCAGCGTTCCCTCTAAATAGCACCCCATGGGGTAAAATCACTGCCCCTTTGCCTGTGTTTTTTAAGGATTTGATGATATGGAGCAAAAAAGCAAAATCGCCATTTTTTTCAGGGGGCGTGCCGTCTTCAAAACGATTGAAATGATCATTAATGACTTGCTTGCTTTTTGGGTCTATGCTTAGCCCGTCAGTCCAGTTTTTCAAGCTAAAGGGAGGGTTAGCCACAACATAGTCAAAGGTTTTTAGCATGCCATTTTCAGTAGTAAAAAGGGGGTTAGAAAGGGTGCTAGAACCCCCTTTAGCAATATCAGCATCAGCGCTATTGTGTAAGATCATATTCATTTTACAAAGGGCTGTGGTGGAAATGTCTTTTTCTTGACCATAGATAGTTAAGCCTTTTTTGCCGGCCAAGCTAGAAGCTTTTAATAGTAACGAACCGCTCCCGCAAGTGGGATCATAGATGCTTTTATCCTGTCTGGTGTTTTCATCAATGCCAAGCAAAAGGGATAACAAAAGCGAAACTTCGCTAGGGGTGTAAAACTGCCCTTTGGATTTACCGGATTCGCTGGCAAAATGGCGCATTAAATATTCGTATGCATCGCCCAGTAAATCATCGTCTAAAGCCCCATGCGCGCCCAAACTCAAATCCGCAAAGATTTTAACCAGATTAGAAAGGGTGTCCGTCATCGCTTTACCCTCTCCTAGCTTAGTGTTATCGTTAAAATCCACGCTGTCAATCACGCCTTCTAATTCGTTTCGCTCTGCGATCTTGGCGATGATTTTATTGAGCTTGTCGCCTATTTCCTTATCGCCCTCTAAAGCGAGAATGTCTTCATAAAAACACCCTTCTGGCACTTCTATTTCGCTATCAGTATTGTTTTTGGCGTCATTTCTGGCTTTATCGCTGATGTATTTTAAAAAAAGCAAGTTCAAAACATAGTTTTTATACTCGCTCGCATCCATTCCGCCCCTCAAACTATCCGCTCCAGCCCATAAAGAGCTATACAATTCGCTTTTTTTGATCGCCATTTTAACCGCCCTATTTTGTTTTTAGGATTATAATATAAAGCGATAAAAAGCGTTCTTAGGGGGTTTATGATGAAAACAGAAAAAGAAGTTCAAAAGCAAGTCATAGAAACTTTTAAAAGCATGGGCTATGCGTATTTAGGGGATTTAACAAAGAGCGATAATGAAAACATTAATAAAGAAAGCTTGAAAGCATGGTTAATTAAAAATCAAAAAATTGAGCCTGAAAGGTGGCATAAAATTGAGCATAAAATCCATACAGCTTTAAAAAACGATTTATACGAAGCGAATCAAACATTTTACGAGCTTTTGATTTATGGCGTGAAAACTAAAATAAGCCAGAATGAAAACACTCAAACGACTTATTTCATTGATTGGAAAGATGTTTCTAAGAATGAATTTAGCGTGGCTGAAGAAGTGAGCGTTAAAGGGCCAAACACGAAACGGCCGGATGTGGTGCTTTATGTTAATGGGATCGCTTTAGGGGTGCTAGAATTAAAAAATTCCAGCGTGAGCGTAGAAAGCGGTATCCGGCAAAATTTAGACAACCAGAAGAAAGAATTTATTAGAGATTTTTTTAAAACGATCCAATTGGTTATGGCGGGCAATGAAAGTCAAGGGCTAAAATATGGCGTCATAGAAACTGAAGAAAAATACTACCTTTCTTGGAAAGAAGAGGGCGTTTTAAAAAATTTGTTTGAGACGATTGAATGCTTTTTAAAAAAAGAAAGGTTTTTAGAATTTATCCATGATTTTTTGATTTTTGATAAGGGGCAAAAGAAATGCGCCAGGTTCCATCAGTATTTTGCAATTAAAAAAACGCAAGAATTTATCCAAAGAAAAGAAGGGGGGATTATCTGGCACACGCAAGGCAGCGGTAAGAGCTTGACTATGGTGTGGCTTACTAAATGGCTGAGAAGAAATAGAAAACAAGCGAGGATTTTAATCGTTACGGACAGGAGGGAATTAGACGCTCAAATTCAAGGCGTGTTTAGTGGGATAGGCGAGGCTATTTATCGTGCAGACAGCAAGAAGGATTTGTTGAGCGTGCTGTTTGAAAATAAGGAATTTTTGGTTGGATCGCTTGTGCATAAATTTGATGACAACGACTTAGAAGATTTAAAAAAACAACCTGTTTTAAAGGAATGGGTTGTTTTAGTGGATGAATGCCACAGAACCCAAAGCGCTAAATTGCACAAAGCCATGAAAAGCCTGCTCCCTAATGCGATTTTTATAGCCTTTAGCGGCACGCCTTTATTGAAACAAGATAAAAAGACAAGCCAGGAAGTGTTTGGGGATTATATCCATTGCTATAAATTTAATGAAGCCGTTAGCGATAAAGTGGTGTTAGATTTAAATTATGAAGCTAGGAGCGTGGAACAATATGTCAGTAGCCCTGAAAAGCTGGACGAATATTTTGAATTAAAAACCCAAAACTTGAATGAGACGGCTAAAACAGAGCTTAAAAAGAAATGGGTTAATTTGCAAAAAGTTTTTTCCACTAAAGACAGATTGGAACATATTGTGCAAGATATTGTATTGGATATGGCAAAACTCCCACGATTAAGGAATGGAAAGGGGAATGCCATGCTGGTGGCTGAAAGCGTGTATAACGCATGCCGGTATTTTGAACTCTTTTTAGAAACAGAATTAAAGGATAAGGTGGCTGTGATCACAAGCTATGAACCCAATATCGCTGATCTGAAAGATTGTGGGAGCGATGAGAGCGAAGAGAGTTACAAATACCGCACTTATTGCACAATGCTGCAAAACTTTTTTGATGAAAAAGATGAGAAAAAAGCCCTCAATAAAATTAAAGAGTTTGAAGAAAAAGTTAAAGAGCGTTTTATTAATGAGCCTAATAGAATGAAGCTGTTGATCGTGGTGGATAAGCTATTGACCGGTTTTGATGCGCCAAGCCTCACTTATTTATACATGGATAAGAAAATGCAAGATCATGGGCTTTTTCAAGCGGTGTGCAGGGTGAATAGATTGGATAGCGAAGATAAGGATTTTGGCTGTATCATAGACTATAAGGATTTGTTTGATAGCTTGCAAGAAGCGCACAGCGATTACACCAATAAAGCGTTTGAAAACTATGAAAGAGAAGACATTCAAGGGCTTATCTCTGACAAATCCCAAAAGATTAAGAAAAAATTAGAAGAGGTTAGAGATCAGTTAAAATCGCTTTGCGAAGGCGTGAAAGAGCCAAAAGATGAAATGGATTATATCGCTTATTTTTGTGGGAGCGATTTAGAAAAAAACGCTCAAAAAAGGCGGTTGTTTTACCAGCTTGTTGGCGCGTTTTTAAGAATGTTTGTGGAATTGAATAATTTAGAAAAGCCCATTTATTCTAAAGAAGAAATGCAACAAATCAAACAAGAAGCGCAATTTTATAGGCATTTACAAAAAGCGGTTGGCTTGAGTAGTGGGGATAGCGTGGATTTAAAAAGCTATAGCGAAGACATGCGTAGGATCTTAGACGCTTACATTAAAGCCACAGATAGCAAGACGCTAATCAAAATAGAAGATCAAGGGCTGTGCGAAGTTTTAGCCCAAATGAATGTTAATGATTTTAATAAGGCGTTATCTCAAGTATTCAAAAGTGAAAGCTCTATGGCAGAAAGCATCGCTAACAACACTAAAAAACGCATTATAGAAAAAGAAGCGAGCGATCCTAAGTATTACGAAAAATTATCTTCGCTTTTAAACGATTTGATCAACCAGTTTAGAGAAAAGAAATTAACCTATTTAGAATACTTGCAACAAATCCAACATTTAGCCAAACAAGTTATTGATAAAGAAGATAAAAATTACCCTAAAAAGATCAACACTAACGCTTTAAAAACCCTCTATGATAATTTAGATCAAAATGAAGCCTTAGCCCTAGATATAGACGCATGCATAAGGGATAACAAAAAAGATGGTTGGGTGGGGCATAACCAAAAAGAAAAAAACCTTAAAATCGCTTTAAGAAAAATCATAGACGATGAGGGTTTGTTAGAAAATGTCTTTAATTTAGCCAAACACATAGAGGAGTATCACTAATGAACGCTTATTGTTTGACTTTAAATAATACCAACATCGCCATAGAAAAAAAGGATATTAAGCATTTACAAATTAGCGTTTGCCCGCCTGATGGCTCTGTGCATGTGTCTTGCCCCCTAGCTTTAAACGATGAGAGCCTTAGGCTTTCTTTGATTAAAAGACTCCCTTGGATAAAAGAACAGCAACAAAATTTTTTAAACCAAAACAGACAGAGCCAAAGAGGAATGCTAGAGAGAGAAAGCCATTATCTTTTTGGGAAACGCTATTTGTTAAAGATTGAACACACTATAAAAAAACACTTCGTTCTCCAAAGCCCTAAATATTTAATCTTGCATGTCCAGAAAAAAACAAGCTTAGAAAACCGCTTAAAAGTGTTAGAAAACTACTACAGACAAGTTTTAAGAGAAAAAATACAAACCTGCATCAACCAGTATGAAAAGATTTTAAACGAAAGCATACAAAGCTTTAGAATCCAAAAAATGAAACGGATATGGGGGAGTTGCAATATTGCTAAACGCACCCTACTTTTCAATTTGGAATTGGCTAAAGCGCCTAGTGAAGGCATTGAATATGTGGTTGTGCATGAATTATTGCATTTCAAAGTGCACCACCATAACGAATATTTTAGGGATTTGCTGAGTTTGTATTTGCCTGATTGGCAAAGGGCTAAGGCCAGCCTCAAAGAAACTTATTTGGAGCGTTCTTAAATGAATGCTCCACAATATTAGTGAAATTAGTGAAATCGCTAAGCGGCTAATTTTAGCGGCTCATCATCGTGCAACAATCCCCCTCCTTTTTAAAGCCTTTAGAAAGTGTAGTTCAAATACGCTGTAACCGATCTTCCAGGAGCAGGTTGCAAGCCTGCAGGACTAGAGCCAATCCCTGTAAAATAATACTTCATGTTAAAGATATTATTGATTTGCAAACTTCCTGTAACTCTGTGTCTCCCGTTTTCCCAGAAAATTTGGCTCACTTGGATATTCCACACCCAATACCAAGGCAAGAGCCCTTCATGTTGGGTCATACACCAAGCTTCGCATTGATAACCGCTATTGAGAACGCTTTCATAGTTGTTCCCCCCACTATAATATTGCATCCCATAATAGCCTCCTGCTGCGCTGTTGCTAATCCCGCTATAAGCGCGACTATAAAAATAGCTAGAAATACCAATGGTGGTTTTACGCCAATTGTAACGAGCGTCAAAAATGAACTGGAAAGGGCTTACAAAAGGGAAATGCTTGTTATAGCTAGTCCCTTTTAGCACATCCCCGTTCAAGTCGGTTAAAGGGCCATGGCTGGTTACACGAGTGTCAATGTAGTTGAAAGCGGCATGGAATTGAAGCCCTCTAATAGGCCTGTAATACAATTCCAACTCCACGCCTTGAGAATAGCCATTAATGGGGCGCACATTACCTTTCATGGGACCGCTTGTATAGACTGAATACTGCCCGGTGGCAAAATCGCGCGCCCAAATCCTGAAGTAGTCCGCATTAAAGCTGAATTTATCTTTATAGGTGTAGCGCGCTCCTGCTTCCACCGTGTCAAAGTGTTGGGTAAAATACTCCGCTCCTCCATAGCTCAAAACGTCTAATTGAGGCGGGACGAAAGAGCGTTGGTAGTTGAAGTAGGTAAGCACATTGTGATCGCCTTGCACAGGGATAAAGCCAATGTTGGTTGAGGGCATCCAATTGTTCATGTGCTTGATTTTTCTTAAATCCTTCTCAGGGATTTGTGCCCAATTAGCCGCATTTTCGTTGTTGTATTGCACAAAAGCGTAGCGCAAACCAGGCACGATGAAAAAGCGCCCGTCCCAAGCTTCAATGCGATCGCTCAAATAAACTGCTGTGTAATTGTTACGCCAGTTATTCCAGTTTCTATAAACGCCATGCTTGATGTGGGGTTTCCAACCGCTCATCACATTAGCGCCCTCACACAAGAATCCTGCCCCCTCACCGCTCGTTTTGGTGGCGCATTCATTGGTGTTTAAGTATTGGCGTTGTAAAAAAGTGGTGGTCATGAAACGCAAGCCCATGATAAAGGTTTGCTTGACTTTCCCGGTATTGACGATCAGATTCACTTTAGGCTCAAAAGCGTTGTTAATGGAGCGCACAGGGTTTTCTACTTCTGCCCAACCATTGTAGTTAGTGGCATAATAAGGCACAGCCAAGTTATACCCTGCCGGAAGTCCCGCCGCCCTGCATGCCGCTTCGCTAAAACAAGTAACCGTGTTAGCGCTATTGTAGCTAGAGCTCACTTGAAAGTCCCTAGTCATCAACTGCCCATAGTAAGTGAAGCTAAAAGTCCCGCCCACTCTGTCTAAATCCCCAAAGCGGTTTTCATACACAGCCCCAAAGCGTTGTGAGCGCCCGCCTTTTTGGTTTAAGGGGCGCAAATTAGCGAAGCGGTTTATTTTGTAATCTTGCTCGCTGAGTGATCCCGGTTGAGCGATAGCAAAATCGTAGTATTGGTAATAGGCTTTAATCCCATTGTTTTCATTGATGTCATAGATCCCATCTAGCCAATAGTTTGAAATATTAGAGGGGCTATTGTCCCTAAAGCCTTGTCCTCTAACCCAGTTAGCTTGCGCTTGGATACCCACATGCTTATTGATCATCCCTCCGCTCCTCACATAAGTGTTCATAGAGGAGGTTGTTGCCTAAGGACTTGATGAAAGAAGGATCGCCGGTTTTATCAGGGGGAGCGGCAAACCCGGCGTTTCTAGCCTTAGCCCAATAAGTGATCCTTTCAGCCGCTTGGTTTTCCCATTGAGTAGGGATAGGCTTAGTGATGATATTGACAATACCCCCATAAGTGTTAGGCCCATACTGCACGCTACCTCCACCCTTGATCACATCAATGCGATCAATGGCTTGGAAGGTAACGGGGAAAATGTCTAGCTCAATGTGAGCGTAGGGGGCCATATAAACAGGAATACCATTAACTAACATCAGCGTCGCATCGCTATGCCTTGAACCCCCAGCCCCAAAGCCACGGATTTGGATAGTAGGCATAGCCCCTACACCTGTCGCATTCCTAATTTGCAGACCGGGGACATTCTGTAAAGCTTCTTCAATGCTTTGGTTAGCTTGTTGGGTGAGCGCTTTATTAGAGATCACCGTGCGGCTTCCTGTGTATTTTTTCACTTCTTCATCTTGCCAACTCTTAGGCGCGGTAATCCCGCTATAACCCAAATTGACCTGCCCAGAATAATCGGATCTATCCTTTTTACCGGCAGTAGAAACCTTGCCCAAAGTGTAGTCTTTTTCCTTAGCGAACAAAGACTCTTGGCAAATCAAACTGGCAGTTAAAGCCAACAGAACTTTTTTATGCAACACAAACTCCTTATGTTTTGAGAGATTAAAAAATGATTTAAATTTTTCAAGTAAAATCACACTGATAACGAACGCCTATTAAGTAATAAAAACAAAAAAAACTTAATAATACACGGAATTCTATCATAAAAATTCTTAAAATTTTATTAATCCTACGAAAATCTTTTTTTTTTTTTTTGATTTGGCTGATTTTACTCAATCTCTAGTGAAAAATCCCCATTTTTGACACGCAACGAGCTTGCATGCGTTTTCAAAACACACAAGACATTCTTTGACGCTAAAAGCGGTTTAACTTTTCATCTAAACACCGCCCCTTTTTTAACTTTTTATCGTTTTGTTTGAAAGCGATCAGTAACTCCTTGCAAAAGATTGCTTCCTATCTTTAATTTTACAGCTATTGATGATGAGATCCAAGATCTCTAAAACCTGCTTTTCTTCTTCGTTGGTGTGTTTTACGCTCACCGTGGGGTTGTATTCGGTTACCTCAACAGCTTTTAATCTGTCTTTAAAACTTTCTAAAAGCAAGCCCAGTAATTGCTTGAGCTCATCAAAACTCAGCCCGTTATTTTCACGCACGCCGGTAGAAGTGAAAAGCTTGCCATCCATAATGTCTAAATCCAAGCTAAGGTAAATAATACCCACCGCTTTTAATAACTCTTTGGTTTTTTGAACCACTTCTTGCATGTTTTCTCTTATCGCGTCCACGCTAAATAAAGGGATTTCTAATTCCTTAATCACATCTCTTTCGCTTTTTTCTGTGCTTCTTACCCCAAAATACACCAAACATTTAGGATCAATTTCTAACCCTCCCTTTTCTAACCCCAAAGAGCAAAGCTTTTGCCATGCCTTTTCTTCGCTCTCGCTCATGCGATTAACCCCGCTATGGACACGATTTAAAACCATACCCAAAGGCATGCCGTGGATATGCTTTGTATCGCTGTCATAAGCCGTGTGAATATCCGCATGCGCGTCTAAATACAAAATCCCTATTTTTTTGTCCTTATGAACGCTCCTAAAGGCTTGGAAAATCCCAAACATGTTCGCATGCTCTGAGCTTAAAATTAAAGGGAATTCTTTTTTTTCAAACACTTCTTTCATGCAAGGGATCAAATTTTCTTTACAAAAAAGGTAGTAATCTTCAAAATTCTTAGCGTATCTAAACTCCTTATAAAGCACGCACCGCTCTTGAGTGATCGTTTGCATGCCTTTAATCACATCGCCATGCGTTTTACTCAAAGCTTCTCTCAAACGCCTAACCCCCTTATCGGTGCCTCTTTTTGACGCTCCTAATTCCGCTTCTAATCCTACTAAAATCATTTTATAACTCCTTTAAATCCCCACTCATATTTTTATTCTAAACCAAAATTAACAACCAATTACTAATAAGCAAATGGATAATAAATAGAGTAATTTCATTGTGTAAAAGAGTAAAACCATTCAAGTTTTTGACAGAAAAACGCTCAAATATCTTATTGAGCGAATATAATCATAACTGACACTACTATTTAAAGGATTAACATGACTATTGGGCTAGTTAAAGAAAGCATGGATTTGGAATCACGAGTGGCTTTGGTGCCTGATGATGTGGCGCTAATCGTTCAAAAGGGCGTGGAGGTTTTGGTGGAAAATCATGCCGGTGCTAATAGCGGTTATAGCAACGAAGTGTATGAAAGCGTGGGGGCTAAAATCGTGGATTCTAAAACGGCGTGGGGGCAGGATTTGGTGGTCAAATGCAAAGAGCCTTTAGAGCATGAATACCCTTTATTGAAAGAAAAAGCCACGCTGTTTAGTTATTTGGATCTAGCGTATCAAAAAAGCTTGTGTGAAATGTTTATAGATAAAAAAATCACTTCTATTTGCACTGAAACCATTGCTGGGCCTAAAAACGACTACCCTATTTTAGCGCCTATGAGCGTGGTGGCTGGGAGATTGGCTGCGCATTTAGTCCAGCATTATTTACTGGCTTTAGAGCATGTTAAAGGGTTTATGGGTAAGGGGGTCATGCTAGGGGGGTTATCGGGCGCGCAAAGGGCTAAAATCGTTGTGGTTGGGGGCGGTGTGGTTGGCATGGAGAGCGCGAAAGTCTTAAGCCAAATGGGGGCTAAAGTAACGATTTTAGAATTAGACTACGCTAAATTGCAAAACCACCCCTATTATCATTTGTATGATTTAGAAGTTTTAAGCGTGAATGAAGCCAATATCATTCACGCCTTAAACGGAGCAGTAGGGCTAGTGGGAGCGGTGCTGGTTACAGCGAGCCAAACCCCTAAAGTGATCTTAAGAAGGCATTTAAAGTGTATGCAAAAACAAGGGGTAGTGATAGATGTGGCTTGCGATTTAGGGGGGTGCATAGAAACCATACACCAAACAAGCCATTCTAACCCGGTGTATGTGGAAGAGGATTTGTTGCATTATGGCGTGCCGAACATGCCAGGGATTGTCGCTAAAACGAGTTCTACGGCTTACAGCCATGCGAGCGCACCGTATTTGTTGTATTATTTAGAGCATGGCTTGAAAGGTTTTTTAACAGCCAACACTAAAATCGTGGCAAACACCCTTGGAGGCTTGAGCGCTTATAACGGCTATATCACCCAAGAAGGCATCGCTAAAGCTTTCAATCTAGCGTTCAAATCGCCTTCAGAGATTTTAAAGGAGCTTTAAAAATAAGCTGTAAAAAATGGCATGGCGATAAACCATGCATCTTCATGCGTAGAAATATTTCAAAAAAAAAAAAAAACACTTTTTAATGTTATAATCTACCCTAAATCATACAAGGGGTTTTTATGGCAAAAATTGATAGCTATGAGTGGTATCTAAAAAATACTTTAAAAGAAGAATTCTATTACCAAATCCCTATCTACCAACGCCCTTATCAATGGACAGAAGAAAACTGCGAAAAGCTTTTAGACGATTTGTTTGAAGACTATGAAGAGGATAGAGAAAGCGATTATTTTTGCGGCTCATTAGTCTTAATTCTAATCAACGAAGATCCTAAAAAAGCCAAAACCTATGACATTGTAGATGGCCAGCAACGCTTAAGCACTTTCATTCTGCTGGCAAAAGTTTTATCCGCTCTCTATTCTGAGCGTTTAGACCCTGAAAACCAAGAATTTTTACAAGCGAGTTGGAAAGATAGGCATACAGAAAGAAAACGACTGAGTTTTAACACTATAGGGTCTAACGCTGAATATGATTTTCAAGATGCATTAGAACATTTCAACGACTCTCAAGCAAGCAAGAATAAAAATAATAAGAACAATTACCTAAAAAATGCGATCTGTTTAAAAGACTATCTCATGAAAAAAGAGATTAAAAACATTAACGATTTCATTGAGTGGCTGTATTCTAATGTTAAATTTATCACCATTATTTGCCCAAGTATAGACAAGGCGTTAGGGATTTTTAATGTTTTAAACGCTAGGGGTTTGCCTTTGAATGCGACGGATATTTTTAAGGGAGAGCTGTTAAAAGAACTCGCTAAAGAAGAGGATCAAAAAAGCTTGTGTCTCGTTGGAATGCCTTAAGCCAAAAATGTTCAGACAATGATTTAACAATGGAGACATTATTCAGTTGGTATTTAGAGTATCTCGAATCGAAAACTTCTAGAGAAAAAATGAAAAAAAGACTCGTTACTTGGTTTAACGAGCTTAACAAAACCCCATTAGAATACCTTAAGGGCGTAGAAGATTTTTATAATACTTATTGCGAAATATTAGAAATGCAAGATCGACATGCCCATTTGCTCTCGTATAAAGACGATGATTATTTGTATGTTATTTTGTGCACCAGCATATTACACCATTATAGCGATCAAGACATAGAGGCTTTAAAGGAATTGTTAGTCAAGTTTTACTACCAAAATTGGGTTGCAACGCGAGAAGAACCTAAAAAACAAACTAATTGCAACATTATTAAAGCCTTAAAAGAAAAGAAAAGCGTGGAGAGCATCGCTTCTATTGTAAAAGAATATTTAGATTATCATAAGATAACACAAGACTTTAAGAAAAACCTACAAGACAGCAAATTGTATGAACAACACAAAAAGAGTTCAAAAAATTCATGGCTAAGACCCATTCTCATTTTAGTGGAATATTCCATGAGCGATGATCCTAAACCTAAACGCATTGAAAAGAACGATTTTCATGTTGAACACATCTTGCCCCAAAACCCTGATCCTTCAAGCCAATGGGTTAAAGACTTTAGCGAAGAAGAAAGAGGATTATACACGCATTCTTTAGCCAATCTCACGCTTTTAGGAGGCACGAAAAACACTCAAGCTTCAAATTTGGATTTCAAAGATAAAAAGAAAATCTACATGGGGGAAATCAAGTTAAACAAAAAGAAAATTCCTAGGGTGATGACTTGCTATAAGATGACCATAGATGTTGCACAATACACAGAATGGACGCCCAAAAGCTTAGAAAAAAGAAAAGAAGATCTGATTAAAATCATTGAGAGCGTGCTTGAGCTCTAGGGAAGCACCCCTAGAAAGTGAACACATAATTCACATACCATGAATACACGCGCCTAAACCCTATATCCAAATTTTTTGCAGTGATATAGGGGTTTTTCTTTAACATGGGGAATTTCACTCCCGCTTCAATGCTAGAATGTTTTAAGATCCTTAAGCGAGCCCCCACATTGAATAAAAATTGGAAAGAAGTGGCTTTTTTGCTCACCAAAGCTTGCTCCACTAAAATGCCCTCAAAACTCGGTGTCGCCATAAGCCATGAATTGCCGGCTAATTGCACCCCACCAAAAGCCCCCAAACTCATGATACCGTTATTAATGACATTAACCATCACATCCATAGCCCCCCCATAAGTGAGCATGTTTGGCTCAAAGGTTTTGGGATCAGCGAGGCTCGTTAAACGATCGATTTCTTGTTTCCCAAGAATTTGACCCGCCAATTGCGCCACTTCGCTGTTATAATTAGGGTTTTTAAGCCTAATAGAATTGGCATGGGCGTAGTCAAAAAACCCATAAAGGCGCAAGCCAAAGTATTTCCCAAAGAAAAACTGATACCCTAAAAGCGCATCAAAGCCCTTGATCGTAGCGTTAGTGGCTTGTTTTTGAGAATTAATATCCGCATGCATTTGCGCTTGTCCTTGCAAATAACCCGCCCCTATAAACACGCCATTACCATCCATGGCTAATAGCGCGTTCATAGAAACAATCAAAGCTAATAAAGGTTTAGAAAAAAATTTTTTCATGTATGATTCCTTAACATAATGCTTACATTCTTAAAAAGAATACCCAAAAAATAATTAAAAACGATTAAATAATGAAACATTAATAAAAATAAAAACTTTTCATGAATTTTACATAAGATGATAAAAAAGCGGCTAAAACCCCCTTTTTTAAAATTTTGTTTCAAGCTTTAAGCTACAATATACGCATGAAAGATTCACATCAAACTATCGGCGTGTTTGTGCGGCCCACCCATTATCAAAACCCTCTTTTTGAAAAGCTAGAGCAGGCTAAAGAATGGGTTTTAAAGCTTTTAGAAGATGAGGGGTTTGAAAGCTTTATGATTGATAGCCTTGATGGGGCAAAAGATGCGCGATTGATAGAAAAAGCTGATGCGTTTTTATGTTTAGGGGGCGATGGCACGATTTTAGGGGCTTTAAGAATGACGCATTCTTACAATAAGCCATGTTTTGGGGTTAGAATAGGGAATTTAGGGTTTTTGAGCGCGGTTGAATTGAATGGCTTGAAAGATTTCTTACAAGATCTCAAGCAAGATAGAATCAAATTAGAAGAGCATTTGGCTTTAGAGGGCCGTATTGGAAACACCTCTTTTTATGCGATCAATGAAATTGTGATCGCTAAAAAAAAAGCTTTAGGGGTTTTAGACATCAAAGCTTATGCAGGCCATACGCCCTTTAACACCTATAAAGGCGATGGGCTTATCATTGCCACGCCCCTAGGCTCGACCGCTTATAATTTGAGCGCTCATGGGCCGATTGTGCATGCTTTAAGCCAGAGCTATATTTTAACGCCCTTGTGCGATTTTTCTTTAACGCAACGCCCTTTAGTGTTAGGAGCGGAATTTTGCTTGAACTTTTGCGCTCATGAAGACGCTCTTGTGGTCATTGATGGGCAAGCCACCTATGATTTAAAAGCCAACCAACCCCTATACATTCAAAAAAGCCCCACGACCACCAAGCTCTTGCAAAAAAATTCAAGGGATTATTTTAAAGTGCTTAAAGAAAAGCTCTTATGGGGGGAAAGCCCTAGCAAAAAAAGATAAAAAGGGTGAAAAACATGCGAGATTTTAATAACGCTCAAATCACACGCTTAAAAGTGCGTCAAAACGCTGTTTTTGAAAAGCTGGATCTAGAGTTTAAAGACGGCTTGAGCGCGATTAGTGGGGCTAGCGGGGTGGGAAAAAGCGTTCTTATTGCGAGCCTTTTAGGGGCGTTTGGGCTTAAAGAGAGCAACGCTTCAAACATTGAAGTGGAATTGATTGCGCCTTTTTTAGACACGGAAGAATACGGCATTTTTAGAGAAGATGAACATGAGCCCTTAGTCATCAGCGTGATTAAAAAAGAAAAAACGCGCTATTTTTTAAACCAAACAAGCCTGTCTAAAAACACGCTCAAAGCGTTATTAAAAGGTTTGATCAAACGCTTGTCTAACGACAGATTCAGCCAGAATGAACTCAACGATATTTTAATGCTCTCCTTATTAGATGGCTATATTAAAAACGAAAACCAGGCGTTTAGCCCCCTTTTAGGCGTGCTTGAAGAAAAATTCACCCGCTTAGAAAAGCTAGAAAAAGAAAGGCGATTATTAGAGGATAAAAAGCGTTTCCAAAAGGATTTAGAAGAGCGATTGAATTTTGAAAAAATGAAATTAGAGAGGCTGGATTTAAAAGAAGACGAATACGAACGCCTTTTAGAGCAGAAAAAATTGCTCTCTAGTAAGGAAAAATTGAACGATAAGATCGCTCTGGCGTTAGAGGTGCTAGAAAATACCCACAAAATCACGCATGCTTTAGAGAGCGTGGGCCATAGCGCTGAATTTTTAAAAAGCGCTTTATTAGAAGCGAGCGCTCTATTGGAAAAAGAGCAGGCTAAATTAGAAGAGTGCGAGCGTTTGGATATTGAAAAAGTGCTAGAAAGGCTTGGCATGCTAAGCGGGATCATTAAGGATTACGGGAGTATTATGCATGCTAAAGAACGATTGGGGCATGTTAAAAACGAGTTGCATAACCTAAAAGAAATTGACCATTATTGCGAAACTTACCACAAAGAAATAGAGCAATTAAAAACCGAATGCTTGAAATTATGCGGAGAAATAGGCGGCTTTAGAAAAGAATATTTAGCTGGTTTTAACGCTCTTTTAAGCACTAAAGCGAAAGATTTGCTCCTAAAAAGCCCTAGTTTGGTTTTAGAAGAAGCCCCCATGAGCGAAAAAGGTGCTCAAAAACTCGTTTTGAATTTACAAAATTCCCAATTAGAGACTTTAAGCTCTGGAGAATACAGCCGTTTGAGGTTGGCGTTCATGCTTTTAGAAATGGAGTTTTTAAAGGATTTTAAAGGCGTGTTGGTGTTAGACGAAATGGATTCCAACTTGAGCGGCGAAGAGAGTTTAGCGGTCTCTAAAGCCCTTGAAACCTTGAGCAACCATTCGCAAATCTTTGCCATTTCGCACCAAGTCCATATCCCAGCGCTCGCTAAAAACCATATTTTAGTTTTCAAAGAAAACCACAAAAGCCTTGCAAAAACCCTTAATAACGAAGAAAGGGTTTTAGAAATCGCGCGCATGATAGGGGGGAGCGAGAATATAGAGAGCGCGATTTCTTTCGCTAAGGAAAAATTAAAGGCGCAAGAATGAAATTTTTTCTTTTAAAGAAATTCAGTGAATTTTTAAACGCTCAAACGCATTTTAGCCTCAAACGCTTGAGTGCGTCTAGTTTTCTATTAGAAACTTTTTCTAAAGAAAAACACGCCTTTGTTGTGGATTTGAGCGTGCCTTATATCGGTTTGTCCAAAAAACCCCCAGAGAGCGTTTTAAAAAACACTTTAGCGTTAGATTTTTGTTTGAACAAATTCACTAAAAACGCCAAAATTTTACAAGCAAACGTCATTGATAACGATCGGATTTTAGAAATCAAGAGCGCTAAAGATTTGGCTTATAAGAGTGAAAATTTTATTTTGCGTTTAGAAATGATCCCTAAAAAAGCCAACCTCATGATTTTAGATCAAGAAAAATGCGTGATAGAGGCCTTTCGTTTTAATGACAGGGTCGCTAAAAACGATATTTTAGGGGCATTGCCTCCTAATATTTACGAGCATCAAGAAGAGGATTTGGATTTTAAGGGGTTGTTAGACATTTTAGAAAAAGATTTTTTATCCTATCAGCATAACGAATTAGAACACAAAAAAAATCAAATCATCAAGCGATTGAATACCCAAAAAGAACGCTTGAAAGAAAAATTAGAAAAACTAGAAGATCCTAAAAATTTACAGCTGGAAGCGAAAGAATTGCAAACTCAAGCCTCATTGTTGCTCACTTACCAGCATTTAATCCATAAGCATGAAAGCCGCGTGGTTTTAAAGGATTTTGAAGATAAGGAGTGTGCGATTGAAATTGATAAGAGCATGCCCTTAAACGCTTTCATCAATAAAAAATTCACTCTCAGCAAAAAAAAGAAACAAAAATCGCAATTCTTGTATTTAGAGGAAGAGAATTTGAAAGAAAAAATCGCTTTTAAAGAAAGTCAAATCAACTATGTTAAAGGAGCGCAAGAAGAAAGCGTTTTAGAAATGTTTATGCCGGTAAAAAATTCTAAAATCAAACGCCCTATGAATGGGTATGAAGTGCTGTATTATAAGGATTTTAAAATCGGTTTAGGGAAAAACCAAAAAGAGAATATCAAACTCTTACAAGACGCAAGGGCGAATGATTTATGGATGCATGTGCGAGATATTCCTGGATCGCATTTGATCGTTTTTTGCCAAAAGAACACGCCCAAAGATGAGGTCATTATGGAATTAGCCAAAATGTTGATTAAAATGCAAAAAGATGCGTTTAATAGTTACGAAATTGACTACACGCAACGAAAATTTGTCAAAATCATCAAAGGAGCTAATGTCATTTACTCAAAATACCGAACTATTAGTCTAAAGGACACTTAAACACTTAAGGAGGTTAGCATGGGTGTTTCAGCTTTAGGCAATGTAACTTATATCAACCAAAACGCTCCTTTAAATTCTGCTATCCAACAGGGTGCAAGAAGTGATATGCTGGATTTAGCGCAAAGCTTTCAAAGTAAGCTTGAATTAGCCCAAGAAACAAGGGCGTTAGAAAACATGCAAGCTATTAGCGATAAAGACCCTAAAGAAGGCTCTAAAAACCGCTATCAAAACAGCCAAAGGGCTAAGGCGTTTGGCTTGGAAGAAGAAGAAATTGAATTGTGGCATGAAGAGCATTTGTTGGATATTGTGGGGTAGGGTGTCGCGAATAACCCCTATCCTTTCATGAGTTTAAAATAAAATAATCAAGTCCCCGTTTTTTAAACATTAAAAGATTTTAGCTATCAATATCAATCACAATAGAATCTTATATTTTTAACAAAAGGGAATGCGTCATGTTAAGGGGTGTCAAAAAAGCGGTTTTTAGGGTTTTGTGTTTGGGGGCGTTGTGTTTAGGGGGGTTAATGGCAGAGCAAGACTCTAAAGAGCTTATATTTTCAGGTATCACTATTTACACGGATAAAGATTTCACTAGGGCTAAGGAATACTTTGAAAAAGCTTGTAGATTAAACGATGCTGATGGTTGCACGATCTTAAGAGAGGCTTATTCTAAAGTCATCCTAAAAGGAAGTGCAAGAGAAAACATTGAAAAAGCTCTTGAACACACGGCTACTGCTAAAGCTTGCAAATCAAACGATGCTGAAAAATGCAAGGACTTAGCAGAGTTTTATTTTAATGCAAACGATCTTAAAAACGCTTTAGAATATTACTCTAAATCTTGTAAGTTAAATAATGTTGAAGGGTGTATGCTGTCAGCAACTTTTTATAACGATATGATAAAGGGTTTGAAAAAAGATAAAAAAGATCTAGAATATTATTCTAAAGCTTGCGAGTTAAACTATGGCGATGGCTGTGCAATTTTAGGGGATATTTATCATAATGGTGAAGGCGTAACGCAAAATTTTAAAAAAGCTTTCAAATATTACTCTAAAGCTTGCGAGTTGAATAATGGTGAAGGGTGTTCTAAATTAGGAGGGGATTATTTTCTTGGTGAAAGCGTAACGCAAGATCTTAAAAAAGCTTTTGGATATTACTCTAAAGCTTGCGAATTAAACGAAGCTCTAACATGCACGCTTGTAGGAGAGTTTTATCGTGATGGTGAAGGCGTAACAAAGGATCTTAAAAAAGCTTTTGAATATTCTGCTAAAGCTTGTGAATTGAACGATGCTAAAGGGTGTTACGCTCTAGCAGCGTTTTATAATGAGGGTAAGGGCGTAGCAAAGGATGAAAAACAAACGACAGAAAACCTTGAAAAGAGTTGCAAGCTAGGATTAAAAGAAGCATGCGATATTCTCAAAGAACAAAAACAATAAAATCCTAGCCCTATTAAGCCCCATTAAACAGCTTTCGTTTAACTGGTTGCTTTTATGATATTGAACAAACCCTTTGTCCTCTCAAAAAGAGAAAATGGCGGTGGAGTCTCTTGGTATCTGGCCTTTGGGGGTCTTTTGATCAAGGTGTTAGCGCATTTGGAAAAATCAATCAAATCCATTGTGGTTTTGATGTAGCTAGGCAAGTTTAACAAGCATATTTCAAAGAGTTTATAGCTCGCTAAAGCGTCTGCATAGGCTCTGTGGCTGACTTCTATGCCAAACCCTAAAAGCTCTTTTAAAAAGCTCAAAGAATAACGCATGGATAAAATGGCGCGTTTGGATAAATCCAGAGTGCAAAGCTTTAAATTCAATAAGGGGCAATGCAATTTTTCTACAAAATAACGCCCTAAAAAGTTGTAATCAAAATTAGCGTTATGGGCTACAAACACGCTATTGCCTAAAAAAAGCCGCAATTCTTGCAAAGCTTCATGCACGCTTGGGGCGTTTAGGGTGTCTTCATAAGTGATGCCTGTAAGATCAGCGATATAATCAGGAACGCTTTTGACTTTCACAAGGGTTTCAAAACGATTGATAATTTCCCCCCCTTTCACTTGCACGGCCCCGATTTCTAAAATCTCATGTTTTATTGGGCAAGAGCCGGTGGTCTCTAAATCAATAAAGGAAAAAACCTCATCTTTAAGGGGGGTTTTAAGGTTTTTGAGCGTGATTAAATTTTCGCTCGTTTCTACGAAATTAAGCCCGCACGCTTTTAAATACTCCAAATTGATTTCATCATAAATAAGGCGAGAGAGCGATTTTTCTAGCATGCTTAAGCTTAAATCCTGGTGCTTTAAGCGAGCGATTAGGGCTTGAATATCTTTATGCAAGAGGCTGTCTGACATTCTGTAAGCCTTCAATAGCCAGCTTACGATCTTTGGATTTAAAAATATAACTCCCTGAAACCACCACATCCACGCCCGCTTGTTGGAGTTCAAAGATATTTTTATCATTCACGCCCCCATCCACTTCTAAAAGACAGCTAGGGTTGTAGCGTTTGATCAATTCTTTAACTTTCAAACACTTTTCTAGCACCAGATCTAAAAACTTCTGCCCGCCAAAGCCTGGATTCACGCTCATTAAAAGCACTAACCCCACGCTTTCTAGCAAGTATTTAATGCTTTCTTCATGCGTGTGGGGGTTTAGAACAACGCCTGGCGTGATGCCTGAATTTTTAATGAGTTGCAACACCCTGTGGGGGTGCTTTTCATTTTCTGCATGAATGCTGATGATTTGCGGGTTTAAAGGAGCGAATAATCCTACAAAAAAGCTCGCATTTTCTACCATTAAATGCACATCTAAAGGCACTTGGCTCATTTGAGTAACCCTCTCTAAAACCACAGGCCCCATGGTTAAATTAGGCACATAATGCCCATCCATCACATCCACATGCAAAAAATCAGCGTTACTCACGCTCTCTATCTCTTTGGCTAAATGCAAAAAATCAGCGCTCAAAAGGCTCGGAGCTACTTTCAAAATACTTCCCTATTTTCAATGTTTTCAAGTAAAATATTAGCATCTTTAATCAAATCATAAAAGGGTTTTTATGGATTACAAACATTTTAAAGGCAAGCATGCAAACATCGTTATAGAAATCATCAGTCTTTTAGAAAAGGGGGTTAAAAAAGCCCAAGAGATTTTAGAAAAGCCGGACGCTGGGAGTTACACTAAATTAGAAAACAGCAGCGGGGATACGCCTATTAAAGCGGATTTAGCCCTAGACAAATTTTTAGAAGAAAATTTTTTGAGTTTAGAAAATGTCAAAAGCGTTTTTAGCGAAGAAAAAGAAACGCCTGTTACTAAAGAAAACGGCTCTTATTTGATCGCTTATGACCCACTAGACGGGAGTTCAGTGATGGAGGCGAATTTCTTAGTAGGCACGATTATAGGGGTTTATGAAAAGGATTATAAGGCGCAAAATTTAGTTGCAAGCCTTTATGTGGTTTTTGGGCATAAAATAGAATTAATGGTGGCTTTAGAAGAGGTTTATCGTTACGCGTTTTACCAAAACAAGTTCCATTTTATAGAAACTATTGTTTTAGAAAATAAGGGTAAAATCATCGCTAGCGGAGGCAATCAAAAGGATTTTTCTTCGGGCTTAAAAAAGGCTTTAGAAGGGCTTTTTGCAGAAAATTACCGCTTACGATACTCAGGATCTATGGTGGCTGATGTCCATCATGTTTTGGTTAAAAAAGGCGGAATGTTTTCCTACCCGCAAAAGAAATTGCGCAAGCTTTTTGAAGTCTTCCCTTTAGCCTTGATGGTTGAAAAAGCTAAAGGGGAAGCGTTTTATTTTGATAAGGGGGTTAAAAAGCGCCTGCTAGATCAAAGCGTAGAAAATTACCATGAAAAAAGCGAATGCTATTTAGCTAGTCCGCATGAAGCTCAAATCTTAGAAAAACATTTAAAGGGAGAATGATGCCAAATAGCGCTAAAAAATTAGAATATGAAGAGCGTTTTAATGACGCTCTTTTGAAATTAAAAGCATGCCAAGAAGAAAAGCAAGTAGCGAGTTGCTTGAAATGCGAGAAGGTTTTAAAATGCGAAATCCGTAACAGCTATGTGGATGCGGCTTATGAGAGCATGAGTTTGGGCGAAGCGGGCGGGTTTGATTTCAACTGATTATCAAATACGCATGTTAAACCACTCAAAGCTTTGTAGTCGTAACAACCTTATAGGGGCTATTAGTAGCCATAAAATCCTAAAATAAAGGTTGTTTTGAATACACTATTCAAACACCCCACCATAGATCAAAAATCATAAAACCATGCCCTCCCCCTTTTTTTAATTCAATGCACTTCGCTCCAAACTTTTCTTTTCCACGCATAAGCCAAAAACGACAGCACCGCAAAGAAAATCATGATTTTTATCCCTAAGGTATTCCTTTCATGTTTTTTCCTATCGCCTGCTTTTTCCAAATATGCGATGACTTGTTTTTGAGCTTGTTCATTCAATCCCACTCTGGGCATAGCCGTGCCAGGCAAAAGCTTTTGCGGATCGTTGATGAAAATATTCAAGCCATGTTCGCCTTTAGCTCTAATCATCATGGACAAATCAGGCACATGAGAGCCTAAATAATTGGCTAGATCTTTAGGATCGCTAAAGGCCTTATCTTTAGCATAATCCAGGCTATGGCACCTTTGACAGCTTTGCACGAACACTTCCTTATCGCTCAAATTTTTAGGCAAAATAGAAGTGAGATACGCCACAATATCGCTCAAATCTTTATCGCTAAATTGAGAAAACGCCGGCATAGGATAGGGCCTTTCATCGTTAAACTTATGGCTCAATTTCGCCGTTTTCACAGGATCTTTGATGAAGTGGGCTAAGAAATTCGCGTTCAAAACCCCCGCCACATGGCTTAAATCCGGTGGCACGACCCCAAAAGAGTTGCTCGCGCTAAGGCTGTCCATAGGGGCTGGAATGTTTTGGGATTTAATGCCATGGCAAGCGGTGCAATTTTCGGCTACAAGCTGTTTGCCTTTATTAGCGTCGCCATTTTTTAAATCCATCGGCTCTAAATCCTTGAAAGCAAAATCCGCCGGAGCGACTTTAGGGTGCATCACCGAATGCGCATAAGGCTCAACCCCATAATAAATCACGCCTACCACCACAATAAGGATAATGAGAATCTTAAATTCTTTCATCTAACACCCCCTTGTTTCTTGCTCTCGGCGATAGTGATAATGGGCAACACCACAAAGAAAAGGGCTAAAAAAGTGATTGAACCCGCTAAGCCAATGTATTTACCGATCCCAAGCGGAGGCAATTTACCATAGATCGTTAAAACAATCATATCAATGATTAAAAGCCAAAACCACACCATAAACGCAGGCCGTTTGTGCGCAGGAGCGACCACTGGGCTTCTGTCTAAAAAGGGCAGTAAGAAAAAGATCACTTGCGCCACGCCAAAAGCCATTAGCCCTAAATCAGCGCTAAAGAAAAAGCCCCTTAAGACCTCATAGCTCCATAAGAAATACCACTCGGGGTAAATGTGAGGTGGCGTTTTAAGGCTGTTAGCCCTTTCAAAGTTGATAGGATCCATCGCAAAATCATAGTGGTAACACACCAAGTAAAAGAAAAAGACCATGAACGCGCAAACCACAAAAATATCTTTAGACAAGAATACCGGCCAAAAAGGAATGACTTTGGATTCTTTTTTCTTGCCTTCAATGAATTTCTTTTCTTCTGCTTCAAAGTCAATCTCTTCGCCTTCTTGGTTATTGACATGCGGGATGCGTAAAGAATAAAAATGCACCCCAACAAGTAGAATGATCGCAATGGGCAGTAAAAACACATGGAGCATGAAAAAGCGCGTTAAAGTGGAATCCGCCACAACATAATTGCCCCTAATCCACTCCACCACATCAGCCCCAATGAAAGGAATGCCCCCAAATAAATTCGTGATAACCGCTGCAGCCCAATAGCTCATCTGCCCCCAAGGCAGCATATACCCGCTAAAGGCTTCCGCGCTAAAGACCACAAACAAAATCATCCCGCTAATCCAAATCATCTCACGGCCCTTTTTGTAAGAGCCATAATAGATGCCAACAAACATGTGGATATAAATGATGACAAAAATCATGCTCGCTGCCGTGGCATGCATGTGGCGCCAAAGCCAGCCATAAGCCACTTCTTGCATGATGGTGAAATTCACGCTATCAAACGCCATTTTCGCATCAGGCTTGTAATACATGAGCAAGAAAATCCCTGAGATCACAAGCACGCCAAAAAGGGTCAATAAAATCACCCCCATCGCCCATAAGAAATTGATGTTTTTAGGGATCCAATATTCTGTCATTAGCACTTTAACAAGCTTGTTAGTGCCAAGACGCATGTCCAGCCATTCGCCTAAATTCTTCGCTTTTTTTATCTCTGCCATGGAACTCTCCTTACGCTTTAGCCATCATTTTTTTGTATTCAGCCCCGGCTTCACCAAAAGTGATTTTAGTGCCTTCAATTTTAAAAGGCGGGATATCAAAAGGGCGTGGAGGGGGAGTGCCGGCAATATTCACGCCATCAGCAGTGAAACGCCCCCCATGGCATGGGCATAAAAAGCCTTTTTCTTCATCTTGATAAGTGGGGATACACCCTAAATGCGTGCAAATTTGAATGGCTGTGGTAAAAACGCTCTCGCCAATTTTAAAATCGCGCTTTTCATTAAAGCCCTCTTTTTTAGAACGCTTGAGGATATAGACCGGTTTCCCACGCCATTCCACGGTGGAAAACTGCCCTTCTTGCATGTTCGCCACATCTATGGTCGTAAAACCAGCTGAAACAACGCTTGGGAGCGGATCCCAAGTCTTTTTCATCGCTACCAGACTCGCTATCGCCCCTATAGCTGTAACGCTAGCAAGGCTCATTCCTAAAAAATCACGCCTTTGAATATCTGCCATGATTAAAAACTCCTTAATGATAATTACCTTTTAACGACTAAAGGCCTAGCAAATCCCTATTTTACAACAAACTCTCTTAATAATTTTTTTAAAATAACAAATTGAGACTAAAATCAAATGCTTTTTAACGCCGTTTTAAAGAAATTTGAGCGCGCAAATGTTTCAAAAGGGTTTCTAAAATATCGTTATCGTCTTTGCTTGGGGCTTTCAGGCTTTCTTTCTTTTCATCGCTATAAGTGATGGTGATGTTTTGATTGAAATTAGAAAGTTTGATGATGCCAAGCTGGTTGGCTAGAATTTTAAGCGTAATGATTTGCAAAAATTGAGCGCTCAAATCGTCTATTTTACCAAACCTGTCTTCTATTTCTTCATGGATTTGCCCCACCTCATCTGTATTTTCACACAAACTCAAACGGCGGTATAAATCCAACCTCAAACTATCGCTTGCAATGAGTTCAGGGTTTAAAAAAGCGCTCACGCCAAGTTGGATTTCTACGCTCTTTTCAAGCCTTTTCTTCCCCCCACTCAATTCATAAATCGCGTCTTCAAGCATGCGTGTATAGAGCGCATAACCGATATTTTTAATATGCCCGCTCTGATCTTGCCCGAGCAAATTCCCGCCCCCCCTGATTTCTAAATCATGATAAGCGACACTCTCCCCGCTGCCTAAATACGAATTTTTTTCCAAAGCGAGCAAGCGTTTTAGGGCCTGTTCATTCAAACTTTTTTGATCTTCTATGAGGAAATAGCAAAAGCCTTCTTTTTTGCCTCTCCCCACACGCCCTCTTAATTGGTGCAAATCAGCCAGCCCAAAATTTTGCGCATTATCTATAATGATCGTGTTAGCGTTAGGCAAATGAATCCCTGATTCCACAATAGAAGTGCATAATAAAACCTGATAATTTCCCTTAGCAAACTCCAGCATGATTTCTTCGCTCTTATTAGCGTTAATCTGGGAATGCAAAATAGCGATTTTGAGTTTAGGGATTAACTCTTCTAGCTTGGTTTTGACTTTTAAAATGCTAGCGATGTGGTTATGGATGTAAAAAATTTGCCCGTTACGGCGTAATTCTCTATGAATGATCTCTTTTAAGAGTTCGTCATTCTTTTCTTTCAAAAAAGTGCGGCTGGGCTTTCTGTCTGTGGGCGGGGTTTTTAAAGAGCTAATGCCTTTAATTTGAGAGAGCGCCATGTTTAGAGTGCGCGGGATAGGCGTAGCGGACATGCTTAAAAAATGCACGCTTTTGCTCAATTCTTTTAAAGCTTCTTTTTGTTTCACGCCAAATTTATGCTCTTCATCCACCACCACTAAACCCAAGTTTTTGAATTTCGCGCCTAAAATCGCATGCGTGCCTACAAGAACATCAACCAACCCTAATTCTACGGCTTTTAAAAGCTTGTTTTTTTCGCTCGCATACCTGTCCAAACGAGCCACTTTAACGCCAAAATTTTCAAAACGCGCCCTTAAAGTCTCAAAATGCTGGTGGGCTAATAAGGTGGTAGGCACGACTAGAGCGCTTTGAAAGCCGTTCAAAAACGCGCAAAAAATCGCATGCATCGCCACTTCTGTTTTCCCAAAACCCACATCCCCACTCAATAATCTGTCCATCACTCTCTTAGAGCTTAAATCCTTTGAAATTTCAGCGATAGCCTTTTCTTGATCGCTTGTGTATTCAAACCCCGCATGCGATTTAAAGATCTCCAACTCCGCTAAATGCGTGTCCATCTTTTTACCCAGGATCAAATTGCGTTCAGCCGCTAATTCAATGATCTTGCTTGCAATCTCTAAAAGCTTAGTCCTGACTTTAGCTTTTAGTTTGAGAAAGCTCCCTTTCCCTAACCGGTCTTTAGCTGGCACGCTATCGCTTTGTGCCACATAGCGAGCGATTAGATGCAAGTTTTCTACCGGTAATAGCAGTTTGTCTTCGCCCCAATAAGCGATTTCTAAAAAATCCCTCTTGCTCCCTAAAACGCTGTGTTGGACTAATTGAGAAAACACGCCCACCCCATAATCATCATGCACCACCCATTCGCCCGGATTGAGTTCGTTCAAAGCGAGCTTGGATTTTTGGCGTTTTTTCTTCCTTTCAAAAGAATTGAGCGAGATAAAAATCCCATCAGGGGTTTTAAAGTTTAACACAAAGGGGGCGATGACGCATTCAATGCTGCTTCTTTCAAGCGCGCTTATCGCATTGTCTAAAATCGTTTTATTAGGAGCTAGGAGCGTGATTTTATGATTTGAATGCAAAGCGATAAAGCCTTCTAGGGCATGTGCATGGATTTCTAAATCTTCATAGCCTTGCGCGTTTTCTAAAACCTTTAAAGATTTGAAACGCTCACCATCCAATTCGTTTAAGCCCGCTAATTCTTGAATTTCTTCTAAAGCTTTAGGGCTTATAACGCTTTTATAGGCATGCAACAAATCGTTTGCTTTTTCTCCTAAAAACCACAAACCAAAACTGGTTAAATCTTTAGAAAAGCTATTTAAGGGGCTTTGCTCCACTTTTGTTTTCAGATCCTTATAAGATGGTTCGTCTAAACTAAAAAGCGTGGGGGGGATTTCAATTTCTAGCAAATCTTCTTTGAGGCTCATTTGAGTAATGGGGTCAAATTCCTTAATGCTCTCACACTCCGTGTCAAAAAAACTCAAACGATACGCCTTAGAATTGGGCACATAAATATCCACAATATCCCCCCTAAAGCTCGCTTCGCCTTCCACTTCCACTAAGTCTAAAATTTCATAGCCATAATAAAAGAGCTTGTCTTTTAAATCCTTAAGGTTATATTTTTCTAAAAGAGTGATTTTAAAGCTTTCTAAAAGTTCTTTTTTAGGTAAAGGGTGCAATAACGCGCTAATCGGGGCAATGATGATAGTTTCTTGCTTGTTTTCTAAGGCTTGATAAAACTCCCTTAAACCCCCTAAAAGCTGTAAAAATTCTTCAAAAAACGAACGCAAATCATCATTTTTTTTAGCCCTAAACTCCGGGAAAAGAATAGCTTTGGTATTGGGCTTAAAATAGCTTATGACTTCTTTAGCGAGCTCAGACTCTTTAAAATCCTTACAAGCGAGTATTTGATAATCAAAGCCTTTGTTTAAGGCTCTATAAAGACTAGATTGGATCATTCCCTATTTATTTTCAATTTTCTTTTCTTGCTCATTGATTAACAACGCCCCCCCTTGAATGTTCTTAGGGCGAGTTTCCCCAATCAAAATCCCCTTCCTTTCCACCACAAGCTCTTGGCTAGAGATCTTACCATCAAGGCGCCCTAAAGGCATGATTTCTACCACTTCCGCTTCCACCGTGCCAGTGAACTTGCCATTGACCACTAATTTATTAGCAAAAATCTCACCCACTACCGAGCCGGTTTGCCCGATCACCACTGTGCTTTTAGAATGCACCACCCCTTCTAATTCGCCATCTATGTGCAAATGGTAATCCAAGTGAAGCTCACCCTTTATTTTTGTGCCTTGAGCGATGATAGTCGCTGGTCCTGTTTTTGCATTAGCCGATTTATTATTGTTATCAAAGATTGCCATCTGATGCTCCTTTCTTTATTGAAAACTTCTTCAAAATTTTTCATGTTCCATTTGGTGAAACTCATGGGGTTTATGGGTTGATCTAAGAAGCGCACTTCATAATGCAAATGCGGTCCTGTACTCATTCCTGTATTACCACTATACCCAATCAACTGCCCTTTTTTGACAAATTCGCCCGTTTTTACGACGATTTTATTCAAATGGGCGTAGTAGGTTTTAAAACCAAAAGGGTGGAAAACTTTAATCAAATTCCCATACCCCCCATTCCACCCTTTGCTCGCTAACCCCACTACCCCGCTCGCGCTCGCATACACAGGGGTGTTAATAGCGGTGCTTAAATCAAGCCCGGTATGGTTGTGCAACACATGCAAAATAGGGTGGATTCTTTTATTAAAGGCGGCTGAAACGCGCCGATAGGATTCTAGCGGGTAGTCATTAGGGATAAGGCGCATGATAAAGCTTTTTTGAAGCCCGGTAATCCCAGCGACATCCAAACGATTGGAAAAATTGCCCTCTTCTTTTTCTTCAGGCTTATTCACTCCCACCACTTCTTCTAAATCGTTGATGCGTTCCCCTGAAAGTTGCAAATCGTCTAAAAATTCATCCATTTGCAAAGAAAGCTTTTCATTCGTCTCTCTTTTTTTCTCAAATTCCTTAGTGATTAAAGCATGCTGCTTGTCAATGTTTTTAATCTCTTTATTTAAAACCAGTAACGAAATGCCTAAAAACAATAAAGATCCCACAACGCTCAAAAGTGCATACAGGCCAATTTGACGGAATAAGATATGAACATTAATATAACGACTCCCTTTAGAGTCCGTAACCATCACAATCAAACGCCTGTCTAAAAACACCAAAATCCTTACTGGTTTATGAGCGCGTCTTTATCCACATGCTCTTGGAGCTGGACAATGTCTTCTAAAACCCAAAACAAATTCTTCCATTCAATAAATTTATTTTCTTCTAAAGCGCTTTGAAAATGATCCAAATCCCATGCCAGAAATTTTTCTGCGTCTAAAATTTTACCCAAAAACCGCACTTCATAATGCAATTTTTCACCGCCGCTATTACCGCTCTTCCCGCTATAGCCAACCAACTGCCCTTTTTGGATAAAGCTTTTGGGCTGCACATTGACATGATCTAAATGCGTGTAAATGGAGCTAAAACCAAACGCATGTTCAATGCGCACCAAGTTCCCATACCCCACATTAGAATTAGTTTTCACAAAATCCACAATCCCATCAGCGCTCGCATAAACAGGTGTGTTTAATGGCGCGATAAAATCAATCCCGGATTCAACGCCCTTAATTTTTTTAATGGGGTGGTTCCTTTCTTTGGTGGGTTTGATAGCGCTATAAGTTTTTAGGGGCATGCCATTAGGAATGAGCATGAGTGCTAAATGTTTTTGAGCCAGATTCAAATTGTCTAAATCCACTTCATCATAAAGATGCACGCCCCCATTAGCCCCTCTTTTGACTTCAATCAAGGATTCTATCGTGCGAATCTTTTGCCCCACAATAAAAAGCTCTTCTCGCTTGTTTTTAATCTCTTTTGTCAAAGTGTAATTTTTTTGATACAAATCCCTAAAATTCCTTAAAACCGCATTCCTCTCGCTTGTCATCGTGTCCATTTTAGCGATTAAAAATTTTAAAAAACCCACGCCAAGCCCCACGATCAACAAAAAAATAACAACAGAAATGATGAGGTTGCGTTTTAAATTTTTAGAAAATTTGAGCTGTTTAGAGCCTGATTCATCAATGATGGTGATCACAAGCTGGTTTTGCGGCATCAATCTCTCTTCTTTTGATAGCGCCTATAAAAAGCGTTGGCCACTAGAAATGAGCCATACACCAAATAATTTTCATTTTCTTTTAAATCTTCAAACAAAGCGTATTCTAACCCTAAAGTTTCTAAAATCCCTTTAAGCTTTTCTAACTTGATAACCCTTTCTTCATGCAATTCTAAAATCAAAACCTTTTTAATGACAGGCTTTAAAATTTCTAGCACCAAAAAAGCGTCTTTATCTTGATAGCAATTATAAATTAAAATGATTTTAGCGTTAAAAATGCGTTTGATTTCTTCTTTTAAGGCTTTGGCGCTATGGGGGTTATGCCCCACATCTATTAAGATATTAGGGCTTAAAAGCTCGCAACGGCCGATTAAATTTAGGGGCTTTAGGTTTTTTAAAACTTCTTGTTTATTGCATGGCAAAAGCGTTTCAAACGCTTTTAGAGCCACTTCCAAATTCATCGCTAAAAAATGGGCTAAATGGTGGCGTTCAATATAATCCATGACTCCTTTTGAAATTTCATTTTGAACCACAATCAATTGCGCGTGTTTTTCTTTAGCGATTTTTTGAGCCACATTTAAAACCAGTTCTTGTTGGGGAGCGATGATGCTAAGAGGGCCCATCGCCTTTAATTTAGTAGTCGCAATGCTTTCTAAACTATCCCCTAAAAATTCCTTATGATCGTAATCAATGGGGGTGAAAACGCTTAGGGTTTTTTCTAAAGCGTTCGTGCTGTCAAACTCCCCCCCAAGCCCCGCTTCTAAAACCAAATAATCGCAATCTTTAGCGAGCATGACGGCTAGTAAGGTAGCGTATTCAAAATACGAGCAAGCGTTACTGAAAGCGTGCGATTGTAATTGCTGGTGGGCGTTTTCTAAAACGCTTTCTCCAACAACAGAACCATTCACAAAAAAGCGCTCCCTAAATTCAAAAACATGAGGGGAGGTGAAATGCAATACCTTAAAATTTTGATCGGCTAATAAAAGGGTTAAAAACCGCCCTGTGCTGCCCTTACCATTAGTCCCTACCACATGAATGACTTTCGCTTGAAGCTCAAAAAAAGCGTTTTTAAAATCTTTATAAATTTGAATGAAGCGGCTAGGGTCAAACTTATGGTATTCTTTAGGCTTTGTTTCTAAAAACGCCTTTAATCCATTCAATCCATTCAAAGGGCTATTTTTCATTATTGAATTTCCCCTCATAAGCGATTTGAGCCACAAATTTAGTCAAAGTTTGTTCCACAGCCTGATTGATAGCGTAATAGCGGTTCTGGTAGGTGTTAAGGGGGTCTTGCAAATTCACAGCGTAGTTGTAATACCCGCTATTTTGAAAAGTCTTTTGTGCGCCTCTTTTGTTATCGTAGGTGTAATTCACAGACACGGTCGCGCGATAGAAAGTCGTAAAGCCTTCTTTATTTTGCGTGATACTCGTATCGGTTACATTCGTGATTTCTATGATAATGATAGAATCCGCATCCTTTTCACTCGCTAAGCGGCTTTGGAAGCGTTGCACGACTAAACGATTCATCAAATCCTTAAACTCTACAGAGTTTTCAGGGTTAGGCAAATTCACAATGAGTTTCACGTATATGCTATCGCCTAAAGCGTTTTGAGCGTAAGCGGCGATGGGCTTATACCCACAGCCCTTGAACAAAAGCAACAAAATAAAAAAAAGTAAAGCCCTCATGCGATAACAAAATTAACAAGCTTATTAGGCACATAAATTTCTTTTTTAACGCTCGCATTTTCTAAATATTTCTCTAATTCTTTTTTAGCCAAAACAACAATTTCTTCCTTACTAGCGTTAATATTGACTTTCAATTCCGCGCGCCTTTTGCCATTAATGGTAAGCCCTAAAGTCATAGATTCTTCCATCAAAGCGCTTTCATCGATCGCTATAGGCTTAAAATTCTCTCTTTTAAAAAGCCTCTCGCTCAACTCCCATGCCGTGTGTGGGATAATAGGCTCTAAAATTTGCAACAACACAAAATAACCCTCGCATAAAATCCGCTCATTACTTTGCGCACTCAAAGCGTTTAAAGCCTCCATGCAGCTTGCGATCAAAGTGTTAAACGCGTAAGCGCTTTCAGCCTTATTGAAAATTTCATGCGATTTTTTTAACGCTTCATAGACTTTTTTACGCCCTAGTTTTTGCGCTTCATTCAGGCTGACTCCTTTAAATTCAGGCTTAGAAGTAGTGGGGTTAATAGTGCTCGCCTTGTCGTATAAGCGCTTAATGAACCGGTGCGCGCCCTCTAAAGCGCTGTCATTCCATTCTAACTCTTTAGCCGGTGGGGCAGCAAAAAGGATAAAAAGCCTCGCCGCATCGGCCCCGTATTTTTTAAGTATCTCTTTAGGGCTAACGACATTACCTTTAGATTTGCTCATCTTAGCGCCATTTTTTAAAACCATGCCTTGAGTGATAAGCTGTTTAAAAGGCTCATCTAAATGAAGATAGCCCAAATCCCTTAAAGCCTTAGTGAAAAAGCGCGCGTATAACAAGTGCAAAATCGCATGCTCAATGCCGCCAATATAAGTATCCACTGGCATGAAATACTTCAAGTAATTTTGATCAAACGCTTGATTTTCACGCTGATTTTTGGGCGTGGTGTAGCGCAAGAAATACCAACTAGACTGAATGAAAGTGTCCATGGTGTCTGTTTCTCTTAAAGCGTTTTTGTGGCATTTAGGGCATTGAGTAAATTTCCAACTCGCATGCTTTTCTAACGGATTGCCCTCCCCATCAATCACAATGTCTTCAGGTAAAGTTACCGGCAGTTGGGTTTCAGGCACAATCCCGCAATGTTTGCAATGAATCATAGGAATGGGCGCCCCCCAATACCTTTGACGGCTCACTCCCCAATCTTGCAAGCGGTAGTTGATCACCCTTTTACCGAGGTTTTCTTTTTCAAAATAAGCGATGATTTGTTCTCTGGCCACTGAGCTAGAAAGATCGCTCCACTCCCCGCTATTTTTTAAAACCTCTTCTTTGGTGTGGGGCAAATTTTGAAGGCTTTGAGTGATCACTTTAATAGGGATATGATAAAGATTAGCGAATTCAAAATCCCTTTCATCGCAAGCTGGCACGCCCATTAACGCCCCAGAGCCATAATTAGCTAGGGCAAAATTAGCCACCCAAACAGGGATTTTTTGCTTCGTTAAAGGGTGGATAGCATAAATGCCTAAAAACACCCCTTTTTTCTCTAAAGCTCTTTCTCTTTGAGTCGTGTTTAAAATCGCTTTAATGATCTTTGAATCTTCTTGACTCACTCGCTTAATGGCATGCTCTACTAAAGGGTGTTCTGGGGCGATTGCAATGTAAGTAACGCCATAAATAGTATCCGCTCTTGTGGTAAAAACTTCAATTTCTTGAATGTTGTTGCAAGCTTTCAAGCACTCATCAGCGATTTTAAAACCAAATTGCAACCCGCTAGATTTTCCTATCCAGTTTTTTTGCATGATTAGGACTTGAGAAGGCCAATGGTTTTCTAAAATCTCTAAGTCTTTTAGCAATTCTTCAGCGTAATTTGTGATCTTCAAATAATACTGATAGAGTTCTTTTTGAATCACTTCCGTATCGCAACGCCAACACCTCCCATCAATGACTTGCTCATTAGCTAAAACGGTTTTGTCGTTAGGGCACCAATTGAGCATGGCTTTCTTGCGATAAATTAGCCCCTTTTCCCACAAATCAATGAAAAATTGCTGTTCAAATTTCGTGTAATCCGGATCTGAAGTGGCAAATTCCCTATTTTTAGAAAAAGAAAACCCTAAAGCTTCAAATTCTTTTTGCATGGCTTCAATGTTTTCATAAGTCCAAGTTTTAGGGTGGATACCATGCTTAATGGCCGCATTTTCTGCGGGCATCCCAAAAGAATCAAACCCCATAGGGTGTAACACATTGTAATGGTGCAAACGATAATAACGCGCCAAAGCGTCGCCAATGGTGTAATTGCGCACATGCCCCATGTGGATTTCCCCACTAGGATAGGGCAGCATGCTCAAAATGTATTTTTTAGGGAGGTTAAAATCGTCTTTAGGCTCAAAACTCTTATTTTTCCACCAAAATTCTTGCCATTTTTTTTCTATATTAATAAAATCCATCAACTACCCCTTAATCTGTTTCGCTCGTTACAACGCTTTCAATCAACAAAAAAATAAGACTGAAAGCGTTGCTAATCAACGCCCCAATCATGAGCATGTAAGCGGTAACCAAATTATTTAAAATCTGTAAAAACACAAACGCCGGTATGAGGTGCAACACGGTGGCTAAAGAGCTGGCCAACAGCTCTGAAGCGAAACGCTTGATCACCCCAATTTTGAGCGTAACGGAAATAAGGTTTAAAGCTAACGCTACAAACAACACCACCGTGTTAGGCTCATACAAAAACCCTGCAATGGTGGTTAAAGAAATAAGGCTGAACAGCACATGAACGACCCGACCCCAATCCATAGAAACTCCTTAAACTTGACCGCCCTCATACAAACGGCGCATTTTTTCTTTCTCTTGAGCTTTTTTGATTTTTCTAGCCTCATTCTCATAATATTTACCCATATCAAAACCTAACAATAACGCTACTTTAGGGGCGATGAAAATAGAGCTATAAGTCCCTACAATCGTGCCTATTAGCATGGGCAATGAAAAGCCAATAATGATCTTACTCCCAAACACGCACAAAATCAACACCACAAAAAACACGGTTAAAGAAGTTAAAAGCGTGCGCGTGAGCGTGCTGGAAATGGCTTCATCAATGGCTTGAATGGCGTTTTTGGTTTTTTGAGAGAGCATCTCTTCTCTGATCCTGTCAAAAATAATGATCGTATCATTAATGGAATACCCAATCAAAGTGAGCAAAGCCGCAATCACTTCCAGATTCATATCAATCTTAAAAACAATCACTGAGCTTGCCACTAAAATCACATCATGCACAAGCGCAACAACGCTCGCTAAAGCGAAACGCCATTCATAGCGGAAACTCACATAAACCATGATCGCCATTAAGGCTAAAATCAGCGACAAAATGCCCTTTTCTTTCAATTCGCTCCCCACTCTAGGGCCAACAGTGTCAAACTTACGGATTTCAAAATCGCCGCTGGGTTTTAAAATGTTAGCCACGATAGCGTTCAAGTCTTCATTTTCAGCCGTTTCTACAAAAGGGAATTTGATTAAAATTTCTTCTTTAGAGCCAAATTCGCTCACTTGCACGCCCTTGAAGCGAGCTTCTTTTTCAAACAGATCGCGCACTTCTTTAATGGGGGCGTTTTGAGTGTAACGCGCTTGCACCAAACTCCCCCCCGCAAAATCAATCCCTAAAGAAAACCCTTTAAAAAACAAAAGCCCCAACGCCAGAAGCGCTAATATCGCTGAAACAATCACCCCATAATTGGAATAGCGCATGAAGCTTAAGATTCTAGTTTGTTTGAACAATTCCATAAAACCTCCTAAGCTCTTTTATTCACGCCAAACCAAAAATAAAGGCTTTTTGTTTGGGTGAGTTTAGGCAAAAGGGCTTGATAAATCCCTTGCGTGCCTACAATAGCGGTGATAATAGAGGCTAAAATCCCAATGCCTGTGGTGAGAGCAAAGCCTTTAATCGCTCCTGTGCCATAAGCGTATAATAACACTGAAGCGATCAAGGAAGTGATATTGGAATCAAAAATCGCCCGGCTCGCATTGATATAGCCTAAATGGATCGCTTTAGCGATGCCCTCATTCTCTCTTAAGACTTCTCTAATGCGCTCGTTAATAATGATATTAGCATCTACGGCAATCCCCACGGTTAAAACAATGCCCGCCATTCCCGGTAAAGTCAGCGTCGCTCCAAAAATCGCCATGACCGCCACAATCAAAAAAAGATTGACCACTAACGCCAAACAAGCGATCACTCCCGCCATGGAGTAATAAAGCACCATAAAGCCCATCACTAAAATAAAGCCCCCAATGAGGGCGATAATGGAAGTTTTAACGCTGTCTTTCCCTAAACTCGGGCCAATAATTCTTTTTTCTAAAACCTGAATGGGAGCGCTCATCGCCCCACTCCTTAAAGCGATCGCTAAATCGCTCGCTTGAGCCACGCTAAAATTCCCGCTAATTTGCCCGCTCCCCCCACCGATACGCTCTCTAATCACCGGGGCTGAATAAACCTTATTGTCTAAAACGATCGCCATGCGTTTACCCACATTCGCGCCTGAGAAATCCCCAAAAATCTTAGCCCCTTGCGCATCCAGCGTGAAGCTCACCACCGGCTGGTTGTTTTGATCATACACCACTTTCGCATCTGTAAGCATTTCGCCATCTAAAATGGGGATCGCTTTGAGTAAGATTTTACCCCCCATTTCCACATCAGACAACAACACACTGCCTAATTTTTGAGCCTCTAAATCCGTCATTGTCATCGCATCTTTATTGTGCTCTTCATCCACCGCCATCATCTGCAAATGAGCGGATCTTGAAATCAAGTCTTTAGCGCGCCGTTCTTCTTCTAAAGTCTTAATGCCGGGCAATTGCACCGAAATTTCTTCTCTGCCTTGCTGGATGACTACAGGCTCTGCCAAACCAAATTGATCCAAGCGGTTACGAATGATCCCTATCACTTGCAAAATCGTGTTTTTACGCAATTCTTCTTGCTCTAAAGGGGTGAGCTTCACGCTATAAAATTCCGCTTCTTTTTTGATTTCAAACTGGCTATGGCCTTGCAATTCCAATAAAAGCGCGTCTAATTTTTTCGCCTCATCTTCATCTAAAAGCTCAAAACTGATCCCTTCTAAACTGGATTTAATGTCTTTAAGCAAGATATTTTGCTTTTTAGCGTTGTATTCTAAAGCGGACGCCAAGCTTAAATACTTGTTTTTTAAAGCTTCATCGGTTTGCACCCCTAAAAGCATGTTCAACCCCCCCCTTAAATCCAAACCTAAAGTGATTTTAGGGCCTTTAGTTTCTAGTAAAGAAGGCACAGAAAACCCTACCCCTAAAAGAAGCGCGCAAATAAAAACGATTAAACGAGGGTTAAAAAGTTTCATTTAGTTGTTATTTGGCGTTGTTTCAAAGTTTTAGTACCAGATAATTTTGCCGAGATTTCTTCTCTGCCTTGCTGAATGACTATAGGCTCTGCCAAACCAAATTGATCCAATTCGTCTAATTTGAACGCTACATAGTTTTTAGAAAGTTTAGCGGTGGTGTCATCATTGAGCTTCACGCTAAAAAAATTCGCTTCCGCTTTAAGCACCTCAACGATGAACCCTCCTTGAGTAACGATTTTATCGCCCTTAGTCAAGCCCTCTATCATTTCTTTATGCTTTTTTTGCTGCTGGCGTTGCGGGCGAACGATCAAAAAATAAAAAATAAGGAACAACACCACAAAGGGTAAAAGCGTTGTTAGAATGTCTCTAATTTGTCCCATTTAATTTCCTTAAAAGATGTTTTAATCTCAAATTATAGCATTTTTAGCTATTTCTTTAAAGCCACTCTTTTGTCTAGCGCGAATAAATACAAAGCCCCTATGATCCCAGAAATCAAAGATCCGAGTAAAATCGCAATCTTTGCCACTTCCATAGCGTCCTTATGCTCGCTCGTAAAAGCCAGATTAGAAATAAACATAGACATGGTAAAGCCAATCCCTGCTAAAAGCCCAGCCCCTAAAATATGCCACCAGCTGATGCCTTTAGGGCGTGCGGTGATTTTAAGCTTTTCGCTTATAAAAGTGATTAAGAAAATCCCTAAAGGCTTACCCAAACAAAGCCCTAAAATAACCCCTAAAAGCACCTTATCCACTTCTAAATTGATGCTAGAATCAACGCTCACCCCAGCGTTTGCAAACGCAAATAAGGGCATGATGAAATACCCGCTAATGGGGGCTAGAAAATGCTCCAATCTTTCTAAGGGGCTTTGTAAAGCGCTCGCTTTTTCTTCAATAGAATGCAAGATTTCTTGCTGCTCTTTAGTCAAAAGCGCTCCTGAACTCGTCTCTGCGTATCGCTTGCCTAATTCCAAAAGCTCTACATTTTTAGAATCTTTAGGGATCTTCACCGGTATCATAAAAGCTAGAATCACTGCAGCAATCGTCGCATGGATACCGCTTTGATGCACGCAAAACCAAAGCAACACCCCTAAAAGCAAGTAAGGGATAAGTGAACGCATATTCAGGCGGTTTAATACAGCTAAAACAAAAACCACCCCCAAAGCCCCTAAAAGCCATGCGAATTTTAAATTCGTGGTATAAAAGAGCGCAATCACCACAATAGCCCCCAAGTCATCAGCCACCGCTAGAGTGATTAAAAAAACCTTTAAGGCGGTTGGCACCCTCTTGCCTAAAAGCATGATCACGCCTAAAGCGAACGCAATATCCGTCGCCATAGGGATCCCAAAACCATGCTGAGAGGGCGTATCAGCGTTAAGAAAAAAATAAATCAATCCTGGAGCTATCATACCCCCAAGAGCCGCAATCACAGGAAAAGAAGCTTTTTTGAAACTGGATAACTCCCCAAACAACAATTCTCGCTTGATTTCTAAACCTATCATTAAAAAAAATAACGCCATTAAGACATCATCAATCCAGTTGTGCAAACTAAAGCCGATAAAAAAATCCCCTATTTGAAACCCAAAAGGGGTGTGCCATAGCGCAAAATAACTTTCTTTTAAAAACGAATTAGCCACCACCATCGCTAAAACAGCGTTCAAAAAGAGGAAAATCCCTCCAAAAGACTCGCTTTTAATGAAGTTTTTAAGCGTCACACTGAGCGCGTTTTCTGTTTTTTTGAGATTCATAGACAACCTTAAAATTTTTAATTTCAGACCCATAATTTTTCAAGCAGTCTTTTATGAGCGTAAATAATGCCCGCTTGTATCTTAAAATGGGGGGCTTGAGTTTTCAAAAACTCAGCGTAATGAGACACTTGCACTTTATGGCTTTGCTGGTAATTTTGAGAGCTTTTATAATCTAAAACATACAAATTTTGCCCCTTATCCCACAATAAAACATCAATCCTAGACACAACCCCTTGAAATAAAAAAGCCGCTTCGCCCCTTAAGGCATAATTTTTAAAAAGAGCTTGTATCTTGGCATCGTTTTCAAAAAGCTCTAAACTTTCTTCTAACGCTTGGTAATCCAAACCATAAAAACCATGATGGTAGTTTAAATATTCTAAAACGCTTTTTTTAGGAATGTTATAAGCGTATTGGTATTCTAATCCCTTGTGCAAGGCGATACCAAAATTGATCGCTTCCTGGTCGTTATTCTTTTCATAATCGCTAGGCTCTTCTTCTATCTCTTGGACTTGCTCGCCATAGGCATGGGGTTTGATTAAAACGCTTGCGATTAAAGGCTCTTTTTGAGAAGAAATAACCGGCGTAATTTCGCCATCTTCTAAAGGCGCAAGATCCAATTTTTCACGCATTCCTTTGTTTTTGCTTTCTTTTTTACTTTCTTTTTTACTTTCTTTTTTGTCTTTTTTTTGGTCTTTGTCTTTAGCCACGACAATCAGCCCTAACTCAGCCCTAGTGAATGCAACATAATACACATTGGTTTCTTCATGATCTTTAGCCGCTTCTTCTTTGTCTAAAGCCCTAGCGTAATCTTTATCCACCACCTCACGATTTTTCATTCTGTAATAAAGGCGAAGAAGCTCTGCGCCGTTATATTCTTCAAGGAATTGATTGGAGTTATTGGATTTAGGCTTGCCCAAGCGTTCGCACACGATCACATAAGGGAATTGCATGCCTTTAGATTTGTGGATGGTCATGATTTGAGCGCCTTTTAAATTGAAAGAAGCGATCTTTTTAGCCTCTAATTTTTCCAAAAACTCATTCGCGTCTTCGCACCCAACCGCCAACTCCAAGCAGCTTTGTGCAGGCTCTCCATAAAGCTCAAACCATTCCATCACTTTCCATACAAAGCTTGCCACGCTCTCTTTTTTGGGGTTAAAACCAGCTAAAGTGATGGCATCATCATGCAAGTATCCAGCGAGTTTTAAAACGCTGTGCTTGTAAAAGGGCTTGTAAGGTTCTTCAGCTAGAGCGTATTCTAAAGCGTTCTTAATGATCTTAGATTCTACAAATTGAGACAAATTAGCGCTAGATTCCGTGCTTGGGCGAATCTCGCTCAAATTCTGTTGCAAATAATTTTTGATTTCTAAAGCGTCAGCATTAGTGGCGCATAAAATGGTAATGTCTTTAGGCTCAATGCGATGCTCTAAAAGGTTTTTAGCTTCTTGTAAGATCTGATCTAATAGCAACTCTCTATCATCAGCCACTAAAGAGACTTTAACATAGCCCTCTGTAACATGTTTATTGTTGGAAGCTTTAGGGTATTTTTGCTCCAAATAAGCGGTGGAGAAATTTTGATAAGCCTTTTTAAAAATGGTGTTCACATAATTAATGATCAAAGGCGAACTGCGGTGGTTGAATGGTAAATTATCGTGGTAAAAATCCTTAGCAACGCTTTCAAACAAGGAGCTAAAACTCCCCCTAAAGGCATAAATGCTCTGCTTGACATCGCCCACAAAAAACACGCTCCTGTGCCATTTTGCTTGCCCTATCCCGGCTTTAATTTCATCAATAAAAGGGGCTAAAATCTTATAATCGTTCAAACTCGTGTCTTGAAATTCATCAATCAAAATGTGCGCAATCTTGCTGTCCAACCTGAAATAAAAAAACTCTGCCGGCATTTCTTCATAACCATTCAATAAGACATGAACCTTATCTTTAATCGCATCAAAATCTAATGCTTGGATTTTAGAAGTGGCGTTATCATAAAGCTGGATGAATTTAGGGAATTTTTTAAATAATGCGGTTTCTCTGGCTTCATAATAGCGTTTTAGATCGTTTTCAATCTCTTCGCATTCGCTCTCTAAAGTGGGGATTTCATCTTTTAATTTTTTGAAATAGATGTATTCGCTCTTTTTTTCAAGCCAGGTTAAAGAGCTGTTTAAAAATCCCCTAAAACTATCGCATTTAATGGCTTCTTTAGCCCTATCTGACGCTGTTTCTATGCTTTGAATTTGGTTGTTTAAGCTTCTTAGTTTTTCTAAAAAACTCTCTTCATCAAATACAGGCTCTTTTTTATTGGGATCAAATAAATAGAGCTTGTTTTTTAAAAAACGCAACCGCTCTAAAATAGAATCGCTTGTGTAACTATCATAGCTTAAGCATTGGACGATAAAAGCGCTCAATTCCTCAAGCTGTTCGTTATTTAAAGCGCTCAAAAAACCCTCATTAAGCTGTCGCTGGTGCACTTTGGTGTCTTCATTGACTTCAAAATTCGCGCTCAACCCCACAAACCAGCAAAATTTCCTTAAAATGCTTTGAAAAAACGCGTCAATAGTGCTGATTCTCACTTCAGCGTTTAAAAAGCGTTGGTAGATTTTTTGAGCGCTATTTCGCACCAAACTAGGGTCTAAATGGTATTTTTCTTCTAATTCTTTTAGGATATTTTGGGATTTTTCTTTTTCATTTTCAAGGTTTTCTTTTTGCAAAATTTTTAAATAGTCTAAAATGCGCTCTTTCATTTCGGCGGTGGCTTTTTTAGTGAAGGTGAGCGTTAAAATCTCGCTAGGATTAGCCCCCTTAAACAATAGGGCCAAAAACCGCACGCTCAAAGCGAAAGTCTTCCCGCTCCCTGCTGAAGCCTTTAAAGCCATGCATTGTCTTTTTGTATCCATTGAGATCTATCCTAAAATTCTGTTTTGTCTTTATTATAACCTAAAAGCCTTTTTTACTTAAGCTAAAAAACCCTAATCTTTTGCTATAATCATAAGGTTTTGTCGTTTTTCTATCATTTTATAGGAATCAAAGGCAAAGACAGCGTCAAATTCACACATGCTAATCCTTGTATTTAGGTGTTCTTAAGAAATTTTAAGAATCAAATGAGCATGGAGGAAGAGAACCAAAATAACTTTAAGGAGAATATTCTCATGGTAACCATGAAAGATTTATTAGAATGCGGTGTGCATTTTGGACACCAAACAAGGCGTTGGAACCCTAAAACCAAAAAATTCATTTTTGGCGTTAGGAAAAATATCCATATTATTGATTTGCAAAAAACTTTGCGCTATTTTAGATACACCTATAATATCGTGCGCGATGCGAGCGCTCAAGGCAAGAGCATCATGTTTGTAGGCACTAAAAAACAAGCCAACGAGACTTTGAAAGAATTTGCTGAAAGCATTCAAGTCCCTTATGTCAATTACCGCTGGCTTGGTGGCATGCTGACTAATTTTAGCACCATTAGAAAATCGGTGAGAAAATTAGAAATCATTGAAGAAATGGAAAATAGCGGTCAAATTGATCTATTGACTAAAAAAGAAAAGCTCATGATTTTAAGGAAAAAAGAAAAGTTGGATAAATATCTTGGTGGGGTACGCCACATGAAAAAAATCCCTGATATGATTTTTGTGATTGATGTGGCTAAAGAAAAAATCGCTGTCGCTGAAGCAAGAAAACTCCATATCCCTATCGTGGCTCCCTTGGACACTAACTGCGACCCTGATTTGGTGGATTACCCCATTCCTGGAAATGACGATGCGATCCGCTCTATTAGGCTATTTTGTAAAGAAATGAGCGAAGCGATTTTAGAGGGGCGAGAACTCATGCAAGAAGAAATCGTCCATGCGGATGAAAATAGCGAAGAGATAGAGTTTGTGAGCAATGAAGAAAAAGAAGAAATGCTCGCTGAAATCCAAAAAGAAATCACTCAAGGAGCCGAATAATGTCAGGAATTAGCGCTCAATTAGTCAAAAAATTAAGGGACTTAACCGATGCGGGCATGATGGATTGCAAAAAAGCCCTTGTGGAAGTGGCTGGGGATTTGCAAAAGGCCATTGATTTCTTGCGCGAAAAAGGCTTGAGTAAAGCCGCTAAAAAGGCCGATAGGATCGCTGCTGAGGGCGTGGTCGCTTTAGAAGTAGCTCCTGATTTTAAAAGCGCAATGATGGTAGAAATCAATAGCGAAACGGATTTTGTGGCTAAAAATGAGGGCTTTAAGGAATTGGTGAAAAAAACTTTAGAAACGATCAAAGCCCACAATATTCATACCACAGAAGAACTGCTTAAAAGCCCGTTAGACAACAAGCCTTTTGAAGAATATTTGCACTCTCAAATCGCTGTGATTGGTGAAAACATTTTAGTGAGAAAAATCGCTCATTTAAAAGCCCCTAGCTCTCATATCATCAATGGTTATGCGCATTCTAACGCTAGAGTGGGCGTGTTAATCGGTATAAAATACGATAATGAGAAAAACGCTCCAAAAGTGGTGGAACTGGCCCGAAACATCGCTATGCATGCCGCAGCGATGAAGCCTCAAGTGCTAGATTGCAAAGACTTTAGCCTTGATTTTGTCAAAAAAGAAACTTTAGCCTTGATCGCTGAAATTGAAAAAGACAATGAAGAGGCCAAACGCTTGGGCAAACCTTTGAAAAACATCCCCACTTTTGGGAGCCGCATTGAATTGAGCGATGAAGTTTTAGCCCATCAAAAGAAAGCTTTTGAAGACGAATTAAAAGAGCAGGGCAAGCCTGAAAAAATCTGGGATAAAATCGTTCCTGGAAAGATGGAAAGGTTTATCGCTGATAACACCCTTATTGATCAACGCCTGACCCTTTTAGGGCAATTCTATGTCATGGACGATAAAAAAACTATCGCTCAAGTGGTTGCTGATTGTTCCAAAGAGTGGGATGATGATTTAACAATCACTGAGTATATTCGTTTTGAATTGGGCGAAGGCATTGAGAAAAAGGCAGAAAATTTCGCTGAAGAAGTGGCTTTGCAAATGAAGTGAGATTTTAGCAAACAACCTTTAAAGGTTGTTTTCTTTTAATTTTTTAACTTCCTTTATTTAAAATTTTCCATTTTAAAGTACTTGAAATTTTTGTAATTTTCAATCTCTATGCTTTTAATCATTTGAATTTCGCCTTTTAATGAGCCTAGTTGATACTGCCAAGTTTATAGTCGCTCTAATTTTACATTATTTGATTAAATTTTGAACACTCGCCTATTGTAAACTTTGCGTTTAAATTACAATAACAAGTTAATCCGCATTCTTTTTGATTTAAGGGTTAGTTTTGATTGTCTTTCTAGGGATCATGCAAGTCTCATTTTATTTAATTGGGTTCAATCTAACTTAAACAGATTTTTTCTAATCTGTCCTCTAAATTTGGCCTTAATGCCACAGAGCCGGCAACTTAAGACTCCTTTTTGGGGTTTGGGTTGAAAAGAGCCTTTTATTTTATCTTAAAGCGGTTTTTCTCCAACGCATTTTGAATCGCAATAGAGGGCGAGAGGTAATTGTAACGCACTAAAATTTCGGTGATTTCTTTAAAAATAGGGGCTGCAATCTTGCTGGCGTAATATTCTTCCTTGCCGTGCGAGCCTAAGATAACCACGCCGATAGTGAAAACCTGCCTTTCATCTTCAGCGAACCCAAAAAAAGAGCTGTTGTAGGACTGCGCGCTATAACTCCCGTTTTTAGCGACCCTAGCCGTGCCTGTTTTGCCCCCTATGTATAGCCCTTCAAATTGAGCGTTTTTGCCTGTGCCATAACGCACCACTTTGATTAAGGTTTCTTTCATTTTTCTAGCGCTTTTGGGGCTAATGACTTGAAAAGTGGGTTTGGGGCTAGGGATGTAAATATCGCCATTAGGGGCGGTTTCTCGTTGCACTAAATAAGGGGTAGTCAATTTGCCTTCATTAGAAAACACCGCATAAGCCCTTAAAAGCTGCAAAAAAGTCGCGTTCAGCCCATAGCCATAAGAAACGCTCCCCTTTAACACTTCACGCTTGAAAGCGGACAAAGGAGGGATCTTTCCTGTGGCTTCTAGAGATAAATCAATGCCGGTTTTTTGAGAAAATCCATAGCCTAAAAGCCCGTTATAGAAATCCTCTGGGTTGAGGTTTTTGCTGATTTTTATCATGCCCACATTGCTAGATTGGATTAAAACGTCTTCCACAACGGCTTTTTTACTAGGGATAAAGTCGTCTTTAATGGTGTATTTTCCTAATTGGTAATAGCCATGGTTTAAATCAATGCGTTCTTTAGGGTTGATCAAATTCTTATCCAACAGCAAGGAATAAACAATGGGTTTGATCGTGCTGCCTGGCTCAAAAACCTTTTCGGCAACGCTCAAATTCAAGCTTTCATAATCGCTGGTTTTAATCGCATTAGGATTGAAGCGCTTGCTTGAAGCTAGCGATAAAATTTCCCCGCTTTTAGGGTTAATGATACCCACTAGGATTTCTTTAGCCTTGAGTTTGTCTTTAGTTTTATCTAATAGGGTTTCAATTTCTCTTTGGAGCTTTAAAGGAACGCTCAAATACACCTCATAGCCATCAAGCCGTTCAACCTCTGTGTAAGAGTGGTTTTGGATAAAGTTAAAACTCACGTCTCTTTTGCCTGTTCTTATGCCATTTTGTTGGGCTTTAAGCAAGTGATCTTGAGATTTTTCAACGCCTTTTTTACCGGTAGTTAAAGTGAGCTTGTCTTCTTCTTGTTTTTGCACATAGCCAATGATTGGCTCTAGGCTATTTTGATAAGGGTAATGCCTGGAAACGCCGCTCACTTCAATGTTTAGCCCTTGCTTTTGCCACACTTTATCGTGCGTGTCTTTGAAATTTTGAAAAACCCCAAAGGCTAAAAATTTCTTATTCAAGTCTCTAATATTAGCAGCCATATTGGGCGTGAGATCATAGGCTAGAATAATATAACCTTTCGTATTGATGGCGTCTTTTAAGGACTTTTTAGGGATATTGCTATAAATAGAAAGGAAATCAATGAAAAAATCTTCTTTATCCGGGTTTAAAAACCTTGTATCAAAGCCCAGTTTGAAAAGGGTTTGCGAAGCGGCCAGGCTGTAGTTGTCTTGACTATAGATAGTCCCTCTAGTCGCAGTGTCTTGTTTGCTCATCACCAGAGTGGGCATGTTGGCTTGGGCAAAAAAAGCTTTTTTAAAAGCCACCATTAAAAAAATAAAAAAAAGCAATAAAAAGATTAATGCTGTAACAGAACCCTTATCTCTTTGGGTTTCTAAGAATTGCTCTAGGTTGAAGTTAGGATCAATGTTTTTATTATCCATGAACGCTTACTTGAAAATGGCGTAGATTCGGTTTCTCACAACGCATGAAAGCATGAATTTTTGATGGTAAAATCTGTTAAAAGGGGGCGTAGCAACAACAAACCCTCTCTTTAAAAAGGACCAGGCGATCATTTAAAGAGAAGCCACTTAAGAGACTAGATCTGCGTTCTTAAAAGCTCTTTATAAGCGCTGATCGCTTTGTTGCGCACTTCAAGCATGAGTTTCATGCTCGTTTCAGCCTTCCCTATGGCGATAGCCGCTTGGTGCAAGTCTTTGATTTGCCCTGTCGCCATATCCGCTAAGGCTTTATCAGATTGCTCTTGAGTGTTGTTAAGCTCATTGATAGATTGTTTCAAGAGTTTAGAAAACTCCCCACCTTTTTGTTCTTTAAAGGCGTTACCTGATTCTTCTCTTTTAGTCCTGTTGTCCGTGTTAAGCTCAGAGAAAGGACTCAATAAGCTTTTATCATTGTGTATGGCTTGCATAGAACCTCCTTAAGCTCTTTTTTAAAAATTTAACTCTATTAAATATTTTATTCATTTTGTATTCTACTGATCTTTGGCTAATACTACCTAAATTTTCTTATACTACCATAAATTGTTGAAAATCGTTCATGTTTGTAACATACCAATCGCGTTTTGTGCCATGTTTTTAGCGCTTTGAAAGGCTGCAACATTGGCCTGATAAGCTCTAGTCGCTTCCACTAAATCCGCCATTTCAACCACCGCATTCACATTGGGGTAAGCCACATAGCCTTGAGCGTTAGCGTCAGGGTGGCTGGGATCGTATTTCATCAAAGGCTCGCTATCATCGCGCACAATCTTATCCACCACCACGCTTGTGATGGGGATTAAGGGGTTGTCATCGCCTTCATCTAAGGGGTCTTCATAGGGGGTAATTTGATGGTTTTGGGCGATTTTTTGGTTTAAAATCTCATTGAAATCAAAAGCCTTAAACACCGCTTCTTGCCTCCTATAAGGACCTCCTTCGCTCGTGCGCGTGGTGTTAGCGTTAGCGATATTAGAAGAAATCAAATTAGCCCTTAAGCGTTGGGCGGACAAACCATAACCGCTAATATCAAAAGAAGATAAAAACATGCTTTCCCTTAACTATAAATTCTTACTGGAATCAATGGCGTAATTGATCACGCCTCGATACTTTTTTAAGGCAGAACTCAAGGCTAAATACATGGTAGAGTTCTTGCCCATTTCACTCGTTTCTATGTCTAAATCCACGCTGTTGCCATCATTTTTAGCCAAATGCCCGTCTCTAAAAAAAAGGCTTGCCCCATCTTTAGCGCTATTTTCAAAGTCTAAATGCCTAGGGTTAGTGTGGGCTAAAGGCAAAACTTTATTAGATTGGTTTTCAAAAATTTCTGCTTTTTTCTCCGCTAAAACGCTTTCAAAATCCAAATCCTTTGGCCTGTAAAAGGGGGTATCCACATTAGCGATGTTAGAAGCGATCATATCTTGCCTTAAAGCCCTATAATCCAACGCCTTATAAACCAACCCAAACGCTTTAGAAAAATCCATACAAAACCCCTTTTTTAAACCCTTGCAAATTCATAGCATGCAAAAAGCATTCCAAAACCGGCTCGCTTTTTCATTAAAGGATGCGATCAATTCCAAAGCATGCTTAAGCTTGAGCGATAAGCCAATTCAGAGCCATTATAGTGTAAAATACCCCTAAAATACCTTAAGAGAACGCCTATTCAAAAACCAAAATAAGGAAATCCTAATGACTACAGACAGAAACCTGTTTTTTTGCGCTTCGCTATTGATTTTTTTGGGGGTATTGATGAGCTATTCGCTCTCAACTTACACCACAGTGGTGCTGTATCATTATGGGGAATTCCATTTTTTCATACGCCAGCTTGTGAGCGCGATCATAGGGATTGTTATCATGTGGGGGTTGTCTAGGGTTGATCCTAGCAAGTGGTTTAGCCGTTTGGGGTTTTTTCTTCTTTTTGTCCCACCATTACTCATTATTGGCATGTTTTTTTTGCCAGAAAGCCTTTCCAGTAGCGCTGGGGGGGCGAAGCGATGGATTCGTTTGGGGTTTTTCTCTCTAGCGCCTTTGGAGTTTTTAAAGATTGGTTTCACCTTTTTTCTTGCGTGGAGTTTGTCTCGCACCTTTGTGGCAAAAGAAAAGGCTAATGTCAAAGAAGAACTCATCACTTTTGTGCCTTATTCGGTGGTGTTTGTAGCCTTAGCGATTGGGGTAGGGGTTTTGCAAAACGATTTGGGGCAGATCGTTCTTTTGGGGGCGGTTTTAGCGGTGTTGTTGGTTTTTTCTGGGGGGAGCACGCATTTGTTTGGCTTGATTATTTCAGGGGCGTTTGCGATCAGCGTTTTAGCGATTGTTACAAGTGCTCATAGGATTTTGCGCCTAAAATTGTGGTGGTCTAATTTGCAAAACTCGCTTTTCACGCTCTTGCCGGATAGATTAGCGAACGCTCTTAGAATAAGCGACTTGCCCGAATCCTATCAAGTCTTTCATGCGGGCAATGCCATGCATAATGGGGGGTTGTTTGGGCAAGGGCTTGGGCTTGGGCAAATCAAGCTTGGATTTTTGAGCGAAGTGCATACAGACATGGTCTTAGCTGGGATCGCCGAAGAATGGGGATTTTTGGGGCTATGCGTTTGTTTTATTTTGTTTTCTGTTTTGATCGTTTTGATTTTTAGGATCGCTAACCGCTTGAAAGAGCCAAAATACTCGCTATTTTGCGTGGGCGTGGTGCTGCTCATCAGTTTTTCTTTGGTGATCAACGCCTTTGGGGTGGGAGGAATTCTTCCGGTTAAAGGTCTAGCGGTGCCGTTTTTGAGCTATGGAGGGAGTTCGCTTTTAGCGAATTGTATCGCTATAGGGCTTGTTCTAAGCCTAGCGCGATACACAAAGGGCTAAAAATATCAGCCCCTTTTTAAAAATTAATGCCATAAAAAGGGTTCAATTTCTGCATCATTCAAATCAAAAACCACTTTATAGTAGTCTTTAACCATCGCATTAATATCCACGCCCTTAAACGCTTCAGGGTGGGCTTTTAAAGCAATATACAAGCTAATGAGCGGGGCTCTAGGCCCGCCAATATCCATTGTGGGGAGTTTATAAACTTGCTTGTTTTTGATGGCTTTAATGGTAGAAAACTTAGGGTTGTTCAACACGTCTTCAGGGCTAAGCGGGCTTATCCACCAAATAAAGATAATCTCAGGGTTTTCTTTAACGATTTTTTCCACGCTAATGTCAGCGCGCCCAAACTTAACGTATTTCAAGCCAAAATTGTCTATACCCCCTTTTTCTAAAATGTCTGAATCAAGGGCTTGATGGCCGCTAATTTTATTGGCTTTATGGAAAAGTTCCACTCCCTTTTTCTTTTTAACGCCCTTCAAACGCTCTTTGATAAAATCCAAAGTTTCTTGCATTTTAGCCAGTTTTTTAGAAGCGTCAATTTCTAAGGCTTTAGCTTGAGCGTCAATATCTTCCATGACTTCTGCAATGGTTTTTTCTTGGAAAGAAAGGAATAATATACCAAATTTTTTCGCATGCTCTACCGCTTTAGGGTTACCCACAAAGGTTACCACAAGATCAGGGCTAAGCTTTTTTAAAAGCTCCACATTCAACGCCGCCACATGATCACTGCTCATGGATTTAATGCGTTCAGGATCTTTGAGAGTGGCTTTAACAATATCAGATTTAAAAGCGTAATCCGAAATGCCCACGACCCTATCCCAAGTATGGAACATAGCAGGCACTTCTGCAAAGCTACCCAAGTAGATTATTTTAGAAACAGGAAGCTTGATGGCTTGATCCCCAAAATAATCCTTGACTTGGACTTCTTGTGCTGAAGCGTTAGCCACGCCCAATAACGATGAAACAATGAGCACACCTAAAGAATAAGAAATGAAAGCTTTTTTAAAGCGAGCGATTAACATAACAATTCCTTTCGTATGATTTATGAAGCGATTATAACACCATTAAGAAAATACAAGCAGTAAAAATGAAACTATTTTTCATAAAATCTTAAAATATTAAAGAAAATATCTTTTCATTAACTTTTTAAGAATATACTCCACTATGTTTCCGCTGATTGAGTGGAAAGCATAATAAATTAAATCTGTTTTTAGGTTTAATTTTGATCCAACAAAATTTTAAAACACTTAAGGAGTTGTATATGTTAGTTACAAAACTTGCCCCGGACTTTAAAGCGCCTGCCGTTTTAGGAAACAATGAGGTTGATGAACACTTTGAGCTTTCTAAAAATTTGGGTAAGAACGGTGCGATTCTTTTCTTCTGGCCAAAAGATTTTACTTTTGTATGCCCTACAGAAATCATTGCATTTGACAAAAGAGTGAAAGACTTCCAAGAAAAAGGCTTTAATGTGATTGGCGTGTCTATTGACAGCGAACAAGTGCATTTCGCATGGAAAAACACCCCTGTGGAAAAAGGCGGTATCGGTCAAGTAACTTTCCCCATGGTGGCTGATATTACTAAGAGCATTTCTAGAGACTATGATGTGCTGTTTGAAGAAGCGATCGCTTTGAGAGGAGCTTTTTTGATTGACAAAAACATGAAAGTAAGACACGCAGTGATCAATGACTTGCCATTAGGTAGGAATGCAGATGAAATGCTTCGCATGGTAGACGCTCTCTTGCACTTTGAAGAACATGGTGAAGTATGTCCAGCAGGCTGGAGAAAAGGCGATAAAGGCATGAAAGCAACTCACCAAGGCGTTGCAGAGTATCTTAAAGAAAATTCCATTAAGCTTTAATGGTTTAGTTCGCTGTTTGATCAAGAGAAACTTCGTTTTTCTTGGTTGAATCCTTTTCTTTTTATTCTTTGCCAGTTTCTAAAGTTTTCGTATCGTTTTATCTTTTTATCATTTTTGAATTAATTTTTTTTAATAAAGGGTTTTTTATGAATATATTCAAGCGTGTTATTAGTGTAGGGGTAATTGTTTTAGGTTTGTTTAACCTTTTAGACGCCAAACACCACAAAGAAAAAAAAGAAGACCACAAAATCACTCGTGAGCTTAAAGTGGGCGCTAACCCCGTTCCGCATGCACAAATCTTGCAATCAGTCGTGGACGATTTGAAAGAGAAAGGGATCAAATTAGTGATCGTATCTTTTACCGATTATGTGTTGCCTAATTTAGCGCTCAATGACGGCTCTTTAGACGCGAATTACTTCCAGCACCGCCCTTATTTGGATCGGTTTAATTTGGACAGAAAAATGCACCTTGTTGGTTTGGCCAATATCCATGTGGAGCCTTTAAGATTTTATTCTCAAAAAATCACGGACATTAAAAACCTTAAAAAAGGCTCAGTGATTGCTGTGCCAAATGATCCGGCCAATCAAGGCAGGGCGTTGATTTTACTCCATAAACAAGGCCTTATCGCTCTCAAAGATCCAAGCAATCTATACGCTACGGAGTTTGATATTGTCAAAAACCCTTACAACATCAAAATCAAGCCTTTAGAAGCCGCGCTATTGCCTAAAGTTTTAGGGGATGTGGATGGAGCTATTGTAACAGGGAATTATGCCTTGCAAGCAAAACTCACCGGAGCTTTATTTTCAGAAGACAAGGACTCGCCTTATGCCAATCTAATAGCCGCTCGTGAGGATAATGCGCAAGATGAAGCCATAAAAGCGCTGATTGAAGTTTTGCAGAGTGAAAAGACCAGGAAATTTATTTTGGATACCTATAAGGGGGCGATTATCCCGGCTTTTTAAGCCATTTGGATAACATTCATCTTTAAGATGAATGGGAGTGCTTTAGGCGCTAATAAAAAGCTCTTTTCTCATTGAGCATTAAAAACGCTAAAAGTATTTTTAAAATAAAACTATAAAAGAGCTTGCGCTAATCAAGCGACAATTTCTTAAAAAGCGTTATTTCTTAAGGGGGGAAATGGCGCAAAATAACCCCCTATCCCTTTAAGAAAATAATGATAAAATCCAAAACGATGAAGCCAAATAACTAAAACCCCATTTTTTAAAAATATTAAGCAAGACTTTAACCATCATGCGATTAGAATAAAGCCAAAAACACAGCAAGTCTAAATCTCATTAAAGTTACGCTTTTAGAATTTGCTCCAATAAAGACCAGTTTTAAACCACCCGTTAGACTGGGTTATAGAGCGGTGGAATGAGTTGGAAACAAGTTGGCTAATGGTCTTTAGCGTTTAAAAGGTTGCGTTTTTGAAAAGGTTTAAAATTTGATTAAAGATAGCCAAGCTCATAGAGTTTATTGCTCATTTTCACTAACAAGCCCCCCAGTTTTGACCCCCCTTCCCCATGTTCTACTAAAATAGTGATAGCGTATTTGGGTTTTTCATAAGGCAAGAATGCGGTAATCCACGCATGGGATCGATGGAAATATTCCATATCCTTTTCTTTCATGCGATTGACGATGTTTTGAGCGATTTCCACGACTTGCGCGGTGCCGGTTTTACACGCTAAAGTAACCTTAGAACCCCTTGTGGAATGATAAGCGGTGCCGTCTTTATGGTTACACACTTCATACATGCCAACGCGCAAGGCTTGGAGCTTCTTTTTTTGAAAGCTATTTAAGGGATCTTTGAGCGGTTGTTGGTTGTTGATAGCAAAATGAGGCGTTGCCAGTTTGCCCGTAGCAATGAGTCCCGTGTAGGCTAAAACCTGCAAGGGCGTGGCTAAAAAAGAGCCTTGCCCAATAGCGGTAATGAGCGTGTCCCCAACGCGCCAATCTTGATTGAAGCGTTTGAGTTTCCACAAATTATCCGGCACAATCCCCACAAATTCATTCGGCAAATCAACGCCCGTTTTTTCCCCAAAGCCCACTTCCCTTAAGGTTTTAGAGAGTTTTTCTATAGAAATTTCAAGCCCAAATTTATAAAAATACACATCCACAGACTCCCTAATGGCTTTATACAAATTAGAATTGCCATGCCCTGTTTTTTTCCAGTCTCTGAATTTGCGCTTACCCACTTCAATAAAAGGCGGGGTGGGTATGGTGGTGTTTTCTGTGATATTAAGGTTTTCTAAAAAGCTCAAGCCCACGCCCATTTTAACCACAGATCCCGGCGGATACAAGGCGTTAGCGAAGCGGTTTAGTAGGGGGTTATAAATATCATCTTGAAATTTTTGCCATTTGTCTTGACTGATCCCGCCTACAAAGTCGTTCAAATTGTATTCAGGGTAACTTCCTGCAACGAGCAATTCCCCACTTTCTGCATCCATCACTAAAATAGCCCCCCTTTTATTTTCAAAGAGCTTGTCCGCTTCTTTTTGCAAGCGTTTGTCTAAACTCAATTGCAAGTGGTTGTTGGTGCTTGGTGGCACTACTTCTAAGGTGGCTAATTCTTGATTGAACGCGTTGACGCGCATGATTTTATAGCCCACCTTGCCTTGTAAAAGCTTGTTGTATTCTTTTTCAATGCCGGTTTTGCCCACAATCTGGCTGTATTGATTCTCCTCATCGTCTTTCAAATCCTGCAAGCTTGCCACCCCCACATAGCCTAAAACATGCGAAGCTAAAGCGTTATTAGGGTAGTAGCGCTTGTCTAAGGGAAGCGCAAAAATGCCTTGAGTTTGGATGAGTTTGGCATAAAGAGGTTGCATGGTGGCATAAGGAATGAAGCCAACCACTTTAATGAGGTTATGGTTATAGAGCGAGTTTTCTTTTTGGTAATTGTTTAAAAGCACTTCTTTAGAAAAGTTAGGGAAAAATGTTTGGATGATTTCAATTTTTTCTAAAAGCTCTTTTTGTTTCAATCCGCTGGGCAAAAACACGCCAAACACCAATTCATTAGTGGCTAAAAACTCATCATTTCTGTCTGTAATATTGCCCCTTGTAGGGATTAAAAATTCCTTTTTAGTCATGTTTCGTTCAGCCAGTTTTTCATAGTATTCTTGATTTTTAACGCTTAAAATAAATAAATTTAAAACCAATAACCCCCAAAATCCTATAAAAACAAAGAGCAAAAGCTTATAACGAAGATTTTTCATACAAACCCCACAAAGCGCTCTCTATTAAAGCAAAAAGAGCGAGAAAGCCGAGTATTTTCAAACTCAAGGACACCGAAAAAAAGCACGATAAATAAAGGCAATAAACCAAAAAAACATGCAAAGTTTTGAATAAAAAGCCGTCATTAAAAAGCTTTAAAGAGTTTTTATAGACGATTTGATGGTAGATTAAAAACAATAAAGCCAAAACGCCTAAAGTCTTTAAATGCATGCTTTCAAACCAAAACAAACAACCAAACACGCTCAAACTGGGTAAAAAATGATCGTATTTTTTCGCATAAAACAAGAATAAAAACCCAATCATGGGGGGTAAAAAAGGCATCAAATCCCTCAAAAGGCTATAAAAATAAAACCCCAAGATCCCTAAGCATAAGAAAAAAAAGGAATCTTGTTTTAAAGAGAGCATGGTTTTTGCGACTTATGAGGGGTTAGTGAGCAAGTATTTCAAAAGGGTTTGGCGCACGATTTCAAGGGTTGGGTATTTTGAAGAAAGAGCGTTAAAATGGGTGGTATTGATTAAAAAAGGTTTAGGAGCGTTTAAAAAAAGGCGGTGTTGCTCGTTTTTATTCAACTTGTCAAATTTCGTAAAAAGAGAAAGGTAGGCTTGATCGGGCCTTAAAAGGGCTTGAATGTTTTCTTTAGCGTTTTTATCAATTTCTAAATCCAAATGGCGTGCATCCACTAAATGGATAAAAAGTTTGATAGAAACCCTAACGCTCAACAATTCCCATAAAAACCCCTCCCATTCTTTTTTCAAGCTTTTAGAAACTTTAGCGTAGCCAAACCCGGGCAAATCAATCACATTAAAAGTGGTCGTTAAGGCGTTTTCTTTATCTTCCCAAGTGGTGGAAAAAAAATTCGCTAAACGGGTTTTTCCGGGCGTTGCTGAACTTTTGGCGAGATTTTTTCCTAACAAGGTATTAATAAACGAGCTTTTGCCTACATTGCTGCGCCCTAAAATGACCATCTCAGAAGTTAAGCTCGCAGGGCATTGAAAAAGCTGGCTAGAAGAAGTGAGAAAATGAGCGTCTTTAATAACGATCATGGTTTTTCCTTAGTGCCTTTCTTCTTCAATTTAGCCTTACGATTTTCTTCATTAATATCTTCCATATCAAACACGAATTTAGCGGGCCGCTTCGCGCTCCCCAACACATCAGCATAGCCTTTAGCTTTGTTTAAAATGATTTCATCACCGGTGATGACATTGGATTTTCCCACTTCTCTAACCACCGCATTTTGCAATAATTTGTATTCCCCATTCAGTGCGTTATAAATGAGCTTGTCAGCGCTCCCGCTGATTTCACGATTGTCCTCTGTAAAGATGTTAAAATGCGTGTTCCCTGTGGCTTCATAGCGCTCTGGCTTTCGTTTATCGTTTAAAAACACGCTCACTTTATCCGCAAACAACCGGTCTTTACCCTTTTTGATCTGCACATTGCCTTGAATAACGGCGGTTTTTGTTTTGTCGTTCGCTACAAATTGGTTGCCGGTAATCTCTAAAAGCTCTCTTTCTTTTTTCAAACCTTTATTGTCTGTTTTTTGAGCGCTCATCACGCTTAAAATACCAAAACAACACACCAAAAAACACCACCAACGCATTAAAATCCTCCTTTGAAAGTGGGGAGTTTTTTCTTTTCTTTTTGGCTCTGTTTGATTTCATCTAAAAACAAATTGGCTTGAATGCTTTGAGCTTCAATAATAGCTAATGCATGCGAATAGGAAATGTCAAGCCCTTCAACCTTGCTGTCCTTTGAAGTGAGGATGAAACGGCCCTTGCCTTTAAAATTTTGCTCTTTATGGTTGTAAATCCCTGTTTCACTCCAAAAACTAGAATCATCGCTTCTTTTGTAAGTAACCCCATTAGGGAAGAAATACAAATCCTGCTGCCGTTTGGCTTTAGGGGATTCAACGCTTTCAATGGTGTCTTCATCATAACGGCTGATTTTAGAATCAAAAAAGATTTCGTAATCATCGTATTGTAAAGCTTTTTTACCCTCTATGGACAGATCAAGGATTTTATCGTTGATTTGAAACGCTTTAAAATTTTCTAATTCAATTTTAGGGATATTTTCTTTAGAGACCACGCTAGTGGGTTGGGAACGCAAAAAGAAAAACACTAGCCCTATCGTGATGAAAGATAAAACCACAAAAAAGTTTAAAACGCTATTAGAGGTAAAGCTTGAGCGCTTCATCTTGCAAGCCTTCTAATGTTAAAAGATAATCAATCGCTTCCCTAACAGCCCCCTTACCCCCTGAATTTTGCAACACTTTATAGGCCTTATTTTTAAGCAAGGGGTGCGCATCAAAAGGAGCGAAACTCCAAGCGCATGCCTTAAACATGCCTAAATCGTTATAATCATCGCCTACGCATGCGATTTCTTGCGCACTCAATTGCAAGTCTTTTTTGAGCCGCTCCACAACCACGCTTTTATTTTCAACGCCCATAAAAACAAACTGAACGCCCAAACTCTCCATGCGTTTTTTCACCATGATTGAAGTTCTTCCTGTAATGATAGCGATTTTTTTGCCTAATTTTTGCCATAGCGTCATGCCAAGCCCGTCTTTGACATTGAAAGCCTTGAATTCGTGAAAATTTTCATCAAAATACAACGACCCGTCTGTGAGCGTGCCATCCACATCTAAAAGCAATAACTTAATCATTCTCTCGTTAAAACCGCATTCTGGTTATATTTTTTCATAAAATCCCTAGCCTCTTCTTCGCTTTGAAACCCTTGAACTAAAACCTTATACAAATCGTCTTTAAAAGCAACCTTGACGCTGTAATTTGGATTTTCTGCTTGCAATTTATCCGCTAAAGTTTGAGCGCCTATTTGGTTTCTAAAAGCCCCCATTTGCAAAGAAAATTTCCCTCCGCTCACGCTTTTTTCGCTCTCGCCGACTTTAAATTCCTTGTGTAAGATCTTTGAAGAGCTGGCGTTAAAGGATTGTTCGTATTGCGTGGAGATAACCCCACCAAAACCCAAAACAATAAGACGCACGCTAGCGGTGCCTTTTTTAACCATGTCAATATCCCTAGCGGCCGCATTAGACAAATCAATGATGCGATCGCTCACAAAAGGCCCTCTATCGTTGATGCGCACAATGGTGCTTAAGTTATTATCAACATTGATGACTTTCACCACGGTGTTCATGGGTAAAGTCTTGTGCGCAGCGGTGTGGGCATACATGTTATAGATTTCCCCATTACTGGTTTTTTTGGCATGGAAATTGGGGCCATACCAACTCGCAATGCCATCAAATTTTTCGCCTAAATCCACTTTAGTGGGATAATACCACTTGCCCCCCACTTGATAAGGGCGCATGGTGGCTCTTTGGATCGCGCTAGAATCGCGCATGCCGTTATCTAGGGGTTGTTTTGTATTGCTATCTTGCGAATCGGAGTGGTGTTTGAAATGGCGTTCAAAAAAATTGCGTTTATAGGCGGCTTTTTTGGTTGTCGGGTCATAGTCTTTAGCGTTTTCATAAGCGCGCAAGCTTTCATGCTTATAAGACAAATTCTTTATTCCCTCTTTTTTAACCGCACAAGCGCTAATCAAAAAAATGACGCCTAAAAAACAAACTTTTTTTAACGCCAAACCCATTAAAATTCCCTTGTAGCGAGTAATTTTTTGTTGGTGGGGATGATTAAGCGCTGGTGGATAAAAATATTAGAATCTTTGAGGTTATTGGCTAATTGGATACTAGAAATACTGACTTGATAGCGTTTAGCGATAGAAGATAAGGTTTCTTTAGGCAAGACCACATGGGTGATGAAAGGGCTTTTAGGGCTAGCTTGAATGCTTTTATTTTGTTTGAGTTGGCGTTGTTTGAAAAGGGCGAGTTTTTCATAAGGGATATAAATGGTGTAGGTGGGGTCTTTAGAGGGCAGAATGTTATAGCGGAATTGGTGGTTGTAGGATTTTAAGGTTTCCAAACTCAAGTTTAAATTTTTGGCTACTTGGACTAAAGAAGTGTGCCTTTTAAACGGGACGCCCACTAAACTCACTCTCGCCCCACGATTGAGTAGATACTCTTTATCTTTGAGATTGTCTAGGCTGTTGAATTTTAACGCTAGGCTTAGAATGGAGCGGATATACTCTCGCGTCTCTTTAGGGAGGTATTTCTTATCTTCATCTAGCAAAATCTTAATGTCCGAAGTGCCGGCGGCTTTAATAGCGTTTTGAACCTTGCGTAAGCCGTAATTATACGCCATAGCGACCAAATACCATTCCCCGGTTTGTTTGTAGAGCCGTTTCAAATAAGTGATTGCTGCTTGAGTGCTTTTAATGGGGTCTCTTCTTTCGTCAATGTAATGATTGACCTTAAGCCCTAATTCTTTAGCCGTGCTTGGCATGAATTGCCAAATCCCTACCGCTTTTTTCCTACTATAAGCCCTTGATGAAAATTTAGACTCGGCCATGGCTAAAAACAAAAATTCTTGCGGCACGCTCGCTTCTATGAGCATGTTTTTAATGATGGGGATGAACTGGTAATTCACATCAAATCTTTTGACAAGTCTTTTCCATTCTTCTTCATTCATTTTTTTTAAAGCGTTTGGCATTTGGGATAAAAAGCTCGCATTAACCCCAAAGGCCTCTAGCGCTTTGGTGTCAATATTAGATTCAAAAGCCATTTTCGCATGGCTTAAAGAAGTCAGTAAGAACCAATGAGTCATTAAAAAAAACAACCATTTGGTATTAAAATATTTCATTCTTTTTTAAAATCCTGATCATTTGATAAGTTCAATAATGGCTCTAATTATAACCAAACTTGAATAATACTTTTTTAAATACAGCCTTTATTTTCAGGGGAAACTAAAGAGCGTTTGAGCGTTATGCGTGCTTAAAGAAGCGAGCTCTTCAGTTTCTATGTTGATGATTTCGGCAATTTTTTGAGCGATTAAAGGGATATAAGTAGGGCTATTTCTGGTGCCTCTAAAAGGGTGTGGGGTCAAATAAGGCGAATCCGTTTCTAAAAGAAGCCTGTTTTTAGGGATTTTAGGGAGGATCTCTACCAGTCTTTTAGCGTTTTTAAAAGTGCTAACCCCTCCTATCCCGTAGTAAAAACGATCGCTCAATTCCAAAAGCATGCCATCAGCGTTAAAGCAATGCAACACCCCAAAAGCCTTAGGATAGCTTTTTAAAAGATTCAAACTATCAAAACTCGCCTCTCTGATGTGGATAATCAAGGGCTTGTTGTGTTGGATAGAAAATTCAATCTGTTTGGTAAAGATTTCTTTTTGCTTGCTTTTATAATTTTCTCTTTCATTCAATTCAGGCAAGCGGTAGTAATCCAGTCCGCATTCGCCTATCGCCACGCATTTTTGATGCCCAACAAACTTTTCAAACAGGCTTTCATCAAAGCTTTCCACATCATAAGGGTGAGCGCCTATGGCAAAAAACACGCCTTCAAATTTTTCGCTAATTTCTATCGCTCTCTTCAAATCCTTCATGTCCGCTCCCGGAATCACGCATTGAGTAACGCCTTTTTCCAGGCTTTCTTTCAACACTTCTTCTAAATCGTTTTCATAATCCTTGTGATCCAAATGGCAATGCGTATCAATAAACATGCTTTTATCCTAATGGTTTTATTTAATATGTTACAATACTTAAGAATTCTAACATAAGGAAAATAATCATTAACGATGTTCAGTGGCCTAATCCATCAAATAGCTAAAGTGAAAAGTTTCCACAACAATATTTTAAGCGTAGAGAGCGATCTCAATCCCAAGCTTGGCGATAGCATTGCGGTTAATGGGGCATGTTTGACCGCCATAGAAAGTTCAAAAACGCATTTTAGCGTGGAATTGAGCCAAAAAACCCAAAACAGCGTAGCGTTAGAAAATTACAAGGATTTAGTCCATATTGAGCCAGCTCTAAAAGCCGATGCGAGTTTGGATGGGCATTTTGTGCAAGGGCATATTGACGCTATCGGGGTCATTGAAAAAATCATTCACAACGCCAATCAAGTGGATTTTTTCATTAGCGCTTCTAAAGAAACGCTTTTATTGTGCGTTGAGCAAGGCTCTATCGCCATTGATGGGGTGAGTTTGACTTTAAGCAAGGTAGAAGAAAAGGGGTTTTGGCTAACGATTATCCCTTACACTTTAGAAAACACCCTTTTTAAGACTTATAAACTCAAGCGGCGCGTGAATATTGAAACGGACATGTTGGTTCGTAGCGTTGCGTCTATTTTGAAAAAAACAAAAGGGTTTGAAAAAAATTTCTCTTGGAATGATGCGGATTCTTTGACTTTAGGGTATTAGATGAATAAAACCATAAAAGCCGCCGCTCTAGCCTATAACATGGGGCAAGATCATGCCCCAAAAGTGATCGCAAGCGGGGTGGGTGAAGTGGCTAAAAGGATCATTCAAAAAGCTAAGGAATACGATATAGCGCTCTTTTCTAACCCCATGCTGGTGGATTCGCTTTTAAAGGTGGAATTAGATTGTGCGATACCTGAAGAATTGTATGAAAGCGTGGTGCAAGTGTTTTTATGGCTCAATAGCGTGGAAAATAACGCGCAAATGTCCAAGTGAGCAAAATACAAAGTTAAAACGATGGTAGTAGAATTAAAAAACATTGAAAAGATTTATGAAAACGGATTCCATGCTCTAAAAGGCGTGAATTTGGAATTGAAAAAAGGCGATATTTTAGGCGTGATAGGCTATTCAGGGGCGGGGAAATCCACGCTCATCCGCTTGATTAATTGTTTGGAGCGCCCCAGTTCTGGCGAAGTTTTAGTCAATGGGGTCAATCTGTTAAAATTAAAGCCTAAAGAATTGCAAAAAGCGCGCCAAAAAATAGGCATGATTTTCCAGCATTTCAATTTATTGAGTGCTAAAGATGTGTTTGAAAATGTCGCTTTCGCTCTAGAAATCGCCCGATGGGAAAAAACTAAGATCAAATCCAGGGTGCATGAATTGTTGGAATTAGTGGGGCTAGAAGATAAAGTGCATTTTTATCCTAAACAGCTCAGCGGTGGGCAAAAGCAACGAGTGGCGATCGCTAGGAGTTTAGCGAATTGCCCTGATTTGTTGCTTTGCGATGAAGCCACATCCGCCTTGGATTCTAAAACCACGCATTCTATTTTAACGCTTTTAAGCGGCATTCAAAAAAAGCTTGATTTGAGCGTCGTTTTCATCACGCACCAGATTGAAGTGGTTAAAGAATTGTGCAATCAAATGTGCGTGATCAGCAGCGGCGAAATCGTGGAAAGAGGCTCGGTGGAAGAAATTTTTGCCAACCCTAAACATGCCGTTACTAAAGAATTGCTTGGCATCAGAAACGAGCATGCAAATAAGAAATCGCAAGACGTTTATCGCATCGTGTTTTTAGGGGAGCATTTAGACGAGCCGATCATTTCTAATTTGATTAAGCGTTTTAAAATAGACATGAGCATCATTTCAGGCAATATTGAAGAGCTTACGACTAAAGATATAGGGTATTTAGTGGTGCGGTTTTTAGGCAATACTGCAGAGACTCAAAGGGCTTTAGAGTATTTAAACGCTTTAGGCTTACAAGTGGAAAAATTAAAGGATTAAAATGATTTCTCAAATGCTCATTCAAGCCACGCTAGAAACGCTTTATATGGTGTTTGTGGCGAGCTTTTTGGCGGTTGTTTTTGGCTTGCCTTTGGGGGTTTTATTGTTAGTGAGTAAAAAAGGGCATTTGTTAAACAAGCCCCTTTTGCATAAAATCTTAGACACTTCCATCAACATGACTCGCTCTTTCCCTTTTATCATTCTCATTATCTTGCTCTTGCCTTTATCGCGCTTTTTGATTGGCACAAGCATTGGCTCTAGCGCGAGCATCATCCCGCTAGCTATTTCAGCCATTCCTTTTGTCGCAAAGCTTTTTGAAAATTCTTTAATGGAAGTAGAGCATGGCAAGATTGAAACCACTTTAAGTTTGGGAGCGTCTAATTTAGAGGTCATTAAAATGATGCTTTTAGAGAGCTTGCCCTCTTTAGCGAATAACATCACCATCACCTTAATTTCTTTAATAGGCTATTCGGCTATGGCAGGAGCGTTAGGGGCTGGGGGTTTGGGGGATTTAGCCATTAGGATTGGCTATCAAAGTTATAGGGGCGATGTGCTTTTTTATGCGGTGGTTGTGATTATTGTTTTGGTGCAAATCATTCAAAGCGTGGGGGATTATGTGGTGAAACGCTTGAGAAAGAATAAGTATTAGGGATTTGGCTCTCATCAAATACGAATATTCAAAGCCAACTTTAATACGCTTTGGCTTTTTAAATGGGATTGCTAAGCTTTGTTTATGGCGAAACTCAATTTTCTAGGAACGCTTTTAAAAGGTTATCATTCAAACTGAATTAGAGCTTTTTACGATGAATATTCAATTAAGTCATCATGCAAAAATGGGCTTTATTTTGTGCCGTTGATAAATTTATCCATCTGTTTTTCTAAGTCTATGATTTGGGTTATCGTTCCCTCTAAAATTTCAAAATTTTGAGCGTTTTTTGGGGCAACGCATGCAAGCTTGTTGGAAGTTTTTTCTAACGATTGGAGGTTTTTAAGCAAGGTTTTTAAAACTTCTACGCTTTTAAAATCCTTCTCAAAATAACCATCAAATTGCTGTTCTGTTTGAGACAAGTTCTCTAAAAAAGCGCTTTGAAGGCGTATTTGGGTGCGATCATGCCCGGTTTCTACACAAGTTTTATAGGTTTTATCGATCGCAATAAAAGCGTCTTTGGCTTTCACAAAAGCCTTTGAAAGCTCAACGATGATTTCATAATGTTCGCCTTGCGCTCTTAAAAACCCTAAAAAGAGCGAAATGAGCAATAACTTTTTTAGCACTTTATCCCTTTACCATTGATAAGAAAAGCTCACCCCATAGCGGCTACTGCCCTTAAAATCGCTAGAAATTTCAGGGTAGAGCATCCATTGTTTAGGTTTGTAGCGTGAAGTGAATAAATAAGCAAACCCCCATGCAATAAGGCTGCCGATCGTAACTTGTAAGATCGTGTGTTGTCTTGCCACCACTCTGCTAGCGTCAGTGAGTATTGCAAGAGCGATCACAGGAAGAGCCGGCTTCCACCCGTAGCGGTAATACACAAACCCAGCCGCGCTAAACACCCCCCCAGCATGCCCGCTTGGCATGCCTCTCCAAGAATTACAGCACGGGCGTTTAGCAAATTCCACTCTAGCCCCATCTTTATGGGCGTTGCTAAAAGCTCCTTTGATGCCATAAATCACGCCTTGAGTGACTAATGTGCCGACCGCTAATTCCCCTAAACCTCTATAATCGCGCATCGCCAAACTGACCGTGCCTACAAAAATAGGCAAAAACCTGAGCACATCGCCAATCTCTTCTAAAATGTATGCCCCCTCATTGATTGGCTCACTCCTTAAAGGATAGACCCATAAAAGCAGGCTCAAAAAAAGACTTTTGAGCTTTTTCATTAAAACGCTCGCTTTTCTAAGGCGCAAACTTGCCTGTTCAAATAAGCATAGCCTATTAAATAGCATGCGATAAAGACCAGGCTAATGACAATGAGCGCATGAGCGTCCAAGCGGAAAAAGACGCTTATTAAAATAAAAGGCAGGTTGCACAGAATAAGAATAAGCGCGCACAAAGGGTTGGGGTAATTTAAAGAGCGTTGTTGCAAGAATTGGAATAAAAGGGTGTGCAAATGCAAATTATCCGGCATGGTGGCTTTCTGGCGTTTTATTTTGCGTCTAAGGATACTAAAAAGCACTTCTATGACCGGATAAAGCATTAAATTGAGCCCAAAAAACACGCTGATTTTTTGCTCTAAACTCAAATGTAAAAGGGAGATCCCACACACCAAGCCCAAAAAATACGCCCCTCCATCGCCTAAAAAAATCTTTCCTAAAGGGAAATTTAACACCATAAACCCAAGCACCATGTAAGCTAATAGGCACGCCAAACTGCTAGGCTCTATATAATGAATGACTAAAAGCGCAATCGCGCAAATCCCTGATGCCAGCCCGTTAAACCCATCAATAATATTAATAGCGTTACTGATGCCCACTAGCATAAAAATTGCGAATAAAAAAGCGATAAAATAAGGCAAGCTAAAAAGGGGCGAAAAATCGCTCACCACTAAAGGCGTTGATGAGATGATGCAAACAACCCCTACGGCTTGCAAAATAAGGCGTATTTTGGGGCTTAATGAAAGGTTAATGTCTTCTAAAAAACCGCTCAAAAAAACTAACAACAGCCCCAAAAAAACAAAAAACCCCTTAAAAGGCATTTCAAAAGGTTCAAAATAACAAGCCAACGCAAAAGAAAGAAAGATCCCAAGCCCCCCGGCTCGTGGGGTTCTTGCATGATGAAAGCCTTGGATTTTATTAGCGTTATCCACAAAAAGCATGGATTTTTTAGACCACAGAACAATCAAAGAGCAAATAAAGAGACTGGTTAGAAAATATAGCACCCACAACACTTTTTATTGGATTTAATTGACATTTTGTTTGGGTATTATAGCAAAAGATAGCTTGATGATAAAATCTTATACATAGGGAGAGGTTTTATGTTACAATTCCAAAAATCATTATTATAAAATAAAGGATAGCCATGCGTTTTGGATTGAATATTGATCACATTGTTACTTTAAGAGAGATAAGAAAAACTTATGAGCCTGAGATTTTAGAGGCTCTGTTTATCGCTAAAAACACCCATAAAGTGGATTTAATCACCATCCATTTGAGGGAAGACAAACGGCACATTCAAAATGAAGACGTTTTGAGACTGCTTGAAATAAGCCCTTTGCCTATCAACATTGAATGCTCTATTAATGCTGAAATCACTGATTTTTTATGCTCTTTAAAAAATAAGCCGAGTAAGGTTACAATCGTGCCTGAAAACAGAAATGAGGTTACGACAGAGGGGGGGTTGGATTGCTCATTAAAGGGTTTAGAAGAGGTGATTAGAGCGTATCACAATAAGGGCATTGAAGTGTCTTTGTTTATTGATCCTTTAAAAGACGCCTTGCATTTTGCAAGGGAGCATCAAGTCAAGCAAGTGGAGTTCCACACTGGGGTGTATGCGAATTTGCACAACGCTCTGTATTCTAACGCTAACAATCAAATCCATGCCATTAGCGCGCTCAAAGACAAAAGTCCTAAAGAACTGAAAGAAGAATTGCACAACGCCTTTTTGCAATTAAGAAGAATGAGTAAAGAAGCGTTTTTTATGGGTATCACGGCGTGCGCGGGGCATGGGTTGAATTATTCTAACGTGAAAGAATTGTTAAAAATTCCCTCTTTAAGAGAGCTTAATATCGGTCATAGCGTGGTTTCAAAAGCGGTTTTAGTGGGCTTAGAAAAAGCGATTTTAGAAATGGCGCAACTCATTAAGCGATAAAATGGCTAAAAAGAAAATTGCGATCAGTTGCGGGGATATTCAAGGCGTAGGCTTAGAATTGATTTTAAAAAGCCATAAGGAAGTGAGCGCGTTTTGTGAGCCGTTGTATCTCGTTCATAGCGAACTTTTAGAGCGGGCCAATCAATTGCTTCATAACGCTTATGAAACCAAAACGCTTAACACACTCGCTATCCATTCCCCCTTACCCTTATTGAACTCTAGCACGATAGGCAAAGTCAGTGCTCAAAGCGGGGCATATAGTTTTGAGAGTTTTAAAAAGGCTTGCGAGTTAGCGGATGATAAAGAAGTGGATGGCGTTTGCACTTTGCCTATCAACAAACTCGCATGGCAACAAGCCCAAATCCCTTTTGTGGGGCATACCGATTTTTTAAAACAACGCTACAAAGATCATCAAATTATTATGATGCTTGGGTGTTCAAAACTCTTTGTGGGGCTATTTAGCGACCATGTGCCTTTAGGGGCGGTTTCTCAACTCATCCAAGTGGAATCGTTAGTCCGGTTTTTGTTAGCGTTTCAAAAAAGCACTCAAGCTAAAATCGTTCAAGTGTGTGGCTTTAACCCCCATGCGGGCGAAGAGAGCTTGTTTGGGGAAGAAGATGAAAAGATTTTAAAAGCCATTCAAAAGAGCAACCAAACGCTAGGCTTTGAATGCTTTTTAGGGCCACTGCCTGCTGATAGCGCTTTTGCCCCAAATAAGCGCAAAATAACCCCCTTTTATGTGAGCATGAGCCATGATGTGGGGCTAGCCCCTTTAAAAGCGCTCTATTTTGATGAAAGCATCAATGTGAGTTTGAACGCCCCCATTTTACGCACCTCCACCGACCACGGCACAGCGTTTGACATTGCTTATCAAAACAAAGCGAACAACAAAAGCTATTTGAACGCGATCAAATATTTAGCTTAAAGATTTTAAAATCCAAGCCAACAAAGTATAATTCAAGCAAAAACACCACCCAAAGATAAAGATAATGATTTTAAGCATTGAAAGTTCTTGCGATGACAGCTCTTTAGCCCTTACAAGAATAAAGGACGCCAAGCTCATCGCTCATTTTAAAATCTCTCAAGAAAAGCACCACAGCTCTTATGGGGGCGTTGTGCCTGAGCTTGCATCGCGCTTGCATGCTGAGAATTTGCCGCTCTTATTAGAACGCATTAAAATCAGCTTGAATAAGGATTTTTCCAAGCTCAAAGCCATCGCTATCACCAATCAGCCAGGTTTGAGCGTTACTTTAATAGAAGGTTTGATGATGGCGAAAGCCTTGAGTTTGTCTTTGAATTTACCCTTGATTTTAGAAGATCATTTGAGAGGGCATGTGTATTCGCTCTTTATCAATGAAAAACAAACCTGCATGCCTTTAAGCGCGCTCTTAGTCTCTGGGGGGCATTCTTTGATTTTAGAGGCTAGAGATTATGAAGACATTAAAATCGTTGCCACGAGTTTAGACGATAGCTTTGGGGAGAGTTTTGATAAGGTTTCCAAAATGCTTGATTTAGGCTATCCAGGAGGCCCCATAGTGGAAAAATTAGCCCTTGATTACGCGCACCAAAACGAGCCTTTAATGTTCCCTATCCCTTTAAAAAACAGCCCGAATCTGGCTTTTAGTTTTTCAGGTTTAAAAAATGCGGTGCGTTTGGAGGTTGAAAAAAACGCCCCCAATTTGAATGAAGCGATCAAACAAAAGATTGCCTATCATTTTCAAAGCGCGGCGATTGAGCATTTGATCCAACAGACCAAACGCTATTTTAAAATCAAACGCCCTAAAATTTTTGGCATTGTGGGAGGAGCGAGCCAAAATCTTGCTTTAAGAAAAGCGTTTGAAAGCCTATGCGATGAGTTTGATTGCAAGCTTGTTTTAGCCCCTTTAGAATTTTGCAGCGACAATGCCGCCATGATAGGGCGATCCAGTCTAGAAGCTTATCAAAAAAAGCGCTTTGTCCCTTTAGAAAAGGCCAACATTTCGCCAAGAACGCTGTTAAAAAGTTTTGAGTGAATGGGTGCGAAAAGAAAGTGCATAATCAAACGCCCTAAAATTTATCAATCTTTTATCTGTATTTGAGAGATTGAATTTGAATAAAAGTACATTAAAACTAAATTTAACGAGTAAGCAAAAAGCCTTGAAACGCTTGACAAGATACAAGAATAAAGTCCCAAGCGTAACGCTTGTTATTTTGAGCCTATGTTTTATAATAATTTTGTCTTCAGTGTTATTCTCAAATTTTTTATAAGTTTTAAGCTAAAATAAAGCTATTTTATATTATAGTTTCATCATAAAAAATCTTTAAGAGCTATTAAATCCCAAGGATTTGTGGTTTAGTATAGTGGTGTCGCAAGCACTATTAACACCACTGTAATCATGATTAATTTCATGCTTATCTCCTTTTAAATTTTAATTTATGGCGTGTTTCTTAACAAGCATTATTATTCTTCGAACCATTAAGTTAGTTTCAAGTGTATGCAAAAACACAGCCGCATGTTTTATTGTATCATAAAATAATATTTTTCAGTCTAAATCCCATTAGAATAAGGTATTAAGCATAAAATAAAAAATTTCTATAAACTACTGATCTCAAGCTGAATTTTGACATACTTACTTGTGAAAAACATAATATTACAAGACACTGAGAAGAGCAGAGTTAATTCTATTAACAAGGTTTTTATAGCGTTTAAAAATGCTAATGCATTCATTTCAAACGCTAAAAGCGTTTGGGATTTCTTGCTTGAATGGGTTTAAATTTTTTATTAAAAGAGCGTTTTTAGTCAAATTTAATCTTATTTTTGTTAGAATTTTGGGTGATTAAGTTTTGGTTTAAAGGGAAAAAATGCTTCGCTCTCTCTATAGCGCCACTTCAGGGATGCTCGCCCAACAAACGCATATTGACACCACTTCAAACAATATCGCCAATGTCAATACCACCGGGTTTAAAAAATCTCGTGCGGATTTTAACGACTTGTTTTACCAAGCGATGCAATACGCTGGCACCAACACAAGCAACACGACTTTATCGCCAGATGGCATGGAGGTGGGCTTAGGCGTGCGCCCTAGCGCGATCACTAAAATGTTTTCGCAAGGTAGCCCTAAAGAAACGGAAAATAATTTAGATGTCGCCATCACGGGTAAAGGCTTTTTTCAAGTCCAGTTGCCTGATGGCACCACCGCTTATACAAGAAGCGGGAATTTTAAGCTAGACGAACAGGGCAATCTTGTAACGAGCGAGGGCTATCTTCTCATCCCTCAAATCACTTTACCTGAAGACACCACGCAAGTAAACATCGGTGTGGATGGCACGGTGAGCGTGACTCAAGGCTTGCAAACAACTTCTAATGTGATCGGGCAAATCACACTAGCTAATTTTGTCAATCCAGCGGGGCTTCATTCTATGGGGGATAATTTGTTTTCCATCACCAACGCTAGCGGCGATGCGATTGTGGGCAACCCGGATTCTCAAGGATTGGGCAAGTTAAGGCAAGGCTTTTTGGAATTGAGCAATGTGAGATTGGTAGAAGAAATGACGGATTTAATCACCGCTCAAAGGGCTTATGAAGCCAATTCTAAAAGCATTCAAACCGCCGATGCCATGCTCCAGACGGTCAATTCTCTCAAACGCTAAAAGGGGATTTTACTCTCCTTAACGCTCTTTAACCTCTTGCTCCCTTGTTGTTTTTGTGCTTGGGGTGGTTTTGTGTTTTGGAGCGGTTGTTGCCATTCTTTAATTTTTGTGGCTAGGGTTTTTAAGGTTTTCAACACCGCTTTTTGGGTTATTGCTTGGGTCATTGCTTGAATGGTATTTTCCTTTGATGAAAAAAACAGCCAAAACAGCTAGACCAATAAGAATACAAAAAATAATAACTAAATACCACATTTTCTTTTCATTCACTTCTCGTTCCGCTTTCAGTCTCGCTTCTCGTTCCGCTTTCAGTCTCGCTTCTTGTTCCGCTTTCAGTCTCGCTTCTTGTTCCGCTTTCAGTCTCGCTTCTTGTTCCGCTTTCAATTTTTTGCGTAAGGTGGCAACCAAAACGCATGCAGGAACGGTTACCCTATAAGCCGGCCCTGCAAGATTGACGCTCACTAATGCGCCTGTAATGACCCAACCAATAGGCCCAGCTAAAATGCCTAGAGTTTTTTAAGCGCTACTTTACCCACCACAGACGATAAACCATGCCCTAGAGTTTTTTTACCATTGCATCTGCAACAGATATAGCCAACGCATAAGAATGAGAGCCACCCGCTTGAAACAGCGTTAAAACAGATGCGATTAGGACTTGTTTGTTCTCACCAATCACTTCATCAATATTTGTCATGCCCAATTCATTGCAAAGTTCTTTAATCTCTCTCCCACTCATTTTTTCTAAACTATCTTTCAAAAGCTTAGAAAGCATGTTTTGCTCAATCAAAGAGGTTGCAGATTTTTCATTGTAATTAACCTTTAAATGATCGCATGCATCGCACAAAATCTCTTTGTATAAGACCCCTTCATCTCTAAAAAAATTCATGAAACTATCGCCCCCCGTAACACTGCAATTCTTCAGCGATCCTTTCGGGGTATTTAGCGTAATCATGGCCATACCTTTGGTATTCTATTGAACTTGTCAAGTCTTCATTCATTCTTAGCGTGCCATCTTCATCATAAACAATCACATCAAACAAATCTTTCAAATCATTAGAGCTTAATCGCTTTAAAAATTCCAAGTCGCTATTTGTATGCCATGCAATCCCTTTAATTTATTTCTACCGCTCGCTCAAATCCCACCAACCCCCTTTTTAGTGATTAGTGATTACAGCATCATTTTTTAAAATCATGTCTAACGCCCTAAAAAGCTCAAGCACACCCGCTAACTGCACATGAATATTGCGTTACAAATGCTAATGGGCTTTATTGATTTTACAACCAAAGAATGATGATAAGTTAAAATATTTTGATACGCTTATCATTTTGGATACGATAAACCTGATTTGAAAGTAGGAGATTATTGATTTTTTCTTTAGATAGGGCTAATTTTTAATGAAACGCTACTTTGATTTTTGGCACAAGAAACCCCCTCCTTTAACCCTCTAACCCTTACTTTTTATCGTTTTTATGCTCGTGGTTAGCGTTGCATTGATTAGCTTGGTTTTGGCTATTTTTTTGACAACTTTCGTTGTTTTGATTTTTAGCATCACCTTTTTGATTGTGGTTTTGATTACTGCAACTGTTACTCATCTTGTCTCCCTTAAATTAAAATAAAAACTAGATGCGTTTTCGCATCTAGGTTTCCATTCTATACCCTTTTCCCTAAAAAAAAGCTTAAATGGATTCTATTTGCAACGACTTCTTATCTTCACTGGCTTGCTGTGTTTTTAGGCGTAAAGTGGCAACCACAATGCATGCCGGTATGGTTACCCTATAAGCCGGCCCTGCAATATCGATCGCTGTCCATACGCCTGTAATGATCCAGCCAACAGGGCCTGTTAAAAAGCTCAGAGTTCTTGTAAGCACTTGATTGCCCGCAAGCGATAAACCACGCCCTAGAATGGTTTTTGCGACCGCATTCGCAACAATGACAGCTAATTGATAAGATTTAAAACCCCCCATTTTAAACAGCGTTAAAGTCGCCGCACTTAAGGCTTGTCTGTTTAAATTGTCAGTGTTTTTTATGGACAATTCATCGCACATTTCTTTCACTTCTTCATCATCCATTTCCTCTAAACTTCTTTCTAAGATTTTAGAAAGCATGTTTTGTTCAATTAAAGTCGTTTCAGTTTTCTTGTTGTAATTGACCTTTAATTTATCGCACACATCGCACAAAATCTCTTTGTATAAGACCCCTTCGCCTTTAATGAAACTCGCAAAACTATTGCTCCCATAGTATTGCAACTCTTCAGCGATTCTTTCTGCGTATTTAGCGTAATCATCGCCATGCCTTTTGTATTCTATGGAGCTTGTGAGTTTTTCATTGTGTCTTTTTTCGCCGTCTTTACCAAAAACAAGCACCTCAAACAAATCCAATAAATCACTAGATTCCAATTGCTTTAAAAATTCCAAATCTCTATCATATTTGTATGCCATATTATTCCTTTATATTGTTTTATCACTTATTAAAAACAAACGACTTTTCACGCTCCATCGCTGTTTTTCTAAAGTGGTTACTGATTTTAATATCATTTGTCTAAAACTATACTTAATATTCTAAAAGGGCTAAAAGCCCAACGCTCTTAAGATTGTTTTAAGGCATCAATTCTTTAAAACATTAAAGGGGGATTTTTATCCCCATTTTTTCTAACCTTTACTTTTTGCCCTTTTATTTAGGGTTATTAGGGGTTAAGCGATTTGGAGCGGTTGTTATCATTTTTTTTGTAATTCTTATGGCTAGGATTTTTAGCATCAATGCTTGGGTTATTGCTTAATTGGTATCCTCCTTTTATAAAAAAGCAACTAATAAAATAATGGCTAAAAAGAAAATAAATACACAAATAAGAATGCGGGTTGCATCAGCTTCGTTAGAATTTGTTTTAGAGGTTTCACCAATAGATTGTTTCATATCATTAGCTTCATTTGTTTGTTGTGTTTCTAGGTGTAAAGATTTACCGGAATTTGCTTTAACAATTCCATTAACAACATTAATAAGTTGTTCCATGTATTCTTGCTTCTGATCTGAATGCATGACTAAACAGCACCAAACAGTCAGTATTACCCACAAAAAAAATGACTCTAAAATCAAAGAAATACCGAAAACTCCACCTCCTGAAAAAACAAAAGCAAAAATATTATAACCAAAAATGATCCAAAGAATAAAGCTGAATACAGCCGAAAAAATCCTATCTCTCAAGAAAAAAGCTACCCATGGAAAAAATACAGCTAATGTATAAATCACAATTGACTCCTTTAATTTGATTTCTACCGCTCGCTCAAATCCCACCAACCCCCTTTTTTAGTGAAGTGATTAGTGATTAGTGATTAGTAATTAGTAATTACAGCATCATTTTTAAATTTAGGCATAAAACGCCCTCAATTCAAGGGTTTTTGAGCGAGCTTTTTGCTCAAAGAATCCAAGATAGCGTTTAAAAATTTAGGGGTGTTAGGCTCAGCGTAGAGTTTGCCAAGCTCTATGCATTCGTTGATGATGATAGGGTTTTGCGTGGGCGTGAAGCCAATTTCATACGCCCCTAAGCGTAAAATCGCCTTTTCCATGCTCCCTAATCGCTTGAAATCCCAGTCTTTTAAATGCGGTTCAATGAGAGCATCAATTTCATTGATTCTTTCTAACACGCCATTAAAAAGGCTTAAAGCGAAAGCGAGCTGGTTGTTTTTAATCTTTTTTTCTTCTAACATGCTAGAAGCGATTTTTTTAATTTCTTCATTACCGCTCTCAAACGCATACAACAATTCAACCACAGCCCCCCTGGCTTGAGTTCGTGTCGCCATTTTAACCCTTGAGAGTTTGGCACAAGCTCAACAATTCAATGAGGGTGCTCATCGCTTCAAAGCCCTTATTGCCGGCTTTACTGCCCGCTCTTTCAATCGCTTGTTCAATATTGTCTGTGGTCAGCACGCCAAAGCTTACCGGCATGCTGTATTTGAGCATCGCATGGGCAATGCCCTTAGTCGCTTCCGCGCTCACATAGTCAAAATGCGGAGTCCCCCCTCTAATAATCGCTCCTAAAACGCACACGCCATCGTATTTTTCGCTCCCTAACAACCTCTCTAAAATGAAAGGCAATTCATAAGCCCCAGGCACCAGCACGATGTCTAAAAGATTCTCATCGCCCCCATGCCTTTTAAAGCAGTCCATCGCCCCTTCTTTTAATCTGTCTGTGATGATATGATTGAAGCGCGATGTTAAAATAGCGACTCTTTCATTCCCTTGCAATTGCAATTTCCCTTCTATGATTCGCATGAAATTCCTTTAAAATAAATTTTGGATTTTTAACATGTCGGTTACTAAGTGTTCTAGCTCGCTAGGTTTTAGCATGTTCGCCCCATCGCTTAGGGCGTTTTTAGGATCAACATGCGTTTCAGCGAACAACCCATCAATCCCCACCGCCGCCGCCGCTCTGGCTAAAATAGGGGCAAAAGAGCTGTCTCCCGAACTTTTCCCGTTCGCTCCCCCTGGCATTTGCACGCTATGGGTAGCGTCAAAAATCACAGGGGCAAACTCTCGCATGATTTTTAAAGAGCGCATATCCACCACTAAATTCCCATACCCAAAGCTACTCCCCCTTTCACACAGCCACACGCCATTTTTTAACGCTGTTTCATAAGTGGGGCTTTGAATGCTGCTATCCCTTGTTTTAAGGGCTTTTAGAACAGAATATTGCATGTCTTTTGGGTTCATGAATTGCCCTTTTTTGATATTGATAATAGCGTTAGTTTGGCTCACTTTTACAATCAGGTCCGTTTGGCGGCACAAAAACGCCGGGATTTGTAAAATATCCGCTACTTTGGCCGCTGTGCTTGCTTGATAGCTCTCATGCACATCGGTTAAAATTTTATAACCAAATTCCTCTTTGATAATTTGTAACATTTCTAGGCCTTTTTCTAAACCAGGCCCTCTGTAACTCTCTAAACTCGTGCGGTTCGCCTTATCAAAACTCGCTTTAAAATAAAAATCCAATCGCTCGTTGTTGGCTAGGGGTTGCAATTTAATAGCGATACTTCTTAGATTTTCTAAGCTCTCAATGACGCATGGGCCAGCGATTAAAACGGATTTGGGGGTTTTTGTTTTAGAAGTTTTCATGACTTTTCCTTTGTTTAATGGTTTCTTCAATCGGCTCAAAAAAATGGCTTTCAAAATTATAATTATAAATCCTGCCTGTTTCTATGATGTAGTGCCAACCAAAAATTTTTAATTCGTTATTTATCACTCTTTCTTGAATGAAATCATAGCTTAAGAGGTTGTTGAGTTGCAAGAGCACGTTCAAACGCTCTGTAAGCCATGAACGCTTGGCGAAATGGTTGCTGAATTGTGGGTGGTTTTTTAACTCTTCTTTGATAGGCTCTAAAAATTGTATCCAGTCTGCAATGTAAGGGGTTTTAGCTTTGGTGGTTTCATCATTAATTGAATGAATGCTCCCGCAAGCCCCACAATCGCTATGCCCGCAAATGATTAAGTTTTGAACGCCCACATGCACAATAGCGTATTCAATGCTCGCAATAGTAGAAAGGGACTCTTTATGGCTTGTTTTAGGGGGGATCACATTGCCCATGTTGCGGATCACATACAATTCGCCCGGTTTGGTGCCAGTGATTAGATTAGGCACGACTCGTGAATCCACGCAAGAAATGAACAAAGTGTGGGGCTTTTGCTTGGTTTTTAAGCTCTCATAAAGCTCTTTAAGCTCTTCGTATTCATTCTCTTGAAACTCTAACGCTCCTAAAAACGCTTCCACTCTTTAACCCTTAATCTCATTTGATTAAAATTCGTTTGTTTTTAAAACGCTTATCATAGCTAAAAATCTTGCATTTCTTTTTGTTATAATGGCGTTATTTTACACTTTAAAGGGCTTTCATGCAATTATGTGTCGCATTGGATTTAGAAAAAAAAGAGGACAATCTTTCTTTATTGCAAGAATTAAAGGGCTTAGATTTATGGGCTAAGGTGGGGCTTAGATCTTTTATAAGAGACGGGGCTGTTTTTTTAGATGAAATCAGAAAGATTGATGGGAATTTTAAGATTTTTTTGGATTTGAAGCTCTATGATATTCCTTATACCATGGCAAATGCCGCTCTAGAATGCGCGAAATTAGAAATTGACATGCTCACCGTGCATTTGAGCAGCGCTAAAAGCGCGCTAACCATTTTAATGCAACGCTTAAACGCTCTTAAAAAACGCCCTTTAATCATGGGCGTGAGCGCTTTAACCAGCTTTAGCGAAGAGGAATTTTTGATGGTGTATAACGCTCCTTTAAAAACGCAAGCGATCAAATTAAGCGCTATGGGTAAAGAGAGCGGGATTGATGGGGTGGTGTGTTCGGTGTTTGAAAGTTTGGCGATTAAAGAGGCTTTAGGTCAAGGCTTTTTGACTTTAACCCCTGGCATAAGGCTGGATAAAAATGATAAAGAAGATCAAGAAAGGGTGGCGAACGCTAAAGAAGCTAAACAAAATTTAAGCGATTTTATCGTAGTGGGCCGCCCCATTTATCAGGCTAAAGAGCCTAGAGAAGTGGTTTTAGAGCTTTTAAAGGATTGTTAAATGCGCGTGTTAGAAACGATTGCTGCTTTAAGAGAGTATCGTAAAAATTTGAAAGAAAGCGTGGGGTTTGTGCCGACTATGGGGGCTTTACACAAAGGGCATCAAAGCTTGATAGAAAGGAGTTTGAAAGAAAATTCCCACACGATTGTGAGCGTTTTTGTCAACCCCACGCAATTTGGGGCTAACGAAGATTTTAACGCTTACCCGCGCCCTTTAGAAAAGGATTTGGCTTTGTGTGAAGGACTAGGCGTTAATGCGGTGTTTACGCCTAAAATTGGCGAAATGTATCCCTATGAAATAGAGCAACGCCTGAAACTCTATGCTCCTAAATTTTTATCTAGCTCTTTAGAGGGAGCGGTGCGTCATGGGCATTTTGATGGGGTGGTTCAGGTCGTGTTAAAATTGTTCCATCTTATCAATCCCACTAGAGCGTATTTTGGCAAAAAGGACGCCCAACAGCTTTTAATCATTGAGCATTTAGTTAAAGATTTGCTTTTAGACATTGAAATAGTGCCATGCGAGATTGCGCGCGATAGCGATAATTTGGCTTTAAGCTCTAGGAATGTGTATTTGAATGCAACACAAAGAAAACAAGCCCTAGCCATTCCAAAAGCTCTAGAAAACATCAAGCAAGCCATAGATAAGGGCGAAAAAGCGTGCGAAAAGCTTAAAAAACTAGGGCTTGAAATTTTAGAAACCTTGGAAGTGGATTATTTGGAATTTTGCAACCACAAGCTGGAGCCTTTAAAGATCATAGAGCCAACTAACACGCTCATTTTGGTGGCGGCTCGTGTGGGTAAAACCAGGCTTTTAGACAATTTATGGGTGTAGTTTGGAATTTTTGTGGCGACCCTTGAAAGATTTGAACTTCCGTTTCCACCGTGAAAGGGTGGTATCCTTGGCCACTAGATGAAAGGGTCATTTTTAACGATTGACTATTATTTGAAAATAAAGCGTAGGAAATGATTTAAAAAGCACTTGGTGGCGGAGCGGACGGGACTCGAACCCGCGACCCCCTGCGTGACAGGCAGATATTCTAACCAGCTGAACTACCGCTCCCTATCCAAAATCCATAGCCTAAAAATGCATGCTTTAGTCATGGTGGTCGCTATAAGACTCGAACTTATGACATCTACCTTGTAAGGGTAGCGCTCTACCAACTGAGCTAAGCGACCAAAATATTGAGATAAAATCCAACTAAACTAAAAGAGTGGTGACTCCTAGGGGATTTGAACCCCTGTAACCACCGTGAAAGGGTGGTATCCTAACCACTAGATGAAGGAGCCACGATGCTCATGGTGACCCGTGTTGGATTTGAACCAACGGCCCATTCCTTAAAAGGGAATTGCTCTACCAACTGAGCTAACGGGTCTCACAAAAAGATAATGATACAATTTTTTTTAACGCTTGTCAAGAATAATTGAAAAATATTGCGGTTTTCATAGAAACGAAACGCTCTTAAAACGGCATAACAGCTTTTGCTTAAATAAAAACTTGGTTTTATGCTATAAGGATCACAATAGATGCGTTTTGGTTATTGGTTAGTATTGTTTTTGGGGTTTTAAAAAAGCTTTGTTTTTATCAAGATCTAACAAACCTTATTAGGATTTAATGCTTTTTTGTTTAAAAAATTTCATTGTTAAAAAATGGGGTTTTGTTTTATTGTTTTAGATCTTATTTTGTTGTAAAACGCATTTTCTTAAAGTTCTTAAAGTTCTTAAAGTTTTATTTTATTTTCTTAAAGGGATAGGGGTGGATTTTACGCTTGACCCCCAAAAAAAGGTTCAAAAAAAAGGCTTCAAAAGAAACCCCTTAAAAAGGGAGTTCCACAAAGGGTTTAACGCAAGCTTTTAATACGCAAACACATAATTCAAATACACGCTATAGAGTCTGCGGTATTCTAGTTGAGTGCCTAGCAAAGAATAGTAATTCGTGTTGATCGTGGGGATCTTCACGCCTAGTTCCACGCCATGTTGAGCCGCATGATCGCTCGCTTTCTTTTTGTTTTTAGCCAGATTCATTCTCAAGCCCAAGTTGAATAAGAATTGGAAATTCGCCACATTCATTTTAGCGCTATAGAAATTATTGAAGGTCGCTAAATTCACGTATTGAGAATTGAGCCACGAAGTGCCAGCTAAAGCAATCCCCCCAAACACCCCAAAAGAAATCTTATTGTTTTTGGTGGCTTTATCGTTGATAAAGTTATAGAGGACATCTGTTCCTACCCCATAAGTGAACACATCAGAGGCGGAGTTGAAAAAGCTGGATTTGATATAAGCATGGTTATAGTCAAAAAAGCCGTAATACCTAGCCCCCCATTTTCTCTTTTCACCAAAAAATTGTTTATACCCTATTTGCACACCGATCCCATTCATGGCACCATTGTTGGTTTGAGAGCTGATTAATCCAAAGCGTCTGAAAGGGTTATGCCCTAATTCTTGCGTGGCGCTTAATAATTGCGAATAAGCGCTTTGGTTGACTTGATAAACGGCCTGTAAGCCCCCGGGGTTATTAGGGTTAGTGGATTGGCTTATCAAATTTTTAAGGAATGGGGAATTGGGCGTGTTTGAAGCGGTCGTGGTGATGCTGTTATAAGTGCTGTTTAAATCCTTAAGGCTGCCTTTAAAATCAAGTATCGTGCGCGCCAGCAACTCAGATTGCTTGATTTGCTCGGCTTGAGTGCCAAAATGCACAAGGCTGTTGTTTAAAGCCGTTATGGTCTCTTCCACATAGGCGCAACCGGCTCCCCAAGTGTTGTTAGTAACCCCTGCATCAGGTAATGTCCCACCCCCATTGCGGCAAGCTGCCAAGTAATCTTTGGTGAAATGTTGCGGGATAGCGCTAAGATTGGTTTTGATTTGATTGGCTAGTTCAAGCATCTTGGCTTGCGCTTGCGCGTGATTGAGCATGTTTTGAGCGAAAGCCCTATCAGCAGAGGTGTAAGGATTGAAATCTTGCGGCGCGTTTTGATTGTTTTGCGGGTTGTTAAGGCTTTGAGCTTGTGCGACGATTTCTTGGGCGTTTTTGATCATGCTAGTAACGGCGCTAAACTCAGCGCTAAAGATTTGGCACGCATTCCCACTTGTATTGATATTCCATGGACTACCATTACCCGAAGTGTTTTCATTATGAGTAGATCGCACTAAAGGGCATTGCGTGTTAAGGACATTCATGATCGTGCTTGCTTGTTCTAAAAGGTTTTGAGCGGTATTGGTGAATTCAAAGCTTTGCGTTTCTTTGTGGTTCTGATTACTGCTAGTTACGCCATTACTGTTGCCATTTTTGTTACAAAACTGATTCACACCGCCGTTAATATCAGCTGTTTGTTTGCATTCGTAAGTGTATGTTACGGTCACTTCTGTGCCTTTTTGGTCTAATACAGGAAAACCATGTTGAGCCTTTAAAGCTTGTTGGATAGCTTGATAGGCTTTATTGAGTTTTTCAAATTCTTGGATAGACATGGATTTACCAGGACCAGTCGATTCATACCGGTTGCAAGTAATACTCGTTGTGCCGGATCCTGGTTGGTTATTAAAGACCACGCTGCCAGGCCCACTCCCTGTGCCGTTCCCGTTCCCGCACATGATCGCATAGCCGATGACATTCCACAGCCCCACCGCTGCATTGATCGCCAAATACACCGCTTGATACGCGGGGGAATTGGTTTTTTCGCCGGTCAACCCTTGCGTGTTTGCTTTCAAATTATCGATCGCAGCATTGATTTCTGAAGGGCTGCTCGCGTTCGTTACCGCTTTATTGAGGTTGTTGAAATTGGTTAAAAGGTTGCTCAAATTCTCATAAGTGTCTGAAAGTTTTTTCAATTCGCCGGTGTTTTTCACCATTTGAGCGGCTTCGCCGATTTGATAGCCCGCGCTGATAAAAAAGCCGTTGTCTTCAGCGTTTAAAAGCGATGAAGCGAGAGAGAGAGAGAGTAAAAGGGTTTTTTTCATAAATATCCTTTGAAATTAAATTGAGTGATTGAGATTTTATACATTAAGTAAGAATGTATTAAAAGCATTGTAGCATAAAATCGTTTTTTTTTTGTCATTTGGAGAAATTTTAGAATTTTTGCATTTTTTGCGCGTTTGTTTGGGTGGTATTGGAAAGGGTTTTTAGATTTTGTTTTAATGGAGCACTAATGATAAAAGCTTAACAGAGATTTTTTGTTGTGCGTTTTTAAAAGCGAGCGGTTTTGTCAAATGAAAAGCACCCCCCAAAAAAGAGATTTTAGAAAGGGGGGATTTTAGAGAAGGGATTTTAAAAGCAGATGATACTAAAAAGCAAGGGGGCTTACATCATGCCACCCATGCCACCCATTCCGCCCATGCCTCCCATATCAGGCATTGCTGGGGCCGCTTTTTCTTCTTTGATTTCATGCACGGTGGCTTCTGTGGTTAAAAGCAGGCTTGAAACCGAAACCGCATTTTGTAAAGCGATCCTTTCTACTTTTAGGGGGTCAATAATGCCTTCTTTAAACATATCCACATACTTGCCATTGCTAGCGTTAAAACCAAAATGCCCTTCGTGTTTTTCTACTTCATTCACGACCACACCGCCATCATAACCGGCATTGATAGCGATTTGAGCTAATGGGGCTTTAATGGCGCGCATGATGATTTCATAGCCCACTTTTTCATCATCGTGTAAATTCAAATGCACTTTTTGAGCCGCGCGAATGAGGGCCGCACCGCCACCAATCACAATGCCTTCTTCAACCGCCGCTTTAGTCGCGCTCAACGCGTCATCCACCCGGTCTTTTTTCTCTTTCATTTCCACTTCACTCGCAGCGCCCACTTTAATCACAGCCACACCGCCAGAGAGTTTAGCCAATCTTTCTTGCAATTTTTCTTTGTCATAATCGCTTGTCGTGCTTGCAATTTGGGTTTTGATTTGCGCAACTCTGTCTTTAACATCATCGCTATGGCCTTTGCCATCTACGATCGTGGTGTTGTCTTTGTCAATCACAATCCTTCCGGCTTTGCCTAAAAACTCCACTTCAGCGTTTTCTAAAGTCAAGCCCAATTCTTCGCTAATAACTTGACCGCCGGTTAAAATAGCGATGTCTTTGAGCATTTCTTTTCTTCTGTCCCCAAAGCCTGGAGCTTTAACCGCTGCGATATTCAACACGCCTCTTAATTTATTCACCACTAGAGTCGTTAAAGCTTCGCCCTCAATGTCTTCAGCGATGATTAAAAGCGGTTTGCCCTCTTTCATGGTTTTTTCCAATAGCGGGAGGATGTCTTTCATGCTAGAGATTTTTTTGTCCGTTAAAAGGATGTAAGCGTTATCCAATTGAGCGGTCATTTTCTCAGCGTTCGTTACAAAATAAGGGGAGAGGTAGCCTCTATCAAATTGCATGCCCTCTACGACATCTAATTCATCTTCAATGCCCTTAGCCTCTTCAACGGTGATCACGCCGTCTTTGCCCACTTTTTCCATAGCGTCAGCGATGAGTTTCCCGATATTGTGATCGGAGTTTGCAGAAATAGTCGCCACTTGGGTGATTTCTTCTTTACCGCCTACTTTTTTGCTCGCTTTTTTAAGCTCATTAATGATCGCTTCAGCGGCTTTATCCATGCCTCTTTTCACTTCAATAGGGTTAGCCCCAGCCGTGATATTCCTCAAACCTTCTTTAAAAATGCTATAAGCCAGCACGGTCGCTGTGGTCGTGCCATCGCCGGCGGCATCAGCGGTTTTGCTCGCTACTTCTTTAACGAGTTGAGCGCCCATGTTAGCCACCGGGCAACTTAATTCAATCTCTTTAGCCACGCTCACGCCATCTTTGGTGATGCTTGGAGCGCCATAGCTTTTTTGAATCAACACATTCCTGCCTCTTGGCCCCATGGTTACTTTAACAGCGTCATGGAGTTGTCTCACGCCTTCAAATAAAAGGTTTCTCGCACTATCTGAAAATTTGATTTCTTTTGCCATTTTGTATCCTTAATAATAATGTTTTTAGTGTTTTTTGTGATCATGACAGCAAGCTTCATGCTCTTTAGCATGCTTATGATCATGATTACCTGTATGACAGCAAGATCCCGCACCCACAATGCCTAGAATGTCTTCTAGCTCTAGCACCATGTATTCGGTGCCGTCTAAAACGATTTCTGCGCCTTTGTATTTGCCAAAAGCGATCACATCGCCTTCTTTAACGCATTTGCAACCCTCACTGATTTTATGGCTAACGGCTTTGACTACGCCCATTAAAGGCTTTTCTTTAGCGTTATCAGGGATGATGATGCCTGAACTGGTTTTGTTCTCTTCTTCAAGTCTTTCTACTAAGACCCTTTCTCCTAATGGTTGAAACTTCATTTCAGTTCTCCTAAGTTTTGATAAATAAAATAGAAATTTAGCGCTTATTGTTATTAAGCGACATAACTATAGCGCATTTTTAGGGATAAGTCAAGCCATAAAACCAAACATAAGATTATAATTATAAGGATTATTAAGTCTATTTGTATAAAGTTTCATTAGTTTAAAAATATAAGGATTAGAAAAAGGAGCGTTATCAATAAAGATTTTATTTATTGAGTATAATCCCTTTTGAGAAAGTCAAACCAAAAAAGCCCATTTAAAGAAAGCATGAAAAATGATTCTTAAAAGTTCCATTGATCGCCTTTTGCAAACGATAGACATTGTAGAAGTCATTAGCTCCTATGTGGATTTGAGGAAGTCAGGCTCGAATTACATGGCTTGTTGCCCTTTTCATGAAGAAAGGAGCGCGAGTTTTAGCGTCAATCAAGTTAAAGGGTTTTACCATTGCTTTGGGTGTGGGGCGAGTGGGGATAGCATTAAATTTGTGATGGCGTTTGAAAAACTTTCGTTTGTGGAAGCGCTTGAGAAATTAGCCCACCGATTCAATGTGGCTTTAGAGCATGACAAAGGCGTTTATTACGATCATAAAGAAGATTACCACCTTTTAGAAATGGTGAGTTCGTTGTATCAAGAAGAGCTTTTTAACGCCCCGTTTTTTTTGAATTATTTGCAAAAAAGAGGGCTTAGCCTAGAGAGTATAAGAGCGTTTAAATTAGGTTTATGCACGAATAGAATTGATTACGGCATTGAAAATAAAGGCCTGAATAAGGATAAACTCATTGAATTAGGCGTGCTAGGCAAGAGCGATAAAAAGGATAAAACCTATTTGCGCTTTTTGGATCGCATCATGTTCCCTATTTATAGCCCTAGCGCTCAAGTGGTGGGTTTTGGAGGGCGCACCTTAAAAGAAAAAGCGGCCAAGTATATCAATTCGCCCCAAAGTAAGCTTTTTGATAAATCCAGTTTGCTCTATGGCTATCATTTGGCTAAAGAACACATCTATAAACAAAAGCAAGTCATTGTAACAGAGGGGTATTTGGATGTGATTTTATTGCACCAGGCGGGTTTTAAAAACGCCATAGCCACGCTTGGGACAGCTTTAACGCCATCGCATTTGCCCTTGCTTAAAAAAGGCGATCCCGAAATTCTTTTGAGCTATGATGGGGATAAGGCAGGGCGAAACGCAGCCTATAAAGCGAGCTTGATGTTGGCTAAAGAGCAAAGAAAGGGGGGGGTGATTTTGTTTGAAAACAACCTCGATCCTGCGGAGATGATCGCTAATGGCCAGATTGAAACCTTAAAAGACTTGTTATCGCGCCCCATGGCTTTTATTGAGTTTGTTTTAAGGCGCATGGCAAATTCCTATCTTTTAGACGATCCTTTAGAAAAAGATAAGGCCCTTAAAGAAATGTTAGGGTTTTTGAAAAACTTTTCCTTGCTTTTACAAAGCGAATACAAGCCCTTAATCGCTGCACTTTTGCAAGTGCCTTTGCATGTTTTAGGGGTTAGAGAGCGAGTCTCTTTTCAGCCTTTTTACCCCAAAACAGAAAAATCCAATCGCCCTCAAAAGTTTGCGCATGTTCCTAACACGATGAGTTTGGAATTTTTAGAAAAATTAGTGATCCGCTATCTTTTAGAAGACAGAAGCTTGTTGGATTTAGCAGTGGGTTATATCCATAGTGGGGTATTCTTGCATAAAAAACAAGAATTTGACGCCTTGTGTCAAGAAAAATTGGACGACCCTAAATTAGTTGCGTTATTATTAGATGCGAATTTACCCCTAAAAAAAGGGGGTTTTGAAAAGGAATTGCGTTTGTTGATCTTGCGCTATTTTGAGCGGCAACTCAAAGAAATCCCTAAAAGCTCGCTCCCTTTTAGCGAAAAAATGATCTTTTTAAAAAAGGCTCGCCAGGCCATTATGAAATTAAAACAAGGAGAATTAGTCGCCATATGAAACCAATAAAAGCTTTAGCCCTATTTAGTGGGGGGTTGGATAGTTTGTTGTCTATGAAATTACTCATTGATCAAGGCATTGAAGTAACCGCTTTGCACTTTAATATAGGGTTTGGAGGGAATAAAGATAAAAGAGAGTATTTTGAAAACGCCACCGCGCAAATCGGGGCTAAGCTCTTAGTGTGCGATATTAGAGAGCAGTTTTTTAACGATGTGTTGTTCAAGCCCAAATACGGCTATGGGAAATATTTCAACCCTTGCATTGACTGCCATGCCAATATGTTTAGGAACGCTTTTTATAAAATGCTTGAATTGGATGCGGATTTTGTTTTGAGCGGGGAAGTGTTGGGGCAACGCCCTAAATCCCAAAGGAAAGAAGCGCTCAATCAGGTGAGGAAATTAGTCAGAGAAGTGGGCGAAGAGGCGCGTTTTGATAAAGTTTTAGACCGAACGCAAGCAGGCGGTGAAAAACCGCAATTTTTAGATGAATTGCTCTTAAGGCCCATGAGCGCTAAACTCTTAGAGCCTACTTTTATGGAAAAAAAGGGTTTTGTTGATAGAGACAAGCTTTTAGATGTGAGTGGTAGGGGGCGCACTAGGCAATTGCAAATGATCAAAGATTATGGCTTGAAATATTATGAAAAGCCAGGTGGGGGGTGCTTGCTCACAGACATTCAAGTGAGCAATAAGATTAAGAATTTGAAAGAATACAGAGAAATGGTGTTTGAAGACAGCGTGATTGTCAAAAACGGGCGTTATTTTGTCTTACCCCATAACGCTCGCTTGGTGGTGGCAAGGAATGAAGAAGAAAACCATAAATTAGACATTGAGCACCCCTTAATGGATAAGATTGAATTACTAAGCTGTAAAGGCCCTTTGAGTTTAGTGGATAAAAACGCCAGCCAAGAAGATAAAGAATTGGCCGGCCGTATCGCTTTAGGCTATGCTAAGACTTTAAAAAATCAAGCTTACCTCATTCAAATAGGGGATCAAAAGCACGAACTTTACCCTTTGGATAAAGAGAGCGCTAGAGAATATTTGTTCGCTTGAAAGGGGAGTTTTTGAGAATTTTAGGGGTTTTCTTTTTATGCTATAATGAAAAAAGCTCTAATCATTAAGCTATTTGCTAGGAGGTTTGCATGCAAGAGTTTTTAGGTTTTGGTGTGGTGGGGAATTTTGCAGGGCATTTGGAGCAAGCAGGAGAGAGTCATAGTTTTATTAACATGAAAAGCGAAGAAAAGGACGCCCCTAAGGGGTTGTTCCCTTTTTATATCCCGTATGAGAATTGCTATTTGGGGCGTTGTTGCATTGATAATCATAAGATTATTTTGCCTAGTGATCCAGATTTAAGGGTGCAAGCAGAGCCAGAAATCGCTTTAGAATGCGATGTTAAATACGATGAAAAACATTTGGTAACCAAGCTCGTGCCTAATTTTTTCATGGCGTTTAATGACGCTTCTGTGCGCAATTTAGACGCCGCAAAACTCTCCCAAAAAAAGAATTTTTCACCAGCTTCTAAAGGCATAGGGCAGAAATTGCCTATTGATAGGTTTGTTTATGGGGGGGTGTGCAACAATTTCTCTATCGCGTCTTTTTTGAAATACGATAATGTTTGGCACATTTACGGGGAAAACAGCAAATTGCTCAAATACGAGTTTTTTTATCAAAAGCTTTTAGATTGGATCAAAGACCAATTAAACCACCAACAAGATGGCGACTCTTTAGAGGCTCTAAGGCCTTTTTTAGAGCGCCATAATTTCCCCACTAAAATGATTTTTGCGATTGGGGCTACCCCTTATATGCCTTTTGCGCAAGAGCATTTTTTACAAAAAGGCGATGAGGTGGTGATTGTCGCTTACAACCACTTGCAATATAGTTTTGAAAAGATTCAAAGCCTCTTAGAAGAAGACACCCTACAAACCAAAGAACACACTAATCTTTCTTATGTCTATCAAATCGTAGAATAGTAAGGCTTTTTTCTCTTCAGCTTTGCTTTTTTACCCTTTCAAAGATTAAATGCACCCCTTTTGACTCCCATTTAGAGGATTTTTATGGTTTTTTTGAGATAATAAAGCGTTATAAAGTTAATTAAAATTAAACAAAAGGGTTTTGATGTCCGCTCATTTTTTAAAAATCGTTTTTTTAGTAGGCATGTGCGTTTCAAGTTTGTTCGCTGAAGGTTTAGAGGGGTTTTTTAACGCTCTAGAAGCCCAGCTCAAAAGCCCCATCGCTAAGGGGATTTTAATGGTGATTTTCATAGGGATCGCTATTTATGTGTGGAGGAATTTAGACCGGTGGAAAGAGATTTTATTCACGATCCTTGGCGTGGTGTTTGGGATTTTTTTATTCTTTAAGGCCCCGAGTTTAGCGAATTGGTTTATGGGAATTTTTTAATGATTATCCTGTCAGCGAGCGTGAAGAATTTGCGTGAAATTTCGGTTAAAGAAAAATTTTTATGGCTGAACGCTAAATCTTATTTGATTTCTGTTTTTGTGCCTTTTATTTTGCTCCCTTGGATTGATTTATTGAGTGCTTTTTTATTGTATTTAGGGTTTTTAGCGTTCTTTAGCGTGCTGGAATTTTTTGATGAAGATATTGCAGATATTATTGTGGCTAAAAGCAAAATAAAGACTAAAACCAAATGTTATAGAGCGTAGGATGTTAGAAAAGCTTTTGAGCGCTATCAAACAAAAGGTTTCAAACTATTTTTTAGGGGTTTTGCCTAAAAGCTATTCTATGAGCGAAGAAAACAACATTTTAGGCTTGTATGATGAGTATTTTTTACTCACTAAAAACGAAAACTTAGTGGGCATCCTCCGTTTAGAGGGGGTGAGTTACACCCATTTAAGCACAGAGCAATTGCAAGATCTCTTCACCGAGCGCCAAATGGCGTTGGATTCTTTAGAAAAAGTCGTGGCGCGCCTTGTGGTTAAAAGGCGTAAAATTGATCACCAACAAAACATTCAAACTGACTCTAAATACTTGCAAGCGATTTTGAATCAATTTGAAAACAAAGAGGTGTATGAAAATCAGTATTTTTTAGTTTTAGAAAGCGCGCATTCTTTACAGGGCGTTTTAGAGCATAAGAAAAAATCCTTAATGCATGCCAATAGGGAAAATTTTAAGGACATTCTCTCTTATAAAGCGCATTTTTTGCAAGAAACTTTAAAAAGCTTAGAAATCCAGCTCAAAAACTATGCCCCCAAACTCTTAAGCTCCAAAGAGGTTTTGAATTTTTATGCGGAATACATTAACGGGTTTGATCTCCCCTTAAAGCCCCTAGTAGGGGGGTATTTGAGCGATAGTTATATCGCTAGTTCTATCACTTTTGAAAAAGATTATTTCATTCAAGAAAGCTTTAATCAAAAAACCTATAACCGCTTGATTGGCATTAAAGCTTATGAGAGCGAGCGCATCACTTCTATAGCGATCGGAGCGCTTTTATACCAAGAGACGCCACTAGATATTATCTTTTCTATAGAGCCTATGAGCGTCAATAAAACGCTGGGTTTTTTAAAAGAGAGGGCCAAGTTTAGCATGTCCAATCTCGTTAAAAACGAGCTGCTAGAATACCAAGAATTAGTCAAAACCAAACGCCTATCCATGCAAAAATTCGCCCTAAACATTCTTATCAAAGCCCCCAGTTTAGAGGATTTAGACGCTCAAACGAGCTTAGTTTTAGGGCTTTTATTTAAAGAAAATTTAGTGGGCGTTATAGAAACTTTTGGCTTGAAAGGGGGGTATTTTTCCTTTTTCCCTGAACGCATCCACTTAAACCACCGCTTGCGTTTTTTAACCTCTAAAGCCTTAGCGTGTTTAATGGTGTTTGAAAGGCAAAATTTAGGCTTTAAGGCTAATTCATGGGGGAATAGCCCTTTGAGCGTGTTTAAAAATTTGGATTATTCCCCTTTTTTATTCAATTTCCACAACCAAGAAGTGAGCCACAACAACGCTAAAGAAATCGCCAGAGTGAATGGGCATACTTTAATCATAGGGGCTACCGGGAGCGGTAAAAGCACGCTGATTAGCTTTTTAATGATGAGCGCTTTGAAATACCAAAACATGCGCCTTTTAGCCTTTGACAGGATGCAGGGGCTGTATTCTTTCACAAAATTTTTTAAAGGGCATTACCATGACGGCAAATCTTTTAGCATCAACCCCTTTTGTTTAGAACCTAATTTGCAGAATTTAGAATTTTTGCAATCCTTCTTTTTGAGCATGTTTGATCTTGCCCCTTCAAGGGATAAAGAAGCCTTGGAAGATATGAATGCGATTTTTAGCGCGATTAAGAGCCTTTATGAGACCTTATACCCTAAAGCTTTTAGTTTGCTAGACTTTAAAGAAACGCTTAAAAGAACTTCGTCTAACCAATTGGGCTTGAGTTTGGAGCCGTATTTGAATAACCCCCTTTTTAACGCTTTGAATGACGCGTTCAACTCCAACGCTTTTTTAAATGTGATAAACCTAGACACCATCACCCAAAACCCCAAAGACTTAGGGCTTTTAGCCTATTACTTGTTTTATAAAATCTTAGAAGAATCCAGGAAAAACGACAGCGGTTTTTTGGTTTTTTTAGACGAGTTTAAATCCTATGTGGAAAACGATTTGCTGAACACCAAAATTAACGCTTTAATCACGCAAGCCAGAAAAGCTAATGGCGTGGTGGTGTTGGCTTTGCAAGATATTTACCAATTAAGTGGGGTTAAAAACGCTCATAGTTTTTTGAGCAACATGGGGACTCTTATTTTGTATCCGCAAAAAAACGCTAGGGAGTTGAAGCACCATTTCAATGTGCCTTTGAGCGAAACTGAAATTTCTTTTTTAGAAAACACCCCCTTGTATGCCAGGCAGGTTTTAGTCAAAAATCTGGGTAATGGGAATTCTAACATGATTGATGTGAGTTTAGAAAGTTTAGGGCGTTATTTGAAAATCTTTAATTCAGACTCTAGCCATGTGAATAAAGTGAAAGCGTTACAAAAAGACTACCCTACAGAGTGGCGTGAGAAACTTTTGAAGAGCTAGTTTTAAAAAGTTAGTTTTGTTTTGAAAAGTTAATATTATTTTGAAGCACTCCTATTCAGATGGCTAAGGCACACAAGAAATTAGGGGACTCTGCTGTATTCCTACCCTGAAGCGTTACCCTAAAATCCTATTGCATAGGTCTAAATAAGAGCTTAGGGATCATTTTAGCCATAAAAAGCTTATGTTTTCATTAAAAATGTTATGATACGCTCAAATAGTCAAGCAAAAATGCCAATTAAAAGGGTTAGATTGAAAATATTCGTTCTGTTGATGTCGGTAATTTTAGGAATATCATTAACAGGTTGCATAGGCTATCGTATGGACTTAGAACATTTTAACACGCTCTATTATGAAGAAAGCCCTAAACAAGCTTATGAATATTCCAAACAATTCACTAAGAAAAAAAAGAACGCTCTTTTATGGGACTTGCAAAACGGCTTGAGCGCTTTATACGCCAGAGATTACCAGACTTCTTTAGGGGTATTAGATCAAGCCGAGCAACGCTTTGATAAAACCCAAAGCGCTTTCACAAGAGGGGCTGGTTATGTGGGCGCTACCATGATTAATGATAACGTGCGCGCTTATGGGGGGAATATTTATGAGGGCGTTTTAATCAATTATTACAAAGCGATAGACTACATGCTTTTAAACGATAGCGCGAAAGCTAGGGTGCAATTCAACCGCGCGAACGAACGCCAGCGCAGGGCTAAAGAATTTTATTATGAGGAAGTGCAAAAAGCCATTAAAGAGATCGATTCTAGCAAAAAGCACAATATCAATATGGAACGCTCTAGGGTGGAAGTGAGCGAGATTTTAAACAACACTTATTCTAATTTAGACAAATACGAAGCTTATCAGGGCTTGCTTAACCCGGCGGTTTCGTATCTTTCAGGGTTGTTTTACGCTTTAAATGGGGATAAAAATAAGGGGTTAGGCTATCTTAATGAAGCCTATGGGATCAGTCAAAGCCCTTTTGTAGCTCAAGACTTGGTTTTTTTTAAAAACCCTAATAGGAGCCATTTCACTTGGATCATCATTGAAGATGGTAAAGAGCCGCAAAAAAGCGAATTTAAAATTGATGTGCCTATTTTTATGATTGATTCGGTTTATAATGTGAGTATAGCCTTGCCCAAGCTAGAAAAAGGGGAAGCGTTTTATCAAAATTTCACCCTCAAAGATGGAGAAAAAGTAACGCCCTTTGACACTTTAGCCTCAATAGATGCGGTGGTCGCTAGCGAATTCAGGAAGCAATTGCCCTACATTATCACTAGGGCTATTTTATCGGCTACTTTTAAGGTGGGCATGCAAGCGGTGGCGAATTATTATTTAGGGTTTGTTGGGGGGTTAGTAACTTCGTTGTATTCGGGTGTGAGCACCTTTGCAGACACCAGAAACACAAGCATTTTTGCCCATAAAATCTACCTTATGCGTATCAAAAATAAAGCTTTTGAAAATTATGAAGTTCGAGCTGATTCTATTGACGCTTTTTCGTTTTCATTAAAGCCTTGTAAAAGATCGCTTGAAAACCCTAAAGTCATTGACGCTAGGGAATTGCTTTCTGGGTTTGTAACAGCCCCACAAATCTTTTGCTCTAACCGCCATAATATTTTATACATCCGCAGTTTTAAAAACGGGTTTGTTTTGAGTCGTTTAAAATGATTTAAAAAACCCCCAAAGATAGTTTTTAAGTGTCGTTGGCATTAAACACAAACACGATATAATTATAAAACGATACGAAAACCTAAATTAAGGGGAAGTCATGGCTGATAGTTTGGCGGGCATTGATCAAGTTACGAGTTTGCATAAAAATAACGAGTTGCAATTGTTGTGTTTCAGGCTGGGTAAAAACAAGGATTTGTATGCGGTCAATGTCTTTAAGATCCGTGAAGTGGTGAAATACCATGGCAATCTCACTATCATCAGCCACGAAAACAATTCGCTTGTTGAGGGGCTAATCATTATAAGAGAGCTCACCATTCCCTTGATTGATATGAAGAAATGGTTTTATTATGACAGCCAAAACAAAAACAAGGATTTACGCCCTTATAGGATAGAAAAAGAAAAAGGCGAAGACGATATTGTTATGATCTGTGAGTTTTCTCGCTGGACTATAGGGGTTAGGATCTATGAAGCGGATAGGATTTTGAGCAAGAAATGGACTGAAATGGAGCAAAGCGCTGGGCTAGGGGGATCTGCAGGCAATAACAAACTCGTGAGCCGCACGCGCTATTTTGACGGGCGCTTGGTGCAAGTGGTGGATATTGAAAAAATGCTTATAGACGTGTTCCCTTGGATTGAAGATGAAAAACACAACGATTTAGAGACGCTCTCTAAAATCCATTCTAACCAATGCGTTTTGCTCGCTGATGACTCCCCAAGCGTTTTAAAAACCATGCAAATGATTTTAGACAAGCTGGGCGTCAAGCATATAGATTTTATCAATGGCAAAACCTTATTAGAGCATTTGTTCAACCCCACAACCGATGTGAGCAATATTGGCCTGATTATTACCGATTTGGAAATGCCAGAGGCGAGCGGTTTTGAAGTGATCAAGCAGGTTAAAAACAATCCTTTGACTTCAAAAATCCCTATCGTGGTCAATTCTTCTATGAGCGGGAGTTCTAATGAAGACATGGCCAGGAGTTTAAAAGCCGATGATTTCATCTCTAAGTCTAACCCCAAAGACATACAGCGAGTGGTTAAGCAATTTTTGGAATTAGCATGAAAAAATACAGCGCTATCCCCACCCCTTGCTATGTGCTAGAGAGCGAACGCTTAGAAAAAAACGCCAAGATCTTAGAAATCGTGTGCCAACAAAGCGGGGCAAAGGTTTTGCTCGCTTTAAAGGGGTATGCGTTTTGGCGTGAGTTTGGGATTTTGAGACAAAAATTGAACGGGTGTTGCGCGAGCGGTCTTTATGAGGCTAAGCTCGCTTTTGAAGAATTTGGAGGGCGAGAGAGCCATAAAGAAATTTGCGTTTATAGCCCGGCTTTTAAAGAAGCTGAAATGAGCGCGATTTTACCCCTAGCGACAAGCATCATTTTCAACTCTTTTCACCAATACGCCACCTATAAAGACAGGATTTTAGACAAAAACAAGCAATTAGAAAACTTGGGCTTAAGCCCCATTAAAATGGGCTTGAGGATAAACCCACTCTATAGCGAAGTAACCCCAGCGATCTATAACCCATGCTCTAAAGTGAGCCGGTTAGGGATTACGCCTAGCGGATTTGAAAAGGGGGTGAAAGAGCATGGCTTAGAGGGGGTGAGCGGGTTGCATTTCCATACGCATTGCGAGCAAAACGCTGACGCTTTGTGCCGGACTTTAGAGCATGTAGAAAGGCATTTCAAGCCTTATTTAGAAAACATGGCGTGGGTGAATTTTGGTGGGGGGCATCATATCACTAAGAGCGATTATGATGTGAATTTGCTCATCCAAACGATTAAGGATTTTAAAGAGCGTTATCACAATATAGAAGTGATCTTAGAGCCTGGGGAAGCCATAGGGTGGCAATGCGGGTTTTTAATCGCAAGCGTGATAGACATCGTTCAAAACGATCAAGAAATTGCAATATTAGACGCTTCTTTTAGCGCTCACATGCCCGATTGCTTAGAAATGCCTTATCGCCCTAGTATCCTTAAAGTTTCCGTAGAAAATGATGAAGAAATTATTGAAGTTGAAAAGGGCGAAAATCAAGGGGCGTTTTCTTATTTTTTAGGCGGCCCTACTTGTTTAGCGGGGGATTTTATGGGGAGCTTTAGTTTTGATGCGCCTTTAAAAAGGGGCGATAAAATCGTGTTTCAAGACATGCTCCATTATACGATCGTCAAAAACAACTCGTTTAATGGCGTGCCGCTCCCAAGCTTGGCTAAATTGGATCAACAAGGGTTTAAAATCCTTAAAAACTTTTCTTATGAAGATTATAAAAACAGAAACTAAGGCTTTTGATTAAGGCTTTTTGGGGCTTGTAAAAAGGCCTACGCACAACATTCCAACGCCAAGCCCAGCCAACACCGCGCCAATGGTGTGCATGTCTAAATAAATGCGAGCGAGCATGGTTAAGGGGACTAGGGGTAAGAGCCAAAAGTATTTTTTAAAAGAATAACGGCGCATTAAAAACGCCACCGCCAAACCCACCATAGACGAATGCCCGCTTGGCATGTTGAAATTACCCCCATAAGGGCGCTCGCCCAAACGCTGGTGATTGATCGTTACATGGTTTAAGGCTCTTTTGGTGGTGTGCGTGAGAAGGGTTGTAGCGATAGAAGCGTTAGCGACTTGAAAAAGCCCTACCGCATCTCTTTGAATCAAGGGGATCGCCACAGATAAAATCGTAGGGATAAAGCGCGCATAATGCTCGGTGAAATGAAACATTAAAGGCACGCTAGGCTGTTTAGGGACTTTAGGGAAAGGTGCAAAAATGCCTAATAAAATCAAGCCCAAACTGAGCGCTAACAAAGTTTTAGAAAAGCTTTTGGGCAGGCTTTCACAAAATTTTTGTTTAAATAAGAATTTTTTCATGCGTGTTATTTTACTCTTTTTTGTGTTTAAGCAGATCTAAAGAAGGGCGATAAACAGCGCTAGGGTTTTTAAAATCTTCAAACACCCCTAAAACGCTATGGAAAATCACATTTTGATTAATGGGGGTTTGGGTTTGGATAATGGAATGCTTCTCTTTAAAAAGATCGTTAGCATAAACGATAAAGGGGATCTCGTATTGTTCTTTGGGGGCGATGCTTTTAGGAATGCCATGCAAATAGAACGCCTCTTCGCCCAAACTTTCGCCATGATCGCTCAAATAGATCATTAAGGCGGGCTGCTTGGCTTTTTTGAGCATGCTAATGATTTTGTCTAACAGATAGTCGTTGTAAAAAATGGTGTTGTCATAGGCGTTAATCAAGCTTTCTTTGGAGCAAGAAGACAGATCAGCGCTTGAGCAATAGGGCTTAAACACCCTAAAATTTAAAGGCACTTTGTTGTCGTAGTTTGGGCCATGCGAGCCTGCAAGGTGTAAGATGAGCAAGACATTTTCATTAGAGTGTTCTTTTAAAAGGTCAGGCAAATTATAGAGTAAGGATTCATCATAAGGAGCGATCGCTTCACAATTGGGGCATTTTTGAATCAATTCATAGTTTTTAAGATAGCTTGTAACCTTAACGTTCTTTTCGCCGTCATTCGCGCTATACCAAAAGACTTTGATACCGGCTTTAGTCAAGTAAGTCGGCAAATTTTCATAAGCGTTGTTTTTAAAAGAAGAATCTAAAATGCATTCCAAACTCGCTGTCGTGTAAGTGGCGCAAGAAGTGGCGTTGAAAAGAGTGAGTTCATTATCGGCTAATCGTTTGCTTAATCTTGGGGTGGTGGGTTTTTGATAGCCATAAAGGGCGTAATTATGCTTCCTAGCGCTTTCGCCAATGACTAGCACCACAAACGAATGGGAATGATTGGGCGAAAAAAGAGGGAGCGGCTTGATAGTGGGGGCGAAAAATTTAAGAGCGCTCACTCTAAAAGCGTTCACGCTATAAGCGAAGGGCAAAATTAAGCCCCCTATGAATTTCGCATGCTTGTCAAACCACAGCCAATTTTTAGCGTTAGCTAAAGCGCTAGCGATAAAGATAAACACTAACGCCAAGATCGCTAAAAAGGGCGCTTTTTTAGAAGAATTTTTAAGGGGGATTTTATAGATAATATAGCCAGGCAACACCCCAAAAACAACGATAAAAATGAATAACTTAACGCTCAAAAAGCCTAAAAGCTCATGCGTATTGGTGTTTAAGACATTACCCATCATGCTCTTATTTAAAAACACCTTATAAGTGCTAATGAAATAGAAAGCGATGGAATTGAGCCAACTAAAAACAATCGCGCTTAGGCGCATCAAATGAATAGAGATCAAACCTAATCCCAAAAAAAGAGCGCCATTCACGCAAAAAAGCACCACAACCATCATGGCTATAAAACTAACCTGGTTGCTTTCTTTATAGACATAAGCGAACAAAGGGAAATGGTATAAAACGCCAAAAATAAGGCTATAAAGCAAACCGGCTTGCAGACAACTCAGGGGTTTTAAAAACTTCAGATGGAATAATGATGCCAAACACGCCCCTTAAAATCAATCAATCTTAGGATTATATCGTAGGTATGGGGATTTTATGGTTTATTTTAAGACCAGAGAAGCGCTTTTTAAGGGTGGCTTGCATTTAAGGGCTTTAAAGTGCGTTTGTTGTAGGATTTCATCACGCCCCATAGTCGCAATATGGGGCAAATCCAAATAAGGAGCATGCCATGAAGCGTAAAAGTGGCAAACGCTCTTGGAAACTATTATACCTTGAAATTTCTTTTTCTTGGTTTAAGGTAGTGGTTTCAATGAAACGCTAATTTCTAAGAGCGTTCCCTAAGCCTAAAAACTTAGGGGTTTCCTTATGTGAAGCGGGTTTGTCCTTGACTTTGGGGCGTTTTTTGGTTAGTGGAGCGCGCGAACGCTAAAGATGTTTGGGGTTTCTTGCTTGGGTGGTTTAAAATGATCGCTTGAATAACGCTAATTTTTATTTAGATTGTAAAAAACGCCTTTGAGTATTTTTTGTGATTAACGCTTGAAGTCAAAAAACTTTGTTTGGTGGAAAAGATTAAAAAGAGTTAAAAGAAAAGTCAGTTAAAAGGGTTAAACCCCCTAAAAAGAGGGTTTAAAAAGGGGTTTAAGCTTTTAGTAAGCAAACACATAGTTGAGATACACGCTATAAAGCCTTCTGTATTGCAAGGTAGTGCCTAGCAAAGAATAGTAATTCGTGTTGATCGTGGGGATCTTCACGCCTAATTCCATGCCATGTTGCGCGCTATGATCAGCGCCTCTTCTCTTATTTCTAGCGAGATTGGTCCTTAAGCCTAGATTGAATAAGAACTGGAAGTTAGAGGTGTTGATTTTAGCTTTGTAGTAATTATTCACATTCGCTAAATTCACATACTGGGAATTAAGCCATGAAGTCCCGGCTAGTTGGATACCGCCAAACGCGCCAAAAGAAATTTTATTGTTTTTAGTGGCTTTATCGTTGATGAAATTCACTAACAAATCGCTCCCCACGCCATAAGTCCAAACATCAGAATCGGAGTTGAAAAATTGGGATTTATTATAGGTGTGGTTGTAATCCACAAAGCCGTAGTATCTCGCGCCCCATCGTTTGTTTTTCCCAAAGAATTGCTTATAGCCCACTTGAAAGCCGATCCCATTCATCGCGCCGTTATTGGTGGTAGAAGCAGCGATTAGCCCGGCGCGTCTGAAAGGGTTGCTACCGAGTTCTTGAGTCCTAGATTGCACTTGAGAATGGATGTTGGAGTCAATGTAGTAGTTATCCTGTATGCCTTGCGGGCTGTTAGGGTTAGTCTTTTTGCTCACCACATTTTGTAAAGATTGCGCGTCAGGCAAGCTAGAGATCGCTGCTGTGATGCTGTCATAATGTTCGCCTAGCTTTTTATACTGACCGCTGAAATTCGCTAAAGTGTAGGCGAGGTTTCGCGCGTTATGGATTTGCTCGGCTTGGTCGCCAAAATGAGCGATGCTGTTTTTTAGATTCGTTACGGTCTCTCCCACATACGCGCAACCGGCTCCCCAAGTGTTAGAAGTAACCGTGCCAGATGGCGTGCCACGGAGATTGCCGTCGCTACCCTTTTCATGGCATACTCCTAAAGAGTCTTTCACGAACGCTGCAGGGATTCTTTCAAAATCCTTCACCACTGCTTGAGCGCGGTTTAAAATCTCCGCTTGCGCTCTAGCGTTAGCGAACATGCTTTGGGCGAAGTTGGCGTCTTTATAGGGGTTGAATGCTTTCCCAGTGTCTAGGTTGTGCTGGTTTTGCGCGTTGGCGGCAACGATTTTGGATTGCTCTACGGCTATTTCAGCGTTTTTGATCATGTCTTGAATCGCGCTGATTTCATTTTTAAAAATCCCGCACGCGCTCCCATCGCCTTTCAAATATATTCCTTCCCATAAACTACCACTACTCGCACCACCTGCACCACCATTATTGATCCATGGGCATGCGCTATTAAGGGTAGTTATAATGGTGCTAGCCTGTTCTAAAAGAACTTGAGCGTTATTTTTTGTAACAATTTCTTCTCCATTATTATTCGTATTCGTGTTTCCATTACTTTTATTGATTGTAAATTTGAGTTCTGTGTTGGTGTCGCTTAAAGCAGGAATATCTTGCCCGCTTGCTCCAAAAGCCTTTTGGATGATTTGATAGGCTTTATTGATTTTCGCGTAATTTTCAGTGGACATAATACTATATGGTCCTGGTTCATAATTAGTAGTGCCACAAGTAATGGTAGTCCCTCCCCATTGATTTGTTGGTGTGTTTTCAAAGGTTTGAACGCCCCCATTTTTGCTGCTGTCTTTGCCAGGGCCACAAGGACTGATCGCATAGCTCATGACTTGCCACAACCCCGCTGCAGCATTGAGCGCTAAAAGCACCGCTTGATAGGCTGGGGAGTTGGTTTTATCATTGATTAAATTCTTCGCGCTCGCGTTCAAATTAGTCCTTGCGTTATTGATAGCGTTCGGATCGGCGGACTGCCTGATGAGAGTGTTTAGGGCGCTATAATTCGTTAAAAGATTGTTCAATCTTTCATAACTATCTGAAAGATCTTGAATGCCTTTAGTGTTTTTCACCATTTGAGCGGATTCGCCGATTTGATAGCCCGCACTCACAAAAAAGCCGTTGTCTTCAGCGCTTAAAGCGGAAACTAAAAGCGAACCTAGGGTTAATGACAGAAATTTTTTATTCATGTTTTCTCCTTTTATTACTTGAAATAAGATTGATTTTATCCGTCAAATCTTGCAGAAGTGTGTCTTTAAGTAAGACCATAGCGCAAGCTTTCGTTAATATAGTATAAATTCATGGGATTTTGATATTAATCAGGCGTTTTTGCCCTTTCAAAAAAAAAAAAAAAAAAAAAAAAGGTTTTTGTGGTATTTCTAAACAAATATTAAACCAATAAAGGTCATTTTAAAAGAAATGAGGTTGTTTGAATGGAGGTAGTGATAAAAAAAGGGGTTTTTAACTTTGATTGTTTGGTTGCTTTAGATTTGTTGTAAAAATGATTTTTTCTTTAGATTTGTTGTAAATTTTGTTGTAAAAAGGATTTTCTTAAATTGTAAAAAGGATTTTCTTAAATTTTCTTAAGAGAGGCGTTTTGCAACCATTTTCCCCAAAAACTCAAGGGTTTGCTTGTAAAAGTGGGGTTATCCTTGAGTTTTGGTTGCATGCGGTTAAATTATCGCTCGCTTGGTGCGAAGACGCTTTGCTCTTTTAAACAAGCTTTGAAGCGTTTCTTAAAGCTTAACCAACGCTCTATTCAAACAAAGCCTTAATCCCCTACATAGACTTGTCTTGGGCGCGTGATCCTGGCTTGCGGGCTTTTGACATGCTCTAAAAGCTGAGCGCACCAGCCTACGGTTCTGCCAATGACAAACACCGGCGTGAAAAAACGCACTGGGATTTTTAAAGCCCTTAAAATCGTGCCGGAGTAGAAATCCACATTAGGGTAGAGATTCCTTTCAATGAAATACTCGTCTTTTAGCGCGATTTCTTCCACTTTCGCAGCGATTTCGCTCAACCTCTCGTCCATTTTAACGCCTTTTTGGTGCAGTTCGTCTTTCAAGCCTTTTAAGATTTTGGCGCGCGGATCGTAGCTCTTATACACCCTATGCCCAAAGCCCATGAGTTTGAAATTGTCGTTTTTGTCTTTCACTCGCGCGATGTATTTATCCACATTTTTCACATCGCCGATTTCTTCTAATTGTAAAAGCACTTTTTCATTCGCTCCGCCATGCAAATGCCCCCATAAAGCGCTAATGCCTGCGCTAATGGCTGCATAAGGATGCACACCGGTGCTAGCGACATTCCTTACCGTGGTAGAAGAGGCGTTTTGGCTGTGGTCAGCGTGCAAGGTTAGGATTTTATCAAAGGCTTCCACTTCTAGGGGCGTGATTTCTACTTCGCCTTGAGTGGTGTGTTTTAAACGGCTGTAAGGATACCCTCTCAGCATGAAAAGGATATTTTCCACATAAGAGCGTGCGATATCTGGATAAATAATGGGTGCTCCCACTTCATTGCGATAGCAAATAGCTGCAAGCGTGGGGATTTTAGCGACGATCCTTCTGGCCATCGTTTGGTAATCTTCTTCAGTGTGCATGTTTTGGTGCGTGGAATAAAGGGTGGATAAAATAGACACGCCGCTAGAGAGTTTCGCCATAGGGTGGGCGTTACTAGGGAAAGCTGAAAACATGTTTAACAAGCTCTCATGCACAAAGCTTCTGTGGCGCAATTCCAATTCAAATTCCAAGCTTTCTTCTTGATTTTTGGGTAACTCCCCTGTGAGGAGCAATTTGCACACATCTACATATTTGTATTTGGCGACTAAATCTTCTATTCTATGCCCTCTGTAATACAATTCGCCTTTTTTGCCATTGACATAGCTGATCTTAGATTGGCACCCAGCGGTAGAAGAATACCCTGGATCGTAAGAAAAAAACCCGGTCGTTTCAAAAAGCTTGGAAAAATCCACCGCTTTAGGCCCACGGGTGGATTCAATCGTTTCAAATTCATAGCGTTCATTATTTTCATTATTGATTAAAGTAACAGACATTTGACTTCCTTAAGTTTTTAGAATGATAGCACCCCATTATAAGCCAAAAAATTAAATGATTTCTTTTTAAAAACATTGCGTTTTTTCAAGTTATTTCCAACCGCTACTTTTAAACACGCATTCAAAAAAAGATTTTTAGGGGTTATATAGTATTTTTGCGCTAGTATAGTTACTTAAATTTTATAAAAAGGATAAGAGATGGCTTACAACCCTAAAATTTTACAAAAGCCTAAAGAGGGCGAAGAAATTACGATTAAAGACAACAAATTGCATGTGCCAAACCACCCCATTATCCCTTTCATTGAGGGCGATGGCATTGGATCAGATATTACCCCAGCGATGATTAAAGTCGTGGATAGTGCGGTTCAAAAAGCGTATAAGGGCGAGAAAAAAATCGCATGGTATGAGGTGTTTGTGGGCGAAAAATGCTATCAAAAATTTAAAGATCACAAGGAATTAAGCCCAGAAGAGCAATGGCTGTTACCGGACACTATTGAAGCGATTAACCATTATAAAGTTTCCATTAAAGGGCCTTTGACCACGCCTATTGGTGAGGGGTTTAGATCTTTGAATGTAGCGTTACGCCAAAAAATGGATCTGTATGTGTGCTTGAGACCGGTAAGGTGGTATGGGAGTCCAAGCCCGGTTAAAGAACCACAAAAAGTGGATATGGTGATTTTTAGAGAAAATTCTGAAGACATTTATGCGGGCATTGAATGGCAAGAAGGCAGCGCGGAAGCGAAAAAACTCATCCATTTTTTACAAAATGAACTAAAGGTTAAAAAGATCCGCTTCCCTGAAAGCAGTGGCATAGGGGTAAAACCCATTAGCAAAGAAGGCACAGAGAGGCTGGTGAAAAAAGCGATTGAATACGCTATTGATAACGACAAGCCAAGCGTAACTTTTGTGCATAAAGGCAATATCATGAAATACACCGAAGGGGCGTTCATGAAATGGGGCTATGCGCTCGCTCAAAAAGAATTTAACGCTCAAGTCATTGATAAAGGCCCATGGTGTTCTTTGAAAAACCCTAAAACCGGTAAAGAAATCATCATTAAAGACATGATCGCTGACGCGTTTTTGCAACAAATTCTCTTACGCCCTAGCGAATACAGCGTCATTGCGACCATGAATTTGAACGGGGATTATATCTCTGATGCATTAGCGGCGATGGTGGGGGGCATTGGTATCGCTCCTGGGGCTAATCTCAACGACACAGTGGGCATGTTTGAAGCCACCCATGGCACCGCTCCTAAATACGCTGGGCTGGATAAAGTCAATCCGGGGTCTATTATTTTGAGCGCGGAAATGATGTTAAGGCATATGGGTTGGGTGGAAGCGGCTGATTTGATCGTCTCTGCTATGGAAAAAGCGATTAAAAGCAAGAAAGTAACTTACGATTTCGCTCGTTTAATGGATGGGGCTAAAGAAGTGAAATGCTCTGAATTTGCTAGCGTGATGATTGAAAACATGTGAAAGAGCGTTTTTTAAGCTTTTAAATGGTGTTTGAATGCGAAAAAAGGCTAATACTATCATAAGGAATGAAGTTGATAAAATTTGTGCGTAATGTGGTTTTGTTCATTTTAACGGCGATCTTTTTAGTGCTCATGCTCTTAGTGAGCTATTGCATGCCCCATTATAGCGCGGCTGTCATTAGCGGGGTGGAAGTCAAAAGAATGAATGAAAATGAAAACACGCCCAATAATAAGGAAGTAAAAACCCTTGCTAGAGATGTCTATTTTGTGCAAACTTACGACCCTAAGGATCAAAAAAGCGTAACCGTTTATCGTAACGAAGACACGCGCTTTAGCTTCCCTTTTTATTTTAAGTTTAATTCGGCTGATATTTCAGCTCTCGCTCAAAGTTTAATCAATCAGCAAGTGGAAGTGAAATACTATGGTTGGCGGATCAATTTGTTTAACATGTTCCCTAATGTGATTTTTTTAAAGCCCTTAAAAGAGAGCGCTGACATTTCAAAGCCCATTTTTAGCTGGATTTTATACGCTTTGCTGTTAATGGGCTTTTTTATCAGCGCGCGTTCTGTCTGCACTTTATTTAAGAGCAAAGCTCATTAATTCTTTCAGGCTTTGTTGGAAAATCACAATGGGGTTATTGGAGCGTGTATTAAAAAGCTCAATATAGGGCAAACTGATGCTGTGAAAAGCGGTGTTATTTTCCCTCAAATTGATAGCGATTTTATAGTCTAGTTGGTGGGATTTCAATAAAAAATCATTCAGCAAACAATCATTAATCAAGCCCAAATTGTCATGGCTAATCAAAAGCATTTTGGCTTTTAATTTTAGGGCCAAATTTAGCATGTTTTCTTCTACAGTGATAGGCACGCATAGCCCCCCAGCCCCTTCAACGATGACTAAATCGTAAGTTTTGGTGAAATTTTGGAGGCGTTGGATTAAATGATTTATATCAATGGGGGCGTTTGGATCTTCTTCTTGTTGGGCGATGAGGGGGGCTGAAGCTTTAGCGTAACGATAGAATGAAATGTCTTTTAAGGTTAAAGAGCGATCTAAAAGGCGGTTATCTTGCAAGAACAGATGCGTGTCGCTAAAGGGGCTGGTTGCATCATTGACGCCTGTTTCAATGGGTTTTAATAGAATCGTTCTGACGCCACAAGCGTTGCAATATTGGGCTAATAGCCTAGCGCATGTGGTTTTTCCGGCATTCGTGTTAGTCGCACTGATAAAGAGCATGGTTTAACTTTTAAATTGGTAAGCGCCCTCAAAGATTTGAGCGGTCAATACATTTTTGATTTGTGGCAACTTCACATTCTTTAGCGCTTCTCTTGGGACTTCAATAACCAACTCATCAAACGCTTGGTCGCTTAAAGGGTTATCAATATCAAAAATGAAACTTAAGATATTGTGGAGCGAATTATACGAAACCTTGTCAATCAACGCATAAGTTAGCCTAACGCCCTCTGCTTGCTCAATAGCGGTAACGATGCTTTTAGATAGTCTAGGGCTGATGTTGTTAAGTTGTGTCGCTAAATCTGTCGGTGAAATAAAGCAATAACCCGCATCGGTGTCTGTGGTGTTAGCAAGCACTTTAGCAATCAATGTCCTACTCACTTTCTTACCTTGTCGCATAGCTTTGACAAGGTTATTGACTTTAATGTTGTGGTTGTAGCTTTGTCTAAAGCTTTTACTCATAGCGCATTTTCGTTGTTCTCTTGTTTTAGTTGCTTGTTGCTCCCAATTTTCTATCTCATCAACATTGAACGACTTTGGATACCCATACGCACGAAGCCTACTTTGTGTCCTTTTAATAAATCCTTTAATTTCATTTTCAAATGTGTCTGTAAGGTTGCCAATAATGTGGGGCATATAAGTCGCTTTTATTTGTGTCTTAACAATGTCTTTAAAAGCTATACCATAATTGTTTTTTTCAGGGTTTCTCTCAAAGAATGTATAGACTTTGTTTTTTAGTCTTGTGAGAGAGTGTGGTAATTCTTTAGGGACAGAGAATGTGATGTCAGTGAATTTAGCCTCTACCTTACCAAATCTCTTTGGTGTAGCATTCACCAATTCCACATAGTATCTGTCTTTGTTGTTATAAACACTATTTTGGCAATAGCAAATCGCCGCTTGATTGAATTGTCTCGCCCATAATAACAAATGATTTCTTAAATAAAATGTGCTACTAGGTTCATTGACAAACACAAAAAAGCTAGTCTCTTTATCAGGGATAAGGTCGTCCTCGAGATTGTCTTTCCAATAACCGATTACTTGAATATAACCTAAAAAGTGTCGCTTACTATCCAATAGTGATTTTAGCTGTTGTGTCCTTTTCATATTGTCTTTTTGAGTGTAGCGGTATTTTTTAACAAATTTATCGCTAGACATAAAGTCTTTCATTGTGGCTTCACTTTTAGGGTTTAAGAATTTACTAACAAAAGACTTACCTAGTGCTGTGGATAGTTTGAGAGCGATAGTCCTATACTCTCTCAAAAAGGCGTCAGCAAGATAGGAAGCGTCTATGGGGTTAGGGTCGTCATTCCAATTTTTAGCTACTTTGTCTAATTGAGATGCCTTATAACCGCTCTTATACGCTTCTATCAATAATTCTCGTTCCTTTTCAGTAAAGTCTTTTTCAAAGGCAGGTTTAAAAGGTCTAAACGCCGAGATAGTCCCAAAAGGTAGTCCGCTTTTGATTTTATTGACAATGCTATTAAGATTAGCGCTCTCAATTGTAGAGCCTTTAATAGTCTCTGTGTTTTGTTCTCTTTTAAGTCGTGAGAGTTCCTCACCAAACGCATCTAGTGCCGCTCTTAAAGATAAGTTATCTTTTATCTTTACTTTAGGTTTATTTTGTCTAGCTAATTTCCTGTCCGCTAACGCCTTATCAATAGATGCTGTCAAAGAAGTGTGTCTTTGTCGTGGCTCATCAACAAATTCTAAAAAGTCGTAATTCAATAGCATTTTGTGTCCTTTTCTTTAAGCGAGATTGTAGCGCTTTATCTTTGAGCTTTCAGCGGGTCATTAGGGTTTATTTGGTATAATACCAAAACTCCATTTAAGGTTGGTTCTTATGAATATTTTATTTGGGATTAGCGACACGCAAGAATGTTATAACGCTATTAAATTCGCTGTCAAATTAGCCCATTCGCTTAAAGAGGTCCGTTTCACTCTATTGCATGTGAGCATGGAAGTGTTTATTTATAGCGAAAGCGGGATGATGGATTATGGCCAGACAGAAGCCTTAGAAGAAGAAAAAGCTAATGCTTTGTTGAAGCAATTTGAAGACGCTTTCAAAAAAGAAAACATAGAGTGCGAGAGCGTTCTAAAAAGCGGCGATTTGATTGATGTGGTCTTGGATATGGCGAAGGATTATGATTTGTTATTGATTGGGGCGAGCGAATCTAATTTGTTGTATCGTTTGTTCATTTCGCACCAAAATAGCTTGGTTGAACAATCTAGTATCCCTGTTGTGATCGCCAAATAGCATGAATAAGCGACATGAAAATGTATAACATACCCACCCCAACCATGGCGCAAGTGATCATGGTTGATGACCCCATTACGACAGCGGAATTCGTGATCTCTGCTTTGAGGGATTTTTTTGACAAGTCTTTAGAAGAGGCCAAAGCCCTCACATCAAGCATCCATCGTGATGGCTGTGGGGTTTGTGGCGTCTATCCTTATGATATTGCCAGGCATAGGGCAGCATGGGTTAGGGATAAAGCCAGAGAGCTAGATCTCCCTTTAAAATTATTGGTAGAAGAGATAAAATAATGGCTAAATTCAATCAAGATCTCAATGAAGTCCTGAACCAAGCTTTAAATTTAGCCCTGGATCTTAACCACGCCCTTTGCACCACAGAGCATGTGCTACTAGTCATTTTAGAGCATGAGAGCGGGGAAAAGATTATTGGCGCTTTAGAAAGAGATGACTATGATAAATTAAAACAAATCCTTAAAGACTATTTGTTGCAATACGTGCCTTTAAAGAGCGATCCAGCCAAAATGCCTGCTAGGAGTTTTGTGCTATTAAGAATGCTTAAAAGAATGTATGCGAGTGGTTTTGAGAGCGTGGGCGTGGAAGAATTGCTTATTTTAATGCTGGATCACCCCGATTGTTACGCTTCAAAACTCATGGATAGTTTTGGCATCGCTCGTTTGTATTCTAATCCTGCTTTATTGGATTTGGATAACCATGGTATTCCTAATGACATTAATGATAATGAAGAAGCGCCCAAAAACACTCCCCTAAAAAAATACGCTAAAAATTTGAGCGCTTTAGCCCAAGACAACGCTTTAGATCCAGTCATTGGCAGAGAAGAAGAGATTTTAAGAGTGATAGAAATTTTAGGGCGCAGAAAAAAGAATAACCCGCTTTTAATTGGCGAAGCGGGCGTAGGGAAAACCTCCATCGCTGAAGCTTTAGCTTTAAAAATCGCTCAAAAAGAAGTGCCGGAGTTTTTGCAAGAATATGAAGTCTATTCTTTGGATTTAGCCTTAATGGTGGCTGGGGCAAAATACAGAGGGGATTTTGAAAAACGCTTGAAAAAAACGCTCAAAGAAATCCAACAAAACGGCCGTATCATTTTATTCATTGATGAAATCCACACCCTTTTAGGCGCAGGGAGCAGTAACGCTGGGAGCTTGGATGCGGCGAATATATTAAAACCGGTTTTAACGGATGGGAGCTTGAAATGTTTAGGAGCGACCACTTTTGAAGAATACCGCAGCGTGTTTGAAAAAGACAAGGCTTTCAACAGGCGTTTTTCAGTCATAAAAGTTGAAGAGCCTTCTAAAGAGGCGTGTTACTTGATTTTAAAAAAGATCGCTCCCCTTTATGAAGAACACCACCAGGTGCGTTATGATGAGAGCGTGTTTAAGGCATGCGTGGATCTAACGAGTGATTACATGCATGATAAATTCTTGCCGGATAAAGCGATTGAATTATTAGATGAGGTGGGATCGAGGAAAAAAATCAGCCCTAAAAAGGGCAAAAAAATCGGCGTTGATGATGTGAAAGAAACACTCGCTTTAAAGCTTAAAATCCCTAAAATGCGTTTGAGCAGCGACAAAAAAGCCCTTTTAAGGAACTTGGAAAAATCGCTTAAAAATAAGATTTTTGCCCAAGCAGAAGCGATCAATCTTGTCAGCAATGCGATTAAAATCCAGCATTGCGGGCTTTCTGCAAAAAATAAGCCTGTGGGGAGCTTTTTATTCGTGGGGCCTAGTGGGGTGGGGAAAACAGAATTGGCTAAAGAATTGGCCTTGAATTTGAATTTGCATTTTGAACGCTTTGACATGAGCGAATACAAAGAAGCCCATAGCGTGGCAAAACTCATCGGGAGTCCTAGCGGTTATGTGGGGTTTGAGCAAGGGGGGCTGTTGGTGAATGCGATTAAAAAACACCCGCATTGTTTGCTGCTTTTAGATGAAATAGAAAAAGCCCATTCTAATGTGTATGATTTGTTGTTGCAAGTGATGGATAACGCCACTTTGAGCGATAATTTAGGCAATCAGGCGAGTTTTAAGCATGTGATACTGATTATGACTTCAAATGTGGGGAGTAAGGATAAGGATGCGCTAGGGTTTTTTAGCGCTAAAAATACCAAGTATGATAAAGCCGTTAAAGAGCTTTTGACCCCTGAATTACGATCTAGGATTGATGCGATCGTGCCGTTTAACGCGCTCAGTTTGGAGGATTTTGAACGCATTGTTTCTGTGGAATTAGACAAATTAAAAGCCCTAGCGCTAGAGCAAGACATAGCCTTAAAATTCCATAAAGAAGTTTTGAAATCCATCGCGCAAAAAAGCTACCAAACGACTTTAGGAGCGAGAGAAATTAAAAAAATCATTCACAATGAGATCAAAACCCCATTAAGCGATCTACTGCTCTTGCAATCGTTTAAAAAACCTTGTAAGATCGCTTGCTTGCTAGAAAAAAACCAATTGGTTTTAAAAGAAATCAAGCGTGCACAAAAGGTGAAAGAAAATGACTTTTGAAATGCTTTATAGTAAAATCCATAGGGCCACTATCACAGACGCTAATCTCAATTACATAGGCTCGATCACCATAGATGAGGATTTAGCCAAGTTCGCTAAGCTTAGAGAGGGCATGAAGGTAGAAATCGTGGATGTTAATAATGGCGAACGCTTCAGCACCTATGTGATTTTAGGGAAAAAAAGGGGCGAAATTTGCGTCAATGGCGCAGCGGCCAGAAAGGTGGCCATAGGCGATGTGGTGATCATTTTAGCTTATGCGAGCATGAATGAAGATGAAATCAATGCGCACAAGCCATGCATCGTGCTAGTGGATGAAAAAAACGAAATTTTAGAAAAGGGTTAGAGATGGATTTTAGTCAATTGGGCGGGTTAAGCGGGTTGTTAGACGGCATGAAAAAAGAGTTTTCCCAACTAGAAGAAAAGAATAAAGACACGATCCACACTTCCAAAAGCGGTGGGGGAATGGTGAGCGTGAGTTTTAATGGGGTGGGGGAGTTAGTGGATTTGCAAATTGATGACAGCCTGTTAGAAGATAAAGAAGCGATGCAAATCTATTTGATGAGCGCTTTGAATGACGGGTATAAAGCCGTAGAAGAAAACCGAAAAAATTTAGCCTTTAACATGCTAGGGAATTTTGCTAAATTGTGATGCTTCACAAAGCCTTTATCGTTCTATGGTTTTTTTTGAATGGCTTAGGGGCTTATGATTTCAAGCATTGTCAGGCTTTTTTTAAAAAAGCGAGCCTTCAAAAAGGGGGCGTGGCTTTAAAAGAATTGCCTAAGGGCGTGTATTTGTATTATTCCAAAACCTACCCTAAACACGCCAGAGTCATCAAATCCGATCCTTTTGTAGGGCTGTATTTGTTGCAAAGCGCGCCAAGCGAGTATGTTTATACATTAAGGGAATTAGACAAAGACGCCCTTATAAGGCCTATGGCTAGCATAGGGGATAAAGAAGCCCTAGAAGCACGATTATTAGTGGGGCAAAAAGGCTATGACCGCTACGCTCAAATTTCGCAAAAGATCCAAAAAAATGGCGTTATCAGCAATATTTGTTATCAAATGTTAGGGCTAGGGGTAGGGGGGAATGGCTTTATAGAAACGAAATTTATCAAGCGCTTTTTAAACCAGCAAGAGCCTTATTATGGGGATATTGGGGTGCGTTTAAAAGAAGATAATAAGCGTTTAGTGGTAGCGCAATTTGATCCCTTTTTCCCTAAAAACCCTTTTTTAAAAAACGATGAAATCCTAGCGATCAACCATCAAAAGATCCACTCATTAGCGGAGTTTGAATGGGTGGTGAGCAATCTTAAATACCAAAGCCTTGCAAAAGTGGGAATCAAACGAAACCATAAAATCAAAGAAGTAACGCTCAAAGTCAATAAGCGTTATGGGGGGTTTTTACTCAAAGACACTTTTTTAGAGCGCTACGGCATCGCTTTAGATGAGCGTTTTATCATCACTAAAATAGGCAGTCATTTACCCAAAGGCTTGGATTTTTTAAGGCTTGGGGATAGGATTTTATGGGTAAATCGTAAAAATGTGGCGTCCAACCCAAAGGCTTTAAGAGAAGTGTTAAGCGCGCCTAAAATTGAATTATTAGTCTTGCGTAAAGGCTTTGAATTTTACATTAAAGTCCGTTGAAGTATTGATGAAAAATGACGCTTATGAAATTATCCTTTCTTGGTTTATCACGCCTCTCACGGCGATTTTAGGGCGTTTCGCTGAATTTTTTCTCTACACTTTGCATGCGCAATTGGTGTTTAATAGCGTGGTCGCTTTGGCGTTCATGCTCTTTGCTTATAGGAGCTTGAAAGAACAGAATTTCTTCAGCGCTAGCGTGCTAACAGAAGCGTTATTATTTGTGGGGTTTTTTGTGCTTTTTAACTACGCTTTAAAAAATCCCATGCGTTTTTATGAATTTTTCCAAAACGCTATTTTTATTGCGCCTAACATGATCGCGCAAAGCCTCTCTCAAAGCTTGAGTAACTTTTCTAACCACGCGCTTTCTTTAGATTTTATCTTTAATCATGGTTTTTATGCCCTTAGCTTTATCAGCGATTTGAGCCATAATGAAATGTCCGTGTGGCTTTTTTTAAGCATCTTGCAAGCGCTTTTTTTGAGCGTGCTGTTTGCGATCATCATTTTAGTGTATTTGGAAGTGCATGTGTGGTGCTCTTTAGGGGTGCTGTTTTTAGCGTTTGGGTTTTTTAAAACCTGGAGGAGCGTTGTGGTTATATGCCTAAAAAAATGCTTCGCTCTTGGATTTTACAAGCCTCTTTTGTTGTTGGTGGGGTTTTTGAATGTGTCGGTTACTAAGGCTTTAATAGACGCTCATATGCAAGAAAAACAAGATTTAAGCCTTTTATTGGTGGTAGCGTTATTTTTGTGTTGCGTTTTTATCATAGGCGTGCCTTTTTTCATCAACGCTTTGTTTAGGGTGCAAAACAGCCTTAAAGAAACTTACAAACTCGCCACCAATTTGAGCGCTAACCTCAGCCAAAACGCTTTCAATTCCTTACAATATATCACGACCTCGCCCGCTCCCTCTAGCGTTTCTACTTCTACAAGCGGTAGCGTCTCTAAAGAAAAAGAAACGCATTCCCCCACTTTTAAGGTAGAAACCACTCAATTAGATGTAAAAATCCCAAATTTCAAGCAAAAAAAGGTTAAAAAGGATACAATAAATACAAAAAATGAAATTTAAATAAATAGGAATTTAATGAGAATTTTTTTTGTTATTATGGGACTTGTGTTTTTTGGTTGCACCAGTAAGGTGCATGAGATGAAAAAAAGCCCTTGCACATTGTATGAAAACAGGTTAAATCTCGCATGAAAGAAAAGCCTTTCAATAGCGAGCAATTGATCTATTTAGAAGAGCTTTTAAGCCACCAAGAAAAGCATTTAGAAAACAAGCTTTCTGGTTTTTCGGTGAATGATTTGGACATGCAAAGCGTGTTTCGGTTGGAGAGAAACCGATTGAAAATCGCTTACAAGCTCTTAGGCTTGATGAGTTTTATCGCTCTTGTTTTAGCGATCGTGTTAATCAGTGTTCTACCCTTACAAAAAACCGAACACCATTTCGTGGATTTTTTAAACCAGGACAAGCATTACGCCATTATCCAAAGAGCGGATAAAAGCATTTCCAGTAATGAAGCGTTGGCTCGTTCGCTCATTGGGGCGTATGTGTTAAACCGAGAGAGCATTAACCGCATTGACGATAAATCGCGCTATGAATTGGTGCGCTTGCAAAGCAGTTCTAAAGTGTGGCAACGCTTTGAAGATTTGATTAAAACCCAAAACAGCATTTATGCGCAAAGCCATTTAGAAAGAGAAGTCCATATCGTCAATATTGCGATCTATCAGCAAGACAATAACCCCATTGCGAGCGTGTCTATTGCGGCTAAACTCATGAACGAAAACAAGCTGGTGTATGAAAAGCGTTATAAAATCGTATTGAGCTATTTGTTTGACACCCCGGATTTTGATTACGCTTCCATGCCTAAAAACCCTACCGGCTTTAAAATCACCCGCTACAGCATCACTGAAATCACTAATAGGGGCGATTGATGCGTAAGGTTTTATACGCTCTCATGGGCCTTTTGTTGGCTTTTAGCGCTTTAAAAGCCGATGATTTTTTAGAAGAAGCTAACGAAACAGCCCCAGCGCATTTAAACCACCCCATGCAGGATTTAAACGCCATTCAAGGGAGCTTTTTTGATAAAAACCGCTCCAAAATGTCCAACACCTTGAACATTGATTACTTTCAAGGGCAAACTTATAAAATCCGCTTGCGTTATGCGATGGCGACCTTATTGTTTTTTTCAAAACCCATTAGCGATTTTGTTTTAGGGGATAAGGTGGGCTTTGATGCGAAAATCTTAGAAAGTAACGATCGTATTTTGCTCATCAAACCCCTACAAATTGGCGTGGATTCCAATATCAGCGTGATTGATAATGAAGGTAAGATTTTTTCTTTCTATGTGTTTTCTACCACTTTCACCAGCTCCAAACACCCTAATTTACAGGTTTTCATAGAGGATAAAAACTATTATTCCAACGCTTTTATGAAGCCGCAAAATAAAGAAAATACCCTTGAAAATACCCTTGAAAATACCCCCACAAACAACAAACCCTTAAAAGAAGAAAAAGAAGAAACCAAAGAAAAAGAAGAAGAGACTATAATTATTGGCGATAACACTAACGCCATGAAAATCGTTAAAAAAGACATTCAAAAAGGTTATAGGGCTTTAAAAAGCTCTCAAAGGAAATGGTATTGTTTAGGGATTTGTTCTAAAAAATCCAAGCTCTCTTTGATGCCTAAAGAAATTTTTAACGACAAGCAATTCACTTATTTCAAATTTGACAAAAAATTAGCGCTCTCTAAATTCCCGGTGATTTATAAAGTCGTTGATGGCTATGATAACCCGGTGAATACTAGGATTGTGGGCGATTACATTATCGCTGAAGACGTTTCGGCTAAATGGACTTTAAGGTTGGGCAAGGACTATTTGTGTATCCGTTTTGTCAAAAAGGGTAAAGATGAATAAGTGGCTTAAGGGGGTGATTGTTTTTGTAGGGGGTTTTGCAACGATTACAACCATTTCTTTAGTCTATCATCAAAAGCCAAAAGCCCCCTTAAATAACCAGCCTAGCCTTTTAAATGACGATGAGGTGAAATACCCCTTACAAGACTACACTTTCACTCAAAACCCACAGCCAACTAACACAGAAAGCTCCAAAGACGCCACCATCAAAGCCTTACAAGAACAGCTCAAAGCCGCTTTAAAAGCCCTAAACTCCAAAGAAATGAACCATTCTAAAGAAGAAACTTTTAAGAGCCCTCCCATGGATTTAAAAACAAACACAACCCCCCTAAAAAAAGACTTTTCTTCAAAGCAATGGGATTTATTAGCCGCTCGCATCACCCCTTTCAAACAAAGCCCTAAAAATTACGAAGAAAACCTGATTTTCCCCATGGATAACCCTAATGGCATTGATGGTTTCACTAACCTTAAAGAAAAAGACATCGCCACTAATGAAAACAAGCTTTTACGCACCATTACAGCCGATAAAATGATACCCGCCTTTTTGATCACGCCTATTTCTAGCCAGATCGCTGGTAAAGTCATCGCGCAAGTGGAGAGCGATATTTTCGCTCACATGGGCAAGGCCGTCTTAATCCCCAAAGGCTCTAAAGTCATAGGCTATTACAGCAACAACAACAAAATGGGCGAATACCGCTTGGATATTGTATGGAGCCGCATCATCACTCCCCATGGCATCAATATCATGCTCACTAACGCTAAAGGGGCGGACATTAAAGGCTATAACGGCTTGGTGGGGGAATTGATTGAAAGGAATTTCCAGCGCTATGGCGTGCCGTTACTGCTTTCTACTCTCACTAACGGCTTGTTGATTGGGATCACTTCGGCTTTAAACAACAGGGGCAATAAAGAAGGAGCCACCAATTTCTTTGGGGATTACCTCTTAATGCAATTGATGAGGCAAAGCGGCATGGGGATCAATCAAGTGGTCAATCAAATTTTAAGAGACAAGAGCAAGATCGCTCCTATTGTGGTGATTAGAGAGGGAAGTAGGGTTTTCATTTCGCCCAATACTGACATCTTTTTCCCTATACCCAGAGAGAATGAAGTCATCGCTGAGTTTTTGAAGTGACTCAAAAAATGCCCAATTAAAAACGCTATAATAACCCTAAAAAACAAAAGAGAGCCTGACAAGAAAACGCATGAAAATTAAAAATATCTTACTGAGTGGGGGGAGCGGGAAACGCCTATGGCCTTTAAGCCGTAGCCTATACCCTAAGCAATTTTTAAAGCTTTTTGACCATAAAAGCTTGTTTGAATTGAGTTTTAAAAGAAACGCTTCCCTAGTAGATGAAACGCTCATTGTGTGCAATGAAAAGCATTATTTTTTAGCCCTAGAAGAAATAGAAAGCGAAATCAAAAACAAAAGCGTGGGTTTTTTATTAGAGAGCTTGAGTAAAAACACCGCTAACGCCATCGCTTTGAGCGCCTTAATGAGTGAGAGGGAAGATTTACTCATCGTTACGCCAAGCGATCATTTGATTAAAGACTTTCAAGCGTATGAAAATGCGATAAAAAAAGCGATTAATTTAGCCCAAAAAGGCTTTTTAGTCACTTTTGGGATCAATATTGAAAAGCCCAACACGGAGTTTGGGTATATTGAAAGCCCTAATGGTTTAGATGTGAAGCGATTCATTGAAAAGCCAAGCCTAGAAAAAGCGATAGAGTTTCAAAAAAGCGGGGGTTTTTATTTCAATAGCGGCATGTTTGTTTTCCAAGCGGGCGTTTTTTTAGACGAACTAAAAAAGCATGCCCCTACTATTTTAAAGGGGTGCGAAAGAGCGTTTGAATCTTTAGAAAACGCGTATTTTTTTGAAAAAAAGATCGCTCGTTTGAGCGAAAAGAGCATGCAAGATTTAGAAGATGTGAGCGTGGATATAGCCTTAATGCAACAAAGCCACAAAATCAAAATGGTAGGATTAAACGCCAAATGGAGCGATTTAGGGAATTTTAACGCTCTTTTTGAAGAGGTGGCTAACGAGCCTAAAGAAAATGTCAGCCTGAATCAAACGCCTATTTTTGCCAAAGAAAGCGCAAATAATTTAGTGTTTTCTCATAAAGTGAGCGCTCTTTTAGGCGTTGAGAATTTAGCCATTATTGACACTAAAGACGCTCTTTTAATCGCTCATAAAGATAAGGCTAAGGATTTAAAAGCTTTGGTGAGCGAGATAGAAATGCACAACCAGGAATTGTTGCAAACGCACACTAAAGTGTATCGCCCTTGGGGGAGCTATGAAGTCTTGCATGAGAGCGGGTGTTACAAGGTTAAGATTTTGGAAGTCAAACCAAACGCTAGGCTTTCTTTACAAAAGCATTTCCACAGGAGCGAACACTGGGTGGTGATTAGCGGGATGGCGAGCGTGGAGTTGGATCATAAAATGTTTGAATTGCAAGCTAATGAGTCCACTTATATCCCTAAAAACACCCTACACCGCCTGGCTAATTACGGCAAAATCCCTTTAATCATCATAGAAGTTCAAGTGGGCGAGTATGTCGGCGAAGACGATATTGTGCGCATTGATGATGATTTTAACAGACAAAATCAAAACGCCTAATAAAGGAAATTTAATAAATAAAATTCAATAAAGGAACAATAATGAAAGAAAAAATCGCTTTGATCACCGGGGTTACCGGGCAAGACGGGAGCTATCTGGCTGAATACTTGCTCAATTTAGGTTATGAAGTGCATGGGTTAAAAAGGTGCTCTTCTAGCATCAACACTTCTAGGATCGATCATCTGTATGAAGATTTGCATAGCGATCATAAAAGGCGTTTTTTCTTGCACTATGGGGATATGACCGATAGCTCTAACCTCATCCATTTGATCGCTACCACTAAGCCCACAGAGATTTATAATTTAGCCGCTCAAAGCCATGTGAAAGTCTCTTTTGAAACCCCAGAATACACCGCTAACGCTGATGGTATTGGCACGCTAAGGATTTTAGAAGCCATGCGGATTTTAGGCTTAGAAAAGAAAACACGATTCTATCAAGCCAGCACGAGCGAATTGTATGGCGAAGTCTTAGAAACCCCGCAAAATGAAAACACCCCCTTTAACCCACGAAGCCCCTATGCGGTCGCTAAAATGTATGCCTTTTACATCACTAAAAATTACAGAGAGGCTTATAATTTGTTTGCGGTTAATGGCATTCTTTTTAACCATGAGAGCAGGGTAAGGGGCGAAACTTTTGTCACTCGTAAAATCACACGAGCCGCTAGCGCGATAGCGTATAACTTAACGGATTGCTTGTATTTAGGGAATTTAGACGCTAAAAGAGATTGGGGGCATGCCAAAGATTATGTGAAAATGATGCATTTAATGCTCCAAGCGCCCATCCCACAAGATTATGTGATCGCTACAGGAAAGACCACAAGCGTGCGCGATTTTGTGAAAATGAGCTTTGGATTTATCGGTATTGATCTAGAATTTCAAAATACAGGGATTAAAGAAATCGGTTTGATTAAAAGCGTTGATAAAAAAAGAGCGGACGCTTTAAAATTAAACTTAAGCCATTTAAAAACGAGCCAAATCGTGGTGCGCATAGACGAACGCTATTTCAGGCCTACCGAAGTGGATTTGCTTTTAGGCGATCCCACTAAGGCAGAAAAAGAGCTAGGCTGGGTTAGGGAATACGATTTAAAAGAGTTGGTTAAGGACATGTTAGAATACGATTTAAAAGAATGCCAGAAAAACCTTTACTTGCAAGATGGGGGTTATATTTTAAGGAATTTTTATGAATGAGATTATTTTAATCACCGGCGCCTATGGCATGGTGGGGCAGAACACGGCGTTGTATTTTAAAAAAAATAAGCCTGATGTTACTCTACTCACCCCTAAAAAGAGCGAATTGTGTTTGTTGGATAAAGACAATGTTCAAGCTTATTTGAAAGAATACAAGCCTACAGGCATTATCCATTGCGCTGGGAGAGTGGGGGGCATTGTCGCTAACATGAACGATCTTTCAACTTACATGGTTGAGAATTTATTAATGGGCTTGTACCTCTTTTCTAGCGCTTTAGATTCGGGCGTGAAAAAAGCCATTAATCTAGCGAGCTCTTGCGCCTATCCTAAATTCGCCCCCAACCCTTTAAAAGAGAGCGATTTGTTGAACGGCTCTTTAGAGCCAACGAACGAAGGCTACGCTTTAGCCAAACTCTCTGTGATGAAGTATTGCGAGTATGTGAGCGCTGAAAAGGGCGTTTTTTATAAAACATTAGTGCCTTGCAACCTTTATGGCGAGTTTGACAAATTTGAAGAAAAAATAGCGCACATGATACCCGGGCTTATTGCTAGGATGCACACCGCTAAATTAAAAAATGAAAAAGAGTTTGTGATGTGGGGCGATGGCACGGCCAGGAGAGAGTATCTAAACGCTAAAGATTTAGCCAGGTTCATCGCCCTAGCTTATGACAATATCGCTTCAATCCCTAGCGTGATGAATGTCGGCTCTGGTGTGGATTACAGCATTGAAGAGTATTACGAAAAAGTCGCTCAGGTTTTAGACTATAAGGGCGTGCTTGTGAAAGATTTATCCAAACCAGTGGGCATGCAGCAAAAGCTTATGGATATTTCCAAACAAAAGGCTTTAAAATGGGAATTAGAAATCCCTTTAGAGCAGGGCATCAAAGAAGCTTATGAGTATTATTTGAAGCTTTTAGAGGTTTGAAATAAAATCAAGGCTTTTATAGAGCTATAAAAACGCTTTGCTATTAAGCGTTGGACTAGCGATTTTACGATATTGTGATTATCAATTCGCTTCAAACAAGCTTGAGCCATTAATGGGGGTTTGGTCGCTTTACTCTCAATCTCAAACGCTTTCAAAAAGCAAGGCGTGTTAACGCTTTAATTTTTCATAAAGAGCTAGGGGGTGGGGGAAAGTGGGGGCTTTTTTTATGAGATTAACCACCGCTTGCTTTGCATGAAAAATAAACTCCCAAAGGGCTATGACAATAATTTCTAAATTGTATTGTCTGTTTTAGATTGTTAGTTTGTTTTTATTTTGTAGAAATCATGACATCATTTTCTAGCAAATGTAAAATTCCAAGTCCCTTTATCGGTCTTAACGCTAATTTCTTTGACATACCGACAAAACGATGGAAGAATGCGAAACTCATAACTATTGCCAAATCCTAGTTTTCTATCAATCCTACTGATTCCACCACAATCCCCACGATTGATCTTTGTGCTCAATATAGTGATACTATCAACATTTGAAATGATGCTTATCCAATAAGGATTGTATCCAAAAGTCATTCTAAGATCTATTGGTGGTTTTTTTGGCAGTTTTTCATCAAACGCTTCTTTTATCTTTTCCTTTATCTTTTCTTTTTTTATTGTCTCTTCTTCTTTTATCTTTTTTTTAATTCCCTTCTCTTTTATCTTTTTTTTTGCGTAATCACTCTTACACCCAGAAAAAAACACAGCAAACCCAAAAATGACTGCTAATATCAAGCCCGCTTTTTTATAACCCGCCACTAACACCCTCTTATTGCAAGTTTTCTTTCAAATAGCTTGAGTATAGTAGACTTAGCTTAGGTGATCTCTAAAAAAATTAGAGATCAAGGGCGGTAGGGTTTTAAAAAGCGCTTTAGCTTTAACAAATCCTAGGCAATAATTCGCCTTCTGGCACCTCTAAAATCCTTTCAAAACCCCATGCGTTCTTTAAAACCACGCTAGGATAAGGGTTTTCAAACACTCCGCCAATCACGCAAGCGTTGTTAGCTTTTTCGTTACTTTTTAAAATTTCTAAGGCTTTAGGGGCGTCTTTTTGATTGAGCGCTAAAACAAACACCCCCTCATTGGCTAGCGTGTAGGGTTCTAGCCCTAAAATCTCGCAAATCCCTTTCGTTTCTTCTTTTAAGGGGATTTTTTCTTCTTCTATAACGATTTTCACTCTAGAGCTGTTCGCCCATTCGTTCAGCACGCTCGCTAACCCGCCCCTAGTCGCATCTCTTAAAGCATCAATTTTGAGATCGCTTAAAAATAGGGGTTTTAATAAGGGATAGAGCAGTTGGCAATCGCTTTCTAGATTCGTTTTAAGTTTGATTTCATGACGCATCGCAAACAAGCTTGCCCCATGATTGGCGATAGTGTCGCTTAGGATAATGGCTTGGCCTTGTTTTAAATGGCGCGAAGAAATCCCTGGCTTGATGATTTTACCAATACAGGTTGTGTTGATAAAAAGCTTATCCACGCTCCCCTTTGGCACGACTTTAGTGTCTAGGGAGAGGAGTTTCAGGTTGGCTTTAAACAATTCTTTTTGTATGGATTGTAAAATTTGTTTTAAAAGAGAAATTTCTAAGCCTTCTTCTAAAATAAAACCCATATTCAAATACAAAGGTTCGCCCCCTTGCACGCTCACATCATTCGCACTCCCGCAAACGCAAAGCTTGCCTATATCGCCCCCATTAAAAATCAAGGGCGTGATGACAAAACTATCCGTGCTCACGCAATATTCCCCACTAGCTTTAAATGTGGGGGCGTCTTCATCAAACGCAACGATAAATTCTTTTAAATAAGGCATAAAGACTCGCTCAATCAAAGCGTTTGTTTCTTTCCCCCCGTTCCCGCATGCTAGAGTTACGCTATCCATTTTTATCCTTTTTTGATGATTGTAGGGTTGAAATACGCCATTAAGGCTTGACCGATAGGGATACTGCTATCGTTAGGAGGGAAATGCTTGTGGAAAAAATACTGCCTTTTTAGCCCCCTCAATCGTTTGGCTAATTGTTCGCACAACAATTGGTTACAAAACACGCCCCCACTGCACACCACCACATACTCTTTAAAAGGCGCAATCAAAGCGGTAATGATTTCTACTAGGCTGTTAAAAAATTTCTTAGCGATGCGTTCAGGCTCTAAAACGCCCAAATCCTTTTCAAACGCTTGATAAAAATCTTTTAAACCCACCACGCTGTTTTTGATTGTAAAAGGGTAAAAAGCACTCTCATCGCTTTGTAAGGCTAGATTTTCTAAAACCTGCCCGCTCTCGGCTTCAAAGCTAATCGTTCCTGTTAAACCCAAACTAAACGCTACTATATCAAACAAACGCCCTATGGAATTGGTAGCGACGCTTTGAATTTTTTTGTCATGCATTTGTTGGAAAATTCCTAATTCGTCTTCTTTAAAATGCTTTTGAACGCGTTTTAAAAGCTTGTTGAGTTGGTGTTTTAAAGCGATCTCTAAAACCAAGCGTTTAGGCTCTTTGATCGCTTTTTGCCCCCCTAAAAGCCAAAATTCTTCAAACCTAGCCACTTCTTCAATGCGTTCAAAATCCCCCACAAAACACTCCGCCCCATAAATCTTATTGTCATAAGCCCCACTCCCATCCCAGATGATACCTATAAAGGGGTGATTTAAATGCGGATCTTGTAACAATGCGTCTAAGACGCTCGCTAAAAAGTGGGCATGGTGGTGCTGGACTTGCAATAAGGGCGTATTAAGTTTAAAAGCCATTTTAGTGGTGGCGTAGTTTTGATGCTTGTCGCAAGCTAAGAGCGTGGGCTTGAAATCATAGGTTTTTAAGAAAAAATTCAAAGTTTCTTTAAAGTGTTTTTCATTTTCTAAAACGCTCAAATCCCCACAAAAAGGCGAGAGTAAAAGAACAGAAGTTTCGCTATCCAATAAGCTAAAATGCCCTTTTTGCTCCGCTCCAAGCGCTAAAATCTTTTTGGGCGAACCATTAGAGCGTTTGGGCAAAGTGAGATAAAGGGGGGCAAACCCTCTAGCCAAACGCATGGGGCGAATGATATTATCCACGCGCTGCACGATACTATCATCAATCCTGTGGATGATAGCACGGTTGTGCGTGAGCTTAAAATCAAAAATAAAATGAAGCGAATCGATTTCTTTTTCATCGCTTGCTAAAGGGATGGAGTTGAAATTCGCACTCGTGAACACAATAGGGAAATCCAATAAATCTAGTAATAAAGCATGCAAAGGGGTATAGGGCAAGATCACGCCATAAAAGGGGGAGTTTTTAGCGATATTGGGGGCTAATGGTGTGTCAGGTTTTTTACGCGCTAAAAGAATGGGGGCGCTTGCAGAAATTAAGCTTTCGCATTCTAATTCATTTAAAAACGCATGCTGCTTGGCTGCGTTTAGATCTTTAAACATGAGCGCAAAAGGCTTTAAGGGGCGGTTTTTTAAAAGCCGTAATCTTTCTATGGTTTGAAAATTTCTCGCATCGCACAAGAGAGCAAAGCCTCCCAAACCTTTAAGAGCGATGATTTTACCCTTTTGAATGTCTTTAGCGCATTCTAAAAGAGTGTCATCATTTTTGAATCGCTTATAAGTGAGCGCGATACCGCACTTTTTGCAGCTGATGCCTTGAATGTGGAATCGCTTGTTATGAGCGTCTTTATAAACGGATGTGCAAAATTTGCAGAGTTTGAAAGGTTTTAGGGCGGAGTTTTCTCTGTCATAGGGCATGGCGTTTAAAAGGCTGTATCTCGCCCCGCACTTCGCGCAAGAATTGAAAGCGTAATGAAAATAGGGGGAGTTTTTATCTCTAATTTCGCGCAAGCAATCCTCACACACGCCTAAATCTTTAGGGATTTGACTGAGCAAATTTAAAGGGTGGTTCTTGCTTTCTAAAATCCTAAAACCATTGAATTTTAGCGCCTTATCATAAGGGCTAATAATGATTTTTTCAACCAACGCTAAAGGGGGTAACCCTTTTTTTAGGGCGTTTAAAAAAGACTCTGTTTTGTGAGCGGGTAAGATGATCTCTAAAGCCGCTTGGGTGTTACGCACAAAGCCCACAAGCTCTAATTTTTGAGCTAGGGTATAAATAAAAGGGCGCATGCCCACGCCTTGAACCACGCCAAAAAGCGTGATTTTGTTCAATAAAGTTGCATCGTTACGCAATGCAAGCTTCCATGCTGTTTGATTAAGGTGTTGCAATCAACCCCTATCACTTCTAAGGGCGTGTGTTGTTTTAAGGTTTCTAAAATGAGCGCGTCTTTAGGGTCGTTATAAGTGGGAACGATGAGAGCGTCATTGCACAATAAAAAATTCACATAAGTTGCTGGCAAGCGTTGTTGGTTTTCATCAAAAATGGCTTTGGGGATTTCTAGGGGGATGAGTTTATAGGGCGTTTTGTCTAATTTTTTAAAGGTTTTTAATTCTTCTTGCATTTTTTTTAAGGCTGTGTAATGCTCATCGTTTTTATCTTCGCATGCGCTATAAACAATGGTGTCTTTATCCAAAAAACGAGCGAGCGTGTCGGTATGGCTATCCGTATCATCGCCCTTTAAATAGCCATAAGAATACCACAGCACTTGTTTAGCCCCTAATTCCTTTTTAAGCATGGTTTCTATTCCATTTTGATTCAAATGGGGGTTACGATTTTTTTCTAGCAGGCATTGGGTGTTGGTTAAAATGCTCCCGGCCCCATCGCTTTCTATGCTCCCGCCCTCTAAAACATAGGGCATCGTTTTTAAAGGGTGTTTTAAAAACCCTAAACTTTTGAGTTTGAAATTCACCTGATTGTCCAAATTAGACGGGTATTTTAACCCCCAGCCATTAAAACCAAAATCCAAGCACTCTAAAACGCCATGGTTTTCAATACTGATCGCTCCAAAATCCCTAGCCCATGTGTCGTTAGTGTCGACCTTTGCGATTTCTACACCCGGTAAATTTTTAAGCATCTCATAGCCGATAGTGTCGTTAGTATGGACGCACACTAACACTTTAGCGTGTTTGGCTATGGTTTGAATGATGTTTAAAAAACTTTCCCTAGCCTCTTTGATGCAATACGCCCAGTCGCTAAACTCATGGGGGAACGCCATTAGAATCGCTTGGATTTTTTCAAACTCCGCTAACATTCTTTTCATTAAAAATATCCTTTTAAATAACTATAACACAATCTCATTCAAATAGCGTTTTTAAAGCAGATTCAAACGCTTTTGTGCGGTTTGAAAATATTCTTTTTCTGATTCTATGCCGATAAAATTTCGTTCTAAATTTTTGCACGCTAAGCCGGTGGTGCCGCTCCCCATGAAAGGATCTAGCACGATGTCATTAGGGTTTGTGTGGATGGAAATGATTTTTTCCATTAAGGCTAGGCTTTTTTGCGTGGGGTGTTTCACTCTTTCAAACCCGCTCACCACAGGGCTTTTTAAAATCAAGGGCCGTAAATATTTTTCATTTTTGGGTTTGTTAAACACCCATTTGGCTTTCTTTTTAACCGCCCATAAGGCAAATTCCGTGTCTTGGACATAGCGCCGGTGGATATTTCTTGGCATGGGATTATTTTTAACCCATTGGATAAAGTCTTTGACTACAAAGCCGTTTTCTTCTAAAAAATCAGCGATATAGCTTATGAATCTGTAAGAGCAAAAAATAATTATGCAGCCGTTTGGATTGACTAAGGGGGCGTAGCGCTTGATCCATTCTAAAAGCTTGAAATTTTTATCCCATTCCCCAAAATCTATGCCTTGCCTTTTAGCGCTCTTTAGGGTGGAAAAATTGTTTTTAACCGAAATGTTATAAGGAGGATCCGTGATGATCGCATCCACTTTTAAATTTTGCTGGTAAAAATCTTTGATGATTTCAAAAGCGTCAGCGTGATGGATTTGTATCATTTTCTTTTAAGCTTTTTAAGATCGCTTTGCCTAAAGCTAGGGCTAGAAGAGGAGGCACAGCGTTACCGATTTGCTTGCAAACGCTCGTTTTATTGCCATAAAAGATATAATTATCGCTAAAACTTTGTATCCTGGCGGCTTCTCTGGGCGTGATAGAGCGGTGCAATTCAGGGTGGGAGTTGGTGCCATTACTGGGAGTGTCAAAGCGTGTGTCTATGGTGGGGCTGATTTTATTCCAATTCAAACGCCCCCATGTGCTTTTGAATTGCTGTTTGCCATGCAAGTTTTTAGGCAAGCATTCTTTGCCTTGCTCTTTGTCAATGAGCTTTAATTTCTCTAAAGCGGCTTGGGAGTGGTTGGTGGCTTGATGGTTGTATAATTTAGGGCTATTTTTTCGCATCAAGGCTTGATAGCTTGATTGGATAGGGTTTAAATAATCGCTCTCAAACGCCCCCTCATTAGAACAAAGATAGGCTAAATCGCTTATCGCATCTTGAACATTCACGCTTTGAGAAGGCTCTAAAAGATTGAAATCAAAACTGAAACGACTAGCCCCAACAATAAAAGCCCTCTCTCTGTTTTGAGGCACGCCATAATCTTTAGCGTTTAGGATTTGATAGCTTAATTGATACCCTAAAGCGTTCAACCTTTCTTTAATTTCTTCTAAAAAATAGCCTTTAGCGCAAGAGATAAGGTTTTTCACGTTTTCAATGATAAAAATTTCTGGTTTTATGGCTTTCACTATTTCTATATATTCTAAGAATAAAAAATTCCTAGGGTCTTTTAGCCCTAAATTTTTCCCTTTATTAGAAAAGCCTTGACATGGAGGCCCGCCAATGATCATGTTAACTTCTAATGTTTGGGCTAGTTTGATGACTTTTTCTTTAATTTCAGCTTGAGTGATGTCCCCACAAACGCCTATAGCGTTTTTATGGTTGTTTTCAAAAGTGATTAGGACTTGTTTATCGCAATCTAGCCCTATTAAAGCGTCAAACTCTTCTAAACGCTCTAACCCAGCGCTAAAACCCCCAGCCCCACAAAACAAATCTAAAATTTTATAACTCATTTTAAGCTTTCATAAATACGATCAATAAGCGTTGGAAAATCATCGGTTTCAAAACGCAATTGCGCAAACTCTAAGTTGTCTTTATTGTGGTTTAAAATGTTTCTAATCAAGCGTTTTTGAAACTCTTCTTCGCTAGATCCTTTTTTTAAAGCCCTATGACAAGCGGGGCAAAGTTTAGCAAGATTTGCTAAAACATCTAATTCTTGGTCTTTGCCTAAAGAAATCACATGGTGTATTTCAGTGTAGTAGGAATCGGGATTTTGAGTGATTTTATACAAAGGTAAAGAAATAAAACTCCTTTCTTTAATGTCATAATCACCACAACATGCGCTACAAACATTAGGCGTTGAAATACGATAAAAATTGATGATTTTGCTATCTCGTCTAAACTCCTCACTCTTTTGAATCCATCCTAACTGCTCCCTTAATCTTTCAATGCTTTTCTTATCTAAATCTTGTTGATAAACACTTTTCAAATAAAAACGAACGCGTCTTATAAAGCTATTGCCACGATACTTTGTTCTTGGCGGATAGCTTAATTTATAATAAATGCCATCATGAGCAAGAGTGGTTTTAAAAACATGTTCAGCGATTCGCGCTTTATAAGGGTTAAACAGACCGATATGGTGTGAATACCAATCTAAATAAATCCTGAATTGAGCGTTTCGTTGGTTAATGCCTTGCGCGTATTCAGGTTGTAATTCCCTAAAGTTGAAATTCAGCGCTTCGCTAGGGATATTGAAAAAATCAATTAAATAATGGAACTTTTTAAACTCCAAAGGGCTATGAAAGAAGTAATCTGAAGTCAAAAAGTTTCGTTGCGTATCAATGCTGCCCCTGCTTTCAAAAAAGCCGCTTAAAAAGCGTTTTTGATTGGGGGTCATTGAATGGGAGCGGTTAAAAAAATCGTTGTCTATGAGCGAGTTTAAAAGTTTCTTGTAAAAAGCGTTTTCGTCTAAATGCAAGTCGTTTTCTAAAATGAAAACAAAAGTTCCTTTGATTTTTGTAACGCTTTCTTGATTGGATTTCCAAATTGGATGCTTGCTTAAAGTGTTGAGAGCGTTTAAAACCTGCGCTTTGCTTTCTTCATAGCCATGGACAGATTTTGAAGCCTTGTAAGAATACACCCTATAAATACGATCATTTTTAATTTGAAAACGGCTCAACAACACCCCTAAATTAAAGGGGTCAATATTGTCATTTAAAAAGTGAGAAACAAGCAACAATAACCTTTCATTTTTTAAAGGATTATAAAATAGCGCTCATTAGTTTTTGTTTAAAGGTTTTATCATACTGCTAACAGAGCATGATTTAAAAGAATCTCAATCTAAGCTCTCATCAAAGAGTTTTAAGTTAAAAGACTTACGATATTGAATAAGCGCATAATTGGATTTATTAGGAGTGTCATTTAAATTTTTAAACACATCGTAGGGCTTTAGCATTTAAAAATAGGTTTGCAAAAGAATACAATCATATCAATTAACATGTGAGTTTTTTGACTCCATTTAAAAGAACACAAGTTTAGGTATAAAGAAAACTTGTATCAAGTCTTATTGGAGTTATTCTGACCCAATACGATTCTAAAAAACAAGGAAATCATAAAAATTTTGAGAAACAAATAAGTCTTTTGTTATTGTTTCAAGCTTGTTTTTGCAAGCTTGGATAGCTAAATTGGAATTATCAATGCCTATAAATTTTCGTTGCAATAAAAACGCAGATTTTAAAGTTGTTCCAGAACCACAAAAACAATCTAAAACAATGCTATCTTTATTAGAAGAGGTTTTAATGATTAAGTCTAATAATTGAGCGTTTTTTTCTGTAGGGTAGCTTGGATATTGTGGGTCTTTAAATTCCCAGATGTCTTGGACTCTTTTGCCAACTTGTTCTAAGGCATAAATTTTTTTTCTAGGGTTATTATTGTTAGAATACTCAATCAAGCCTTCTTTGTCCCAACGCTCAAGTGTGGCAACATCAGTGCGCCAATGCCGCCCTTTTGGAGGTAGCATACCTTTAAATGCTTTAGAACATTCGCCACTTTCTACTTCTCCTGGAGCATGTATTGGAACGGTAGTGTAACGCCTTTTATCTTTGTCAATTTTAGGGAATCGTTTTTCTAAATCTTGTGGAGTATAAGGAATCTTAGGTTCGTTAAAAATGGGATTTTTTCCTTTGGAGTAAAATAAAATCATATCTTTTATGTTGCCATAGCCCATCCTTTTAAAATTTTTAGGATTGCACTTTATACGTGTGATTTCATTTCTAAAATTTTGTATGCCAAATATTTCATCTAACATCACCTTAACATAATGCCCTATCTTACAATCTGTATGCACATAGATAGAGCCTTGTTCTGAAAGCAATTCTTTAAGCAATACCAGGCGTTGCTTTAAAAATTCTATAAAATCCATACCCACTACTTTGTCGCTATAAGCAATATCGCCATTCTTAGAATTGCTAATTGTGGTTGCTCTACCATTTGTGATAGTAAAATGGTTGTTTGTAGCAAATGGAGGGTCAATATATATCAAATCTATTTTTCCTTTTAGGTTTTTATCATTCAATAAAAAAAGTAGAGCGATTGCATTTTCTGCTTGTATTAATAAGTTTTGCATTTCTCTCATTTAAATTTGATATAAAAATTCTCGTAACACTAACGCGCTCATAATATTATAGTTTCTATAAGTAGTATCTAGTAATTTACGCATTTTATTATTGCTTTCAATATATAATACGCCATCTAAAATAGCCACTTTAATTGCTTTGATGTTGGGCGTTTCAATTGTGCTAATAGCGTCGTTAAATTGAGCGTTTTGGTGTCCTCCAAAATCAGTTAAAATTTAGCTTCGCCAATAATATATTTTTTGTTAAATCTTGCCACAAAGTCTAGCCCTTTATGATGGTGATAATTTAAATGAGATTTGGCAAATTCTGCCATGATATTATCGCTTGCTCTTAAAATGGCATCGTTTTCATTCGCTATAAAATCATTTAAATCTACAGGCTCAACACCTAAAGATTTATTATTGAGCCAATCTTTAAACATAGGACCGATTTGGCGGTTTGTTTCTTTTGGCTCACTGCATTTTTCAAAAATTTTATTAAGCCCCATTTCATACAATCTCCCACAAATACGATTGATTGTTCTTGGATTGCGTTCTAAGGCACTTTTATCCCGTTTTAAATAGGCAATGTAACTATCTTTAATAGGAAATAAATCTAAATTAAGCAATTCAGTTATTAAGGCTAAATTGTCTTTTTGTTTAAAATGATATTCAATATTAGACCAAATCTTTGAATCAATTTCTCTCAAACCTTCTGGAATTGTAGGATATACTTGAAACAAGTCATCCAAATAGGAGCGTTGATTAGCGTATTCTATGCTTAGCTTTGTCCAATAATTCACCAATTTAACCTTTTTGAAAAATAGTTTCACTGCATGGATTGTAACAAAAATATTGCTTAAATTTCTAAAAACAATTTTAGGATAAGAAGTGTTTTTGATTGAAAAATAAGTTGTTAAAGTTCGCTATTTTATCAAATAAATACAACCATTTTTAATTTGGAAACGGCTCAACAACACCCCTAAATTAAAAGGGTCAATATTATCATTTAAAAAGCGAGAAACAAGCAACAATAACCTTTCATTTTTTAAAAGGATTATAAGATAGCGCTCATTAGTTTTTGTTTAAAGGTTTTAGAATGCTATCTAAAATTTCATTGGTAGCAACGCATTCAAACCCTTCTTCTAAAAGCCCATAGCACCCCACTCCTGCCCCAGAAAATAAAGAAATATAGGTTAAGGTTTGATCAAAGAGCATAGGGGGATTAGGGATTAAATTAAACTCATTTGAAGCATTAATGTTTCAAGCTTTCAATTTCTTTAAGCATGGTTTCAAAAGCCTCTTTAGTGCCTGCTCGCACGCTAGAAAACAAACTAAACACCACAATGGCTATGCTCGCCACAATAAAACCCGGAACGATTTCATAAATATCCAAAAAGCTTTTGCCGAATTTATCGTATAAAATCACCGTGCTAGCCCCAGAGAGCATGCCAGCAATCGCGCCAATGCGCGTCATTCTTGACCAAAAAAGCGAGAATAAAATCACAGAGCCAAAACTCGCGCCAAAGCCAGCCCATGCGTAACTCACGATGCTAAGGATGCTAGCGTTTCTATCCGTTGAAATGAAAAAAGCGATGCAAGCCACCCCTAAAACCGAAAGCCTAGAAATGACCATCACTAGTTTTTGGGGGGCGTTTTTATTGAAAATCGTCGCATAGAAATCTTCAGCAATGGTAGAAGAGCTTACAAGCAGTTGCGAACTGGCCGTACTCATCACCGCCGCTAAAATCGCGCTCAATAAAATGCCTGTGATCCAAGGGTTAAAGAGCAATTGACTCATCACAATGAAAATCTTTTCAGGGTCTTGTAAGCTCAAATCAAATTTATGCACATACGCAACGCCTAAAAGCCCCATAACGCATGCCCCAATCAAAGAAATAACCATCCAAGAAATCCCAATAGTGGTCGCTTTAGGCACATCTCTAATGGAGCGGATAGACATGAAACGCACTAAAATATGGGGTTGTCCAAAATAGCCTAACCCCCAAGCAAGGCTTGAAATAATGGCGACTACGCTAGAGCCTTGCAAGAAAGAAAGGTTTTCAGGCTTGATCTCTCTAATGATCTTAATCCCCTCTCCAATCCCTCCAAGATGGATTATCATAACGATCGGCACCACGATTAAAGCGCTCATCATCAAAAGCCCTTGAATCAAATCCGTCCAACACACCGCCTTATACCCCCCTAAAAAGGTGTAAGAAACAATGATCAGCGTGCCAATGCTTAAAGCGTAGTTGTATTGAATGCCAAAGGTCGCTTCAAAGAGTTTAGCCCCACTCACCAGCCCTGATGAAATGTAAAAAATAAAAAAGATTAAAATCACAAAAGCTGAAATCAAGCGCAAGATGTGTTTGTCATCGCTAAAGCGCGTTTCAAAATAATCTGAAATGGTGATGGAATTAGCGATCACGCTCGTATAAATGCGTAAGCGTTTAGCCACAAAAACCCAGTTAATGAGTGCACCCAAACTCAACCCTATGGCGATGTGCGAGTTGATTAAGCCCCCCACATATAAAGCTCCCGGTAATCCCATTAAAAGCCACCCGCTCATATCGCTCGCTCCCGCGCTCAAAGCGCTAATCACAGGCCCCATAGAGCGATCGCCTAAGAAATAATCTTCAGTCGTTTCATTTTGTTTGTAAAAATAAAAACCAATATAGAGCATTAACAGCGAATAAACGATAAACATCGTAACAATAGGGGTGCTTAAAACAACATGTCCCATTTTGATCTCCTTATTTAATACAATATTTATTTTTCAGCACAACATGAATTGCGGCAAGGGTGTTGCCTTAAAACCCTTGAGCCTAAATTCCCGTAACGATGATAAGAAATGCTAATCGATCGCTCTAAGTGGTAATACAGCAATTCAAAACGCCCATTCAAGCAGGGTTTAGCCGTGGCTAAAACCATCCCTAAAGCGCTCGCTTGTTCGTGCAATAAATCCAAATCGCTTTTGAGATAACGGACACGATTGAAAGCGTTCAACTTCTCGCTAAATTTTTGCAAGCTTTCATAAACGATAGGGGCGTTTGCTTGGAGTGCTTTTAAGCATTCTAAAAAAAAGGTTAAATCTTTGTTCGCTCGTTCGTTTTCTATGCTGAGCGTTAAAGGGATTTGAGAGATTAAACACGCTAGAGCCACGCCTAACATGTCGCTTAAAGTGTCCTTTTCGGTGATGCGATAGCCCACGCTTTTAACTTTAGTGTAGGAAAAGAGGTTGTCTTCGCCTCTGATTTTGACATAGTCTTTAGTTTGGCTGAATTCATGCTTGTAATGATAAGCGTAGCTCTTTGCCATAAAAATCGCGTGCTTCAACTCATGCGTATGCTCATCATAGCCTTTTTGAGTCAAGCCCTCTAAAGCTTCGCTTAAGGGGTTTTTTAGAGCGTTTTCATCTTCTTCTTCTTGGTGGATACCCACAAATTGCGTGATATAGTTAAAAATGCCCACCTTCCTCCCAAACCCCACAGCGGATTTTTTAACCCCTCCAAAAGGCTGGCGCAAAACGATCGCTCCTGTGGTGGGTTTGTTGATATAGATATTACCGGCTTCAATGCGTTCTAAATAATATTCCCACTCCCTTTCGTCCAAAGACTCTAACGCGCTAGTCAGCCCGTAACCGGTAGAATTGACTATCTCTATCGCTTCGTCTAAATCTTTTGCTTCCATCACGGATAAAATGGGCGTAAAAAGCTCAGTTTGGTGCGTGAAATCGCCTTTTTTGGTGCCGTATTTGATGCTTGGCTTCATCAAATAGGGGTTATCATTGACAAAGCTTACCGGGATTTCGTAATTTTCATAGCTTTTCAATTCATCTATGGCTTTGATGACCTTTTCATTGGGCTTGTCCGCTAGAGTGCCGATTTTGTTTTTGAAATCAAAAGGATCGCCCACGCTAAGGCTTAAAGTCGCATCTATTAGAGTCTTTTTAAAGTTCTCATCTTCATAGACTTCTTTTTCCAACACTAAAAGCGAAGTGGCGGAGCATTTTTGCCCCGAATTGCTAAAAGCTGAATGGATAACATTCTTAATCGCCTGGTCTCTGTCTGCCATTTTGCTCACAATGGTGGCGTTTTTACCGCCTGTTTCAGCGCTCAAGGCTAAAGTGGGGTTAGCTTTTAACATTTTATAAGCGGTGTCTTCGCCCCCTGTTAAAACGGCAAACTGGATGCTTTCATCTTTTAAAAGGTGTTCGCTAATATCGCTCCCTTTAGAGGGCAAGTAAATGAGCGCATCTCTAGGCACGCCCGCATCCCAAAAGCACTCACAAAGCTTATAACCCGTTACGCTAGACAAACTTGAGGGCTTGTAAATCACCCGATTGCCCGCAGCTAGGGGGGCAGCGATAGTGCCTACAGAAATGCCCACAGGGAAATTCCAAGGGGCAATGACCACACCCACGCCTTTAGGGGTGAATTTCGTTTTTTTATTTTGCTCTTGCAACACCCTTAAGCTGTAAGGATAAAACTCTAAAAAGTCAATGGCTTCGCTCACTTCAGCGTCCGTTTCAGCGAAAGTCTTACCCACTTCTAAAGCCGAAATCCCTACTAAATCGCCTCTTCTTTCTCTAAAAAGCTGAGCGGTTTGACTCAATAAAGCATGGATTTCTGTGAAGCTTTTTTGACTGAAATGACTCTTATCGCTTTTAGCCACTTCTAGGGCTTTTAAAATCGCTTCCTTATCCGCTAAATGCACACTAGCGATTTTTTTATGATGGATTCTATCAAAGACTTCTAAAGGGGTTAAATTAGGATCTTCAAACCTCCCATCCATCTCTGGGTAAAGCTCTAAAATAGGGGCGTTATGCATTTTCTCGCGCACTTTTTTAGCCCATTCTCGGTTGGCTTTTAAAATAAAATCGGTATCGCTTTCGTTTTTAAAGGAGTGGTTTGGGTAAGTGGTATGCCCGCTTTGTTTGGCGTTCCTATCTTGAGTCCTGTGGGTGGCGTTGTCTAAAGTAGCGATTCCTTTAAGGCTGTTTAAAAAGCGTTGTTCTTGGTCTTTCCATTCGCTCGTGCCTACTTTGAGGTTGAAGAAAGCTTTCATGAAATTATCGCTTGAGGTGTTTTCATCTAGTCTCCTCACCAAGTAAGCGATCGCATTGTTAAAATGTGCTTCATCGCACACCGGCGCATAAAGAATGAGTTTGTGCATCTCTTTTAGTTCCTGGCTCGCTTGCAAGCTCATGCCCTCTAGCATTTCAAAGCTGAAATGCTCTAACACAACAGGGTCGTTAAGGGCATGGATGCGCGTATAAACGTAAGCGATTTCAAAAATATTGTGGCTCGCTGCACCGATATGAATGTATTTATAATTATCGCCCTCTAAAACAAAATCCAGCATTTTATTGTAATTAGAGTCGGTGTCTTGTTTATTAGAAAATGTGGGTAACGCCCAGTCTTTCACGGAAGCGATCGTCTCTTCGCTCTCCATGTTCGCTCCCTTAACAAAGCGGATTTTAATGGGCTTTAACCCTTTTAAAACCCTTTCTTTAGAAAAAGCATGCAGTTTTTTCAAATATTCATAAGAATCAGGGATATAAGCTTGCAACACAATACCGGCGTTCAAATCAAATTTAGCGATGGATTCCATAAAAGACTCCACCGTAAGCTCTAAATCCCTAAATTCCTCCATATCCAAATTAATAAATTTAGGCATGCCTTGCTTTTTTTCTTCTTCTAAAGCTAGGGCATAAAGAGCGTCTAAGCGTTTGACAATCTCTTTTTTAGAGTATTCAAAATCAAGGATATTGATTTGAGAAAAAATCGTCGTGATTTTAATGGAAATGTATTGGATGTAGTTGGATTTTAGGGCTTGAGAGTATTTTTCAAAACGCGCACTAGCTTCTTCTTCGCCTAAAACCTCTTCGCCAATAAAATTCACATTCAAAATGATTTTTTCATTTTTTCTTTTTAAAATCCGCTCTTTTAATTGGCTCTCTTCTTGATCCAAGACCATCGTTTTCGTGTCGCTTCTGATTTTATTGACAAAGAAAGGCACGCTCATATCAGGGAGCATTTTCCCAAAGCTTAAAAACCCCATTAAAAGCAATTTTTCAAACGGAGAAAAAATCTCACGGCTTTTGTATTTGTCCAAAACATGCTCAATCATTTCAAAGCGGGCTTTATTGTCCAGGCATCTAAAACTCCGATCCATAAGCTCTATGAGCATGACTTTGTTTTCAGGGTTGTTTAAAAGCTTTTGCATTTTAGAGTGGAACGCTTTTTCTTGCTCGCTCAAATGGTTACTGATATTATCTTGCAGTTTTTTAGCTAATTCTAGTGAATCGTCAATGATTTTTTGCATGAGCTTACCTTTTATTTAAGAATTTGGCTTGATTGTAGCATGTTTTAAGCGGGTGGCTTTAAGTCTTGTGGGTTGGTAATGTTTTTTAATTTTAAATTTTGTTCTAGCGGTAATTAATTCTCATTCCAACCTGTTTGAGTTTATCACGCATTTTTACACAATGATAAAAATTTGAGTGATAATTTGTATTGTTTTTAGCTTCATTTACTTTTCGTTTAATAATAAATTATATCATTCGCATCGTGTAATTTAAAGTTTAGCTTATTCAATTAAACGATTTTAAATTAAACGAATTTATAACAAATTTTACAAACAAAGGATATAAAATGAAAACAATTAAAAATGGTATGATGATTGGCACACTCGGTGCGTTGTTATTGAGCGGTTGTTCTAGCTTTGATACTCAGCGTTTCGCTTGTCTTCCTAAAGACCATTCTCTAAAAAACGCTTCTACAAAAAAAGAAGCGCAATACACGCCTAAGGGCTTTTTTGACCCTTATTCTTCTAATTTAAACCACTGGGATTCTACATTCTAGGGGTTTATAAAGAGGGGGCCAAAAAGGGGCAAAAAAAGGGGGGGATAATAAAGCTCATTTTAAGTTTTCTCAAATTACAATAACAACCTTTTTAACATTGATATAAGATAAAAGGAGATATTCTTATGAGTGGTGCTCATATTGTAGAAAACACGAATACAGAAAATACGAATATTTCAAGAACGACTGCTTCCACCCCCCCCCCAATAATGAAGAGCTTTTAAAACTTGTTGGAGATCTTACAGATCGCTTTAAAAAATTAGAAATCCAATTAGAAGACCTTGAACCCCTTATCAAAATCTCTCGTTGTGTAGGTTGCTTTTTTAGAAAATCCTCTAACGACACCCAAGAAAACCCAAAAGACGCTCAGGGAAGAGAGGAAGCGCTTAAAGCCCAAGAAGAAAACGCCAAACTAAATAGAGAAAGAAATGATCTAGCTAGAGAAAAAGATAAGTTAGCTAGCCAAAACACCGCTCTAACCACAGAAAAAGATAAACTAGCTGACAAAAATAAAGAGTTAGATGATCAAGTTGGCTTATTAAAAGAGCAAATAAAATCGTTAGAACAATCTCAGCAAGTTTTAGAAAATGAAAACACTGATCTAACTAACAAGATCGCCGAGTTATCAAAAGAAAAAGACAAGTTAGAGCAAAAACACGCTCCATACAAAAAATTAGAAAACTCTATGAAGTCTTTTTGGAAGTCAAAGGGTGCTTGAATTTTAATTTTGTAGCAACAACTCACAGCGCAATGGATTTGATCGCATACGTTCTTAGCGATAGCAAATACTATTTAGAAAGCCTTTATAACAAAGCGAGCCAAGAATTAAGCGATAAGAAGAGCGATAAAGGCGAAAAATTAGCTGAATTGTTTGATTTGCTTTTTGAATATATTAAGGATAAGAAATTTGAGCGTTTGAAAAAACCAAGCACTTATGACTATTCATGCAAAACGCTATACCCAGAGCAAAACACTTCTCAAAAGATGCAAAGAGTGGTCTTAATCGGCTATACATACGACAAAAAAACACCACCATATTATACTATCGTGGATATGGGATCATAAAATGGGAACATTCATTGAAAAATGTTTTGGCTTCTATCAAATAAGAGAAGAATTAGAAGCTCGCATCGGTGGGTTAGAAGATGAAAACGAAAACTTAGCTGTAAAAATCAGTGGGTTAGAAAACTCTAACGATCAATTATGGCAAGCTAAAGAAAATCTAACTAAAGCAAACGCCGAGCTGAAAACCGAAAAAGAAAATCTAAACAATCAGCTTAATGCATCACAAAAGCAAGTGACAGAGTTAGAACAATCTCAGCAAGTTTTAGAAAATGAAAACACCGATCTAACTAACAAGATCACCGATTTATCAAAAGAAAAAGAAAATCTAACTAAAGCAAACGCCGAGCTGAAAACCGAAAACGACAAGCTCAACCACCAAGTTATCGCGCTCACCAAAGAGCAGGGTAGTCTCGAACAAGAGCGAGCGCAATTGCAAGATGTGCATGGGTTTTTAGAAGAATTATGCGCTTATTTAGAAAAAGAAAACCAACACCTAACCGACAAACCCAAAAAGTTAGAAAGCGCTCAAAAAGATTTAGAAAACTCTAACGATCAGCTATTACAGGCTAAAGAAAACATAGCCGAAGAAAAAACAGAATTGGAGCGAGAAATGGTGCGCCTGAAGAGCTTAGAAGCCACAGACAAAAGCGATCTGGACTTGCAAAATTGGCATTTTAAAAGCGTAATAGAGGATCTCAAACGCCAAAACAGAAAATTAGAAGAAGAGAACATGGCGCTCAAAGAGAGGGTTGATGGCTTGAAAGAGCAACCCTAAAAAACAACCAAAACCACAATAAAGGAGAAATATCATGGTAACACCCTTAAAAAGTTTAAAACTGCCTATTGGCCACCCGTTAGTAGAGATTTTGTGCGAGCTGTCTTTAAACAATAAAGCCGCATTCAATGAAAAAGCTACGATTAATTTCAAAAAAGAAGTGTCAGAAGAAGAGAAAATCAAGTTCAAGCAAGCGTTAAGGGTGCTTCATGCGATTGTCAATAATGAGGCTTCTTTAAGGTATCTTTCTGATGAGAATCAAAAATTCCTAGAGGGTTTAGCTCAAGCTGAAAAGATCACTAATGAGCAAATAGAAAAAGCCTTAGAGATCGTTTCTTATAGCGATGTGGATGTGGATTTTGAAAAGTTTAAAGAAAAGATGCTCAATGTGGATCACATAGCGGTAGGCCTTAAGAGTTATAGTCAAAGCCAATTGCTTGATTTAAACGGAGGGAATTGGGATTTATGGGTGCCTAGCTTGTCTAAAGAAAGCGTAACCTTTAGGTTTGATAATTTAGACTCTAACGGCAAAGAAGAGAATTTCTATGCCCGTTCAAGTTTGAAAGACTTAAACAAGCAGGGTGTTGTCGCTATTGACTTTGGGACTAAAAGCACGACTGCAGCCTACATGGATAACAACGGAAAATACCGCTTGCTCTCTATTGGCGGGCTAGTAGATGATGCGAGCCCAGAAAAGTTTGAAAACCCTACGATCGTAGAGTTCAGATACAGAAAAAAATTTATTACAGAATACGACGCGCTAGATCACCGCCCTTTCACAGAAAAGAACGATATAGAAGTGGCGCATGAAGCCCAAAAGAATGCTGCAGGCGTTAAAGGCAATGATTTGTATCGGTTTTTTTCTTAATTGAAGCAATGGGCTGGAGCGGATGAAAAACGGAATTTTAGGGATTTAGAAGAGGATTTTTCTTTAGAAAGCTTCACTCATTGCACGGATTTTAACCCCATAGAAATCTATGCTTACTACATTGGCCGTTGCATCAACAACATGCACAATGGCGTGTTTTTGAAATACTTTTTATCCTATCCCATCAAGTATGAAAAGCATCAGGCTGAAAAAATCAGAGAAAGTTTTGAAAAAGGCTTGAAAAAATCCTTACCCAGGCATGTTTTTGACGATGAAAAAACGGCTAAAACGTTCAAAGTGGAATTAAAAGCGAGCGAGCCTTGCACGTATGTCATTAGCGCTTTAAAAAGCTACGGGTTTGATAAATCAGCAAAATTAGACAAGCCCATTTATTTACGGGGTGTTTGATTTTGGGGGTGGGACGACGGATTTTGACTTTGGCAAATGGGAAAAAAGCGCCAATCCCAAATTCCTTTACAAAATGACGCATTTTAGCAGTGGAGGGGATAAGTATTTAGGCGGTGAAAATTTATTGGAATTGTTGACTTTTGAAGCGTATGGCCAAAATTTTCAAACGCTAAAAGAAAAAGACATTGCCATCGCTAAGCCCAACTATGACAGGATCGATACGCAACGCTTTGGATCTTTTATGCAAAACTCCAATACAGCGCGCTTGAATTTGCAAGAGATTGCTTCTAAATTGCACCCTTTTTTAGAGAATCTAGATGCTAATATCATAAAGCGATAGAAGAAAATGAAGAGTTTGAGATAGAAGGCTTTGAAAAGGAATTTAAAATCCAGCTGTTTGATAGGAATGGGGAAATTTAACATCAGTAGAAGACTTTAAAGTGGATTGCAAAGAGCTTTTAAAATTCTTAAAAGACAAGATAGATGACGGCGTTGCCAACTTCTTTGCCGGATTTTCTAAAGTGATGGCTGAAAATATTGATGATCAGTGTCGGGCGTTTCATATTTTCTTAGGAGGGAATGCTAGCAAATCGGTGTTGGTCAAACAAGCGTTTGAAAACGCTAAAGAAGAGCAGCTCAAAGCTTACAAGCAAAAGACTTCTAAAGATGATTTCACATTCATTCTTTATGAGCCGCTAGGCACAGAAGCCTCAGACAAACAGATTTTAGAGCTTACGGGAGAAGACGTTTCTAAGATCCCGCCTTATTTAAAGCCCACTTGCAAAACCGGTGTGGCTTTTGGGCTTTTAGAAAGCAGACCCAAAGCAGGCGGGATTGAAAGGCCCTCTATAGATTCCAATCCTGTGTTTAAATACGATTTAGGTATTGAGAGAGAAGGGAAATTCCACACTAGAATCAGTCGGGATTCTTTAAAGCCTAATGAATACCAGATTTTCCAAACTAAAGAGGAATGGGGAGGCTTTGATGGGTTAGAGATACGCTACAGCGATAAACCTCTCGCCAACACCAACACTTTAGACATTGAAGACACACAACTGATTTTCATAGCGTTAGAAGAGCATGAAGAAGTGGATGTGAAAGTGTGCTGTGTGGATTCACAAAGCATTAAAGTGGGGCTGTTTAAAGATAACCAATTAATCTATGAAAGCGAGGCAGAAAAATTATGATGAGTAAGAACGCGTATGCGTTTGTCGTGATTGAAGAAAGCGTTATGGTGTTTAAACACACCAAAGATGAGGGGCTAATGCCTATCTTTGAAGGCTTTGTGCCTTTAAAAGAGGGCTTTTTGAAAAGCTTTAAAGAGCGTTGCAATTTGGAATTTTTAGAAAATTTAGACCTTTTGTTTTTGTATGACAAACCATCCGCGCATGAGATTTTTTCCTTGTGTAAGGAGCTGAAAAATTCCATCTGGGACAGGAAGCTTGTGGTGGCGCTAGTGGAGGCTTTAGAGGGGTTTAAGGATTGGAATTTGTCGCTTAAAATAGAAGACAAGCGTTCTAACAGCTTGGGTAATGGCACCAAAAAATTGCTCACCAACGCTGATTTAGGGAGCAGCCATAAAGCAATCGTGATAGACAGCATGAAAACATACCACCAAAGCCAGCAAGAAAAATACAAAAGAGAAAGAGGCGAAACGCTAGAAGTTCGCCCCACAACACCCCCTAGCTATGGGGGTGGGAGCATTAGAATCAGCGGCGATAAAAAGCCTGATTTTGATGAAGAAAATTTTTAAAAGAAAGGACAACCGATGAGCAGAGTGCAAATGGATACCGAAGAGGTCAGGGAATTTGTAGGGCATTTAGAACGCTTTAAAGAGTTACTAAACGAGGAAGTGAACAGCTTGAGCAACCATTTCCATAATTTAGAATCATGGCAAGACGCTAGGAGAGACAGATTTAGCGAGGTGGTGGATAACTTGAAAGGCACTTTCAATGAATTTGATGAAGCCGCGCAAGAGCAAATCGCATGGCTTAAAGAGAGGATTAGGGTTTTAGAGCAAGATTATTAAGGGGTGGTTTATGGCTGAATGGAAAACGGACACAGAAGAAGTCAAAGAGGTTGTTAGAAGATGCAGGGATTTTAAAGAATCCCTGCAAGAAAAAAGGTGTGGTGGTTTTATCAAAGACCTTGATAGTTACGCGCTAAAAATCATAGTGGAGCGCAGAAAAATTGAAATGCAATTGGAAAAAGCCATAGGAGAATTAAAAAAAGCCATAAAAAAGCGAAAGGGCTTTTGGGGATCTGTTTTAGATTTTTGTGGAGGTGTTTGTGATGCAGTCTCGACTATTTTCCCTCCTGCTAAATTAGGCGCTGAAGCTTGTGAAAAGGGCTTAAACCTTATGGAAGACAATATAGAAAGATGGGAACACAATGTAAGGTTATTAGAACGAATGCTTGAAATCTACTCCACTCAAGCCAAAGCGAGCGTGGAGCTTGTGGAGGGGACTTGGGAGAGCGTTAAAAAGAGGTTGCACTTTTATACTGATAAGCACTAGGAATTTATCAAGCGTTTGAACTATGCGAGTGCGGCGATAGATAATGAATGCAACTTTCCAACCCCAGGCGTTTTAATGGAATACGATTTTGAAAGCCCTAAGATTGCTTATAGCCCTAAAAAAAGCGTTTTTAATGAGCGATTGAAGGATTTGAGGGAAGATTTTAGCACTTCTTTATACGCTGATTGGAAAGACAAGATCAACGCTTTTTCTCATAGGGAACGCGCTAAAGCCTCTAAAGAGCGAGAGTTGGAAAATTTAGAGGATTTGATGGGTGCATCTTCTTATGATGAAAACCCTAACGATGAACTGGATCGCATGGCAAGCTCTAAAGAACAAGAATTTGAAAAGAGTTTAGAGGATTTGATGCCAAGCGTTTTAGGCGTGCCTTCTTATAACGAAAGCTTGACTCTAGCCAAAAAGCATTGCGTTAAAAATTGTAAGAAAGCTTTAGAAGGTTTTACAGAAAAAATCAAAGAAGCCCCCAACGATTCAAACGCTATCAATGAAGCTTTTGATAATTTAGAAACAGAGTTGGAGCGCGCTACGGAAAATTTGAGTCAAAAAATCGATCCCATTTTAGAACGCAATGAAAATTATACGCAAAAAGCGTTGGAGTATAGGGAGTTTTTAGAAAGCCGTAAAGAGGGCTTTATTGTAGATGAAAAAAACCCCTATCCGGAAGAAGTCAGCTTTAATGAGTGGCGTTTGGCGGAATTTGATAGCGTTTTTAGCGCCATTGTGCCTTTAGAAGATTTAAATAAAACCGCATGCGCTCATCATGCCCTAAAGGCTTTACAAGCTGTGCTTAAAGACAACGATTTGGGCTTTGATGCGACAGATTTGGAACAAATCGCAAAAGGTTCATCCCTAGGGGTTATTTATGGCATTTTGACGCGAATGTTTTAGGGAATGTGGCGTTGGTGAGAGAAGAATTATTATTAGGCGTGAAACACACGAAAGGATACAAACTATGGGAGAAATTCCTGCAAACACAGAACTGAATTGGGAATTTGTAGAGCCGCTCAATAACAATGCGTTGAACGGGTTAGAAGAGCGATTAAAAATAGGCTTTAGCGATGCGTTTAAGGACTTTATCAAACGATCGAACTATGGTTTTAGCCAATGGCGTTATTTCATGGTGGGCAGTGAATCCTACATGTTCAAACATGTTTTGAACTTCAATTTAGAGGGCAAGGGCTTATTGATTGATTTCATGCAGAGCTTAAAAGAATGGTTAGAGCCTGAAGAAATCATTTTTGCTAATGACGGGTATGGGGGGTATTATCTTTGGAATACCACCACTGATGTGGTGCTGTTTTTAGACACCGATAATGGTTCAAAAAAAGCGCTATTAAATCTTAAAATGTTTTTAAAAAAATTGGAATCAAGGGGTTAAAATGTTTTCTCAATGAAGTTTTTTTGGAGGGTTGCACCAATGAGTTAAGAAGGATTTGCGACTATTTCGTAGAAAACGCCATGCAAGATGATTTAGGGCAGAAACTTAAAAGTGAGACGCTAGAGAAGATGCTAAAAATCGCGCATGACTTAGAAAATTTAGAGCAGGACACTCAATACCAAAAAAGAAAAATCAACGAGCAAATTGAAGAAGCCAAGCGTTTGGAGAAGCAAATTGATATGAATTTCCATCCATCAAGCGAGATCGATAGGCTTATGCGTGAAGCCAAAGAGCATGAAAGAGAAGCCAAGAGGCGCTATAATGAATATCTTAAGGATAAAGATGATTGATGTGAATGGTTTATTAAAAGAACTGGACGATGCCTTAGATAAAGTTGTTGCTAAAAAAGAGCCAGAGAGTTTTCTCAAGCCGATCGCCTCACAAATAGAGGAGTATCAAAAGAGTATCAGGCAAATTCAAGCACAATTCACAGACGCGCCAAAGTTCAATGAAGAGGGCGCTTACCCACAATTTTTAAGATGTGGTTTATTGGAAATTAAAGGCAAAAATGGCGCTAATATGGAATTTTTATTGCCTAAAGTTTATCCTTTCCCCCCTAAAAGCTTGTATATAGAGCATGAAAAAGACGGGCAGTTTTTGAGAGAAATGCTCATGCGCTTACTCTCCAGCACGCCTTTAGTGCAATTGGAAGTGATCTTAATTGATGCGTTGAGCTTGGGGGTATTTTCAATCTGGCCAGAAGGCTTTTAGATAAAAACAATGACTTTATTTACCAGCAAAGGATTTTAACTGAAAGCAAGGAAATAGAAGAAGCCCTAAAGCATTTGTATGAATATTTAAAGGTTAATTTGCAAGAAAAATTGGCCGGCTTTAGAGATTTTGCGCATTATAATGAAACCGCCAAAGACCCCTTGCCTTTAAAAGCGCTTTTTTTAAGTGGGGTAGATGCTTTGAGTAAAGACGCGCTTTATTATTTGGAAAAGATCATGCGTTTTGGCTCTAAAAATGGGGTTTTGAGCTTTGTCAATTTGGAGAGCGAGAAAAATAATCAATCCGCAGAAGATTTGAAAAAACATGCGGAGTTTTTTAAAGATACGACAAGTTTTGAACGCTTAAAATACCTTAGTGTAGAAGTGATCAATGATCATGGTATCCAACCCCAGCACATGCAAGACTTCGCTGATAGAATCAAAGCGTATTACAGGCAAAAAAAAGAAGTTAAAAGGGAATTGAAAGACTTACAAAAAGATAAAGAATTTTGGACTAAAAGCTCTCAGTATGAAGTGGTTGTGCCGGTAGGGTGGGATATTAACCATAAGGAAGTGTGTTTTGAAATCGGTAACGAACAAAACCACACGCTCATTTGCGACCACAGCGGGAGCGGGAAATCCAATTTCTTGCATGTGTTGATCCAAAATTTAGCTTTCTACTACGCGCCCAATGAAGTCCAACTCTTTTTATTGGACTATAAAGAGGGGGTGGAATTTAACGCATACACAGATCCGATTTTAGAGCATGCGAGGTTGGTGAGCGTGGCGAGTTCGGTAGGTTATGGCATGAGTTTTTTAAGCTGGCTTTGTAAAGAAATGCAAAAAAGAGCCGATCGGTTCAAACAATTCAATGTGAAAGATTTAAGCGATTACCGCAAACATGAAAAAATGCCCAGACTGATCGTGGTGATTGATGAATTTCAGGTGCTTTTTAGCGATAATAAATCCACTAAAGCGGTAGAGGGGCATTTAAACACCCTGCTTAAAAAGGGCCGTAGCTATGGGGTGCATTTAATTTTAGCCACTCAAACCATGCGCGGCACTGACATCAATAGAAGCATTATGGCTCAAATTGCTAACTGCATCGCTTTGCCTATGGATGCAGACGACAGCGCTAAAATTTTGGACGATGATGTAGCTTGTGAGCTTGTCAGGCCAGAAGGCATTTTCAACAACAACGGAGGGCATCAAAAATACCACACCAAGATGAGTATCCCTAAAGCCCCTGATGATTTCAAATCTTTTCTCACAAAAATACACGCTGAATTTAACCAAAGAAATCTCGCATCCATAGATCGTAAAATCTATAATGGCGAGACACCTTTAAAAATGCCCAACACCCTTAAGGCTAATGAAATGCGTTTGCATTTGGGCAAAAAAGTGGATTATGAGCAAAAGGACTTGATAGTGGAGTTTGAAAACAACGAATCGCATTTGTTGGTGGTGAGCCAAGATTTAAACGCTCGCATCGCCTTGATGAAACTTTTCGCTCAAAATTTCAAGACTGCCAACAAAGAGTTGCTCTTTTATAACGTCGAAAAACGCCTTGTGAGGGAACTTGATGAATTGAAAAAACACCACATCACGCCCATGCAAGGCTCTCTAGGGAGCGTTCTAGACACCGCTATGAACCCTAATAGCGTGCTGATAATAGACAATTTAAACGAAGCCAAAGAGTTGCACGACAAAATAGGGGTGGAAAAATTAAGATCGTTTTTAGAAAAAGCCACAGACAACGAGCAGTATTGCATCATCTTTGCGCACAATCTCAAACAAATTCAAGCTAATTACGATTCTGTCAAGTTAAAAGAATTGTTAAACAACCACTTCAAACAACGCCTGGCCTTTAAGTGTAGTAGGGAAAACTTAGGGGCTATCACAAAAAACGATTTACCTTCATTAACAAACAAACTCAACGCACTATTTGTAGAGCTTTCTAAAGACAGCTATACTGAATTCAGACCTTTCAGCTTATAGGGTCAAAAAAGGGGGGGTTAAAAAGACTAAAGGGATTTAATCTTTTTGAAGCGCTTTTAAATCTTTTGCGTGATGGTTTGCGTGGTGAGGCGAGCGATTTTTTCTCTTAAATGCAACAAGGGTTCTGAGCCTTTCGCTAAAGCTTTCACGCATAAATGAGAACTAGCAATCTCGCTCACGGCTCCATCCACTCCTTCGCTTTCTTCAATGCATTCTCGCACACCAGAGAGCTCTATGGGGCAATTGACAAGCACCAAATTCAAATAATGCGTATAGCCATCAAACATGCACATGTTATTCATGTCGGTGGTTTTGGGATCTAAAATCGTATTATCATAATAGATCGGTTGGTTATCTTTTAAAATAGAGATTTTAGTGTGCAAGCGGTTGAATTGGAACAACTCGTTTCGCGCCACTCGCCCTGCGACAATGATTTCACTATAAAGCAATTGAGAGCTAGAGCGTAAAGAAATCGTGGTGTTGCCCTTAAAATGCGCGTTTTCAAAGGGGATTAACGGGAAGGGCGCGAAGTCCAAAAAGGCGTTTTCCCCCACAACGATATGCATGTCTCTGCTGGCAAACCCGTCTTCAGTGTTATGGATTTTTTCAAAGGATTGCGAAGTGATCCTTAGCTTGCAATTTGGACCGATGCTTAATTGCACATCTTGTGCATCGCCTTTCATTAAACCAGGGCTTACCGCTAAAAGCATGATTTCAGCTAAATCGTCTTTAGGGTAAAAGGGTGCCATGAGCTTAAAGGGGGGCGTGAAGAAATTGTCTTCAATCACGCACCGCCCATCAGCCCCTATTTTGGTTTTTAACCTGAGCTTGGATTCTTGAGCGTAAGTGTTCATCAATCTTCCAATAAAGCGTTGTGCTTGATCCAAGCGATCACATCGTCTAGGCCTTCTTTAGCACGGATATTCGTAAAAATGAAAGGCTTTTCGCCGCGCATTTTTTTAGAATCCCTTTCCATGACTTTCAAGTCCGCTCCCACATAGGGGGCTAAGTCAATTTTATTGATGACAAGCAAGTCTGAGCGCGTGATTCCTGGCCCGCCTTTTCGGGGGATTTTATCGCCCTCAGCCACATCAATCACAAAAATCGTAAAGTCCGCTAGCTCTGGGTTGAAAGTCGCTGAAAGGTTGTCGCCTCCGCTTTCAATCAAAAGCAATTCCAAATTAGGGAAACGGCCATGCATTTCTTCTACGGCTTCTAAATTCATGGAAGCGTCTTCTCTAATGGCCGTGTGCGGACAGCCTCCCGTTTCTACGCCAATAATCCTCTCTCGTGGCATCACCGAATTTTTACACATAAACTCTGCGTCTTCTTTAGTGTAAATATCATTAGTGATGACCGCCATGTCGTAATCCTTTGACATGTGGCGCGTTAAAGCTTCAATCAAGGCGGTTTTACCGCTTCCTACAGGACCACAAACTCCAATTTTTACCATAAAATTCCTTTCAATTTGAGATTAAAATTCAAGACATATAAAGGCGCGAGTATAAACTCTCATGCTGCATCGCCTTAATGTCGTTTTGAACGCTTGCTGCGCACAAGTGGCTTTCGTCTAGTTCTAGGGTTTTTTCTATGAGCTGGTTAAAAGGGCTTTGCAAGCTCAATAAGATTCTTTGCCCATCGTTTTGGGATAAGGGGACGCTTTTAACGCAGTTGATCACCATGTTAGAAGTTTGCGCATAAAGATAATGCCTTAAAGCCTTTTTCAATTCAATCCCCAAACTCGCCGCAAAAACGCCATAGCTAGTGGCATGGGTTGGATCTTTGGTTTTTTGAGCGTAAGCGTTAAAAAAGGCGCCCATGTCTAATTCGTTCATGGCTTGTAAGGTTTTAATGAAACGATTGCCTAGCTTTTGATTGGCTAATCGTAATTCCATGGGGCTTGTGGATAGCGTAATCACTTCTTCAACCCCTAAAATTTTTTTTAAGTCTTGTTGGAGAGTGCTTTCATAGGTTAATTTCAAGCTCAGCATTTCCGTGTAAAGGAACTGGCTAGAGAGATTGGCTTTTAAATACTCTAAAGCGCTTTCTTTATTGCTAACCTTTTTTTGCTGGATGTAAGTTTCTAGCCCAAAAGAATGCGTGTAAGATCCAATGGGGAACACCGCATCATTGACTTGTAAGATCAGAAATTCATTATCCATATGAGCATGGTTGTCTGCCTTTGGAGTTTTTGGGGGCATGCCCACGCTTTTTTTTAGTGCTTTTCACGATTTTTCCTTTATCCATTTGTTATTTTTCTATTTCTTTTCTATTTTACGACCACTTTAAAATCGCTTGCTAGTGAGACCTTAAAATTAGGCTCACTATGGGGCATGCTCACGGTTAAGCGTTCTTTGGAATCCAATTTTGAACTTAAAACACGATTTTGAACCCCTAGCTTTTCTAGTAACGCTAGTGTGGGCTTTTCAAATGGTGTTTTAAATTCAAATTGAGACTCGCCATAGTATAAAGCCGCATGGCGGTTTCCTATTTCGTAGCATATTTTTGCTACTTCTGCCACGCTCTTAGCTTGGATGTGAATGACTTCAGAATCCAAGATATTAACGGCGATAATTTCCTTCTCTTCTTTAAATAAAATATCCCCTTGAGAGAGACCCAACTTGGGAGCGTCTTTAAGGCGTATGGCTATGTCTTTGCCTTGCCTGGTTTTAAAGCGAGCGATCTTCTTCCTCGTTTCAAACCATTCTAAATCCACATAATCCACGCTGAAATCCAAGGGGTTTAAATCCCTTAGATTGCCTATTAAACGCTCTATGATCATCTCACACCCAGTGTTGGATAAAGAGTAACCAAGCAGGGATCCAAGCGGTTAAAATACCCTCAATGATAGTAAGCCATGGAGTGAATTTCCCTAAAGGGATTTTCAAGATGTTTTCAATGAAAGCGGTAAGCCACAAAACACCCCAAGCCAACCAAATGATCGCCCACCAATCGCCTTCAGTGATGCCTAACACTTTGTGGTCATCAAGCATATCGCTATAGTGGGATAAAATCGCAGCAGGAATCGCGTTGATCGCTACGAATAAGCTATACCAAGAATAAGGCCTCCAATCCAAACCAAAAGTGTGGTTGATAGCCGCATACAAGTAGGTAAAACCGAACAATAACCCAGTCGCTGGCCCATAGAAATTAGTCAAATGGTGCGATACTTGAGCGATATCTTCAGCACCTTCTACAGGGGCTGTAGGGTTGAGAGCGGAATAAGTGATGACAACCACATTACAAACAATGGAAAGCCCGCCCACAAAAAAGTTCATCACCGCAGTGCTTTTAGGATCGACTTTGGTTAACCCGCAAATCCCATTGCTGATTAAAACAATCCCAACATATAACAATACAAGTCCTAGCATTGCCTTTTCCTTCCAAACAAAAATTTTTACAACAAACGCACCTTACGAATAACTTTTGTTGCTTGAGCTAATCATAAAGAAAAATAGTAAATTGACAAAAAATAAAAACAAAAAAAGCCCCCAATTTTTTGATAAACAAAAAATCAGAGAGCTAAAAACTAAGGATTTAAGGAGGAACGCTCCTTAAAATCCTAGAAAATTAAAAATCCTAGAGAAAATCCTAGAAAATGCTAAAGAGTTGAGCCAAGCTCACTTTATTGGCTGGTTTAGAAGTTACTTCTTTGCCATCCACGAACACATGGTAAGTTTCAGGATTGACTTCAATGTGAGCGGTAGTGTCGTTGAATTGCATGTCTTTTTTAGTGATGTTTCTGCAATTTTTTACCGGCAACACTTGTCTTTCAAGCCCTAATTCTTCTTTAATGCCTTTGTCATAAGCCGCTTGAGACACAAAAGTGATGTTTGCATCGTATTTAGCTTTACCATGATGAGCGAACATTTCTCTGTAATAAACCGGTTGTGGGGTAGGGATAGAAGCGTTCGCATCACCCATTTGACTCAATGCAATGAATCCGCCTTTGATGATCATGTTGGGTTTCACACCAAAGAATGCTGGACTCCACAATACCAAGTCAGCCACTTTGCCCACTTCTACAGAACCGACATACTCGCTAATCCCATGAGCGATCGCTGGGTTAATGGTGTATTTAGACAAGTAGCGTTTGATCCTGAAGTTGTCGTTATCGCCTTTTTCTTCTTTCAAGCGGCCAAATTCTTTTTTGTTTTTGTCAGCTGTTTGCCAAGTTCTGGTGATAACTTCACCCACACGACCCATAGCTTGAGAGTCAGAACTGGTGATTGAGAAAATCCCCATGTCATGCAAAGTGTCTTCAGCCGCAATGGTTTGAGGGCGGATCCTTGAATCAGCGAACTGAACATCTTCTTTAATGCTTTTATCCAAGTGGTGGCACACCATAAGCATGTCCATGTGTTCGGCTTCTGTATTCACGGTGAAAGGGATAGTGGGGTTAGTGGAAGCAGGTAGAATGTTGTGTTCACCGGCCACTTTAATAATATCAGGAGCGTGTCCGCCGCCAGCGCCTTCAGTGTGGAAAGTGTGCATAGTGCGTCCGGCAATGGCTGCCATAGTGTCTTCCACGCAACCGGCTTCATTCAAAGTGTCTGTGTGGATAGCGACTTGCACATCGTATTTGTCTGCAACATCTAACGCATGATTGATTGCAGAAGGAGTGGTACCCCAGTCTTCGTGGATTTTAAAGCCAATCGCACCAGCTTCAATTTGATCGGCTAAGCTCGCATCGTTAGAAACGTTACCTTTAGCCAAGAAACCAAAGTTCATAGAATATTCTTCAGCCGCTCTGAGCATGAATTTTAAATTTCTTCTGCCTGGAGTGATAGTGGTTGCGTTAGTGCCATCAGCAGGGCCAGTTCCGCCACCAATCATGGTTGTTACACCGCTTGCAAAAGCTGTAGGGATTTGTTGGGGGGAGATGAAGTGGATGTGTGTGTCAATACCACCAGCAGTTACGATCAAACCTTCACCGGCTAAGGCTTCAGTAGCAGGACCCACGCTAAGATTGTTTTTAACGCCATCTTGCATGTCTTTGTTACCGCCTTTACCAATGCCAGCGATTTTGCCATCTTTAATACCAATATCCGCTTTATAAATACCGGTGTAATCCACGATTAAAGCGTTAGTGATGATTAAATCCAGTTCTTCTTTGCTAGGATTGTTAGATTGGCTCATGCCTTCTCTTAGGGTTTTACCGCCACCGAATTTAAGCTCTTCGCCATAAATGGTGTAGTCATGTTCTACTTCAGCGATCAAGTCTGTATCGCCCAATCTCACTTTATCGCCTGTAGTAGGGCCATACATAGAAACATATTCTTTTCTGCTAATCTTTTTCATTTCTTACTCCTTAATTGTTTTTACATAGTTGTCATCGCTTTTAGCGCCATGAAAACCACGCTCTTTAGCTCTGTGTAAAGCAATTTTTTTGCTTTCGTTGTCTGCTTGCCTATCAACCAACGCGTTAAATCCAAAGATTCTCCTGTTACCGCCAATGTCAATCAATTCTACGGATTTTTCTTCGCCAGGTTCAAACCTTACTGCTGTCCCGCTCGCAATGTCTAAGCGTTTGCCGAAAGTTTTTTCTCTGTCAAAGTCTAAGCATCTATTCACTTCAAAGAAATGGAAGTGTGAGCCGATTTGAACCGGTCTGTCGCCAACATTTTTAACTTTCACGCTAACGGCTTTTTTGCCTTCGTTGATAGTGATGTCTTCATTTTTTAAGAACAACTCACCAGGAACTAATTTACCATTGGCCTCAATAGGGGTATGCACGGTTACGAGTTTAGTCCCATCAGGAAACATCGCTTCAATACCCACTTCATGGATCATGCTTGCCACGCCATCCATCACATCATCCGGTTTTAAAAGAGTGCGCCCTTCTTGCATCAATTCAGCCGCAGTCTTTTTACCAGCTCTCGCTTCTTCCATAATATGGGCACTAATCAAAGCTACCGCTTCTACATAGTTAAGCTTAATGCCTTTTTCTTTGCGTTTTTTAGCCAATTCTCCAGCGTAGTGGAGCATCAACTTGTCTAACTCTTTTGGGGTGAGTTTCATCTCATTCTCCTATTCTTAAAGTGTTTTTCCTTGAAGACATAACGAAATCAAGGTTGGATGTAATTGTAGCAATGTTTTGATTTACTAAGATTAACAGAAGCGTTCATTAACTAATTATTATTTAAAATGAATTAGTGTTATAGTTTTGAAGCGTTATAAAAGCGTTATTGGAAGCGCATTTAATACCCTTTAGAATCATTTGATAAAATCAAAAACTCGCAAAAAAATGAGAATTAAAATTGGAGTGATAATGGTGGCCACGACTGGACTTGAACCAGCGGCCACTACCATGTCAAGGTAGTGCTCTACCAACTGAGCTACGCGACCTTTTATTATAATGGGTGATTATGCCTTAATTTTGTTTTGTTTTTGCTTAAAAAAGAATTGTCTTAACAATAAAACGCCCACGCCCACATCTATCATGACATCAGCGAAATTAAAAATGGCAAAATCAAACCCATAATGATAATACACATAATCCACCACACCCCCATGCACAAACCGGTCTAAAACATTAGAAACCCCAGCGCCAAACACCATGCCAAACTCTATGGCATGGCTTTTAAAAAGCTCCTTTTGGCGCATTAAAAAGATAAAAAGCCCTAAAATCAAAAGGATTTGCAAGTATTTCAAACCCCCCTCTAAAAAACTGAGTAAGGAAAACGCCACGCCTTTATTGAACACCAAAACAATATCTATAACCAAACTTTCATAGCGAAACCCCTCTAAAATAGCGTGTTTAATCGCTTGATCCACGCCAAAAATAAGAAAAAAAACCCCTATAAAAACCAACAGGCTTTTTTTAGTGGTTTTTAGCACAAATGCCCTTCAAAAAATTCTTTCAATTCTTGCATTTTGGATTCTAAAAGCTTTTCATCTTTAGCTTCTAAAAGGATTCGTAATTTGTTTTCAGTGCCGCTATAACGGATCAAATGGCGGATTTCTAGCTTGTCTAATTCTTTTAAAAGAGCGCTATAACCTTTCAGGCTTTCTAAAGGAGGCTTTTTTTGGATATTCAAATTCACTAGGTTTTGAGGGTATAATTCAAAGGGGTTTAACGCAACAGAGCTCACTTGCTTACTTTCTAACACAAGTGCACTCACTTGCAAAGCGCACACCAAACCATCGCCGGTTTTAGCGTAATCGCTAAAAATGATATGCCCGCTTTGCTCGCCTCCAAAATTGGCTTTGTTCAATCGCATGCATTCGCTCACAAACTTATCCCCAATCGCGCAATGCTTCAATTCTAAATCTTGGGATTTTAGGTATTCTTTAAGGGCTAAATTGCTCATGCTCGTAGCGACAATTGCTTGAGAAGAAAGGGCGTTTTTAGACTTTTGATAAACCCCTAACACCCCTAAAAGCTTATCCCCATGCACGATATTCCCTAAATTATCCACCACCACTAGCCTGTCAGCATCGCCATCAAAAGCAAAGCCTAGATCCGCGCGGTATTTTTTCACTTCCTGGCTCAACTGGTTGGGGTGTAAAGCCCCACATTGCTCATTAATGTTACACCCATTAGGCTCATCATTAATCACTAACACATCAGCCCCAAGCTCGCTAAAAACGACCGGAGCCACCTTATAAGCCGCGCCATTAGCGGTATCTAGCACGATCCTTAAACTCTGTAAATTCAAATGTTTGGGGAAAGAGTGTTTCAAATGCACGATATAGCGCCCTATGACATCATCTATCCTTTTAGCGCTACCGACGCTCTCGCCCACTTTATAGCTAGAATGCAGTAATCCTTCATCATGAAAGATTTCTTCAATCGCTCTTTCTTCTTCTTCTTTAAGCTTATAACCATAAGAATTGAAAAACTTAATGCCATTGTCTTCAAAAGGGTTGTGGCTCGCGCTTATCATAATACCCGCATCACAGCGCATGTCTTCGGTTAAAAACGCGATCGCAGGGGTAGGCATAGGCCCTATTTGAATCACATTATAGCCTATGGAAGTTAAAGCGCTCACTAAAGCGTTTTCTACCATATAGCCGCTTTTTCTGGTGTCTTTACCAATTAAAATTTTATTCGTTTGAGAATGTTTTTTAAAATACAACCCGGCAGCAATGCCTAAACGCATCACAAACATGGGGGTGAGTTTCACCCCTGCTTTACCCCTCACGCCATCAGTCCCAAAAATTTTCATCGTTATAAAATACCTTTTAAACTATTTTTAATCAATTTTTAGATAGAATTATGCCAAATTTTATATTACAAAGGGATTAAAACAAGGCTATGGCAAATCATAAGTCCGCAGAAAAGCGAATCAGACAGACCATTAAAAGAACCGAACGCAACAGGTTCTATAAAACTAAAATTAAAAATATCGTTAAAGCCGTGCGTGAAGCGGTCGCTGTCAATGATGTAACAAAAGCTCAAGAGCGTTTGAAAATCGCTAATAAAGAGTTGCATAAATTTGTCAGCAAAGGGATTTTAAAGAAAAACACCGCTTCTAGGAAAGTCTCAAGGCTTAACGCTTCAGTGAAAAAAATCGCTCTCGCTTAGTTTTGGAGCGTTTTTGACTTCTTTAGCTCAGTAATGGGTTTTTGTTATTGGGCTTCTTTTTAAGTTTTGCGTTTTTTAGATTGTTGCATCTTTTTATAGGTAGTCTTGCATGTCTATTCTAGCTGAAAAGCTTTCTTCCATTCTCAAACGATACGACGAACTCACAGCCTTGCTTTCTAGCGCTGAAGTGATTAGCGACATTAAAAAACTCACCGAATTGAGCAAAGAGCAAAGCTCTATTGAAGAAATCTCTGTAGCGAGTAAAGAGTATTTGAGCGTTTTAGAGGGTATCAAAGAAAATAAAGAGCTTTTAGAAGACAAAGAATTGAGCGAACTGGCTAAAGAAGAGTTAAAAATTTTAGAAATCCAAAAAAGCGATCTAGAAACTGCCATTAAGCAACTCCTTATCCCCAAAGATCCTAACGACGATAAAAACATTTATTTAGAGTTAAGAGCCGGCACGGGGGGCGATGAAGCGGGCATTTTTGTAGGGGATTTGTTTAAGGCGTATTGCCGTTATGCGGATTTGAAAAAATGGAAAGTAGAGATAGTGAGTTCTAGCGAAAACAGCGTAGGGGGCTATAAAGAAATCATCGTTTTGATTAAGGGCAAGGGCGTGTATTCAAGGCTCAAATTTGAAGCAGGCACGCATCGAGTCCAAAGAGTCCCTGAAACAGAATCTCAAGGGCGTATCCACACTTCCGCTATCACAGTAGCGATCATGCCTGAAGTAGATGATGTGGAAGTTTCTATCAACCCTAGCGATTTAAAGATTGAAGTGTTTCGTGCTGGCGGGCATGGGGGGCAATGCGTCAATACCACAGACTCTGCGGTGCGCATCACGCACCTTCCCACCAATATCAGCGTGAGCATGCAAGATGAAAAATCCCAGCATAAAAACAAGGATAAAGCCCTAAAAATCTTAAAAGCGCGCCTTTATGAAAAACAAATTGAAGAGCAGCAACTCGCTAACGCCAAAGACCGAAAGGAGCAGGTGGGTAGTGGGGATAGGAGCGAAAGGATCCGCACTTATAATTACCCGCAAAACCGCTTGAGCGAACATAGAATCAATTTAACTCTGTATAGTTTAGAAGAAATCATGCTTTCAGGGAATTTAGATGAAGTGATTAACCCTTTAATCGCTCACGCCCAAAGCCAGTTTGAATGAGGTTTTTACACGATACGCCCAAAAGCGATAAAACACCCAAGCCTTTTTTAAGACAGCCACCCGCTACTACCAAAAACCCTAACATGCTCTAAATTTTCGCCCCACAAAAACAGCGTAAGAGCTTCCATAAAATCTAGTTAAATATAATTTTAAATTCTTTATATATATAAATACATTTTTAAAAAATAAAACGATTTATTTAACCCATTCTTAACAAAAAATTCACTTTTTTGTGATATAACTCCAAAGCTCAATATTTGTAAGAGCGAATTGTATTCTGTAGAAGCGAATGTATTCAAGGACAACTCTCAAATTTTGATAGCTCCCTATATTTTTGCACCATAGCATGAATACAATAAAAGAATGCAATAAAAAAAGAAATCCTTAGAATTTCTCACATTAAGGAGTTTTAAATGAAAAAGGTTTTTTTAGGTATGGCGTTAGCCTTTAGTGTGTCCATGGCAGAAAAAAGCGGCGCGTTTTTAGGAGGGGGGTTTCAATATTCTAATTTAGAAAACCAAAACACCACCCGCACCCCAGGTGCTAACAATAACACCCCGATAGACACTTCAATGTTTGGCAGCAATCAAGTAGCTCCAGCCCCTCAAGCCCAGGCAACCTACACGCCAAGCGTGATCAACACCAATAATTACGGGCAAATGTATGGGGTAGATGCGATGGCAGGGTATAAGTGGTTCTTTGGCAAAACCAAACGCTTTGGCTTTAGATCTTATGGATACTACAGCTATAACCATGCGAATTTAAGCTTTGTGGGGAGCCAGCTTGGAATCATGGAGGGCGCGTCTCAAGTGAATAACTTCACTTATGGCGTGGGCTTTGATGCGCTCTATAACTTCTATGAAAGCAAAGAGGGCTATAACACAGCAGGGTTGTTCGTGGGCTTTGGATTAGGAGGGGATTCGTTTATCGTTCAAGGAGAGAGCTACTTGAAATCTCAAATGCACATTTGCAACAACACCGCCGGCTGTTCAGCGAGCATGAACACAAGCTACTTCCAAATGCCTGTGGAATTTGGTTTTAGGAGCAATTTTTCTAAACACAGCGGGATTGAAGTGGGCTTTAAATTGCCTTTATTTACCAACCAATTCTATAAAGAAAGGGGCGTAGATGGATCGGTAGATGTGTTCTATAAAAGAAATTTCTCTATCTATTTTAACTACATGATCAACTTCTAAGCCTTTCTCTTCTTTCCAACAGAGGGTTTTCTCTCTGTTGGTTTCTTTTTTCTTTTTTTGTGATATTTATTTTGTTGTATTGGGGGGGGTTAGGTTTTTGTTTAAGAAAGTTTTTTAAAACTAAAAAAGCGCTTAAAACAGAACCTTTTGTTTTGGGATTTGATTTTTTACTTTGGCTTGTTTTTTAAAAGTCATTTTGATTTCTAAAAATAGTCTATAATGCTCGCAAGAGATATTTTTTAAGGTTATGAATGAAAGCTATAAAAATACTTTTTATAATGACACTCAGTTTGAACGCTATCAGCGTGAATAGGGCGTTGTTTGACTTAAAAGATTCGCAATTAAAAGGGGAATTAACGCCAAAAATAGTGGATTTTGGGGGTTATAAAAGCAGCACCACAGAGTGGGGAGCTACGGCTTTAAACTATATCAATGCGGCTAATGGCGATGCGAAAAAATTCAGCGCGCTAGTGGAAAAAATGCGCTTTAACTCTGGCATCTTGGGGAATTTAAGAACGCATGCGCGTTTAAGGCAAGCCCTAAAATTGCAAAAGAATTTGAAATATTGCCTTAAAATCATCGCTAGGGATTCTTTTTATAGCTACCGCACCGGTATTTATATCCCCTTAGGCATTTCTTTAAAAGATCAAAAAACGGCTCAAAAAATGCTCGCTGATTTGAGCGTGGTAGGGGCGTATCTTAAAAAACAGCAAGAGAATGAAAAGGCTCAAAGCCCTTATTACAGAAACAACAACTATTACAACTCTTACTATAGCCCTTATTACGGCATGTATGGCATGTATGGAATGGGCATGTATGGAATGTATGGCATGGGCATGTATGATTTTTATGACTTTTATGATGGTATGTATGGATTCTACCCTAACATGTTTTTCATGATGCAAGTTCAAGATTACTTGATGTTAGAAAATTATATGTATGCGCTCGATCAAGAAGAGATTTTAGACCATGACGCTTCTGTCAATCAACTTGATGCGCCCACTGATGATGACAGAGACGATAAAGACGATAAATCTTCGCAACCAGCAAATCTCATGAGCTTTTATCGTGATCCCAAATTCAGCAAAGGCATTCAAACCAACCGCTTGAATAGCGCTTTAGTCAATTTAGACAACAGCCGCATGCTCAAAGACAATTCGCTTTTCCACACTAAAGCCATGCCCACTAAAAGCGTGGATGCGATAACTTCTCAAGCCAAAGAGCTTAACCATTTAGTGGGGCAAATCAAAGAAATGAAGCAAGATGGGGCGAGTCCTAGTAAGATTGATTCAGTGGTCAATAAAGCTATGGAAGTGAGGGACAAATTAGACAATAACTTGAACCAACTAGACAATGACTTAAAAGATCAAAAAGGGCTTTCAAGCGAGCAACAAGCTCAAGTGGATAAAGCCCTAGACAGCGTGCAACAATTAAGCCATAGCAGCGATGTGGTGGGGAATTATTTAGATGGGAGTTTGAAAATTGATGGCGATGATAGAGACGATTTGAATGATGCGATGAGTAACCCTATACAACAACCCGTGCAGCAAACGCCTATTAGCAACATGGCCAACACCCATGCAAATGACAGCAAAGATCAAGGGAGTAATGCGCTCATAAACCCTAACAGCACCACTAACACCGACGACACTCACACCGATGACACTCACACCGACACTAACACCACAAACGATGCCAGCACCACTGACACCCCCACTGACGATAAAGATGCTAGCGGCATGAACAATACCGGCGATATGAATAACACGGATACCGGCAACACGGACACCGGCAATACGGATACCGGTAACACTGATGATATGAGCAACATGAACAACGGCAACGATGATGCGGGTAACGCTAATGACGACATGAGCAACGGCAACGACATGGGCGATGACATGAACAACGCGAACGATATGAACGACGACATGGGTAATGGCAACGATGACATGGGCGATATGGGGGATATGAACGACGATATGGGTGGCGATATGGGAGACATGGGGGATATGGGCGATATGGGGAATTGAGATTAACCCTCCAATATCAAAGATTGATAGCCAAAACTTTAAGGAATATTTTTATCCCACTAGCACGAAAAATTCCGTCCTTTAGGGTACAAGATGCAAGCGTTTAGCCGTTAGGCTATATTCAAGCTAAAAGATGACAAAATACCTCTAGTCTTTTTAGGCTAGAAAATGCCCATGCAGGCTTTAAAGAGCCTTTTATATTAGCGTTCGTTAGGGCGAAAGCCCCTTGCTTTAGGCGGTTTTATATTTTAGACGCTCAAAATTAAAAGCAGAAATTAAAATTTCTTCTTGCTCACGTCTTCTAAAATATCTTGGGAGATCCCATCAATTTTAGTGCTGACTTGTAAAGAATGATTAGCGATAGTCAAATTATCCTGCACATCTTGTTGCAAGGCGTTAATGGAATTGTGGATGTTTTCTACGCCCTTGTTTTGCATTTTAATGGATTCAGCGTTATCGGCAATGCTTTGAACTAAAATATTGATATTGGCTTCAATCTCGCTGAGCGATTTTTGCGTCCTTTCAGCGAGCTTCCTCACCTCATCAGCCACCACCGCAAAGCCTCTGCCATGCTCGCCAGCCCTTGCGGCTTCAATAGCAGCGTTTAGGGCTAAAAGATTGGTTTGATCAGCGATGTCTCTAATCATATCCACCACGCTTTTAATGTCTTCGCCTTGAGAGATCATCTCTTGGCTTTTAGAATCAATGGTTGTAATAATATTAGTGATTTCTTCTAAGGATTGGGTGGTGTTTTTCAGGCTTCTTTCTTGTTTGTGAGCGGTTTTGGTTAAGTTATCCACGCAAGTTTTTAAATCTTTGGATTCATGATTGAGCGCGTTCGCAAACCCTAAAGAAGCTTTAAGCATGCTAGAAATTTCTTGCCCTAAAGTGTTGAGCGCTTTTTCCATGTTGGCTTTAGGATTTTGGATGTGGTGGGTGAAATCCAGGTTTTTATAATGCTCTAGGGCGTTATTTAGGGATTCAATATTGGCGCCAATTTGGTTGCGAAAATACTGGATAATGCTATTAATCGTATTTCTTAAAGCTTGCAAATCTTTATTTTTAGGCACGCATGCGATTTCTTGCGTGAAATCCCCATTTTCCACATAATTTGTTACTTCAATGCTGTTTTGAATGGCTTTGTTATCGGCTTGAATGCTTTCTTGGGTTTTAAGAATGTTTTCATTGATAGAAGCTTGCATTTGCCCGATTTCATCATAAGCGCTTGGGGGCGTTAGGCTTATGGCATGGTTATTTTTGGGGTTATTAAGCAAGTTGAAAAAATCATTTAGGGTGTTATTGACCCTACTGATGCGTTTGGTTATGAGATTGGAAACGATGATAAAGACTAAAAAGGCTAACACCAGCACGCCTAAAATCAAAGTGGTGATAATAATGAATTTGGTGTTTGTCGCTTCTTTAAAGACTAAAGATTTATTGACATATTTCCCAATTGCCCAACGCCAATGATTGCCGTTATTCCCTTTTTCTTCAAAAAAATCAAAGGGCTGTATGGCTAAAAAGGTTTCTGTATTCCCGCTCAATGAATGGTAGCTCAAAGTGCCCGCTTCGTTTTGATTGTAATACTCCACAGCTTTAGCGACTCTTCTATCCGGATTGATAGCGCTTAAAATCTTGTCTTGGATCTCACGATTAGGGCTGATTAAAAGCCTGCCATCTTTCCCCATTAAAAAGGTGTTGCTCTTTTTCTTGCCTACCACATCGGTATAAAAAGCGTCAATGTTTAAAAAGAAATTCAGTGCGCCTATAATCTTTTGATTCTTACCCATTAGGGGGAGGGTAATATCCATGCCATAGATTTTATCGCCATTAACCTCTTTATAATAGGGATCTGAACGGGTTATACTTTTGAGCGAACGGATTTGGTTGGTCATGTTTTCATTGAGCGTGGTATTAGGGTAGGCGATTTTTGAATCCATGTTCATTGCAGTGATGACTCGTTCGTTATTATTCGTATAAATCGCGCTAACCAATAACACATGAGGGTTTGCTAACAAAAACTCAGAGAGCATGCGCCTTTTTAGGGTGTCATTAATAGCGCTATTTTCATCGCTTAAAAATTTTTCAAGGGTGTTAGCACCCATAAAAATGCGCTTAATGATGCCTTGAATTTTAAAACTGACTAACTGAGCTTTTTTTTGCAGCAATTCTGTGGCTTGGCTTTGCAACACGCTTTCAACCTTGTAGCTGATAATAACGCCCATAACAGCGCTAATGACAATAACAACCGCACACACCATCATGACAATTTTAGAACCAATTCTTGTAGATTTCATTCCCTTTACCCTTTTAAAACTATTGATAGAGAACGATTATTATATATTAATTTTGAAATTTTAATAAAACAAGAGAGAACAAAAAGTAGAATAAAAGAGAGCCAAAGCCCCCCCAAAGGAGAGGCAAAAAGAAATAAAAATTACCTTTTGGAGAATTGCGGGCTTCTTCTGGCCTTTCTTTTACCATATTTTTTGCGTTCAACCACCCTTGAATCCCTAGTGAGCAAGCCTTTAGGTTTTAAAATGGCTCTAAAAGCAATATCATAAGCGTTCAAAGCCTTAGAAATACCATGCCTTAAGGCTTCCGCTTGCGCTGAGTAGCCCCCACCAAAAACCACCGCTTTAATATCCACAGATTGTTCTTGTTTGGTTAAAAGCAAGGGTTGCATGACCTTCATTTTAATGGCTTCATGCCCGCCTAACCATTGATTCAGGCTCTGCTCATTGATACTCAATTCGCCTTTACCCGGAGTGAGCCACACTTTAGCGATAGCGGTTTTTCTTTTACCGGTAGCATAGATTTTTCTCATTTAGCGTCCTTTTTGCTAGTTTGTGCGGTGTGAGGGTGTTTATCATCACGATAAACTTTGAGTTTTTTAATCATCGCTTTCCCTAATTTCGTTTTAGGGAGCATGCCCCTAACGGCTAAGTGGTAGAGCTTTTCAGGGGCTTTTTCTAGCATTTCTTGGAGAGTCTTGCTCTTGGTGCTGCCAAAATAGCCTGAATGGGTAAAATACTCTTTATCCTCTAATTTCATGCCTGAAAATTTAACCTTATTGGCGTTGATAACCACCACAAAATCCCCACAATCCACATTAGGGGTGTAAAAAGGGCGGTGTTTGCCTCTTAAAAGCACAGCGATTTCAGTGATCAAGCGGCCAAAAACCTTGTCTTTAGCGTCCAAAACGACCCAATCACGAACGATGTCATTGACTTTAGCAGTCTTTGTCATAAGAATCCTTTGATAAAATTAAAGCACCCATTATAAGGAAATAAGCTTAAATATTGCTGAATTTAAGGAAAGTTTAAAGTTTAAAAATAGGGTTTTTTAAAAAAATTGTTTGATTGCTTTTGATTTTATGGTCAAACTCATTTCTTAAGTAAAACCCATTTTCTTAAAGGGATAGGAGGGTATTTTACAATAACCCTCCCCTACAACCCCCAACTAAAAACCCCCTAACCCCAAAAGACTGCTTTTAAAGAGGCTATCACTTGCTTTTCGCAAGCTCTTTTATTGTATTGATTTTAAAAGATGCCTTTGAGCATTTTTTAATTTTGTTACTCATGCTTAATAAACCAGAGTCTTTATTTTTGCTCTTGGTTAAGCCTTTCTTCTATCTTTTTGATTTGTTGGCTCATTTGAGCGCTCGCGTTGATTTGATTGATGAGCATGTAAAGGTTTATCATCATCAAAAGCACCACCACAAGCCCTAAAAAAAACACGATTTTAACGGCCTTTTTAGCGATTTCTTGGGCTTCTTGTTCTTTTTGCATGCGTTTTTAATTTTCCAATTCTTCTGGGGATAAATCTTTATAAAAGCGTTCTAATTCAAAGCTCTCGCCCAAATACGCAACGATTTCTTGGGAATCCACAAGGGCGTTTTGCAAGCAACTCGTCGCGCCTGGAGAGGGGGTCATGTTAAAAGTGATGCCTTTATGGGTGCAAATCTTTTTTTCGCCTAATTCCAGTTTTCGCTTGGTTCTGTCTAAAACTTGCGGGCGCACTTCGCCAAAACCATGAGCGTATTCTAAATCTTCCAGGCTAAGAGAGGGGATGATTTTTTGAGCGTCTTTTAAAAATTTCCTTTTACCGATAATAGGCAATTCAAAAACCATGTTTTTAAACACATAATTACGGATTTCTTTATCGCTCATCAAATCAAACGCAATTTTAAACACATCTTTATTCAAATCCATTTTCAACAATTCCAAGCTAATGCCCTTAAGCCAGCATTTGTTGCGTTCTAATTTAGGCATCGTTAAAGCGGTAGGCCCGATTCGTGTTTTTCCTTTAATGACGGCATCAGGGTCGCCATGCACGGCTGCAAAAGGGAGCTTGGGGTTTTGGACGGTATAAACCTTGCCCCTTAATAAATCCGGCACAAAATAAAAGCTACCCGCCACAGGCAAGCACCCTAAATCTAGGCCATAGCCCATGCTCTGAGCCAAAGGCAAAGCGTAAGAGCCGGCATTAACTAGCACGAATTTAGCATACACTTCTTCAGCGTCTTCTGAAATTACGGCGTAAGTGTCGTTGCGTTTTTCAATCTTTTTCACTTTGAAATTCAAAAACACCTGGTTGTTAGGCTTTAATTTTAGAGCTTCTTCAACGAAGTTTTCACTCAACTTCGCAAAATTCATGGTGCTCCAATCTTTTTGATAACCATGCCCGACAATATTTTCATGCCTGTCTATGCCATTAGCCCCTAAAATCACATTAGGCTCTAATTCTTTAATCTTTTGTTTGTCAAATTCTTCCAACCCCACAAAGATTTCTTTAAAGGATTCGTAGCGCTTTTTCATGAACTCGCATTCTTCATCGCCCACGCCTATGGCCATTTTCTGGGTTTCAAAAATCACTTCATTTTGCAAGCCTTTATTGAGCGCGTATTGTCTGGTTTTATAAGCGCTCAAACGCACTTTTTTAGCTTTTTCAGGAGTGTAATTCGTTTCAATAGAGCCATCATGAATGGTTTGTGAATTAGCCTTAGCGCTGGAGCTGATTTGAGCTAATTTAGAGCATTTTTCCACGATAGCCACGCGCTTTAAAGAGCTGTATTCGCTCAAAGTATAAAAGGTCGCACACCCTGAAACCCCGCCTCCAATAATAACGGCATCAAATTCCATACTCATTGTCTTTCTCCAAATGTTTTAAATTGATAAATCGTAATCATAGTATAAGAAAATCAATTCGCATTCAAAGGGCTTGAAGTTTTATTGACAAAATCTTTCAAATCGCTCATTCCAAGCACCCTATCAATCAATAATTTCTTTTTAGAAAACGCCCCGTTATGTTCTTCGGCTAACCATAATGAAGTGATCACCACGCCTCCTATTTTATGGCTCAAGGTTTTAAAATGCTTTTGGGTTTGCACCGACCAAATGCTGTGAGCGACTATCGCTTGATGGTTGTGTGCGCCTAAATAGAGCATGATATGCCCTTTTAAATAGATGAGCGTTCCAAAAGGCGTGGCGTTTTTAAGGATGTAATCTTCTTTTTCTTTAGCTTTCATGGAGCTTAAATCCATATAATTGTTCGCGTAACGGCTTTGCGCGTAGGAATTTCTGGGGAGCAAAATACCAAAATTAGCAAAACTATCCCTAGTGAAAGCCGAGCAATCCCTATTGCCTAATAGCCCACCCCAGCCGTATTTTTGCCCTAGCATGGTGTCTATAAAATACGCCATGTTCTCGCTGTTAAAAGCCTTAGGGAAAACAAAAAAATCCTTTTCTTCTAAGATCACGCTTTGTAAAGCTGCATAACCCTTAGCGTCTCTCAAAAAACCATAGGCTTTCAATTCCTTTTTTGGGGGGTTTTGAGGTGTTTTTTGACTTTGGGGGATGAGAGCGAACAATTCGCCCACCCTAGCATCGGTGTAAAAATCCCCATAGTCTGTATAAAGGGGGATCTTGTCTTTTATAGGCATGACATAATTTTTGATCTTGGTTAAAAGCTCTATGTCTTTATCGCGCATGTAGGCTAAATCGCTAACTTTGATCCAACCATAAACAAAACTGCTCTGAATGTGGGCGTAAGTTTTATCCGTGTTGAAATGCGTGACTAAAACCGGCGTGCCTTGAAAAATCAGCGAATTTTGATACCTGTCAAAAGGATAGCCTTTTTGAGAGAGATAAAAAGGTTTGTTAGTAGGCACAGCCCTAACATCGCTATCTCGCACCACAACGGCCTTAATTTTAACGCTTGGGTAATGCTCAATATCCATGCTTTTAATAAGCGCATCATTGAAAGCTTTTGCGTTGGGTTTTAGATCTTCGCCATAACCGGTGGATTTATTCATCTCTTTAAAGATCCAAAACACTTCTTTGTTATTGCTTTTGACTTTCATATCTAGCCATGGGGAATACCACGCTTTGAGATAGCTCTCTTTTAATTTTTCTCTTAACGCTTGGGGGTCAATGCTTTGGTTGTTGTTACTGCCATTTTGAGGGCTTGCAAGATAGCTTGAAGCCTCTTGAGGCAAGGATAAATCTTTGAGCGTGAAATCTTTTTTCATGCAACCCACAAACAAAAACAAGAAAACTACAAGAAAATAACGCATGCTTTAGAGGAACCTCAACATCAAATGCGCAAATAATTTCTTAAAATGCGCCCGTATTGTGGGCTTCTCAATTTTTTAATCGCAGAGCTTTCAATCTGGCGTACCCTTTCTCTAGTAACATTCAATTCCTTGCCGATTTCTTCTAAAGTTCGATCGCTTTCATCGTCTAAAAGCCCAAAACGCATGCGGATCACCGCTTTTTCTCGCTCATTCAACTGATCCAAAACGCTTTCAATTTGCGCTTTTAAATCTTCTCGCATGATGTGATCAATGGAGCTAACGATATTTTTATCTTCCACGAAATCCCCAAATTTGCCGTCATCATCATTGCCGACTGGGGTTTCCAAACTGATAGGCTCTTTAGTCACCTTAATCACATTCTTCACTTTATCTAACGAAAGCCCCACTTCTTCAGCCACCACTTCCAAATCAGGCTCTTTGCCGTTTTCTTGAATGTGTTTGCGCATGACTTTATTGATGCGATTAATCGTGTCAATCATGTGAATGGGGATGCGGATAGTGCGGGCCTGATCGGCTATGGCTCTGCTGATAGCTTGTTTGATCCACCAGGTCGCATAGGTAGAAAACTTGAAGCCCTTTTCATGCTCAAACTTATCCACCGCTTTCATCAAGCCGATATTGCCCTCTTGAATCAAATCCAAGAAGGGTAAGCCTCTGCTCGTGAATCGTTTAGCGATGCTCACCACCAACCTTAAATTGGATTTAGCCATTTTGTTTTTAGCGCGATCGGAAATCAATTTCCCTCTTTTGATTTGCTCTAAAATTTCTTTTAGCTTGTTGGGGTCTAAATCAAAGCCTTCTTCGCTCGCTTCTTTAGTCAAAAAAAGCTTTTTAAGATCCATATACACGCTCACCATAGTCGCTTCTGGCACTTGAGCGATAATATCTTCTTTAGTCATGTTAGTGATATTGGCAAGGATTTTTTTATGGTTGGCGATGAGAGTGTCATTGAATAAGGGCAGTTTGTATTCCAAGCGTTTCAACTCTTTTTCAAACCCATCGCCGCTTTTTAAAGTGGTTTCCATTGTTTTGACTAATTCATTAATCAGTTTGCTAGTAGGCTCTAAATCATAGAGTCTGTCTTTGAGCGTTTGGCGTTTGTAGGCTAGAGTCAATAAACGCACCAATTCGTCTTCTTTTTCATCTATGGGGGCTTCAAGGGCTTTAAGCCATTCTTTTTTAGCCTTGTCTAGGGCTTTAAAACTTTCTTGAACCTTTTCTACACGCTTCTTGTCTTTTTCAGAAACGACTTTTTTCCTTTCTTCGTTTTCTTCATCTTCTTCGCTGTCGTCATCTTTTTTAGAATTGCTCACGCTATTTTCATCGTCATCATCAAAGCTCCCGAAAAGCTCTTTAACCCTTCTTTCACGATTGATTAAGGCGTCTTTATACGCATAAATAAAATCAATCAAATACGGCACCGAGCAAATCGCGTCTAAAATAATGTCTTCGCCCAAGCGGATTTGCTTGCTCAATTCAATCTCTTCATCTTTGCTTAAAAGTTTTATATCCCCCATTTCGCGCAAATACATGCGCACCGGGCTATCGCTCCTGCTCCACTCTAAAAAATCCTTTTCTTTCAAAAAGTCATAGCCATCTTCTAATTCTTCATCTAAAACTTTTTGCTTTTCTTCGGTGTTTTTAATCTTGTCAATCGCATTGAGTTTTTTAGCGTATTCTGAAGAGCTGACCAATTTCTTTTGGTATTTTTGGCACAATTCTTTGATTTTTTTGACTTGGGCTAGAGTGGGGACTTTCGCACTGATTTGAATGATGGACTCATAAGAAACGCAATCGCTTAAGGAATTAGCGAACAATTCTTCTAACGCTTCATTAAAACTAAGCTTTTTAACAGGAACAGGTTCTTTCGCTGTTTCTTTGACTTTGCTTTCTTTGGTTTTATTTTCTTTAATTTTGCTCTCTTTGGCTTTATTGCTTTCTTTAGCTTTGTTCTCTTGTTTATTTTCTTGTGTGGCTTCTGCTTTGGCTTCCTGTTTAGCTCTTTTTTGGGCTTTTTCTTCGTTAGCTTTCTTTTTCATTGGACACTCCATAAAATAAAGAACCCATGCTTTTTGCAAGCTAGGTCTATAAGATAAGATACACCTAATCCTTTTTTATTTTACTAAAAAATAGCTTAAATTCTAATTATAAAATGAGTTTAAAATAAAATTTAAAACCCCCCATTTTTTAAAAAATAGGGTTTTAATGGTTTGCGTTTGGTAAAAACAAGCCCTAAAGCTTATCCACCATGCTTTTTAAGAATTTCGCTGAAGTTTGAGCGCTTTTTTCTAAAAACGCATCAAAACTCATGTTAGCTTCCTCATCAGCGTTATCGCTAATGCTCCTTAACACACAGCATGGCACGCCAAATTTTTGGCACACAAACGCCACGCTCGCTCCCTCCATTTCCACCGCGCTCGCTTTAAATTCGCTAACTAAAAATTCTTTCCTTTCTTTGCTATGCACAAACTGATCGCCTGATGCGATGACGCCTTCTTTGAGCGCGATATGCTGCTCATTAGCGACTTCTTTAGCCAAAGCGTTCAAACTTCCGCTCGTTTCAATAAAAATCGCGCTTTCGGGGATGAACCCTAAAGGGTGATCAAACGCGCTCAAGTCCACATCATGCTGGACTAATTGAATAGCCACTAACAAATCATTGATTTTTAAATCTTTAACTAAACTTCCAGCCACCCCGCTAAAAAGCACCTTTTGAACGCCAAACGCTAAAATCATGCTCGTTGTGGTTAAAGTGGAATGTACCTTGCCAATCTTGCTATAAGCGACAATGATTTCTTTATCATTATAAACGCCTTTATGGAAAACATTCCCCCCTAAAGGGATCTCTTCAAAATCCACGCCAAACAATTCTAGTATAGGGGTTATTTCTTCTCTCATCGCCCCTAAAATGCCAATTTTTTGCACCATTTTCTCCCCATCACACGTATTCTTCTAAAAACTCAATCGCTTCATCAAGCCCTTTATTATCCCCCACGCTTATGGTAGGCTTGTTGCTTAAGCGCTTGTTAAGCCCCTTTAACACACTCCCACAGCCTAATTCAAAAAAGACACCCACTCGGTCATTGTTGGATTTCACGCAGTCTTGATAACGCACCGGCTGAGTGAGTTGCAAGCTCAATAGTTCAACGGCTTTGGCTTTGTTATGATACGCTTCGTTAATCGCATTGGAGATGATTTCAAAATGGAATTTATCTTTCAGGCTTTTTTCTAGCAATTCCTGGAATTTAAAAATCATAGGCTCTAAAAAAGGGCAATGGCTCGCCACGCTCATTTCTAAAAAAACCACTCTTTTAGCCCCCATTTCCTTTAAAGTCGGCTCTAGGGCTTTCAAATCGTCTTTAATCCCGGCTAAAACCACTTGCATGCCGCCATTGAAGTTCGCGCACCACACATTTTTGGTTCTTTGACACAAACTCAAAAGGCTTTCTTCAGAAACGCCCAAAACGACCATCATGGAAGCGTCTTTATTCGCGCACGCTTCTTGCATCATTTTGCCTCTTTGGTGCGTGAGTTTAAGGGCTTTTTCAAAATCTAACGCCCCGCTCAAAGACACCGCGCTCACTTCGCCGAGCGAATGCCCTAAAGCAAAAACGGGTTTTAACTCTCCATTTACTTGCTTGTTGAGCAATTGGTAAGCGATATAGCTCACTAAATAAATGGCAGGCTGGGTGTAAGCGCTCTCTTTTAAAAGCTCATTTTCTTCAAAAAGCGTTTTTTTCATATCTACTTTAAGCGCGTTAGAAGCCCTTTCAAACAATTCTTTAGCTAGGGTGTGGCTCTCATAGAATGACTTTCCCATTCCTATACATTGCGAGCCTTGCCCTGGAAATAATAGCGCGTATTGCATGGTGTTATCCTTTAAATTTTATTAATCCATAGTTTAAGATTGTAATATAAAAGCCCTTAGTTTTGTTTAGAAACCATTAAAGTTTAAGGTTTATTTTAACTTATTTTTACTATAATTCTACTTTTTAAAGGACAGGTGGGTGAGTTGGCTGAAACCACATCCCTGCTAAGGATGCGTAGCCGTCAAGGTTACCGAGGGTTCGAATCCCTCCCTGTCCGCCAGCCTTTTTGCCTTTAAAAACTTTTTGTTTAGAATGTATTAACGAGACACCATAGTTTCTAAGCATTCCTTTTACGACACTCCTTTTACAGATTTTACAAATACAAATTTTAGGTTGGGTGAAGAGAGACACCCAGCCTAAACCCTATATCTACTGCGGTATTTTCAAATATTTTGAGTATAATTGCTTCTGCTCATAATCACAAAAAAGAAAGAACATGACTTACATAGAATTAGGTAAAAAAGTTTTAGAACAAGCAGAGAAGCCTTTGAAACCTAAAGAAATTTGGGAGGAAGCTTGCAAAATGGGATGGGATAAAGAACGCCCAAGCATAGGAAAAACACCTTGGAGTACAATTGGAAGTGATCTTGGTAAAGACAAGAAGCAATTTTATGTCGCACGCAAAGAAGGAAAATCCTTTTTCTATTGGCTCAAATCTCGTGAAAGAGAATTTCCCCCACAAGAAACTCCAGATGCCAAAGAAGAAGATGATGAACAGAGCGAGTGTTCAGGCACAGCCAAAAAACAAAAAATCTCTTTTCATGAAAGGGATTTGCACCCACTGCTTGTGGAATTCCTCAGCGAAGATCCAAATTTCAGGCTCCTATGCAAAACCATCTACCATGAAAATTGTAAAAAAAGTAAAGGGGGCGAATGCAAGTGGAATTATCCTGACATCGTGGGCGTGTATTTTCCCTATAATAAATATTTTCCCTACAATGGATATAAAGAAGAAACTTTGAAATTTTTACACCATACCGGTCAAAAAAAACACAAGCTTTTTTCCTTTGAACTTAAAGTTAAGATTAATTTTTCCAATCTGAAAGAAAGCTATTTCCAAGCGGTGAGCAATTCTACTTGGGCTAGTGAGGGGTATTTGGTGGTTTTTGAAGAGATTGAAGATAAAGTTTTGGGCGAATTAAGGCGGCTCAACCAAAGCTTTGGTATAGGGGTCATCAAGCTAGAATCTGAGATTTCAAACTCCAAAATCTTGTTGCCAGCTAAAGAAAGAGAGATTGATATACTCACACTTAACATGCTTATAGAACAAAGTCCGAAAGATTTTGAGCCTTTTATGGCAAATATTAACAAGCAAATTGAAAAAGGACTTGATACGCCAATCCAGATGGAAAGTTTTGATAAAGTGCTTAATGATGAAGCAATGCAAAAATGCATTAAAGATATAAGGCATTAACGCAGAATAAAAAATGGGAGCACCTTATCTTTCTCGCCCCATTTTTAAAAGCACAGACAGGCTTTTCACCCTTTATCAAGGGGATTGTAATGAGGTGTTGCCCCAATTTGAAAACCAATTTGATTTGATTTTTGCTGATCCGCCTTATTTCCTTTCTAATGACGGCTTAAGCATACAGAGCGGTAAGATTGTGAGCGTCAATAAAGGCGATTGGGATAAAGAAGATGGGATTAATGACATTGATGAGTTTAATTACCAGTGGATAAACAACGCCAAAAAGGCTTTAAAAAACACAGGAAGCCTTTTAATCAGCGGGACTTACCACAACATCTTTTCTTTGGGGCGCCTTTTACAAAAATTGGATTTTAAGATCTTAAATCTCATCACCTGGCAAAAAACCAACCCTCCTCCCAATTTCAGTTGCCGTTATTTGACGCATTCAGCTGAGCAAATCATTTGGGCGAGGAAAAGCCGCAAACACAAGCATGTTTTTAACTATGAGGTTTTAAAAAAGATCAATAATGATAAACAAATGCGCGATGTGTGGAGCTTCCCAGCGATCGCTCCTTGGGAAAAAGTTAATGGCAAGCACCCCACTCAAAAACCCCTCGCTTTATTAGTGCGCTTGCTTTTAATGGCGAGCGATGAAAATTCTCTCATTGGCGATCCTTTTAGCGGGAGCTCCACCACAGGCATTGCGGCCAATCTTTTGAAGAGGCAATTTATCGGCATAGAAAAAGAAAGCGGATTTATCAAAATATCCATGAACAGAAAAGTAGAATTAGACGCTCGCTATCAAGAAATCCGATCTAAAATCAAAGATTTAAACCTCTAGTAAGCCCCTTTTTTAAGCCGCTTTAAGCGTTATACTTTTGGGATTTCACCTCAAAATGGGATTCTATTTTCACCCATTCCTTACAAAGGATATTCTCATGCCCAAAAAGCCAGTGTTTGGGGCCAATAATGATTTTTTCTGGATTGTTTATCAAATAAGCCGCCCACCAGCTATAAGTGCTATTAGCGATAATGCCATGCTGACAAGATTGCATGAGCAGCATATCCCAATACGCCTCTTCTTCTCTATCTCTAGTGGTCATGTCCATAAAAGGGTAGCCAAGATCAAGGTTTTGCGTGAATTCTAAGTCTTCGCAAAACACAAAAAGTTCCATGTTTGGCACGCGCTTTGCCATATACTCAAGCGCCTTTTTTTGATAATCAATACCAAGCTGACAGCCAATCCCCACATAATCCCCTCTTCTTACATGCACAAATACGCTGTTTTTAGCGGCTAAAATCAAAGCAAGCTTGCGCTGATATTCTTCCTCTTTTTTTTTATTATTTCCATTTTCGGGGGGGGGGGGGGTAGAGTGAAGGTTTGCTTGATTAAAGGGGATATAGCATCAAAATATCGTGGATCTTGGAAATAGCCAAAAAAATAAGTCAAGCGGCTTGGCTTTAATAATTTAGGCTCGTATTCAAAAACGATTTCTTTGCTCACCCTATCAAACCCCATGCATTTGAGCGCCTCTCTTACTAGCTTGGGGAGGTGTTGCATTTTAGCTATAGCGATTTCTTTTTCACTCGCATAGGGCAAATCAATAGGGAAAAGCTCTAATTGCATTTTCCTATTGCTCCAATCAAAAGAAGTGATATCTAATAGCACGGGCGTATTAGAGTGTTTTTGCAAACTTTTAGCGAAAGCATATTGAAACATTTGATTCCCAAGCCCTCCGCAAATTTGCACCACCTTAAAAGCCATTCAATCCCTTTATTTTTCAAATAAAACGCTCATTTTAGCTTATTTTAAAGCTCTTTTTCAATAAAAACCTAAAAAGTGGGGTAAGTAACGCTTTCAAATCATTTGAATTTTTTATTTGAAAAAGACGCGTATGAGGGTTCTAGCAAGCGTTCTTGGTATTCTAAAAGAATCTTATCTTCGCTATTGAGCGAGTAGGCTTCATCGTATTTGCGCTTGATGATGCCCTTTAAAATGGTGTGCTGGACTTGGTATTTATCTTCTTTAAGCATTTCATCGACTAAAGCGTAAAGCTGAATGTCTTGAATGAGTAAATCTGAAATTTTAACGCTCTCTTTATCAAACAATTCTTCATTAGCGCAATATTCATTCACTAAAATAAGCACCCGGTTATACACATCCGATGCGATTTTAGCGTTTAGGGTCCTATAAATGTAATCTTTGATTTTTTTGAGTTGCTCTTCTAAATCTTCACTGGCCTTGCTCGCTAAGGCTAGAATGCTTAAGATTTGAATGAGAGTCATCATTTTATGGCTTAAAGAGCGGGTGCGCCATTTAATGAGAAAACGCATGAAATAAGACATTTTGACAGAAAGGCTACAAGGGAGGGTGTTTTTCTTGGGTTTTGGCATGCTTAGTTTCTTTTAAAAAAGGATTTTGTGGTTTAATTATATAACTTTAAAATTAAATCTAGGAGTAAAGAGATGAAAACATTCAAAAAAGGCGTGGTCTTAGACGCTAAAAGCGTGGGGTTAAAAGCGCTAGAAGTTTTAAAAGAAGTGGCGGATTTTGATTTTTATGAGATCACTTCGCCCAGTCAAATCGTTGAACGATCAATTGAAGCTGAAATAATGGTATTGAATAAAGTCGTGATCACCCAAGAGGTTTTAAGCCAATTGCCTAAACTCAAACTCATTTGCATCACCGCTACAGGCACGGATAATGTGGATATAAAAAGTGCGAAAGCTTTAGGCATAGAAGTCAAAAATGTGAGCGCTTATTCTACAGAATCCGTAGCCCAGCACACTTTAGCGTGCGCGTTGTCTTTGTTGGGGAGAATCAATGATTACGATCATTATTGCAAAAGCGGGGAATACAGTCAAAGCGATATTTTTACGCACATTAGCGATATTAAAATGGGGCTTATTAAAGGGAGTCAATGGGGGGTTATTGGTTTAGGCACAATCGGTAAAAGAGTCGCCAAACTCGCTCAAGCTTTCGGGGCAAAGGTGGTGTATTATTCCCCTAACGATAAAAAAGAAGAGTATGAGCGCTTGAGTTTAAAAAATCTGCTCGCAACAAGCGATATTATCAGCATCCATGCCCCCTTAAATGAAAGCACGCGCGATTTAATCGCTCTGAAAGAATTGCAAAGCTTAAAAGATGGGGCGATTTTAATCAATGTGGGGCGTGGGGGCATTGTGAATGAAAAGGATTTGGCTGAAATTTTAGAAACCAAAGATTTATATTACGCGAGCGATGTGTTTGTGAAAGAGCCTTTTGAAAAAGATCATGCGTTTTTGAACCCAAAGATCCAAAATAAATTGCTTTTAACTCCCCATATCGCATGGGCGTATAGCGACAGCTTGAAAACCTTAGTAGAAAAAACCAAAGAAAATATCCAGGATTTTTTAGCTTCTCAAAAATAAACGCAAAAAAAAGGGGGGGGGTTTTAATTGTTGGGCTTTTTCCCCTTTCACCATCAAATAAAATCTAAAAAAATGGGTAAGGTTTAATCGTTTTTAACCCAATTAAGAAAAAACCTTTAGGTGGATTGGCCCAAAGGCTTTTATTAAAGGGGGATGATTACATCTTAGAAATATCAATTTTAAAGGTGTGGATTTCATCTTCTAAAAAGACTTTAACCACCACCACACCCGGGGTTTTAAGGTTTTTGGTATCCACCACCACAAACCCTCCCTTAGCCTTGTTTTCAACATTAAGGGTGTTGTTTTTAAGGTAATTGATCGCTAGGATTTTTAAAGCTTGGCGGCTTTCTTGCATGACTTCTTGCTCTTCTACATCATCCATCATCATCATGCCAAAGCCTGGCCCATACATGCCCATTCCCCCATACATCATGCCGTTATAAGCTAAAAATCCCCCTTGCCCGTAATAAAACATAGGCGGGGTGATCATATTGACATTATCAATAGGGGTGGTCGGCACGGCAATATTAAAACTTTGTAAAATACCCTCAAAATCAAAACTGGATTTCATCACTTGTCTCAGGCTTAAGACCGGTAAATTCGTTTGGTTGATAGACACCGAAATGGCTTTACGGCTAAACACCACAGGATTTCCCTCTATAACTTGCGCCGCTACATACAGCACTAAGGGGGATTCATTCAAACCTTTCAATTTGCTTTGAGCGATTTCTAACTGGACTTTAGACTTGGCTTGCGTGGAGGTCATCACTTGAATCCCATTATTATAGGAAGTAACATGTTCAGGCGTGATCTTATAGCTCGCACAACCACTTATCAGTAAGGCTATCGCTACTAAAACGATTTTTTTCATTCAAACTCCTTTCATTCAGTTTAATTTTCGTTTAGAATTTCCTTATTATAGTGTAGTTTGACTTAAAATTAAGATTTTATTAGGAATAAGGGCTTAAAAAAGATTTAATGTAGGCTTTCTAGCCACAAAAGAATAGAAGATTTGATCTCATTGAGTTTTAAAACTTCTTGGTGCTTGATCCCTCTTTCAAACAAATCATCAAGGCGTTGGCTATCTGGGGTATTGTAGCTGTTTTTAAGCGTTTCTAGGGCGGCTTTATCGTTATCGTTTTTCTTTTGCTCGTTTAGGGCTAAAAGGGTGGTTTTAGGGAATTTTTCATAAGAGGCGGTGGCAGAAACAAGGGTTTTTTCGTTGGTTTTCAAGCTGGCGTTTAAAGCGGTGGCGGTGTGGGGGTCAATCAGGTATTGGTGCTCTGCATAAACTTCTTGAATTGTTTTCAAACAAGCTTCATCTGAGCAGCTCGCGCAAGAAAAATGCTCCTGTAAAAGGGCTAATTCTTTAGGCTTTAACGCATAAAATTTCTCTTCTTCTAAAGCTTGCATCAATTCTAGCGTGCGTTCAAACCCAAAAAGGCTAAAAAGCACCCTTTCCACATTAGAGCTTTTTAAAATATCCATAGCCGGCGAGTAAGTTTGCTTTAAAGAGCGGTGGGTTAAATCGTAACGCCCTGTTTCTATAAACTCCCTTAAAACATCATTGCTGTTGGTTACGACCTTGATTTTATCAATATTCAAGCCCATTTTTTGAGCATAAAACGCCCCTAAAGCGTTCCCAAAATTACCGCTAGGTATGGCTAGGGTGATTTTTTCTTTAGAATTGATCGCGCCTTTTTTATACAATTCCAAAAAGCCCCAAATATGATAGACGATTTGAAAAGCGATGCGCCCAAAATTCACGGAATTAGCCACGCTTAATTTCAATTGGCGCATCTTTAAAGCCTCGTTAAAATCATCGTCTTTTAAAAGGTTTTTGAGCGCGTTTTGCGCATCATCAAAATCCCCACTCACCCCAAACACCTTTAAATTGCTAGCGCTTTGGGTTACCATTTGGAGTTTTTGCACTAAGCTTGTGCCGTCTTTGGGGTATAAACACACCACAAAAACATTAGGCATGCCCGCTAAACTTTCTAAAGTCGCAGGGCCGGTATCGCCGCTCGTAGAAACGAGCATTAAATACTTTTCATTTTTTCCTACCGCTAGGTTAGAAAACAAGCTCGCTAAAGGCTGCAGTGCCATGTCTTTAAACGCCAAACTAGGCCCATGGTAGAGCTCTTGGACAAAAAGCCTTTCATTGAGTGCAAAAATAGGGGCTGGATTTTTAGGGTTATCAAAATTTTCATAGCGTTTTAAAGCGCTTGTTAATAAGCCCTTAGGGATCTCTAAACCCAACCGCTCAAACACGCATTCCACTAGCTCGTTATAGCTCAGATTCAAACAATCTTGCCATTGTAATGTTTCAAAACGCTCTAAAGTGTAAAGCCCGCCTTTGGGGGCGTTGGGGTTTAATATTGCTTCAATAAAATCAATCTTTTTTTCTTTCAAAGAACGCGTGGAGACAAAAGGCATAATGATTCCTTTTTATATTTGGATAATTTCAAGTCGTAGCATACCCTAAAAGAGCGAATGCAACCTTAAATGGTTTTTTAATGAGAACGATTGATCGCCTTTTTAATCCGGTTTAATTTTGGATTTATGCTTATAATACTATAATGCGGTTTAAAATTTTGCCGCAAATGGGCAAAAAATTTCATCATAGTTAAGGTTGTGTTTTGTCTAAAGGTTTGAGTATCGGTAATAAAATCATATTGTGCGTGGCGTTGATTGTGATCGTGTGCGTGAGCATTTTAGGGGTATCCTTAAACAGCAGGGTGAAAGAGATTTTAAAAGAAAGCGCTCTGCATTCTATGCAAGATAGTTTGCATTTTAAGGTTAAGGAAGTGCAAGGGGTTTTAGAAAACACCTATACGAGCATGGGCATTGTCAAAGAAATGCTCCCTAAAGACACCAAAAAAGAAATCAAAATCCACTTGTTAAAAAACTTCATTTTAGCCAATTCGCATGTCGCTGGGGTGAGCATGTTTTTTAAACCACCCAAGCAGAAATCCCAAACATCTTTAGTGTTTGGGATGAATGCTGCTAATTTGTAGTATAATATCTCCATACATTTGTATCTAGCGTAGGAAGTACGCAAAGTTACGCCTTTGGAGATATGATGTGTGAGACCTGTAGGGAATGCGTTGGAGATCAAACTCTGTAAAATCCCTATGATTAGGGACACAAAGTGAGAACCAAACTTTCCCTATGGGCAACATCAGCCGAGGAAGCCCAATCGCTTTAGCGTTTGGGTGCTTCACGAGATAACAATACGATTAAGCTAATGGAAAATCCGTCATTAGAGAATAGCCCTTTAGCGCAAAAAGCGATGAAAAATAAAGAAATTTCTAAAAGCCTGCCTTATTATAGGAAAATGCCTAATGGGGCGGAAGTTTATGGGGTTGATATTCTTTTACCTTTATTGAATGAAAACGCTCAAGAGGTCGTAGGGGCTTTGATGGTTTTTATTTCCATTGACAGCTTCAGTAATGAAATCACTAAAAACAGGAGCGATCTCTTTTTAATTGGCGTTAAAGGTAAAGTGCTTTTGAGCGCGAATAAGAGTTTGCAAGACAAACCTATCGCAGAAATTTATAAGAGTGTGCCTAAAGCCACCAACGAAGTGCTGACTATTTTAGAAAACGGCTCTAAAGCGACTTTAGAATACCTGGATCCCTTTAGCCACAAGGAAAATTTTTTAGCCGTTGAAACCTTTAAAATGCTAGGCAAAACAGAAAGTAAAGACAATCTTAATTGGATGATCGCTTTAATCATTGAAAAAGACAAGGTCTATGAGCAAGTAGGATCGGTGCGTTTTGTGGTGATCATAGCGAGCGCTATCATGGTGTTAGCCTTAATCATAGCGATCACTTTACTCATGCGAGCGATCGTGAGCAATCGTTTGGAAGCCGTTTCTAGCACCTTGTCTCATTTCTTTAAATTATTGAACAATCAAGCCAATTCTAGCGGTATTAAATTGATTGAAGCGAAATCCAATGACGAATTAGGGCGCATGCAAACAGCGATCAATAAAAATATCTTGCAAACCCAAAAAATCATGCAAGAAGACAGGCAAGCCGTCCAAGACACCATTAAAGTGGTTTCAGACGTGAAAGCGGGGAATTTTGCGGTGCGCATTGCAGCTGAACCTGCAAGCCCTGATTTGAAAGAATTGAGAGATGCGCTAAATGGGATCATGGATTATTTGCAAGAAAGCGTAGGGACGCACATGCCAAGCATTTTCAAAATCTTTGAAAGCTATTCTGGATTGGATTTTAGAGGCCGGATCCAAAACGCTTCGGGTAGGGTGGAATTGGTTACTAACGCTTTAGGGCAAGAAATCCAAAAAATGCTAGAAACTTCGTCTAATTTTGCCAAAGATTTAGCCAACGATAGCGCGAATTTAAAAGAATGCGTGCAAAATTTAGAAAAGGCTTCAAACTCCCAACACAAAAGCTTGATGGAAACTTCTAAAACGATAGAAAATATCACCACTTCCATTCAAGGCGTGAGCTCTCAAAGTGAAGCCATGATTGAACAAGGGCAAGACATTAAAAGCATTGTAGAAATCATTAGAGACATCGCTGATCAAACCAATCTTTTAGCCCTAAACGCCGCTATTGAAGCCGCAAGGGCCGGCGAGCATGGCAGAGGCTTTGCGGTGGTGGCTGATGAGGTGAGGAAGCTCGCTGAAAGGACGCAAAAATCGCTCAGCGAGATTGAAGCCAATATTAATATTTTAGTTCAAAGCATTTCAGACACGAGCGAAAGCATTAAAAACCAGGTTAAAGAAGTGGAAGAAATCAACGCTTCTATTGAAGCTTTAAGATCGGTTACTGAGGGCAATCTAAAAATCGCTAGCGATTCTTTAGAAATCAGTCAAGAAATTGACAAAGTCTCTAACGATATTTTAGAAGATGTGAATAAAAAGCAGTTTTAATGCTCATTCATATTTGTTGCTCAGTGGATAACCTCTATTTTTTAAAAAAGGCTAAAGAGGCTTTTGCGGGTGAAAAAATTGTAGGGTTTTTTTATAACCCCAATATCCACCCTTATAGCGAATACTTGTTGCGTTTAGAAGACGTGAAACGCACTTGCGAGATGCTAGGAATTGAATTGCTTGAAGGCGATTATGAATTAGAAAAATTTTTAGATAGAGCTAAGGGTAAGGAATTGTTAGGGGAAAAAAGCGAACGCTGTTTTGAGTGCTTTGATTTACGCTTAGAAGCGAGCGCTCTGAAAGCCTTTGAATTAGGGGAAGAAAAATTCACCACCACCTTACTCACAAGCCCTAAAAAAGACCCTAACCAGCTCATCGCTAAGGGACAACACATCGCGCAAAGGCACAATTTGGAATTTGTTGTATTTAGAAACGATAATTTTGAACATTTTAAGAGCGAGTTGGATTTAAACTTGCAAGCTTTGGCGAGAGAAAACGAGCTTTATCGGCAAAATTATTGCGGCTGTCAATTCGCTTTAAAAATCCAAAAAGAATCCCAAAACAGAAGCCCCTTTGAGCTTTACTCGCCTTTAAAACGCCAGATTTTACCCGCAAGCGTTGAAGAAAGAACGCAAGTTTTTAGAGGATTGGAAGCGGCTAAAAAGAATGGCAATAAGCCTTTTTTAGCCCAAAAAACGATCGCAACTTACCGCTTATTGAATGGAGGCGTGTGGCTTTCTAAAAATTCAAACCCCTTGAATTGCTGCATTCTAGCGCGTTCTAAGAGTAAGGCTAAAGTTAGGATTAACGATTTAAGGTGGGTTTTTTCTCAGCGTTTAAGCGCGTTAGTAGGTTATAGCCAAAGAGATGAAACCTTGTTTTTAACTTTAGAAGGCCTTAATACGCTTATGGCAAAAAACTACGAAAATTTAAAAGAGTTAAACCTTAACCCCTTAAATTATGAAGAAGAGTTGTCTTTAAGGGCGTTAGTGAGCGGGAGCGAGAGTATTAATCCTATTATCGTGCTAGAAGAACGCACAGAAAAAACCCTTTTTGTAGAAATTAAAAGCATTTTTCAAGAAGAAAAGGTGTTTTATTTGCTCTAAACTAAACTTTAAAATATAGCGTTGCGTGTGAGTGGGGGTTATAGTAAAAACATACAAGTAATTTAAAGTTAATTTAAGATAATTAGGCACAATAGCCACAAAAAGTTTAAGGCTGTATTTGAAAACTCTATTTAGTGTTTATCTCTTTTTGTCGTTGAATCCACTCTTTTTAGAAGCTAAAGAAATCACTTGGTCTCAATTCTTGGAAAATTTTAAAAACAAGAATGAAGACGAAAAACCCAAACCCCTAACCCTTGAAAAAAACAATGAAAAACAGAAAATCCTAGACAAAAACCAGCAAATCTTAAAAAGGGCTTTAGAAAAAAGCCTTAAATTTTTCTTTATTTTTGGATACAACTATTCGCAGGCCACTTTTTCAACTTCTAACCAAACCTTGACTCTTACGGCGAATAGCATAGGGTTTAACACCGCTACGGGCTTAGAGCATTTTTTAAGAAACCACCCTAAAGTCGGTTTTAGAATCTTTAGCGTCTATAACTATTTCCATTCCGTTTCGCTCTCCCAGCCTCAAACCTTAATGGTGCAAAATTATGGGGGCGCGTTAGATTTTTCTTGGATTTTTGTAGATAAAAATATTTATCGTTTTAGGAGTTATTTAGGGATCGCTTTAGAACAAGGGGTGTTGTTAGTGGATACGATTAAACCAGGTGCTATCACAACGATTATCCCAAGAACCAAGAAAACCTTTTTCCAAGCCCCTTTGCGTTTTGGTTTTATCGTGGATTTTATCGGCTATTTGTCTTTGCAATTAGGGATTGAAATGCCCTTAGTGAGGAACGTTTTTTACACCTACAACAGCCATCAAGAAAGATTCAAACCACGATTTAACGCTAATCTTTCTTTAATCGTTTCGTTCTAATCCCCCTTTAGATCCCCTTTTAAATAAGCCCATGATCTTTCTGGGGTATTTTAAAAGCATGGAAAAAACATTCGCTTGAATGCCGTTTTCTTGGCATGCTCTCAAATTTTCTTTATTCCTTAATAAAAGGCTTTTAAACCCGCTCGCACTAACCCCACCGGTGCGCATGATGACTAACACTTCTTTCAAATAAGAAAAGCTTATTTTTTGCACCACAAACAAGCGGATGATCATCTCAAAATCCGCTGAAATCTTATAATCGGTTTTGTAAAGCCCGTAGCGTTCATAAATGGCTTTTTTGACAAAAAGCGTAGGGTGCGCTGGCACTACGCCATAAAGCAAGGTTTTAGGGCTAAACTCCCCGCTTTCATAATAGCGCACCACTTTTTCTAAACAATCAGGTTTGACAAACACCAGATCCGCATACACGCTATCGCAATTTTTGTTTTCAAACTCATGCACCACTTTTTCTACCACAAACTCATCTTTGTAAAAATCATCGCTATTCAATAAAGCGATAATATCCCCACTAGAACGCTGTATGCCTTTATTCATGGCGTCATAAATGCCCTTATCTTTTTCACTCATTACGCAAGCGATTCTATCTCTATATTTTTGAATGATTTCTAAAGTGCTATCCGTGCTAGATCCGTCTATAATGATGTATTCAATGTTTTTATAAGTTTGATGAAGCACGGAAAGAATGGTGTCTTCAATGGTTTTTTCGCTATTAAAACACGCCGTGATCACAGAAATTTTTAACAATCCAACCCTTTGTTGATAAACTCCCCCCTGATTAAGTTTTAAACAAATTCACTTGTTTGTCTAAATTCATGGTCGTTCCACTCACATGCGTAGCGATGTTTAAGATATCTGAAGAATCGGCTAAAGTCTTAGAAGCCACTTTTTCCACTTCTGCAAAATCGCTTACCATAGCTTCAATTTGGTGTCCGGATTTGGCGTAATCGTCCATGGTTTGATTGCTATCTTGCACGACTGAGCTTAAATTAGAACTCATTTTTTCGTAAGTTTCTTGCACGCTTTTACTCATATCGCTCAAACGCTCCATTTTTTGCGAATTGAGATTCATTTGCGAACTCACGGCATTGATTTCTTGGACAATCACCATGATAGTGGAATTGATTTCAGCTAAAGATTTTTGAGTGCGCCCGGCTAAATTCCTGACTTCATCAGCCACCACCGCAAAGCCTCTGCCATGCTCGCCAGCCCTTGCGGCTTCAATAGCAGCGTTTAGGGCTAAAAGATTGGTTTGATCGGCAATATCATTGATAATATCCAGAATGGATTTGACATCATCAGCGTTACGGCTTAGTTGCTCCACTTTGCTAGAGAGCTCCTCTTCAGTGTGCGCGCCTTCTGTGATTTGAGAAAATAAATCCCCGATCGCATCCTTGCTTTCTTTGACAAGCCCTTGCGTTTCAATCAAACGCTTCCTTAACCCTTGAGACTGCTCTATGGAAGCATTCATCATGCTCGCTACATCCGTGGCTTTATTTTTTACGGAATTTAGGGTGGTTGATGAATTTTTCATGCTCTTTTGGGTTTCTTGCGCGATTTGGACTAATTTATCCATTGAAGTTTTATTGGAAGTGGAAATCCCTTTAATCTCTTCCATAATCAAGCGAGCGTTTTCCACAAACAAATTGATCCCACGGCCCACTTGCGAGATTTCATCGTTGCGATCACCCACATCAATTTTGGCCCTCAAATCCTTATCCCCATGGCTAAAAGCGTTGATTTTAAGGACCAGTTCATCAATGCGTTTCACGATCCTTAATTTAGCGTATATGAGCGTCAAAACCACTAACGCTATCGTCGCTGTCAGTATCCAAAGGAATAGTCTTGTGGTGTTTTCATTAAAGACCTTATTTACGCCTTCTTTGATCGCTTTATTTTCTGTGTTAATGTCAGTGTAATAGGAAGTCGTTGCGATCACCATTTGAGACACCTCGTCATAATGCGAGTAGGCGAATTTTTTCTCCGGCACGCCTCCATCGTATTTAGGCATCTTATAATAAGTGTAGCCTCCCCCTTTTTTAGCCGCTTCCAAATACCCCCTAACGTAATACACCCCATCAACGCTCTGAGCGTCAAGCCCTGATTGGCCTACGGTTTTGGGATTGACCGGATCAAACAATACCACCCCGTTTTTATCCACCACCACCATATAAATCATGCCCTTATCGTCGTTAATGCGTTTGAAATAATCTAGCGCCATTTTTCTTGCAGTAGCATTGTCAAAATTTTTGTAATACTCATGAATGCCCTGTTCAATAATTTTTGTCATGTAAGCGAGCGTTTTTTCACGCTTTTTGTATTGCCCGGTTTCTAAATGCTCCATGAGTTGCGCTAACACATCTTTTTGCATAACCTTTACAAAACCAATAAAAAGCCCCCCTAAACCCAAAAGAGCGGCTAACACGACTAGCATAATACGAGTCCCCAACGAAGCAAACATTGAAGAAAACATCATTTATCTCCTAAATAAATCATTTTTAAGTCAAACCCTAATTTTAGAGTTTAGCTTCCAAATGCACCCCCCCCCCCGAAAAACGAGTGGCACAAAATAAAATTAAAACCCGGTTGTTTGAAAACGAAACAAGAGAACAAACAAGCTAAAATTATAGAACACCCTTTTTTAAGTTAGGCTTAAAAATAAAATAATGAAAATAAAAAATTTTATTTAACTTCACTTTCCTTAATGGATTTGACATTCAAAGTCCTTCCGTCTTTTGAAGTGGGGATTTTGATGCTCCCCTCTTTTAATTTTTCTCTCAATTTTTTTAGCAGCGGGTTTTTGAAATCATAGTTGATGATTTCCCAGTTATGTTCCAATTCAGGGGTTACCTTCCCCCCTTTTTCTTCCGTGATGTATTTGATGATCAAATCCCGTATTTGCCCGTTATCTTGCAATGCATCGTAAGAATTATAATACCTATCAGCGTCTGTAACCAAATTCAATGTCGTGGATAATGTCCCAAATCGGTAATTGTTGATCGCTAATTTATAGATGGCTTTGGGGTCAATGGGTTTTCCGTTAATTGTCGGATTAATAATCCTTTGTCCGGCAGGTTTGGTAACATCAACCTGGTATTTCACGCCAGAAAACATATCAAAGTTATAGCTGCGAATATTTTCATTAAAACTGATCGTCAAATCGCCCGGTTGCAACTGGTTGTAAAATTGATACGACCATTCCATGTATTTCAACAGATTTTCACCCGTTATTTTCACTCCAATGAGCGTGTTATCGAACTTGTAAATATAGGCGACATCTTTTCTTTTGAAAGGCCCTTTTTTCAAATTCGCCCCAAAATTGAATAAGGCTGCCGCTGAAACATCGGCTTTTGCATAGTATTTTTGCACTTTATTGATCAATTCTATCACCGGTGTTTCTTGCAAGGCGGCGGTTGGCATTGTAGTGATTTTTTCTCCTCCTGTGATAAAATCAGGCCTGTCAATAAAGGTTTTTGTAACTTCGCCAACCACTTCATTAGCGTATTCTTTTGATTTTTTATCCACATATTCGTATTTTTTCGCTAATTCTTCATCTTCTGGCACGCCTTTTGTGGGTAAATTTTCAGTCGTTACGATTTTTTTCTTCGTTTGGGTGTCAAACATCACCACGCCCTTTGCCAGATAAGCCCCATACGCTCCAGGCTCAATGGTATGCACCTTTCCTATTTTAGTGTTATAAACCGCATGCTCATGCCCTGCAAAAATGATGTCAAATTGCGGGAATTTTTTCGCCAGATCAGGTATCCCATCGCCACCTTTCTCATCTTCTCGCCCCAAATGAAAAGCGCCAATCAAAATATCATACTTCCCTTTCAGCTCTTTCAAGGTCTTTTTTAACGCTTCTTCAGCGTCCAAAAACTTCAATCCTGCAAAATGTTCAGGCATAGAGGCTTCCCAAGTTGGGATGTGCGGCACCAAAAACCCCACAACCGCCACCCTCACGCCATCAATTTTTTTAATCATATAAGGCTTCACAAACGGCTTACTGTCTGCAATTTTGATAATATTCGCATTCACGACACCGCCATTAAACCCCTTAATATTCTTTTCTAAAAAATCTTTGCTGAAATTAAACTCGTGATTCCCAAGCACACGAATGTCAAATTTCAAATCGTTTTCGGCTCTAACTAGCGGGTGGATAGGCTCATCGTTAAACAACTCCGCACTATTACCCTGCAACAAATCCCCGCTGTCAATCAAAACCACATTTTTATTCTCAGCCCTTTGCTTTTTGATTAAAGCCGCAATCCTTGTCAAGCCGTTATTGGGTTTTTGTTCGCCAATTGCATAATCATACGAAAAAAGCCGCCCATGAATGTCTGAAGTTTCTAAAAACACTATTTTGACTTCTTTTGCAGAGATTGAAAGCGCTAGCGTTAAAAAGATGACTAAAATCAATTTTTTCATTGAAATCCTTTTAAACCAAGAGATTCATAACATTAATTTTTACATAATATTAACACTGATACGATGATTTTTACTAGAATTTAACGCCTATGGGCAAAATGGGTAAAATAATGGGTAAGGGGGTAGGGGAGTAAAATCATTCCCCCACCAATCAAACCCCCACTTCAGACCACTCAGCGCGTTTGTCTAAAAAAGCGCGCGCTAAATTCTGTGCGCCCTCTAAAGTGTGGTTAGCCGCCCAACCGCATTGCTTTTCATTGCTGGCAGGCACTTCTGTAGCCTTTAGCACATCTTGCATCGTCTTTTCTAAAACCTCTAAAATCTCTGTGTAATTGTCATGGTTTAACACCGTGAGATAAAATCCCGTTTGGCAACCCATAGGCGACCAATCCACGACATAATTAGCATGGTTGCGGATGATCTCAGCGACTAAATGCTCTAAAGAGTGCAAGCTTGGCATGTCCATGTGATCTTTGTTGGGCTGCTTGAAGCGCACATCGTATTTGACAATCAAATCCCCATTAACGCCCTTTTTGCGATCAGCGATACGCACATAAGGGGCTTTGACTTTGGTGTGATCCAAATTAAAACTCTCTACATTCATTTTTGGCGTTTTCATGTTTTTAACTCCTTAGTTTATAAATGGCAAATTTTAGCCTATTTTAGCGAACGCTTGCTCTAAATCTTCTAACAAATCCTGTTCATGCTCAATCCCTACAGACAAGCGCACCAAGCCATCTCTAATCCCTGCAGCTTCTCGTTGTTCTTTAGGGATACACGCATGGGTCATAAATGCCGGAATCCCCACCAAACTTTCCACCCCGCCCAAACTCTCGCCTAAAATGAATAGTTTAAGGCTTTCTACAAAAGCAACCGCTTCGCTGTCATTTTTGAGGGTGAAAGAGAGCATTCCGCTAAAGCCACGCATTTGGGCTTTGGCTAGCTCGTAATTAGGGTGAGTGGGAAGGCCCGGGTAATAAACCCTTTCCACTTTAGGGTGTTTTTCTAAAAACTCAGCCACACAAAGAGCGTTTTTTTGATGAGCTTGCATGCGTAATGCTAGCGTTTTAATCCCTCTTTGCAACAGCCAGCTGTCTTGAGGGCCTAAAACCCCACCGATAGCGTTTTGGAAAAAAGCGATCTCTTGGGCTAGCGCTTCATTATTGGTGGTTACAAGCCCAGCAACCACATCGCTATGACCGCCTAAGTATTTTGTGCCGCTATGCACCACAATATCCGCTCCCAAAAGAAGCGGGTTTTGGCAATAGGGGGTGGCAAAGGTGTTATCCACGATAGTGAGCAAGCCATGATCTTTAGCAACACCAGCGCATTGCGCTAAATCCGTGATTTTAAGCAAGGGGTTACTAGGGGTTTCTAAATAAAGGGCTTTGGTGTTGGGCTTGATAGCCTTTTTGATTTGGGATAGATCGCTAGTGTCTATAATGGTGCAAGAAAGCCCGTTTTTGACAAGCACTTGATTGAACAAGCGGAAAGTCCCCCCATAAACATCATCACCTAACAACACATGATCGCCTGATTGCAAGAGGGAAAAAACGGCGTGGATTCCAGCTAATCCAGAGGCAAAAGCAAACCCCTTAACCCCCCCTTCTAAATCGGCGATGAGTTCTTCTAAAGCAAAGCGCGTGGGGTTGCCTGAGCGAGAGTATTCATAGCCCTTGTGGCGGCCTATGGCGTCTTGGCGGTAGGTGGAAGTTTGATAAATAGGCACGCTCACCGCCCCCGTTGTCGTATCCTCACTAATGCCCCCATGGATTAGTTTTGTTTGCATGCGCATGATTTTTCCTTTTTATGAATTTATAAATAAATACCTTTAGAAAGATAACGATCGGCAACATCCGGGAAAATGGTTAAAACCTGGCTACCTTCGGGGAGGCGTTGCGCTTCTTTCAACGCTGCCACAAAAGCTGCCCCGCTAGAGCTCCCCACTAATAAGCCGTTTTTCTTGGCTAACTTCCTGGTGTAGCTAAAACCCTCTTCATCTGAGATCGTTTCAAAGCCATCAATATCCAAGTTTTCAAAAAAAGGGGGGATGAACTCCACGCCAATGCCCTCAATCTCATGAGGCCCAGGCTCGCCCCCATTCAAAATAGAACCCTCCGGCTCCACCCCAATCAAACGAATCGCAGGAATGCGTTCTTTCAAATACTTAGCCGTGCCCGCAAAAGTGCCACCACTCCCTATCCCGGCCACAAAGCTCGTAAGATTTGTGCCTAATTCTTGGACAATCTCAGGGGCTAGGGTGTGGTAGTAAGCGGCGGGATTATTAGGGTTTTCAAATTGTAGGGGCAAATAGCTATCAGGGATACTTTCGGCTAACTCTTTGCTTTTTTTAATGGCACCAGAAATCCCTTCGCTAGTAGGCGTGTTGATTACTAAAGCCCCCAAAGCCCTCATGATTTGCTGTTTTTCTGCGCTGAATTTTTCCGGGACAACAAAGATGGTTTTTAAGTGGTGCTTGAGCGCCACTAAGGCTAGAGCGATGCCGGTATTGCCTGCGGTAGGCTCAATGATGGTTGTTTTAGAAGTGATTTTGCCCGTTTTAAATCCTTCTTCTATAAGGTATTGGCCTAAGCGATCTTTAACGCTCCCTCCTGGGTTTAGATGCTCCAGTTTGGCGTAAATGACGGAATTTACGGGAATGGGGTAATCCTTGTTAGTGAATTTAAAAACGGGAGTGCGGCCTATGGCGTCTTGCATTGCGGTGATAATCATCATTCCTCCTATAACAAACAATAAAATTCAATTTTGCGATTATGCCTAAACTCGTTAAATGGAGTAAAATTTAAGATAGAATGTCGGCTTATTAAGATCGATCAGGAGCTGTCAATGGAAACGATAGAATGGAATGAAGAGCAAAGAAAAGCGTTCCAAGACTTGTTAAGAGAGTTTGTAGCGTCAATTGACGCTAAAGCGCAAGAGGAAAAACAAACAGGCAGAACTCCAAAAATACCAAAGTATGGTTCATGCCAAAACGGGCTGAACAAGTTTTTAGCGCCATGGGGTTATGCGTGCAAAATCAGTCTTGGCTCTGGGAACTTATCCAAGAAGCCATCCATCGCCTTTTGCCGTCAGGATATTTTAGGGGAAGGATTTGTCAATGGTGAAATACCAACCCAAAAAAAAGGTTTTTACCTCTGGTTTGCTTACTATTGGAAGAACGATGCAGAAAAGTTTTGTCTCTGTATAGGTCGATCCATAGAGGAGAATGGGGAAAAAGAGTGTCAAAAATGCCTAGCGTATGACAAGATCATTGATCCTAATGGAGATGCATACTACCAAGAGAGCTATGACGATTTAGAAGCCGATCTTGAAAGCATTACCGACTATTTTTTACACCTTGTTAATGAATTTAATCAAATCCCCACTGCGTATTTTGAATTAGAGCCATCTAGCGCAAGCCATTAAGAAATAACTTTATAAAACAACCCCATACCAAAAAGAACTCTCTCATAAGGGATTTTCCTAAAATCCCACCAACGCTTTTAAGCTAAACCTTAAAAAAACTATCGCTTGATTACAATCAGGCTTTGATATTTGGATTAAAAAACGCTATTTTTTAGATTTTGCAATCAGTATCCCATTGATGAAAATGAGAAAAGCAAGCGGGGTTTCATTAAAACCGCCCGCTTAAAAGAAGTTTTAAAGCGTTTCACTCCACTTCCGCATCAATCACGTCATCGTCTTTTTTCTTGGGCTGCTCGGCGTTGTTTTTATTCGCCATGGCTTCGCCTAATTTTTGAGCCGCTTGCGCTAATAATTTGGTTTTGTCTTCAAGCTCCGCTTTAGTAGCGTTATCGTTTTTGACGCACTCTTTAAGAGCGTTAATAGCGTTTTGGATCTCGTTAGCGTCGTTTTCATTCAAATTCGTTTTATGCTCATCAAGGCTCTTTTGGGTTTGGTGCGCCAAACTATCGGCATGGTTTCTCGCTTCAATCACTTCTTTTTTCCTAGCGTCTTCTTCTTTGTGCAATTCAGCGTCTTTAACCATTTTTTCAATCTCGCTATCAGACAACCCGCTAGAACCAGAAATTTTAATCTCTTGGCTTTTGCCGGTATTTTTATCTTGCGCTGAAACGGTTAAAATCCCGTTAGCGTCAATATCAAAGGTTACTTCAATTTGCGGCACGCCTCTTGGAGCTGGAGCGATGCCTTGCAAATCAAATTTACCCAAAGATTTATTATCCCTTGCCAATTCCCTTTCGCCCTGTAAAACCATAATGGACACAGCGGGCTGGTTGTCTTCAGCGGTTGAGAACACTTGAGATTTTTTCGCCGGGATAGTCGTGCCTCTATCAATCACTTTAGTCATCACGCCCCCTAAAGTTTCAATCCCAAGGCTTAAAGGCGTAACGTCTAATAAAAGCACATCTTTCACATCGCCTTTCAACACGCCCCCTTGAATGCTCGCGCCCACCGCTACGACTTCATCAGGATTGACGCTTTTATTCAACTCTTTGTGGATAAACGCTTTCACCCTTTCTTGGACTTTAGGGATACGAGTGGAACCGCCTACCATCACCACTTCTGAAATCTCATTTTTGGTTAGCCCCGCGTCTTTGATCACGCTTTCAATTTTAGAAATCGTTTCTTCCATGAGATCTTCTGTCAAGCTTTCAAATTTAGCCCTAGTGAGTTTTTTAACCAAGTGTTTAGGCCCGGTAGCGTCCGCTGTGATAAAGGGCAAATTGATTTCAGTCTCCATCGCAGAGCTCAGTTCTTTTTTAGCGTTTTCAGCCGCTTCTTTTAGGCGTTGCAACGCCATCACATCGTTTTTAATTTCAATGCCCGTTTCGCTTTTAAACTCACTCGCTAAGAAATCAATCACACGATTGTCAAAATCATCGCCCCCTAAAAACGCATCGCCCCCTGTGGCTAAAACTTCCACGACATTATCGCCTGTTTCTAAAACGGTAACATCAAAAGTCCCCCCACCCAAATCATAAACCATGATTTTTTCGCTCTCTTTTTTATCCAAGCCATAAGCTAACGCCGCGCTTGTAGGCTCATTGATGATCCTTAAAACATTAAGCCCTGCAATCGTGCCGGCTTCTTTAGTCGCTTTTCTTTGGCTGTCGTTAAAATAAGCAGGAACGGTGATCACCGCTTCCGTAACGCTCTCGCCCAAATAACTTTCAGCGTCTTCTTTGAGCTTCATTAAAATTTTGGCTGAAATCTCTTGAGGGGTATAAACTTTACCCGAAATCTCAATCGCGCAAGCCCCATTCCTATCCACAATCTTATAAGGCAAGCGTTTTTCAGCTTCTTTAGCCTTATCTTCATTGAACATCAAGCCCATGATTCTTTTAATAGAATAAATGGTTTTTTCTGGGTTGGTTACCGCTTGTCTTTTCGCACTCTCGCCCACTAAAATCTCGCCCTTATCCGTAAAGGCTACAATAGAAGGAGTGGTGTTTTTACCCTCTTTATTCGCAATAATCTTTGCTTCATTGCCTTCATACACCGCCATTGCGGAGTTGGTTGTCCCCAAATCAATTCCAATAACTTTTCCCATGTGTTATCCTTGTCTTTTAAAATAAATGTTTTTAATCGTTTTTAGCAATGCTCACCATTGCCGGCCTCAAAACCCTACCCTTATACTTGTAGCCCTGCTGAAAAACTTGCACGATTTTCCCGTTTTCTTTTTCTTCGCTTTTGACTTGCATGATCGCATTGTGGAAATGGGGATCAAATTCTTCTAAGCATTCAATCCCCTCAATGCCATGCCTTGCCAAAACTTCATGCAACTTTTCCATCGTAAGCTCCAAGCCTTTGGTTAAAGCGCTCTCTTTATTTTCTTCTACAGCACTCTTATGAGCCCCAAGAAGCGCATCAATCACCGGCAATAGATCCAATGCGATTTTTTCATACGCATACTCTAACGCCATGCTCTTGTCTCTTTCTAAGCGCTTTTTCACGTTTTCAAAATCCGCATGCACTCTCAAGTATTTTTCGTGCATTTCCTGGTATTTAAGCTCAAAATCTTCCTTGATCTCGCCTTCTTTTTCGCCCGCTTCTTGCTTTTCTTCACCTTGTTGTTCTTTGCAAGCGCAAGCCTTTTCGCAAAACTCTGGCTCTTTTTGGCTTAAATGATCGTGTTCTTGGTTGTGTTCATCTTTCATTATTCCTCCTCAGAAATCGTTTGAAAAAACCCTTCATAATCGCATTCTAGTTTCCCCACGCAAAGCAGTTGCATCCGCTTGTTTTGAAATTCTATAGAGCGTGTTACTAGCATGCAATCAGGCTCTATAAAATGCAAACCCTTTTTGAAACGCTCTAAAACCTTACCCCCTAAAATGTCAAAAAATAAAGGGCTGTTTAAAAGCGTTTTTAACCCCATTAGATTAAAGCGTGTGATTTGTGTGTTGGAATACTCCAAACGCTCTAATTGCCTGGCCAAACTCAACGCATTGACAGAAGCAGCGATTGAGCGCACTTCTTTAACGCTCCTGCCCACAAGTTCTAATAAAAATTTCTCCATTTTAACGCTGTAACCCAGCGCGCAAGAAAACGCTAAAAAGTCCAAAATCAAAAAGCGTTTTTCGCACTCAATGACTCTTTCTAAACGCTCCAAACTGGGTTTTTTTAACAGCGTGAAAAGCCCGAAATTTTCACTCGCGTTTTTTAAGCGTTTTTCATTCACCTTTAAAACTTCAAAGCGCAACGACTTGTGCCAATAGTTTTCAAACGCCTTAAAAGTAGGCAATCTAGCACCGCTAGAATGGGCTTGATAGAGCATGCCTTCTTTAGAAAGGATTTGAAAATAATTCCTGATCGTCGCGCAAGATATTTTCAAGTTTGCCAACTCTTTCAAGCGTTTAGAGCTAATGGGTTCTAAAATCTGCAGATAGGTTTTAACAAACGCATCTAACAAACTCTCTTTTTTATTCAAATCAGAACCTACTTTAATTCTTCTTAACATCATTATTTGAAAAATCTCGTCAATCACCATTCTTGATGAAAGAACTCTCGCATTATAGCATAAAAAGTTAATAATCTATCACTTGTTTTAAAAAAGTGATAAAAATTACCCGATTTTTCTTTAAAGTTTAGTCTGTATCACTAAATTTATTTACTAGCATTAAATTAGGATTTTTTATAGAATTGATTTAATTTAGATCTGTTAGGAAACTAATACCTTTTATTAAAAAAACTTGTTATCATGATAAACATGAACACACACACAAGAGGCATTGACAGCAATCTGATTCATTCGCTCAAAAGCATTTCATTATCCATGTTTAGAAAGGGTTTTTTTGGGCTTTATCAAGGCTCTATTTCAGCGCGCATTGGCGCAAATCAATTTGTGATCAACAAAAGAAACGCTGTTTTTGATCAATTGAATGAAAACACCTTACTGGTTTTGCATGACAAGATAGATTACCGCTGGAAAGAAGCGAGCCTGGATTCGCCCGTTCATGCGAGCGTGTATAGGGAGTTTTTGGACGCTAAATTCATCGCTTACGCACGCCCTCCTTATAGTTTGGCGTATTCCTTGCGCCACAACCGATTGCTCCCTAGAGATTATTTAGGGTATCGTTCTTTGGGCGAAGAAATTTCCATTTTTAACCCCAAAGACTATGACAGCTGGCAAGAAAGAGCGGATACAGAAATTTTACGCCAACTGCAAGAGAGCAAAAAATATTTTGTTTTCATTAAGGGGTGTGGGATTTTTGCCTACCACAGGGAGCTTTCTAAACTCATGGAAGTTTTTGATTTGATTGAAAACTCATGCAAAGTTTTACGATTGGGCGATTTAATGGATTATTGCTATAATGATGATCCACGATTGAGCGTGTAAAAAGCTAAAAAGGATAAAACATGACCATCAACACCCATTACGCCCCTAATTTCACACAGCTCCAAACCTTGAACAATATCGATAATGACGCAACCATAAAGGACAGGAATCAAGCAGAGCAGGATTTACAACAAAGCAGTATTCAAGATGGTTTCAGTCAAAATAATACGCAAAACGCCCCTGATTTTGACCGATTAGAAGCTTTAAACGCTATCAATAACGACGGCGAGATTAAAGATAGATCCCAAGTTGAGAAAAACCTTGCTAGTGGCGAAAATATCCCTGAAATTTATTCTAGCCTAGACACATACGCTTAAAAAGGGAGTTTTACCATTCTTTTAAAGCCATTTCGATCGCTTCTATCACGCAATCAATCCCACCCGCCAAACTAAAAAGCCAGTATTTGTGCGCGTAAATGTATTCCAATTGCTTAGCCCTTAATTCGTCTTCATCACTCGTTTTTTTACACACGATTTCAGCGATGTGCAATTCCTGGTGGAAGATGTAAGATTGTATCGCATCCATAAAATACGAATTGAATTTTTTGTCGTCAAAAAGCTCTTTAATGTTATCAATTTCAGCGCTCAAATTTTCTAATTCCTTAAAATCCAACTCTTCTAATTTTTTTTCTTCATGAAGCTTTTCCACTTCTTCTAAAAATGGCGCCACTTTCAAAAACACTTCTTCAACTTGCGTTTTTTTCTCATTGGCGTATTTGATGATCTCTTCGCATTTTTGCTTGGCGATCTTTAAATTTTTAGCCTGTTCTGATTGGGTGGGATAAATAAGATTGATAGGAGGCTTTGGCTTGGATTTATCTACTTTTTCGCACACTTCTTTAAAAGGCATTTCTTTAGTCCCTTTAATCCTAGCCCCCCCTTCAGTAGCGTTAATGACTTCTAGTTTATAAGGCGTGTTAAAAATATCTTTTTCAAAAAATTCTAAGAAAAGCTTCCACACTAAAGTGGTCTCTACTTCCCCATTACCCCCATATTTTTCTATAAAGATCTTGTCTTTATCTTTTTTAGGCTTGATCTCTTTATCGCCATAAATCGCCCCACTAGCATGGCTGTTACCGCTTTGTGAGAAGCTCAAATCTTGCCCAATAAACACGCATCTTTTGAAACGAGAATGCACCACTAATTCATACGCCATGTTCGCTGCGCTCATGCCTATGCCCACATAGCCATACTGGTGCAAATCAAAAATGTTGGTATAACCAAAGGGGCGGAAACTGAATTGCTTAACCCCCTTTTTAATCGCTTGAATCAATCGTTTATGCACAATGGAAGTCAGAGCAAAAATAACGCCTTCTTGAAAATCTAAGGGGGTTTCTTCGTAAAATTTTGCCGTTAAATCCACCCTTTCTAAAGACAGCACAATATCAGGCTTGATACCGGCTTTAGCCAAAATAGGGAAAGAAGCGTCTATGCAAAAAAGCGTGGCGTAAGGAGCGATTTCTTTTAAAAGGGGGAGTTGCTTATTTAAACTGGGCCCGGTTGAAACAATGATAGCGGTGTCTCTGTTTTTTAAAGCGCTCACAAAATCCACTAAACTAGGGCTTTTGATGACTTCAGGCAAATTAGCGGCATGCTGTTTGATGCCTATAAGCGCGTCTTTAGCGTCATTGCCTACGCTAATAGCGCCATGCTCTAAAGCGCGCGTGAAATGCTGGTTGATTCCTATCATTTGATGAGAATATCGTTCATAATAAGCGTTAAAAAGTTTTAAATCATACATTCTTGCGTATAAACGAGACTTTTTATCCATATCAAATAATGAAGCAATCATGTTGTAATTGCAAAAACTTGCATGCAATAAAATCAAACGATTTTCTAAAATCTCAGTGGAAAAATCCAAAAGATTCAACACAATGAAAATAATCTCTATTTCAGGCTCAATGACCACCAAGCGTTTTAAATTGCCATTACCTAAAAGCAAGCGATAAAACACCCCATTACCCAAGCCAAAATAATACAAATAAGGATAAAGCATGTAAATTTCGCTATTTTTGTATAGCTCTAAGCTTGAATCTAGCGGGCTTTTTTCAAATAAGGGCGTGTTTGTTTCTTTATCTAATAAGTTGAAATTCGCGCTATCATTCCCTAAAAACACTTCGTATTTTTTGTTTTCTTTAATGGCTTTGAGCTTTGCGAACAAAAGAGGGTCTTTTTTGAAAAGAGCTTGCAAGTTTTTTTGATAAATATCCATCATTCTAACTTATAAAAAGGGCTAACGCCCCTTTGAATTAAAAGGGCTGTTATTGTAAAAGCCTTAAGACATTTTGTTGCACCGCATTCGCTTGTGCCATAGCAAAACTCCCGCTTTGCGCCAAAATATTGTATTTAGAAAAGTTCGCACTTTCTTCAGCAAAATCCACATCTCTGATTTGAGATTCAGCCGCTTTAACATTCACTTGGGTTACAGAAATATTATTAATGGTTGTAACCAATTCCATTTGCACCGAACCCATATCCGAGCGGATCTTGTCTAATTGCGTGCGCGCTGAGTCCGCCATATCCATCACAATCATCGCTCCTTTAAGGCTTGTTACCCCAGCCCCTATACCTTGAGAATTGGTCTCCGCTTGTGCGCCATTAGCGTTCGCTCCGGCTGCTGAAGCCACATTCGCATCAAAAATGCCCCTAACCGCTCTCAAATTCACGGTGTATTCTGCCACCCCTTGAGCGGAATGAAAGCCCACATGGCTAAAATTCACACCGCTCACAATGATGTCTCTAGCGTCGGTCCTGGTCAAGGTTAAGCGCCCAATAACCGCATGTTGTGTCCCAGAAATCCCTGCAAAATTCCCTCCCCCAAAAACCTGACCGCTCGCGCTCGCTGCATGCACAGAAATCGCACGCCCGTCAATGGAGTGCAAATTAATGCGCCCTTGAATATCCAAGCTCGCTTCCACGCCGGTCCTGTCTTTGACGGAGTTGATCGCATTAGTCAACCTCCCATCAGCGTCATTTTTATGCACATCATTCACGGTCCCAATTTCTACGCCATTAATGGTAAGCTCCCTAACAGTTCCTGATTGCACGGGAGTGCCGCCGGTAGCCATGACATTATAAGACGCCCTAACGCCTAAAGTGTTAGAAAAACGATTGATGATTTCGCTTAACGCTCCGATCCCAGTGCCAGCGCTCGTAGAAATGCGCACGGTTTCAATCTTATAATCGTTCACGCCATTGACTTGTTTGAAATTCAATCCCACTTCAGTCAAGTTTTGCGCCGCCGCGCTAGCGAGCATGCCTTCACCGCTAAAAGAAGAGGTTTCCATGCGCACATGCCCAATCTTATCTGAGCTTGTTGAGCCAATAGACGCTTTAACCGTGGTGTTAGAATACGCGCCAATTTGAAATTCTTTGTTAGAAAAACTTCCTGAAAGCATTTGTTGGCCGTTAAAGCTTGTGGTGTTAGCGATATTGTCCAGTTCTTCTAACAACCTTTGAATATCGCTCTGGAGTGCTCTTCGGCTTTCTAAAGTTTGCCCATCTTGAGCGGCTTGAACGGCTTTGGTTTTAATGGTGTCTAAGATTTTGATTTGCTCATCCATCGCTTTATCAGCGGTTTGAACCATACCAATAGCGTCATTAGCGTTGCGAATCGCCTGGCCTAAATTCGCGCTTTGACTCCTTAAGCTATCAGCGATCGCCATCCCACTAGAATCGTCAGCGGCCTTATTGATCCTAAGCCCTGAGCTTAACTTTTCAAGCGAGCTTGAAAGGTCTCTGTTGTTTTGAACCCCTACCGCATGAGAAGTTAAAGCGGCGATATTGGTATTTATCCTAAAACTCATGTTTGCATCCTTTGCATAGATATTTGCTGTTAATCAAGCAAAGGGTGTTCCAACTCTTTGATTTTTAGCGCCGCTATAGTTTTTATGGTTTAATAGGGCGTTTAGTCAAAATTCTATGCTACAATCATTCATTAATAGGTATAAACATTTTATTAAAGGCGTTCAATGAAGCACCTTATTATTGTAGAATCCCCCGCAAAAGCCAAAACCATTAAAAATTTTTTGGATAAAAATTACGAAGTCATCGCCTCTAAAGGGCATGTTAGGGATTTATCCAAATTCGCTTTAGGCATTAAGATTGATGAAACCGGCTTCACTCCTAATTATGTCGTGGATAAAGATCATAAAGAGCTTGTCAAACAGATTATAGAGCTTTCTAAAAAGGCATCTACCACCTACATTGCTACCGATGAAGACCGAGAGGGGGAAGCGATAGGCTATCATGTGGCATGTTTGATTGGGGGGAAATTGGAGAGCTATCCTAGGATTGTTTTTCATGAGATCACGCAAAATGCGATTTTAAACGCTTTAAAAACCCCACGACAAATTGACATGTCTAAGGTCAATGCCCAACAAGCCAGGCGTTTTTTAGATCGAATCGTGGGTTTCAAGCTCAGCTCATTGATTGCATCAAAGATCACTAAAGGCTTGAGCGCTGGGCGGGTGCAAAGCGCGGCTTTAAAGCTTGTGATTGATAAAGAGAGGGAAATCAAAGCCTTTAAGCCTTTAACCTATTTCACGCTAGACGCTTACTTTGAGCCAAATTTAGAAGCACAACTCATCAGCTATAAGGGTAACAAACTCAAAGCCCAAGAACTCATTGATGGAAAAAAAGCCCAAGAGATTAAAAACGAATTGGAAAAAGAAAGCTACACTATCTCTAGTATCGTTAAAAAATCTAAAAAATCCCCCACACCACCCCCCTTCATGACTTCTACTTTACAGCAAAGCGCTTCCAGTCTTTTAGGCTTTTCGCCCACAAAAACCATGAGTATCGCTCAAAAATTGTATGAGGGCGTAGCCACCCCACAAGGGGTTATGGGGGTGATCACTTACATGAGGACCGATAGCTTGAATATCGCTAAAGAAGCTTTAGAAGAAGCGAGAAACAAGATTTTAAAAGACTATGGCAAAGACTACTTGCCCCCTAAAGCCAAAGTTTATTCCAGCAAGAATAAAAACGCCCAAGAAGCCCATGAAGCGATCAGGCCCACTTCTATTATTTTAGAGCCAAACGCTTTAAAAGACTACCTTAAACCTGAAGAATTAAAGCTCTATACCTTAATTTACAAACGATTCTTAGCTTCTCAAATGCAAGACGCTCTTTTTGAAAGCCAAAGCGTGGTTGTGGCTTGCGAAAAAGGCGAGTTTAAAGCGAGTGGCAGAAAACTCCTTTTTGATGGCTATTATAAAATTTTAGGCAATGACGATAAGGACAAATTGCTCCCCAATTTGAAAGAAAATGACCCCATTAAATTAGAAAAACTAGAGAGCAACGCCCATGTTACAGAACCTCCAGCACGCTATTCAGAAGCGAGTTTGATTAAAGTTTTAGAAAGTTTAGGCATAGGCAGGCCCAGCACCTACGCCCCAACGATTTCTCTTTTACAAAACAGAGACTACATCAAGGTAGAAAAAAAGCAAATCAGCGCTTTAGAGAGCGCTTTTAAGGTGATAGAAATTTTAGAAAAGCATTTTGAAGAAATCGTGGATTCCAAATTCAGCGCTTCTTTAGAAGAGGAACTGGACAATATCGCTCAAAATAAAGCCGACTACCAGCAAGTCTTAAAGGACTTTTACTACCCTTTTATGGATAAAATTGAGGCCGGTAAAAAGAATATCATCTCTCAAAAAGTGCATGAAAAAACCGGCCAATCATGCCCTAAATGCGGTGGGGAATTAGTCAAAAAAAATAGCCGTTATGGGGAGTTTATCGCTTGCAACAATTACCCTAAATGCAAATATGTCAAACAAACTGAAAACGCCAATGATGGAGCCAATCAAGAATTGTGCGAAAAATGCGGAGGGGAAATGGTGCAAAAATTCAGCAGAAACGGGGCGTTTTTAGCTTGCAACAACTACCCTGAATGCAAAAACACCAAATCGCTAAAAAACACCCCTAACGCAAACGAAATAATAGAAAGCGTGAAATGCCCAGAATGTGGGGGGGATATTGCTTTAAAAAGGAGTAGGAAAGGCTCGTTTTATGGCTGCAACAATTACCCTAAATGCAATTTTTTATCCAACCATAAGCCTATCAATAAGCGTTGCGAGAAATGCCATTATTTGATGAGTGAAAGAATCTATCGCAAAAAAAAGGCGCATGAATGCATTAAATGCAAAGAGCGCGTGTTTTTAGAGGAAGATGATGGCTAAAGAAAATCTGCCTATCGTTTTTGGGCCTGTTTTATCCAGGCGTTTTGGGAAGTCTTTGGGCGTGGATCTATCGCCCTCTAAAAAACAATGCAATTACAATTGCATTTATTGCGAGCTGGGTAAAGCCAAGCCAATTGAGTGCATGGAAGAAGTGATCAAAGTAGAAACCTTGATTAGCGCCATTCAAAACGCTCTAAACAACCTCACCACCCCCATTGATGTTTTAACCATTACCGCCAATGGCGAACCCACTCTATACCCTCATTTATTAGAGCTTATCCAAAATATCAAGCCTTTTTTAAAGGGCGTTAAAACTTTGATTTTAAGCAACGGCTCACTCTTTTATGAGCCAAAAGTCCAACAAGCCTTAAAGGAATTTGACATCGTTAAATTTTCTTTAGACGCTATTGATTTGAAAGCCTTTGAAAGAGTGGATAAGCCCTATTCTAAAGACATTAACAAGATTTTAGAGGGGATTTTGCGCTTTTCTCAAATCTATCAAGGGCAACTGGTGGCTGAAGTGCTGTTAATTAAGGGCGTGAATGATAGCGCGAACAACTTAAAACTCATCGCTGCCTTTTTAAAACAAATCAATATAGCCAGAGTGGATTTAAGCACCATAGACAGACCCTCAAGCTTTAAAGCCCCTAAATTAAGCGAAGATGAATTATTAAAATGCTCTTTGTTTTTTGAAGGGCTTTGCGTGAGTTTGCCTAAACGCACCGCCACTCAAACTGCTCAAGCCAAAAAATTGATTTCTTGTGGTATAGACGAATTGCTCGCTTTAATTTCCAGGCGCCCTTTAAGCGCAGAAGAAGCCCCCCTAATACTAGATCCTAACGCCTTTAAGCATTTAGAAACTTTATTAAACCACAAGCAAATTACGATTAAAAAAGTCGGCTCTTTGGAGTTTTATTGCGCGTTTTAACCTCCATTTGTTAGTTTTACCTTACTTTAGGGATAGCTTAAGTTTTTAAGAATCCCTTTTATTACCAAATAACGCTACCATAAAAAGTGTTTTCAAAAGCCGACAGATAATTAAAAACTTGGTGCAATGTTTTTAATCGCTACATCCTTTTACTATAACCATAACCCGCTTTTTCTGCTTTCTTTTCAGTATTAGCAACCGCTTCTATTTCTTTATTAACATCAGCAAATATTTTTTGAACGAACAAAAGGCTTTGAGAGGTTGGAAGGTGGGCTTGTGGGTTTCTCATTTCAAGCATTTTAGCTTGAGCTTTAGAGCGTATTTTTAGATTTTCTTTTTGCCATTCTTCTGTAACCTTAAAATCTCTAGGATCTAGTTCTAAATAAGCGATAGAACTTGGTTTATAAAAATCCACTTGTTTAGCGATAGCTTTTTGTGAATAGGGCAGAGATTCCAGCTCTTTTTGCAAATAAGCGATAAGCTCTTGCGCTTTTGATCCTCTTTGAGAGCGGGGTTGTTTAGAGTTTGGGAGGTGTTTTGGCTGGGTAGGGGTTTGATTGGTTTTTGCAGGTTTAGGGGTTTTGCATTCAGCTTCTACTTCTATAGCAATGCCACCCTTAATTCCTAATTTTTTAATAAAGAATTGACTATGATTTTCTTGGCAATTTTGTTCTGCTTTGTTAACCAAATCTTTTTGTTCTTTAATGGTCTTTTGCTTTTCTTGTTCTGTCTTTTGTTGTTCTTGTTCTGCTTTTATTTGATTGTTAGTCTCTATATTGCTTGTCTTTTGTTTTTCTTGTTCTGTCTTTTGTTTTTCTTGTTCTGTCTTTTGTTTTTCTTGTTCTGTCTTTTGTTTTTCTTGTTCTGTCTTTTGTTGTTTTTGTTCCAGTTCTATCCCACTCTTGTTCGCTCTATCCCTAGCGTTTTCAGCTTCCTTTTGAATTTCAGCCACTTCTTTTTTGGATTGGTCATCAGCAAAACACACATTCATAAGCATGGCTGTTATCGCTGTTACACCTATTGCTGAATTAAACCATGAGTTAGGATGCGTTTTTAAATAATCATCCGCAGTCTTAACATTCCCGCATATCCAATCGCTTTTTTTAATTTGTTTTTTTATTGAGTCTTTTATCGCTTCCCAAAAAGCAATCCCCATTATAGACATTCCCACATTCTTAAAAACTTTCTTTTCTTTTGCCGTTTTTCCTAACTTCATCATCATTGTTGCAAGCATTACTAAAACTCTTATAACAGGCATTTAAATCCTTTCAAAAAACAATCTTACCCATCAAAATCTTATTATTGTAGTATATATAGCCATATTTAATCGCTATTAAACGATTGGTTTGAAAAATTGTAAGGGTCAATCCAATCAGATTTTTCTAATCCATTCCAACAAAACTTGATACAAGTTTTCCTTATACCTTAAACTCACACCCTTTTAAAGGGAGCAAGCTAATAAGCGATTTTTCTATGGCAAGAAACCGAATGATGTCTCCTAGAATATAAAAACGATTTTATGGTGTTTTCTTATGCCTACATCCTTTTACTATAACCATAACCCGCTTTTTCTGCTTTCTTTTCAGTATTAGCAACCGCTTCTATTTCTTTATTAACATCAGCAAATATTTTTTGAACGAACAAAAGGCTTTGAGAGGTTGGAAGGTGGGCTTGTGGGTTTCTCATTTCAAGCATTTTAGCTTGAGCTTTAGAGCGTATTTTTAGATTTTCTTTTTGCCATTCTTCTGTAACCTTAAAATCTCTAGGATCTAGTTCTAAATAAGCGATAGAACTTGGTTTATAAAAATCCACTTGTTTAGCGATAGCTTTTTGAGAATAGGGCAGAGATTCTAGCTCTTTTTGCAAATAAGCGATAAGCTCTTGCACTTTTGATCCTCTTTGAGAGTGGGGTTGTTTAGAGTTTGGGAGGTGTTTTGGCTGGATAGGGGTTTGATTGGTTTTTGCAGGTTTAGGGGTTTTGCATTCAGCTTCTATTTCTATAGCAATGCTAGTAGTAATACCGGTCTTAATTCTTGCTTTTTTAATAAACAATTGACCATGTTTTTCTTGGCAATTTTGTTCTGTTTCTTTAATGAAATCTTTCTGTTCTTTAATCAAATCTCTTTGTGTATTAATTGTCTTTTGTTTTTGCTGTTCTAACTCTATCTCACTCTTATTTGCTTTTTGTTTTTCTTGTTCTGTCTTTTGTCTTTCTTGTTCTGCTTTTATTTGACTATTAGCGAGTTCTATCCCACTCTTATTTGTTTTCTGTCTTTCTTGTTCTAACTCTATCTCACTCTTATTTGTTTTCTGTTTTTCTTGTTCTGTTTTCTGTCTTTCTTGTTCTAACTCTATCCCACTCTTATTTGCTTCCTTTTTTTCTTGTTCTAACTCTATTTGTTTATCAATATCACCAGCGCTACAAGCGGCTAATAATAAACTTGTCGCTATTGTTAATCCTGAATATTTCCACCAATTGATTTGATTTTCTTTTTCAGCTTGTTTGGATTTATCCTGGACTTTATCGTCTAATTCTTTTGCCCTCTTGCATGCAGCATGGGTCAATACTACTAATGCCACACTGCTTTTCTCGGGATGTTTTTTTACAAGTTCTCTAACTTTCTTTACAATTTTTGTAAAAATCCCACCAATTGATCTGAGCGTATTTGTAATGGCACTCGCTTGTTTAAAATGAGCCTCTTTATTTGCCTTTGTGTCAGCTGTCTCTGCGTTTTTGCCAACTTTATTTGTTTTTACTGATTCCATTACCAACCTTTTTTTCAAAAAACAATCTTACCCATCAAAACTAAATCAATGGAAACCAATACGAAAAAATCCACTCAAGTTAGATTGATTTATTTATTATCAATGTTTATTATCAATGTTCAGTTAAGCCATGTTCTTTTAGTTCTTTTTCTAACTTGGCTACGGCGTTCCAAGTGGGGATCACGCTATCAGGGTTTAAAGAAATGGAAGTGATGCCCTCTTTGACTAAAAACTCTGTCACTTCAGGGTAATCGCTTGGGGCTTGCCCGCAAATCCCGCAATATTTGTTGTGCCTTTTGCAAGCTTCAATCGCTTTTTTAAACATTTTTAGCATCGCTTCATTCCTTTCATCAAAGACATGGCTGACTAATTCGCTGTCTCTATCCACGCCTAAAGTGAGCTGGGTTAAATCGTTTGATCCAATAGAAAAGCCATCAAACAAGCTTAAGAAATCATCAGCCAAAATGACATTCACCGGTAATTCGCACATGATATAAATTTCAAGCCCGTTTTTACCGGATTCTAAATTGTTTTTTCTTAAGATTTCTAGGACTTTTTTACCCTCTTCAATGGTTCGCAAAAAAGGGATCATCACTTTCATGTTCGTTAAGCCCATTTCTTCTCTCACTAACGCTAAGGCTTCACACTCCCACGAAAACGCTTCATTATAGCTCTCTGAATAATACCGACTAGCCCCCCTATAGCCAAGCATGGGGTTTTCTTCATTAGGCTCATAGCTAGAGCCGCCAAGCATGCGCATGTATTCATTGGATTTGAAATCGCTCGTTCTCACAATGACGGGTTTAGGGTAAAACGCTGCGCTGATCATGCCAATGCCTTCAGCGATTTTTTTCACAAAAAAATCTTTAGGGTTAGCATAGCCTGCCATAAGGTTTTCAATTTCATTTTTTTCTTTCACGCTTTTTTTGTGGTGCAAATCCACTAAAGCTAAAGGGTGGGCTTTGATTTGATTTAAAATAATCATTTCCATTCTGGCTAACCCTACGCCGTGATTAGGGAGTTGAGAAAAGCTGAAAGCTTTTTCAGGGTTTCCAATGTTAATGTAAATTTTTGTTTGAGTTTCTTGCATGTTAGAAAGCTCTACCCTTTCAATTTCATGCTCATAAATGCCCGCATACACATAGCCCTCTTCGCCCTCAGCGCAAGAAACCGTGATTTCCATGCCGGTATAAAGGCTATCAGTCGCCCCGCTCACCCCAACAATGGCCGGCACGCCAATTTCTCTAGCCACAATAGCGGCATGGCAAGTGCGCCCCCCACGATTAGTGATAACCGCGCTCGCTTTTTTCATGCAAGGCTCCCAGTCCGGATCGGTATTATCCGTAACTAAAATTTCGCCCTCTTTAAAAGAATTCATATGCTCCAAATCATTGATGATGCGCACTTTTCCTGATCCGATCTTACTCCCAATCGCTCTGCCTTGTAAGATAATTTCTTTTTTTTCGTTAGGGTTTTTGAATTTGAATTTTTCAAAGACTTGATTTTCTTCTTTACTTTTTTGGCTTTGAACGGTTTCTGGGCGCGCTTGAACGATAAAGATTTCCCCGCTCTCGCCATCTTTAGCCCATTCTATATCCATGGGGCGGTATTGTTTGGCTTCTTTAGAGTAATGTTTTTCAATTTCAATGGCGTATTTGGCTAAAATCAGCACGTCTTCATCGCTCAATGAAAAGGATTGCCATTCTTTTTTGGTGGTTTTAATGTTTCTGGTGGGGTGTTCGCTACCCCTTGGGGCATAGACCATTTTTTGCGTTTTATTGCCGAGTTGGCGTTTGATAATGGGGCGTTTGTTTTGCTCTAAAGTGGGCTTAAACACATAAAATTCATCGGGGTTTATCGTGCCGCCCACCACATTTTCGCCCAACCCCCACGCTGAAGTGATAAACACCGCGTCTTTAAAACCGGTTTCAGTGTCAATAGAAAACATCACGCCCGCGCTGCCTTTATCCGCTCGCACCATTTTTTGCACCCCCACACTCAAGGCGACTTTTAAATGATCAAACCCACGACTCGCTCTATAACTAATCGCTCTATCGGTAAAAAGCGACGCTAAACAGGATTTGATATAGTGGATCAATTCTGTTTTACCCTTAATGTTTAAATAAGTGTCTTGCTGCCCGGCAAAAGAAGCGTCCGGCAAATCTTCTGCAGTAGCGGAACTCCTTACAGCCACATCGGCTTCTTTCATGTGGTATTGCTGGCTTAAAATCTCATAAGCTTGAAAAATCTCATCTCTTAAATCGCTAGGAAAGGGCGTGCCAAAAATAAGCTCTCTGATTTGTTTGGAGCGGATTTTTAACACATCAATTTCCGTGGCATCAACATTTTCTAAAAGCTCTCTGATTTTTTGTTTAGCCCCCCCTTGCTCTAAAAGATACCAATACGCTTCGCTTGTAATCGCAAAGCCATCAGGCACTTTAATACCAATTGGCACTAATTCTTGAAACATTTCGCCAATGCTAGCGTTCTTGCCCCCAACCAGATTCACGTTCTTATTGTTCAACTCTTTGAAAAACTTGATATATCGCACAAAACTCCCTTAAAATGATCATTAAGTCTCTTAAAACATAAAATATAATAATGATAGCATGATAGAGCTTTAGTTTTAGCTAGTTTGTATCCTAAGCTTTGTTAATAAGAGAGTGTATTCTTTTTGGTTTATGATTTTATTGTATAATGGGCGATTAGTTAGGTATTTTTGAATAGAAAGGGTAGTTTTGTATAGGCGGTTGTTATTGAATTTGCTTTGTATGGTGTTTTTACAAGCGTGTTTAAAGCCTATGAGCGACCCTAAAGCTGAGAAAGTGGATTCGCAAGTGCAATGCGGGTTTGGCTCAAAAGATTGCTAAATTTTAAGGTTTATTAAGAAAGGAAACATAAGTTTTAAAGAATGAGTGAGGAACTGATTGCTGTTTATAAAGACGAGCAAATAATAGATTTAGAGAGCGCGAAAGTCTTAGGGCTGAGCGATGGGATTAAAGCGTTAAAAGGGACAGAGCCGATATATTTTGATGATTCGCCTTTGGCTTTAGAAGTGATCAGGCATTCGTGTGCACATTTGCTCGCACAAAGCTTGAAAGCCCTTTATCCGGACGCGAAATTTTTTGTAGGCCCTGTGGTAGAAGAAGGATTTTATTACGATTTCAAGACCGCTTCAAAAATCAGCGAAGAGGATTTGCCTAAAATTGAAGCGAAAATGAAAGAATTTGCGAAGTCAAAGCTCGCTATCACTAAAGAGACTTTAACCAGAGAGCAAGCTTTGGAGCGTTTTAAGGGCGATGAATTAAAGCATGCGGTGATGAGTAAAATCAGTGGCGATAAATTTGGCGTGTACCAACAAGGCGAGTTTGAAGATTTGTGTAAGGGGCCTCACCTCCCAAACACCCGTTTTTTAAACCATTTCAAGCTCACTAAACTGGCTGGGGCTTATTTGGGTGGCGATGAAAACAATGAAATGCTCATTAGAATCTATGGCATCGCTTTTGCCACTAAAGAGGGCTTAAAAGACTATCTTTTCCAAATAGAAGAAGCGAAAAAACGAGATCACAGAAAGCTAGGCGTGGAGCTAGGGCTTTTTAGTTTTGATGATGAGATAGGGGCAGGCTTACCTTTATGGCTGCCTAAAGGGGCAAGGCTTAGGAAACGCATTGAAGATTTATTGAGCAAAGCGTTACTTTTAAGAGGCTATGAGCCGGTTAAAGGCCCTGAGATTTTAAAGAGCGATGTGTGGAAAATCAGCGGGCATTATGACAACTATAAAGAAAACATGTATTTCACCACGATTGATGAGCAAGAATACGGCATAAAGCCTATGAACTGCGTGGGGCATATTAAAGTCTATCAAAGCGCTTTACACAGCTACAGAGATTTGCCCTTAAGATTTTATGAATACGGCGTGGTGCATCGGCATGAAAAAAGCGGCGTGTTGCATGGGCTTTTAAGGGTTAGGGAATTTACCCAAGATGATGCGCATATTTTTTGCTCTTTTGAACAGATCCAAAGCGAAGTGAGCGCGATTTTAGATTTTACGCATAAGATCATGCAAGCGTTTGATTTTAGCTATGAAATGGAATTATCCACAAGGCCGGCTAAATCCATAGGCGATGATAAAGTGTGGGAAAAGGCCACTAACGCTTTAAAAGAAGCTCTAAAAGAGCACCGCATTGATTATAAGATTGATGAAGGGGGAGGGGCTTTCTATGGGCCTAAGATTGACATTAAAATCACTGACGCTTTAAAGCGTAAATGGCAGTGCGGCACGATTCAAGTGGATATGAATTTGCCTGAACGCTTCAAGCTCGCTTTCATTAATGAGCATAATCACGCTGAACAGCCAGTGATGATCCACAGAGCGATTTTAGGCTCGTTTGAAAGGTTTATTGCGATTTTGAGCGAACATTTTGGGGGGAATTTCCCTTTCTTTGTCGCGCCCACTCAAATCGCTCTCATCCCTATTAATGAAGAGCATCATGTTTTTGCTTTGAAATTAAAAGAGGAACTAAAAAAGCGCGATATTTTTGTAGAAGTGCTGGATAAAAACGACAGCTTGAATAAAAAAGTGCGATTAGCCGAAAAGCAAAAAATCCCTATGATTTTAGTGTTAGGGAATGAAGAAGTGGAGACCGAAATTTTATCCATTAGAGACAGAGAAAAACAAGCTCAATATAAAATGCCCTTAAAGGAGTTTTTAAACATGGTTGAATCTAAGATGCAAGAGGTTAGTTTTTGAGTAGAAACGAAGTGTTGTTAAACGGAGACATTAATTTTAAAGAAGTGCGTTGCGTGGGTAATAATGGCGAAGTGTATGGGATCATTTCTTCCAAAGAAGCACTCAATATCGCTCAAAATTTAGGTTTGGATTTGGTTTTGATTTCAGCGAGCGCGAAACCTCCCGTGTGTAAGGTGATGGATTATAATAAATTCCGCTACCAAAATGAAAAGAAAATCAAGGAAGCCAAGAAAAAGCAAAAGCAAATTGAAATCAAAGAGATCAAGCTTTCCACTCAAATTGCGCAAAACGATATTAACTATAAAGTCAAGCATGCGAGAGAATTTATTGAATCCAATAAGCATGTCAAATTCAAAGTGGTTTTAAAGGGTAGGGAGAGTCAAAACTCAAAAGCCGGGCTTGATGTGCTTTTTAGAGTCCAAACGATGATGCAAGATTTAGCCAACCCTGAAAAAGAGCCAAAAACCGAGGGGCGTTTTGTTTCGTGGATGTTTGTGCCTAAGGCTAAAGAAGCCCCCAAAAACGAAAAGAAAACTAAAGAAAATAACCCGCCTTTTAATCGTATTAACCTTATGAAAGGAGAAAATCATGCCAAAAATGAAGACTAATCGCGGCGCGTCTAAGCGTTTCAAAGTTAAAAAAAACTTGATTAAGCGTGGCAGTGCTTTTAAAAGCCATATTTTGACTAAAAAAAGCCCTAAGCGCAAAGCCAATTTAAACGCGCCAAAACATGTGCATCACACTAACGCGCATTCTGTCATGTCGTTGCTTTGCAGGGCTTAAGAATGCTGATTAGAAAGTGGAGTTAATCCCCTTATTAAGGGAAAGTCGTTTTAAAAACGCACCTAAAAATATTTTAAAAAGAAAGGTAAAGAAATGAGAGTTAAAACAGGCGTTGTGCGCAGAAGACGCCATAAAAAAGTCTTAAAACTCGCTAGAGGGTTTTATAGTGGCAGAAGAAAGCATTTTAGAAAGGCTAAAGAACAGCTTGAAAGAAGCATGTATTACGCCTTTAGGGATCGCAAACAAAAGAAAAGAGAGTTCAGGAGTTTGTGGGTGGTAAGGATCAATGCGGCTTGCAGAATGCACAATACAAGTTATTCGCGCTTCATGCATGCCCTAAAAGTGGCTAACATTGAATTAGACCGCAAGGTTTTAGCAGACATGGCGATGAATGACATGCAAGCTTTTAAGAGCGTGTTAGAGAGCGTGAAAGAGCATCTTTAATCTCTATTGGCTGTTAGGTTTTAGTTTTAGCCTAAAAAAAGGTGAGAGGATTTAGGACTTTTTACTAAAAAGTTCCTAAAATTGATTTTTATTTCAATTTATTCTCATTCAATCGCTATATTTAATCAAAAAGAAAGCAATTTTATAGTAGAATGTGGCATTTAGAACTCAAGTAGAGAAAATGTAGAAGGAAGGAATACATGAAGAAATCTGTTATAGTAGGTGCTATCTCTCTAGCAATGACAAGCTTATTGTCAGCAGAGACCCCTAAGCAAGAAAAAGCTATTAAGACTAGCCCTACCAAAAAAGGTGAAAGAAATGCTGCTTTTATAGGGATTGATTACCAATTAGGTATGCTCAGCACTACCGCTCAAAATTGTTCCCATGGGAATTGTAATGGTAATCAAAGTGGGGCTTATGGCTCTAATACGCCTAACATGCCTACAGCGTCAAACCCAACAGGAGGCCTTACTCATGGCGCTCTAGGGACTCGTGGGTATAAAGGCTTAAGCAACCAACAATACGCTATCAATGGTTTTGGGTTTGTTGTAGGGTATAAGCATTTTTTTAAGAAATCCCCGCAATTTGGAATGCGTTATTACGGATTCTTTGATTTTGCAAGCTCTTATTATAAGTATTACACTTATAATGATTATGGCATGAGAGACGCTCGCAAGGGTTCTCAAAGTTTCATGTTTGGCTATGGGGCTGGCACAGATGTGTTGTTTAATCCGGCTATTTTCAATCGTGAGAACTTGCATTTTGGGTTTTTTCTTGGCGTTGCGATCGGTGGCACCTCTTGGGGTCCAACAAACTATTATTTCAAGGACTTGGCTGATGAATACAGAGGGAGTTTCCACCCATCAAATTTCCAGGTCTTAGTGAATGGCGGGATCCGCTTAGGCACTAAACACCAAGGTTTTGAAATTGGCTTGAAGATCCAAACCATTCGCAACAATTACTACACCGCTAGTGCGGATAATGTGCCTGAAGGGACTACTTATAGATTCACCTTCCACCGCCCCTATGCCTTTTATTGGCGTTACATTGTAAGCTTTTAAGGTGTTTTAGGGCTAATCTTATGGGGGCATAGAAAAGGGCTTTTGCTCTTTATGGCCTTTTATGATTTTCTTGTATCAAAGGCTTTAAAAAATCAATACGGCACAAAAATTAAAGCACAATCCTTACAAGCAATTGAACTTACCAACAACCGCACACAAACAAATCTTTGAAAAATCAAAAATGAGTTCATTATTTTTGAAAATAATGATAGGGGATATAGGTCAGCTGTTTTAATGGAGCGCTGATTATAAAATCTAATAAAATCAATTGGCTATTGAAGCGCTGTAAGTTATCTTTAATCAATCAAATGATAGAATTGATTTTTTATTTTTGAATTGGGAGCATTTGATGAAAAAATTGGCGTTTTCTTTATTATTTACAGGGACTTTTTTAGGGCTTTTTTTGAATGCGAGTGATTTTAAGAGCATGAATGATCAGCAACTATTAGAGCAAGCAGGGAAAGTTGCTCCTAGCGAAGTTCCAGAGTTTCGCGCAGAAGTCAATAAGCGATTAGCAGTGATGAAAGAAGAAGATCGTAAAAATTATAAAGCGGATTTTAAGAAAGCGATGGATAAGAATTTAGCTTCTTTAAGCCAAGAAGATCGCAACAAGCGTAAAAAAGAAATTCTTGAAGCGATTGCTAACAAAAAGAAAACAATGACCATGAAAGAATATCGTGAAGAGGGGTTAGATTTGCATGATTGCGCATGCGAAGGCCCTTTTCATGATCATGAGAGAAAAAAAGGGAAAAAACCAAGCCATCATAAGCATTAACGCTTAAGGTGTGCTAACTTTTTTTGATTTTTGTAAAACCACGCCGTAAGTTTTTAGCTTTTGGCTAGGGGGATATAAGGCGTTTTTTTATTATAATTCTATCGTAGCGTTTGAGCACTTAAAATAGAGGCTACTTGCTTGGTGGGTGGGCTTTGCTACTCTTAAAATCCTTTAGCTGTGAAGGGCATGCCAATTTTTTAGAGTTAAAGTTTTTGGAGTGTTTGTATTTTTTGGATATTTATAGTATCATACCCAATAGTAAAGACCCTTTGAAAGTCTGTATTTTAAGACGGCTAAAACAGCTTGAATTCTAGGTGGTTTTTTATCAATGGAATATTTCAAAAGAGAGCTTTTATGAAGAACAGTATCTATTTTTGTTGCGGTTGTATATTTTAATTAGGAGTTTGGTGTGAAACGGATTTTATTTTTTTTAGTAGCTACGACTTTTTTGTTGAGAGCAGAAACGGATTCTGCCACTATTAACACTACAGTTGATCCCAATGTTATGTTTTCTGAAAGCTCCACAGGGAATGTGAAAAAAGACCGCAAGAGGGTTTTAAAGAGCATGGTTAATTTGGAAAAAGAGCGCGTGAAGAATTTTAACCAGTATTCTGAAACCAAGATGAGTAAGGGCGACTTATCCGCTTTTGGAGCTTTCTTTAAGGGGAGTTTGGAAAGTTGTGTGGATCAAAAGATTTGTTATTATGAGCATAAAGATGGCAAGGTTTCTTTTGTGGTGAATGACAGGGAGAAGTTTTATAAACATGTGCTTAAAGACTTAGGGACAGAGCTTTCACTCCCTTTGTTTAACTGGCTTTACAAAGGCTCGGATTTTGGGGCTTTGCATGAGCAGTTTGGGGATATGTATGATGGGTATATCAAATACTTGATCAGCATGGTTAGAATAAGCCAAAAAGAAAAGGCTAGAAAAGTGGATGCAATCGTTCTTAAGAAAATGGAAGAGCAAGCTGAGAAAGACACTAAGGCAGCGTTTCAAAAGAGGAGCAGTGGGGAGCTTGAAAGCCATACTGATAGCCCTGAATTTATAAGCTCTTCTAAGAGGACACAAAACGCTTCTAATCCGGATCTCAATTCTACGACCAATGCTAACGCGCTCAAAGAAATAGCTTCAAAAGAGCCAGAGGCTTCTTCAAAAAAAGAGAAAAAGTCTAAGAAAAAACGCCGCCTTTCAAAGAAAGAAAAGCAACAACAAGCCTTGCAACAAGAGTTTGAAAAACAAATTAGCGACTCTAGTAAGTCTGAAAAATAGTAAAATAGCCCTAGCTTACCTTTTTAGGGGGCTTTCAATAAATCTCTTAAGCACTCCTTTTTAGGCTTTATATTTGGGCTTTTAGCTCCCTATCACTCTATCCTAGTGTAGGACTATCTTTTTAAAAGCCACCGCTTTTTTAAAATCTTTAGACTTTAAGCTTTTTGGTTTTTTTTTGTGGTAACGATTGGTAACAATTAGCTTAAGGTTTTGTTGAGTAAAAATCTTTGAAATATGGCGATTGATAGAGTTAAACATAAGACATTCCAACGCATTTTATAGAGCGTGTAAAAATATTTTAATGGAGTGTTGGTAATCAAATTGGTGCCTTTGAGTGTTTTTGCAATCAAAATAAAAAAGCTTGCGTAAGCAAGTGAATAGTTTCTCATAACGCACTCTTAGGGGGTTAGGGGGATTTTTAAAAGGGTTAGGGGAATGATTTCAAAATGCCCTATTCTCTTATGAGTTTAAATAAACTTAATGAGTTTTATTATTAAATGGAATTTAAAAACGATGAAACAAAATTTTAAAACCCCTATGCTTAAAAATTTTTGAAGGATATTAAAGTTGGATAGGGCTTATTTGTGTTTGTTAAAAACAAAGCCTTTTTTACGAACTTAAAGCCCTAAAAGTTGAGAGCTATCCCTTAGCATTTTAAGGTTTTGGCTAATCCGCCTAACGAAGTCTCTTTGTATTTTTCATTCATGTCTTTCCCGGTCGCATACATCGTAGCGATCACTTCATCCAGGCTCACTTTAGGCTTGTATTCATCTTCTAATGCCAGTTTAGAGGCGCTGATCGCTTTGATCGCTCCTAAAACATTGCGTTCAATGCAAGGGATTTGCACCAAGCCCCCCACCGGATCGCATGTCAATCCTAAATGGTGTTCCATAGCGATTTCACTAGCGATTAAAACCTGTTGCGTGGTCGCTTGGCACAAATGAGCTAACCCCCCCGCAGCCATAGAGCTTGCCACGCCAATTTCAGCCTGACACCCCGCTTCTGCGCCGCTCAAGGAAGCGTTTTTCTTGTAAAGATAGCCAATCGCCGCACTGGTGAGTAAAAAATCATTGATAGCCTTTTGCGATAAATTTTCAAACAAATGGTTTTTAGCGTATAAAAGCACGCTTGGCACCACCGCGCACGCTCCATTAGTGGGGGCGGTTACCACCTTGCCTCCACTAGCGTTTTCTTCAGCAATGGCGCGAGCGTAAAGCGAAATGTAATCAATCAACGCTAAGGGATCTTTCCCGCTTGTGGGGTGTTTTTCTAAACGCGTTTTAATGCTTGGGGCTAATCGTGTTACTCTCAAAGAACCAGGCAGATACTTTTCTTTAAAATTAGCCCCATTATCATAACACTCAAGCATCGCATGATAAATTTTAGCCATCGTTGCATCAGGGCGGTTTTTCAGGGCATATTCTCTCAAACGCACGATTTCAGCGATGTTTTTTTGGTGTTTTTGGCATAATTCTAGCAATTCCTTAGCGCTTGAAAAATCATAGGCAATACTTTCATTCCCGCCCCCTTCAGACAAGTTGTCTAATTCTTTTTCAGTATAGACAAACCCTCCACCGACAGAATAGTAAGTCTCTTCTTTTAAAACCTCATTTTTAGAGTTAAAAGCTTTTAGAATGAGAGCGTTTTGGTGTCTGGCTAAAGGCTTATTGTCAAAAATCAAATCTTTAGAATAATCAAAATGAATGCGATGTTGGTTAGCGAGTTTTAAAACTTTGTTTTCAAGCGCTTCATGCAATAAGACTTTTTTGGTTGTTACCTCTAATTCGTTAGCGTAAATGCCATGCAAGCCAATTAAAACCGCCTCATCGCTCAAATGCCCTTTACCGGTTAAAGCCAATGAGCCATGCAAGGTGATTTGAATGTGCACAACCTGCTCTAAAATGCCTTTTAACGACTCGCAAAATCTCGCTCCCGCTTCCATAGGCCCTATGGTGTGTGAAGAGCTAGGCCCCACGCCGATTTTAAAAATGGATAAAATAGAAAAACTAGCCATTAAAATAGTCCTAAAAACACGCTCAAAGCCGTCAAGCTCCCAAAGACAAACACAAAAATATCCACTTTGAAATTTCTAAAACGCTTCAAACTAGAAACGCTATAAAAAGCTATCATGGGCATCACAAACAGAATGAGCGCGATAATGGGGCCGCCTAAATTTTCAATAAAATCCAAGATATTGGGGTTAATATAAGCCACCAGCGTGATAGTCAGCCATAAAAAAATCGTTACGCTAACGCTCAAGGTTTTAGAAGCTTTTTTCAATTTTAAACTTTGAATGATAATGCCTTCTAAACCTTCCTTAGCCCCATAATAATGCCCAAAAAAAGATGAAAAAATCGCTAAAAAGGCCACCACAGGCCCCGCATAATTGATTAAGGGGTTGTTTAGAGTGTTAGCCAAATAGCTTAAAATGGGGATATTTTGTTCCCTTGCTTTCACAAAATCATCAGCATTCAAGCACATGACGCACGAAAACACAAAAAACATCACAAACCCTAAAAGCATCAGCGATGTCCCTAATTCAATTTGATTGAGTTTATACTCTTTGAAAGCGCCGTATTCTTTTTCCACGTTTTGAGTGAAGGTTGAAATAATGGGGCTATGGTCGAATGAAAACACAAGCACCGGTAAGGTTAGCCAAATCGCTAACACAAATTCTTTGAAACTCGGCACCACAAAAAGATTACCACCTTGCCAATAAGGGATAAGATACAAAGAAAAAAGCAATAAAATCAAGCATAAAGGATACACTAAAGCGTTACAAATGCGCGTAACAATCGTAGCGTTAAAAACCATCACCAACATCATTAAAGAAACTAACGCTACAGCCAGTAAGCCCCGATGAAAAGGCGCTAAATGCAACTGGTTGGTGAAAAAATGATCAAACACATTAGTGATACCCACCCCATAAACCAAGCAAATAGGATAAATCGCCAAGAAATAAAGCAAAGTGATAAGAAAACCCCATTGAGCGCCAAAATGAGAGCGAACGACCATGGTAATGTCTTCTTGATCTTTAGATCCTATGAAATAAGCTAAGGCTCTATGCCCTAGATAAGTTAAAGGGAAGATGATCGCGCTCATTACCACAATAGCCCATACCCCATGCCCACCGGCTCTAATAGGCAAAAATAAAATCCCAGCCCCCACCGCCGTGCCAAATAAGGACACCATCCAACGCAAATCAAACAAATTGAGTTTTTTAGGATCTCTTGGAACTGCTTTTTCTTGTGCCATGCTATTAAACCGCCCTTTTATCGTGTTAAAGAGTTCTCATTGTAGCATAAAGCTTTTTATGATTGGGGTTTTTTGAGATTAATGGGGTTGTTTTTAGCGCGCATTTATTCCCTAAAATCCACGATTTAACCCACACAAGCTATAATAACGCTTAAAAAAAGATTAATAAAGGATTATAGAAATGTCAAACACAACCTGGTCGCCCACTTCATGGCATTCTTTTAAGATAGAGCAACACCCCACTTATAAAGACAAGCAAGAATTAGAAAGGGTCAAAAAAGAATTGCGCTCTTACCCTCCCTTAGTGTTTGCTGGCGAAGCGAGGAACTTGCAAGAGCGCTTAGCCCAAGTCATTGACAATAAGGCGTTTTTGTTGCAAGGGGGCGATTGCGCGGAGTCGTTTTCTCAATTTAGCGCTAACAGGATTAAAGACATGTTTAAAGTGATGATGCAAATGGCGATTGTCTTAACTTTTGCTGGCTCTATACCGATCGTGAAAGTGGGGCGCATTGCCGGGCAATTTGCCAAGCCTCGCTCTAATGCGACTGAAATATTAGATAATGAAGAAGTGCTAAGCTATAGGGGGGATATTATCAATGGGATTTCCAAAAAAGAAAGAGAGCCAAAGCCTGAAAGAATGCTTAAAGCTTACCATCAAAGCGTAGCGACTTTAAACCTTATCAGAGCCTTTGCTCAAGGCGGGTTAGCGAATTTAGAGCAAGTGCATCGTTTCAATTTGGATTTTGTCAAAAACAACGATTTTGGGCAAAAATACCAGCAAATCGCTGACCGGATCACGCAGGCTTTAGGGTTTATGCGAGCATGCGGGGTGGAGATAGAAAAAACGCCTATTCTTAGGGAAGTGGAATTTTACACCAGCCACGAAGCGTTACTGCTCCATTATGAAGAGCCTTTGGTGCGTAAGGATAGTTTGACTAACCAGTTTTATGATTGCTCCGCGCACATGTTGTGGATTGGCGAAAGGACAAGAGATCCTAAGGGCGCGCATGTGGAGTTTTTAAGGGGGGTTTGTAACCCTATTGGTGTGAAAATCGGGCCTAATGCGAGCGTGAGCGAAGTGTTAGAATTGTGCGATGTTTTAAACCCGCACAACATTAAGGGGCGTTTGAATTTGATCGTGCGCATGGGTTCTAAGATGATTAAAGAGCGTTTGCCTAAACTTTTACAAGGGGTGTTGGAAGAAAAACGCCATATTTTATGGAGCATTGATCCTATGCATGGCAACACGGTTAAAACCAGTTTGGGGGTTAAAACAAGGGCTTTTGATAGCGTGTTGGATGAAGTGAAAAGCTTTTTTGAAATCCATAGGGCTGAAGGGAGTTTGGCTTCAGGGGTTCATTTGGAAATGACAGGTGAAAATGTTACAGAATGTATCGGTGGCTCGCAAGCGATCACCGAAGAGGGTTTGAGCTGCCATTACTATACGCAATGCGATCCAAGACTAAACGCCACTCAAGCCCTAGAGCTCGCTTTTTTAATCGCTGACATGCTCAAAAAACAGCGCGCTTAGTTAAAAAGAGATTAATCTTTTTTTAACTCTTTTACTTTATAATTATCGTTAGCATTTTAATATTATTCAAAGGATCTTGAAATGAGAATTTCTTTTTTAGCTGTAATTTTAGCGTTATTGTTTGTGGCTTGCCATGAAACTAAAAAACAAATTTTACAAAATGAGGCCGATAGCACCCCTTCAGAAAAAACCATTTGGCAACCTGAACAAAAATAAAAAATTGTAAAAATACTCAAAGGCATTTTTTAAAATAAACGCAATAAAAAAGCTAGCGGGTGATAGTTTTTTGTAAAGCGATCTTAGGCTATTAAAGGGGAATGATTCCAAAAACACTCCCTATCCCTTATGAAGTTTATTATTAAACGAAGTTTAAAAACAAGTTTTTAAAAGTGAGAGAATGGCTAAAAAGCTTAAAATGAAAACGGGCGTTGAGAGTTAAACTACAAACTCTCTAAAACCTTTTGAGCATGGCCTTTCGCTTTGACATTGTAGAAGCATTTTTCTAAAACGCCTTGCGTATTGATGATGAAAGTGGAGCGGATAATCCCCAAATGCTCCTTCCCATAAAGCATGCGTTTGCCATAAGCTTTGTAAAGATTGGCGGCTTTTTTATCTTCATCGCAAAGCAAAATCACATTCAAAGAGCATTGGCTGATAAATTTTTGATGCGATTGAGCGTTATCAGGGCTTACGCCTACGACAACAGCGTTTTTCTTTTCAAATTCATTAAACAGAGCACTAAAGTCTTTGGCTTCTAGAGTGCATCCGGGGGTGTTGTCTTTAGGGTAGAAATACAGAACCACTTTTTTATGGAGCAAATCTTTTAAAGAAATCTCTACGCCATCGCTGTTTTTCAACCTGAAATCAGGGGCTAATTGCCCTACTTCTAATTTTTCCATTCTTATCCTTTAGTAGAGAATGATAGCGACTTTTTGAGGCCCATGCACTCCAAAAACGGTTTTTAATTCAATATCGGCTGTCCGGCTAGGCCCGCCAATAAGGAGCATGTTTGTGGGTAATGTGCCGTTTTTACTCTGGTTTTTTAAAGCTTGCACGCCTTCACTCAAATTGCGCACAATGGATTCTTTTTTCAATAAGATGATGCAATTAAGGGTGATGAGCGAAAGCAACCTTGGGCTTGCATGCGAAGAAACCGCCCCAATCATGCCCAAGCTTGAAATCCCACAAACCCCATGCAATAAAGCCGTATCAATCTCAAACAACTCTTCACGCATCGCTTCAATTTCTTTATCATAAGGCTGCAAAGTAAAATCCTTAAACGCTCCAAAATTCAAATTCAAATCTGTGGAGTGTAAGACTTTTTTGCTTTTAAAATTTTCTAAAGCCTTTAAGATTGCTTGCTCTAAATTTTCCTTAGCGCTTTCAATGACTTCAGCTTTATTCAACACTTGGAAATGCTTGTATTCTTCCACCAAGTCTTCAAACTCCACTTTAATGATATTCCTATAAATAGGGTTTGCTCCCTGAATGGCATGCTTGGCTCTGGCTTCTTTAATGCGCTTTAAAATAAGCTCTTTACTCATAAATCACCCCTTCTAAGTGCTGGACTTTTGCATGCAAGCTCGGTCCATATTGGGTAAGGTCCTAACGCTTGCCCACTCTTTGACTAAAGGCAGTATGGGGGCTAAAAGCTTGCCTAAAGGCGAGAAAAATTGAGCCATTTTCAATTGGAAACGCCACTTAGCCCCATCGCTTGCCATTTTGGCAAACATTTTCATAGAGAATTTTTCCATCCCGCTGTGTTGGGTGCTTTTAACCCCCTTGACCACGCCTCTGCCCTCGCCCACTTTATCCGATCGTAAATCTCTAATGAGTTCGGCTAAAGGGATTTCTACGGGGCAAACTTCAGTGCAACGCCCGCAAAGACTGCACAAATTAGGGATATGCCCGTAATTATTCAGGCCAAAGAGTTGGGGGGATACCACCACGCCTATAGGGCCAGGATAAGTAGAAAGATAGGCATGCCCACCGATTTTATCATACACAGGGCAGTGGTTCAAACAAGTCCCGCAACGGATGCATGAAAGAGCGCGATAATACTTTTCATCAGCCAAAATATTAGAGCGGTTGTTGTCTAATAAAATGATGTGGGCTTCTTTAGGGCCGTCTAAATCGCCCTCTTTTCTGGGGCCTGTGATAATGTTTTGATAACATGTGATAGGCACGCCCACAGCGCTCGGGGCGAGCAAATTGTTTAAAATCGCCGCATCATCAAAGCTTTCTACTAATTTTTCAATCCCACAAATTGCGACATGCACATCGCATGCGGTGGTGCTCATTCTGCCATTACCTTCATTTTCCACTAACCAGATCGCTCCTTCGTTAGCGATAGCGAAATTAACCCCACTGATCCCCATTTTAAAGCTTTCAAATTCTTTGCGCATGTGTTTTCTAGCGATCGCATTGAGCTTTTCAGGTTCTTCTTCATAAGCGGCGTTGAGTTTTTCTTCAAAAATCTTACCGATTTGCTTGCGGTTTTTATGGATAGCCGGCACGACAATATGCACAGGGTGTTCATTGATGAGCTGGATAATCAATTCGCCCAAATCCGTTTCTTGCGCTTGAATGCCCTTTTCTTTGAGATAATGGTTCAAGCCAATTTCTTCGCTCGCCATGGATTTTTGCTTTAAAATGCGCTTGATATTCTTTTCTTTAGCGAGGTTGTAAATGATTTCATTAGCTTCATCGCCGTCTTTAGCGTAATGGATTTTAAAGCCGTTTTGAGTGGCGTTTTTTTCAAACAATTCCAAATATTCATCAAGCCTGGATAAGATTTTAAGCTTGACTTCTTTGCCTAATTCCCTTAAATTTTCCCACTCGCTGTAACGATTTTTAATCAGATTCTTACGATTAGCCCTTAAGGTATCCATTGCAGAACGCAAATTTTCCCTTAATTGCATATCGCCTAATTGGTCGGTGATGATTTCTTCGTATTCCTGGTCGCTATGGTATTTTTCCATGATCATTCCTTAAAATATTCTTTAATGTTAAAGCCCAAGCCTTGAGGCTAAAAAGTCATAAAAATGCATGGGTTTTGTGGAAGAGCCCATTTTTTGCATAGCGGTGCTGATATTCATCAAACACCCAGCATCCGCTGAAACAATCACATCCACCTGACGGCTTTCTATGTCTTTAATCTTTTCTTTGACCATAACCGCTGAAATTTCAGGCTCTTTGACCGAAAATGTCCCCCCAAACCCGCAACATTCTTCTTCTTTTTCCAATTCAATGAGTTCTACATTTTTAAGCTGTCTGATGAGGTTTTTCGCCGAGTCAATCACTTTAGCCACCCTTAAGGCATGGCAATTAGAATGCCATGTGATTTTAAGGGGTTCGCCCTTATCTTCATACTTGACTTGCAATTTTTTATCCAAAAATTCGCTCAATTCATACACCCTAGAGCAAAAATCTTTAACCATGTTAAATTCCGCATGCCCTTCAAACAATTCCAAATAATCATGCCGCATCATCCCTGTGCATGAACCGCTGGGCAAAATAATAGGGTAGTCGTTATTGGAATAAAGTTTGATATTGTATAAAACGACTTTTTTTGTCTCTTCATAGTATCCTGAGTTGTAGCTTGGCTGGCCGCAACATGTCTGGTCTTTTTTAAAAACCACTTCCAAATTTTCCTTACGGAGTAATTTGATAGCGTTAAGCGATGCGTTGCTGTATATGGCTGCTCCTAGACAAGTAGCAAAGAAATTGACTTTCAAAGAAGGCTCCTTAAATTCCAAAAATTAAGAGTTTCAAACACAATATAATACTCAAAATTGGTAAGAAATTGGTAAGATTGTAATCACAAGTTGATAAACCACTCGCTTAAACATTGTTACTAAAATAAACCATAAACCCATTAAATTTGACTTAATATTAAATGCTACTTAAAATTAGTTTTTTCTTTTAAGTAAGATAAAAAAATACTTTTAATTATTCAAGGAAAATTTATGGAATTTTATCAAGTCTATGACCCATTAGGCCATATTTGGCTGAGCGCTTTAGTCGCACTTTCGCCTATTGCGCTCTTTTTTATTTCTCTTATTGTCTTTAAACTTAAAGGGTATAGCGCTGGGTTTTTAAGCTTATTGCTTTCAATCCTTATTGCGTTATTTGTGTATAAAATGCCCGCTCAAATGGTGAGCGCGAGTTTTTTCTATGGCTTTCTTTATGGCTTGTGGCCGATCGCTTGGATTGTGATCGCTGCGATTTTTCTTTACAACCTTTCAGTGAAATCCGGGTATTTTGAGATTTTAAAAGAAAGCATTTTAACTCTAACGCCAGATCACCGCATTTTAGTGATTCTGATTGGCTTTTGTTTTGGCTCGTTTTTAGAAGGAGCGATCGGCTTTGGAGGCCCGGTAGCGATCACAGCAGCGATTTTAGTCGGCCTTGGGCTAAACCCCTTATACGCTGCCGGATTATGCCTGATCGCTAACACCGCTCCTGTAGCTTTTGGCGCAGTGGGCATTCCTATTACGGCAATGGCTAGCGTGGTGGGTATCCCTGAGTTAGAGATTTCTCAAATGGTGGGCAGGGTGTTACCCATTTTTTCCATTGGTATCCCTTTTTTCATCGTGTTTTTAATGGATGGTTTTAGAGGGATTAGAGAGACTTTTCCTGCAGTGGCCGTTACCGGGTTTAGTTTCGCTATCGCGCAATTTTTAAGCTCTAATTATCTAGGGCCACAGCTTCCGGATATTATTTCAGCTTTAGTGTCATTGATTTCTACCACTTTATTTTTAAAATTCTGGCAGCCCAAACGCATTTTCACCAGCAATGGCAAAGAGCCCACGATAAACACAGAAAAACACCATATTTGTAAGGTGGTTGTGGCGTGGATGCCTTTTGTGTTGCTCACGATTACGATTATCATATGGACGCAACCCTGGTTTAAAGCGCTCTTTAAAGAAGGCGGGGCTTTGGCGTTTTCTAGCTTTGCGTTTGAATTTGATTCTATCAGTCAAAAGATTTTTAAAACCGTTCCCATTGTTACTGAAGCGACCAATTTTCCTGTGGTGTTCAAACTCCCTTTGATTTTAACGACAGGCACTTCCATTTTTTTAGCCGCTCTTTTAAGCGTGTTTTTGTTGCGCGTGAAAATCAGCGATGCGATAGGGGTGTTTGGGGCCACTTTAAAAGAAATGCGTTTGCCGATTTTAACCATTGGCGTGGTTTTAGCGTTTGCGTATGTGGCTAATTATAGCGGCATGAGTGCTACGCTCGCTTTAGCGTTAGCGGATACTGGGCATGTTTTCACTTTCTTTTCGCCTGTTGTAGGCTGGCTTGGGGTGTTTTTAACCGGAAGCGATACGAGTTCTAATCTTTTATTTGGCTCTTTGCAAATGCTCATCGCTACACAGCTTGGCTTGCCTGAAGTGCTTTTCTTAGCGGCAAACACTTCAGGGGGTGTTGTGGGTAAAATGATAAGCCCTCAAAGTATCGCTATCGCTTGCGCGGCAGTGGGGTTAGTGGGGAAAGAGAGCGAATTGTTCAGATTTACTGTAAAATACTCCATCGCTTTGGCAATCATTATGGGGATTGTCTTCACTCTTATTGCTTATGTCTTCCCCTTTATTATCCCCATCATTCCTAAATAAGGGGGTTTTTAAAGAGATCTAGCGCTAAGAGAATATTTTTAAAAAGGGATTTTTTAGTGCTAGAATTTCATCAAATTTATGACCCTTTGGGTAATATTTGGCTGAGCGCTCTTGTAGCCTTATTGCCGATTTTATTATTTTTCTTATCTTTAATGGTTTTCAAACTCAAAGGTTATACAGCGGCCTTTTTGAGCGTGGCTTTGTCAGCCATTATTGCGGTTTTAGTGTATAAAATGCCTGTTAGCATGGTGGGTTCAAGCTTTCTTTATGGCTTCCTCTATGGCTTATGGCCGATCGCTTGGATCATCATTGCGGCGATTTTTTTATACAAACTCAGCGTTAAATCCGGCTATTTTGAAATTTTAAAAGAAAGCGTTCAGTCCATCACTTTGGATCACCGCATTTTAGTGATTTTGATTGGCTTTTGTTTTGGCTCGTTTTTAGAAGGAGCGATCGGGTTTGGAGGGCCTATTGCCATTACCGCAGCGATTTTAGTGGGCTTAGGGTTAAGCCCTTTATACGCTGCCGGGTTGTGCCTAATCGCTAACACCGCTCCTGTGGCTTTTGGCGCAGTGGGTATCCCTATAAGCGCGATGGCGAGCGCGGTAGGGGTGCCAGCGATTTTAATTTCAGCCATGACGGGTAAAATCCTCTTTTTTGTGAGCTTGTTAGTGCCGTTTTTCATTGTGTTTTTAATGGATGGCTTTAAAGGGATTAAAGAAACTTTTCCGGCCGTTTTTATCGCGGCTTTTTCTTTCGCTGGCGCGCAATTTTTAAGCTCTAATTATTTAGGGCCAGAATTGCCGGGTATTATTTCAGCCCTTGTTTCACTCGTTGCAACGGCGCTCTTTTTGAAATTTTGGCAGCCTAAAGTCATTTTTAGAAGCGACGGCAAAGCGGCCTCATTCACTAAGAGTAACCATCATATTTGTAAGGTTTATGTCGCTTGGTCTCCTTTTGTGATTTTGGTTTTAGTGATTGTGTTATGGATACAGCCTTTTTTTAAAGCTCTGTTTGAAAAAGACGGCTTGTTAGCTTTTTCTAATTTTTATTTTGAATTCAATAACATCAGTAACCACATCTTTAAAAGCCCGCCTTTTGTAGAAGCCAATCAAAGCGTGAGTTTTCCTGTGGTGTTTAAATTTTTCTTAATCAACACGGTTGGCACTTCCATTTTTTTAGCCGCTCTTATTAGCATGCTCGTTTTAAGGGTGCGAGTGAGCGATGCGCTGAGCGTTTTTGGCGAAACTCTAAAAGAAATGCGCTACCCCATTCTCACCATTGGTTTAGTCTTAAGCTTTGCTTATGTGTCTAATTACAGCGGGATTTCTTCCACTCTAGCCTTAGCGCTCACGCATACGGGTTTGGCTTTTACTTTTTTCTCGCCCTTGATCGGGTGGGTAGGCGTGTTTTTAACCGGGAGCGATACGAGTTCTAATCTTTTGTTTGGCTCTTTACAGCAACTCACCGCCCAACGATTACACCTCCCTGAGGTTTTAACCCTAACGGCTAATACCGTGGGTGGCACTTTAGGCAAGATGATAAGCCCTCAAAGCATCGCTATCGCTTGCGCAGCAGTGGGATTGGCTGGGAAAGAGAGCGATTTATTCAAATTCACGGTTAAATACTCCCTTATTTTTGTAGCGATCATGGGAGTCGTGATTAGCGCGATTGCGTATTTGATCCCTGAAGTGGTGCCTGCGATAAAGTAGAGCCATTTTGGATCTGGCAGGGTTTAACCCCCAAATAAATTTTTTTGTTTTAAAAAATGCAAGATTTTAAGCGTCATAGAGCTTATGGGTAAGGTTTCTAAGTCTTTAAGGCTATAAAAACGAATAGGGTTTTTTAAATCTTTTATCGTAGCGAGATAGAGGTTTAAATTGAGTTTGAATTTAGTGTGGCTGTGTTTGATTGCGCCTAAAAAGGGGAGTTTGCATTCTAAATTTTCTTTTAAATTAGGGAAATGGTGCATGCCAAAATAGAGTTTTTGCTCTATTTTTTCTAAAGCGATTTGGTCATTTTGGATCACAATGCCCAAGTAACGCTCTTCTTGAATGATCTCTTGTTTTTTCTTAAGCGTGTGTTTTTTTGGGTTATTTTTACCTAAACAATAAGGGTTTAAGGGGCAAATCGCGCATTTGGGTTTAGGGGAGCAGATTAAAGCCCCTAGATCAATTAGGGCTTGGTTATGATTAAAGCTTTCATTAAGATTGAGAAAGCCATTCGCTTTAATTTGTAAGTCTTTAGCCGTGATATTAGGATCCAAACCAAAAAGCCTTAAAAGCACTCGTTTGATATTAGCATCCACGCATGCGCTCTTTTCTCTAAAGCCAAAACATAAAATGGCATTAGCCGTGTATGCGCCAATTCCTGGGAGTTTCAATAGGCTTTGATAGTCATTAGGTAATTGTGAGTTATGTTCTTTAACGCAAATTTCAGCGCTTTTTTTTAAATTTTTAGCCCTTGAATAATAACCAAGCCCTCTCCAGAGCAATAAAACCTCCTCTAATGGAGCGTTCGCTAAGTCTTTTAAAGTGGGGAAAGCTTCTAAAAAGGGGGAATAAAAACGCTCAACCACCGTGCTGATTTGGGTTTGTTGGCTCATCACTTCGCTGATATAGACTTCATAGGGAGCGTTAATGCCCTTTAAATTCCTAAAAGGTAAATCCTTTCGCCCACATTCTTCATACCATTTTAAAAGGGCGTTGTGTAAAGTTTCCAACTACAACCACCTAAAAGCGATGAGTTTGACCCAAGGCACACACACGCTTAAAAACACGATTAAATACAAAAAGCCAAAAATAAACCCCCATTTCCAAAAATCCTTGCTTGGAATATACCCGCTCCCGTAATAAATGGTGGATGGGCCTGTGCCATAGGGGGTTAAAATCCCCATAATCCCTAAAGAAAACATTAAAAACAAGCTCAATTCTTGCAAATTAACCCCTTGAATGTGTGAACCAATCCCTACAAAAAGCGCGAATAACGCGCTCACATGAGCGGTGATGCTTGCGAAAAAATAATGCGACAGATAAAAGAGGGCTACAATAAACAATACCGCTATTAACGGATCCAAGTTGGCATGCTCTAAAAAAATTTTGAGCCGCATTGCCGATAAAATTTAAAAACCCTACATTTTTAAGCCCGCTAGCCATCGTGAGCAGCGATCCAAGCAATAAAAAAATATTGAACGCGCTCTTGTTTTTAATGATGTCTTCATAGCTTACAATCTTGCAAAACGCCATTAAAACCATGACAATCAAAGCCGTTGCGCTCGCATGCAAGCCTAAAGGTTTGCCAAAAATCCAACCTAGTAAAGCCAATAAAGTGAGGCTGAGCATTAAAATTTCTTTTAAAGAAAACCTCCCCATGCCCTCTAATTCCTTTTTAGCCCACAAACTCACTTCTTTTGAGCCTTTTAAGGTGGGTTTGCAGGTTTTATACGCCAATAAAGGCGCAAGCAGGATCAAAACCACCCCACAAGGCAAGAACGCTAAAAACCACGAAAACCATGAGATTTCATTCACCCCCATTTTGGCAGCGATTTCCATTGCTAGGGGGTTAGGAGCGAGTGCGGTTAAAAACATGGACGAAGTGATGCAAGTTGAAGCCAAAGCGACCCACATCAAATACGCGCCGATTTTGTCAGGGTGATTATTTGGAGCAGATCCCATTAAAGGCGGGATAGATGAAACGATTGGATAGAGTATGCCCCCGCTTCTAGCGGAGTTGCTAGGGATAAAGGGGGCTAGACACAATTCGCTCAAACCAATCGCATACCCTAAACCTAAAGGGGTTTGCCCTAAAAATCTAATGAGTAAAAGAGCGATCCGTTTCCCTAACAAGCTTTTTTCATACCCTAAACCCAAAATAAAAGCGACAAACACAAGCCACACCGTTTTATTCGCATACCCGCTCAAACCCCACGAAATGGCCTTATTAGCACTCTCTACTTTATCACTCGCTCCAATTTTTAACGCCACGCACAACACTAACGCGCTCAATGCCACTAAACCTGGCGGCACCGGCTCTAAAATTAGCCCTATAATCATGCCTATGAAAATACAAAAATAAAGCCATGCGTTAGGGTTTAACCCATCCGGTGCGCCTAAAAAATACAATAGCGTTGCGATAAAAAAAGGGGCAAGGATTGAGAGAGTTTGTTTAATCATGCTTAGCCTTTAGCCAAAGATAGTAATAATTTGACTTAAAAATATCATTCAAATGGGATTGAGTTATTACAATGTTACAGAAAAAGATTAAAAATTAAGCTTTTTGAAAAAGATAAAACTTTATAATTATGTTTATCTTTGTTGAATTTACTACAAATAGGAGTATTGCATGCAAGAAAATGTGCCTTTGAGTTATGATTATTCCATTAGCAAATTGTTTCTTTATGCGATGGTTGGCTTTGGGATAATAGGCATGTTAATAGGGATTGTGCTAGCCTTTGAATTGTCTTTCCCTAACTTGAATTACATTGCAGGGGAGTATGGCGTTTTTGGCCGCTTACGCCCTTTACACACGAATGCGGTGATTTATGGTTTCACTCTTGGGGGGATTTGGGCGAGTTGGTATTATATCGGTCAAAGGGTGCTTAAAATCACTTATTACCAACACCCCTTTTTGAAAATTGTAGGGTTATTGCATTTTTGGCTCTGGATTCTTCTTTTAATTCTAGGGGTCATTAGCCTGTTTGCTGGTCTTACTCAATCTAAAGAATACGCCGAATTGATGTGGCCTTTAGATATTATTGTGGTTGTGGCATGGGTGCTATGGGGGGTTAATATGTTTGGGAGCATGAGCGTTAGGAGAGAAAATACCATTTATGTGTCTTTATGGTATTACATCGCTACTTATGTGGGTATAGCGGTGATGTATATCTTCAATAACCTTTCTGTCCCCACCTATTTTGTCGCTGATATGGGGAGTGTTTGGCATTCTATTTCCATGTATTCAGGCAGTAATGATGCGCTCATTCAATGGTGGTGGGGGCATAATGCGGTCGCTTTTGTCTTTACGAGTGGGGTGATTGGCACGATTTATTATTTCTTGCCTAAAGAGAGCGGCCAGCCTATCTTTTCTTACAAACTCACTTTGTTTTCTTTCTGGAGCTTGATGTTTGTTTATATTTGGGCAGGCGGGCACCATTTGATTTATTCCACCGTGCCTGATTGGGTGCAAACCCTTTCTAGCGTGTTTTCAGTGGTGTTGATCTTGCCTTCGTGGGGGACAGCCATTAACATGCTTTTAACGATGAGGGGCCAATGGCACCAGCTCAAAGAAAGCCCTTTGATCAAATTCTTAGTTTTAGCTTCAACTTTCTACATGCTTTCCACTTTAGAAGGCTCTATTCAAGCCATTAAGAGCGTGAACGCTTTAGCGCACTTCACCGATTGGATTATAGGGCATGTGCATGACGGCGTGCTTGGGTGGGTAGGCTTCACTTTGATTGCGAGCATGTATCACATGACGCCTAGGCTTTTCAAAAGAGAGATTTATTCAGGAAGGCTTGTGGATTTCCAATTTTGGATTATGACTTTAGGGATTGTGCTTTACTTTTCGTCCATGTGGATTGCAGGGATCACGCAAGGGATGATGTGGAGGGATGTGGATCAGTATGGGAATCTCACTTACCAGTTCATTGACACGGTTAAGGTGCTAATCCCTTATTACAATATTAGAGGTGTTGGGGGTCTTATGTATTTTATTGGATTTATTATTTTTGCTTACAATATTTTTATGACCATCACAGCAGGCAAAAAATTAGAGCGTGAGCCCAATTACGCCACGCCTATGTCTCGATAGGGGAGGTTGGAAATGTTTAGTTTTTTAGAAAAAAACCCGTTCTTTTTCACTCTTGCGTTTATTTTTGTGTTTGCGATCGCGGGCTTGGTGGAGATTTTGCCCAACTTTTTTAAATCCGCTCGCCCGATTGAAGGCTTACGGCCTTATACGGTTTTAGAGACAGCGGGGAGGCAAATTTATATCCAAGAAGGTTGCTATCATTGCCATTCCCAGCTTATTCGCCCTTTCCAAGCTGAGGTGGATCGATATGGCGCGTATAGTTTGAGCGGGGAATACGCGTATGACAGGCCATTTTTGTGGGGTTCTAAAAGGATTGGCCCTGATTTGCACAGGGTTGGGGATTATCGCACAACCGATTGGCATGAAAAGCACATGCTGGATCCTAAAAGCGTTGTGCCGCACAGCATCATGCCAGCTTACAAGCATTTATTCATCAAAAAGAGCGATTTTGACACCGCCTATGCAGAAGCTTTGACGCAAAAAAAGGTTTTTGGCGTGCCTTATGACACCGAAAACGGCGTGAAATTAGGGAATGTAGAAGAAGCGAAAAAAGCCTATTTAGAAGAAGCGAAAAAAATCACAGCCGATATGAAAGACAAACGAGTGCTAGACGCCATTCAAAGAGGCGAAGTGTTAGAAATTGTGGCTTTGATCGCTTATTTGAATAGCTTGGGTAATTCCAGGATCAACGCTAATCAAAACGCTAAATAAGGGGTGAATGATGGATTTAGAAAGTTTGAGAGGTTTTGCGTATGCGTTTTTCACCATTCTTTTTACGCTCTTTTTGTACGCTTATATTTTTAGCATGTATAGAAAGCAAAAAAAGGGTGTCGTGGATTATGAGCGATACGGGTATTTAGCGTTAAATGATGCTTTAGAAGATGAGTTGATTGAACCACGCCATAAAGAAGTTCATGATAAGGGCATAAAGGAAAGTTGAAATGGATTTTTTAAACGACCATATAAATGTTTTTGGCTTGATTGCAGCGCTTGTGATTTTAGTTTTAACCATCTATGAATCCAGTTCGCTCATTAAAGAAATGCGCGACAGCAAATCTCAAGGTGAGCTTGTAGAAAATGGGCATTTGTTTGATGGGATAGGGGAGTTTGCCAATAATGTGCCAGTAGGCTGGATCGCAAGCTTTATGTGCACGATTGTGTGGGCTTTTTGGTATTTTTTCTTTGGGTATCCGCTGAATAGCTTTTCTCAAATCGGGCAATACAATGAAGAAGTTAAAGCGCACAACCAAAAATTTGAAGCCAAATGGAAGCATTTGGGTCAAAAGGAATTAGTGGATATGGGTCAAGGCATCTTTTTAGTCCATTGTTCGCAATGCCATGGCATCACCGCTGAGGGCTTGCATGGGAGCGCTCAAAATCTGGTGCGCTGGGGTAAAGAAGAGGGCATTATGGACACCATTAAGCATGGCTCTAAAGGCATGGATTATCTCGCTGGGGAAATGCCCGCTATGGACTTGGATGAAAAAGACGCTAAAGCGATTGCGAGCTATGTGATGGCAGAAATTTCTAGCGTTAAAAAAACCAAAAACCCTCAACTCATTGATAAGGGCAAGGAGCTGTTTGAAAGCATGGGCTGCACAGGCTGTCATGGCAATGATGGTAAGGGCTTGCAAGAAAATCAAGTGTTTGCAGCCGATTTGACCGCTTACGGCACAGAGAATTTTTTAAGAAATATCTTAACGCATGGCAAAAAGGGCAATATAGGGCATATGCCATCATTTAAATATAAAAACTTTAGCGATTTGCAAGTTAAAGCGTTAGCTGAATTTATCCGATCGCTAAAACCCTTAGAAGATTAAAGGAAAAGAGATGAAATTTTTAAACGGATTAGCAGGGAATTTACTGATTGTGGTTATTTTATTGTGTGTGGCCGTTTTTTTTACGCTCAAAGCGATCCATATCCAAAAAGAGCAAGCCACCAATTATTACCGCTATAAGGATATTAACGCCTTAGAGACAAAAAACACCCAAAACCGGGCCAATTATGAATTAGTCAATCAAGGGAGTAAAAAATGAAATTCACCACTTTAGAAAAAATCTTAGCCTTAATGGTAGTAGCGACCATTTTAATGACGATTGTTATTTCTTTTGTACCTAACTTTTTTTTGTTTAGCACATGAGGATCTTATGGCTTGTAATAGCCTTTGTTTGTTGTTTGGGGGCTGATGATTATGTTTTGAATAATTCTAAAGGGCGTTTGGTAGAAAAAAGCGTTGCGTTTGTAGAGAGCGTTTCTAAAGAGCTTTACCTTAAAACAGGCGTGCGTTTTGCGATTGATATGACGGATTTTGAAAAAAATCCTATCGCTTTGGCGGATAAAAATGAACGCCAAAAGTATCAAGAGGGCTTTTTAAAACAGCTCAAACCCCCTTTTGTGGTATTCTTTTTTTACCATGACGCTCAAAAAATAGAATTAGTGGCTAACCCTAAAGATTTGTTAGACACTGATAAAATCTTTTTTGAAAAAATCGCTCCCTTACTCCCTACAAACCCTAAAGAATACACGCCCCAAAGGATTTCAGCCATGCTCATTAACGGCTATTCGGTCGCAGTAGATGCTTTAGCCGAAAAATATCGTGTGAATATCACGCAAAATTTTAACGCTCCTAAGGGAGTAACTTTTGTAAAGGTGGTTATTTATATTTTGTTATTGACGCTTTTGGGCGCGTTTTTAGGGCTTTATTTTTTTAAAAAATCTTAAGAGAGAAACCAATGAAAGAAAAAAACTTTTGGCCTTTAGGGATCATGAGCGTGCTTATTCTTGGGCTTGGGATTGTGGTGTTTTTGGTGGTGTTTGCCCTAAAAAATTCGCCTAAAAACGATTTAGTGTATTTTAAGGGCCATAACGAAGTGGATTTAAATTTTAACGCTATGCTTAAAACCTATGAAAACTTTAAATCCAATTATCGTTTTTTGGTGGGTTTAAAATCTCTCACAGAAGGCTCTAAAACCCCCATTTTGCCCTATTTTTCTAAAGGCACGCATGGGGATAAAAAACTCCAAGAAAACCTTTTAAACAACGCTTTGATTTTGGAAAAATCCAACACGCTTTATGCGCAATTGCAACCGCTCAAACCCGCTTTAGATCCGCCAAACATTCAAGTGTATTTAGCGTTTTATCCCAGTAAATCACAGCCCAGATGGTTAGGAACGCTTGATTGTAGAAGCGCATGCGAGCCTTTAAAATTTGATTTGTTAGAGAGCGACAAAATGGGGCGTTATAAGATCCTTTTTAAATTTGTTTTTAAAAATAAAGAAGAATTGATTTTGGAGCAACTGGCTTTTTTAAAGTAGCGCATTTAAAAAATGCCTTTAGCGTTTTTATTAACACTCAATCATTAAAAAGCCTGAATTTTCTATCCAAACGGGTATAATAAGGCTATGGGTTTTTTAAAAATTTTTAAGCATGACGCCTTGGGGCAAGTAGGGAATGTTGTTGTGGGGAATTTTTTAATAACGCTCACTATTTTAGCGGTTTGTTTTTCCTCTCAAAGCGCTGAAGAAACGACCATGCTCACCCTAAGCTACACGCTCTTTTTTGTCTTGGGGGCGTTTTTACTAATTGCAATCAGTGTGGGAGCGATCAAAAATCTCAATGCGCTTTTTTCTAAAAGGGGGGTTTTAAGCTTTTCTTTACCCGTTAGTTTAGAGTCTTTATTGCTCCCTAAAATCTTGCTCCCTATGGTGTTTTTTATTTTCAGTTTGTTCTGGTTTGTGGTGAGCGTGCGTTTGGGCTATTATCTTTTTAACGCACAATCCAGCGTGCTGTTTATCTTACACACCGCTTTAAAAACCTTTGTGTTAAAACCCACTAAAACCCTAGGTATCGCGCTGTTTTTAGGGCTTGTTTTAATGAAATTTTTATTTGTTTTGAGCGTTTTAAACGCTGCTAGGATCAAAAAAGCGCGTTTTTTACTAGGAGGGCTGTTGTTCATTCTTGTGGGGGTTGTTTTGGAATTAGCGTTTAATGCGTTACTGCCCTTAATGAGCTCTGGTTTAAGCATCAATGAGGGGTTTTATTATTTCTTGCAACAACAAGAATTGCAAGAAAATAAATACTATCTTTTATGGGGAGTGGATCTTTTAAAAATCCTTTTATTGTATGGGGTGATCCGTTACTTGCTTATGCATAAATTGGAATTGGATTAAGAAAAGCGGTATTTTAAATATTCATCAGTGAGCAAGCAATCTTTAGTCTTTAACAAGTTAGCGTAAAACCCATGCTGATAGCCTAATTCAAAAAGCTTGTCTATGGCGAGAATTTGAATCTCGCTTAAGCGCGTTGAAGTTTCGTTCGCATACAAGCTTAAATAGGTTTGTAAGCGCTCTTTATTGACACGAATGAGCGAGCGCTCTAACAGCATGTCAGAGAGCAAATTTTGGTGTTTTAGCGCGACTTCAACTGCTTTAATCAAAGCCTTTTTAATCAAAATCGCGCGATACAAGGGGATAGAGCGCCTAATCGCCATGCCTCCTAAAGGCAAGGGTAAATCATCAGCTTTAATGAGTTCTTTCCAAACATCCCACAATTCTTTTTCCACTTCTAGCTCGTTATGGAAATCCAAGATGCTCTCATGGATTAGCACACCCGCATGCACTTTTTCTTCCAAAACTGCTTTTTCAATGTCTAAAAAATTCATGTAAGCGATGCGCGCATGTTTGTAATAGATCTTAAACAAGAGGGCGTTGGTGGTGTGCTCCCCACTTAATGCGACTCTAAAATCTTTTTTCAATTTCACACCCTTTTTTTTCACTAATTTAGGCCCATAGCCATTCCCAAAGCTCGTCGCTGTGGGGAGCAAAGCGTAATCGTTCGCAATTTTAGGGTATAGCCCAAAGCTGATTGCACTCACATCATAAGTGTTTTTTAGGGTTTCTTGGTTTAGGGTTTCAATATCAAGGGCAATGTTGTGGAATGCTTTATTCTTAATGGGGCAATCTATCCAGCCAAACTTAATCGCATAATACATGAAAATATCATCAGCATCAGGGCTATGAGCGACACTAATCAAAGTAAAATCCTTTTGTGATGGGGTAAGTCCTTTTATTATAATAGATTTTAGGCTAGGATTTGATAGAATAAACAAATCAAATTCAATAAGGTAATTTAATGGCAATAGATGAAGACAAACAAAAAGCGATTTCTTTAGCGATCAAACAAATTGATAAGGTTTTTGGTAAGGGGGCGTTGGTGCGCCTTGGGGATAAGCAAGTAGAAAAGATTGACGCTATTTCTACAGGCTCGTTAGGGTTGGATCTGGCTTTAGGGATTGGGGGCGTTCCAAAGGGCAGGATCATTGAAATTTATGGGCCAGAGTCAAGCGGGAAGACCACTTTAAGCTTGCATATTATTGCAGAATGCCAAAAAAATGGCGGCGTGTGCGCGTTCATTGACGCTGAGCATGCCCTAGATGTGCATTACGCTAAGAGACTAGGCGTGGATACGGAAAACTTACTCGTTTCCCAACCTGATACAGGCGAGCAAGCTTTAGAGATTTTAGAAACGATCACAAGAAGCGGAGGGATTGATTTAGTGGTGGTGGATTCGGTGGCGGCTCTTACGCCTAAAGCGGAGATTGATGGGGATATGGGCGATCAGCATGTGGGCTTGCAAGCAAGGCTTATGAGCCATGCGTTAAGAAAAATCACCGGTGTCTTGCACAAGATGAACACTACTCTTATTTTTATCAATCAAATCAGAATGAAGATTGGCATGATGGGTTATGGGAGTCCAGAGACCACAACCGGAGGTAACGCTTTAAAATTCTATGCGAGCGTTAGGATTGATATTAGAAGAATCGCGGCTTTAAAGCAAAACGAACAGCATATTGGCAACAGGGCTAAAGCCAAAGTGGTTAAAAATAAAGTCGCTCCACCCTTTAGAGAAGCGGAATTTGACATCATGTTTGGGGAGGGGATTTCTAAAGAGGGCGAAATCATTGATTATGGCGTGAAATTAGACATTGTGGATAAGAGTGGGGCATGGCTTAGCTACCAGGATAAAAAGCTAGGGCAAGGCCGAGAAAACGCTAAAGCCTTACTGAAAGAAGACAAAGCCCTAGCGGATGAAATCACTCTTAAGATTAAAGAGAGTATTGGCTCTAATGAAGAGATCATGCCCTTACCCGATGAGCCTTTAGAAGAAATGGAATAAAAAGGATTTTGATGCTAACCATTAAAGATATTCATGCTTTAGAAGTGATGGATAGTAGGGGCAATCCTACCATTCAAGCCAGCGTGATTTTGAGCGATAACACTAAGGCGAGCGCGATTGTGCCTAGTGGGGCGAGCACCGGTAAAAGAGAAGCGTTAGAATTAAGGGATAATGACAAAACCCGTTTTTTGGGTAAAGGGGTCTTAAGGGCATGCGAGAATGTCAATAGCGTGATCAAACACCATTTAATAGGGCTTGAAGCGATCAATCAGGCTTTTGTAGATGAGAGGTTAAGGGCTTTAGACGGCACGCCTAATTACGCTAATTTAGGGGCAAACGCTGTTTTGGGCGTTTCTATGGCGTTAGCAAGGGCTAGTGCGAAGGCTTTAAATCTGCCATTATACCGCTATTTAGGGGGGGCTAACGCTCTGACTTTGCCTGTGCCGATGCTCAATATCATCAACGGCGGAACGCATGCGAATAATTCCATAGACTTTCAAGAATACATGATCATGCCTTTAGGGTTTGAAAGTTTCAAAGAAGCCTTAAGAGCGAGCGCGGAAGTCTATCACACGCTTAAAAAACTTTTAGATGGAAAGAATCAGCTCACAAGCGTGGGCGATGAGGGGGGCTTTGCACCTAATTTTAACAACAATGTAGAACCCCTTGAAGTTATTTCTCAAGCCATTGAAAAAGCCGGCTATAAATTAGGCGAAGAAATAGCGCTCGCTTTAGATGTAGCGAGCAGCGAATTGGTAGATGAACATTTCAATTACCATTTAAAGGGTGAAAATAAGATTCTAGATTCGCATGAATTAGTGGCTTATTATAAAGAGTTGGTGGCAAAATACCCGATCGTGTCCATTGAAGATGGTTTGAGCGAAGACGATTGGGAGGGTTGGGCGTTTTTAAGCAAGGAATTAGGGCATCAAATCCAGTTAGTGGGCGATGATTTATTTGTAACGAACGCGAGCCTCTTGCAAAAAGGCATTGAAAAAAACATTGCGAACGCCATTTTGATCAAACCCAATCAAATCGGCACCATTAGTGAGACTTTAGAGACCATAAGATTAGCCAAACACCATGCCTATCAATGCGTGATGAGTCATAGAAGCGGGGAGAGTGAGGACAGCTTTATCGCTGATTTTGCAGTCGCATTGAATACGGGAGAGATTAAAACCGGATCCACCGCAAGGAGTGAAAGGATCGCCAAATACAACCGCCTTTTAGAGATTGAGCATGAATTAAAAGGGGGGATTTATATCGGTAAAGAGTTGTTTAAGCATGGCTAGTGGCCTTTTTGAAAACGATGGAATCAAAGACAACAAAGCGCGAGATTTTTTCTATAGCCATAGCTTCCTTATTGTCTTTTTCCTTTTACTGCTTGGGTTTGGGTATTATTTAGGGAAGTTGCTTTTTGGGGGCTCTTCTTTAGAAGTTTATTTGGATTTAAGGGACAAGCATGAACGCTTGCAACAAGAAATCACCGAATTGCAAAGCAAGAATGTGCGTTTGCAAAAGCGTTTGTTTGAGTTGAAGGAATTACGGCCTAGAGATTAGATTTAAGGAAAATGGTAGTGTTAAAAAAGATGATAGGTTTGGTGGTGGTTTTAAGCGTTTTATTGGCTAGAGACAACCCTTTTGAGCCTGAAATCAATTCCAAGAATTTGCAAGGGGGCTTTAATGGGATCTATGATAGTTATTTTAAAGAAATCCATGTGGATTTGCCCACGAGCGCTAGGATTTTAAAACAAATCACGCTCACTTACCAGGATATTGATGGCTCTATCCATTCTAAAGTCGTGGGCATTGATAAAAGCATTGATTGGCATTACCCCTTAAAGCTCTCCCAACACACCCTTGATCCAGCCGCTTTTGAAAAACGCTACCAGATCCAAGATTTTGATTTTTTAATGGCAAACAACACGATGATTTTGCGTTCCCCCTATAAAATTTTGCGTTCTTTTGTGCTAGTCAATCCTTATAGAATCGTGTTAGACACGCAAAAAGGCTCTTTGGATATTTATCAAAATAGGGATTTAAACCAGAAGTTTTTTTCTCAAATTAAAGTCGGCACGCACAAAGATTATTACCGCATCACGCTCATTTTAGACGGGAAATACCGCTATCTTTTGGAAGAAAAAAACGGGGCGTATGAATTGAAATTGAAATAAAAGCATGCAGCATTTAGTCTTAATCGGTTTTATGGGGAGCGGTAAAAGCTCTTTAGCGCAAGAATTGGGGCTGGCTTTGAAATTAGAAGTGTTGGATACGGATATGATCATTAGCGAGAGGGTGGGCTTGAGCGTGAGAGGGATTTTTGAAGAGCTTGGCGAAGACAATTTCAGGATGTTTGAAAAAAATTTGATTGATGAATTAAAAACGCTCAAAACCCCCCATGTTATTTCTACCGGTGGGGGCATTGTGATGCATGATAACTTTAAGGGTTTAGGCACAACTTTTTATCTCAAGATTGATTTTGAGACCTTGATTAAGCGCTTGAATCAAAAAGAAAGGGAAAAACGCCCCCTTTTGAATGATCTCATTCAAGCCAAAGAGCTTTTTGAAAAACGCCAAGCTCTCTATGAAAAAAACGCCTCCTTTATCATTGATGCAAGAGGTGGTTTAAATAATTCTTTAAAACAAGTGCTACAATTCATCGCATAAAATCTTTTTAAAGGCCTTTTGATGTTAAGTAGAGACATTGTCCAATATTCCAAGATCCGCACCGAGCTATACGCTTATCTTACCTATTTGTTTTCGCACAATATCCGCAACCACCTCCCTGAAATCACTTTGGATTATTTAAACAAACAGATCAGAAAAATGCATGCTGAAATCAAAATGGCAAAAAATTTTTTTGTGTTAGACGCTAAAGGCATGCTAATTCTTAAGCCAAGCCAGCTTAAAGAACAGGGGCATAAGGAGGGGATATTAGAGCATGATTTAACAGAAGGGATTGAATTAGAATCGCATGCCAGTTTTAGCGATAAATATTATTTTTATCAAGCCGTGAGTGAAAAGCGTTGTATTTTAACCGATCCTTACCCTTCTAAAAAAGGAAACCATTTGGTAGTGAGCGCGTCTTACCCGGTGTATGATCAAAATAACGATCTGGCGTTTGTGGTGTGCTTGCAAATCCCTTTGAGGGTGGCGATTGAAATCAGCTCACCTTCAAAGTATTTCAGAACCTTTAGCGAAGGGAGCATGGTCATGTATTTTATGATTTCTATCATGCTCACTTTAGTGTCGTTGCTTTTATTTGTGAAATGCATTTCTAGCTTTTGGACAGCGATTGTCAATTTTAGCAGTTTTGACATTAAAGAAGTGTTCCACCCCATTGTGCTTTTAACCCTAGCCTTAGCCACCTTTGATCTGGTCAAGGCGATTTTTGAAGAGGAAGTTTTGGGTAAAAATAGCGGGGACAACCACCATGCGATCCACCGCACGATGATTAGGTTTTTAGGCTCTATCATTATCGCATTAGCCATTGAAGCGTTAATGTTAGTGTTTAAATTCAGCGTGAGCGAACCGGATAAAATCACTTATGCGGTGTATTTGGCTGTCGGTGTGGCGGTGCTTTTGATCAGTTTAGCGATTTATGTCAAATTCGCCTATAGCGTGTTGCCCAAACGAGAACGCTAAGAGTTAAAAAATTTTTCTTTTAAGCGTTTGAAAATCCTATTCAATCTAAAAAAGATGTATTCTAAAAGGGTTTTTGGGTTGAGTAGGGGGGCAAGAAATTCAAAGGTTTTTTGTTTGTCTTTAAGGCTTAAAAATTCTGTCATTTGTTTAAGGAATTTCACGGAATATTCAGCATAAAAAAGGGTTTTTAAAAGAGTCTCATGCCATTCTTTAGAATATAAAGCAGTGGGTGAAATCCAAGGTTTTCCTACAAAATAAAAATGCAGCATGACGATTTCTTGTTGGCTAGGAATGAAGCGTTTTTTATTGACCATGAAAGGGTGGGCGTTGTAAATATAAGGTAAGATTAAAACTTTTTGATAGCATGCGAGCGTTAAAATATCCTGTTCAGGGCAAAACACGCACTGGCCTTTTTGATGGGTTAAATTGAGTAAGCGTTCTTCTAAATGATCAGCACGCCATAGCTTTAAATTCACGATTAAAAACCCAACATTATAGTGGTTTTCACAAATGATTTTCATGTCTTTTTCTTTAAGGTAATGCTCATAAAGGGAAAAGGCTTGACGAGGGTCTTTTTCTCGCGCTATTTGAAAATGTTTAGGGCTTTTATCGGAAGCAAAATCTTTAGCCGCTCCAAAATAATAGCCATCTAGCGGGATAAAAAAACTTCCGCTCACATCGTTTAAAAACAAAGTGTCTGCATCAAACATGATGATTTTGTCGTATTGTGGGAATAAAGAAGCCAAAAACAAGCGGCACATGACCATTTTAGAAAAGCGAGTCTTGGCGTAAATATTGAGTTGCAAAAAAGCTTCATGGATTTTATCAATTACAGAGGGTTCTATTGAAGTGGCGTGAAGATTGGGGTTTGAAATGTCTAAAAAATCCACGCTCATAAAAGCGTTAAAGGGGGCTAGAGTCTCTTTGAGTTTGTGCTGGTTTTCAAGGCTTAAGTTATCCACCAGGCAGTGGATTTTATAAAAAAGTTTTTCACTATCATTTTGTGATTGGGGGTGTTCTGTTTTAGCGCAAGCTAGCATGGAATACAAGCTCACGCCAGCTGGGATGGCATAATGATTGTCAAAAGCGATAACAATAGGAATAGTAATACTCATTTTAAGTGGTTTTCCTAAAATAGGTTTTTTAATTGAATTTAATCCAAAGTTGAATTTATTTTTTGACAATATTATACTATAATAACCAATTAGATTGGGGTTTTACTGATTTTTCTTTGTGTGAGCTTTGGCTTAGTTTTGTAAGGAATGAGATGATAAAGAGTTGGACTAAAAAGTGGTTTTTGATTTTATTTTTAATGGCAAGTTGTTCCAGTTATTTGGTGGCTACAACCGGTGAGAAATATTTTAAAATGGCTGCTCAAGCCTTTAAGAGAGGGGATTACCATAAGGCGGTGGCTTTTTATAAGAGGAGCTGTAATTTAAGGGTGGGGGCTGGTTGCACGAGTCTAGGCTCTATGTATGAAGATGGCGATGGCGTTCAAAAAAACCTTCCAAAGGCTCTCTATTATTATAGGAGAGGGTGCAATTTAAGGAATCATCTCGCTTGCGCGAGTTTAGGCTCTATGTATGAAGATGGCGATGGCGTTCAAAAAAACCTTCCAAAGGCTCTCTATTATTATAGGAGAGGGTGCCACTTAAAGGGTGGGGTGAGTTGCGGGAGTTTAGGTTTTATGTATTTTAATGGCACGGGCGTTAAGCAAAATTATGCCAAAGCCCTTTCTCTTTCTAAATACGCTTGCAGTTTGAATTACGGCATTAGTTGTAACTTTGTAGGGTATATGTATAGGAACGCCAAAGGCGTACAGAAGGATTTGAAAAAAGCCCTTGCGAATTTTAAAAGAGGGTGCCATTTGAAAGACGGAGCGAGCTGTGTGAGCTTGGGATACATGTATGAAGTCGGTATGGATGTCAAACAAAATGGAGAGCAAGCCTTGAATCTTTATAAAAAGGGTTGTTATTTAAAAAGGGGGAGCGGTTGTCATAATGTGGCGGTGATGTATTACACGGGTAAGGGCGCTCCAAAGGATTTAGATAAAGCCATTTCGTATTATAAGAAAGGTTGCACTCTAGGCTTTAGTGGTAGCTGTAAAGTGTTAGAAGAAGTGATTGGCAAGAAGTCTGATGATTTGCAAGATGATGTGCAAAACGACATGCAAGATGATACGCAATAAGCCAGAGTTTAGGGGCTAATGATTAAAACTCATCTTATAGAATCTTTCTGTATTCTCTCTTGCTATCAAATAGGGATTGAAGTGTCTCCATTGATGGGTATTGAGACTAAAAATCTGCAAATTTAGGGTTTGGATTTATTCTCATATTGGTAATAAAAATACTCAAAGGCATTTTAAAACCACCCAAGCAGAAATCCCAAATATCTTTGTAGTATAATACCCCCATACATTTGCATCTAGCGTAGGAAGCGTGCAAAGTTACGCCTTTATAAGATATGATGTGTGAGACCTGTAGGGAATGCGTTGAGGCTCAAACTCTGTAAAATCCCTATGATTAGGGACACAGAGTGAGAACCAAACTTTCCCCCAACATCAGCCTAGGAAGCCCAATCGCTTTAGCGTTTGGGCGCTTCACAATAAATATAAAAGAGCTTGCACAAGACACAAGCGATAATTTTTTAAAGCGCTTCTTTAGGGGATTATGGGGTTAAAGGGGGCGTTATTTTAAAATCCCCCTATGCGCTTTGAAAAATAACTTCACCACAAAACAAAAATTAACTATAAGAAAGCTTAAAAACAAGTTTTTTAAAAAAAAGAATATTAAATAAAGCTTTCATGTTTGAACAAAACAAAAACCTTTTATTTAATCAAAATAAAATTAAAAATCCAATAAAAAGGAGTTTTATAACTCTTTATAGGATTTTACAAATTTATAGCGACAAAACCTTTTGTTGGTTTTGTTAAAAATCCTTTGAGCCTTTTTGCATTTCACTCAATATTCGTATAAAGCGCGACCACATCATCATCGTCTTCAATCCTATCCAGTAATTTTTCGGTAAGCTCCATTTGTTCGTCATTCAATTCAATGGGCGTTGTGGCGATGCGTTGCAAACTCGCTTTTAAAATAGGCAATCTCAAGCTTTCAAACCCCTCATTTAAGAGCTTGAAGCTGTTATAATCCCCTCTAATAATAATCTTGTCTTCCACTTCTTCTAATTCTTCCAAACCATAATCAATGAGAGCGAATTCTAAATCTTCTAGGCTGAGTTTTAAATTTTCCACTTCATTTTTCAAGCATTCAAACACGCTTTTTCTATTAAACATAAACTCTAAAGAGCCATTAGGCACGATGCTTGCCCCTTGCGTTTTATTGAAATAGCTTTTAAGGTTGGCAATGGTTCTGGTGGGGTTATCAGTCATGCATTCCATAATGATTAGCACGCCAAAATTCGCCTTACCTTCATAAGTGATTTCACTCAAATTCCCTTCTTTACTGCTCGCTCTTTTAATCGCTGCGTCAATATTGTCTTTAGGCATGTTTTGCGCTTTAGCGTTTAAAATCGCTGTTCGTAGTTTGGCGTTCGTGTCCGGTTCGCTCCCGCCATCTTTTGCCGCTAGAGTGATCGCTTTGGCGAGCTTGGGGAAAACCTTACTCATCTTATCCCATCGTTTTTCTTTAGCCGCTCTTCTGTATTCAAACGCTCGTCCCATTCAATTCCTTTGTAATAAGTTAGCCACTTCTTTAGCATGATAGCTAATAATCATATCCGCTCCCGCTCTTTTAAAACAAGTCATCGTTTCTAATAAAACGCTTTCATAGTTGATCAGGTTGTACTTTTGAGCGAGTTTGAGCATGGCGTATTCCCCGCTCACGTTATAGAGCGCTAAAGGGAGCAAAGTGTGATCTCTGATTTCTTTAACAATATCCAAATACGCCAAAGCCGGTTTCACCATTAAAATATCCGCGCCCTGTTTTTCATCTTCTAAACTTTCTAAAAGCGCTTCTTTTTGATTAGCGTAATCCATTTGATAGCTTTTGCGATCGCCAAAACTCGGGGCAGAGTTTGCTACATCTCTAAAAGGCCCATAGTAACTGCTCGCAAATTTAGTGGAATAGCTCATGATGGGCGTGTGGGTATAGCCGGCGTTATCTAGCGTTTTTCTCAAGCTCAAAACATTCCCATCCATCATGTTGCTTGGGGCTAGAATATCCACACCGCTTTCAGCTAAAATAAGCCCTTGAAGATTTAAAATCTCTAGCGTTTTATCGTTAGACACAGAATCGTTTTCTAAAATCCCGCAATGCCCATGGTCGGTGTATTCACAAAAACACAAATCCGCTATAACGATTAAATCCTTGAATCGTTTTTTAACCTCTTTGGCGGCTTTTGCGACAATATGATCCTTATTTAACGCATGGCTTCCTGTAGCGTCCTTATGTTTAGGAATGCCAAACAATAAAACGGCTTTGACGCCTAAACCCACTAGTTCTTCGCATTCTTTTAAAAGAGGCTCCATGCTCATTTGATAAACGCCAGGCATGGAACTGATTTCATTTTTAATACAACTATCGCTTTCTATGACAAATAAGGGAGCGATGAAATCATCAATATTTAGGCGCGTTTCTCTTAGCATCGCCCTTAAGTTTTCGCTGCTTCGTAATCTTCTCAATCGTTTGAACATGTTCTCTCTTTATTGTTTTTCTTTAACCCCACAATTGGCTTTTTCTATCCCTTTCATTCCGCTCACCTCTTTCAAATTTTCGGGGGGGGGGGGGTAGCTCTTCGTTATCCTCTTCTAAATCGTAAAAACTATTAAAAACGCAATCATGGATAGTGAAACAAATTCTCCCATTGCTGTAATGATAGCTCAAATTCAACCCCATAGCCTCTAAAGCGTTTTTAATGATATACATGCCCAACCCAAAACCATGGGCTTGTCTGGGGTTAGAAGATTTAAAGTAGGGTTGCAAATACTTTTCAAAATCTTCTTTTAAAGGTTTGCTTTTATTAGACACCACCAAATCATTGCCGATGAAATCCAAAAACACCTGTTTGTCATCGCTGTATTTGATCGCATTATCCACCATGTTTTTTAACGCTATAGAAAACAATTCAAAATCCGCTTCAATGATGTAATTGGAAGAGGATACATGGATGGGGCTTTTTTTATCCTCATCAATTAAAAGCATTTTTTCAATCTTATCGATCAAATCGCTCATTAAAAATTTTTCTTTATTGCTCCCATAATTTTTGGAAGCGAGCTGCTCAATGCGGGCAAATTGCTCAATCAACATGTTCAAGTGATCAAATATAGATGAAAAGCGCTTGTAAGACAGCTCTTCTTTGAGCATAGAGCTTAGTATCTTACCCTTAGTGATAGGGGTGCGTAGTTCATGCATGATAGAGCGCAAAAATAAAACCCGAGATTCATTCATCGCATTGATTTTTTGGATGCAATTGTCAAATTCGTTAGCCAGATCCCCTATTTCATCTTTTTGTTTGCTTTTACAACTCACGCTTTTATCCCCTTGAGCGAAGCGCTTCACTTGGGATCTCAGCTCTCTTAAGGGCAATAAACTCTGTAAAACAAATAAAAAGAGGAATAAAATCAATAATAAACCCACCGTAATGGCTAAGAAATAATTCCTGTAAGAAACCGAATGCAAATCTTTATAAAGCACAAAATGCTCATCCTTTTTTAAAAGGATAAAAACCATATCGCTGAATTTAAACACTTCCGCATACCCAATATTTCTGTGGTGCAACTGGTGGCGTCTTTTGGCTAAAACCTTTTCCAAATTTTCTATTGTGGTTTCTCTAAAACCAATTTTATAGAGATAATCTTCTATGGCTCTATAATCAGAGTAGTTATTTAAAATTTCATTGATGGTGGTAACAAACTGATAATGGCGCATTTCGTTTTGATAGTTTTCGTGACTGATTTGAGAAGACACGAAATAGTAAGCGAACGCTCCAAAACTAAAGAGCGTTATCATAAACAAAGCGCCAACCTTAAAAAAGATAGAGAAACGCAAAATCCCTTAACTCCTTATTAGAATCAGTATTCTAATTTATAACCAATCCCTCTAACAGAGATGATGTATTGCGGTTGCTTGGGATTTTTTTCAATCTTAGATCGCAAACGGCCAATGATCACATCAATGCTTTTATTAGAGCTTTCAGGGTTGATGCTCTCGCTCTCAATCGCAATGCTTTCACGGCTAAACACATAACCTTTTTTGCTAATGAGAAGCGAAAGGATTTCATATTCAGCCCTAGTTAAGTCTAGCTTTTTTTCATGCATATACACTTCTCGGCTGTCCTTATCTACCCTAAAGATATTCGCATCGCCTGGCTCACTCACTTCTTCTTTTTTATGAGAACGCCTGAGTAAGGATTGGATGCGAGCCAGTAATTCCTTAGGATCATAGGGTTTAGGGAGGTAATCATCAGCCCCATAATCTAGCGCTTTAATCTTATCTTCCACATCGCTTCTTGCTGAAGAAATAATAATAGGGATATGTTTTTGTTTGGAGATGCGCCTACACACTTCAAGCCCGTCTAAATTAGGCAAAGTTAAATCCAACAACAACAAATCGTAATTTTGTGTGTTAGCCGCACTAATGCCGGTATATGGCTCATCGTAATTGGTTACATGAATGCCATGTTGGAGCAAAAACTCGCTCAAAAACTCGGCTAATTCTATATCATCTTCTATCATTAAAACTTCTATCATACTTCAATTAACTCCTTCAATGATTTCTGCAACTTTAAAAACGATTAACTTTGTTAATGTTTTAGGGAACTAATTCTAGCATTTTATTATTAAAGATACCTTGAAAATATCTTAAAAATAAAAATTCAAAACATTATCATAGTTATTAATGGAAATTAAGGCTTTGTTTTCATGGAATATTGAAAATTAAAGCCTTATTTTTTAATATTTTAATATTTTTAAAAAATTCCTTTGATCGTTTTTCACTCTGTGTTTTCTCGCTCCAAAGACTCCAATCGTTTTTCAAGCACGCTCAATTGGTATTGCAAGAAACGCGCCACTAAATCCAAACGCTTCAGCGCGTCTTTTTCTTCTAAAGCTTGCATGCCTTTCAATAACACTAATGTCCTCTCTAGTAAATTTTTTAAAAAAACCCGCTCGTTTGAAATTAACACTTGCGTGGGGTTTTCTTGCGCGATTTCTTCTATAATGATTTCTGGCACCTCTTCTTCTTTTTCTTCTGTATTTTCTTCTGTGATTTTTTCTTGGGTTTCTATTTTAGCAGCGTTTTTTGGCTCTAAAGGGGTGTTAGCATTTTTAGGGTTTGGGGTGTTTTGCAGATGAGGGGGCGTTTTGAAAAAAGAGGGCGTTTTTTGCGCCGTATTAAAACCATCATCAATGGTTTTAGCCATTTTTTCAATTTCATTAAGGGTTTCTGAAATAATGTTTTTCAATTCCATTCTACCAGCCATTGTTCTAAATTCTCAACGCTCAAACAATCCCCTTTGATAAAATTTAAATAGTGCCGCTCTAGTATTGCATCATGTTTGAAAGGAGCGAGATTTTTTTGGATTTTTTCCAAACGCTTCATTTGTTTTAACGCCTCTGCATGGTCAGGGGTTTTGTTTAAAATATTAGTATAAATTCGCAACGCTTCTTCAAAAAACCCTTGTTCTTCATAAATATGAGCGAGCGTGATAGTTTCTAATGGCATGCGTTTCTCTTAATCGTTTGTAATACCATATTTTAGCACTAATCAAACGCCATTTTTAGACTCTGACTTGGGTGCGTAAAAAACTAAAAGCCGGTAAGGGTGCGGGCAGTCGCACTAAATTCACATTCCCGCTATGGATAGTTTCTAACTCGGTGTTATTTTCTAAAAGGATTTTATACAGCACTAAATAAGAGCGTTTTTCAAAGGTGTAAATCTTGCCAATTTCATTGACTATGGGCGTGATAGCCGCATTTTTGGGAGCGATGATTTCATAAGCGGTGTTAGTGGTCGTGGTGAATTTGCATGCAAAAAAACGCCCGTCTTCTGTGATTTCGCCATTGACTTGAAAATCCCCTTCGCTAATGGCTGTTTGGTGGTTTTGAGTATCCAACCTTTCAAAAGGCCTTCGCATCAAATAGCCGTCCGTAAAACCCCTGTTTTTAAGCGTGTTCAATTCGCTAGCATAAAAACTCGGCTTTAAGGTGTTATGGTAAAAATCATCAACCGCTAAACGATAGATGCGCGTGGTTTGCGCGGCGTAATAACTGGACTTGGTGCGCCCTTCAATCTTAAGCGCGCTAATGGCGTTGGAGCTTAAAATTTCAGCGATATGGCCAGAGAGATTCAAATCTTTAGCGTTAAAAATGTGCGTGCCTACACCCTCTTCTTCAACCAATCTCATCATCACGCCGTTATCAGGGTTTTTCACGTAATATTCATAATCAAACCGGCAATCATTCGCGCAACTCCCCCTATTAGGCACGCGCCCCTTTTGTAAAGCCGAAATCAAGCAACGCCCTGAAAAGGCAAAGCACATGCTCCCATGCACAAAGATTTCTAATTCTAAATCGGGTAAGGCTTTTTTAATCTCAATCGCATCATTCAGGCTCAATTCCCTCGCGCACACAATGCGTTTAACCCCTAAATCATAAAACACTTGCGCATCTAGCAAATTTAAGACATTCGCTTGCGTGGATAAATGGATGGGAATATGCGGGGCGATTTTTGAAGCGAGTTTCACCACACCAGGCGCAGCGATAATGAAAGCGTCTGGTTTTAGCTCTGCCATTTTATCAATATGTTCTTCTAAAAGTTTGAGCTGTGAATTGAAGGGGAAACCATTGATCGTGGCATAGACTTTTCTATCCAGCGCATGGGCGTAGTCAATCCCTTCTTTAAAGGTCTCTAGAGTGAATTCCTTGCTCGCACGATTGCGTAAAGAAAAATGGCTCACTCCCCCATAAACCGCATCAGCCCCATAGTTGAGAGCGATTTTAAGTTTTTTTAAATTACCAGCTGGAGAGAGTAATTCAACTTGGTTCAAAACTACTTGGCTCCAAAAGAAGCGATCAAGGCTTCAATATCATCAGCGCTGGCTAAATCTTTATCGTCATCGCCGGTGATAAAAGTCGCTGAACTCACGCGCTTGGAATCATCAATTTTGCCTTCAAAAAGCGAATTCATGTATTGGCTGAGCGCTCGCATGACATTGACCACTCGTTCAATTTTTTGGCGGTGGATGTCTTGAAACTGCATAATATCCATCGCTTGCATGGAGCTATCAGAGCAATTAGCGGCTTCTTCTTCAATGCTTTTAAGGGCGTTTAGGATTTCTTGTTGCTCGTTGAGCGCGGTTTTAAAAGATTCCACATGGGGGAAATGCGCATGCAAATTGTCAAAAATTTCCTGGTGTTTTTGCAAAGGTTCTTGGATTTTTTTAACCATTTTAGCGATTTTTTCAGCGCTAGCTCCGATCAAATCCAATTGATCAAAAATTTGCGTGGCTTTCACTTCAGAATCTCTTGTAACATCATCTAATTGATGCACGACTTTATGCTCTTCAGTGGGGGGAGGGGGAGGCCATTCATTAGGGCTAATCTTGCCGTATTTTTCAGCGTCTTCTTTTTTGACGGTCATTTTTTGGCTAGAGCTTTCTTCTTTAGCCTCTTCTTTCTCTTTAGCTCCCTCTTTAGTTTCTAGGGCTTCCAAGTTTTCTAAATCGCCACCATTCATCAAAGCGTCTAATTCTTCTTGTGTCATTGTTGTTCCTTGCCAATTGGTTTTAAAAAGCGTTTTATAGTAACCATAATTGATTAGCTGTCATTTTAGCGCACTTAAGCTTTAGCAATCAAAACGCCCTCTAAAATCGCATCAATATCGCCGTCTAGTATCGCTTCCACATTGCTATAAGCGGTGTTGGAGCGCGCGTCTTTGACTTGCTGGTAGGGGGCTAGGACATAACTTCTGATTTGATGCCCCCAGCCAATCTCGCTTTTTTCTTCATTTTTGGCGTTGCTTTGCTGCTTTTCTAATTCCAATTCATAAAGCTTGGATTTAAGCATTTTTAACGCGCTCGCTTTGTTTTTATGCTGGCTCCTGTCGTTTTGGCATTGCACCACAATACCGGTAGGGAAATGCGTGATCCTAACCGCGCTTTCTGTTTTATTGACATGCTGACCGCCTGCCCCACTGGCTCTATAATAATCGTAACGGACATCTTTTTCATCAATTTCTATATCAATGTCATCGTCTAATTCAGGGCTAATTTGCACGCTCGCAAAACTCGTGTGCCGTTTAGCGTTCGTATCAAAGGGTGAAATCCTTACAAGCCTATGCACCCCGCTTTCGTTTTTCAAATAGCCATAAGCGTTTTCGCCCTTAATGATAAAGGCGACCCCTTTAATGCCCGCTTCTTCGCCATCTTGATAATCTAAAATCTCGCTTTTAAAGCCCCTTCTTTCCGCCCATCTCAAATACATGCGATACAAAATACTCGCCCAATCCTGGCTTTCCGTCCCCCCCGCTCCAGGCTGAATGGTGATAATAGCGTTTGAGGCATCGTTTTCACCGCTTAACATGATTTCAATTTCCACTTTTTGGACGCTGTGTTCTAAAGTAGGAGCCTCTTCATAGAGCAAGGATAAAGTAACCTCATCGTTATCGTTTTGAGCGAGTTCAAACAATTCTGTGCTTTCATCTAAAGAGTTTTTGGTTTTTTGATAGGTTTCTAGCAAGCGGTTTAAGCGCACTTTTTCTTTATTGGTGTCCCTGGCTTTTAAGACATCTTGCCAAAAATTAGGGTCTTCTTGTTCTTTTTCAATGCGTTCTAATTCTTGTTTGATCTTTTCAGGCTTGATGATTAAAGCGATATTATCGCATTTGTTTTGCAAGCTTTTTAACAATTCGCTATAGGTGTAGTTATCCACAAACAGAACCTTTATGAGTGGGGTTTTAAACTTGTCATTATAGCATTGTTGAAAGCCATTTTAATTTTCAAACCTTAAAATTTCAATTTCGCCCTGAACCAATCCCACTCCTTCATCAATTAAAGCGATAGAATCCACTTGTGCAAGGGCTTGAATCGCTCCTGATTCATAGCGGTTGTTGTTGTAAGGAATGAATTGGTGGTTTGAATAATTGCCTAAAATCAAATGCGTCCGTTTATTTTTAAGCTTTAAAGGGGCATTGATTTGAGCCTTAAAGGGTTTTAGTTTAAAATCTTTATTTAAGGATAGGCGCTCCAATAAGGGTAGAATCAAAACTCGTAAAACGACTAAGCAACTTAAAGGATTGCCCGGCAAGCCTATAATAATACTTTGATTGAGTTGGGCTAAAGTTACCGGTTTTCCAGGTTTGAGATTGACTTTTTCATAATAAAAAAGGGCGTTTTTTTCTTTCAAAGCGTCTTTAAAAAAGTCTTTATCCCCTACGCTCACCCCCGCGCTTGAAAGGATGACATCATAGTCTTGCAATTCAAGTATTTTAAGCTGTAAATTTTTGTCATCTTTTAAAACCCCTAGAAAATGCGTGTTGTAGTTTTTAAGCATGTTAAAAATACCCACTGAATTAACATCATAAACTTGGCATTCTAGGGCGTTCTGCCCTAAAGGCACTAATTCATCGCCGCTGCTAAATAAAGCGATTTTTAATTTTCTAAACGCTTTGATTTCTTTTAACCCTTGAGAGGCAATGAGCGCGATATGCCCGTAATTCAAACGGGTATTTTTAGGGACTAACACGCTGTTTAAAGAAGCGTTTTCGCCCTTTTGACGGATATTGGCGTTTATTTTAAAATCTTTGGGAGCTAGGGCAAAATTTTCATGGCTTTCTAGCATGCATTCTATAGGGACAATCGTTTCTATTCCTTTTGGCACCATCGCTCCAGTCATGATTTTAACGCATTCATTTTCTTTAACTTCTAAAGCGCTCACATCATCTCCGGCAAAAATGTGTTGGATGACTTGAGTTTTTTGGCCCAAGTCTCGCATTTTAAACCCATAGCCATCCATTGCGCTTTGATTGAATTTGGGCAAGGCGTGAATGCAAACAATATCCTCTGCTAAAATGCGCCCTGTGCTTTCAAACAAAGAGACAATCTCTATTTCTAAGGGTTTTAAGGGAATGCTAGAATGGATTTTTAGAGCTTCTTTAAAACTAATCATGTTTATCCTTTAAAAGATTTTACTAATGGCGCTAAAGGCTAGGCTGATTTCTTCTTTAAAACGCCCCATGATAGCCGAAGCGATTAAAATAATGCCCACAAACCCGATAGCAATTTTAACCGGAAACCCAATAGCGAGCAGGTTGAACTGAGGGTGGGTTTTCATGATCATGCCAAAAATAATATCGCTCAATAACACCAAGCATAAAATAGGGAACGCCATAGAAAACCCTATGACAAAGAGGTGCGAAAAGGCTTTGACAATGTTTTTAGCCAACGCTGGCTCAAAGACAAATTGCCCTAAAGGGACGGCTTTTAGGCTGTGATCCACAAACAAAATGATTTGATGGTGGAACGATAAATCCAATAAAATTAAAATCGCTAACAACAAAAGGGCTTGCCCTACAATGGGTTTTTGCGATCCTGAAATAGGATCATATGCGCTCGCCATCGTAAGCCCCATAGAAAAGCTGATGCTATCGGTTGCAAACACTAAGCTTGCAAAGACGATCTGTAAAAAGACAGACGCGCACACCCCCAAAAACAATTCGCACAAGCAAGCAATGATAAAACCCTCTGGCGTGTAAGCGGCGTTTGAAAATTCTAAAGTGGGGTAAAAAATCGCGCTCACATACAAGCTCAAAGCCCCACGCACCGACAAAGGCACTAAATGGTTTTCAAAAAAAGGGAAAAAAGACAGCACGCCGCTAACCCTTAAAAACAACAAGAAAAAATCCCTAACATGGGGGGTGCTAAGCTCTTGGAGAAAATCTAACATTCTTTTTCTTTAAGGATAAAAAAGTAGTGCGTTAGCATTAGGGTTTGCAACAAGGTGGCAAAAAAATTAAAAAAAGGGATTAAGGAAAAAAGATAGCAAAAAAACGAGAAACGATAATGCTTCAATCGGTGCTGTTTGAGTAGGTTTTGATAACTTTGATAATTAAAAATCATGCTGGCTATATCCAAACTCATGGTGTTTTTGAAAAAAAGGAAATGCGCGATTATGGAAAAAAAGACCCCAAAGACCCCTATAAAGGGAATGAAATAAAAGGGCGTTAAAAGCACTAACAATACAAGCATAAGAATGAGTGCTTTTAAAAAATATTTAATAGAAAAAAGAATAGAGCCAAATTCTTCTAAAACGACATGGGGATAATATTTTTGGTGCAAATAAGAGACCACTAAAGGGGTGTAAAAAATGGACGCAAAAATATTGATGACTAAACTCAAAAGAATCACGATCCAAAAAATAAGAAAATACACTAACGCTTTAAAAACCCATGCGAACACACCAGCAAAAAAGCCTTGAGAATGGGAATAGTCATTCAAAGATTGCGGTAATAAAGTTTGGCAATAACCCACAATACTCCCGCCATTATAGTAAAAAACAGCTCCAAAAAACGCCAAACTCAAAAGGATAGGACCAAGATTGATTAAAAGCATTCTAGCGCTTAAAAAATCATTAAAGCTTTTTTTAAGGATAAATAAAGACAAAACCATAACTTGAAATCCTTCTCGCTTTGATAGGGTAATTTAAGCGCAAAGTCCCTTAATCTTACATAGTAGGCTTATCAATATGAGATTGATTAATAGAGTATAGAAGTTATTTAAGATGGAATAACATGCAACAATAAATACATTATGGGGTAAAACAATACCATCAGTATCCAAGGACACAAAACGATTACAGCAACAATGGTAAATATAACATTCATCATTGTCTTATAAAATTTTGATTATTGTTTTATGAAATTTTGATTATTGTTTTATGAAATTTTGAATCTTCTTTAACATTCTTTTCCTTTCCAAAAAGAATAAAACTAACACCAAAAAAGATAATCAATATTATTACAACATCTGAGGCGAACATTTTTACCCACTTACCCACTTTGAACGGAATGAATAACTTTAAGCATTTCTTACCTCTCAATGTGAGTTTTCTGCAATCATGATAGCTGATTTTGTTTTAAATTTGCTATAATGTAAATTTAATGATGAAAATTAGTTTAGAGTGGAGAACACACAATGAAAAAAAATATCTTAAATTTAGCGTTAGTGGGCGCGTTGAGTGCGTCGTTTTTGATGGCTAAGCCGGCTCATAACGCAAATAACGCTACGCATAACACAAAAAAAACGACTGATTCTTCAGCAGGCGTGTTAGCGACAGTGGATGGCAGACCTATCACTAAAAGCGATTTTGATATGATTAAGCAACGAAATCCTAATTTTGATTTTGACAAGCTTAAAGAGAAAGAAAAAGAAGCCTTGATTGAGCAAGCTATCCGCACCGCACTTGTAGAAAATGAGGCTAAGGCAGAAAAGCTCGATCAGACTCCAGAATTTAAAGCGATGATGGAAGCGGTTAAAAAACAGGCTTTAGTGGAATTTTGGGCTAAAAAACAGGCTGAAGAAGTGAAAAAAGTCCAAATCCCAGAAAAAGAAATGCAAGATTTTTACAACGCTAATAAAGATCAGCTTTTTGTCAAGCAAGAAGCCCATGCTAGGCATATTTTAGTGAAAACCGAAGATGAGGCTAAACGGATTATTTCTGAGATTGACAAACAGCCAAAGGCTAAAAAAGAAGCCAAATTCATTGAGTTAGCCAATCGGGATACGATTGATCCTAACAGCAAGAACGCGCAAAATGGCGGTGATTTGGGGAAATTCCAAAAGAACCAAATGGCTCCGGATTTTTCTAAAGCCGCTTTCGCTTTAACTCCTGGGGATTACACTAAAACCCCTGTTAAAACAGAGTTTGGTTATCATATTATCTATTTGATTTCTAAAGATAGCCCTGTAACTTATACTTATGAGCAAGCTAAACCTACCATTAAGGGGATGTTACAAGAAAAGCTTTTCCAAGAACGCATGAATCAACGCATTGAGGAATTAAGGAAGCACGCTAAAATTGTTATCAACAAGTAGATGAGGTGTTATCATGTTAGTTAAAGGCAATGAAATCTTATTGAAAGCCCATAAAGAAGGTTATGGGGTAGGGGCGTTTAATTTCGTGAATTTTGAAATGCTAAACGCTATTTTTGAAGCAGGAAACGAAGAAAATTCCCCGCTTTTCATTCAAGCGAGCGAAGGAGCGATCAAATACATGGGGATTGATATGGCGGTGGGCATGGTGAAAATCATGTGCGAACGCTACCCGCACATTCCTGTAGCCTTACACCTAGATCATGGCACGACTTTTGAAAGCTGCGAAAAAGCCGTGAAAGCGGGTTTCACTTCTGTGATGATTGATGCGTCTCATCATGCTTTTGAAGAAAATTTGGAATTGACTTCTAAAGTGGTCAAAATGGCGCATAACGCTGGGGTGAGCGTGGAAGCGGAGCTGGGGCGTTTGATGGGGATTGAAGACAATATTTCAGTAGATGAAAAAGACGCGGTGTTAGTGAATCCTAAAGAAGCGGAGCAGTTTGTCAAAGAATCTCAAGTGGATTACTTAGCCCCAGCTATTGGGACAAGCCACGGAGCGTTTAAATTTAAGGGCGAGCCAAAATTGGATTTTGAACGCTTGCAAGAAGTCAAAAGGCTCACTAATATCCCTTTAGTTTTGCATGGAGCGAGCGCGATACCAGATAATGTGAGGAAATCTTATTTGGACGCTGGAGGCGATTTGAAAGGCTCTAAGGGCGTGCCTTTTGAATTTTTACAAGAATCCGTGAAAGGGGGGATCAATAAGGTCAATACTGACACGGATTTAAGGATCGCTTTCATCGCAGAAGTGCGCAAGGTGGCCAATGAAGATAAGAGCCAATTTGATTTGAGGAAGTTTTTTTCTCCGGCCCAATTAGCGCTTAAAAATGTGGTCAAAGAGCGCATGAAACTTTTGGGTAGCGCTAATAAAATTTAATCAACAAGGAAAGAGTGTAACATGGCAATTGGGATGAGCGAGCTCAAAAAGGGCTTGAAAATTGAATTGGGCGGTGTGCCTTATAGGATTGTAGAATACCAGCATGTCAAGCCCGGCAAGGGTGCGGCTTTTGTGCGTGCGAAAATCAAGTCGTTTTTAGATGGCAAGGTGATTGAGAAGACTTTCCATGCGGGGGATAAGTGCGAAGAGCCTAATCTGGTTGAAAAAACGATGCAATACCTTTATCACGATGGCGACACATACCAATTCATGGATATAGAGAGCTATGAGCAAATCGCTTTGAACGACTCTCAAGTGGGTGAGGCTTCTAAATGGATGCTAGACGGCATGCAAGTGCAGGTTTTATTGCATAATGACAAGGCGATTTCAGTGGATGTGCCGCAAGTTGTGGCTCTAAAGATTGTAGAAACAGCCCCTAATTTTAAGGGCGATACTTCAAGTGCAAGCAAAAAACCAGCGACTTTAGAAACCGGTGCGGTCGTGCAAGTGCCTTTCCATGTTTTAGAAGGTGAGGTAATTAAAGTCAATACGGAAACAGAAGAGTATCTTGAAAAGGTGAAGTGAGATTATCTTTTTATTGAGTTAGCGTTTTTAGACACAGCTTTTTTATCATAAGGGATGTTATCAGCCCCTTTTTTGGGCTTTGTTTAATGAGCTTTATTTAAAGCGTGTGTGGAATCTGTGATTAAAAATTATTTAGAATGGATTGACTTTTTTATTGAGCGTCAATAAAAATATTCAAAGGCATTTTTTAAGATTAAATAAGAGCTTGATTGAATCAGACGGATAGTCTCTCAAAAAGCAGTCTTTGGGGGTTAGGGGGATAAAAGAGAGAGAGAATTTTACCCCATTTGAAAGAGTGTGAGTTTGGGTATAAGAAGGACTTGCACCAAGTTTTATTGAAATGGATACGAAAAAATACGCTTGATTTATCTCGAGCTTTTTTATTTGGTTACAACCGCTTTTAAAGTAAAAGATGGTTGGTGGGCAAAATGAAACAAAAAATAAATTATCAAACAGGCTTTATAACACCATAATAGCGTTGAGAGCTTAAATGAGCAAATATAATTGTATAGATTTATTTAGTGGGGCTGGTGGTTTATCATTGGGTTTTGCGAATACAAATAGATTTAATATTTTAGCCCACATTGAGTGGGAAAAACCTATGGTTGCTACACTGAGAAATGCTTTAATCAAACGCTTTAAAATCAGTGAGTATGAGGCAAAAAAGAGAGTTATTAAATTTGATATTCAAAAAACGGATGAATTGATAAATGGCTCTTGGAGTGGTGAAACTCTTAAAATTTATGGATCTGATAATGATGAAAGCGTTAGCCAACTTGGGTTAAATGGCGTAATTAGTGGTAAAAAAATAGATGTTATCTTTGGCGGTCCTCCTTGTCAAGCTTATTCTCTTGTGGGTAGAGCGCAAGATAAACACTCTATGAAATATGATTATAGGAATTATCTTTTTGAAAGTTTTGTTAAGATAGTTGATTATTACCAACCACAATGCTTTGTGTTTGAAAATGTTCCTGGCATGCTTAGTGCAAAACCGGGCAATCAATTTGTAAAAGATAGGATTTATGAATCTTTTTCAAAAATAGGGTATGAAATTAAAAAACCAAATGAAATGAAAGAGATAATCTATTCTAGCGATGATTATGAAGTCCCACAAACTAGAAAACGAGTAATTATATTTGGCGTTCGTAAAGATAATAAAGAATGGTTATTCAAATTTTATCAAAATTTAGACAATCTCAAATCAAAAAAACCACCACTTACCGTTAGAGACGCTATTGGCCATTTACCCAAGTTTAGACCGCTCAAAACACCCCTAAAAACTAGCAATAAAAACATTTCTCACGAACTTATTGGTGCAAATAATTTGACACAAAATTTTCCACGATATAATAATTTACGAGATTTAAAAGCGATGGAATTTTGGATTGAAAACAACATGAATAACGCTTCTGCAAAAGAAAAGCTTGACTTTTACACTAAAATTACGGGAAAAGTCTCAAACCATAACAAATACAGAAATTTAGAATGGGATAAACCATCGCCAACCTTAGTGGCGCATTTGCAAAAAGATGGTTTTATGTTTATACACCCAGAAGCTAATCAAAGCCGCTCTATCACCATAAGAGAAGCAGCAATCTTGCAGACTTTCCCTAATGATTTTGAATTTATCGGATCGCAAGCGGCTTGTTTTAAAATGATAGGCAATGCAGTGCCAGTTAATTTTGCTAAAAATATAGCCCTAGCAGTGGCAAAGGTTTTAGATGAAAAAAACTAATATAAATATTTTAGTAGCTTGTGAAGAAAGCCAAAGGGTGTGCAATGAATTTAGAAAGCTTGGTTTCAACGCTTATAGTTGTGATCTATTAGAGTGTAGTGGCGGGCATCCTGAGTGGCATTTTAATTGCGATGTTTTTGAAGTGATTGGAAATAAAGGCGGTGTTTTGCAAAATGGCAAACATGTAAAAGTTTCGCAATGGGATATGATGATAGCGCACCCGCCTTGCACTTTTTTAGCTGTTAGTGGAGCGAAGTGGTATTACCACCCTAGAGATAAAGATTTGCCCATAGAACAAAAAAGACCCCATCCCAAATTCCCCAACCGCACAAAAGACAGAGAGGAAGCTTCAAAATTCTTTATGGATTTAGTGGAAGCAAAAATCCCTTATATTGCAATAGAAAACCCCATTGGCATAATGAATACAAGATACAAAAAGCCCGATCAAATAGTCCAACCTTACCACTTTGGCGATAGTGCATCAAAAAAGACTTGTTTGTGGCTTAAAAACTTACCACCCTTAAAATACACAAACATCGTTGATCCTGGCGAGTTTATAGAATTTAAAAGCGGTAAAAAAATAGCAAAATGGTATAGCGATGGACTGACTAAAACAAAATCAGCCAAAGAGCGTCAAATTTGGAGGAGTAAAACATTTCCAGGATTTGCAAAGGCGATGGCAGAGCAGTGGGGGGAGTTTGTAAAAAATGAGATGTTTAAAAAGGTGAAAAATGAAAGTTTATTTGAGGAAAATTGATAATCAATGCATTAACAAACAAATCAGTATTACAAGAGATATTTTAGAGCATTTTTTTGATAACGCCAACAACCAAGACGAAGTAGATATGAGGGGTATCTTATCTAACTATAACGATAAAGTTAGCATCCTCTTAGCAACAGATCCTAGACTTGGTGGAGGAATTAAGAGAATCATTAATGCAGAAACTGATAAAATAAAAGAAACCCGATTGGATTATGAGTTAAAAATTGATGATATTCTGCTTTTTACTTATATATCTTATAAAAAATACACATTAGAAATCATTTTACCCACTGATACAAGATACAATGTTTTAAATGGCTTAATCAGTAATAGCAAGCATTTATTGGTTTTTGGTGAGAATGAAACGAGTCTTTTAGATGATGGTAAAATAGATGAAAGCGTTAGAATAGATGGGGGAAAAAATATCATCCTTTATGGTGTTCCTGGTAGTGGCAAAAGTTATACTTTACAAAGAGATTATTGCAATGATAATAGTGTGGTAGAAAAGATAGTGTTCCATCCTGATTATTCTTATAGTGATTTTGTGGGACAGATTATGCCAAGCGTGAATGATGGCGGTATCGTTAGTTATAAATTTAATCCTGGACCTTTTACAAACATCCTAAAAAAAGCGTATCATAACCCACAAACTAAGCATGTCCTAGTGATTGATGAAATCAATCGTGGTAATGCGCCTGCCATATTTGGAGAAATTTTTCAACTTCTTGATAGGCTTAAACATGACAAAGGTGGCTTTAAAAAAGGCTCTAGTGAGTATGCTATCAATAATATGGATATTGCAAATATTGTCCATAACGATAAAAATGCAAGTATAAGAATCCCATCAAATTTATGGATAATCGCTACAATGAATACGAGCGATCAAAATGTATTCACACTAGATACTGCTTTTCAGCGTAGATTTGCTATGCAACTCATTGAGAATTCCTTTGAAAATGTTGATAATGGTTTTAAAAATATGAAAATTTTAGACACTGATATTACTTGGCAAAAATTTTGCACCACCATCAATGAAAAAATAGCTCAAAACAACGAGGGGCTGAGTTCTATGGAGGATAAGCGGTTTGGCGTTTATTTTGTGAATATTGATGATCTAAAGAGCAAAGAAAATTTTGCACATAAAGTCATCAAATACCTTTGGGACGATGTCTTTAAATTTGATAGAAATATCATATTTGATACTACAAAATTTAATACGCTTGAAGCTGTTGTGAAGAATTTTACCAAAGAAAAAGGCAGAACCCAATTTGATATTTTTAGCGATGGTGTGAAAGAACTTTTATTTGATGTTTGATTTAAAAAAGTGCTGTTTTACAGACAATAAATTGAACGACAATTTTGTAGGCATTAGAAGTATCAATAATGATTTACAAATTTGTTTCCCATTAGGATTTGATATAAGCGATGATAAAAACATTAGAGCAGATATAAAAAATCTTATTTCTATTCTTTTAGAATATAATAAAACAATTGTATGTGAAAATTTGTTAAATAATAAAAATGGGATTATAAGATCAAATTTTCCACTCACAGCGTATAAAAATGTCATAGAATATTTTTTATCGCATGGTTATTATACAGAAAATAAAAGTTATTATGAAAATAGTGCAAAAGGTAAAATAAATTTTTCCAAAACGATTAAGAAAAACAGACCTATTATTCAAACTTTTAACAATAAAAACTCTTGTGTCTATACTCGTTTTCAAGTTAAAAGGAAAATGGTAAATGAAAATGAATTGATAACAGCGATAAACAAATATTGTGTGCATGAAGCGTTTTCTAAATTTGGTTTTGTGTTTAGCTCGTTTATGCCACCAATATTCAAACTACCTGCTGATAAAAATTATTGCATTTATCTGCTTGAAAACAGGTTAAACAGCACATTTAATGATGACAGGAAAATCCTTTTTCAATCTATGAAAAATATTCTTTTACAAGATGATAATACTTTGGATAAGACTGATTTTAAATTTGGAACATATAATTTTTATGTTATTTGGGAAAGAATGATAGACAAGGCATTTGGTATAAAAAATAAAGAAGTTTATTTTCCTAAAACAAAATGGAATTTGCGGTGCTCCGATCAAAAACCTGATTATTTATTGCAACCAGATAGCATCATGCTGTTTGACGATAGAATTTACATATTAGATGCAAAATATTATAAATATGGTATAAGTGGGGTTGCAAGCGATTTACCCAGTAGTGCATCCATCATAAAACAGATTGTTTATGGTGAATATGTGGCAAAACTAGAAACAAAAAAAGAGATTCACAATATCTTTTTAATGCCATTCAACAGATTTAACAATCCGCTAAAATTGAGTAATATTTTTGAGAATATAGGTTTTGCAAATGGAGAGTGGAGAGGTAATCTGAAACAATATGAAAATATACAAGGAATTTTAATGGACACTAAATTTTTAATGCAAAATTATAACAAGAAATCCAATGATCTTTTAAAATTACTAGCAAAAAATGTGGAAGAAACTAAAATATAATTTTTAAAAATTTTAGTCTAAAATCAAATCTAAAACCATAAAACAAAATTTAAAACCCCCATTTTTTAATCAAAACAAACCTACAGTGAGCGTTCTATATCATCAACGCTTAAAGGGGTGTTGGCTTTTAAAAATTTTGATGCCTTTTGGCCTAAAATTTCTTTATAGAATTTAGGGTGTAAGCCAAGGTTGGGGCGTAAGGCTTTGATATTGTTTTCAGTCAATGCTTCGCCTTTTTGAATATCCTTAATAACAAATAAAGAGCGCATAAAGAATCTTCGCTCCTCTAAAGTCTTTGGATTGATTTTAGGCTCTTTTTCGCCTAAGGCTAAAACGCTTTGTTTGATCGCTTCAACCATGCTTTTAAATCCGTTAAAATCCATGCTAAAAGCGCTGTCTGGGGTTTGTAAGGATTTGTTTAAAATGAAATGCTTTTCTATCATGCTCGCTCCTAAAGTGGTGGCTAGAATGGGGCAAAGAGAGCCAATCGTGTGATCGCTCAAGCCAAATTTAACGCCAAAGGTTTCGCCTAATTTAACCATGCTTAATAGGTTAGCGTCTTCTATTTGGCTGGGATAAGCGCTCACGCATTTTAAAAGGGTGATGTCAAAATTATTCACTCCTCTGCACAAAGAAATAGCGTCTTGTAATTCGGTGTGTGTAGCGATACCGCTAGAAAGGATAATGGGCTTTTGTGTGCGAGCGGCCTTTTCAATCAAGTCTAAATCAACGATTTCAAAACTAGCGATTTTATACATGGGGCAATTTAGGCTCTCTAAAAGCTCTAAGGCTTTTGAACTAAAAGGCGAGCTAAAAATGCCCAAATCAAGCTTTCTAGCCAACTCAAACAATTCCGCATGCCACTCTAGGGGGGTAGAAGCCTTTTGATACAATTCATACAGATTTTCTTTATCCCATAAAGTGCCTTGAATGATGAAAGGATCTTCTTTGGAGTTTAAAGTCATGCAACTTGGCGTGTAGGTTTGGAGCTTGACAAAATCCGCGCCGCTTTCCTTAATGGCATGAAGGCTTTCTTTGGCTAGGTTTAAATCCTGGTTATGATTAGCACTCAATTCAGCGACAATTTTAGGGCGTTGTAACATTTTTTTATTTTTCCTTAATCAAAACTTCTTTTTCTAAGCGATAGACTTGAGAGCAAGTGAAGGCTAAATGCTCATCATGCGTGGCTAAAACTAACGCCCCTTCTTTTTCTGTAATGTAATTTTGCAGCATGCTGATGACTTGATTAGCGCTAGTGGTGTCTAAATTTCCGGTGGGTTCATCAGCGATAATGATTTTAGGTTTTTTAGAAAGCACTCTGGCGATGCTTAAACGTTGTTGTTGGCCACCGCTCAATTCACCCACGCCTTGTTTTAGGGTGTGGGCTATGCCTAATTGTTCTAAAAGGGAATGATTTATTTCTTGCTTGGCTAGGATGGAAGCGACTTGCAAGTTTTCTAAAGCGCTAAAACCCTTAAAAAGGTAATGCGATTGGAAGATTATGCCCACTTTTAAGCGCCGTAATTCCAAAAGTTTTTTGGAATTTAAGGCATAAATATCCTGGTGTTCTAACAAGCTAATCGTCCCACTATCCGGTTTTAGCATGGTGGCTAAATGGTTTAGAAGCGTGCTTTTACCGCTCCCGCTCACGCCTAAAATCGCCAAGCTTTCTTTGGGCTTGATGCGTAAATTCACGCCGTTATAAAGAGGCTTTTCAAAAGCATGAGAAATATTAATCGCTTTAATCATTATCGTTTCCTAAAAAGAATATCACCCAATAAACTAGGGTTTAGAATGTAAGAAGTTGAAAAGTTCGCGCTGTGCAAGATGATTTTATCATAACGCCTTGCATAGTATTTTAAAAGCGTTTTTTGTAAGGTGGGTTCAATGCTTGGGCTAAACCATGCGTTATTGCTCATCACTATAAAAATTTTTGAAGGGCTGTTTGAATAAGCGGGTTTGGAAGTGCCTTCATAGCAAATCAGGGGGCGAAAAGTAAAATCGTCTAATGTGAAATCGCTGAAATTGGAAGCGTTGCGGTATAAATAAGCGCTCTCGCCAAAAAAGAGCTTTTCAAGGGGTTTTTGAAGAAACTTGGGTAAAGGCATGGTTTCGCCAAAGGGGGCTAAAACCACTTTATCAGCGATCTGAACGCTTTCTTTAGAAAATAAAAACGAGCTGTTATAAAGGTTATAGCCTTGAGTGCGCAATGTCCCTATTAAAATAGCAATATTACCGCTTAAATCTTCTAGTTTAGCTTTAAAGGGGGAGTTTTCTAAAGCGATGGGGTAGGCGGTCTCTGGAAAAACAATCAAGGTTTTTTGCTTGCTTTGAGCGAGCTTGATTTCTTTAAGAATGTTGTTTTCAATATCGTTAAGGTAGTTTGAGTCAAATTTCACATCTTGGGGCGTTTTTGTAGAGACTAGTTCAATATTTCCAACCTTTTTTAAATCGCTTGTTTTAAAACCATTAAAATCCAACGCGCCAAGCAACAATAAAACCCCTATGATCCTATATTTTTTAAGATTTTGAGCACTCAAAAAAATGCAAGCTAAAAAAACAAGCCCTAGCGATAATTTATCCACTCTAAACACGCTATAAGAAAAAAAGCTATCCGGGACTAACCAATCAAATCCAAAAGGGTGGATAAAACTAGAGCCTAAAAAACTCAAAAGCCTGAAATAGGGGTTTTCAAAATAGAGCAACAAATAAAATAAAACCCCATAAACTAACGCTATTAAGATAATGATTAAGGGCAATAAATAAGTGAAATCCGAGTAGCGAAAGCTTAAAGCGCACCAATAAAACAATAACGCTCCCACAAAAAACCCCAAAGCAAAAGCGCTATTTCTAGGGGTTTTTAAAAACGCCAGCATGCTTAAAGGGGCTAATAGGCTTGTGAGTGTGATAGAAATATAGGGGTTTTCAATTGCATAAGCGTCCAAAACAGCGTTCACATACACGCTTGAAACAAACATGCACGCCAATAACAAAGCGTTTTGATTGAACAAAATAAGACGCATGGCTAAATTTTGAAACCTTGAGATTGTTTTAGTGTATTATAGCTATATTTTAATTTAAGAATTTTAGATTGATTTTTTTAAGGGTAGTTTTTTTTAAGTTGTGTTATTATTTTCAAATTTCAAGTGAGCGTGGATTGATAGCGTTAAAAATTATAGGCGTTTTTGGGGCGTTTTTGAGCGCTCACTATCTTTATGCGAGATATATGAGAGAAAGGTTTGGGTTTAGGGTGAATTATATTGATTTGGCGTTACTTGTGGTGGTGGTAGCCTTTGGGATTAGGGGATTTTATCATGGCTTTGTGAGTGAAGTGGCGGGGATTTTAGGGATTGTGCTTGGCGTGTATTTAGCGTCTCGCTACTCTGTGGCTGTTGGGCATTTATTTTCACAACATTTGTATGATCTAAAGAATGAGACCATGATGAATCTTGTTGGTTTCTTGCTAGTGTTAGCGTCTATTTGGGTGTTTTTTTTAGCTTTTGGAGTGTTGCTAGGCAAGGTGTTAGTCTTTAGTGGGTTAGGCATTATAGACAAAGCGTTGGGGTTTATTTTTTCATGTTTAAAGACTTTTTTAGTGCTTTCTTTTATCCTTTATGCGCTCTCTAAAATGGAAGTGATGAAAGACGCTAACGCCTATTTGCAAGAAAAAAGCGCTTTTTTTTCTACCATGAAAAGCGTTGCCAGTAAGATCATGCGCCTTGATGGCGTCAAACATGTGGAGCAAAACCTTAAAGACAACCTTGAAGAAATGAGCGATGAAGTCAAAAATAAAGAATCTTTTAATAAAAATAAAGAGTCTTTTAATAAAGCGATGGATAAGGGCGTGGAATCTTTAAAAGAAAAGGCTAAAGATTTGCCTAAAAACATGCTAGATCCAAAAGCTAACCAAACCCCACCAAACCCCACCCCATCTAATAAAGAACCCCTATAAAGGCATCACATGTTTTCTAACCAATACATCCAACAACGCATCCATAAAGCCAATAGCTTGAGAGAAGAAGGGAAAAACCCTTATCAAAATGGCTTGAAACGAAGCCTCACCAACGCCGCTTTTTTAGAAAAATACGCTTATGTTAAGGATTTAGAAGAGCCTAAAGACAAAGAAAAATGCGAGAGTATTGTAGGGAGGGTCAAGCTTTTGCGTTTAATGGGTAAGGCTTGTTTTATTAAAATTGAAGATGAAAGCGCGATTTTGCAAGCCTATGTTTCGCAAAATGAATTGAATGATGAATTTAAAAGCCTGAAAAAGCATTTAGAAGTGGGCGATATTGTGTTGGTGAAAGGTTTCCCTTTTGCTACCAAAACCGGTGAATTAAGCGTTCATGCCCTAGAATTTCATATTTTAAGCAAAACCATTGTGCCTTTGCCTGAAAAGTTTCATGGATTAAGCGATATAGAATTGCGTTACCGCCAGCGCTACTTGGATTTGATCGTCAATCCTAGCGTTAAAGATGTGTTTAAAAAGCGCAGTTTGATTGTTTCTAGCGTGCGGAAATTCTTTGAAATGGAAGGGTTTTTAGAAGTGGAAACCCCCATGATGCACCCCATTCCTGGCGGGGCGAACGCAAGGCCTTTTATCACTTACCATAACGCTTTGGAGGTGGAGAGGTATTTAAGAATCGCCCCAGAATTATACCTCAAACGCTTGATTGTGGGGGGGTTTGAAGCGGTGTTTGAAATCAATCGTAATTTCAGAAATGAGGGCATGGATCACAGCCATAACCCTGAATTCACGATGATTGAGTTTTATTGGGCGTATCACACTTATGAAGATTTGATTGAACTCAGTAAGAGGCTGTTTGACTACTTGCTAAAGACTTTAAATTTAGATTCAAAAATCATTTATAACGATATGGAAGTGGATTTCAATCAAACGAGCGTGATTTCCTATTTGGACGCATTAGAAACGATAGGGGGCATTAGTAGGGGTATTTTAGAAAAAGAAGACAGGCTTTTGGCTTATTTGCTAGAGCAAGGCGTCAAAGTAGAGCCAAATCTCACTTATGGTAAATTGCTCGCTGAAGCGTTTGATCATTTTGTAGAGCACCAACTCATTAACCCCACTTTTGTAACCCAATACCCTATTGAGATTAGCCCCTTAGCCAGACGCAACGATAGTAACCCTAATATTGCTGACAGGTTTGAATTGTTTATCGCAGGGAAAGAAATCGCTAACGGCTTTAGCGAGTTGAACGATCCTTTAGATCAATTAGAACGCTTTAAAAATCAAGTGGCTGAAAAAGAGAAAGGCGATGAAGAAGCCCAATACATGGATGAAGATTATGTGTGGGCCCTAGCCCATGGAATGCCCCCAACCGCAGGGCAAGGCATAGGCATTGATAGATTAGTGATGCTATTCACTGGATCTAAAAGCATTAAAGATGTGATTTTATTCCCAGCGATGCGTCCTGTTAAAAACGATTTTAATGTGGAGAGTGAAGAATAATGGCGTATTTTTTAGAACAAACGGATAGTGAAATTTTTGAACTTATCTTTGAAGAATACAAGCGGCAAAATGAGCATTTAGAAATGATAGCGAGCGAGAATTACACTTTTCCTAGTGTCATGGAGGCTATGGGGAGTGTTTTAACGAATAAATACGCTGAAGGCTATCCTAACAAGCGCTATTATGGAGGCTGTGAAGTGGTGGATAAAATAGAAAGCTTAGCCATAGAAAGGGCTAAAAAGCTTTTTAATTGCCAGTTCGCTAACGTGCAAGCGCATTCAGGCTCACAAGCCAATAACGCTGTCTATCACGCTCTTTTAAAGCCTTATGACAAGATTTTAGGCATGGATTTAAGCTGTGGAGGGCATTTAACGCATGGCGCTAAAGTGAGCTTAACCGGTAAGCATTATCAGAGCTTTTCTTATGGCGTGAATTTGGATGGTTATATTGATTATGAAGAAGCGCTAAAGATTGCTCAAAGCGTTAAGCCAGAAATCATTGTGTGCGGGTTTTCAGCCTATCCAAGGGAAATTGATTTTAAGAAATTTAGAGAAATCGCTGATGAAGTGGGGGCGTTACTATTGGGCGATATAGCCCATGTGGCGGGGCTTGTGGTAACTGGTGAGCATGCCCATCCTTTCCCGCATTGCCATGTGGTTTCAAGCACCACTCATAAGACCTTAAGAGGGCCTAGAGGAGGGCTTATTTTAACCAATGATGAAGAGATAGCGGCTAAGATTGATAAAGCGATTTTTCCAGGAACTCAAGGCGGGCCTTTGATGCATGTGATTGCTGCTAAAGCGGTGGGGTTTAAAGAGAATTTAAAACCAGAATTTAAAACTTACGCAAAATTAGTGAAATCTAACATGCAAGTTTTGGCTAAAGCGTTACAAGAAAAAAACCATAAGTTAGTGAGCGGTGGCACTTCTAACCATTTGCTTTTAATGGATTTTTTAGATAAGCCTTATAGCGGGAAAGATGCTGATATTGCATTAGGGAATGCTGGAATCACCGTGAATAAAAACACCATTCCTGGCGAAACGCGCAACCCTTTTGTAACGAGCGGGATAAGGATTGGCTCAGCGGCGTTGAGTGCAAGGGGCATGGGAGCTAAAGAATTTGAAATCATAGGGAATAAAATATCAGATATTTTGAATGATATTAATAATGTTAGTTTGCAATTGCATGTGAAAGAAGAATTGAAGGCCATGGCTAATCAATTCCCTGTGTACCAACAACCTATTTTTTAAGGGAGTCAAGATGACAGAAATGGAATTAAAGCTCATTAAGATAGACACAAGCCATTATTTTGAAAAAAAACCAGGCTTGGGGGAGAGGGTGGATTATGCGGGGCGTTGCTACTATAATAAATTCCAAAGAGTGAATGCCATGCTCACAAGCTCGCTCATTCAAAAGCATTTGAAAAGGGAAATAGAAATCGCGCACAATCTCATCTTGCGTAACGATAAGGTGGAAAACATTGTGTTTGATTATAACGGGAGGAACCCGGAGCGTTTTTATCATAAGGCGCAGTTATTGCTTCGTGAGGAAGGTTTTATGAATTTTACCGCTTATAACACGAAGACGCCAGGGCATTTGCATTTGTATGTGCATAAGGGGCATACGGAATTAGGCGAGGGTGAAAGGCTGGTTAAAACTTTGTCTATGAAATTAGCGCAAGGGTTGCCGAAAGAATGGAAGGTCTTCCCTAGCAATGAATGGCCTAAGGAATTTAATATTTTAGCTTTACCTTATGAAGTGTTTGCAAAAGAGCGAGGGAGCTCTTGGGCGAAGCATTTATAACCATTTTTGAAAGGATTTTTGATGTCAGAAAAAGAAAGACTGAATGAAGTGATTTTAGAAGAAGAAAATAATGGGGGCGGCACTAAAAAGGTGTTTTTGATCGTGGCTATAGCCATTATCATTTTAGCGGTGCTTTTAATGGTGTTTTGGAAAAGCACGAGAGTCGCTCCTAAAGAGACTTTTTTACAAACCGATAGTGGCATGCAAAAAATAGGCAACACTAAAGACGAGAAAAAAGACGATGAGTTTGAAAGCTTGAATTTGGATCCTTCCAAGCAAGAAGACAAGCTAGACAAAGTGGCGGATAATGTTAAAAAACAAGAAAATGATGCGTTTAACATGCCCACTCAAACCGATCAAACTCAAACGGAGATGAAAACAACAGAAGAAACCAAAGAAGCTAAAAAAGAATTAAAAGCTGTTGAGCACACTAGCACTCAACAAGAATCTCAAGCTGCGGCTAAAAAAGAAACCCCCCATAAAAAGCCTAAAGCAACCCCTAAAGATAAGCAAGCTCATAAAGATAAAGATAAGCATGCGGTTAAAGAGCTAAAAGTCAAAAAAGAAGCTCATAAAGAAGTTCCTAAAAAAGCCAATTCTAAAACCACTCTCACTAAAGGGCATTATTTGCAAGTGGGGGTTTTTGCACACACGCCCAATAAAGCCTTTTTGCAAGCGTTTAACCAATTCCCCCATAAGATTGAAGATAGGGGGGCTACTAAACGCTATCTCATAGGCCCTTATAAGAGCAAGCAAGAAGCCTTAATGCATGCTGATGAAGTCAGCAAAAAAATGACTAAACCGGTTGTCATAGAAGCGCGGTAGGGGTTTTGAGCTAAAAATTCTTATTTCTTTCTTGGGTGTTTTTAGTGGATCGCCCAAGCTCTAAAACGATGGGGTAGCTTACTCCATCGGCTCGGATAATTTTAACTAAAGAATCAAGATAAGCAGATTTTTTTGATCAATATACCTATTTGGTCTTTGAGGAATTCAGATAATTCTTGCGTTTGAATTCAGCCTTAAAGAGCATTCATTCGTTAAAGGCATTTGTTTGTTGTTTGAAAACTACGGAGCGTTTAAATTTTATAAAGTTATTGTTTGCTGTTTAATCCCCCTCTAACCCTCCAAAGAATAGAGCGGTTTGAAACTAGCTTTATGGGTGCGATGGTGGGGCTAGAAGCAAGAGAGCAAGCGCGCTCACGCTCTTTTAAGCTTCACTCTCTTTAGTGGGCGGCGAAATCCTTAAAAAAGGTGTTGATCAGCCATTCTCGCATTGCATCATTCCTTGTTATCAAGGCCTTTTTGTTGAAACCTTTTACATTAAAGCGCCTGTTGAAAGGGATCTCACTACTTTTGTAGATTTCATCTTTTCCATACAGATCCTTATCGCTTGCTTTAGAATTGAGCGGTTTTTCTAAGGAGATGAGGTTGCCGTATGTGTCAATGTAGTTTTCAAGATCTTTTTTGTCTTCAAAACCAAGTTTTTGGATCTCAATTTCATTATCCAATTCTAATAAATTGATGGGGATGATGTGCTCTTTTTCTTGGGAGAATTGCTTCCCAGGGATTAATTTTTTGAGATCGGCAAAACCCATCTCCTGGCAGTTCTTTTCAAAGAAGACATAGTGGAAGCCTGATGGGTTGGGTGTGTTGTTTACAAACTCCCGAGAAGCCCGCTCTATATCATTTCTGCATTGAGCGATCATCTCGCTCTTCAATCCCTCTTTGCCCTTTTTAAGATACGCATTAATCAGGTTGTAGGCCGCTGATTTCATACGTCTACCAGCTTTGAAAAGCACAATATCGGTTTTGGCAAAGAGTCTCAGCGTTTCATCGTCTAGTTGGTTGTTGATTTTCAGGCGGATGAGCGAATTGAAAAAAACGCGGGTTGATTCCGTTGATGAGCATGACTTTAAAGGTGGTTGGGTTGGCGTCAATCTCGCTCAATAGATCAAGGAAAGCCTGATAGAAGTTTTTCAAATCGCTGACATAGGATTGGATGAAATTTTCCAATTCGCTTTTTTTGATTTCTTTTAGTTCATCTTTGAGTTTCTCGTAGGTGTTGTCCGTGCTTGCTTTGTAGTGTCCTAAAAACTCGATCCCATCAAATCTTTGACTCCCTGCGTGGTAGCGGAAGATATCGCCTTCATCAGAGCCTCCAACGCTGGAGATGTGGTCGCTCTTTTTGATCTTGGCAAAGATCTTAAAGATCTCCCCAAAATGATCGTTGATGAACTGGTCTAGCCCCCTTTTCCCATCGCAAAAAGTGTTGGAGTAATAGATGAGAAGGGATTTTAGTTTGTCTAGCAAGAGGAGAGGCACGCCTCTGTCATTCACGCTTTGAAAGGTTCTGATGGCCCTTCCAGGATCGGGCTCTTCAAGCCGCATCAAAACCATTTCCAAAAGTGCTTCCAAACGCTCATTCGCTTCTTCTTCACTCAACTTGCTGACCTTATCCAAGATGGCCTTCAAAACTTCAAAAAGATTCTGCTTGCCCTCGGTGTCTGCATCTTTTTCACAATGGCTGATATTCCCCTTTTCTGCGGCTTCCAAGAGCGTTTTGAAGAAGCTTTGGTTTTGAGGGGCGACTTCTAATTTTAATTCCCCCTTTTGGTATAGATATTTTCTTGTCTCTCGCTTGTCTTCCTCATTTTGTTTGTTCGCCAAGACATGCAAGAGTATGAAGATAGTGGTCGTTCGTTGCTGGCCGTCAATGATGTCATACAATTTTTTATTGTCTTCATTCTTTAGAGAATGCAATTATTTTCTAATCTCTAAGAAATCAATATCTAGGAATTAGGACCATGCAAGAAAGAGTTTTTAAAAGAAAAGTTTTAGATGCGAATATCTTAAAAGAAATGCATGCGAACAATGTCTGTTATTCCAAGCATTCAAAAGATAGGTTTATTCCTTTCAAATTTGATAAATTTGGTTATGTTGGATGTAAACTCTTTAAAAAGATTTTAAACTTTCCTAGCAATACAACTTTCTTTGGTGGCACAGGTTGTAAGAAACTCATGGAACTTTTAAGTGAAATCGTTATAGATTCTAGAAGTTCTAAAATCGCATTAAACCGCCATTATGCCTTAACTCGCTTGCAATGGTGCGATAGAACCTTAAGACATAATCTCCAAATTTTAGAGAGAATAGGATTTCTAACTGCTTTTAAGAACAAAAAAGGTTATGTTTTTTTGTCTATGCATGACTTTACTAAAATAGAAAACTACGAACATTTAGGTTTGAATGGGGAGAGCAATTTACCTAATAGCTTCTTTTTAGGAATTTGTGGGTATTTGAAAAAACTCTTCAAGAAATTAAAAGATAGAGCATTCAAGCTTCCAAACAAGCACGGTGTATTCTTTTTAAATATCCCTAAGCATTTTCAAATGCAAAACTTTAACAATATTTTTTTGGAGTTTGTGTCGGTTAATAATCCTTGTCTTTCTTATAGATTGACTTATGATCAACTTGTTGGCAAAAAAATTCCAAATATCAAGTGCTCTTACCAACAAGCAATTGTAAAAAAGAATATCCATAGAGCATTAGATGAACTATCTATAGATAAGGAAATTTTAGCATCATAAAGAAAACAAAGGATAAAAAATGCAATTCCCACTCAAAAAAGATTTAAAAATTTCACAAAAATATGTGATCCCTAAAGGGTTTGATCCTACAAACAAAGAATACAAAAATTTTTTGGTGAAAGATCTACCTAAATTAGTGCATAGGGAAGTTCAAATCGCTATGAAATTATTATTTGAAATCAACGAAGTAGAGACTGCGGTTGAAGTCATGAAATTTCTCACTCAAGCAATGGATCGTGTTTTGTATGATGCGAGAGCCAAACATTATGAAATGAGATTAGCCAAAGAGATTAAAAAGAATAGATTTGGGTGAAAGACTATGGCTTATATCGCTAATTTACAATTCTTACCATTAGATGAGATTTTAATCTCTAATGGTTATAAACACAAAGTAGAGAAATCAAGCAAAAATAACCCAGCTCTTTACAATGAGGACGATACCATTAAAGGCACACTTATTGTTTCAAGAAAGCCTGATGGGAGTTATCATTATTTTAACGCTCATAATGATGAAGATAAAGGCACGATTATCGCCTTTTGTAAAAATCGTGGGCTAGATTTTAATGATTTGATCAAAAACAGAGATGATTTAGAAATTAGCGATAAGCCAAACCACAAATATAACAATTCCAAGCCTTATACAATCATTACCAAAGAACAGGAAGCAGAGCGTCAAAAAGTAGTGAAACAATTTGAAAAGCTCCCTACCTACGATATAGAAAGCTCAGATTTGTTTCACACCTTGCTGGATAGTCGCTCTTTGGATAAAACTTTACTAAAACCTTACAATCATTTACTCAAAGAAGATGAACATGCAAATTTATGCGTGCCTTGCTATTTGATCAATGATAATGGAAACTTAATACAGGGTGGGTATAACAAGCGATTATCCAAACCTTTCACTATGCAAGGCGCTACTAATCCCACTAAACACTTAATGCAGGCAGGTTCTATCAAGGGTTTTGAAGTTTTATCTCCACAAAACATTAAAAATATTCAAAATATCATTGTAGCTGAAAGCGTTTTTGATGGTTTAAGCGTGTTAGAAATGCAACGGTTTGATCCCAATCAAACAGCTATTATTTCTACTATTGGTAATTTCACAGAAGAAAGAATGCAAAAATTTGTAGATAAATTTCTTAATACCATCAACACTTATAAGTGTAAGGAATACAATGAATACCACAAAGAAATTGATCGCTACAACAAGCAATTAGAGGACTATGAAAATTACATAAATTTTCAAAAAAGATATGAAAAATGGCGTGCTAAAGAGTTAGCTAAACACGATAATGATCCTAAAAAAGTCCCTAATGATCCCATTTTCTCGCCCATAAGAGATAAAAACAATCTTATCCCTAGACCCGTTTTTAAGCCCACTCTAGCCTTACGCCTAAAAGAACCAAAAATTCCTAATTTAAGTCTTAATGTTATTTTAGCAATGGATAATGATGAACAGGGGCGAAAATTCAACGCTATTTTGGAAAAAATTTTTTACGCTCACACTAAAGAAATTCCAAACATCTATACGCCTATCAGCAAAGATGCGAACGATGATTTGAAGATCGCTAAAGCATTAGGATTGAAGCAAATTAGCAATAGGATTTTACAAGATTTTTTATTTGATGCCAAAGAAAAAATGCAAAACCCTACTACCACACCATCACAAAAAAGCATCTTGGCTAACCAATTACAAAAACTACAAGATCTAATGCCAAAACCTAAACTACTACAAGGAGTGTTTCATGGTTATCAACAAGATCATGGATTTGGATCTAAATATGTAGCTAATTCTGTCTATTACACCAACAATCAATCTCAAAACAAAGGACATGAAAGATGAAAACAAAACATAAAGGAATAAGAATGTTTAATCAAATTCGTAGAATGATGAGTTTGGCAATATTAATGCCTAGTTTTTTATTGGCGGCGCCAGATTACAAACAAAAATTCACTCAAATATTGGATTTCATAAGCAATGACTTTATCAAGGCTATTGGTGGTCTAATCATTGTTGGGACTTGCATTTACGCCTATAAAAATTGGGACAGGCTTGGAGAAATTGGTTGGAAATGCGTTGGGATTATCATTATAACCGCTGCTATTTCTAATGCTAAAACTTTAAGTCAATGGTTATTTTAGATGGCATTGCATATTGTTTGTGTTGAAAGTATCAACATTAGAGAAATCAGCAAAAGAGAAACTTTTTTGGGATTAAACTTGGATAGTTGGATTGTTAGTTTCTTAATGTCGGCATGGTTACTTTCATTCCAACCACTTTATGCTATGGGTTTAATGGCTAGTTGTGTGTTTATATTCTACATTTTAGAATTTTTTGATGAAGATATAACAGCCATTTTGCATGCGCTTTTCACATTAAGAACAGGAGCTAGAAATTATTATGCTTGAGAAAATTTTCACTTCTTTATGCTCGCTAGTTCCTAAGCGTTATAGCATGAAAGAAGAAACTAACATTGTTGGCATTTATAATGAGCATTATCTTTTAAGTGAAAAATCAAACCTTGTAGGCGCTCTTAAATTAGAGGGAATTTCTTATTTGTCTTTAGATGACAAAGAAATAGCGCAAAAATTTAATGAACGCATTTTAGCTCTTAATGAGATTGTAGATGGAGTGCATTTTAAAATTGTAGCTAGAAGGCGTAAGATTTTCATGCACCATGAATATACTCAAGAGGAGATAAGCAATCCTTTTGCATTAGAGGTTATCAATTTATGGGAGCAGGGGGTTGAGGATGTTTATCAAAATTTCTATTACTTAATTTTTGAAACTAAGAATGATAGCATTAAAGGTTATTTGGAACGATTTAAGAAAAAAATCACTACCAATGAATTAGAAAATATTCAAGAAAATAATAAACAAGATGAAGTTAAATATCAAGAAAACTATTTCATAGGCTTTGATAATTTTAATTTATTAGATAAATCTAAAATATTAGACAGCATTATCAATAATGTTAAAAACATGCTTTCTAGCTTATTTGTAGAAAAAATAGATGCTAATAGTTTGCTTAATTTTTATGCAGAATATATCAATGGTGTTCCTAGTGAATACACTTTCGCTAGAGGTCGTTTGCATGATGGCATGATCAATTCTGATGTGCATTTTAAAAAAGATTTTTTCACTCACATTCATAATGGTAAAGAGATTTTCAAGCGTTTCATCAGCATTAAGACTTATGATATAGACAAAATTGTCAGCACTGCTCTTTCTTCAGTGTTGCATTTATCTTTAGAATTTGATGTGATTTTAAACATTGACAACATTCCTAAAGCAAAGGCTGAAAAAAGGATTGAAACTAAAAGAAAAAGAGCGAATAAGATCATTAGAGTTGAAATTGATGAATTGAATGACCTTATTAAAACAGACAGAGTTTTGATGCAAGAGATTTCTTTAAACATTTTAGTTCATGCCAAAACTAAAACCGATTTAGATAGTGCTTGTATAGAAATTACCAACTTGCTTAAACAAAAAGGTATTGTAAGCACACAAGAGAGTATTGGCATGTTGCTTATGTTTTTTAGCTTTTTCCCCAATCGTAATCGCTTGAATTTTAGAAAGCGTTTGTTGTCTAGTCAAAACATTGCTTCTTTAATTATATTGGAAAAACAAAATTGTGGTTTTTCTAGAAATTCATGGGGTGATCGCCATTTAACTATTTTTAGAAACCAAGACAAATCGCCTTATTTATTCAATTTCCATGCTTATGAGGCAAAAAGAAAAAATGATATGGTATCAGGGCATACCATCATCTTTGGTGGCACAGGGGCGGGTAAAACCACTTTAATTGAATTTTTGATCACCAATTGTTTTAAGTATGAAGATTTAAGTATTTTGGCTTTAGACAGAAATAATGGCATGCGTGTGATGACTGAGTTTTTAGATGGTCAATACAACGATAGCAATGACTTCTACATTAATCCGTTTTCTTTAAAAGACACAAGCGCTAACTGCACCTTTTTAGTGAGTTGGTTGGCATTCATGCTCAATATTGATGAAGATACCAAAGATGAAAAAGAAAAAAAGACTTTAAGCGCTTTATCCAAAACAATCAGAGTTTGCTATAACAATATCACAAAACAAGGGGGTGCTATTTTTAAGTTAAGAGATTTTAAAGACACCCTAGAAATAGACTATTTAGATAGCAAGGACATTTTAGAAAAAGAGAGTTCAAAAGACTTATACAAGCATTCTAATGATTGTTTAGACTTTGCTAAAAAGCTTTCTGTTATTGATATGGATGCTCTTTCTAGTAGTAAAAAAGATTTCAACTTGGCAGTGCTATACCTATTCTACAAAGTCATGAATAGAGCTAAATTAGAAAACAAGCCTTTTTATATATTCATTGATGAAGCAAAATCTGTTATTGAAAATCCCATCATGTTAGCTAAAATCAAAGACACACTCGCTCAAGCTAGAAAACTCAATGGGGTTTTAACTTTAGCCTTTCAAGACATTAACCAACTTGATGGCGTAGAGGGAGCAAAGTCCATTATAGAAAACGCCGCTCAAGTCATACTCTATCCTACAAACAATTTTGAGAAATTAGAGAGCTATGGCATTTTATTAAGTCCTATTGAAAAATCCTTTTTAAACAAAACGCCGTTAAACGCTAGGCAAGTATTAGTGAAAAACCTTCTCACTCAATCTAGCGTATTTTTAGAAATCAATTTAGAAAAGCTAAACAGCACCAGTAAAAAATTTTTACGAGCGTATAACTCTAGCGCGTCTAGCGTTTTTGAACTAGAAACGCTTAAAAAGGATAATCCAAAGGATTATAAAGAAGTTTACTTGACAAAGGAGTAGGAATGAAAGATAGCGTGATTATCATTGAAAGCCCTAATAAGGTTGAAAAGATTAAACAACTAACAGGTGCGGAAGTTTATGCAACTATAGGGCATTTTACTAACCTTATAGGCGTAGATATTGAAAATAATTTTGCTTGTAAGTTTGAAATCAAAGAAGACAAGGCTAAGAAAATAAATTTTTTAATTAATGCTTGTAGGGACAAAAAAGTCTATATCGCTACTGACCCTGATAGAGAGGGCTATGGTATTGGCTATCAATTTTATGAAAAAATTAAAAATGTAGCTAGTGAAATTTATCGTGCAGAATTTCATGAGATCACACCAAGCGGTATTGAAAATGGATTAAAAAATGCGGTGTTATTTTCTCGTTCTAACACTAATTTATACCAATCATTCTTAGGTAGGATTGCAAGCGATCAGGTTGTTGGATTTGCTCTAACAAGTTATTTAAGAAAAAGTTTGAATCTTAGTGAATTGAGCGCTGGTAGAGTGCAAACTCCAGCTCTAGCTTTAATCTGCAAAAGAGATCAAGAAATAAGGGATTTTGATAAGTTGGATGCTGAAGAAAAAGTAGAATATCAAATCCAAGCTAATATTGTGTGCAATGAAAAAGAAGTGATTATTAAGCATGTAAGAGCGAATGAAAAAAACGAACTAGTGGATTTTAAATTTAAAGACAAAAACGAAGCATCTCAATTTTTAAAAGATCTAAAGGACGGATTAGGCTCTATGAGTGTTCTAGTTTCAGTAAAAGAAAGTCTATCCAATAAAGAACCCAAAAAACCTTTCACCACCTCTAAACTTTTATCCCAAGCGAGCAAATCCTTAAAAATACCCACTAAAGAAATCGCACAACTTGCTCAAAAACTCTTTGAAGCTGGTCTCATCACTTATCACAGAACTGATAGTGAGTTTTTGAGTCCTGAGTATCTCAAAGAACATGAAGTGTTTTTTAAACCTATTTATCCGAGTGTTTATCAATACAGGGAGTATAAGGCTGGCAAAAACTCACAAGCTGAAGCGCATGAAGCCATAAGAATTACACATCTGCATGCTTTAAAAGACTTAGAGAAAGTGTGCAGTGACGCTAAAATAAGCGAAGAATTAGCGCTGAAGTTGTATCAACTTATTTATGCCAATACAATTTGTTCTCAAAGTAGAAACGCCTTATACAATCAATACGATTGTATCTTTAAAATTAAAAGCGAGAGTTTTAAGCTCTCTTTCAAACTTTTACAAGAAAAGGGTTTTTTAGAGATTGAAGAACTCATTCAAGGCAAAGAAGAACTTAACAAGGAAGAACAAGAAAGTGAAATAGAAAACTTTTCATTAAAAGAAAATGATAGTGTCCCGTTAAAAGAAGTTTTTATTAAAAAAATAGAAAAACCCAGTCCTAAACCTTATAAAGAAAGCGCCTTTATTCCCTTATTAGAAAGCGAGGGGATTGGTCGTCCCAGCACTTATGCGAGCTTCTTAGATCTTCTTTTGAAGCGTAAATATATTAGCATTGATACAAAAACTAACGCCATCACCCCTACTAGTCAAGGATTAGAAGTGATTTCATTTTTCAAAAAAGATAAAGAAGTGGATTTCATCGCTCTTACAAGCAAGGATAAGAGCAAATTAGGAAACACTACCAAACAATTTGAAGAATGTTTGGATTTAATTATGAGAGGTGAAGCTAGTTATGAAAAGTTCATGCTTGAAGTCATAAGCAAATTAAAAAGTACCGCCAAGTTTTATCAAACACAATCTACTGACAACAACATGCCTACTGATAAGCAACTTGAACTCATAGACAAAATCTGTAAAGATAAAAAATTACAAAAACCCTGTCAAGAAATCCTGCAGAACAAGGAAAAATGTTCTGATTGGATTGCAGAGCATGTTAAAGAAAAACCTAGTCAAAAACAACTGAATCTGGTTAAAAAAATTTGTGAAGAGTGTAAATTAGCAATGCCCACCAATAAAATATTGAATGACAAATTCGCTATCTCTAAATGGATTGATAAACACAAAAAGCCAAAGAAATGAGAATATTTTTACTAGGAATAATTTTGTTAGCACTAAGTGGATGTTCTAACAAACAATATGAAATGCATAAAAGCCCTTGTGCCTTTTTTCACTTAAATCAATCCATAGGCTAGTTGATGTCAAAAAGAAGCGAAGTTTTAGGACAATTTTATGGCGGTTTAAAAAATTTAGAATTACAAACTAAAAGACGCATGGATTTGTGGGGCGATCTAAAAGAGAATGAAGAACAAACTTTGCTTTTAGGAGAAATTGAAAATGAATTAAAGCAATTAGAAAACAAAGAAAATCTTAAAGCAGACAACAACACAGAATTTAAAGAAGAAAATCAAGACACTAAAGAAAACCAGCCTAACGATTTGTTTTCTTTGCCATTGCCCACTCAAACCACCATCAATGGAAGTGAAGAATTTGTAGAAGAGCCTGTGATAGAAACAGAGGAAAAAGAAACACCCCAAAACGAGCCAATCCAAGAAAAAAAAGAAAGAATTTTTAAAAACTTTTTCTTCAGAATAGGCTTTGATAAAAGCATTGCCCCTACAATGCTCTTTGAAGAAGTGAGAGATGCAAGCGTTATCTATCATTTAGAGAAAAAATTAGGCGATTATATCTTTTATGTAGCGTGTTTCTTCTTTGGCACAACAGCGTTGCTTATTATCTTACTGATTGTTCTGTTGCCCTTAAAACAAAAAGAGCCGTATTTAGTGCAATTTTCCAACAATAAAGAAAATTTTGCTTTAGTTCAAAAGGCAGATAGCACCATTACAGCCAATAAAGCTCTTATTCGTTCATTAGTGGGAGCGTATGTGCTAAACAGGGAAAGCATTACTCATATTGAGCAACATGAAAAAATGCGTCAAAACACCATTAAAGAGCAAAGTTCCAATGAAGTATGGTATGAATTTGAAAAACTCATCGCTCATTATGACAGCATTTACACTAATCCTTTACTCACAAGAAAAGTAAAGATTGCAAATATTTACTTAGATAAAGATTTAGCCTATATTGACATTGAAGTGAGCTTGTATCATAGTGGAGAATTAGAGAGCCTAAAGCGTTATAAAGTGGTGATGAGTTTTGAATTCAAAAAACAAGAAATCAATTTTGACTCCATGTCTTTAAATCCTACAGGCTTTATGGTTACAGGTTATGATGTGACTGAAATTGCGATTTTAAAAGATTTAGATGAGAAAAATAAAGTCAAAGATGATGGTGTGAAATCTAGGATTATCCATACCGAGAAAAAAGACCCTCATATGAGCCAATATAAAGATGTTAAGGAACAATAATGAAAAAATTCACTCTATCGCTATTTTTGTATTGCGCTTTACTTAGCGCTGAAGAGGATATTTTTAGAAACAATACCAATGAAACTGATCCTACAAGTTCTTTTGAACATGGCAAAGAAAACAACAATCTTATCCCAGCAAAATCTGATAGTTTAGAAAGTTTCAAAGAACAAGAAAACAAAGAAAAAGCCAAACAACTTATGGATTTAAAAGCCTTACAGAGCGTGTATTTTTCTAAAAGTAGAAAATTGCAAGACAATAATTTCAATGTCTTGTATGTGGCAGGCAACACCAACAAAATCCGCTTACGCTATGCGATGACCACCACTTTTATTTTTGATAATGATCCCATTATCTATGTGAGTTTAGGCGATCCTAGCGGTTTTGAACTCACTTACCCTACTAATGATCATTACGATTTATCCAGCATGCTAGTGATCAAACCCTTGCTTATAGGGGTGGATACAAACCTAACCGTAGTCGGAGCGAGCGGAACAATTTATACTTTTTACTTGTTTAGCACCACTTACACTAGCAAATTTCAAAGCTATTTTTCAGTGTTTGTCTCTAATAAAAGGGCTATCGGTAAGCTCAATATTTTGTCTAAAAACGAGCTGGAAAAAAGAGAGCGAGAACAATGGGCTAAAACAGAAACAAATACAAATAGCTCTAATCAACAAGACAAACAAAAGCTTGACTATAGAAAAATCAATTATGAGAGCAAGGAAATTGATGATGGCAAGTTTATAAGAATTGGAGATGAAGTCAATCACATTTTCATTGAAAAAGCTAAAATCAATCGTGGTTATTTGCAAAAACCCAAACACAAACGCACCTGGTGGAGTTTGTGGCTCTATAAAAAACCCAGTGATGACGCGCTTGATATAAAGGCGCTAGATGTCTTTGATGATGGCAAATACACTTATTTTAGATATGACAGAGATCAAGCCTTTTCAAAATTTCCTTACACCTATAAGGTTGTAGATGGGTATGATAATCCTATCAATAGCCGTGTGGTAGGGAATTACATTATTGCTGAAGATGTTTCTAAAAAATGGACTTTAAGGAGCGGTAAGGAATATGTGTGCGTAAGAAGAGATAAACACAAATACCAAAAATCTAAGGACTTCATGCGTTTAAAAAGGCTTTTAGAGCAAGATGAAGCCATGAAAGCCAAACGAAACAACATTCACTTGGTTGAAGACACTACGCCTCAACCTAAAAATGCCATTAGCGTAACGGAGTTGTTAGCTCAAATCAAAAACCAAACTCCAAATGAAAAATGCCGAGCCTTAAATGAAGAAGAAGTTAAGACTTTAGAAGAAGTTAAAAACATCATAAAAGCTCCCAAGCCTTTGCAAAAAGATTTGAAAAACAAGCTCAAAAAACACACCATCAAAACCCATTATTGCGTGCCTATCCCCTATATAGAAAGACCAAAAACCACTGATAGTTTAGAGAAGAATAAAAAGGGTCTGAATAACACCCCAAAACAAAATCAAGCAAACCCTATTAAAGAGAGTGAAAAATAATGGGCTTTTTTAGAGTAATTAGAAACGCACCGATTGCAAGTATCTTTATTGTTTTGATGCTTATTTTTTGCGCATGGTTTTTCCTTTATGATGATAGCTCGCCTAAAGCAGTGAAAAAATATGTTAAAGGTAAGTTTCCAATCTCTGACTATCTCTACAAACAAGCGGGTGAAAAGAAAATCCTACCACAGAACAATGTCGTTAAACAAGAGACTAAAGAAGAAAGAATTAAAAAATCTTGTAAGGGTCAGATAACAGATAGTAAGGGTAATTTAATAGATGATGATTGCAATATTATAGCCACTCAAAAACAAGTTAATAATTTACCAACCTTACCAAAAGATATACGTGAATTACCCAACCGCTAAAGCGATTGGGCTTTTTCTTGCTTCATAGCTCCATAACTAGCTAGATCCAATATGTTTCCATATTTAGAACTAACCCCGTTAGAGGAAGCTCCACAAGCTTTGACACACTCATTAGTGTGATGAGTGTAATCGCTTCGGATAATCCCTACCCTAGCTTTATCTGTCTTTACTTTATGCCTATCATCTAGCATGCCTAAAGCGTAGTTTCTGATATTGACGCTCGCATTATAATCTCTGTGGTGTGTGGTTTTACAATGAGGACAAGTGAATTTAGTGATGCTTTCATGTTTTTTGCCTGTATTGACCCCACAATAAGAACATAATTGAGAGCTAGGGAAAAATCTGTCTATGCCTAATAGGGTTTTGCCTTTTCTTTGGGCTTTGTATTCCAACATAGTAAGGAATTTCCCCCAACTCGCATTAGCAAGGCTTTTAGAATGATAGGTTTTCATAAGAGCTTTAATATTCAAAGTTTCTACTCCTATCAAATCGTATTGATTGGTTATCTCATTACTGATTTTATGCAAGTAGTCATCTCTAGTGTTTGAACAAGCTAAATGCAATCTGGATACCTTTTTAGCTTGTTTTTTCCTGTTGTTGGAACCTTTTACTTTTTTACTCAACCTCCTTTGCGCTTTAGTGAGTTTCTTTTCTAATTTTTGATAAAAGCGAATGTGTGGGTATTCTATTTTATCGCTTGTAACAATGAGCGTTCTTAAGCCCATGTCTAAACCTACCGCTTTTTTGATAATGGTGGGGTTAGGGATAGGCTCTTTAGTTTCATAGGATAGAGAACAAAAATATTGATCCGCTATGCAAGAAATAAAAGCCTGTTTGATAACGCTATCTTTAGGCAAGTCTCTGTGTAATTTAGCCTTAATGCCCTCTTTGAATTTAGGGAGAGCGATGGTTTGAGTTTCTGTTTTGATTTCTATGTTTTGAGGGATTGCAAAAGATTGTTTAGCGTTTTTCTTGGATTTGAATTTAGGGTATCTCGCTCTTTTACTGAAGAAATTATCATAAGCGCTCACCAGCTGTCTTAACGCCATTTGCAAGCTTTGAGAATTGCATTCATTGAGGTAATGGTATTTTTCTTGCCGCTTGATTTGGGTTAAGACTTTTTGCATGGTGAAGTAAGTTTCTTTAATGCCTTTTGCGTATTGCTTTTGTCGGTAATCTAAAAAGTAGTTATACACCACCCTAGAACAGCCAAAATGTTTAGAAATAAGCTCTTTTTGTTGAGCGTTAGGATAAATTCTAAACTTGATAGCGTTAAGCAAAAATAACTCCTTATCTTTATCTTGTATTATTATACAATGTTTTTATAAATAATGAATAAGGATAGAGGAATGAGAAAAAACCATTATCCATTAAGAGGGTATATTCCAACCAACAGAAGTAAGCATAATCTAAAAGCCCATTTGATTTTAGTGTGTAAATACAGAAAAAAGTTATTGCAAGGGGATTTGAACAACTTTATTAAGTCTGTTATAGATGAGATAGCCACCCAAAGCAATCTCATTATCATTGCGATGGAAAGCGATATAGATCATTTGCACTTAATGGTTCAATATATCCCTAGAATGTCTATTAGTTCCATTATTGCTAAAATCAAACAAATCACTACTTATAGAGTTTGGCGCGATAAAAGATTTATCCCCTTATTGCAAAAACACTTTTGGAAAGAAAAAACTTTTTGGACTGATGGATTTTTTGCTTGCTCTATCGGTGAGGCTAACCCTGAAACGATCAAGGCGTATATAGAAAATCAAGGTTAGTTTTACTTAAGGTTTTTATAGTTCCTAGCGGAACTAAAGCATTCATCCCAAACACTAAAGATATTTGGGATTTCTGCTTGGGTGGTTTAAAATAATCCTTTTAGGTATTTCATAAATAGCGTTAGTTTTACACTTAAAAATCCCCTAAATATAAAGGTTAAGACACAAATCACTACCAAAAAAGATAAGATCGTAAAGAAAACCTTAGGTCTTTTCTTGGCAAATTGATAAACTTCATAAAATATACACCCTATAAAAACAGGCAATAGCGTAAAGCTAGAGACAACAAGCATTAGAGGTAAAAACAAAATTAAGAACAAGCCTTTAAAAATATTAAAAATCCTATATTCGTATTTAATAATATCTTTCATTTCAGCTCAAACTGCCTTGCCATGACTATCCATATTGCGCCCATTAAAAAATAAGTAGGCTGTCAAAAATAGCGGTAATAACGCGCAAAAGAATGAAAAATAAATCTCAAATTTAAAATGGGGAAAATTATGCAGATTAAGAATAATCTTTTTTAGATAGTTATAACTCGCTAAAAAACTAGGAAAATCTAAGAAATAATGCGATACGCCTAAAAAAATAAAAGGAATGGCTAAAATAGAAATGATATAGCAATAAGGCTTATAAATTTGCATTTATTCTACTTTGATTTTACTATCTAATAAACTCATAAAATGCATAAAATCATTCTCAAAACTCTCATCTTTCATAAACTCTTCAAACTCTTCTTCGCTTTTAACCCAAACTTCACTAACATATTCCATTAAAAGAGTGAAATTTTCTTTTAGATTTTCTTGCAATATTTTTGCTTGGTTTTCATCTTTTAGAAAATGGGGAGCATTGATAATGCTTTGAGAACTTTTAATAATAGATGCCATTTTTTCTAAATAATTTCTAATCAAATCAATATCAGTTTCTTTTGTCATAAATTCATCCCTTTTAAAATTTTCTTATCCCCTTTTAAACAATGCGCTACGATGAAAGCGCTTTTTTTGATAGCTAGGTTTAAAATTTTTGTTTTTTCGCTCCAAGCTTTCAGTTGTATTTCAATATCTTGCAATAAGCCAAAATGGATAACATCTTCTCCTAAAAGTGCCGCATTATTTAAATGGTAAGCAATCTGGTTAAAATTAGAACAAGTCGCATTCAATGAGCTATATAGCATCGCTAAACTGCCTAAAGCGCTTGTGATTTTTTGCTGTTTGTAGAAACTAATTTGGCTATTTAAAATAAGATTTTCTACAATTTTGGTGTAAGACTTGTTATGCCTAGTTTTTAAATCCTTTAAAATTTGGACACATCTAACATCCAATAAAAATTCCATCCTTTTAGCGCCCCCTTTTTGTTTGGATTTTCTGTAAAGTCTTGGATTTTTCATAACACCAACTCCTTTTTAAATTCGCTTTTAACATTTAAAACATCATCAATTATCCTATCGCTACCTTTTTTTTTGATTTGGATAACATAGTCCATACCAGTGCAAAAATAATCTAAAAGCGTTTCTTTGGGCGTAGGCTTACCGCCTTTATTCAAGTTTATATTCTGACAAATAGCTATAAAAGCATCTACTACACTATTAGCGTGCAAGGTGCTTATCATTCCGCTATGCCCAGTATTTGCTAAACGCAAAAATAACGCAGTGTTATGCGTGTCAATTTCGCCTAATAATAATCTATCAGGAGACATTCTCATAGCCGCATTTAAGCCATCTTCATAAGTAAAAAATCCGCTCCCACTTTTATCTACTAAAATATTGACTTGATCTTCGTTACTGATTTTTAACTCAGGACTATCTTCAATAGTAACCACCCTTTCGTTTTTAGGAATATTTTCAATCAAGGAATTAACAAAGCTAGTCTTACCACTAGCTGTGCCACCACTGATTAAAATATTTTTACCTGCACTTACTAAGTTAAGTAAAAAATCATAGGTAATGTTTTTAGCCAGACATTTCTCACTTAATTTAAAGGCGTTAATTTCAAACTTGAAATTGCTAGGCACTCTGATATTGATAGAAATATTAGAACTAGCAATAATGCTAGGGTGTAATGCGTTAATTCTAATTTGTGTGTAAGGCAAAGAAGTGTTTAACTTAGGCGTTTTTAGAGTGAATTTTTGGTTTCTAAAAATGGCTAATTGCTCACAAAAAACTAACAAATAATCATTAGTAAATTTTTCATTAAAACACCTCACTTTTTCCTTTGGGCGGTGCAAGAAATACTCTTTTTCTTTATTAAAAACCACTTCATTTAAATCAGGCTGGCTTAAAATAGGCATAAAGTCATCAAGGTAACTTTTTAAAAGATTAGAAATCATTATGGTTCTCCTTGATGGTTATCAAAATCCCTTAACATTTTTTTTTGAAGTTCAATGCGCTCTTTTTCTCTTTTATCTTCTATTCTTTTAGCTAAAGAATAGAGATGGTGTATTTTGGAAAGCCTTTTATTATTAGCTTTAATCTCCAAGTTTTTTTCACAAATTTCGTGTTTTTCTAGTAAGTATTCTTGATAAATTCTATGACTTGTGAGTTTTAGATTAGATAACTCTTTTTCTAAATCCAGTTTATCTAATTCGTTAAGCTCTAATTTTAATAATTTGTCTAGTTTCTCTTTCATAGTTGTTTCCTTAAGTTTTCTAGTTCTTTTAATAAGTTATTGAGTTCTTGCTGTTTTTGTTCACACAGCCTATAAGTCTCATCAAATTTTTTTTGGATTTCAACATTTTTGCTCACATAGGAGGCATAAAAATCTAAATCCTTAATTTTAGAATTTCTAGGCTTTTTAGGTTTTTTATCTTTTTTAGGCGCTTCTAAAATGGGCCGCTCTTCATTTAAATGAGCAAGCTTTTTATCGCAATTAAAATTTTCACCAATCATTGTTATAAATCCTTTCTATATCAAAAATAATTTCAAGCGGTTTCTCGTTTTGGATAATCTTTTTTGAAAAATGCTCTTCAGTATTTAAAATTTCTGAAACCAGCCTTTCAGTAATCCTTGCTTGCATTCTGGATCTTAACTCTTTGGTTTTATTTCCTAGGCGTTTATCCATAACTTTTCTTAATTCCATTTGCACCTCTACTACTTTTTTGCAAAGCTCCACATATTCTGCATCTTTGCTTTCTTCTAGAGTGTTCAATAATTCTTCTTCAGGGTTGAGTTTCATTGGTAATCCTTATGTTTAATATTGTATTTTAATTTTACACTATTTAGAATAAAATTATTATTAATAATGCTATTTTGTATCATTGTTTTGTTCCTTTTCTTCATTAAAAAATTTCGCTAAGACTTCATTGTTTTTAGGGATAGGAAACCAAATATCCGTATTAGGACTGATAAAAATATGGCTTCCCTCTCTAATAGTGATAATGGGCTTAATCCTGATTTGATCTCGCATGATTTGAGCGATAATATTATTTAGGCTGATACCAGTTTGCCTCGTCATTTGCATCATCATGTAATCTCCAAAATAGTTTTGGTTAAAACCACCCCTTTTGTTTTTCATCGCTTCGGTAAGACCGCTAGTAAGACCTATGAGTAGCCCGTTTGACAAGGTGCTTAAGGATAAAGGAATACCATAGCGTTCCCAATATTTGTTATGGAGTGTGCCTATCATGCCGTTATAGCCCTTGACATCAGCTCCCCTAGCATCGCTTAGTATGATATTGACTCCTTGTGGCGTGATTATCCTATTCCAAGCAATTTCTAAGCGGTATTCGCCTATTTTGTTATTAGAGTTGTAATAGCCTATGGCTCTACTCCCTTTAGGGATTAAAACCGCTCTACCCATCGTTGCGTATATATCACTCTCCACTTGAGCGACTATCTTACTCCCCCCTATTTCACTACTAATAGGAGTGATCAGAATGGCTGGGATCATTCTGTCAGCCGTAATCGTTCTCAAAAGTTTGTTTTCACTGCTCGCTATATTTTTTCTTTTAAAATTTTTAAAACCGCTAGAGCCGTATTCTTTTTCAAGTTCTTGTTTTTCTTTGGATCTTGTGTTAGAAACACTATTTTTTATAGAGGTTGGAGGCTGTGTTTCTTTTTGGCTGCTAATACGAGACGCTAAAATCACAAGACGGGTTTTTTCTTCTTCGTTAGCGGTATTGTAGTTGGAAGGATTGGAGGCAACAGTAGGTTTGGTTTTAAACCACCCAAGCAGAAATCCCAAATATCTTTAGTGTTTGGGATGAATGCTTTAGTTCCGCTAGGAACTATAAAAACCTTAAGTAAAACTAACCTTGATTTTCTATATACGCCTTGATCGTTTCAGGGTTAGCCTCACCGATAGAGCAAGCAAAAAATCCATCAGTCCAAAAAGTTTTTTCTTTCCAAAAGTGTTTTTGCAATAAGGGGATAAATCTTTTATCGCGCCAAACTCTATAAGTAGTGATTTGTTTGATTTTAGCAATAATGGAACTAATAGACATTCTAGGGATATATTGAACCATTAAGTGCAAATGATCTATATCGCTTTCCATCGCAATGATAATGAGATTGCTTTGGGTGGCTATCTCATCTATAACAGACTTAATAAAGTTATTCAAATCCCCTTGCAATAACTTTTTTCTGTATTTACACACTAAAATCAAATGGGCTTTTAGATTATGCTTACTTCTGTTGGTTGGAATATACCCCCTTAATGGATAATGGTTTTTCCTCATTCCTCTATCCTTATTCATTATTTATAAAAACATTGTATAATAATACAAGATAAAGATAAGGAGTTATTTTTGCTTAACGCTATCAAGTTTAGAATTTATCCTAACGCCCAACAAAAAGAATTGATTTCTAAACATTTTGGCTGTTCTAGAGTCGTGTATAACTACTTTTTAGATTACCGGCAAAAGCAATACGCAAAAGGCATTAAAGAAACTTACTTCACCATGCAAAAAGTCTTAACCCAAATCAAGCGGCAAGAAAAATACCATTATCTCAATGAATGCAATTCTCAAAGCTTGCAAATGGCGTTAAGACAGCTGGTGAGCGCTTATGATAATTTCTTCAGTAAAAGAGCGAGATACCCTAAATTCAAATCCAAGAAAAACGCTAAACAATCTTTTGCAATCCCTCAAAACATAGAAATCAAAACAGAAACTCAAACCATCGCTCTCCCTAAATTCAAAGAGGGCATTAAGGCTAAATTACACAGAGACTTGCCTAAAGATAGCGTTATCAAACAGGCTTTTATTTCTTGCATAGCGGATCAATATTTTTGTTCTCTATCCTATGAAACTAAAGAGCCTATCCCTAACCCCACCATTATCAAAAAAGCGGTAGGTTTAGACATGGGCTTAAGAACGCTCATTGTTACAAGCGATAAAATAGAATACCCACACATTCGCTTTTATCAAAAATTAGAAAAGAAACTCACTAAAGCGCAAAGGAGGTTGAGTAAAAAAGTAAAAGGTTCCAACAACAGGAAAAAACAAGCTAAAAAGGTATCCAGATTGCATTTAGCTTGTTCAAACACTAGAGATGACTACTTGCATAAAATCAGTAATGAGATAACCAATCAATACGATTTGATAGGAGTAGAAACTTTGAATATTAAAGCTCTTATGAAAACCTATCATTCTAAAAGCCTTGCTAATGCGAGTTGGGGGAAATTCCTTACTATGTTGGAATACAAAGCCCAAAGAAAAGGCAAAACCCTATTAGGCATAGACAGATTTTTCCCTAGCTCTCAATTATGTTCTTATTGTGGGGTCAATACAGGCAAAAAACATGAAAGAATCACTAAATTCACTTGTCCTCATTGTAAAACCACACACCACAGAGATTATAATGCGAGCGTCAATATCAGAAACTACGCTTTAGGCATGCTAGATGATAGGCATAAAGTAAAGACAGATAAAGCTAGGGTAGGGATTATCCGAAGCGATTACACTCATCACACTAATGAGTGTGTCAAAGCTTGTGGAGCTTCCTCTAACGGGGTTAGTTCTAAATATGGAAGCATATTGGATCTAGCTAGTTATGGAGCTATGAAGCAAGAAAAAGCCCAATCGCTTTAGCGGTTGGGTAATTCACTCCGTATTGAAATAAGGGTTATTGTGTTAAAATTAGTCAAATATTTTAAAAAGGATTTTGCATGTTTAAAAGCAGATTAAATTCATGGATTTTGTTAGGGATTTTAGGGGTTTTAGTGGTGGTTTTTTGGGATGTTATAAAATACAGAATAGAAGATTTGAAACATGCTCATTATCTATCACAAGTGAAAGAAAGGGAAGAATATTATAAAAACCATATAGAAGAAGCTTTGAAAAAGGATAGCGAATGCTTTGAAAAAGGAGGTGATAAAGTGGATTGCTCGGCTGCCATGAGAATAGCTGCTGGTGAAAGAAATAGAAGAATGTTGGAGATTAAATAACATGGCCGCTCCACTACTTGCCTTGCCGTTTCTTTCTAATCCTTTAGTGCTTGGTGCTTTAGCTGTCATAGGAACGGGTGCTTACTTACTTTACAATAAGCAAGATTCTTTAGTTGTGCAAGCAGATGGGCTTTACAGCGAGATTCTTGGGTTTTTTATTTCGTTTTCTAACAAGATCTTGAAGGGAATTGGCGAGCCTTTAGCCAATGTTGTCCAACCTTTTGGCATGGTCTTAGGAGTGCTTTTGATCCTTTTGTATTCCTTTAAACGCTATCAAAACAATGATTTATTTGAAATCAAAACCTTTTTAATGCTTTTTGTATTTGTGGGATACCTTTCTTTGTATCATTACGCTTTTAAATCTGATGGTTCTAGTAGCGGTAATGGTCGCTCCAGTTTTGCCTTTCAAAATCATGTAACAGAAATTTTTGACGCACCTGCCAATTTGCTAAATGCTGGGATTTCTAATGTGGTTAAGGAATATCAAACAAATAGTGCAGGAGAATATAAGAAGATAGACGCACGCCATAGCATCACTAACGCTAACATTTCATTCCATGTCAGACAAATTTTAAGTAGTTTGAATAAGCTATATGAAGACTTCACAATTAATAATGGGCTATCACCAAAAACTCTTATTGCAGCTGTTTTGTTATTGGTTATTTTAGGATTAGAATTGTTTTTGTTATTCAAAGTTTTCTGTTATGTTTTTATGACTTATTTAGAAAAAATTATTTACTTGTCTTTAGTTATTTTTATGTTACCGCTAGGTTTTTTTCAGCAGACTAGAGGTTTTTTAGTGTCTTATGTGAAAAAGATTATTTCATTGACTTTTTACATGCCTTTATTGTTGCTATTAGTGTTATTCAACTCTTTTGCATTACAATACGCAATCAAAGTGGGAGGGAGCAATGAAATAGTGGCTAAATTTGGCATTATTGTGGTAATAGGAATTTCACTGGCATTCATTCAAAAAGTCCCCGAAATGATTAACGCTATCTTTGGCACACAAGGTGGTCTAACGGATGCTAAAAGTTTTGTATATCAGGGCGTGCAAATAGCTAGTGCTGGAGCTGGAGCCATAGCTGGAAGTCTTAAGAGTGCGGGTCGTTCAGCGTTTGGCAGAACGCTAGAAGCTTATAAAGACGCAAAATCTACGATAAACAGCACCACGGCTAACATGAGAGACATGCCAGGACATCCTGGTGTTGGAGTGGGCGTGGAGACAATTGAACTTCCCAAGTCTCATAGAGCTAACAAATGATAAAGGTCATTTTAGGGCAATTTTTGAAAATTATTTTTAGTGATAGTTTTTCAAAAAAACATTAAGAAAAATCATGAAAGATTTACAATATTTTAAGAATAATATTACGCTCATTCTATCCAAAGACAGATTAGATACTTATAACAGCCTAGAGCAATACAAAGAAAATTTAAAACTCATTGCTTCTATCACGCCTAAAATCTCTAACTTAGAAATTTATTTACGCAACGCTTTAGATTATTGTTTAACCCAAATCAAAGGGAGTGATTGGGTATTTAGTGAAGATTCTTTAACAAATTTAATTAACGAGCAAAAAGAAAAGAAAAAAGAAATCACGCATTCTTTGATTTTATCTAAAATGTCTTTAGGGGCAGTGATTAAGCTTATTTTTTGTTATAAATTAGAGGGGGTAATATTAGATTTAAAGCGCATCAATTTCAAATCCTATTACCCCAATAATAAAAATACATTATTTATCAACAATAAAAAAAATCCATTATCTAGTGCCTCAAAGGTTCATATTGCTTTAAACTTGCTATGGACGATTAGAAATCGCGCGTATCATTGGGAAAACTTACTCAAAACCAAACCAAATAACCGCCCACGCATTACGACTTATTTCACTGGGTTAAAAGACAATGATAGGGCAAAAATGCCTATGAATATAAGTGTAGAACCAAGTAAAATCGTCTTGTTTTTAGATGATTTAATTAAAAGCATTGGGAATAAAGACTTGGAAAATTTAAGTAGTTTGTGAAAAGGTGGGCTTCGGTTAGCCCATTGAATGTAAGCACATTATAACTCAAAAATCAAAATAAATCAAATTTTTTAAAAACCTACTCGCTTTTTTCATTTCTTAATAACCCCCCTAACACAAGAGCCACTTTTTTATTGTGTTCTTGAGTGGTATGGATATAGATTTTAGTAGAAAGCAAAGAACTATGCCCTAACGCTCTTGAAGTTAAAACCAAATCCTGTGTTTCATCATAAATAAAAGTGGCAAAACTATGCCTAAAAAGATGCAAACCTAATCCATAAGATTTTACATCAATATTAGAGAGCTTAAAAATTTTAGCGATAAAGCCCTTTAAAGAGCAAGTTTTTTGTGTGGTGTTATTTTTTGCTTTCTTAAATACAAAACGCCCCTTAAAACTCTTTAATCGTTTAGTATCGCTTAGCCATGCATTCAAAGGAATTTGCAAAAACTCTTTTTCAATATAAGCGTATCTCTCTTTGTTGTTTTTTCCTTTGATTAAAAGGCGGTAGTGGTTATTTTCTAAAGCAATGTTTTTTAGCTCCAAATCTAAGGCTTCAAACTTCCTTAACCCCCCTAATGCAATAAGCAGTAAAATACACTGATTGCGTTTTTCAAAACTGGTTTTGGGATGGTATTTTAGAAGAGCTTGGACAAAAGCCTTAAAATCATTTTTATTCAAATGTTTAGGCAAATGCGTTTCTTTCTTGGCAAACGATAGATTTTTAAGTTCAAAATCAAAGCTATAGTTTCTTTTCTTGTCTAAATAATCAAAGAATTGTCTTAAATACATCACATATTTAGCCATAGAGCTTGGCTTCCTATTTTTGGCTAATTCAAATAAGAAGTCTATAACCTGTTCTTCTGCTAGATTGTGCAAGGATTTGAGCTTAATCCTATTATCAAAATATTCAAAGAACAAAAACAGGCCTTGCATCATAATCGTATGCCTAATACCCTGATTATAAAGCTTGCGATTGAGTTCTTTCAATGCGATAAGACTTTGGCACTCTAAAACTCTATCCTGCCATTTTAAGACCAATTGCAAATCATTCACGCTTTGAATGCGTATCATTGTTTTAAGCTTATGGTGTAAAAATGACTTAATATTATCAAACAATTCCCTACTAACCCTACTCATTTTGCAATCACTCATCTCTTTCTCCCTTAATTATTTTTAATCCATAAAAATCATCTTGTAGGGTTAAGAATGAGACTTTTTTCGCAACAATAACGAATTAAATAGCCTAAAAATTTAAGATTATTTTAAGCTTTTGAGCTCCCATGAATACGATAATTAAACAGAAAGCGGAAAAAATTTTCCGCATAATTATATTGTAATAAAGGGAAAGAAGTTTTTGTTTTTTAATAAGTAATATTAGATCATGTAGTTATTAGTGCTTTCAAAAAAAAAGAAAGGATAAAGGAAAAATAAAAAAAGAATGTGAGCTTTAATGGAAAATAAAGCATTCTTTAAGATTAGTTTTGTAGATTTTTGGTATAATAACACTACCAATTATCTTGTAGATTAGATTTGACTTAAAAATTACATTCTTAGCGACAACCATGGTGCCTATAAAATGCCCCTGACCCTTTTTGTTGCATTCTATCGCTTCTTCTAGATCTTCCCACAGATCCCTAAAATTCTTGTCCTTCCAAGCGTAATCCCTCTGATAGTTGGGGATGCTGTATCCTTCCTCTTGAAAGATCTCTTTTACAGTGGTTTTCATTCACTTCTCCTTATGTTGCATGCAGTAGTCAAATTTATACTATAAATATCATAAGAATGTCTTGAGGTTTCACTCCATCAAGGCGTTCTGTTAGCCACTCGGGGCGTTTTATTAGCTATAATCAAGGCTTCAAAAAGCCATAATTAAAAGAGTTGAGATGTTGGAAAAATTGATTGAAAGAGTGTTGTTTGCCACTCGTTGGTTGCTAGCCCCTTTATGCATTGCCATGTCGTTAGTGCTGGTGGTTTTAGGCTATGTGTTCATGAAAGAATTGTGGCACATGCTAAGCCATTTAAACACGATCAGCGAAACGGATTTGGTTTTATCAGCCTTAGGATTAGTGGATTTGTTGTTTATGGCCGGGCTTGTTTTAATGGTGTTGCTCGCCAGTTATGAAAGCTTTGTTTCTAAATTAGACAAGGTGGATGCTAGTGAAATCACTTGGCTAAAGCACACGGATTTTAACGCTTTAAAATTAAAGGTTTCGCTCTCCATTGTAGCCATTTCGGCGATTTTCTTGCTCAAACGCTACATGAGTTTAGAAGATGTTTTATCCAGCATTCCTAAGGACACACCCTTATCGCATAACCCCATTTTTTGGCAAGTGGTGATCCATTTGGTGTTTGTGTGTTCAGCGCTTTTAGCCGCCGTTACTAATAACATCGCTTTTTCGCAAAATAAAGGGCATTAAAAGTTTTAAAGCTCTCTTTCAGGAAGGACTTTAGACCATTCTTTAATCAAGCGTAAAAAGAAGGAAGTGTCAGGCGAAGTTTTTTCATGGATTAAAATCCCTTCTTCCACCGCTTCCCAAATGACCCTATGCCGATACACCACCAGATGCCATGATTGTTGGGCATGATCTTTAAGCGACAAACGCACCCTTTTAGCAAAAGACGGGTTGTCAAACAAAACCGCACTTTCAGTGTTGATGTATGCAGAGCGCGGATCAATATTAAAACTCCCTAGAAGCGTTAGGGCATCGTCAAAAACAATTGTCTTGCCGTGTAAGGAATGTTTGGTGCTAAAGCGCCCTTTAATCTGGCGGTTGAAAAAATCGTTTCGTATTTCATAAACATTCGCGCCCATTCGCACCAATTGGTTGCGATACCTTTCCCACGCCCCATAGACCACTATCGCATCGGTAGATGAAAGGGAATTGGTAAGAATATTCAATTCAATCCCCTTAGAAATTTGATTTTTAAAGATTTTCATCATCTTTTTGCCTGGAATAAAATATGATGAAGCGATAAAAACGGAGTCTTTAGCGTTTTTAAGGGCTTTCTCAAAAGCGATTTTGATAGGTGAATACAAGGGCGTGTCAATTTTTTTGGGTGAATCGGCTAAAAAAATGGCATTCCCATAATAAATGGGGTATTGGTATTTTTGGAAGCGTTCTATAAAATCATTGACTTTTTTTTCAAACTGGTTTTTGTCTTCAGCGCTGATAGGGATTTTTTCATGGAGCTTGGCGATTTCTTTAGCGTTGTTTTTGAGTCTTTTATGGGTTCTTAGTAATGAAACAGGGATAGAGCGGTGGAATCTCCAATAGTGTTCAAAGCTTTCTTTGGCTTTTGAAGCAACCCCCCCAAAAAACAAAGCGTCTAAATCTAAAAAATTCGTGTCTAAATCGTTATCAAAATAATTGTCCCCAATATTGCGCCCTCCTATAATGACAGCGAAATTATCCACGATGAAAAGCTTGTTGTGCATGCGTTTTTTAATGCGCTCATAATCCGCAAGCATTTCAAAATAGCGTAAGCCTTTATTGCGGATATAGTAGGGGTTAAAGATTTTCACTTCAATGTTTTTATGGAAATTTAAAAGCATAATATCTGAAAAATCTGAATCCAACCCGTTATCGTCTAAAAGAATGCGCACTTTCACCCCACGATTGGCCGCATTTAAAAGTTCTTTAGCGATCACTTGAGAGGAAAGATCGTTCTTATAGATATAAGTTTGCATGTCAATGCTTTTTTGGCTCATTCTAATAAGACCCACTCTGTGCAATAAAGCATCAAAGCCGTCTTCTAAAAGAATGGCCGCACTATGGTTAGGGTTTTCTTTCAAATTTTTAGCATACAAGCTCCCAATGGTGGTAGTGTAGGGATCATAAGAGATAGGTGGGCTTGAGATGGGAGTCTTATAGACTAACCCAAAGCACCCATTAAAAAAAAAGACGCTTAAAAGGACTAAAAAGATTTTCAAAAACGACCCACTAAAAAGAAATTAGCGGCTTTTACCCACTTTCAACATCCTATTACGCAAAGTAGCGATACTGCTTTGCAAGGGTAATTCTTTAGGGCAAGTATCATGGCAAGCAATCAAGCTCATGCACCCAAAAACGCCATCATCATCGCCCACTAACTCATAAAAATCGTCATCGCTTCTTTCATCGTGGCTGTCAATCATGAAACGCATGGCTCTGTTCATGCCAGCAGCTCCAATGAAATTAGGGCGCATGAGTTTAGTCCCGCAAGAAGCGATACAGCACCCGCATTCAATACACCTGTCTAGTTCAAAGACTTCTTGAGCTTCATCAGGCTCAACCCTTTTTTCCGGTCTAGTAATATCCACTTCTTCTTTAGAATGCGCCCAACTCTCCACCCTTTTAGTCATGTCCAAAAACCAATCGCCCGTATTCACGCTCAAATCTTTAATGAGCGTAAAACTGGGCATGGGCATCAGCGTAATCACCCCGCTTTCAAAGCTAGAAGTTAGGGTTTTACAAGCCAGTCTTGGTCTCCCATTAACCATCATCGCGCAAGAGCCGCAAATCCCAGCGCGGCACACAAAATCAAAGCTTAAATCCGGATCTTGATGCTCTCTAATGAGATTTAAAGCGATAAAGAGCGTCATGGATGGCGTTTCTTTCAGTTGATACTCTTTAAAATGCGGCTTACTCACCGCGCTTTGAGGGTCAAATTTTAGCACTCTGACTACAATCGTTCGTTCATTATCACTCATGGTGTTCTCCTTTTAGGTTAGCGTTGTGTTGGTCTAATAAATCATGGACATTGAAAGAATACAAATGTTCCCCCCTAGCCCTGACTTCCTCATCTTCTAAACGCATGTTCCTAGCCTTGTATTTTTCTTGCAATTCAAAAGGCATGAGCGCGTGTTGGACTTCTACCCTGTCTTTCCCGAGCTTTTCTAATTCTAAAATCGTTTTCAAAATCTCAGCGTCGCGTTCTTCTTTTTTAGGGTGGGGAATGAAATTGCCCTTTTTGCCATAGCCCCTAAAATCAGGGCTGATTTCCATTTTCATCACATCTAATTCTTCGTATTCAATCGTGGGCATGTCTTGCTCAACGCTAGGCCAGCTCGCTAGAGTCCGATTAAGCCATTTTTCATCGTCTCTTTTGGGGTAATCAATCCTTGTGTGAGCCCCTCTGCTTTCGGTGCGCAGTAACGCTCCTTGAGTGATACAAAGCGCGAGTTTGAGCATTTTTTTGGTGCGGTAAGCGTCTTCTAATTCAGGGTTATTGTGCAAAACCTTGTTTTTCACGCAAATGTTTTTGGAGCGCGCATAAAGCTCTTGCAATTCTTTAAGGGCCTCTTCTAATTTTTTGCCTTCTCTAAAAACGCCCACTTTTTCATCCATGACTTCTTTCATGCGTTCTCTAATCTCATACACGTCTTCTTTGCCTTCATTATGCAATAAAAAATGCATATAATCCTGGCTTTCTTTAATGAAGGCTTCAACTTTTTGCGTGTTGATTTCAATTTGCGCTTCCAAACAATGCGACGCGAAATAATCCCCTATGATCATGCCAGCGACCACCGCTTCACTCACAGAATTTCCCCCTAAGCGGTTAAACCCATGCAAATCCCAGCATGCCGCTTCGCCCGCGCAAAACAAGCCTTTTAAATGGGTTTCGCCTTTAGGGTTTGTCCTAACCCCCCCCATAGAATAGTGTTGCATGGGCTTTATGGGGATCCAACCTTTTTGCTTAGCCATCGCTTGCCCGTATTCAGGCTCATTTGCGGGCATTCCTTGCATGTTGTCTTTGGTTTGCTCTTCGCTATCGGCCGGATCAATGCCTGCAAAAGTCATGGCTATATCGCGCACATCTCTTAAATTTTTTTCCACATGGTTACGCCCTAAAATAGCAATATCCAGCCACACATGATCCCCATAGGGCGATTTGGCGCCATAGCCTTTTTGGATATGCTCTAAAATCCGCCTTGAGACCACATCCCTACTCGCAAGCTCTTTTTTCTCCGGCTCATAAGCGGGCATGAAGCGTCTGCCAAACTTGTCTCTTAAAACCCCGCCATCGCCCCTACAACCTTCGGTCATTAAAATCCCGCTTGGCACTAAAGCGGTAGGGTGGAATTGCACCGCTTCCATGTTGCCTAATTTAGCCACGCCGGTTTCTAAAGCGCTCGCCGCCCCGGCTCCATCGCAAATCACGGCGTTAGTGGTGTGTTTATACACGCGCCCGTAACCTCCAGTAGCTAAAAGCGTGCCTTTAGAAACATACGCTGAAATTTCGCCTGTGATCAAATCCCTTACCACCGCCCCGTAACATTTATTATTATGATGAATGAAAGCGAGCATGTCCTTTCTGTCTTGAATATCCACTTTGTGGTGTAAGGCTTCATTAGCGACCGCATAAAGCATGGTATGCCCTGTAGCATCAGCCGTAAAGCATGTGCGCCATTTTTTAGTGCCGCCAAAATCACGGCTTAAGATATAACCATGCCTGTCGTCTCTTTCAGTGATAGTTACATGCTCACCATTGACGACCGCAGGCCTATCGCCCTTTTTAATCCTAGTCCAAGGCACCCCCCAACTGGCCAATTCCCTAATGGCTTTAGGGGCAGTGGTTACAAACATCCTGGCTACTTGCTGATCGCACCCCCAATCGCTCCCCTTAACCGTGTCTAAAAAGTGCAAATCTTCATTATCGCCCTCGCTTTTTTTAGCGTTCGCAAGGCTCGCTTGCATGCCCCCTTGAGCGGCCGCAGAGTGCGAACGCCTGACAGGCACTAGGCTTAAAACGATGGTGTTTAAACCCTTTTGTTTGCATGCGATACTAGCCCTTAACCCGGCCAATCCGCCTCCAATAATTAGCGCATCACAATATGTTATTTTCATTTTCTACCCTTATTCTTTGTGGAATTTCCCATCAGCTTCTATGGCTTCTTGCATGGTTTTAATGCCATTGTCCTTATTTTCTAAACCTTTTTTAATGTAAGCCCCATAGGTGCAAAGCCCTAAAACAATAAAAAACACGCTCATCGCCCATTTGACTTTTCTCAAACCTTGAATGCTCACATTTTTAAACCACCCCCATTTGATCGCTAAGCGATACAACCCAATAGAGCCATGCAATTCTACGGCAAACAATAAGAAAATATACAAAAGCCAAAAGTTTTGCGTGACAAAACGATAGCTTGATCCATGAGGCCCGATACTTTCAGGTTCTGTGAGCATGACAAATAAGTGGATACTCGCTAAGAAAAACATCGCAAACCCGGTGAGGGCTTGAATAAACCACAAACTCGTATCGCCATGCTTCATCAAATGCTTATGGGTTTTAAAAACCTTGTATTGCCTGTAATTGATGGGGAATTTCCTTAACGCCAAAAAAGCATGCGCGACTACAATAAGAATAACCCCTGCTGCAACCACGCTCACAATAGCCGGCTCGCCTGCTTTTAAAAACAAGCTCCCTTCAAAAAATTTCGCCACTTTATACATGGCTTCATCGCTAATCAAGATACTTGAGACCAAAAACATGTGCGCTATCATAAAGAGTGCTAAAATCAAGCCCGTAGCGCTCTGTAAAAAATCCAGCTTGGCATAAATACCGCTCTTTTTAAGCCCTTTGCTAGCGCCATAATAACCCTCTATAATCTCTTCTTGCTGCATAAAAACTGCTCCTAAAAACTCTAAAATTAACCTAAAATCGCTTGACGCAAAAACACTGCCTTAATTTTACTACATTTGAAATAATTTTTCTTATAAACAAAACCTAAATTGAGAAAAAATTCAATTCAAGGGGGCTATTGTTTAAAATTTACATTTTTTAAACGCTATTAGATATAATAAGGGATAGTTACCACCTATAAAATAAGGATCGTTCAATGATAAAAATTGCCATGGCTAATTTTAAATCCGCTATGCCTATTTTTAAAAGCCATGCGTATTTAAAAGAATTAGAAAAGACTTTAAAACCGCAGCATTTTGACAGGGTGTTTGTATTCCCTGATTTTTTGGGGTTATTGCCTAATTCGTTTTTGCATTTCACTTTAGGGGTGCAAAACGCTTACCCTAGAGATTGTGGGGCTTTTACCGGTGAAATCACTTCAAAGCATTTAGAAGAACTCAAAATCCACACGCTTTTAATAGGGCATAGCGAGAGGCGAGCGCTTTTAAAGGAAAGCCCTAGCTTTTTGAAAGAAAAGTTTGATTTTTTTAAAGGTAAAAATTTTAAAATTATCTATTGCATTGGTGAAGAATTGATAACCAGAGAAAAGGGTTTTAAGGCTGTAAAGGAATTTTTAAGCGAGCAATTAGAAAATATTGATCTTAATTATCCTAATTTAGTGGTGGCGTATGAGCCTATTTGGGCGATTGGCACAAAAAAGAGCGCTTCTTTAGAAGACATTTACCTCACGCATGGTTTTTTAAAGCAAATTTTAAATCAAAAGACGCCCTTGTTGTATGGGGGGAGCGTGAACACACAAAACGCTAAAGAAATTTTAGGGATTGATAGCGTGGATGGCTTGTTGATCGGGAGCGCGTCTTTGGAATTAGAAAATTTTAAAACAATCATTTCATTTTTATAAAGGAAAATCATGGGATTTTTAAAAGGTAAAAAAGGGCTTATTGTAGGGGTGGCAAACAATAAATCCATCGCTTATGGGATCGCTCAATCTTGTTTCAATCAAGGGGCTACTTTAGCTTTCACTTATTTGAATGAGAGCTTAGAAAAGCGCGTGAGGCCTATCGCGCAGGAATTGAACAGCCCCTATGTGTATGAATTGGATGTGAGCAAAGAAGAGCATTTCAAGGTGCTATACAATAGCGTTAAAAAGGATTTAGGCTCATTGGATTTTATCGTTCATAGCGTGGCCTTTGCCCCTAAAGAGGCTTTAGAGGGAAGCTTGTTGGAAACTTCTAAAAGCGCGTTTAACACCGCTATGGAAATTTCTGTTTATTCTTTAATAGAGCTGACAAACACCCTAAAACCTTTATTGAATAACGGAGCGTCTGTTTTGACTTTAAGCTATTTGGGCAGCACCAAATACATGGCGCATTACAATGTGATGGGGTTAGCTAAAGCGGCCCTAGAGAGCGCGGTGCGTTATTTAGCGGTGGATTTAGGCAAACACCATATAAGGGTGAATGCCCTATCGGCTGGGCCTATAAGGACGCTCGCTTCTAGCGGGATCGCTGATTTTAGGATGATTTTAAAATGGAATGAAATCAACGCCCCTTTAAGAAAAAATGTGAGTTTAGAGGAAGTGGGCAATGCTGGGATGTATTTGCTCTCTAGCTTGTCTAGTGGGGTGAGTGGGGAAGTGCATTTTGTGGATTCTGGCTATCATGTTATGGGCATGGGGGCTGTGGAAGAAAAAGATAATAAAGCTACGCTATTGTGGGATTTGCATAAAGAACAATAAGGGGTATTGATGAAATTAAGCGAATTGTTAAGCGCCTATTCTATTGAAACGGAATTTTCAAACGATTTTGAAGTGCATGCTTTAGCGGAATTAAATAAGGCTACGCCTAATGATATTAGCTATATTGACCAAGCGCGTTACCTTAAACTTTTAAAAGATTCAAAAGCCGGGGCGGTGTTTATCCGTAAAAAAGAATCTTCTAAAGTGCCAAAACACATGCAAGCTTTAATCGTGGATAACCCGCATCTAGCCTTTGCTAAAGTTTCTCATGCCTTTAAGATCCCTTTTTTTAAAAACCCAGAAAGCGTGAATGAGCCTAAACATTTTGAAAAAGTAACGATCATGCCTAATGTTGTGATTGGAGAGGGCGTAGAAATTGGCGAAAACTCTTTGATTTATCCGGGCGTGGTGATCGCTGATGGGGTCAAAATCGGTAAAAATTGCGTTTTGTATCCTCGTGTCATTTTGTATCAAAACACGATTTTAGAAGACAATGTTACTATCCATGCAGGCAGTGTGATCGGAGGCGATGGCTTTGGTTATGCGCACACCGCTTTAGGAGAGCATGTCAAAATTGAGCATGTGGGGATTGTTAGGATTCAAAAAAATGTAGAAATTGGAGCTAACACGGCGATTGATCGGGCGGTGTTTGGTGAGACTTTGATTAAAGAGGGCGTTAAGATTGATAACCTGGTTCAAATCGGGCATAATTGCGTTTTGGGCGAACACAGCATCGTCGTCTCTCAAGTGGGTTTGAGCGGCTCTACAACCACTGGTCGTAATGTGGTTTTTGGCGGGCAAGTGGGCATTGGGGGGCATTTGCATGTGGGCGACTTCACTCAAATTGGGGGTAAAAGCGCGGTGGGTAAAGACTTGCCCCCTAACACTAATTTTGCTGGAGCGATCCCTGCTATGGAAATCCATGAATGGCACCATTTCCTGGCTCATTTACGAACGAATTTTAGAAAACAGCAAAAAACGAGTTTGTTGCAAAAAGCTAAAGGGTTTTTTAAGTCTTAAAGAATGAAATAAGCTATAATAAGCCCATTTTGAATACGAATGATTATTTTAATAAGGACAATCAATGAAAGATAGTTTTCTTTTCACTTCTGAATCAGTAACCGAGGGGCATCCTGACAAAATGGCCGATCAAATCAGCGATGCGGTTTTAGATTATATTATTGAGCGGGATCAAAAAGCCAAAGTCGCATGCGAGACTTTAGTTTCTAACGGGTTTTGCATGATCACTGGCGAGTTAAAAACTTCTGTTTATGCCCCTATGCAAGAGATTGCAAGAGAAGTGGTTAAAAAGATTGGTTATACGGACGCTCTTTATGGCTTTGATTATAGAAGCGCGGCGGTTTTAAATGGCATTGGCGAGCAAAGCCCTGATATTAATCAGGGCGTGGATAGAGAAGATGGCGAGATTGGAGCAGGGGATCAAGGGCTTATGTTTGGTTATGCGTGCAAGGAGACTGAAACGCTCATGCCCTTACCCATTCATTTAGCGCACCAGCTCACTTTCGCTCTGGCTCAAAAAAGAAAAGACAACACTCTGCCTTTTTTAAGGCCTGATGGCAAGTCTCAAGTGAGCGTGCGTTATGAAAACAACAAGCCTGTAAGCATTGATACGATTGTCATTTCCACCCAGCATTCCCCAGAAGTTTCGCAAAAACATTTAAAAGAAGCCGTGATTGAAGAGATCGTGTATAAGGTTTTACCCAAAGAATATTTGCATGACAATATCAAGTTTTTTGTCAATCCTACAGGAAAATTCGTTATTGGTGGGCCGCAAGGCGATGCGGGCTTAACGGGCAGAAAAATCATCGTGGATACTTATGGGGGGAGTTGCCCGCATGGTGGGGGAGCGTTTAGCGGGAAAGACCCCAGTAAAGTGGATAGGAGCGCAGCTTATGCGGCCCGCTATGTGGCTAAAAATTTGGTAGCGAGTGGGGTTTGCGATAAAGCGACCGTGCAGCTTGCTTATGCGATTGGGGTGATAGAGCCGGTGTCTGTTTATGTGAACACGCATAACACGAGCAAGTATTCAAGCGCAGAGTTAGAAAAATGCGTGAAATCGGTTTTCAAACTCACGCCAAAAGGCATTATTGAAAGCTTGGATTTGTTAAGACCCATTTATTCGCTCACTTCGGCTTATGGGCATTTTGGGCGCGAATTGGAGGAATTCACTTGGGAAAAAACCAACAAAGCTGAGGAGATTAAAGCGTTCTTTAAGCGTTGAAAAAATATTTTAAGGGTAATATTTTAAAAAATTTTTGTATAATCAACAATTCACAAGGAGTTTAAATTGAAACAAAGAACGCTGTCTATTATTAAGCCTGATGCACTTAAGAAAAAAGTGGTAGGCAAAATCATTGATCGCTTTGAGAGTAACGGCTTGGAAGTGGTTGCTATGAAACGCTTGCATTTGAGCGTTAAAGACGCTGAAAACTTTTATGCGATCCACAGAGAGAGACCCTTTTTTAAAGATCTAATAGAATTTATGGTCAGTGGTCCGGTAGTGGTTATGGTTTTAGAGGGCGAAGATGCGGTGGCTAAAAACAGAGATCTTATGGGAGCGACTGATCCCAAACTCGCCCAAAAAGGCACTATCAGAGCGGATTTTGCTGAAAGCATTGACGCTAATGCAGTGCATGGGAGCGATAGCTTGGAAAATGCGCACAATGAAATCGCTTTCTTTTTTGCCGCTAGGGATCTTTAAGATTTAAGGGCGTTTTAAGTAAGCATGCAATTTGAAATGCGTAAAATCGCTTTTAATGTGCCTAAAGCGTTTTCTTTAGAGCATGAGGGAGTGGTTTTAGAGGGCGAAGTTGTGCGGGTGGGGGCGAAATTGTTTCGTTTGGAAGCGTGCCTTAAGGGTGAATTGATGCTTATTTGCGATACAAGCGGTAAAGAGTTTAAAAAAAGCCTTGATGAGTCGTTGGTTTTGCATATTTCAGACGGGTTGTGGGATACGCAAAGCCAAAGTTTGGATTTTGATAATTTAGATGTTATTGAATCTTTCAATGGTTTTATTGATTTGAGCGAGATTTTACGCTCTGAAGTGGAGTCTATTAGATTAGACTACCATTATGCAGATTGAAATTAAGGAGAATTTATGGCAGTACCTGATAGAAGAGTGAGTAAGACAAGAGCGGCAAAAAGGCGCACACATTATAGCGTTAAGTTGGCTAAGCCCATAAAAGCTAAAGATGGCACTTGGAAGCTTCCCCACCATATTAATAAATTTACTAAAGAATACTAGTATAAAAGCTATCTTTAATGATAGAAAGTATTTTAAAGGATTGCAACAAGCCTTTTAAGGATGCATGATGAAAATTGTAATAGACCTAATGGGGGCTGACCATGGGGTTTTACCCGTTATTGAGGGAGTCTCAAGGGCTTTAGAAAATAAGAGTTTTAGTGCGGTTTTAGTGGGGGATAAAGACAAAGCGACCCCTTTTATTTCTAAAGAGTTAGCCAGCAAAGTGGAAATGATCCACACGCAAGATTACATTAAAATGGAAGAAGCCGCCACTGAGGCGATCAAGCGTAAAGAATCTTCTATTTACTTGGGTATAGATATTTTGAAAAATGGGGCTGACGCTTTGATTTCAGCGGGGCATAGTGGGGCGACTATGGGTTTAGCCACCTTGCGTTTAGGGCGTATCAAGGGGGTTGAAAGGCCTGCTATTTGCACTTTAATGCCTAGCGTTGGCAAACGCCCTAGCGTGCTGTTAGATGCGGGAGCGAACACGGATTGCAAGCCTGAATATTTGATTGATTTTGCTCTCATGGGGTATGAATACGCTAAAAGCGTGTTGCATTATGATAGCCCTAAGGTGGGTCTTTTGAGTAATGGCGAAGAAGATATTAAAGGGAACATGCTCGTTAAAGAAACGCATAAAATGCTGAAAGCTTATGACTTCTTTTATGGCAATGTGGAGGGGAGCGATATTTTCAAAGGGGTTGTGGATGTAGTGGTTTGCGATGGCTTTATGGGGAATGTGGTCTTAAAGACAACAGAAGGGGTCGCTAGCGCGATAGGCTCTATTTTTAAAGATGAAATTAAAAGCTCTTTTAAATCTAAAATGGGGGCTTTGATGCTTAAGAACGCGTTTGGCATTTTAAAACAAAAAACCGATTACGCTGAATATGGAGGAGCGCCGCTTTTGGGCGTGAATAAAAGCGTGATCATTAGCCATGGCAAGAGCAACGCTAGAGCGATTGAATGCGCGATTTATCAGGCTATTAGCGCTGTTGAAAGTCAGGTCTGTTTGAGGATTACCCAAGCGTTTGAGAGCTTAAAGCCTAGCGTTTCTGCGCATCAAAGTGATCAGCAAGACGCTTAAAGATGACTATGTTAAGGGGATTGAATGGAATTTTACGCCTCTCTTAAATCCATTGCGATGCATGTTCCAAGCGAGCGTGTGAAAAATGCAGAGTTCCAGCAATTTTTGGATACCAGCGATGAGTGGATAGAAAAAAGGACCGGTATCAAAGAACGCCGTTTCGCTAACGATGAAGAAAAAAGCAGCGATTTAGGGGTAATAGCGGCTAAACAAGCCATAGAGAGAGCGCATTTAACCCCAAAAGACATTGATTTGGTGGTTGTGGCGACTTTAAGCCCTGATTTTTTAGCCATGCCTTCAACCGCTTGCGTGTTGAGCGCGAAATTAGGCATTGAAAACAAGCCGGCGTTTGATATTTCAGCCGCTTGCACTGGTTTTATCTATTTATTATCGGTGGCTAAGGCTTATGTTGAGAGCGGGATGTGCGAAAATGTGCTGATTGTGGGGGCGGAAAAAACGAGCAGCGTGTTAGATTTTAAGGATAGGGGGACTTGTATTTTATTTGGCGATGGGGCTGGGGCGTGCGTGATAGGCAGAACCAAGCGTTTAAAAGAAAGCATTTTAGATGTGCAGATTTCAGCGAATGGGAATTTTTCTAATTATCTTTATACGCCAAGGACTTTAAAACCCACGCCTTTTAACGCTAAAGAAGAAGCTTCAGAGCCTTTCTTGTGCATGAAAGGCAATGAAGTGTTTAAGCTAGCGGTGAAAACGCTTTTAAAAGATGTGGAAATGATCTTAGAAAAAAACGCTCTCAAACCTGAAGATGTGCGTTTGTTTATCCCGCATCAAGCTAATTTTAGGATCATCCAAGCGGTGCGAGAGCATTTGGATTTTAAAGATGAGCAAGTGGTTTTAACCGTGCATAAATACGGCAACACTTCAGCAGCCAGTATCCCTATGGCTATGGGTGAAGCTTATGAAGAGGGGCGTTTGAAAAAGGGCGATTTAATGCTTTTAGACGCTTTTGGTGGGGGATTGACTTGGGGTTCAGCGTTGGTGTATTTTGGCGGATAAAAAGGATTGAAGGAGTATTGATGAAAAAGATGGTTTTTTTATTTTTAGTGGTGTTGGGGGGCTTAAAGTCGCAAAGCACTTATTGCAGCGATCATTGCGAAGGCACGCCAGATAGCCGTATCCCTCCTATGGGGTTTCATTTCAGTTTTGTGCATTCAGTGAAATATTACTTGCAAGATCCGCAAGAGCGCGATCACAAGCTTAAAAAATGCCACAAAGCCTTTGATTCGACGCTTAAAATCAATTACATCACGAAATCTTTTAAAAAGGATTGCAAGCATGCTCAAATGGCTTTAGAGCAGTCCCAACAAAAGACTCCATGAGAGGTTTTGGTCGCTTTGTGGCAAAACTCTTTTTTTAAATTTTATCCCACTAGTGCGAAAAACTCTGTCCTTTAGGGCACAAGATGTAAGCGCATAGCCGTTAGGCTAAAAGAGGTTAAAATACCACTAGTCTTTTTAGGGTAGGAAATATCCATGCAGACTTTAAAGAACAAAGCCTTTCGTGTTAGCATTCAATGGAATGCTTTAGTTAGGAAGCTCCTTTCTTTAGAAAGAGATGCTCTCACGAAGTGATCTAGCTAGAAAGCCTCTTGTTTGAGGAAGGGGCGGTTTTATTGAGAAAACTTGTGGTAATACTCGCCCTTGTCCGTGATGATTTTAACTTCTAACAATTGGTTAGGCTTGCAATTCAGGCGGTAAAATATCTGTTGCGAGTATTTTAACTCATGATCAAAGAGTTTTTCTTTTTTAAACTTATCGCCCAATTTGGGTTCCACTTTTTTAGTCGCTTCGCATGAATTTCCCCTATTGACAATAAGATTTTTAATCACCACCGGCTCATCGTTCATGGAAGTGATGCTTAAAAGACTAGAATCCGTCATCTTCCCCATGAGTTTCCCCCCAGTCGCGCGATAATCCAGCTTGAAATCCAAATCCTTTGCCCCCACACAAACACCGCTTATCATTAGCAAGCTCAAACACATCTTTTTAAACATCAAAATCCTTTCACTTTATAACATTTGTGGGGTATTATAATCAAATTTGATATATTCTTTTTTAATCGTTGGGTTATTGCACTCTTTTTTTATCCACTCAAACAATTTTAGAAAATTCTTTTTTGTTTCTTCGCTCACTACATCGTCTTTCCTGCTATACAAAAGCCTTGTTTTGAACGCCATGGCCAATTCCTTGCGCTTGTTTTTGGCGTATTTTTCTCTATCGTTTGCGCTGAAACAATCTTCAATTTGTTTGAAATGCCTATCGCAGTCTGAGAGTTGTAAGATGGTGATGGGATTACAAAAATCTTCATTAGCTTTTTTAAATCGTTCGCTCGTTGCGTTTTGGTCAAAATCGCATTTTCTGTCATCATCTGTCAAAACAATAGGGTGATTGTCTAACTCGCAGAGCTTTTGAATGGTTTCTTCCATCTCGTTTGGATTGTTTTTAAGCCCTGAAATGGGTAAGAAAGTGAAAGGAATGGGGTTTTCTTTGAATTCTCGCTCATTGAAATACAATTTAAAAGCGCTCAAATAGCAATAATCGGTGATGCCTTCTATAAAGATGATTCGGTGTTTTTGGGGGTTGTGAAAAACATGCTGACCCACCCCTAAAGAACGCTTGATTTGATACAGGGCGTCAGAGTCTTTGCTCGCATTATTTAGGGGGTAGTTAAAACTATTCTTAATCACAGAGCCTTCTGTTTCTTTTTCTACAATCCTTATTTCATCTAAATGATCCGTATCCACCAAAAAGGGGTCATGGGTGGCTACAACAAAAGTAACATGATTTTTATGAGCGTATTCTTTTAAAAATCTCCTGAATTCCTTTCTGGCTGGCACGCTCAAATGAGTGGCTGGCTCGTCCATGACATAGATAATATTCTTGTTAAGGCTAAAATGTGATCCCCAATTATAGAGAAAACCAAACATGAAATTAAACGCCCATTGGAAGCCAGTGCTTTGCTGGCTTAAGATGATTGGCTCATTGTGATCGTGGGATTTTCTGCAGTCATGAATTTCAAGTTTTATTTCATATGCCGTAGATTTCTTTGAATAATCATAAAATTTGTTGTTGTGTCGGACATGAATTTTTAATTGGTAACTATCTTTGGGGCTATCTTCAGCGATCGCTAAAAGCTTATTAAATTCTTTTGTAATTAAAGAATCTATTTTTAATTGCATGTTGTATTCTAAAATTTCTGCAAGATTTTCTAATATTTCTGTAAAATTTACCTTAAATAAAAGATGGCTTGTGCCTTTTTTAAAAAATTCAAATTGACATACATTATTATTGTATTTGCGTTTTACTTCAATTGGAAAAAGATGTTTTGATTGTCTGATCTCTTTTAGTAATTCTTGGTCTATTTCTTGCAAGTATTTTTCAGGGATATTGAACGATTTTTCAGAATCATAGATTACTAAATCATTATTTTTATCAAACATTATTATTTGTAACGCTTGACCATCTTTTAAAATGCTCCCAAAAAAATTCCAAATTGCATTAGGGTGAAAGCCCATTTTCCTAAACAATGAATTTCTAAAGAACCAATCTGATTGGTCAAATTCAGAAGGGGAAGAATAATCAATGCAAGTAAATAATACAGCCTTAAAGTCGTTATCTGTGATTTTTGGCTCTTTGTATTCTTTCATGGTTGGCACGAGTTTGTAAGACTTATAAGATAAACCACCGCTTAAAGGGAATTGAACTTTATTTCTTAAGTTTTGAAACGCTGTATAAGGGTTACACTCTCGGCAATGCTCTGCGAACTCAGAATAGTTTTTGCTTTGTTTGACTTTTTCCTTGTTTGCTTCAAATTTATCCTTGATTTCACCAATATTTTTAGGGAATAAAGGAGTGCCACTCTCATTGTCTAAAATTTTTATACTCTCCCACAGAGATTTTCTTGCTGATTCATAAAAAATACTGTATTTGTGTCGCACAATTTCTGAATTTGATAGTAAATCTATCTGTTTCAAATAAAACTGACATATCATGTATTTCATATCTTTAGACGCATCATTAACAACATGACTTACTATATATTTTTTGCATATTTGTTGGATATTATCCAGCAAGACATCATAATCAAACTCTAGCGTTTTTTGATTTTTGCAGTCATTTTCAATTTCTCGGATCAGCGACTCTTTTTTTCGCTCAAAATCCTCTCTTGTTTTTTCAAGGTATTTTAAAGAATTTTTAATTTTCTTTTTAAGGTTGCCTATATTTAACCGGAATGTTCTAAATTGCTGTTTAAATTTTTCATTGATAGGGTATTTTTCATCTATTTCTTTAATAGTATCCTTAATCAACTCTGATGGTATTTCTTGAGATTGTTTATTTTGTAAAACTTCAATTTTTGGTGTGAATTTTGTATTAGAGTCTTTAAAAATTTCATCTAAAGCTTCTATCCTTTTTGAGATATATTCCTCATCTTTTGGTTTGATTTCTTTTTCACTAAGTTTTTTAAAACAAGAATAAATTTTTTCTAATTGGTTTTGTTTGTGTTTCCCCATGATAAAAAATTCATCTGTGTTGTATTTTTTATCAGGCGTATTGCGCTTTATGATTTCTTTGATGCACTGACAAAAATTTTTAATCCCTTCGCTATTACCGCTTACATATTTGATTAATTCTTTGAAAAACAGATTGTTGGTTGCGTTGGCATATTCAGTTACAAACTCGCTCAATTCTAATTTTTCTTTATAAAAATCTAAAAATGATTCTAATGAATTGTAAGAAGTTATAAGATTTATAAAATTACTCACAAGAGTGCAAATCTTTGAATAGTCGTTATTGTTAGTGGGAATAGAAACGAAGTTACTGCATTGTTCCCCTAAAGCTTCTACATGTTTTTCAAAAGGATAGCTGATTAATATTTTTGATAATTCTTTTAATTCTTCGCTAACTCCTTTAGTTTGGATCTTCAAATCCACGCAAGAAAAACCTATGGTTTTATGATCAAGGATTGTTTCTTCTTCCAAGTTCAAAACGGCGTCTTCAGACTCATGGGCTTTGAAATAATCTTTCTCACTACAAAGTTTGACATCCGCATCATTAAAGATTTTCAAAGCTTCTAAAACATTGCTCTTGCCGACATTATTTTCCCCCACTAAAACCACCAATCCTCCATGTTTTTCAAAACTTGAATTTAAAAGCAACTCCATAGGCGAGTTTCTACCCAAATTCCTAAAATGGTGCAATTTCAAAACACGCTTATAAAATTTCATGCCATATCCTTTTTGAAAACTCAAATTTAATTTATAATGCAAAATTAAACAAAACATGCTATAAAGAAAATTCAAATACTATCATTTTAAGGATTAAAATGCTCACCCAAGAAGATGTCTTAAACGCGTTAAAAACGATCATTTACCCTAATTTTGAAAAGGATATTGTCAGCTTTGGTTTTGTTAAAAGCATCGCTTTGCATGACAATCAATTAGGGCTTTTAATAGAAATCCCCTCAAGCTCTGAAGAAACGAGCGCGATTTTAAGGGAAAATATCTCTGAAGCGGTGCAGAAAATAGGCGTGAAAGCTTTGAATTTGGATATTAAAACCCCGCCAAAGCCGCAAGCTCCAAAGCCCACTACTAAAAATTTGGCTAAAAACATCAAGCATGTAGTGATGATAAGCTCAGGTAAGGGCGGTGTGGGTAAAAGCACCACCAGCGTGAATTTAAGCATCGCTTTAGCGAATTTAAACCAAAAAGTGGGGTTACTAGACGCTGATGTGTATGGCCCTAATATCCCTAGAATGATGGGCTTACAAAACGCTGATGTGATCATGGATCCTAGCGGTAAAAAACTCATTCCTTTAAAAGCTTTTGGCGTTTCTGTGATGAGCATGGGGCTTTTGTATGATGAGGGGCAGAGTCTCATTTGGAGAGGGCCAATGCTTATGCGAGCGATTGAGCAGATGCTAAGCGATATTATTTGGGGGGATTTAGATGTGCTAGTGGTGGATATGCCCCCAGGGACAGGCGATGCGCAACTCACGCTAGCCCAAGCTGTGCCTTTGAGCGCAGGAATTACTGTTACGACGCCCCAAATAGTGAGTTTAGATGACGCTAAACGGAGTTTGGACATGTTTAAGAAATTACACATTCCTATTGCAGGCATTGTAGAAAATATGGGGAGTTTTGTGTGCGAGCATTGCAAGAAAGAGAGCGAGATTTTTGGCTCAAATTCCATGAGTGAGTTGCTAGAAGCTTACCACACGCAGATTTTAGCCAAGCTCCCTTTAGAGCCTAAAGTGCGTTTAGGGGGGGATAAGGGCGAACCGATTGTAATCTCTCACCCTAATAGCGTGAGCGCTAAGATTTTTGAAAAAATGGCGCAAGATTTGAGCGCCTTTTTAGAGAGAGTAAAAAAGGAAAAACTAGCCGATAACAAGGACATCCAGCCCACACAAACCCATGCCTGCTCGCATTAATTTTGAAAGGGTTTTTAAACCCTTTTAATCAATCGCTTCACTTTTTGTTTGGCTTTAAAAAGCAAAAATTCTATAAGGAGTTTAGAAGAAAGCCTAGGCAGAAGAGATTCAAAAGAATGTTGCTTGTCTGAAAAAGACAGGATTTTATTAAGAGCGTGGATTTCTTTGTCCCTTGCTTGAACCGCATCCTTGTTTTGAAGGGATTCAAAGAGGTGATCTAAAAAAGGAGCGTTGAAATAGGCGTCTTTAAACGGCGTTTGAATCAACGCTTCATGCCATTTTTTCGCGCCAATGACGCTTAAGAGCTTCCAGGGTTTATCGCCCCAAAAATGCAGCATGCGCGCTTCTTTGATGCTAGGGAATGATGGCGTATCAAGGAAACTAGGGTGGGCATTGTAGGAATAAGGCAATTCTAAAATCCTCCCACGGCACACAAAACACAAAGCGTCTTGATCATTAAATAAAAGTTTTTCATTTTTCAAAAGGAAAAATCCAATCAATTGGTTTTCCAGATTTTCTTTACGCCATGATTTTAAATTTAAGGCTAAAAACCCGGCGTTAAAGTAGTTGTCAAAAAGGATTTGAGCTTCTTCTAAATCAGGGAAAGCATCAGCGACGCCGATAGATTTTGCGCGCATTTGGCGCAATTCGTATAAATCCTTAGCCGAATTCTTATCCATAGCGATCAAATCTTTTTCCCTCACAGCCCCAAAATAATGCGTTTCAAGGGGGATAAAAAAGCTCTCGCTAATATCATTCACAAACAAAGTGTCCACATCAAACATGATAATTTTTTCGTATTGGGGGAAAAGGGAGGCAAAAAAGAAACGGCACATGATCATTTTAGAAAAGCGTTTTTGCGAAAAAGCATTGAGCTTTAAATACAATTTTTTAATTTCACCAGCTATTAAAGGATCAAGTTTGCGGTAATTATGGCGTGGTTCTAATTCTTTATCGGTAATATCCAAAAACTCTATACTGGAAAAAGCGCTAAAAGGAGCGATCGTTTCTTCTAATTTGGCTATATTTTCAGCGCTTAAATTCTCCACCAAACAATGGATTTGATAAAAGAGCTTTACTCTCTCTCTCTCTCTCGTTTGGCGTTTGCTAGCATGGAAAATAAGCTCACGCCAGCAGGGATGCAATAATGGTTATCAAAAGCCACCACAATAGGGATAATCTCTTGCATGCATAGTCCTTAAATCTTTAAATTGAACCGCTAAAAAAAGGGGTTTTTTATGATTTTATCGTTTTTTTTTTTTTCAAAACTATAATGAGCGAGCGGCTTTGAGAGTTTGTTTTATGGCATAATATCAGACTTCAATAAAAAGGTGTTTGATAAAAGGGTGCTTAATCAAAAAGTTTGGCTAGGGTTTTTAGCTTTGCATGGGGTTTTCCTCAACGCTTTTGAGTATCAAATCAGCGCGAGAGTGGGATCATTTTCGCGCATCGCTTTGAATCAATCAATCATCAATTCCAAAAAAGGGATTTACCCTACAGGGAGTTATGTAACCACTACCGGGGCCTTACAAGTTGATTTGAGTTTGCTCCCTAAAGGGATTGAAAACCACAAACTGGGTTTTGGGGTGGGGGGCGAAATAGGAGCGTTAGCGTATGATTCCACGAAGTTTTTGATGGATGAAGCCAACCCTAAGGCAGGGTTTCAGCCGGCGAACTGGTATTACATGGGGCGATGGGAGGGCTATTTGATGCAACACAGCCAAAATTGGACCAGAGAGCAAAAGGCTCAAAACGCCAGGCCTTATGTGTTATATAACCTGTATTTAGATTATCAATATAAGGATATTTTTGGGATTAAACTAGGGCGTTACCCCTCTAAGGCTTTGTTTTTGAGCGGGTTTAATCAAGGGTTTGAGCTTTTTTACCGGTGGAAAAAATTTAGGATAGAGTGGTTTAGCACCTTTGGAAGGGCTTTAGCTAATGAGCAATCCATTAGAGATTTTTACGCTCATGTCAATTACAAGCAAAAAACCAACTACGGCATGCACAATTTAAACCTCATTTACGAAAATAAATACATTAGGGTTGCGCCTTTTATTTGGTTTTACCCTAAGAATTTTAACGCTCCTGGATTTGAAATCACCCATGACACAAAGTCTTACTGGGAATCTCTTTGGCGCATCCAAACGACTTTTTACGCATGGTTTTCTCTTTATAGCGATTATTTGTCTAAAGATTATTACAGAGCTTCGTTAATAGGGAAAAAAAGCGCGAGTTTGTTTGTGTTTCAAAGAGTGAATTTCCGATCTTATCGTTTTGGCTGGAGCGTGTATAAGAATTTTGGGAACGGGAGCGCTCAATTAGGCTGGAACGGCTCACCAGTGGATCCTTTTTATGACACTAAAGACGACACCCCTTATGAAGACGCTTATTCCAATTTTTACAACGCTAATTCCATAACCATTAACGCTTTCATAGGAAAGAGCGTTAAGAATCTTTTGGTGCAATTGTATGGGAAATTGACCTATTCCCCAAGGGCTGATGCGCAAAGCTTAGGGGTTACTTTTAAATATGACCTTAAAAAACATATCTATTTCATGCTAATGGTTAATGGCTATCAAATCACGATGCATAAGGGTTATAAGGTAGGGTTTTTTACAAGCGGTTACAACCCTGATTTCGCTCAAACCATTCAAAACAGAAGCTATTTGATGAGCTCTATGAGTTATCGTTTTTAAGGAATTAAACATTCTTTCATGTTCTTTTTTTAAAATAAAGCTTCACGCCATAGCATACCCCTTTTAAGCGCGCTTTTATTGTATAATCTTAAAAATTTTATTAAAGGAAAAGTTCAATGTCTAATCAAGAATACACCTTTCAAACTGAAATCAACCAGCTTTTGGATTTGATGATCCACTCTTTGTATTCTAATAAAGAGATTTTTTTAAGGGAGTTGATTTCTAACGCGAGCGACGCTTTGGATAAGCTGAATTATTTGATGCTAACCGATGAGAAATTAAAAGGGCTCAATACCACGCCCAGCATTCATTTGAGTTTTGATAGCCAGAAAAAAACCTTAACGATTAAAGATAATGGTATAGGCATGGATAAAAACGATCTCATCGAGCATCTAGGCACGATCGCTAAATCAGGAACGAAGAGCTTTTTAAGCGCTTTGAGTGGGGATAAGAAAAAAGATAGCGCCTTGATTGGCCAGTTTGGCGTGGGCTTTTATTCAGCGTTTATGGTAGCGAGTAAAATTGTCGTTCAAACCAAAAAGGTAAATAGCAATCAAGCTTATGCATGGGTGAGCGATGGTAAGGGCAAGTTTGAAATCAGCGAGTGCGTCAAAGAGGAGCAAGGCACAGAAATTACCCTCTTTTTAAAAGATGAAGATTCTCATTTTGCGAGCCGTTGGGAGATTGATGGCGTTGTTAAAAAGTATTCTGAGCATATCCCTTTCCCTATTTTTTTAACTTACACCGATACAAAATTTGAGGGCGAAGGGGATAATCAAAAAGAAATTAAAGAAGAAAAGTGCGAGCAGATCAATCAAGCGAGCGCTCTATGGAAAATGAATAAGAGCGAGTTAAAAGACAAGGATTACAAAGACTTTTACCAATCGTTTGCGCATGATAACAGCGAGCCTTTGAGTTATATCCATAATAAAGTGGAAGGCTCTTTAGAATACACAACGCTTTTTTACATCCCTAGCAAAGTGCCCTTTGATTTGTTTAGGGTGGATTATAAAAGCGGGGTCAAACTTTATGTTAAAAGGGTGTTTATCACTGATGATGACAAAGAATTGTTGCCCTCTTATTTGAGGTTTGTTAAAGGCGTGATTGACAGCGAAGATTTACCCTTGAACGTGAGCCGTGAAATCTTACAGCAAAACAAGATTTTAGCCAATATCCGTTCGGCTTCAGTGAAAAAGATTTTAAGCGAGATTGAGCGCTTGAGCAAGGATAGCAAGAATTACCATAAATTCTATGAGCCTTTTGGGAAAGTGTTAAAAGAAGGCTTGTATGGGGATTTTGAAAACAAAGAAAAACTTTTAGAATTGTTAAGACTCTATTCTAAAGACAAAGAAAAATTGATTTCTTTAAAAGAATACAAAGAAAATTTAAAAGAAAATCAAAAAAGCATTTACTACCTTTTGGGCGAAAATTTAGACTTATTAAAAGCGTCCCCCATTTTGGAAAAATACGCTCAAAAAGGCTATGATGTTTTGTTATTGAGCGATGAAATTGATGCGTTTGTGATGCCAGGCGTGAATGAATACGATAAAACGCCCTTTAAAGACGCTAGCCATAGCGAGAGTTTGAAAGAGCTTGGTTTGGAAGAAATCCATGATGAGGTAAAAGATCAGTTTAAGGATTTAATGAAAGCGTTTGAAGAAAATCTTAAAGATGAGATTAAAGGCGTAGAGCTTTCTAGCCATCTCACTTCAGCGGTGGCTTTAATAGGCGATGAACAAAATGCGATGATGGCTAATTGGATGCGTCAAATGGGTCAAAGCGTGCCTGAAAGCAAGAAAACGCTAGAATTAAACCCTAACCATGCGATTTTGCAAAAACTCTTAAAATGCGAAGATAAAGAGCAGTTGAGCGCTTTTATCTGGTTGCTTTATGATGGGGCGAAGCTTTTAGAAAAAGGGGCTTTGAAAGACGCTAAAAGTTTTAACGAACGCCTAAATAGCGTGCTATTGAAAGCGTTGTAGGGGGTAAAACCCTTTTTAAGGGTTTGAACAAACTTGCTTTAAACCTTTCAAGCATTAATCTAAAAACGGCAATGAATGGGTGCGATATAAAAACCTTATTATGATTAAAAGATTAGTTCGTAGGGTCTATGCTTTCATTAAGATATTAAAAAACATAAAAGCCAGCTAAACATGGCGTTTAGCTTAACTTTATTGAAACTAAAGTTCTATTTTCAATTCCTTGAGAGCGTCGCATGCTTCTTTAACGCCTGATTTGCAACCTTTTTTAAAGTTTTCTACCGCTTGTTTTTCATCCTTTGTTGTGCCTTGAGCGTTGTATTGCATAACCCCTAAATTATAACACCCCCTACCATCGTTCAACTCGCATGCTTTAGAATAACGAACGATAGCCTCCTTAAAATTCTTTGTTACACTATATATGTATCCTGCATTAATACACCCTGGGCTGTCTTTTAAATCGCAAGCTTTTTCATACAAATCAAGAGCCTTTCTTAAATCCTTAGGCGTGCCTACGCCATAATGGTGTAAGCTTCCTAATACCATACACCCTTCAGCATGGTTTAAGTCGCAAGCTTTAGAGTAGTATTGTGAGGCTTTTTTGGCGTCTTTAGACACGCCTTGTCCGTTATAGTATAAATTTCCTAGCAGGTTGCACCCATAACCATCATTTAATTCACAACCTTTAGTGTAAAATTGGATGGCTTTTTTCAAGTCTTTTCCCACTCCTTTCCCTTCTTCATAGAACGCCCCTAAAAAAACACATCCAAAGCCATTTTTTAACTCACAAGCTTTTTCAAAATGCGTTTTAGCTTGAGCGAAATCTTGCTTCTTTGCGCTCTCTATGCCTAAATTCACAAGCTCTTTAGCGTCTGGCTCTGCCATTAACCATCTCAAACACAATGTGCCCAAACACAAGACCCCAAAAAGGGTTTTTTTAACGCTTCCTAGCATGGTATATCTCCTATTAAAAAAATGTAACCCTTTATAATTGTAATCAAATATTGATAAGCCTTACTTAATGTTTATTTATTTTATTTCTCACTCAAGTCCTCTAAAACCCCTAAAAACACTTTTTCTAAAAGCTCTAATTCTTTCAAGCTCACCCTTTCATCAATGGCATGAATCCTGTCATTAATAACGCCAAATTCCACCACTTCTATACCATGAGCGCTAAAAAATCGCGCATCGCTCGTGCCGCCTTTGGTGTTTAAAAGGGGGGTGGTGCGGCATGTCTTTAAAATATTTTCTTTTAAAACGCTGGTAAGCTTTGAATGAGAAGCCGTGATGAAAGGCGAACTGCTTGACTCTAATTCTAAAGTGTGAGGCAAATCTTTTAAAACTTTTTCTAAATATTCTTTCAAACTCTCTTTGGTGGTTTTTAAAGAATGGCGTGCATTAAAGATGATTTCTACGCTTGCTGGGGTAATATTATTCGCCCCTAACCCTGCATGCAAGTTGGTGATGACTAATTTTGAAGGGTCAAAATACTCATCGCCATTGTCTAAATTAACTCCTGAAATGAGAGGCAAAACCGAAGCGAGCGTATCAATAGGGTTTTGGCATTTTTGCGGGTAAGCCACATGCCCTTGAACGCCTTTTAAAATGAGTTTGCCATTAATGGAGCCTCTTCGGCCAATTTTGATGCTATCGCATAAGACTTTTTCGCAAGTGGGTTCAGCCACAATCGCCATATGAGGCAGCAAATCTTTTTCTTTGAGTTTTTCTAACATAAGCCTAGTGCCAAAAATCCCTGGCCCTTCCTCATCGCTTGTGAGTAAAATAGAAAGCAAAAAAGGGGTTTTAGGGTTAAAATTTAAACTCGCGCTCAAAAACGCCCCCACGCCTCCTTTCATGTCTTGCGCCCCACGGCCGTATAAAAACCCCTCTTTAATAACGGGTTTAAAAGGATCGCTTTGCCAATGATTTCCAGGAGGCACGACATCAATATGCCCTGCAAAGCAAAAATGCAAGGGCTTGGTATTCTCTTTTGCATGCTTTTCTTCTGCATGGTCTTTGGGGGGGTTAAAAATGCGGTATAAAAAAAGGTTTTTCACGCCATTTTCTCCACACTCTAGAGTTTTAAAATGAGGAAAAAGCGATTTAATGTATTCAAAAATACCGCATTCTTTGGGCGTAATGGTGGGGTAGCTGATGAGCTTTTGGGTGATTTCTAAAGCGTCCATGCCAATCCTTTAAGAGTTTTTCCGCAAATGAATATACAAATGCAAAACGTCTAAATTCGCTGGGGTGATCCCGCTGATTTCTGAGGCTTCAAAAAGGCTTTTGGGGCGGAATTTTTCTAATTTTTCTACCGCTTCTAAGCTAAGGCCTGGAATGCCTTTAAACACAAAATCTTTAGGGATAGACACTTTGAGCATGCTATCCATTTTAGCGATATTTTCGTGTTGCTTTTCAATATAAATATTATACTTGCATTCAATTTTAATCTGCTCTAAAACCCGCTCATTCAAGGGCGTTAAAAAGCTAAAAAAGGAGCGCATTTTTTCTGCATTAAAACTATCGCGCGCTAACAAACTAACGCCATCCATTTTGTCATTGATAGGGTTTTCATCTAATTCACTCAAGCGTTTTAACACTTCTTTACTAGGGGTAAGCACATATTCTTTAAGGCGTTTCAAGTTTTCTTGTATTGCTTGTTGGTCTTTTTTCAATTCCTTATAAAAATCCTGCTCCATAAGCCCTAAACGATAGGCATGTTCGCCCAACCTAAAAAGCGTGTTGTCTTCTCTTAAAAGCAAGCGGTATTCGGCTCGGCTGGTAAACATTCTGTAAGGCTCATTCGTGCCTTTAGTGACCAGATCATCAATCAAAACGCCGATATAGGCTTCATTGCGCTTTAAAATAAAGGGGGCTTGATTCTTTAGGGCTAATACCGCATTAATCCCAGCCATAAGCCCTTGAGCCGCCGCTTCTTCATAGCCGGTAGTCCCATTGATTTGCCCGGCCAAATAAAGCCCTTTGATTTTTTTGGTTTCTAAAGCGTGGGTCAATTCTGTGGGCTGGATGAAATCATACTCTATCGCATAGCCATAGCGCGTGATGAGCGCGTTTTCTAATCCTTTGATAGAATGGATGACCTTTTCTTGCACATCTAGGGGCAAAGAGGTGCTTAAGCCGTTGATATAATATTCGCTTTTGTGAATGGTTTGAGGCTCTAAAAACAGCTGGTGGCGTTCTTTTTCACTGAAGCGGTTGATTTTATCTTCAATGCTAGGGCAATACCTTGGGCCTATGCCTTCAATTTGACCGCTAAATAGGGGGGCTCGGTGGAAATTATCCCTAATGATTTGGTGGGTAATAAGGTTGGTGTAAGTGATAAAACATGAGAGTTGGGTGGGGTTAAAATCTTTGGTTTTATAGCTGAAATAGGGAGGGTTTGTGTCCCCAAAATGCTCTTCTAAGCCTTCAAAATCAATGCTATTGCCCGCCACTCTTGGGCAAGTGCCGGTTTTCAACCTTTCCACCTTAAAGCCAAGCTCCCTTAAATTTAAGGCTAAAGAGTTAGAGGCGTTTTCCCCAAAGCGCCCGTTTTGGTTTTGGTGCTCGCCAATATGCACCACCCCTTTTAAAAAAGTGCCTGTGGTGATGATCACTTTTTTAGCCTTATAAGTGTTATTGATGTTTGTGGTTACGCCCACTACCTCATTATTTTCAATGATTAAACTTTCGGTCATTTCTTGAGAGACGCTCAAATTAGGGGTGTTTAAAACAAGATTTCTTGCAAAAATGCGGTAAGTGTCCATATCAATTTGCGCTCTAGTCCCTCTAACTGCCGGCCCTTTAGAAGCGTTTAACACACGATATTGCAAACCGCTATTATCCGTAATAATCCCCATAGCCCCCCCTAAAACATCCACTTCTTTAGTCAAATGCCCTTTACCCAAGCCCCCAATGGCTGGGTTACAGCTCGCCAAACCGATTGTGTCTATGAGCATGGTGATTAAATGCGCTCTAGCCCCCATTTTAGCCGCAATCAAGCTCGCTTCAATGCCTGCATGCCCCCCACCAACCACTAAAATATCACTTTCTTTTACCACTCTTTTTCCTATTTTGATATGATTTTTCTAAAGTCTTAGTTTTGAAAAAGTTTTATTGTAGCATGGAGGTTAGTAATTTTAAAGGGTAAAATAAAATGGAAAATCATTCGCATGCCAATACGCATACCGATACGCGCGCCGATGACAAAAGCACTAAGATCGTGCGCTTGTTAGGATTGATAGGGGGAGCGTTAATCGCACTTATGATCTATTATGCGCTCAATTCTCAACTGCCTCATATTGTAGAAGAAATCCCCAAGCTTAATTCCTTAAATTATAAGGCGATGCCTGTTGTGGCTGGGGTGGCTGTTTTAATGGGGATATGGTGGATGACTGAAGCCATTGACCTGCCCGCAACCGCGCTTTTACCTTTGGTGCTTTTTAGCGTCTTTAGCGTGGATCAATTCGCTAGTGTTAGCTCTTCTTACGCATCGCCGATCATCTTTCTTTTTATGGGAGGTTTTATTTTAGCTTTAAGCATGCAAAAATGGAACTTGCACACACGCATCGCTTTAAGCATTATTTTATTAGTAGGCACAAGCCCTAGGAAGTTGATTTTAGGTTTTATGATAGCTACAGGCTTTCTGTCTATGTGGGTGAGTAATACCGCAACGGCGGTGATGATGCTCCCTGTTGGCATGAGCGTTTTGCAATTAGTCGCTAAACTGGTGGGCAAAGAAAACGCCTCTAATTCATGGTATCAAAAAGAAGAAATCACCAAAGCGCATGGGGGTATTATGAGTAATATCGTGCATAAGGGTAAAGATATTACTCAAGTCATTCAAGAAAAGACTACTATCTATCGCACGAATTTCAGTATTTGCTTGATGCTTGGCATCGCTTATGCGGCTTCTATTGGCTCTTTAGGCACTTTGATTGGCACGCCGCCTAACGCTTTATTAGCCGGCTATATGAAAACCGCTTTCAATACTGAAATTGGTTTCGCTCAGTGGATGGTGTTTGGGACGCCGTTAGCCTTTATCATGCTCATTTTAGCGTGGCTCTTGCTCACTTATGTCATTTTCCCTTTAAAGATTAAAGAAATCCCAGGGGGTAAGGAAGTCATTAGGGTGGAGTTAAACAAATTAGGCCGTTTGAGTCAGGCGGAAATCTCTGTGGGGATTATTTTTATTTTAGCGTCTTTAGGGTGGATTTTTTTAGGCGTAATGTTAAAATCTTGGGGCGTTAAGATAGATAAAATTGATTCAGTGATCGCTATGGGGGTTTCTGCGCTTTTATTCATTTTGCCCGCTAACAATCAAGGCGATAGGCTCATTGATTGGGGCGTTGCTAAAAAACTCCCTTGGGATGTGTTGCTTTTATTTGGTGGTGGGTTAGCCTTGAGCGCGCAATTTTCTAAAACCGGGTTGAGCTTGTGGATCGGGCATTTAGTCTCTGGCTTTTCGCATTTACCGATTTTATTCATTATTTTCATGGTAACTTTAATGGTCATTTTCTTAACCGAAATCACTTCTAACACCGCCACTGCTGCGGCGTTTTTACCGGTGATTGGGGGAGTGGCGATGGGCATGGGTTATGAAAACCATCAGAGCTTGTTATTGACCATTCCTGTAGCTTTGAGCGCGACTTGCGCGTTCATGCTCCCTGTGGCCACCCCACCCAATGCAATAGCTTATGGCTCTGGGTATGTTAAAATAACGGATATGATTAAAGCCGGTTTGTGGCTCAATCTGGTGGGAGTTGTTTTGATTAGCGCGTTCAGCTATTGTTTAGTTTCGCTGGTATTTAATTGATTAAGGAAAAAAGTGAAAGAAGAGTTATTTAAAGAAAAATCTCGTTACATTACAGGGTTTGTTTTAATCATTGCGGCAGGCTTGATTTTATATGCGGACAATTTGTTGTTGTTTTGGGCGGTTTTAGGGGGGATTTATGCGGTAGGGTTTTCTGAAGCGTTAAGATTATTCCAAGTTAAAGCGAGCTTTAGTCTGTACCTTATTTTAGTGTTGTCATGGGTAGCGGCGTATTTTAACGGGCGCCCTATAGAATGCGCTCTTATTAGTGCCATGGTCATGGCTAGTGTTATCGCTTATCAAAAAGCGCACCATAGCGAAGCCATTTTACCCTTTTTATACCCGGGCGTTGGGTTTTTTGCGCTTTTTGGGATTTATAAGGATTTTGGTGCGGTAGCGATCATTTGGCTTTTAGTCGTGGTGGTTGCAAGCGATGTGGGGGCGTTTTTTGGAGGCAAGCTTTTAGGCAAAACCCCTTTCACGCCCACTTCGCCGAATAAAACCTTAGAGGGCGCGTTCATTGGCGTTGTTTTAGCGAGCGTTTTAGGATCGTTTGTGGGCATGGGGAAATTGAGCGGGGGCTTTCTTATGGCGCTTTTATTCAGCTTTTTAATCGCTCTTATGGCGGTGTTTGGGGATTTGTATGAAAGCTATTTGAAAAGAAAGGCTGGGATCAAAGATAGCGGTAAGATTTTACCCGGGCATGGGGGCGTTTTAGACCGATTGGATTCCATGCTTTTTGGGGCTTTAGGCTTGCATGCGCTGTTGTATTTTTTAGAAGTTTGGAAAGAAACGGCGGTGTTTTTGGGGGATTGAATGGTTGTTTTAGGAAGCACTGGCTCTATTGGGAAAAACGCCCTAAAAATCGCAAAAAAATTCAAGGTAGAAATAGAAGCCTTGAGCTGTGGGAAAAATATCGCTTTAATCAATGAGCAAATCAAAGTTTTCAAACCCAAGAAAGTGGCGGTTTTAGATCCTAGCGATTTGAATAATTTAGAGCCTTTGGGCGCAGAAGTGTTTGTAGGGCTAGATGGCATTGATGCGATGATAGAAGAGTGCGTTTCCAATTTAGTCCTTAACGCTATTGTGGGTGTGGCAGGATTAAAGGCGAGCTTTAAAAGCTTGCAAACTAATAAAAAACTGGCCCTAGCGAATAAAGAAAGTTTGGTGAGTGCGGGGCATTTATTAGACATTTCACAAATCACGCCCGTTGATAGCGAGCATTTTGGTTTGTGGGCGTTGTTGCAAAACAAGGCTTTAAAACCTAAATCCTTAATCATTAGCGCGAGTGGGGGGGCTTTTAGGGACACGCCTTTAGAATTCATTCCTATTCAAAACGCGCAAAACGCGCTCAAGCACCCTAATTGGAGCATGGGATCTAAAATCACCATTGATTCAGCGAGCATGGTCAATAAGCTTTTTGAAATCCTAGAAACTTATTGGCTTTTTGGCGCGTCTTTAAAGATTGATGCGCTGATTGAAAGGAGTTCTATCGTGCATGCTTTGGTGGAGTTTGAAGATAACTCTGTCATCGCGCATTTAGCGAGCGCGGACATGCAATTACCCATAAGCTATGCGATCGATCCGAAGTTGGCCTCTTTGAACGCGTCTATCAAGCCACTAGATCTATACGCTTTAAGCGCGATTAAATTTGAACCCATTAGCATGGAGCGCTACACTTTGTGGCGTTATAAAGACTTGTTGTTGGAAAACCCAAAGCTTGGCGTGGTGCTGAACGCGAGCAATGAAGTGGCGATGAAAAAGTTTTTAAATCAAGAGATCGCTTTTGGTGGCCTTATCCAAACCATTTCTCAAGCCTTAGAATCATACGCTAAAATGCCTTTCAAGCTCTCTAATCTAGATGAAGTCCTGGAATTAGACAAAGAAGTTAGGGAGCGTTTTAAAAATGTAGCGGGAGTGTAGTATAATAAGATTTTGCTTTTAATAGCGTTTTATTCCAATTAGGAGTTTTTATGGGGTTAAAAAATAAAATCAAGGGTTTTATTAAAGAGAGAATGCCTTTTGTGGTTAGGTATGTTCGTAGTTTAAAAGGGGCCAAAAACATTGATGATGAAATCAATCATGAAATTAAGGAAATGTTAGAGGCTAAAAAACTTCATTCCCTTCAAGAAAAAGCTTTATTCAACCATGACCATCAAGAAAGCGTGTTTTTAGCTATCGCTTCTTTAAATAATGAAAGTTTCATTGAACGCAATAAGAGTATTTATAAAAATAGTTCTCTTAATTATAATTATGGGGGGGGGGGCATTTAGAAGATAGGGTTATCCATCCCACTTTAACTCTACCCAATCCCACGCATTCAGGTTATTTTGACTACGATAAAAAAAGTCAAAACCCTAAAAGCTCTCTAAACCCATGGGCTTTTATTAGAGTCAAAAATGAAATCGTTACTTTAGAAGAGAGTTTGTTTTCTATGCTTCCTGCCATTCAAAGGGGGGTCATTGGTTTTAATGATTGCGATGATGGCTCTAAAGAAGTGATTTTAGAGTTTTGCAAAAAGTTCCCCTCATTTATCCCTATCAGCTATCCTTATGAAGTCATGCTAAAGGATTGCCCGAGTTTGTGGCACCAACTTTATCATTACTCTAATTATACGCTTTCTTTTATCCCTAAAAATGAGTGGGTAGTAAAAATTGATTGCGATCATGTTTATGACGCTAAAAAACTTTATGAAAGTTTTTATATCCCTAAGAGCATTAAAGATGTTGTGATGTATTCGCGCATTAATTTTGTGGTGCAGGATTTTGAAGTGTTTGTGTGCAATAGTGGGGATTTTGGGTTTTTAGACGCATGGGGAGATCAATGGTTATTTTATAACGATTGTGAGCCTTTTGAAATTTGGCAACACAATGGTGAGGTTTTAGAAACTTGGCAACATAATGATGATATTTATGAAATTTTAAAGCTTAAAGATAAACACCATATTAAGGATAAAGAACTCATGCAATGGCACTTCCCTTTAGCTAAAAAGAGGCGAAACGCTATCATTCATAATGATTTAATCCCTTTAAAAGAATTTAAAAAACACCATGCCGATTTGATAGGCACAAAGATTGAAGAAAGCATGCTAGATGAAAAGAGGATTTTAGAGATGTATCAAAAATTCAATTTAGCGAAAGGATAGCTACAAACACGCAGTTTATTTCCTTATAAACTGCTTGTATAAAAATTCCTTTCTCCCTATGGCGATGATATGCCCACGCATTTTATCATGCAAATCGCCTAAGAAAAAAGGGGCTTTTAAGGCGAGTTTAGGAATGTCTAGGGCATACACTTGAATAAGATAATGGTGATCGCCATTAGGGGGCATGGGGCCGATATAGACGCTGTTATTGAGATTGGAGCGTTGTTTTTCGCTTTCGTTGAGCGGTGAACGGATAAAGCCTTGAGTGAGCGAATTGACCCCTTGAGTAATCCTTTTATCCATCATGGAGGCGTTTTCTTCTAAAACATTATAAGAAATATTGCCCACGACCCAATGGACAAACGGCATGCCGCACACTTTTTGAGCGTCATGATCGATGAGTTCTAACGCATAGCTTTGAGCGCCTTCTACTTTTTGCCATGAGATTTTAGGCGAATAAGTGGGTAAGCCGTTTGGATTGAGAAACCCTCTAGGAGCGTTACCGCCAAATTTAGCGTCCAAATACCCTTGCGAATCGGTTTGAATCATTACTTCAAAAGTTTTCATTTTAAGCCCTTTTTCTTTGGAATCGTTTTGCGTTTTTTTATTGTAGCATGATTATAAAAATACATCTTAATTTGGAGCATGGTATTAGAATAATCATTTTTAATGATTAAATAGCTATTTATTTTTGGTGGTTAGTATTGAACGCATGGAAAGTAAAATAAATCGTTTGAGTGATAAGATAGACGCACTATTGGAACAGCAAAAAAGAGTGATTTCTTTACTGGAAACTTATTTGAGCGTTTATCCTACTCAAGAGGCTTCAAATAAGTTTTTTAAAAGCGTTAGTCAAGGGATGGAGTTAGCCCCAGAAATCGCACAAGAAGATGAAGAAAAACGCCTTTACGTGTTGCAATATTTAAGCCATGTGGATATTACTAAAAACAAGCAAGACTCCCAACTCAAAAAAGATTGTTTGGAATTTATCCAAAGGTTTAATGTCCCAAAGCCCCTTATAATTACCGCTCTTTATAACCTTAAAGGCATTAAACCCACTAAAAAAGAAGTCGCGAAACAATTGCAAAAACTCTATGTGTGGGAGAAGCGTTACCAACAAGGGGGGATAGACGCTTTAAAAGACAGGCGTGGGAGACCCCTTAAAAAACCTTAAGCAGGTTTATGGGTGCTATTTTTAGTTTTTAATGGGGGTGTTCGCATTTCTCAAAATGTTTTCAAAAATTCATCTTATTTTAAGTTAAAATTAAGAAAATATCTTGTATTTAATCATAATTTAGACTCAGATAAGAAAATCTATGTAAAATTTTTGAGGAGAATATTAACCTTGTTACAACGAATTTATTTAGACAATAACGCTACAACTAGGATTGACCCTAAAGTCAAGGAGATCATGGATCCTTTTTTAAGGGATCATTACGGGAACCCTAGCTCGTTGCACCAGTTTGGCACAGAAACCCACCCAGCCATTGCAGAAGCGCTAGATAAGCTCTATAAAGGCATTAACGCTAGGGATATAGACGATGTGATCATCACTTCTTGCGCGACAGAAAGCAATAACTGGGTGTTAAAGGGCGTGTATTTTGATGAATGCTTGAAAAAAGGCAAAAACCATATTATAACCACGGTTGCAGAGCACCCGGCGGTGCGATCCACTTGCAATTTTTTAGAAAGCTTGGGGGTGGAGGTTACTTACTTGCCCATTAATGAGCATGGGAGTATCACCGCAGAGCAAGTCAAAGAAGCGATCACAGAAAAAACCGCTCTAGTGAGCGTGATGTGGGCGAATAATGAAACCGGTCTCATTTTCCCTATTGAAGAAATTGGGGCTATTTGTAAAGAAAAGGGCGTGTTGTTCCATACCGATGCCGTGCAAGCGATTGGTAAAATCCCTGTAGATGTGTTAAAGGCGAATGCGGATTTCCTTTCTTTTAGCGCGCACAAATTCCATGGGCCTAAAGGCATTGGGGGGTTGTATATTAGAAGTGGGGTGGGATTGACCCCTCTTTTTCATGGCGGGGAGCATATGAATGGCAGGCGCAGCGGGACTTTGAATGTGCCTTATATTGTGGGCATGGGCGAAGCGATGAAATTAGCCGTAGAGCATTTAGACTATGAAAAAGAAGTGGTAGGGAAATTGCGCGACAAATTAGAAGAAGCGCTTTTGAAAATCCCTGATGTGATGGTGGTGGGGGATCGAATCCATCGTGTGCCTAACACGACTTTAGTCAGCGTGAGAGGGATTGAAGGAGAAGCCATGCTGTGGGATTTGAATCGCTCCAATATCGCCGCTTCCACAGGGAGCGCGTGCGCGAGTGAGGATTTAGAGGCTAATCCTGTCATGGTAGCGATTGGAGCGAGCAAGGAATTAGCTCATACTGCTATCAGGCTTTCATTGAGTCGTTTTAACACGGAAGCTGAAATTGATAAAACGATTGAAGTTTTCTCTCAAGCGGCTATAAGATTGAGAAACATTTCAAGCTCTTATTAAAAAGAATATAAAGGAATCAAAATGGCAAAACATGATTTAGTGGGTTCGGTTCTCTGGGACGCGTATTCTAAAGAAGTTCAAAGGCGCATGGATAACCCCACGCATTTAGGGGTCATCACTGAAGAGCAGGCTAAGGCTAAAAACGCTAAGCTCATTGTGGCGGATTATGGTGCAGAGGCATGCGGTGATGCGGTGAGGTTGTATTGGCTTGTAGATGAAAGCACGGATAGAATTGTTGACGCGAAGTTTAAAAGCTTTGGTTGCGGAACAGCGATCGCAAGCTCAGACATGATGGTAGAGTTGTGTTTGAATAAAAGAGTCCAAGATGCGGTAAAAATCACAAATTTAGATGTGGAAAGAGGCTTGAGAGACGATCCGGACACGCCGGCTGTCCCTGGGCAAAAAATGCACTGCTCGGTGATGGCGTATGATGTGATTAAAAAAGCTGCCGGCATGTATTTGGGGAAAAACGCTGAAGATTTTGAAGAAGAAATCATCGTGTGCGAGTGCGCTAGGGTGAGTTTAGGCACGATTAAAGAAGTGATTAAGCTCAATGATTTAAAAAGCGTTGAAGAAATCACTAACTACACCAAAGCCGGTGCTTTTTGTAAAAGCTGTGTGAGGCCTGGAGGGCATGAAAAAAGGGATTATTACTTGGTGGATATTCTTAAAGAAGTGCGCGAAGAAATGGAAGCTGAAAAACTTAAAGCCGCTGCGAATAAATCCCAAAGCGGGGAATTGGCTTTCAGGGAAATGACTATGGTTCAAAAGATTAAAGCGGTGGATAAAGTCATTGATGAAAATATCCGCGCTATGCTTATGATGGATGGGGGGGATTTAGAGATTTTAGACATTAAAGAAAGCGATGATTACATTGATGTGTATATCCGCTACATGGGGGCATGCGATGGGTGCATGAGCGCGACTACCGGGACTTTATTTGCCATTGAAAACGCCTTACAGGAATTATTGGATCGCAGTATCAGGGTGTTACCGATTTGATTTGTTCTTTTTAAGGGGTGAAGCCTTTTTGAGCGAGTGCTAATAAACTTAAAATGAGGAATGATTAGCACTTGCGGCATTATTCATTATACGCTACTTTTATGCTAATATGCTATTTTGAAGCGATTTGCGATGATGATTGAAGGAACTTGATGGAAAAGACAGAAAACACAGATGAAACTCACTTAAGGGGAACTAAAAATAAACTAGGACGCAAACCAAAAGCAGACGCTAATAAAAAAACTCGCGCTGTAAGCTTGTATTTTTCTGATGAGCAATACCAAAAACTAGAGAAAATGGCTAACGAAGAAGAAGAAAGCGTGGGATCTTATATCAAACGCTATATTTTGAAAGCTTTAAGAAAAATAGAGCAAAATGGCGCTTGATAACTTTTTAACTTGGTTTGAGTTTAGCTTTATCAGTTTTGTTACAGAACAAAACCAAAACCTTGTTTTTATCCAGTTTTTAGCTGTGTGATTTTAAAAAAGAGTGGTATTTTGGCTAAAAAAACTTCTTTATTTGAGTGTCAGCATTGCGGTTTTACAAGCCCTAAGTGGCTAGGCAAGTGCGTTCAATGCAACGCATGGGAGAGTTTTATAGAATTGAACCAAACCCAAAAGGAAGTTTTAAACACGCTTAAAAATCCGATCCCAAAAGCGCAAAAAAGCGTTTCTATCGCCGCAATTGAACATGAAGAAGTGATTAAGTTTTCTTCCACTCAAAGCGAATTGGATATTGTTTTAGGTGGGGGGATCGCTAAAGGGGGGTTGTATTTAGTGGGGGGGAGTCCTGGGGTGGGGAAATCCACTCTGCTTTTAAAAGTGGCTTCTGGTCTAGCCAAAAACCAGCAAAAGGTTTTGTATGTGAGCGGGGAAGAGAGCTTGAGCCAGATTAAAATGCGCGCCATTAGATTGGATTGCATAGAAAAAGAATTGTATCTGCTCAATGAAATCAATTGGCCTGTGATTAAGGCGAATATTGAGAGCGAAAATTATTTTGCGTGCGTGATTGATTCCATTCAAACGCTTTATTCGCCAGAGATTTCTTCAGCGCCCGGCTCTATTTCGCAAGTGAGAGAGATCACTTTTGAGCTCATGCGTTTGGCCAAAACAAGAAATATTGCTATTTTTATCATCGGTCATATCACTAAAGAAGGGAGCATCGCAGGCCCTAGAGTGCTAGAGCATATGGTGGATAGCGTGCTGTATTTTGAGGGCGATCCCAGTAGGGAATTAAGGATTTTAAGGAGTTTTAAAAACCGCTTTGGCCCTACGAGTGAAATCGGCTTGTTTGAAATGAAAGAGCAGGGTTTGGTGAGCGCTAAAGAAGCTTCAAGCTTGTTTTTTTCTAAAGAAGAGCCTATGGAGGGGAGTGCCATTACCATCACTTTAGAAGGCTCAAGAGCGTTGATTTTAGAAATCCAGGCGTTGGTGAGCGAGTGCAGTTTCGGATCACCCAAACGATTAGCGAACGGGTTTGACACCAACCGCCTTAACATGCTCATCGCTTTATTAGAAAAAAAGCTAGAAATCCCCTTAAACCGCCATGATGTGTTTATTAATGTGAGCGGAGGTATTAAGATCAGCGAGCCGGCTTGCGATTTAGCGGTCATTGCCAGTATCCTTTCAAGCTTTAAAAACAGAAAAATTGACAATAAAACGGCGTTTTTGGGCGAAGTGAGTTTGAATGGCAGGATTTTAGAAGCCCCCAATTTGAACGCTAGATTGAAAGAAATGGAAAATTACGGCTTTTTAAAAGCCATTTTGCCCAAAAAACCCAGTCAAAAAACCTCTATCAAATGCTATGAAGCCAATGCGGTGGGTAAGATTGTTGAATGGATGTGATTTTAACTTTTGTTACCTAATAGAACAGAGCTTTATTAAAATTTAAACTCAATTTAAAGAACAACTACCATTTTTTTTAGTTATAATGGCAAACACCATTAAAATTAAAACAAAGGTTATTCAATGAAGGTATTATCTTATTTGAAAAATTTTTATCTTTTTTTAGCGATAGGAGCAATTATGCAAGCGAGTGAAAACATGGGGGCTAAACACCAAAAAACCGATGAAAGAGTGATTTACTTGGCTGGGGGGTGCTTTTGGGGGCTAGAGGCGTATATGGAGAGGATTTATGGCGTTATAGACGCAAGCTCTGGTTACGCTAACGGCAAGACTTCAAGCACGAATTATGAAAAATTGCATGAAAGCGATCATGCTGAAAGCGTGAAAGTGATCTATGATCCTAAAAAAATCAGTTTGGACAAGTTGCTGCGCTATTATTTTAAGGTGATTGATCCGGTGAGCGTGAACAAGCAGGGTAATGATGTGGGCAGGCAGTATCGCACAGGGATTTATTATACTAATAGTGCGGATAAAGAAGTGATAGACAACGCCTTAAAAGCGTTGCAAAAAGAAGTGAAAGGCAAAATCGCCATTGAAGTAGAGCCTTTAAAAAATTATGTGAGGGCTGAAGAGTATCATCAAGATTATTTGAAAAAACACCCTGGTGGTTATTGCCATATTGATTTGAAAAAGGCGGATGAAGTGATTGTAGATAGCGATAAATACACCAAACCCAGCGATGAAGTTTTAAAGAAAAAACTCACCAAACTCCAGTATGAAGTTACGCAAAACAAACACACTGAGAAACCCTTTGAAAACGAGTATTACAACAAAGAAGAAGAGGGCATTTATGTGGATATTACCACAGGCGAGCCGTTATTTTCTTCAGCGGATAAATACGACTCCGGTTGCGGATGGCCAAGCTTTTCTAAGCCCATCAATAAAGATGTGGTGAAATACGAAGACGATGAGAGCCTTAATAGGAAACGCATTGAAGTGTTGAGCCGTATTGGTAAGGCGCATTTAGGGCATGTGTTTAACGATGGGCCTAAGGAATTAGGAGGCTTAAGGTATTGTATTAATAGCGCGGCTTTAAGGTTTATCCCCTTAAAAGACATGGAAAAAGAGGGCTATGGCGAGTTTATCCCTTATATCAAAAAGGGTGAATTGAAAAAATACATCCAAGATAAAAAGTCGCATTAAGGGGTGATGACTAAGCCCCCTAATGGAGGTTAAAATGGGGGGGTTTAAGCGTTTGGGTTATTTTAAAAACATCTCAAACCGCCTTAAATAATTCATTTTTTTAATTACCCTTACTTTTTTTAAGTTTTGTGTTTGTGTTTTCATTAAATAGGGATAATTAAAACTTTTTTAAAAGCTATCCTTTGATTAAAATCAAGCTCCTTTGCTATTTCGTCTTTAAAAAAATGCTTTTGATTTATTTTTAAATTTTTACCCCATAATGAGCTTGTGTAAAGTCGCTAAAATGCTTAAGGCATAAATGAGGAGCAACAGGATTTTATGCACCTTTTCATTAGCCAAAGCGATAAGCTTGATGCCAATGCCCACGCCTAAAAACGCTCCAATACCGGTAATCACCCCCGCTTGAACGCTTATATTATCAAGAACCCTCCCATTATAAAGAGAGATGACCCCAGATAAAGAAGCGAACACCACAAAAAATAGCCCCAAAGGCACGATTTTTTTAGAATCGTATTTCAAAAAATAGCCCAAAAACGGCACCATTAAAATCCCCCCACCCATGCCTAGCGGGATAGAAAAGATGCCGGTAACAAAACCGGCGAGCATCAAAACCCCATGCGTTCTGTCCATAGACACAAAAGGGATTGCGCGCTTTTTTTCTGGCGTTTTGTTATTCGCATGCAAATCAAAATGCATTTCTTCAAAATGCTTTGGCTTCTTGTTGCTAGAAAAAGCGTATTTGATAAAGGTGTAGCACACCACCACCACAAACACGCCCATTAGAATTTTATCGTCAATGATTTTTAAGATAAAGCTCCCTAAAATCGCTCCCATTAGCCCTCCAAGCGCGGCAAATGAGCCTTCTCTCAAATCCAATAAGCCCTTTTTGTAATTGATGATAGAGCCGACCACTGAAGAAAAAAGCATTTGCATGAGCGAAATACCCACCGCATGGCTATAGCTAAAATGGGCAAAAATCGCGCTAGGGACGACAATTTCCCCCCCACCAATACCAAAAAATCCGGCGGTAATGCCGGTGAATAGCCCCACAAGAGCCAAAATGAACGCTGTTGATTCTTCCATAAAAAAACTCCCTAAATTTTAAATAATTACTTTATCAAAAAAGAGTGATAATCTTTAAAAAATCTTTCTTTAATAATTGCAAAAATAGGGTTTTGATCACTTTAATTTTACAGCTTGAGAGCGATTGTAAGAGACAAGCCCTCTTTTAAGCGCTTGATTTTAAAAAGGCTTTCAAGCGTTTTTAAACAATCCCCCTTTTTTTAAAGAGGGTTTTAATAAGCAAACACATAATTGAGGAAAAGGCTATACATCCTTCTGTATTCTAGTTTAGCACCCATGAAAGAATAATAGCTTGTGTTGATCGTGGGGATTTTAAAACCCAATTCAATGCCATGCTGAGCGACATGATCGCTGTTTTTTTTCTTAGGCCTAGCGAGGTTCATTCTCAAGCCTAAATCAAACAAAAATTGGAAATTAGAAGTGCTGACCTTAGCGTTATAAATGCCATTCATCATGGTCAAATTCACTTGTTGGGAATTAAGCCACGAAGTCCCGGCTAACGCAAAGCCACCAAAAAGCCCCACAGAGAGCTTGTTGTTCTTGCCTAAGAAATTGGTGTTTTTATCGTTGATGAAGTTATAAAGCGCATCCATTCCCACCCCATAAGTCCACACATCAGAAGCGGAGTTAAAAAAATTGGATTTGATGAACGCATGGTTGTAATCAAAAAAGCCGTAATACCTTAACCCCCAATTCCTTTTTTTGCCAAAGAATTGCTTATAGCCCACTTGCACGCCAATGCCGTTCATCGCGCCGTTATTGTTTTGATAGTCAATCACGCCGATGCGCCTAAAGGGGTTTTTGCCTAATTCTTTCGTGATATTTTGGAGCTGGTTGTATTTGTTGGTATCCAAAGAATAAGTGAGCAGACCTTCTGGGGAATTAGGGTTTTGAGTGGAATGCGTCATGTTTTGAAGAGACTTAGCGTTAGGCAAGTTAGAGATACCGCTATTGATCGCTGTTGAGTCTTTATTCAGGGTGTTAAGGGCTTCTTTAAAATTCAAAATGGTTTGAGACAAAGCCCTATCCTGATTGACCTGGTTGCCGTAATAAGCGGTGTGTTGCTCTAAAGAATTGAGAGTTTCTTTCACAAACGCACAACCTGAACCCCAAGTGTTATTGGTGATCACGCCAGCCGATCCTGCTTTACATTCTTCTAAATCCCCTTGAATAGGCCCTTGAATGCTGTGGAAATTGTCCGCAACTTGCTTAGCTAAATTTAAAATCTCTGCTTGAGCGTTAGCTCTGTTGAGCATTTCTTGAGCGAACCCTTTGTCTTTAGAAGTGTAGGGGTTGAAATTGTTTGGTTGCGTGATTTGAGTGTTTTCATTAGCGTTAAGCTGTTTGGTTTTTTCTAAAACGGCTTGAGCGTTTTTGATCATCTCATTAATTGCGTTAAAAGAAGGGCCAAAAATATCCACTACATTCCCAGGCGTAGAACTCAACCCCCACGCTTTACCGCCATTGCTCGTTTGCACATGCGGTTTTTGAGTAATAAGGACTTGCATGATAGTGGCGGCTTGTTGCAAAAGGTATTCAGCGTCATTGTGGTATGTCAATTTTATTGAGAGTGGGAGTGATGATCCGCCTGAATAAGAGGTTGGGATCTCTTTCCCATTCTCTGTATAATAATGCTCTATGATATTGTTTTGTGTGGTGGTCCTATAATTGGTTTGTTGTATGTTGACTACCCCTGTTTTGGTGGTGTCATTCAAGGCAGGCATCCCGCCTCCTTGATTTTGGTTTAAAGCGGTTTGGATAGTTTGATAAGCGGTATTGAGAACTTGGTATTCACTACTAGATAGGATACCATTTGGCCCTACATTACTGGCTCCATTGCAAGTGGTGGTGGTCGTTCCGCTATTGGTGCCATAGCTGTAGTTGGGCGTGTTGTCAAACGATCGAACGCCCCCATTTTCTAAATGTTCTGGACCAAGATTGGGGCCAGGGCCACAGCTGATGCCAAAGGCTATGACTTGCCACATGCCCACAGCCGCATTGAGCGCTAAAGCCACAGCTTGATAGGCTGGGGAAGTGGTGGTGGCGCTAGTGAGGTTGATCGCACTTGAGCTTAGATTGCCAATCGCACCGGTGATAGCACTTGGCGTGCTGGCTAAATTGACTAAGGAATTTAAGTAATTGTATTGGTTTAAAAGGTTGCTCAAGTTATCGTATCTGTCTGCAAGATTTTGCAATGCTCCTGTGTTTTTCACTTGTTGAACCGCTTCACCGATCTGATAGCCCACGCTCATGTAAAATCCGTCGTCTTCAGCCCTTGATAATGAAGCGATGAGAGAGAGAGAGAGAGTAAGAGGGATTTTTTCATGTTTTCTCCTTTTAATAGATTTTTCTTTGATACAAAGAAACTTCATATTATAAGCAATAAATGGAATTTTATGGCTAATTTTAGCTCTGAATTTTAGAGATTTTGCTATTTTGTAAATTGGAAAAATGGGGGTTTGATTCAACTTTTAAGGCTTAAAACCGCCCTTAAAAGAAAGACTAGTTAGTCTTCTTTCAAGCTATAAGCGATAGGGATTTTTAGATGCACGGTTTCTTCTGGTTTAGGGAACAAATGCGCCGCGCTCTTAATGGCTTCTAAAGCCGCATGGTTTAAAATATCTGTGGTGTTGCTTTTGACGACTTTAATGTCCGTAACGCTCCCATCAGCATTGATCGTAAAGCTCACCAACACTTCGCCCTCAATGCCCCTAATCTGCGCCATTTTAGGGTAGCGGTTTTTAGAAGAAATAGCGGTTTGGATCTTCATTAAAAATTCGTTACTCACCCCTGGGTTATAAGCTTGAGCTTCAGAAGTCGCACCCTCAGAGGTTTTGTTGGATTCTTCTTGCTTGTCTTTTTCTTTGACTATATCCTTAGTCGTTACTTGTTTAGGAGCGCTTTTTTCTTTAGCTTCCTCTTTAGCTTCTTCTTTTTTGGGTTCTTCTTTAGGCTCTTCTTTCTTAGGTTCTTCAACTTTTGGCTCTGGTTTTGGTTCAGGTTTGGGTTTTGGCTTAGGCTTGGGTTTGGGTTTGGGTTTGGGTTTAGGCTTTGTTACTTCTTTTTTTGGCTCTTCTTTCTTGGGTTTTTCTTTAGGCTCTTCTTTGGGTTTAGCCGACTCGGCATTGGTTTTTGTATTGGAATTAGTGTTAATGCTGGCTAAACTCATGGTAACCTTAGTGGTGCCAGCTTGGGCTAAAGGCTCTGGGGCCTCTTCGCGCAGTAAAAAATAACCAAACCCTATAGCGTATAGGGCAAAAGAGATTAAAAAGCTGACACTCGTTGAAACTTTACTGAGCTTCTGTGGAGATGGAGAAATTTTCATGATTATGCTCTTTTAAAATATCCATAATGCTGATAAAAGTTTCAAAACGAGAGCTTTTGTCGCTTTTTAAGTCTATAAGGGTTTTAGGGTCTGTTTGTTTGACTACAGCGCTCAAAGCTTCTAAATTCGTCGGTTTGTCATCTACGAAAATATTGTCATGCTCATCTACGGAGATGACCACCACTTTTTGATCGTTTGGCTGGGATTTTTCCGCGTTTTTAGCGTTAGGGAGACTGACTTTAATCTTACCTTGCGCGATAAAAGTAGAAACGCTTAACACAATCGCTAGCAAAACGAGCATAATATCAATGAAAGGGACAACATTCAGCCCATCGCCTCTTCTGATGCTTTTCATTTTTTCATGATCCTGAATTTTTCACTCAAAACATCGGATTTTCTCAACAAGCTATTATAAGCGATCAAAGTGGGAATCGCCACAGCAAGCCCTAGAGCGGTCGCTTTTAAAGCCAAAGACAAACCTACCATGATCGTTTTAGCGTCCATCCCGCCACTCACGCCCATGTCATAGAAAATCACCATGATCCCTAAAACCGTTCCCAATAAGCCCACATAAGGCGCGTTAGAAAAAATCACATAGAGAATGGTTAGATTCTTGGTTAAATCCAAATTCAGGGCGTCTATATCGTCATAAGCTTTCAAATCGACTTTAGAATAAAAAATAACCCTCTCAATCACAAACCACAAAGCTAAAAAACTGGCCACGCCAAGCACCGCAAAAACAAATATGTCCACATAATCTTTCAACATTCCCACTGAAAAACCGCCCATAAAAACTCCTTATCTATGATAAAACAATTCCCTTAAGATTAAAGCAACATGCAACACAGCCATACTAAGAGCATGCGCTCTCATAAGAAGCATTCGTTCGCATAAACGCTCCAAAATGATAAAAGAATGTTAGTTTGTTGATTATATTGTTTTAATAATAACAAGTCAATAATGATTAAGCTAATAATTACAATCAAATTCAAACGCTCTTATGGCCAACCATTTAAATCCAATCTGTATTATAATGGTTCATTTTAAATTAATTCAATCATACTAGCATGAGCGGCTTTTAACAAACTCATGCAAAAAAAAGGATTTTTCTCAATGGACACACACAACAAAGACGATTCAATCATCCGCTTTTCGGTTTCTTTACAACAAAATTTATTGGACGAATTAGACAACCGCATCATTAAAAACGGCTATTCTTCTCGCTCAGAATTAGTGCGCGACATGATCAGAGAAAAATTAGTAGAAGACAATTGGGCAGAAGACAACCCTAATGACGAGAGCAAAATCGCCGTGCTTGTGGTGATTTATGATCACCACCAAAGGGAATTAAACCAGTGCATAATAGACATTCAGCATGCCAGCGGGACGCATGTTTTATGCACCACGCACATTCATATGGATGAGCATAATTGTTTAGAAACGATTATTTTACAAGGCAATTCGTTTGAAATCCAACGCTTGCAATTAAAAATCGGGGGGCTTAGGGGGGTTAAATTCGCTAAATTGACTAAGGCTTCTAGCTTTGAATACAATGAATAGCGTCTTAAAATACAAAGAATTAGCGATCTATGGAGGGAGTTTTGATCCCTTGCACAAGGCTCATTTAGCCATTATTGATCAAACTTTAGAATTATTACCATTTGTTAAGCTCATTGTCTTACCCGCTTATCAAAACCCTTTCAAAAAGCCATGTTTTTTGGACGCAAAAACCCGTTTTAAAGAATTAGAAAGAGCTTTAAAGGGAATGCCTAGGGTGCTGTTGAGCGATTTTGAAATCAAGCAAGAAAGGGCCGTGCCTACGATAGAAAGTGCGCTTCATTTCCAAAAACTCTACCGCCCTAAAACGCTGTATTTAGTCATAGGGGCGGATTGCTTAAGGCACCTTTCTTCTTGGACTAACGCTAAAGAGCTTTTAAAAAGGGTGGAATTAGTGGTTTTTAAAAGGATTGGCTATGAAGAGATCCAATTTAAGGGGCGTTATTTCCCTTTAAAAGGCATTGATGCACCGATTTCTTCTAGCGCGATTAGGGCTAGTTTGGGGGTTTAAGCGTGTTTTTTAATGTGGCGGTAGGCTTCTTGAATGATAGCGAAGCGTTTGGCATAAAGAGCCTTTTTTTCTTTAAGATCGCACAAATCAGGGTGGTAGGTTTTAGCCAACTCTAAATAGCGCTTTTTGACTTCGCTGAAATTTTCATGCTTGATAAACCCTAACGCTTTATAGCATTCTTTTAATTTGCGCTCAGCCATAGTGGTGTAGCTGTCCTTGCCAAAGCCATTAGGATAGATGAAATCTAAGCATGCGTTATGGACGATTCTATTTTCATTGAGCGTTACAATGAGTTCCCAAAAACGCTCTGAATCGCCTCTTATATGCAATTCATCTTGGGTTTCTAAAAACACACAGCCGCTGAATTTTTGGCGTAAAAACCGCTTGGCGATAGGGTGCTTGGTGATAAAAAGCACGTATTCTGCCCCAAAGGTTAAAACTTTCACTTCTATTTTTTCTAAAAGCGTGTTTTGAGCCATGATTTTGATGCGTATGGGCAGGTGGCTTTTTTGTAAAATCTCTTCTAATGAATATTGGCTAATATCTTTTTCATGCGTGCATTCAAGGGCATGATAGACCCAATTAAGCAAGTAGTTTTTTTTAAAGCATTCCGTGTCGTTTAAGATGAGTAATGATGAAGAGAGCATGTGACACTGGCTGAAATGTTTTTTAGCGTAGTTTAAAACTTTTTTCAATAAAGGGTGGCTGTTAGGGAGCGCGATTTGCGTGAATTTGGCTAACAATTCAACTTTGGCCATTACCCTTTGTTTCTCCTTTTGATGTAATTTTAAAAAATCTTTAGGTATTTTAGCATGCCAATGGTTAAAAAAAGGTGGTTATGAATGGTTTTTGCGCTAGACTACAAGCCATAATATTTAATGAAAGATTAAAAATGAAAATAGCGGTATTACTCAGTGGGGGGGTGGATAGCTCTTATAGCGCTTATAGCTTAAAAGAGCAAGGGCATGAATTAGTGGGGATTTATTTAAAACTCCATGCGAGTGAAAAAAAGCATGATTTATACATTAAAAACGCTCAAAAAGCATGCGAGTTTTTAGGCATTCCTTTAGAGGTGTTGGATTTTCAAAAGGATTTTAAAAGCGCGGTTTATGATGAATTTATCAGCGCTTATGAAGAGGGGCAAACCCCTAACCCATGCGCGTTGTGCAACCCTTTAATGAAGTTTGGGCTAGCTTTAGATCACGCTTTACAATTAGGGTGTGAAAAGATCGCTACCGGGCATTATGCGAGAGTCAAAGAAATTGACAAGGTAAGTTATATTCAAGAGGCTTTGGATAAAACTAAAGATCAGAGCTATTTTTTATACGCTTTAGAGCATGAAGTCATCGCTAAATTGGTGTTCCCTTTAGGGGATTTGCTAAAAAAGGATATTAAGCCTTTAGCCTTGAGTGCGATGCCTTTTTTAGGCACTTTAGAGACTTATAAAGAATCTCAAGAAATTTGCTTTGTGGAAAAAAGCTACATTGACACTTTAAAAAAGCATGTTGAAGTGGAAAAAGAGGGCGTGGTGAAGAATTTAAAGGGCGAAATCATTGGCACGCATAAGGGCTATATGCAATACACGATTGGCAAACGCAAAGGCTTTAGTATTAAAGGCGCGTTAGAGCCGCATTTTGTGGTGGGGATTGACGCCAAAAAGAACGAGCTAGTCGTGGGCAAAAAAGAAGATCTCGCCACGCATTCCCTTAAGGCTAAAAACAAATCTTTAATGAAAGATTTTAAAAGTGGCGAATATTTTATCAAGGCTCGTTACAGGAGCGTGCCTGCTAAAGCGTTTGTCAGCTTAAAAGATGGAATGATTGAAGTTGAGTTTAAAGAGCCTTTTTACGGCGTGGCTAAAGGGCAAGCCTTGGTCGTTTATCAAGATGACATCTTGCTGGGTGGGGGCGTGATCGTTTAGGGCTTTTTGTGTTTATGGTCTAATTGGTTGCTTTTTTAAACTCACTCTTGCTTAAAATTTTTAAAGCTAGGGAATCCATGCGGATCTAAGCGGATATTTTTAATAAGAGCTTTCCCACCGCTCAAACCATCGCTCAAATCACCGCTCAAATTGAAGGGCTTTTTAGTCTGTTGTCGGGCTAAAAGGGCTAAAACTCGGGCGTTTAACGCCATGGTTTCATTCAAAAACGCCATTTGCTTATTTAATTCGCTTAAAAATTCTATGTTCAAGGTTTTTAGCGTATGCTCGTAATTGGCTAAGATTAGAGCATGCTTTTCTTTATTATTTTTAGCGTTTTTTAATTCTTTGTCTCGCTCTATAAGGGCGTTTTGGTAGCGTTGGCGCAATTCTTTAGCGCATGATTTTAGATTTTCTTTATCGCATAAAAAATGCGTTTTTAAAGTTTCTAGGCGCTTTTCTAAGGGTAAAAAGGTTTTTAGGGCGTCTTCTTTGGCTTGGATTTGGCTTTGAAGCTTGTTTTTAAATTTTTTCAAACGCATGGCTTTATAGGCTTGAAAGTCATGGTTTTTAAGAGCGTTATATTCTAGGGTTTTGTTATGGGATTGTTGGTTATTAGCTTGGTTTTCTAAAACCTGATCGCACAAGGCGTTTAAAGCGCTCATCAAATCCAATTGGGAGAGCAAACGGGCGAGTTTAGGCTCTTTGAGCAAGAAAAGGGCGTTGTTTTGCTCTTGGACTTCTAAAGCGTTTGAAGCCTCTTCTAAATTCTTAACACCGCTCAAATAAGGGCAATGCTCTTGTAAAAAAAGCGTTTGGGATTCTTTGATTAAGCGTTCGTGCTCCATGCCCTTTTTTATGTGTTTTTCTAAAGCTTGTAATTTTTCTAATTCTAAAGCGCTTTGTTTCAATAGCGCATCAGTGTCCATAAGGCGGATCTGGCTGGCGTTAAAAAAACGCCTCTGGCTATTTAGGGTGCTGTTAGCTTTTTTGATTTCTTTAAGCTGATCTTGGTTATTGGAAAGCACGCTTTGATAGATTCTTAAACTTTCATTGAGTTTATAGAGCATGTCTGAAAGCTGTTCGTTAGAGCGCGAGAGTTTGGCGTTAGTTTGAGAATCAAAAGTCATCATTATCTGTGCGTTTGAAAAGGTTAGAAAAAATAAGAAAAAGTAAAAAAATCTCATGGGGTTATCTTTATTATTATTATAGTTTCATCGTGTTATTTTATCTAAGTTTTGGCATGCATAAAAACACGCAAAATTATCGCTTTTAAGGTAAAATAAGCGTTTTGATGCCATTTTTGGAGCGATCGTGGAATTGAGTTATTATGAAATTTTAGAAGTGGAAAAACACAGCAACCAGGAGACCATTAAAAAGTCTTACAGAAAGCTGGCTTTAAAATACCACCCAGACAGAAACGCCGGCGATAAAGAAGCCGAAGAAAAGTTCAAGCTCATCAATGAAGCCTATGGGGTGTTAAGCGATGAAAAGAAACGAGCCTTATACGACAGGTATGGTAAAAAAGGCTTAAACCAAGCCGGCGCAAGCCAGAGCGATTTTTCTGATTTTTTTGAAGATTTAGGCTCGTTTTTTGAAGACGCTTTTGGGTTTGGCGCTAGGGGGAGTAAAAGGCAAAAAAGCTCTATCGCACCGGATTATTTGCAAACCCTTGAATTGAGTTTCAAAGAAGCGGTTTTTGGCTGTAAAAAAACCATTAAGGTCCAATACCAGAGTGTTTGTGAAAGTTGCGATGGCACGGGCGCTCAAGACAAAGCCCTAGAGACTTGCAAGCAATGCAACGGACAGGGGCAGGTGTTCATGCGTCAAGGTTTTATGAGTTTTGCGCAAACTTGCGGGGCGTGTCAAGGCAAGGGTAAGATCGTTAAAACCCCATGCCAAGCGTGTAAGGGTAAAACCTACATTCTTAAAGATGAAGAAATTGATGCGATAATCCCTGAGGGCATTGATGATCAAAACCGCATGGTGCTTAAAAATAAGGGCAATGAATACGAGAAGGGGAAAAGAGGGGATTTGTATTTAGAGGCGCGAGTCAAAGAAGATGAACATTTCAAGCGCGAAGGCTGTGATCTATTCATTGAAGCGCCGGTGTTTTTCACCACTATCGCTTTAGGGCATACGATTAAAGTGCCGTCTTTAAGAGGAGGCGAACTGGAATTAAAAATCCCTAGAAACGCCAAAGACAGGCAAACTTTTGCGTTTAGAAACGAGGGCGTGAAGCACCCCGAAAGCTCTTATAGGGGGAGTTTGATCGTGGTGTTGCAAGTGATTTATCCAAAAAGTTTGAATAAAGAGCAGCAAGGGTTATTGGAAAAATTGCATGCGAGTTTTGGCTATGAGGGCGAACCGCATAAAGGCGTTTTAGAAACTTGCGTTTCTAAAATTAAAGACTGGTTTAAGTAAAAGGTTATTGGTGCGCGAGTTTCTAAAAGCCTTTAAAGACGCTTTCCCTTATACCATTTCTATCTTTTTAGGGTATTTGCTTATGGGAATGACTTTTGGAATGCTTTTAGTCCAGCATGGCTATGATTATAAAGTCGCTTTGTTCATGTCGTTATTCATCTACGCTGGGGCGGTGCAGTTTGTAGCGATCACGCTTTTAAGCACGCAAGCGAGCTTGATGAATGTCGTTATTGTGAGCTTGTTAGTGAATGCGAGACAGACTTGTTATGCGCTTTCTATGTTAGACAGATTCAAAAACACCCAATGGCGTTTGCCCTATTTAGTGCATGCGCTCACGGATGAAACCTTTGCTTTATTGAATTTATACGCTCCTAAAGAGGGGGTGAGTGAAAAAGACTTCATTTTTAGCATTTCCTTACTCAACCACTCTTATTGGGTTATTGGCTCGTTAGTGGGTTCGTTAGTGGGTTCGCATTTTTCCTTTGACACTCAAGGCATGGAATTTGTGATGACAGCGATTTTTATCGTGCTGTTTATGGAACAATACAAACGAAACACAAACCACAAAAACGCATGGCTTGGGATTTTTATTGCGGTTGTTTGTTTAGCGCTTTTTGGGACTGAATACTTTTTGCTCATCGCTTTAGTTTTAATGGTGCTCGCCCTCATTTTGTTTAGAAAGCAGTTAGAATGTTAATGCATTCTATACTCATTATTTTAGTTATCATATTAACGACTTATTTCACGCGCATTTGGCCTTTTATGGTGTTTAACGCTAAAAACCCGCCCAACGACTTTGTGCGTTATTTGGGTAGGGCTTTGTCATGTTCAGTGATAGGCATGCTCGTGATCTATTGTTTTAAAGACATTCACGTTTTAAAACCCCCATACGGGATCAATGAAATCACCGCTTTTTTATCCGTTATCCTTTTGCACCGCATTTTTAAGGTGTTTGTTTTAAGCATCACGCTCCCTACCATTCTTTATATGGTTTTAGTCCAAAGCCATGTATTAGAAAAGGCTTTTTTTAATATTCATGTTTCCTAACCCTAGCGTTTTTAATCACAAAATACGCCGTAGGGATAATAAAAAGCGTTAAAACAACGCTGCTTATCATGCCCCCTAGCATGGGTGCAGCGATGGATTTCATGATTTCAGAACCTGTGCCATGGCTATACATGATTGGAATGAGTGAAGCTAAAATGCTAAAAAAGGTCATGAGCTTGGGCCTTACCCTAAGCACCGCCCCATGCATGATAGCTTCTTTTAAGGCGGTAGTCGTCTGCTCTTTTAAGGGGGTTTTGATGAATTTTTGAAACGCATCCTCTAAATAAATAATCATCACGATAGCCGTTTCGCTCGCTACCCCTAAAAGGGCCAAAAAGCCCACTAACGCTGCCACGCTCATGTTAAAGCCCATGAGATTCATAAAAATCAACCCCCCCAAAAACGCAAAAGGCAGAGTGAAAAAGCATAGTAAGGAATTAATGAGATTCTTTAAAGCAAAGACAATTAAAATAAAAATGATAAACACGCTTACCGGCACGATGTATTGTAAGGTTTTAAACGCTTCTTCTAAATACTGGCTTTCGCCGCTGAATTCGTAATAATACCCGTTAGGCAATTGGATTTTTTCTAGCGCTTTTTGAGCTAGTTGTCTGTAAGTATCAGAGCTGATACCATTTTGCGGCACAATATAAATAAAATTCACGTTCAAGCCCTTTTCGCTCTTTAACACCGCCGGCGAGTTGTCGTAATAGATGCGGGCTAACTCCCTTAAAGGCATGTAATTGTAAGCGGTTTTGATGTAGAGGTTTTTTAATTTTTCAATGGTGTTTCTTTCTGTGTCTTCTAATCGTAAAGAAATAGGGTAGCTTTCTACGCCCTTAATCATGGTAGTGAGCGTGGCTCCGCCCAAAGCGAATTTAATCGCATCTAACACGGCGTTTTTATTGATGCCATAGCGAGCCAGATTTTCATCGTTCAAATCCAGCGTGATGTAGTAGCCGTTATTGGATCGTTCGGCAAAGACGGATAAGCTCTCTTTTAGGGTTTTGAGCTGTTGCTCCATAAGGATCGCCAATTCTTGCAATTTGTCCGTATCGTTACCATAGAGCTTGATGCCTAGGGGCGTTCTAATGCCGGTTAAGAGCATGTCCGTTCTGCCACGAATGGGGTAAGTCCATGAATTGGTCAAGCCTTTTAATTGCAAGGTTTTTTCTAATTTGTCCCTAACTTCCTTATAGCTGAGCTTTTCTTTCCATTCGTTTTGCGGCTTTAATTCAATGTAGGTTTCTATCATTCCTAAACCGGCGGCATCGGTGCTGGTGTTAGCACGCCCCACTTTACCAAAAACCTGTTTGACAAAATCCAGTTGCTTGATAGCGGCATTACTTTTTTTCAAATATTCTAAAGCGGTGTCAATGCCCACGCCATTAATGGTTACAGGCATATACATGATTACCCCTTCATTGATTTGAGGGATAAATTCCCAATTGAGTTTTTTATACGCTACAACTAAGCCCCCTAGACCCAGGACGCTTGCTATTAAAAAAGCGTATCTGAACTTAAGCACAACCTTCAAACTCACGCCATAAATTTTCATGAAAAAAGCGTTAATCGGGTTTTTAGACTCTTCTAAAATCCGCCCTTTAATGAGCCATACCATTAAAATAGGGACCATGGTGATAGAGAGCAGGGCTCCTACTAGCATGGCAAAGGTTTTGGTGTAAGCTAAAGGGGCAAAAAGCTTTTCTTCTTGGCCGGTGAGCGCAAAAATTGGCAAGAAAGAAACCACGATGATCATTAAAGCAAAAAATATCGCGCCCCCCACATGCTTAACCCCTTCTATGATGCCATTAACCCTTTGAGCGTTGTCTTTCGTGTCAATGTGTTGCAAGTGCTTGTGAGCGTTCTCTACCATCACAATAGCCGCATCCACCATCGCCCCTATAGCGATCGCAATGCCCCCTAAACTCATGATACTCGCTTCAATATTGAAATAACGCATGAGCAAGAAACTGATGCACACGCTTAAAGGCAAAGTGATAATCACCACTAAAGCGCTCCTAAAATGCAGTAAAAAAATCGCAATAATGACTAGCACAATGACGCTTTCTTCTATGAGCGTGTGGATTAAATTGTCAATGCCTTTTTCAATCAATTCGCTCCTGTCATACACGCTGGTGATTTTCACATCAGGGTTACTCGCTTGTAGGGTGGCGATTTTTTCTTTAATGGCTTTAAGCACCTTATAAGTGTCAGCGTGATAGCGCACCATCACAATCCCGCCTACCACTTCCTTATCGCCATTGAGATTGGCTGCCCCTCTGCGTGGTTTTGGGACTAGTCTCACGCTGGCTATATCTTTGATTTTTAAAGGGATAGCCCCTTCTTTTTTAACCACAATTTCTTCTAAATCCTTCAAAGATTGGATATAGCCATGCGATCTTATAATTTTTTCAAACCCGTTTTCTAAAATAACCCCCCCACCGGTATCGTTATTGGAATTTTTAATCGCGTTAGCGACTTGTTCTAAACTCAAGTTATAGCGGATCAAAGAATCGTTTTGAAGCGTTACTTCATAATCTTTTACAAAGCCCCCCACACTCGCAACCTCACTCACCCCATCAACCCCTAAAAGCGCGTAGCGGTAATAAAAATCTTGTAAGACTTTCAAATCGCTTAAATTCTTGCTATCGCTAGATAGAGCGTATTGATACGCCCAGCCAATAGAAGTGGAATCGCTCCCTATTTCCACTTTAGCGTCCTTGGGTAGATTGCTTACTCGGTTTAATTGCTCTAAAACCCTGTCTCTAGCCCAATACAAATTGACGCCGTCTTTAAAAATGATGTAAATCAAGCCGCTTTCATAGCTAGAAATCCCCCTAACCGTGTCAATGTTAGCGATACTCATGAAAGTAGAAACTAACGGGTAAGTAACCTGCTCTTGCACGATTTTAGGGCTTTGATTGGGGTAAGTGATTTGCACGACCACTTGAGCGGGGCTTAAATCCGGCAAAGCGTCTAAACGGACGCTTTTTATCGCCCACAAAGAGGCTAAAAAAATGAGTAGAGTGACTAAAGTGGTAAGGAGTTTGTTTTTAACGCTTAAATCAATGATCTTTTCTATCATTCAATAATCCCCATTGTTTTGAGCGTCAGCGTCTAGCACGAATAAAGCGTTATTAGCCACTTCTTCGCCCGCTTTTAAACCCTCTAAAATTTCATAATTCCCATCGCTCAAGCGGACGGCTTTAATTTCTAACGGGCTTAAGCCAAAATCGTCTTTTTTAAACACGATAGCTTTCCCCCCTTTAATCAAAACCGCTTCTTTAGGCAAAATCTTCATTTTTTGTGGTTTTTGAAAGATTTCTACTTGAGCGAACATGTTAGGGTAATAAAGCTGTTTGACATTAGGCACATTGAAGCGCGCTTCTAGCATTTTATCTTGCGCATTTATGATGGGGTTGATGTTTTCAAGCGTGATTTCTTGCTTGCCTTTAATCCCTTCTACGAACAAGATCGCTTTATGCGTGTTTTTTAAAAATTCTAAATCCTCTTGATTGACTTTAACAAGCGCCCACAATTGGCTTAAATCTATGATTTGAAACAACTCTTGCCCTTTTTTAATGAAGCTCCCCTCATTGAGATCCGGGCTTTTTTTAAAAATAACGCCGTTGAAGTGAGAGTAAATAGTCATTTCATTTTGAACCTTGTGGCTGCTGATGATTTTTTCAATGCTGGAGTTTTCTAGCCCTAATAGTTTTAATTTTTCTTTAATCGCTCCCACTTGTTGGTTGAATTTCAATGATGATAACAGCTCGCTTTGAGCGCTCACTAATTCAGGGGAATACACGCTCAATAACCTATCGCCCTTTTTAATGGGGGTATAGGTTTTATTCGCATAAAGCTTTTCCACATAGCCATCAAAACGCAGGGTTTGAGAAAAAATCAGCGCTTCATTAGGCTCTAAAAGCGCGTAATAGCGCCGGCTTTGAGAAAATTCTTTTTCTATAACTTTAGTGGTGGAAATATTAAAACGGGTTTGGCTTTTAGCTTCTTTAGTTTCTTTAGTGTTAGCGAATAAGGGGCTAAAAAATAAAATCAAGGCGAACAATAAAAGCCGTTTCATTCTAATCCTTTAAGGTTTTGTAAGGACAAATAAGCGCTATTGAGAGCGCTCAAGGTTTCAAGTTGGGTGATTTGAATGGTGATTTTGTCATTAAAAGCGTTGTAATAAGCGTTGTAATCGCCATTAGATTTCAAGTCAAGCGCATAAATTTGCGCGATTTTTTCATTCTGTTTGATGATTTTATTGATCGATTCCAGGTTTTTTTGCAAGGTTTCTAATTTTTTAAGGAGTTTTAGAGCCAGGTGGCGCGTTTTGTTTTTGGTGTTTTCCACTTCGCTTTTAAACACCAAGCTTTCTTTTTTCTTCTGCTCCACCAATTTAGCCTGCTTGCCATAAAGAGGCAAAGGGATAGACAAAGCGACGCTAAACATGTCGTAGTTATAGTATTGTTTGGAGCGGAAATAATACACCCCGGTAACATTCACATCTTCTAAAAAGCTTTTTTTAGCCAAAGTGATGTCTTTTTGCGATTTTTCTTCATCAAGCCTAGCGATCGCAATATCGTAATTAGTGGCGCTAATGTTGTATAACTCTTGCTCCTTATTGAATTCAAAATTTTTAGGGGCAATGCTTAAAAGCTCGTTTTCTTTAAAAGTCAATTCACCCATGGAATAGTGGCTACTGGACAAGGCTTCTTCTAAATTGTTTTTTTTGATTTCTAATTGCGATTTTAAAATTTCTAGCTTGGCGATCGCTATTAAATCGGGCGAACTGGAATGGTTGGCTTGATAGAGGGTGTTTTCTAAATTTTTAATCGCTGTGTTTAAAAGCTCTATTTCTTGTTGGTTTTTATAATTTTCAATGCCATTTATCATTAAATTAATCGCTAATTGCTGCTTGGTTTTTTTAAGCTCTAATATCTTTTTTTGCTTTTCTAAATTGATCATTTGAGATTGCGTGAGTTTTTTGCCATTTAAATCCACTTTTTGAGACAAACCCAAGCTCATGTTTTGCATTAAGGTGCTATCCAGCCTGAAAAAATCGCTCACATTAGCGTTGTTATAGCCTAAATACAAAATGGGGTTATCCCACTTGCTAACGACTTTTTCTTGAGAACTTAAAGCGTCAATTTGCTCTTGTAAGGCTTGTATTTTTTGATTTTTAGAAAGGTATTTAGCCACAAAAGATTGGATCTCTAAATCTTTAGCCAAACCCAAACTAAAAAGCAGTAAAAAAGCACTTAGGAGGCGTATTGAAACGCCCCTTTTATAAAACGCGCTTATAAAAGATCGCATGCGCTTATAAATCCAGGCTTGTTTTAGCGCGATAAACCTCGCCCTCTTTAGATTTAATATCCACCCTCACCTGCCATGTCCCGTTCATAGAAAGGTTGGTTTTAGCTTCATAAAGGCCGTTTTTTTCACTCACTTGCGCCATTTCTTTCATCGCTGGCATGCCAGGCATTTCAGGCATCATAAACTGCACCCTAACGATAGCTTTTTCTAAAGCCTTACCTTTTAAAGTGGGGCTAAGCACGAAAGTGTTGTCGCCTTTAATGGGGTTACCCACGGATTTGATTTTCACTTCCAAGTCGTTGGCTTTTAGGGTTTGCTCCCATGCGTTTAAGCTCATAACCCCCAACACGCTTACTAAAAATAAAGCGGCTAACTTCTTCATCGTTTTGACCTTTACATTAAGATAACAAGAAAATTCTTGTTGCGAATGGATAGTAACCCTCTTTTGTGTAAAAATTGTGGAAATAGTGTTTAAAAAATTAGGGTTTTTAAGTAGAAGGTATAAGAGTTTATGCTATTTTTTTAAGGTTTTAAAATCAAATTTCAAAGGATTAGTATGCAATTTAGAATTGAACATGACACGATGGGCGAGATTCAAGTAGATGATAGCCAATACTGGGGGGCTCAAACGCAACGCAGTCTTGAAAACTTTAAGATCGGCACTGAAAAAATGCCTAAAGAACTCATTGGTGCGTTTGCCAAACTCAAAAGGAGTCTGGCGGTAGTCAATCACAAGTTAGGGAAATTAAGCCCAGAAAAATCCCAAGCCATTATCAAGGCGTGCGATTGCATTTTAAAAGGCGAGCTGTGCGGCGAGTTTCCCCTAGCAATATGGCAAACAGGGAGCGGGACTCAAACGAACATGAACCTCAATGAAGTCATTGCCAATAAGGCTACCGAAATTTTAGGGGGTAATTTTAGGGAGAAAAAACTCATCCACCCTAACGATGATGTGAACATGTCTCAAAGCTCCAACGACACTTTCCCTACCGCAATGCACATTGTGAGCGTGCTAGAAATCACGCATAAACTGCTCCCTAGTTTGGAGAATCTGTTAAAGACCTTTAAAGACAAAAGCCAACAATTTAAAGAGATTGTCAAAATCGGGCGCACGCATTTACAAGACGCTACGCCTTTAACTTTGGGGCAAGAATTTAGCGGGTATGCGAGCATGCTAGAGCATTCTAAACAACAAATTTTAGAGAGTTTGGAGCATTTGAGAGAATTAGCCATAGGCGGGACGGCCGTAGGCACAGGGCTAAACGCTCATAAAGAATTGAGCCAAAAAGTGGCTGAAGAATTGAGCCAGTTTAGCGGTGTGAAATTCATTTCTGCGCCCAATAAATTCCACGCGCTCACTAGCCATGACGCTATCGCTTATGCGCATGGGGCTTTTAAGGCTTTAGCGGCGAATTTAATGAAAATCGCTAACGATATTAGATGGCTTGCGAGCGGGCCGCGCTGTGGTTTGGGCGAGCTTAATATCCCTGAAAACGAGCCGGGCAGTTCTATTATGCCCGGTAAAGTCAATCCCACGCAATGCGAAGCGATGACCATGGTGGCCGTGCAAGTGATGGGGAATGATACCGCTATTGGTATTGCGGCCAGTCAGGGTAATTTTGAATTGAATGTGTTTAAACCGGTGATCATTTATAATTTCTTGCAAAGTTTAAGGCTATTGAGCGACAGCATGGAAAGTTTTAATACCCATTGCGCGAGCGGCATTGAGCCTAATAGAGAAAAAATTGATTATTACTTGCACCATTCTTTAATGCTAGTAACCGCCCTAAACCCGCATGTAGGCTATGAAAACGCCGCTAAAATCGCTAAAAACGCCCACAAAAAAGGCATTTCTCTAAAAGAAAGCGCGCTGGAATTGAAACTCTTGAGCACTGAAGATTTTGACAAATTCGTGGTGCCTGAAAAGATGATCGGGCCTAAGGCTTAAAAACCTTGGGTGGGCGTGCGAGATGAATCCTGAAAAAGCCACTCATAGCAAAGAGATTCGCAAGATTTTAAAAGAGGCATTGCATGGCAATAAAGATTTGAATCTTTATTTGGAACCTGGAAGCAAGCATGCCAAGCTAACTGATGGGGGCGTATTCTTTGACTATCCTCTCATCGCCAAGCGACAGAAAAAGCGTGAAAAACTTTGAAAAAGAATTAACAGAATTTATTAAGAAATTAAGAGAAAACAGGATAACGCATGGAGCGTGTGAGTAGGAATTTTGATACCGGTTTGGTTGCGTAAAAATGATTTTAGGCATTGATGAAGCGGGTAGGGGGTGTTTGGCCGGTTCGCTTTTTGTGGCTGGGGTGGTGTGTAATGAAAAAACGGCCTTAGAATTTCTAAAAATGGGTTTAAAAGACAGCAAGAAGCTCAGCCCCAAAAAGCGCTTTTTCTTAGAAGATAAAATCAAATCGCATGGTGAGGTGGGATTTTTTGTGGTTAAAAAAAGCGCGAATGAAATTGATAGCTTGGGCTTAGGGGCGTGTTTGAAGCTCGCTATTCAAGAGATTTTAGAAAATAGTTGCTCTTTAGCTAATGAAATAAAAATAGATGGCAACACGGCGTTTGGCTTGAACAAACGCTACCCCAACATACAAACCATCATCAGGGGCGATGAAAAGATTGCTCAAATCGCTATGGCGTCTGTTTTAGCGAAAGCCTTTAAGGACAGAGAAATGTTAGGATTGCACGCTTTATTTAAGGAATACGGCTGGGATAAGAATTGCGGGTATGGGACTAAACAACATATAGAAGCGATCATTAAGCTAGGAGCTACGCCTTTTCATCGGCATAGCTTCACGCTTAAAAACCGCACCTTAAATCCCAAACTCTTTAGAGGTGGAACAACGCCTTATTTAAAACGGTGCTGAGATGGGTAGCGCTCGTTAAAGAAAGGTCGATGCGTTTGGTTTTAAAGTAAGCGATTAAGTCTTCAGGCTGAATGAAAGGGAATTGCACCATGACATACACACGATGATTGGTGGTATCCACGAACCTTTTAGCCAAAATGGATTTAGACGTTAAAAAATCAACAAGCCCGAATAAATAGCTGATAACATTATTTTTAACTTGAAGCGCTTTAACAATGCGATTGTGCATTTTTGTAATGATTACGCTTTCTAAAGTGCTGTAAGCGTTCATTTTGGCCCTTAAAAGAGCGATTTTTTTCAGCGTTTGTTTCAGTGGGCAATTGGTCATCATAGGGGATGTAATTGGCGTAAAAATCGTTCCTTTTACCAGAAATTGAAGCCGATCCGACATATTGATTGGGCGGGTTCTTTTTGTCAAAAAGATTGATTTCAAGCCAATCAGGATAGTTGATCGTGCCCTTTAAATGCTTAGCATGCGCTGTTTGAGCGAAGAGGCCTAGGGATAACAAGGCGCAGAAACTTAATTTTTTCAATGCGTTCATTATAGCTTCCTTTCTATAAAAAAATATCCTACGCTTTTAGGGTAGGTAGCATTTCTCAAAAAAGCGAAATACTAGGATAGCTTATAGCGAGTTAGCTTAAGAAAAAATAAAAAATATTAAATAATCAATTAAAAATTTTAGTAATAATATTAAATACATAAATACATAAATACATAAATACATAAATACATAAATACATAAATACATAAATACATAAATACATAAATACATAAATACATAAATACATAAATACATAATAACTATTATACCAAAATAGATTGAATATCCAAAGAAAAATCAATGAAATTAAGGTGTTTGTAGGGGGTATTGGTTGCCAAAATAGGGGCGTTGATAGAAACGACTGCAATTTTTAAAAACCCATGTTTATGGCACCATAGAAGCTGTTTTTCTAAAAAATGGGGCGTGGGGAAAGCGTGGGCGATGAGGGCGAGCTTGTTGGTAGAATTTTTATGCAAGATAAAAATCCCGTTGTCATGGGAGTAAAGCTCGTAGTTTGGGAATTGCTTGTAAAGCTCTAAAAAAACCATGTTTTCAAAAACGTTTAAAAGCGAGGGGCTAGGGGTCAGGCTATAAGGCAAGGCAAAATCGCACAGATACAATTTGGTTTTATGGTTTTCAAAACTAGGGGCTAAAAAAAGGATGCGTTGTTTTTCTAGCGCGTGTAACAATTTATAAAGGGTGTCTTTAGAGATCTTAAGCTCTTTTTTGAGTTGCGTATAAAGATAAAAAGCGCTCACAAACTTAGATTGATACGAGCAGATTTTAGCCATTAAGGGGGCGTAAGCTTGAAAGATTAATTGAATATTTTCTTGTTTTTTTAGGATTTTTTCTTGCTCGTTTTCTATAAAAAGCGAATCTAAAGCGTTGCCGTCTCTTAAAAAGCGGTTAAACAGGGTGTTTTTAGGGGTGTTGGGTTTGAAAAAGCTAGTGTATTCTTTAAAATTCAACCCTAACGCATAGCACAAGCTAAAATTGGGCGTTGTTATGGGGCTTAAATAATTAGGGATAAGAACGATTTTAGAAAGCTTTGGCAGGCTGAAATCCAAGCGCTCAATACGATCTAAAATGAGCAAATCCATTTTCTTTTCCAAATGCCATTTTAAAAGCCATGAGCTTAGAATGTTTTGGTTCAAACGCATGTCATTGTAATTGATATACACAGGGTTTTTAAAAACCTTTGCTAGTTTGAGGGCGAAAGTGGTTTTACCGGATTTCATCGGCCCTAAAAGACAGATTTTATCGCTTGAAGGCGCCTTTAAAAGCGGGTTGTTTAAAGCCGGCTCTTTAGGGGTTTCAAAAGGCCCAAAAGGGTGCAAGCAAGAAAGGGGCATGAACTTCCTTTCAAATGAGATTGAATAAGATAATCGTAGCGCATTTTTTCTATTTCCTTATAAAAAGGAAGTAAAAATCTCTAAAAAGCCCTAAAAATAGCAAAAGTTATTGACTAAATGGCGCATTTTGAGTAGTATTTCAGTTTTTATTTTATTGTTTTATTTTAGTTTTTAGTAACGGATAAAACGAGTTCTTTTAGGAGAGTTTATGGAAAAAATCAGGTTGAAGCTCAAAGCTTATGACCATAGAGTGTTGGATCGCTCTGTTGTGGCTATCGTGGAAGCCGTAAAGCGCTCAGGTTCTGAAATTAGAGGGCCTATCCCTTTACCGACTAAGAATAAGCGTTACACCGTTTTGCGCTCCCCGCACGTCAATAAGGATTCAAGAGAGCAGTTTGAGATTAGGGTTTATAGCCGATTGATTGATATTATTTCGGCCACCCCAGAAACCGTGGATAGCTTGATGAAGTTGGATTTAGCTCCTGAAGTGGATGTAGAAGTAACCTCTATGGAAACGAAGTAGTCCTAACGCATTGAGATAATAAAATAAGGGTTAGATATGGAATTTTTAGTTCAAAAGATAGGCATGAGCCGCACCATTGACGCTAACAGCACGCCTGTAACCTTGCTTAAAGTCTTGCAAGCGAAAGTGTGCCAGCTAGAAAACGGGAAAGCTTTAGTGGCCTATGCGATGCATAAAAAACACAATAAGGCGATTGAAGGCCAGCAAAAGAAATACCAACTCAGCAAAGAGTTTAACCATTTCGCTACCTTAAAAGCTTCCCAACAAAAAGAGTTGGGCGATTTGGATTTGAGTGCTTTAGAAACGCTTAAAAGGGTTAAAGCGAGCTTTAAAACGAAGGGAAGAGGCTTTGCGGGGGTGATGAAGCGTTGGAATTTCCAAGGCGGGCCTGCAGCGCATGGGAGCCGTTTCCATCGTCGCCCTGGTTCTATTGGTAACCGAGAATGGCCAGGAAGAGTGCAAAAGGGTAGGAAAATGGCAGGGCATTATGGCAATGAGCTAGTTACTTGCCAAAACGAGGTGCTCTCTTTTGATAAAGAAAGTATGGTGTTAGTGCTAAAGGGTTCAGTGGCCGGCTTTTCTGGGGCTTATGGACGCATTAGAGCGGTATAAAACCATACATTGAATATAATATAAAGGGTTTGATATGAGTAAGGCCATCGTTTTAGACAGCCATTTGAAAGAAAAGGGTAGCGTGGAGTTACCTAAAAGATATGAGGGCATTAACAGCCATAACCTCTATCTTTATGTGAAACATTATTTATCTTCTGCGCGCGCTAATACCGCTAAAAGTAAAAACCGCGCTGAAGTGAGCGGAGGCGGTAGGAAGCCTTGGGCGCAAAAAGGGGGCGGAAGAGCCAGAGCAGGGAGCATCACTTCGCCTGTGTTTGTGGGTGGGGGTGTCTCTCATGGGGCTACGAATAAGCGCAACTACAACCTTAAAATCAACAAAAAACAAAAACGCTTGGCTTTAGAATACGCTTTAGAAGAAAAAGCGCAAGCGAACAAGCTTTTTGTGGTGGAAAAAATCGCTATAAAAGGCGTGGTTGAAGACAATAAAAGAAAGCATTTGACTAAAGAAGCCAACCAAATGTTCCAGGCTTTAGAGCAACGAGACACTTTGTTTGTGTGCTTAAACATGGACGAATACACCGAGTTAGCCTTTAGTAACCTTAAAAAATGCCTTATTGTTGATGTGAGCGAGTTAAACGCTTATCTTTTGGCGGCGTTTAGCTCTGTGGTGATGGAAGAAGCAGCGTTTCAGCATGTGGTGCAAGATAAGACAGAGGAGTAAAAAATGGCAGACATCATGGATATAAAGTCAATTCTTTACACTGAAAAGTCATTAGGATTGCAAGAAAAAGGCGTTTTAGTGGTCCAAACGGCTCAAAATGTAACCAAAAATCAGCTCAAAGAAGTGTTTAAAACTTACTTTGGCTTTGAGCCTTTGAAAATCAATTCTTTGAAACAAGAGGGTAAGGTGAAACGCTTTAGAGGGAAGCTTGGACAAAGAAAGTCGTTTAAGAAATTTTATGTGAAAGTTCCAGAGGGCGCTAGCATTGCCGCCCTTGGCGCTTAAGAAAGGAGAAAGCGTTATGGCGATTAAAACTTATAAGCCTTACACCCCAAGCAGACGCTTCATGTCGGTGTTGGACTCTAAAGACATTACCGCAAAAAGCAGTGTCAAAGGCTTACTCACTAAGCTTAAAGCAACAGCAGGGAGAAACAATAATGGGCGCATCACCAGCCGCCACAAAGAGAGAGGGGCTAAAAAACTCTATCGCATTATTGATTTCAAGCGCAACAAATACAATGTTGAAGGGAAAGTGGCTGCGATTGAGTATGATCCTTACAGAAACGCGCGCATCGCTCTTGTAGTCTATCCTGATGGGGACAAACGCTATATCTTACAGCCAAGCGGTTTGAAAGTAGGCGATAGCGTTATCGCTGCTGAAGGCGGTTTGGATATTAAAGTGGGCTTTGCGATGAAGTTAAAAAATATCCCTATAGGAACGGTGGTGCATAATATTGAAATGCATCCAGGGGCTGGCGGGCAATTAGCCAGAAGCGCGGGGATGAGCGCTCAAATCATGGGTAGAGAAAATAAATACACCATTATTAGAATGCCAAGCTCTGAAATGCGCTACATTCTAAGCGAATGCATGGCGAGTGTTGGCGTGGTAGGGAATGAGGATTTTATCAATGTCTCTATCGGTAAGGCAGGGCGTAACCGCCACAGAGGCATTCGCCCACAAACTCGTGGTAGCGCTATGAACCCAGTGGATCACCCGCATGGTGGGGGTGAGGGTAAAACAGGGACAAGCGGTCATCCTGTATCGCCTTGGGGCACTCCAGCTAAGGGCTATAAAACGAGAAAGAAAAAAGCTAGCGACAAGCTCATCATTTCCAGAAAGAAACATAAATAAAGGTTAAAGAATGTCTAGGTCAATTAAAAAGGGTCCTTTTATAGACGACCACTTGATGAAAAAAACGCTCAAGGCAAAAGAGGGTAAGGATAACCGCCCGATTAAAACATGGTCTAGAAGAAGCACCATTTTGCCTGAAATGATTGGTTTTACTTATAATGTGCATAACGGAAGGGTTTTTGTCCCTGTGTATATCACAGAAAACCATGTGGGTTATAAGTTAGGGGAATTCGCTCCTACAAGAACTTTTAAAGGGCACAAAGGCAGTGTCCAAAAAAAGATTGGCAAGTAAGGGGGTAGAATGAGTAAAGCGTTATTAAGATTTGTGCGGTTATCTCCTACTAAAGCCAGATTGATTGCAAGACAGATTCAAGGCATGAACGCTGAATTAGCGATCGCTAGTTTGGAATTTACGCCCAATAAAGCGGCCAGAGTGCTTTCAAAAGTGGTGGCTTCTGCGGTCGCTAACGGCTCATTAGACGCCAAGAGCGCTCTGATTGTTTCTTGCAGAGTGGATGCTGGCCCTGTGCTTAGGCGCTCCATTCCAAGGGCTAAAGGCAGAGCCACAGCCATTAGAAAGCCAACATCTCATGTATTCGTAGAAGTAGCAGAAGGGAAAGAAATGAAATCTTCTAAAAGCCATAAAAAAAATCAAGCAGAAGGTAAGTAGGGCATGGGACAAAAAGTTAATCCGGTAGGTTTAAGATTAGGTATTAATAGGAATTGGACTTCCAGATGGTTCCCTAGCGCTCGCACCGCTCCAAGCAATATTGATGAAGACAATAAGATTAGGAAATTCCTTAAAAAAGAGCTTTATTACGCTGGCGTGAGCGAGATTGTGATTGAAAGAGCGGCTAAAAAACTGCGCGTTACGGTCGTAGCGGCTCGCCCAGGGCTTATCATTGGTAAAAAAGGCGTGGATATTGAAAAAGTCAAAGAAGGCCTAAAAGTGCTCATCAAAAAAGAAGTCTCCATTAATATTAAAGAAGTCAAACGCCCCCAAGCTGACGCCCAATTAGCCGCAGAAAATGTAGCCACCCAGCTAGAAAAAAGGATCGCTTTCCGTCGCGCGATGAAAAAGGTCATGCAAGCGGCGTTAAAATCCGGCGCTAAAGGGATCAAGGTGCGCGTTTCTGGCCGTTTGGCGGGGGCTGAAATCGCTCGCACCGAATGGTATATGGAAGGGCGCGTGCCTTTACACACCTTAAGGGCTAAAATTGATTATGGCTTTGCTGAAGCGATGACGGTATATGGTATTATTGGCGTGAAAGTGTGGATTTTCAAAGGGGAAGTTTTGCAAAAAGGCATCCAATTTGAGAAAAAAGAAGAGGCTAAAGAAGAAAGAGAGCCTAGAAGAAGCAGAAGAGGGAGGCAATAATCATGTTAATGCCAAAAAGAACAAAATACAGAAAGCAAATGAAAGGGCGCAATCGTGGGAAAGCCCATCGTGGTAACTCCATTGCGTTTGGGGATATTGCGATTAAAGCCATAGAGCATGGGAGGATTGATTCACGCCAGATTGAATCCGCAAGGGTGGCTATGACAAGGCACATTAAAAGAGCGGGTAAGGTGTGGATTAGAGTGTTTCCCGATAAGCCTTTGACCGCTAAGCCTTTAGAAACCAGGATGGGTAAAGGTAAAGGCTCTGTGGAAAAATGGGTGATGAATATCAAGCCGGGCAGAATCGTTTATGAAATGCTAGGCATTGAAGAAGGATTAGCGAGAGAAGCTTTAGCGTTAGCTCAGAGCAAACTTCCTTTTAAAACCAAAATTGTAACTTGTGAGAGCGAAAATGAAATATACTGAATTGAAAGATAAGAGTATCAAGGAATTAGAAGAGTTGTTGCATGCTAAGAAAGCGGAGCTTTTTGAGTTGCGCGTTAAGTTAAAGGCTATGCAATTGAGTAATCCTAACGAGATTAAGAAAGCCAGAAGAAATATCGCTCGCATTAACACGGCCATTAATGCGCATTATTCTTCTAGCGTTGAGTAAAAAAGGGTAAGCAATGAATACGAAAGAGCCGCATAAAAGGCTGGTGCAAGGCAAGGTTATCAGCAAGTTTGCTGAAAAAAGCGCTGTGATTCTTGTGGAAAGAAAAGTGGTGCATGAAAAATACCGCAAGATTGTTAAAAAGTTCAAAAAATACACCATTCATGATGAAAACAATCAGGTGAAAGTAGGGGATTTTGTGAGCGCGATTGAGTGCAGACCGCTTTCTAAAACCAAGTCTTTCACGCTTAAAGAAATTTTAGTAGTGGGAGTATAAGCATGATACAGAGTTTTACGAGATTGAATGTCGCTGACAATAGCGGTGCTAAAGAAATCATGTGTATTAAGGTGTTAGGAGGCAGCCACAAACGCTATGCGAGCGTGGGTAGCGTGATCGTGGCTTCCGTGAAAAAAGCTATCCCTAATGGTAAGGTGAAGCGCGGTCAAGTCGTCAAAGCCGTTGTGGTGAGAACGAAAAAAGAAATCCAAAGGAAAAATGGTTCTTTGGTGCGTTTTGATGACAATGCAGCAGTGATCTTGGACGCTAAAAAAGATCCGGTTGGCACAAGGATTTTTGGGCCAGTGAGCCGAGAAGTGCGTTACGCTAATTTCATGAAAATTATTTCTCTAGCGCCGGAGGTTGTATAATGAAAAGCGAAATCAAAAAAAATGACATGGTGAAAGTCATTGCAGGAGACGATAAGGGTAAGGTTGCTAAGGTTTTAGCGGTGTTGCCTAAGACTTCTCAAGTGGTTGTTGAAGGGTGTAAAGTGGTGAAAAAAGCGATTAAACCTACTGATGATAACCCTAAAGGGGGCTTTATCCATAAAGAAAAGCCCATGCACATTTCCAATGTGAAGAAAGCCTAAGGAGTTGGATACATGTTTGGTTTGAAACAATTTTATCAAAATGAAGTGAGAACAAAACTCGCTCAAGAATTAGACATCAAAAACCCCATGCTTTTACCCAAGCTAGAAAAAATCGTTATCAGCGTGGGCGCTGGGGCTTATGCAAAAGACATGAAAATCATGCAAAATATCGCGCAAACGATTTCTTTGATTGCAGGGCAAAAAGCGGTTATCACTAAAGCGAAAAAATCCGTTGCAGGCTTTAAGATCAGAGAAGGCATGGCGGTAGGGGCGAAAGTTACCTTAAGGAATAAACGCATGTATAATTTCTTAGAAAAGCTGATTGTGATTTCTTTACCCAGAGTGAAAGACTTTAGAGGGATTTCACGAAATGGTTTTGATGGGCGTGGGAATTACACCTTTGGGATCAATGAGCAGTTGATTTTCCCGGAAGTGGTTTATGATGATATTATGGTCAGTCATGGCATGAACATCACTATGGTAACTTCTACGGACAACGATAAAGAAGCGTTCAAGTTGTTAGAATTGCTTGGATTGCCTTTTGCAAAAGTGAGATAAGGGGTTAATATGGCTAAAAAATCAATGATAGCAAAGGCTCAAAGGAAACCAAAATTTCAAGTAAGGGCTTATACCAGATGCCGCATTTGTGGGAGACCTCATTCGGTTTATAGGGATTTTGGACTTTGTAGGGTGTGCCTAAGAAAAATGGGCAGTGAGGGACTCATCCCAGGCTTGAGAAAAGCCAGTTGGTAAGGATAAGATATGGTAAATGATATAATTGCAGATTCATTAACTCGTTTGAGAAACGCTTCTATGCGCCGCTTAGAATTCACACAGCTTTATTACGCAAAGATCGTGGTTTCTATTTTAGAGATTTTTAAAGAAAAGGGTTTCATTAAAGATTTCAATGTCAAAGATAAAGACAAGAAACAATCGGTTTATGTGCAATTGGCTTATGATGAAAAAGGGCATTCAAAAATCAGCGAAGTGAAGCGCTTAAGCAAGCCCGGTCGTCGTGTGTATAAGCAAAAAAACGAGTTGAAGCGCTTTAAAAATGGCTATGGCGTGATTGTGGTAAGCACTTCTAAGGGCGTGATTACCAACGAAGAAGCTTACAGACAAAATGTCGGTGGCGAAGTGCTTTGCAGCATTTGGTAAAGGATTAGAAATGTCAAGAATTGGGAAAAGAATCATTGAAATTCCAAGCTCTGTGCAAGCGAGCGTTGAAGGGAGCAAGCTTCTTTTTAAAAACAGCAAAGAAAAGCATGAGTTAGAAACTCACAACCGAGTGAAAATCACGCTTGAAAACAACCAATTGAGCTTCCAGCCTGTGGGCGAAGACGCGCAGTCTAGGGCTTATTGGGGGACTTATGGGGCGTTAGCCAACAACATTGTAACAGGCTTAAGCACCGGTTTCAGCAAGACTTTAGAAGTCAATGGCGTGGGCTATAAGGTGGCTTTGGGCAATAAAACTTTGGATTTGAGTTTGGGTTTTAGCCACCCGGTGAAATACCCCATTCCAGCAGGGATTGAAATGGTGGTGGAAAAAAACACTATCACGATCAAAGGGAGCGATAAGCAAAAAGTAGGGCAAGTCGCCGCTGAAATCAGGAGCTTCAGACCCCCAGAGCCATACAAGGGCAAGGGCGTGAAATACAGCAATGAAGTCATTATTAGAAAAGCTGGTAAAACAGCTAAAAAATAAATAAGGTGGAGTGATGAACGCGAAAGCATTGTATAAAAAGAAAGCCTTAAGGGATCGCCGAAAATTAAGGATTAAAAGCAAACTCTTGGGCGATGCGTTAAGACCTAGGGTGAGCGTTTTTCGTTCGAATCGCTATTTCTATGCGCAAGCGATTGATGATGTTAAACAAAGCACCATAACGCATATTGACGGCAGGAAAATGGGCTTTAAAAACACTCAAGAAGACGCTAAAAAATTAGGCGCTCTCTTTGCTGAAGAATTGAAAAAAGCAGGGATTGAGCGAGCGGTTTATGATAGGAATGGTTATCTCTATCATGGCGTGGTGGCAGCGTTTGCTGAAAGCTTGAGAGAGAACGGGATCGCTCTATGACAGAAAGGAAAGGTATGGAAGAGATTAACAGAGAAGAGTTTCAAGAAGTCGTTGTGAATATTGGCCGTGTAACCAAAGTGGTTAAGGGCGGTAGGCGGTTTCGTTTTAACGCTTTAGTGGTTGTGGGCAATAAAAATGGGCTTGTAGGCTTTGGTTTGGGCAAGGCTAAGGAAGTCCCTGATGCGATTAAAAAAGCGGTAGATGATGCGTTTAAAAACCTAATTCATGTAACCATTAAAGGCACGACTATCGCTCATGATATTGAGCATAAATACAACGCAAGCCGTATTTTACTCAAACCGGCAAGTGAGGGAACGGGAGTGATTGCTGGGGGTTCAACGCGCCCTATCGTGGAATTAGCAGGCATTAAGGATATTCTCACCAAATCTTTAGGCTCCAACAACCCCTATAATGTGGTGCGCGCGACTTTTGACGCTTTAGCGAAAATCAAGGCGTAGTTAAAAAGGAGATATGATAATGGGATTAGAAAATTTAAAGCCGGCTAAAGGTAGCGTTAAGAAAATCAAACGAGTGGGCCGTGGTCAAGGAAGTGGGATGGGAAAGACTGCCACAAGGGGTGGTAAAGGCCAAACCGCAAGGACAGGCTATAAGGCTAAAAGAGGCTTTGAAGGAGGGCAACAACCCTTACAACGCCGTTTGCCTAAAATAGGTTTTAGGACTAAAGACTCTCATATCTATTCTATCAATGTGGAAAAGAATGAAGCGATTAAAAATTTAGAAGAAATCACTTTTTCAAGCTTGCGCGCTTTGCACCATTTCCCCCTTTATATTGAAGGCGTGAAATTGATCGGTAAAGACGCTAAAAACTTGGCTTCTAAAATTAAAGATGAGAGAATCAAAACAAGCGGGCAGAAATAATGCCCCTATCAGCTTGATTTAAGAGGAATAGGTTATGAATAAAGCCATTGCTAGTAAGATACTCATCACTTTGGGTTTTTTATTTCTCTACAGAGTCTTAGCTTATATCCCCATTCCTGGCGTAGATTTAGCAGCGATCAAGGCTTTTTTTGACAGCAACTCCAACAACGCTTTGGGGTTGTTTAACATGTTTAGCGGGAATGCGGTTTCTCGCTTGAGCATCATCTCTTTGGGTATCATGCCCTATATCACTTCTTCCATTATCATGGAGCTTTTGAGCGCGACTTTCCCCAACCTGGCTAAAATGAAAAAAGAGCGAGACGGCATGCAAAAATACATGCAAATCGTGCGCTATTTAACCATTTTAATCACCCTAATCCAAGCGGTGAGCGTATCAGTGGGCTTAAGGAGCATTAGCGGAGGAGCCAATGGAGCGATCATGATTGATATGCAAGTCTTTATGATCGTTTCAGCGTTTTCTATGCTTACAGGGACGATGCTGCTCATGTGGATAGGGGAGCAAATCACGCAAAGGGGCGTGGGGAATGGGATTAGCCTTATTATTTTTGCCGGGATTGTTTCAGGGATCCCATCAGCTATTTCAGGCACATTCAATTTGGTCAATACGGGCGTGATCAATATTTTAATGCTCATTGGTATTGTGCTGATTGTTTTAGCGACGATTTTTGCGATTATCTATGTGGAATTAGCTGAGCGCAGGATCCCTATTTCTTATGCGCGTAAAGTGGTGATGCAAAACCAAAACAAGCGCATCATGAATTACATTCCTATTAAGTTGAACTTAAGCGGGGTGATCCCCCCTATTTTCGCTTCAGCTTTACTCGTGTTCCCTTCTACGATTTTGCAGCAAGCCACAAGCAACAAAACCTTGCAAGCGATTGCAGATTTTTTAAGCCCGCAAGGGTATGCGTATAATATTTTGATGTTCTTACTCATCATCTTTTTTGCTTACTTTTATTCTTCTATCGTGTTCAATTCTAAGGATATTGCGGATAATTTGAGGCGTAATGGCGGGTATATTCCAGGGCTTAGGCCTGGAGAGGGGACTTCATCGTTTTTAAATTCTGTAGCGAGTAAGCTCACTTTGTGGGGTTCGTTGTATTTAGCGCTCATTTCTACCGTGCCTTGGATTTTGGTTAAGGCTATGGGCGTGCCTTTTTACTTTGGAGGCACAGCGGTGCTGATTGTGGTTCAAGTCGCTATTGACACCATGAAAAAGATTGAAGCGCAAATTTATATGAGCAAGTATAAAACTTTAAGCGCGGTAGGCTTTTAATGGCAATCTCTATTAAAAGCCCAAAAGAAATCAAAGCGTTAAGAAAAGCTGGGGAATTAACCGCTCAAGCGTTAGCCCTTTTAGAGCGAGAAGTAAGGCCTGGGGTTTCACTTTTAGAGCTGGATAAAATGGCTGAAGATTTTATCAAATTCTCTCATGCCAGGCCTGCTTTTAAGGGGCTTTATGGTTTCCCTAACTCGGTGTGCATGTCCTTAAATGAGGTGGTTATTCATGGCATTCCTACGGATTATGTTTTACAAGAAGGGGATATTATAGGCTTGGATTTGGGGGTGGAGGTGGATGGCTATTATGGCGATTCGGCCCTCACGCTTCCCATAGGCGCGATAAGCCCGCAAGATGAAAAATTGCTCGCTTGCTCTAAAGAGAGCTTGATGCATGCCATTAATTCCATTAGAGTGGGCATGCATTTTAAAGAGTTGAGTCAGATTTTAGAGAGCGCTATTACAGAAAGGGGCTTTGTGCCTTTGAAAGGATTTTGTGGGCATGGCATTGGTAAAAAACCCCATGAAGAGCCAGAAATCCCCAACTACCTAGAAAAAGGCGTCAAGGCTAATAGCGGCCCTAAAATCAAAGAGGGCATGGTATTTTGCTTAGAGCCTATGGTGTGTCAAAAACAAGGCGAGCCTAAAATACTAGCGGATAAGTGGAGCGTGGTTTCAGTGGATGGGCTTAACACAAGCCACCATGAGCATACTATCGCCATAGTTGGCAATAAAGCAGTGATTCTTACGGAGCGTTAATGGCAAGAGATGATGTTATAGAAGTGGATGGGAAAGTGATTGAGGCGTTGCCTAACGCCACTTTTAAGGTGGAATTAGACAATAAGCATGTGGTGTTGTGCCGTATTTCTGGAAAGATGCGCATGCACTATATTAGGATTGCTTTAGGCGATAGGGTCAAGCTAGAGCTTACGCCCTATAGTTTAGACAAGGGTCGGATAACTTTTAGATATAAATGAATTTAAGGGTTATTTCAATGAAAATATGTTAGTATAAAAGTTTTTAGTAGTGCCTAATTTTTTCAAAGGAGAAAAATCATGAAAGTCAGGCCATCAGTGAAAAAGATGTGCGATAAGTGCAAAATCATTAAAAGAAGGGGCGTTATTAGAGTGATCTGCGCTACCCCTAAACACAAACAAAGACAAGGATAAAGCATGGCAAGGATTGCTGGTGTAGATTTACCAAAAAAGAAGAGAGTAGAGTATGCCCTTACCTATATCTATGGGATTGGGCTTAAGAGTTCTAGAGAGATTTTAGAAGCGGTAGGCATTTCTTTTGACAAGCGCGTGCATGAATTGAGCGAAGATGAAGTGTCTAGCATCGCTAAAAAAATCCAACAAAGCTACTTAGTAGAGGGCGATTTGCGTAAAAAAGTTCAAATGGATATTAAATCTTTAATGGACTTGGGGAATTATCGTGGGATCAGGCACCGTAAGGGTCTTCCTGTGAGAGGCCAAACCACTAAAAATAACGCTAGGACTCGTAAGGGTAAGAAAAAAACCGTGGGTAGCAAGTAGCAAATAAGGAGATGATGATTTAATGGCTAAGAGAAATGTAGTGGCTAAAAAGAAAGTAGTCAAAAAGAATATTGCTAGAGGGGTTGTTTATATTTCAGCGACCTTTAATAATACCAACATCACTATCACTGATGAAATGGGCAATGTGATTTGCTGGAGCACGGCGGGCGGTTTAGGGTTTAAAGGCTCTAAAAAATCCACCCCTTATGCGGCCCAACAAGCTGTAGAAAGCGCTCTAAGCAAGGCTAAAGAACATGGCGTTAAAGAAGTGGGCATTAAGGTTCAAGGGCCAGGTAGTGGGCGTGAGACCGCCATTAAGAGCGTGGGCGCGACAGAGGGCGTTAAAGTGCTTTGGATTAAAGACATCACCCCACTCCCTCATAATGGTTGCAGACCCCCTAAAAGAAGAAGAGTGTAAGGAGGCTTTATGGCAAGATATAGAGGCGCAGTAGAAAGACTAGAAAGGCGTTTTGGGGTTTCTTTAGCCTTAAAAGGTGAAAGGCGATTGAGTGGGAAGAGCGCGCTAGATAAAAGGGCTTATGGGCCAGGCCAGCATGGGCAAAGACGCGCTAAGACTTCTGATTACGGGTTGCAGCTGAAAGAAAAGCAAAAAGCTAAAATGATGTATGGCATTTCTGAAAAGCAATTCAGGAGTATTTTTGTGGAAGCCAATCGCTTGGACGGCAATACGGGTGAAAACCTTATCCGCTTGATTGAAAGAAGATTGGACAATGTTGTCTATCGCATGGGGTTTGCGACCACTAGAAGCTCTGCTAGGCAATTGGTAACGCATGGGCATGTGCTTGTGGATGGTAAGCGTTTGGATATTCCCTCTTATTTCGTGCGTTCAGGGCAAAAAATTGAGATCAAAGAAAAAACCAAGAGCAACTCTCAAGTGGTGCGCGCGATGGAATTGACAGCTCAAACAGGGATTGTGCCATGGATTGATGTGGAAAAAGATAAAAAATACGGCATCTTCACCCGCTACCCTGAAAGAGAAGAAGTGGTTGTCCCTATTGAAGAAAGACTCATTGTAGAATTGTATTCTAAGTAAGGGGTTAGAGCATGAAAGTTATCAAAACAGCACCTTTGATCCCATCAGAAATTAAGGTGCTAGAGAAAGAGGGCAATCGGGTTAAGATTTCTCTGGCTCCATTTGAGTTTGGTTACGCTGTTACGCTCGCTCATCCTATTAGAAGGCTTTTGCTTTTAAGCTCTGTGGGGTATGCTCCTATAGGTTTAAAGATTGAAGGCGTCCATCATGAGTTTGACTCACTAAGGGGGGTTACTGAAGATGTGTCGCTTTTTATCATGAATTTAAAGAATATCCGTTTTATAGCTAAGGCGTTAGTGGGGCAGGATAGCTCTTTAGAAAACCAATCGGTTGTGGTGGATTATTCTTTTAAAGGGCCTATGGAGCTTAGGGCTAGGGATTTGAATTCTGAGCATATAGAAATCGTCAATCCTGAAATGCCTCTAGCCACAATCAACGAAGACGCTCAATTGAATTTTTCGCTCATTATCTATAAAGGAATGGGGTATGTCCCAAGCGAAAACACAAGGGAATTAATGCCTGAGGGCTACATGCCACTAGACGGCTCTTTCACGCCGATTAAAAAGGTCGTTTATGAGATTGAAAACGTTTTGGTTGAGGGCGATCCCAACTATGAAAAAATCATTTTTGATATTGAAACAGACGGGCAGATTGACCCTTATAAAGCGTTTTTGTCAGCGGTGAAAGTGATGAGCAAGCAACTGGGCGTTTTTGGCGAAAGACCCATTGCTAACACGGAGTATTCAGGCGATTACGCTCAAAGAGATGACGCTAAAGATTTGAGCGCTAAGATTGAAAGCATGAATTTGAGCGCTAGGTGTTTTAATTGCTTGGATAAAATCGGCATCAAGTATGTGGGCGAACTCGTGTTGATGAGCGAAGAAGAGCTTAAGGGCGTGAAAAACATGGGTAAAAAATCCTATGATGAAATCGCTGAAAAATTGAATGATTTGGGCTATCCGGTAGGCACAGAATTAAGCCCTGAACAAAGAGAAAGCTTAAAGAAAAGATTAGAAAAATTAGAAGATAAAGGAGGTAACGACTGATGAGACACAAACACGGATACCGCAAGCTTGGGAGAACCAGCTCGCACAGAAAGGCGTTATTAAAGAATTTAGCGATCGCTTTGATTGAGCATAACAAAATTGAAACAGGGATTTATAAAGCTAAGGAATTGCGCAGTTACATTGAGAAATTAACGACAGCGGCTCGTGTGGGCGATTTTAACGCACACCGCCATGTTTTTGCGTATTTGCAAAACAAAGAAGCCACCCACAAGCTTGTAACTGAAATCGCGCCCAAATACGCGCAAAGGAATGGCGGATACACCAGGATCCAACGCACCACTTTTAGAAGAGGGGACGCTTCCACTCTAGCCACCATTGAATTTGTATGAAATTTGACGGGCTGCTAGCCAAGATTTAGTCTTGGTTGGTAATATCGCTTTGATTTTATCTTTTTAAAAGAAGCGCTTAAAAGCTTTGATTTTGTTTTATTGAGCGTTAATTATAAAATTTAAAAAATGCTAAAAGCGTTTTCTGTAATCAAAATATAAAAGAGCTTAGTTAAGCGATAACCTCAAAACGGCAAAAATAAAGTAACTAAAACCCCAATTTTAATTTTTAAATTTGGAGAAAAAAATGGAATTTGGTAAAGAATTGTTCACAGAACTTGCTTCAAAAGTGGAAGCTTTTTGTGTGAAAAAATATGGTCAGAATTTGTGTAATTGTTTAAAAAATCAAAATAAACTCAAAACTCGCACTGGCTTTTATCCCACCTTTTAATTGAGCGGTATTTCTTGCATTTTTATTGAGATTTCCAATTGGTTTGATGATTTTAAGAAATTCAACTGCTGGAGATTGAGTTAGATGGATTGTTTTTTAGACATGCCAGATATTGGTTATTTTTTATGCTAAACTGCTTTGGATTTTAGCCGATGTGGGTAGTGGGTTGATTTGTTCGCTTTGTAGTGGTTTTGTTAAAAAATTATGAACTCCTATCATTGTGTCCGCCACACAATGCATAATGAAAACGCAAACTACGACCACCTTTGCCACGCAAAGTGAGACTAAATCGATCTCTCTATACCTAACTCTCTCAAATGCTCCTTAACCTGGTGCAATATACAGACAAAAATTTGCCTAATAAAATCCGCTCATAAAAACTTTTGATACACCAACACCACCGATTTAGGTGTAGAGCTAAGGCTAAAAAACTATCTGTAGCTTCATTGAGCGAGCCAGAAAAAAGGGTTTTTAAACGCAAGTTTTTTAAGGGGTATTTGAGGTTTTTGGAAGTGAATTGGGCTTTAAAATCCAGGCTAAAAAGCGAGATTTGCTCCCCTTTAAAACTAGGTAAAGTAAAAGGGGTTTCTAACACCCTAAAAAGACCATAGTCGCTTATGGCCTAGTATATGAAAATCAGCCTTTTTTATTATCAAAATACCTGCGATTTTAAGCCGCTATCAACCACACTACAAGGTTACTTTTATATTATTGTTAGGCTTATGGCGGTATTTTCTGCACTAACGCCATAATAAGGTGCATGCAACAAAGCCTAAAAGCCTTAAAAAATCATTTCTCCTATAAACCCTTTAATTCTTTCTAGCATGGCGTTTTCATTGTTCAAATTTTCTTCTATGATTTTAACTAACGCTGAGCCGCAAATCACGCCATCAGCGCCCATGCCTTTAGCGTTTTTGATGTGTTCTTTTTGAGAAATGCCAAAGCCCAGTAAGGCTGGGGTAGGGCTAAAGGCTTTTAAGGTTTTGATGATCGCGCTTGCATTGTTCTCTAGAGCATGGCTTATCCCTGTAACCCCACTCCTGGCTAAAGTGTAGATATAGCCTTGCGAATGCATAGCGGCTTGTTCTAAATCTTTATCACTCGCATTAGGGCTGGCGATAAAGATTTGTTTGATTTGGTGTTTTTGAGCGGATTTGATGACTAATTCTTTTTCTATCAGGGGCATATCCGCTATTAAAACGCTATCCACGCCGCATTCTTTGATTTGGGCGTAAAAATTGTCCACGCCATAAGAAAAAATGAGATTCGCATACGCTAAAAGCCCTATGGGAATGTGGGGATTGTAATCTCTGAGCGCCCTTAAAAGCTGGAAATTTTTAGCCATGCTAGCGTGTTTTAACGCCCTTAAATGGCTCGCTTGTATAATAACGCCATCCGCTACCGGATCTGAGAAAGCAAAGCCCAATTCTAAAGCGTTCACCCCGCTATCAATTAGGGTTTTAATGATTTCAAAACTCCATTCATAATTGGGATCGCCCAAGGTTACAAACGGGATAAACGCCATTTTGTCTTGTTTTTTTAAGGTTTCAAACATGTTTTGATACCTCATTTTAAACCTCCTTTTAAAGCGTTATAAACGGTGCTTAAATCCTTATCCCCCCGACCGCTTAAATTCACTATGATGATGCTTTCTTCTTCGCATTTTTGAGCGAGTTTTAAAGCATACGCTAAAGCGTGAGAGCTTTCTAGCGCTGGGATAATGCCTTCTTTTTGGCACAACAAACTAAAGGCTTCTAGCGCTTCAGCATCGCTTGCGCTTTCATAAAACGCACGCCCACTCTCTTTTAAATAGCTGTGTTCTGGCCCCACTCCTGGATAATCAAGCCCAGCACTAATGCTATGGCTTTCTATAATCTGGCCTTCATCATCTTGTAAAAGATAGGTTTTATTCCCATGCAAAATCCCCACACGCCCCTTATTCAAAGTCGCCCCATGCTTATTGGTTTCTAGCCCTAAACCCGCCGGCTCTACGCCTATGAGTTTAACCTCTTTGTCGTTTAAAAACGCGCTGAATATCCCTATAGCGTTAGACCCCCCTCCAACGCATGCGATAACATAATCAGGCAAGCGGTTTTCTTTTTCTAAAATCTGGCTTTTAACCTCATCGCCTATCATTTTTTGAAAGGTTTTAACCATTGTGGGGTAAGGGTGTGGCCCGGCGGCTGTGCCTAGCAAATAATGCGTGTCCTTGTAACTGCTCGCCCAATCCCTTAAGGCTTCATTCACAGCGTCTTTAAGCGTCGCGCTCCCTGAATTAACCTCTCTCACTTCAGCGCCTAATAAACGCATTCTAAAAACATTCATTTCCTGGCGCTTGATGTCTTTAGATCCCATAAAAATCACGCATTTTAAACCCAACAACGCGCAAGCGATAGCCGTCGCCACGCCATGCTGCCCAGCGCCTGTTTCAGCAATAATTCTTGTTTTACCCATTTTTTTCGCTAAAAGAGCCTGCCCTAAAGCTTGATTGGTCTTGTGCGCCCCGCCATGGATTAAATCCTCTCGTTTTAGATAAAGCTTGACTTTAGGGTTAGAAACGATATTTTGACACAAGGTTAAAGGGCTAGGACGGCCCACAAAATCTTTTAAAAGACGAAAATATTCTTTTTGGAATTTTTCATCTTTCAAACACGCATCAAACGCCTGTTCTAACTCTCTTAATGCAGGCACTAACAATTCTGAAACAAAACTCCCTCCAAACTCCCCAAAATACGCTTTTTGATTCATTTAATACTCTCTTAAAATTCGGGCTAATCGCTTGATTTTATCCTTATTTTTAATCCCGGGGCTTATTTCCAAACCGGAATTGAAATCCAAACCCAACGCTTTAACTTTCAAGGCTTTTTGAATATTATCCAAATTAAGCCCACCAGCTAACATGAAAGGCGTTTTGACATTTTCTAAAATACCCCAATCAAAACTCACGCCATTGCCTCCCATTTTATCCCCCTTAGTGTCGTATAAGATTAGAGAAGCTTCTTTAATTTTAGGCACTAAATCGTTAGCGTCCATCGCATTCACTACTTGCCAAATCACGCAAGTTTTAGGGAGCGCTTTTTTCAATTGAGCGATTTCTTTTTGCGAATAGCCATAAAGCTGCACCGCTTTTAAATCAAGCTTTCTAGCGATTTTTTGAATTTTTTTAATGCTATCTTTCACAAACACGCCCACAAAATCCAATTTTTTAACCGCTTTTGTAATCTTTAGGGCTTCTTTAGGCTTGATGTATCGGGGCGAAGATTTTTCAAAAATCAAACCCCCATAAATGAAATGGTTTTTATAAACGGCTTTAGCGTCTTTAATCCTTGTAAGCCCGCACACTTTATTTTCGCCTAAAATCAATTTAATGCATGCTTTTTTCAAATCCTTTTCTTTCATTAAAGAGCTGCCCACTAAAAAGCCATTCACATAAGGGGCTAGGGCTTTGATTTGTACATGCGAATGAATGCCGGACTCGCTCACCACGAGCGCGTCTTTAGGCAAGAGAGAGTGCAATTTGAGCGTGTTGTTAATGTCGGTTGTCAGGGTGTGCAAATCCCTGTTATTGATGCCTATAATGTCGTATTGGAGTTTGAGCAAGCGCTCAATTTCTTGCTGGTTGGAAACTTCAGTTAACACGCTCATGTTTAAGGATTTGGCGAGGTTGAAAAGCTCTAAATAATTTTTATCATCTAACGCACTTAACATTAAAAGCACCGCATTAGCTCCCATCATTCTAGCGAGTTTGATCTGAAAAGCGTCAATGATAAAATCTTTACACAAAATAGGCTTGGTGGAATGCTGCGAAACGATCTTAATGTTTTCATAAGAGCCTAAAAAATATTTAGAATCAGCTAAAACTGAAATGCAAGAGGCAAATTTTTCATAAGTCTTGGTTATTTTTAACAGATCAAAATCTTTTCTGATTAAACCTCTAGAGGGCGATGCTTTTTTACATTCTAAAATAAAGCTTGTCCTTTTTTCCAATAACGCTTTTTTAAAATCCCTATCGCTTGGGGTTATGTTTGCGGGCAAGGTGTGATTTTTTTTGAGTGCAGAAACTTCTAGGAGCTTGTCTTTAAGGATGTTTTCTAACACGCTAGGCATGGCTTAGCCTTATGATTTTTTGCAAATGCGCATAAGGCGCTTTGGTTTTTAAATGCTCTAAAGTCATGCCCACGCCCTCTTTTAAATCTTTAGCTTTATGGCTTAAATACAACAAACTCGCCACATTCGCCACAACCACCATCGTGTGCGAATCCTTTCCTTTATTTTCTAAAATATCTAAACACGCTTGAGCGCTTTCTTTGGCGTTTCCAATCTGTAATTCTTTCAAATCATAGGGGGGTAAATCAAAATCTTTAGCGCTCAAGTCATACTCTAAAATTTCATTATTTTTCAATTCACACGCATGCGTAATGTCATGCAACACGATTTCATCCGTCCCCCCTCCATTAACCACCATCGCCCTTTTAACGCCCAAAGCCTTTAACGCTAGTGCCATAGTCTTGCACAAAGATTTGTCATACACGCCTAAAAGCTGGATTTTTGGCCTTAAGGGGTTGATTAAAGGCCCTAAGCAATTAAAAATCGTTTTAGTGAAAAGCTCTTTTCTTAAAGGGGCGGATTTTTTAAAACTTTGATGGTATAAGGGTGCGAATAAAAACCCAAAATGCGTTTGTTTGAAACAATTTTCTAATTGCGTGGGGTTCATTTCAATATTCACGCCCAAATTTTCCAACAAATCCGCGCTCCCGCTATGGCTGGACACGCTCCTTGATCCGTGTTTGGCCATAGATAACCCCATAGAGCTGGCAATGAGCGCAGCAATCGTGCTGATGTTAATCGTTTTTAACCCATCGCCTCCTGTGCCGCAATTGTCTATTAAATCCAAGCCGCTGTTAAAAGGCTTAGGGGCATGCTCTAAAAGCATGGTTGCAGCAACGCTAATCTCCTTAAAGCTCTCGCCCTTGATTTTTAAAGCGCATAAAATGGCCCCAAATTGCGCTGGGCTTACTTTTTCGTGGATAATGAGGGTGAATAACTTTTTAACTTCTTCATCGTTCAAGTCTTTTTGATGATAAAGGGTGTTTAAAATATCTTTCATGATAACCCTCTTAAAAACCCCACGCTTTGCTCTAACAACGCCCTCCCTTGTAAAGTCATGATGCTTTCAGGGTGGAATTGATAGGCTAGGATTCTATCTTCTTCATTGACAATAGCCATAGGGATATTGTCATGCTCAGCGATCACTTCTAAATTTTTAGGCAACCCGCTTGCCATTAAAGAATGGTAACGCCCCACCACCATGCTTTCCCCTAAACCTTTAAAAACGGCATGCTTTTTGAGCACAATAGTCGTCGCTTTGCCATGCACGATTTCTTTACTCCTTATGATTTTAGCCCCATAGCTTTGCGCTAAAGCCTGTAAGCCTAAGCAAACCCCTAAAATGGGGAATTTCTTTTTAGCCATTTCAATGATTTTTAAAAGATTGCCTGAACTGCTAGGATTACCAGGTCCTGGTGAAATGAACAATAAAGGGGTTTTTGATTCTTCATTCATTAAACCCATAAGATAACTCGGATCAATATCGTTTTGATAAACAGCCACTTCATAACCCAAACACTCTAATTCATACACCAAGTTATAAGAGAAAGAATCAAAATTATCTATAAAAAAGATTTTCATAAGCTTGTTTTCCTGATCGCATCAATAAGGGCTTGCGCTTTGGCTCTTGTTTCATTCGCTTCGTTTTGCGGCACGCTGTCTAACACGATACCGGCTCCTGCTTGGATCACCGCTCTATTGTTTTTAACAAAACATGAACGGATGGTGATGCAAGAATCCATAGAACCCTCGCTATTTAAATACCCCACACTCCCCCCATAAGAGCCTCTCCTTTGGTTTTCTAATTGGTAAATGAGCCTGATCGCAGAGATTTTAGGCGCCCCGCTAAGCGTGCCGGCGTTCATAAAGCTCCTGTAAGCATGCAAACTATCGCACCCTTTTTTCAATTCCCCAACAACTCTTGAGACTAAATGCATGACATTGGAATACTTATCCACTTTTAAAAGCTTATCGCAATAGCGTTTTTTTGAAACTCTGGCCATGTCGTTTCTGGCTAAATCCACTAGCATGATGTGTTCAGCCCTTTCTTTATAGTCGTGTTGCAAATCAAATTCCATTTTACTATCTAAATCGTAATCAATATTCCCCTGTTTGTCCTTACCCCTTAAACGGGTGCCAGCAATGGGATAAATTTCAGCCGTGTTGGTTAAAGCGTTGTATTTTAAGGCGCTCTCAGGGCTTGCCCCAAAAAGAATAAAATCGCTGTCTTTGATATAGAACATATAGGGGCTAGGATTAGAGAGCTTTAAATGGTAATACGCACTCAAACCCTCCAAGCACTCCATATAAAAGCTGCGCGACAACACCGCTTGAAAAATCTCGCCTTTTTTGATTTCTTCTTGTAAGGATAGCGCTCTTTTTTCAAACTCGCTATCGCTGCAACTAACGCTAACTTCTCTACTTTGCTTGGATTTTTTAGGGACAAAGTCGCTTTTGATGCTTTTAGCCAACTCTTTTAAGTCTTGTAATTCTTTAGCTATCTCTGTTTTAAAGCGTTCATCAAAACACGCCCCCAAGATTTCAGCGCTTTTTTCTTTATGATCTATGATGATCAAATTTTGCGCGACATAAAAAATAAAGTCATTTGCGGTATTATCGTTTGCTTTTAAGTGGGGCAAGTCTTCAAAAAAATTGAGCATTTCAAAAGAAAAAACGCCCGCGCTTAAAAGCGTAAAGGGGTGTTTGGGTTTTGTTTTAACGCTTTTAAAAAGCCCCCTTAAAGCGTCAAAAGGGCTAGGCTCAAAGAGTTTTAAAAACTCATCTTGCGTTTTTTTATTTTTGGTGTAGGTTAAGATTAGGGCATTGTCTTGTATAGGCGTTTTAAAAAACGCACTCAATTTGTGCAAAAACGCCACGCCATTAGGTGTTAGGCTAGTGATAGTTACGATATTGTGGTTGCAAATGAGCTTCAAACAAGTCTTAGCCATTAAAAGGGATTTGGTGTGCGCTTTGCTCTCAATCTCAGCGCTTTCAAAAAGCAAGGTGTGTGGTTGCTCTAACTTTTCATAAAGAGCTAGGGGATAGGGAATGTAAGGGGCTTTTTCTATGAGACTGATCATCAATTTCTTCACGCTAAAAATAAACTCGTACTTTACAAGAAATAGATAAATGGGCAATAAATTAATAGCCTTATAGAGCTTGCAAGGGCTAATCTAACTTAAACTCAAATTGGATTTTTCAAGGTTCAATTTATGAAGAAATTAGAAATTTTAATTAGGAATGCGAAAAACCGCTTCAATCCGATTAAATTTTTGAGCGTTTTAAGATCGTTTGCGTAATGTTTGTTGCGGTTATCTTTCTTGCGCGTGATGAGAAAAATTTTTTGTGATAAATCCCATAATCTTTTCGCTTTCTTTTTTAATGTCAATCAAACCCATGTCGTTTGATCCATTAGGCGGGGTGATGCCTAAAAATTGTTCGTTGAAAGGCCGCCATCTGGCAATAGAGGCGCTGAGTTCGTTAGGATAAAACCCGACAGATTGGTTGTCAAATAAAGCGTTCATATGCAAAGGGCCTGAAGCGTTCCCGATATAGACGCTTAAATTCGCGCACAATTTGGCTAAATCCACTAAACTATGGCTCGTATCATAAAGGTGGGCGAAAGGGACTTTTTTAAGGAGTTCTTCTGTGGCTTTCCTCTCGCCTGGCCCGCAAATAAGAATGATCTCACAACTTAAATTGTTGTGTAAAAAATCAATCAATTTAATAAAGTGTGAAGCGGGCAATACGGGCGAACTGCCTCCGCTATGCATATGCACGCCAATCCACAACAAACCAACATCAGCGTTGAGTTTTGAAGCGATAATCAATCGCTCTTTGGATTTGTCTTTAAGCTTCCATGCGATTTTTTTAATTGAAGCGTTAGGGAGATTATGATCTTTACAAAACACATGAATGAGATCCAAATTGTATTCGTATTCGGTTTTTAAACACAGCGATCGGCTTTGGCGCACGCTCTTTTGATAAAGCCAAGAATAGATTTTAGTCTTAGGGGCTAGGATATAAGGAATGGATTTTCTCAAACTAAAAGCGAGTCTAGCGTTTTTAAAATTAGAAAATAAAAAGATAAGAGCGTCAATGGGTTTATTTTTGAGAGTGGCGCTCAAATGGTTATCTTCTATAATGACTTCATCAATGAAAGGGAATTCTAAAGCGATTGGGGTGGTATAGCTAGGCACAACCACGCCCAAATACACTTCCTTGCCTTTTTCTAAAAAAGCTTGCTTTAGAGCGATTAAAGCGGGTATGGCTAAAATAAAATCGCCTAACTTATCGTTACGGATCACAAAAACTTTTTGAGAGTTTTCTTTATCTTTGCATTTTAAATCTTCAAACCCTACAAAATCCATAGCTCCGCCTAAGAGATCAAATTTTTTGTCATGTTAGCAAAAATCGTTCTTATGCGATGGATAAATTTTATTTTTTATTCTGCCATGCTTTTATAGGCTCATCTTCCCATGTGCCATAGAGAGAATTAGGTAAAATGATCCACTCTGTGCCGAATTTTTGAGCGTTTTGCAAGACTTTAGCTCGTTGTTCTTGGCTGTTTTTAGCGTCTTTAGCAAAAAGTGCATCAAAATCATGCAAAGTGTCGCCCACTTGTAAAACAATCGCATAATCCTTAGCGACTAATTCTCGCCTAACGGCTTTAGGCTTGCCTTTTTCTTTTAATAAAACGGATTCTTCACTCACTTGGGGGAGTTTAAAACTTTTGAGCGTTTTTAAGGTGAATGCCTTATTTTTTTGCGTGCGGTTAGAAATGTAAAAAATCTTAACGCCCTTAGAATTAGCGTATTCTAAAAAGTCTAGCACTCCAGGAACGAGCGTGAGAGAGCCTTCTTTTTCAAATTTATCCCAAGTTTCTGGGGTGTATTTGATGCAATTTTTGATCAAATAGCCCGCATAATCAAAAGTGTTCAAAACGGTTTCATCTAAATCCAAGATGACGGCTGGCTTTTTGTCTTTAACGAGCTTGAGATTATTGTCTAGCGCCATTTTCGCCATTTTGTAACTTTGCAATTGCAAGGCTCTGATCTCAGCGCTTTGCTGATGATACTTAACGCTTCTTGTTATGGGCGAGACGCATTCTTTGGCATTTAAAACACTCACCAAACTCAATCCTAATAAAACTGATGCAAAGGTCTTTTTTATCATAACAACACCTACCTAATGGGGATTTTTTGTATTATACCTTAAAACAGATGGTTAGGAGTATTTTTACCATTAACCAATTTGTTGTATAGTTGGCGTTTTTAATTCAAAATGAAGCGAGGAAACAATGAAAAAAGCGTTAATGTTCACCCTTTTGGGCGTTAGTCTGGCGTTTGCAAAACCTTATACGATTGATAAGGCAAACTCTAGCGTGTGGTTTGAGGTCAAACACTTCAAATTCAATGAAACAAGAGGCGTGTTTGATAGTTTTGATGGCAAAATTGATGCCGATCCTAATACCAAAGCTCTCAATGTTTTTGAAGGCAAAATTGATATTAAAAGCATTAACACTAGGAACAAAAAAAGAGACGACCACCTAAAAACAGCAGAGTTTTTTGATGCCATGAAATACCCCAAAGGGAGCTTTAAAATGACCAAATACGAAGATGGTAAAATCCATGGGGATTTGACTCTTCATGGCGTAACCAAGCCTGTCGTATTGGAAGCCAAAATCCAAGCCCCCTTACAAAACCCCATGAATAAAAAAGAATTCATGGTGCTACAAGCTGAAGGCAAAATCAACCGCAAGGATTTTGGTATCGGTAAAACATTTAACGATGCTGTCGTCGGGGATGAGGTAAAGATTGAGCTCAAACTAGAAGCTTACGCTCAATAATCGTTTTGCAAGAGGTAGATATTTTCTTCTCTTGCGTTTTTCTAACGGCACAAAAACTTTTATTTTAACTTTGATACGCCATATCCCAAAATTGGTATTCGTATTCGCTTGTAGCGATAAAAATCTCCTTTAGTTTTTCAATTTCTTGTTTTGAAGAAGCGAGGGTGAGGGAATCAAGCAAATTAATATTCCAATTTACGCACGCTTGAAATTCTTTGGAACTATAGCCCTTAATCCAATGCCCATAAAAGGCATGTTCTAAAGCGTTGGGGATTTGGCTTAAATTTTGCGCGATCACTAAATAGCTCCAACCACAGGATAGAACAGCCGCCGTAACTTCTTTAATAGAGCCCTTAAACCCTTCAGCGAGCATGTAGCTTGTATAGGATTTATTCGCTAGAGTGGGGCGTGCGTTTTGCAATTCTTTTGGAGGGATTTGAAGTTCTCTAATGTAATGGTTATGGATACTCATCTCGTTATTCAAAATATCCTGTATAGCGTTAGAAAACTCCCTCATCACCGCTTCATCACAAGCCTTAACTACGCCCAAAGCAAACACCTTAGCGTATTCTAAAAGAAACAAATAATCCTGAATGATATAAAAACGGAATTTATCTCTTTCTAAAGTCCCACGCCCTATGCCTTGAACGAACGGATGGGAAATACAATCCCCCCAAATAGATTGCGCGTTTTGATACAGATATTGTGAAACTTGCATTTTTACACTCCTAAATCCATTCAACGCATTCTAACACGAAAGTTTGTGATATGGTATAAAAATTTGTTTTTAAAAAGGCTTGTGAGTAGGCTCTTGTTTTCAAAAATTGAACGCTGTATTAAAATATCTGTGATTTTGAATAGCGATTAATGATATTATAGGGCTTGTATTGCCTTTATGTTGTTTAAGATTGGCTATCATTTGTAATCATAAAAAAGTTAATTCCATCTCGCTCTGTAGGTTTTGATTTTTAGAAGTTTTTATTATGGGAACTTGTAGTATGGCACTTACAAGATAGGAGTCAATCTTAGATGCATGGTTTCAAACCTGTTACAGAGCGAGATGGAATCAACCTTACTATTCATGATTGGTTTAATCTCTGTATGAAGTCATATCGGCCAAAACGTGAAGCACCCAAACGCTAAAGCGATTGGGCTTCCTCGGCTGATGTTGCCCATAGGGAAAGTTTGGTTCTCACTTTGTGTCCCTAATCATAGGGATTTTACAGAGTTTGATCTCCAACGCATTCCCTACAGGTCTCACACATCATATCTCCAAAGGCGTAACTTTGCGTACTTCCTACGCTAGATACAAATGTATGGAGATATTATACTACAAATTAGCAGCATTCATCCCAAACACTAAAGATGTTTGGGATTTCTGCTTGGGTGGTTTAAAATAGTTTAGCATAAAAATAAAAAAGCGTCTAATATATTCAAAATGGGCGTTCGATTTTTAAGCGGTTGGTGTAAAAATGCAATTAAAGGCTTTAATGCTTGAAACTTAACGCTCTAAAACGCTTAAAAAATGCTAAAACCATAAAACTAATGATTTACTTTAATCCTGTAATTTGTGAATAAACAAAACATTTACTTATCTTTTTTGTGATCTTTTGCCGATATGTAACAATTCTCTTAATGCGATTGTGGTATAAATATTCTTATCAAGGTGTGCAAAACATGCCTTGAATCTCAATTTATGAAAGGATTTGTTATGAGTGGATTAAGAACATTCAGTTGTGTAGTGGTTTTATGCGGTGCAATGGCTAATGTGGCTATAGCTAGTCCTAAAATAGAGGCAAGGGGTGAATTAGGCAGATTTGTAGGGGGAATTTTTGGGGGTGCAATGGGTGGTGTAATGGGCGGAGCAATTGGGGCTCCTGGAGGTCCAGTGGGTAGTGCCATAGGTAGAAGTTTTGGTCATGAAATAGGGAGAGAATTTGGTCGTGAAATAGGCGATAGGGTGGAAGATTATATCCGTGGCGTTGATAGAGAGCCACAAACCCCAAGAGAACCCACCTATGATCGTCATTTCGTGTATGATAGGTAGTTTTGGGGGAGAAAGGAGTAAGCATGAATGTCAAAAAGCGTTTGAGCAACTGGGAATATCAATGGGCAGTGGCTATAGTCTATGCGGGATGCATATCCGCATTGCGTTATAGCCAAGGTGCTAGCGATCCACTTTTTAACCCTAAAGACAGCTATTACGCGTGGCTAACAATCTTAATAGCGGCTCTATTATCTAACCTTTTATTTGACCCTCGAGGTAGGGATTGTTATAAATCTTTCCAAGTAAGATACCCTAGGTTTCTCAAAGCCATTTTTAAGGCTAGGTTTTTTGGCGCGTTTTATAACGCTGTGTTAGGATCAAGGCTAAGGGATTTTTATGTGATGCTTTTAACGATGCCCTTTATTGCCGCTATCCATGAGATCTCGGCGTATTGTGGGCATCCTAGCAATCTCCTTATAGAGGGTTTGGTTATGCTTGGCTTTCTTGTGTGTTTTGGGCTTTGTTCTAGGCTTTGCACTAAATTAGGGTGGTGATTTAACCCAAATGCCATTAAATGGAGGGGGAGTAAAAAAATTAGAGAAACTTTAAAGCGCGTTCTCACTGATTTGTGTTACAATAAGGAGCATTTAAGGGGTGCTTTTTAAAACGCTCAAGTTTTTAAAAGGCTGAGATCAAACCCATAGAACTTGTCAAGGTAATTCTTGCGTAAGGAATAACATGTTAATAACCACCCAACTATCTAAACGATTTTACGCCACGCTCATTCTTTCTTGCGTGTTTTTAACCATCACTAATATCCTTGTCAAAGGCTCGTTTATCAATCTTTTAGCGGGGCTTAGTGGGGTTTTGTATGCGTTTTTTGCCGGAGAAAGGCAAACAATTTGCTTTATATTTGGTCTTGTTTATAATTTGAGTTACGCTTATGTCGCTTATCAGTGGAAATTAAACGCTGATGTGATTTTATGCCTTTTTTTGTATATGCCAGTAACGATTTATGGGCTGTTCGCATGGAAAAAGACAGAGCAGCATGAAGGCGTTATCAAGGCTCAAAAACTTCCCAAAAATTGGCGTTTTATACTCATTTTAGGCATAGGGGTTTTAACTTATGTGAGCGCTTTGTTTTTTAAAGAGATTAAAACGAATTTTTTATGGGCAGAGAGTTTTAATTTCGTCATCTTTATTATTGCTTTTATTTTACAGGTTTTGCGCTATGTGGAGAATTATGCGCTAGTAACTTTAGGGAATATCGTGTCCATTATCGTGTGGTTTTGTATTTTCCAAATTTCTACAGAGAGTTTGGTGCAACTCTTCACAACGATCCTATACCTTTTTATTGGCTTGTATTATTTTAACCGCTGGAATAAGTCATGCGAGCAGTGATTTTAGCGAATGGGGAGTTTCCTAAATCTCAAAAATGCTTAGACATTTTAAAAAACGCTCCCTTTTTAATCGCATGCGATGGGGCTGTCCAGTCCTTGCATACGCTTCAATTCAAACCCAGCGTTGTTATAGGCGATCTAGATAGCATTGATTCGCATTTGAAAGCCTTGTATAACCCTATATATGTGAGCGAACAAAACAGCAACGATTTGTCCAAAGCCTTTTTTTATGCTTTGAATAAAGGCTGTGATGATTTTATTTTTTTAGGGTTGAATGGCAAGCGAGAAGACCACGCTTTAGCGAACACTTTTTTATTGTTGGAGTATTTTAAATTTTGCAAAAAAATCCAAGCCGTAAGCGATTATGGTCTTTTTAGGGTGCTAGAAACCCCTTTTACTTTGCCCAGTTTTAAAGGGGAACAAATCTCGCTTTTTAGCTTGGATCTTAACGCCCAATTCACTTCCAAAAACCTCAAATACCCCTTAAAAAACTTGCGTTTAAAAACGCTCTTTTCTGGCTCGCTCAATGAAGCCACAGATAGTTTTTTTAGCCTTAGCTCTGAATCTAAATCGGTGGTGCTAGTGTATCAAAAATTCCTATGAGCGGGTTTAATTCTTATAAGTCTTTACACCCACAACCACTGCCACTGCAATAAAAATTACGATAAGCAAAACAATGGAGACCTTATATTCTTTTGAGTCAGTTTTATTGGGATTTTGATTGCTGTTTGCAATATCTTTTACAAAACGATAGAGAGAGTGTAACAAAATGAGAGTGAAAAACGATGCGAACATGAATAAGCATAAGGCAATTAAACCATCTAGCCCTTTTTTATCAAAAATAGCCAAATTAATTTTAAGCCCGCTATCAAACGCCATAAAGATAACAGCAAAGATCCCAAGAATAGCAACAAAATCTCTTTTTGTATTGTCAATTTGCCCCTTTATGGCACTGGTTTGGTTTGTTATGCTATTAATTTCTTCTTTAAGGCTTTTTATGGCTTCATCTTGGCTTTTCATTCTGTCGATTTGAAGCTCCATTTTCTTTCCAACATCTATTGCTTCTTTATCAAGATACTGGATTCTTATACTACATATCTTCGATTCTAGAAAGTCTAATGACTCTTCTTAAAATTCGTTTTTCATTCTCACTGATATATTCTCCTTGGGATTCTAAAAAAGCCTTAGAGTTTTTAATTAAAGCCACAACAAAAGGGACTTTTTTCGCATAACCTAGTGCACTCATTTCTGTGTCTATTTTAACCACTATATCTTCAAAATCTAGCTCTAATTCTGTAGAATTTTTGTAGTGTTCTGCGATCTGCCCTAATATTTCTTTTATGCTAGCATCATCTTCTATTAGCCCCCCAATAGCACGAAGAAATTTTTCTAAGCTATCTTTCATGGTTTATTCTTAGGAAGTAATGCTTCTTGTAATAATTCTTTAACTGCTTTAATATCATCCCTTTTTATAACTTTTCTCATACCTTTCACGTGATGCTTAGACCATGCACTTTCTTTTTGATGGGTTGCTTTAACCATATTCCAAGCATCTGCATCCTTATACTGATTGTAGATTTTAGCAAGTTCTTTTTCTTTTTCTCTGTCTATATTATTCGGTATTTTCTCTCTTTTAGTGATTGGGGTTGATCCATTGATACAAAAATTACGATAAACATCAGGAATAACAAGCCCATAATCCCAAGCTTGAAAATCTTCTTTAATGAGTTTAGAATCGCTTTCTGCCTGAGCAATTATATAGCATTTTTTGCAATTTTAGGTTAGTTATAGGTTTTTGATTATCTAAACTTAAATTGATCAAAATTTTTGCTGCGTCTAATGCTTTCATGGCTCTGCTCCCTTTATGTGGTTATCATGCAACTGCTGATTCCACAAATATAACTAATTTTAGTTAATGACTCTAACATCATGAATTTTTGTTGTTTTGTGCAATGGCTATGCAAAAAGAGAATTCTACTACTTCTCTAGCAAATTGAGTAACGCCCTTTTATACTCTAATGCCGTTGTTTCATCCTTGCCTTCAAAGCGGCTGACTAAATAGGGGGTGGTGTTGCTTGCGCGAATAAGCCCAAAACCATGTTCAAAAACCACTCTCACGCCATCAATACTGATGATTTCTTTGATTTTAGGGAAATGGCTTGGCGGGTTTTTAAGCGCTTTTTGCAAGTTGTGAATGATTTCAAATTTTTCTTCTTCGCTCACGGCAATTTTTTCTTCAGGCGTGGTGTAGGAATAGGGGAGTTTTTTAATGGTGTTTTCCAAATCGCTTGGACTTTGTTCAAGCAATAACTCCAAAGCCCTTAAACATGCGTAAAGGGCGTCATCATAGCCAAAATAGCGTTCTTTAAAAAAGATATGCCCGCTCATTTCAGCCGCAAAATGCGCGTTGGTTTCTTTGAGCTTGATTTTTAGATTGCTGTGCCCGGTTTTATACATGAGCGTCTTACCAAAGGTATTAATCGTGTTATACATCACTTGAGAGCATTTGACTTCGCCTATCACAAAGGGGGTGATGCCTTGAGCATGCAAGCGTTTAGCGAATAAAATCGCCAATTCATCGCCCGCATAAATATGATGAGAGCTTAGCATCGCAATCCTATCTGCATCGCCATCAAAAGCAAAGCCTATCAAAATAGCGTTTTCTTGCATGTGTTTTTCTAAATCTTTTAAGTTTTTCGCTTCGCTAGGGTCTGGGTGGTGGTTAGGGAAATTCCCATCAGGATCGCTATAAAGACTATCAAAATCAATGTTTAAAGCCTTTAAAATCGGCTCTAATCCTAACGCTCCCACGCCATTACCAAAATCCAGGGCGATTTTGTATTTAAGGTTTTTTAAATGCTGAAAATCCTTGATCAAATAGCGCTGATACGCTTCTAGGGCATTGACTTTCTCTGGTGTTTCTTTTAGGGGTTTTATTTCATGCTTGGCGTTTAAAAGCGTGTCTTTTAAAGCTTGAATGTCCTTGCCATAAAACGGGTTTTGATTGAGCGTGATTTTAAAGCCGTTGTATTCTTTGGGGTTGTGAGAGCCAGTGATCATGATAGAATTAGGGCATTTAATACCATTGATTTCATTAAAGGTCGCAAAATACGCTACCGGTGTGGGGATTAGCCCTAAATCATACACTTTCAAGCCGCTTGATTGTAGCCCTGCGCTCAAAGCTTCAAACAAAAAGCGCCCATGCACCCTAGCGTCATGCCCTACAAACACGCTTTTATCGTATTCTCGCATGATTTTCCCTAACTCCACACCGATACTAAAAGCCCCCTTCTCATCTAGCGTGGTGGGGTAAATGCCTCTAATATCGTATTCTCTAAAAATGCTAATGTCCATGTTATGACTCCTTGTTTTTGAATAAATTTAAACCCTGTTCGCATAAATTTTGCCATGCGTTTGTTTGATCTTTTTGTTTTAACTGAACGCATTTTTCTAAACTGGATTTAGATTTTGCTTTTTGATGGGTTAGATCCAGTAGGCTTGATTGTAAATACAAGGCTTTTTGGTGATCTTCTAAAGAAAGCCTGCGGTTTAAGAGTTTGTCTAGCGTTTCTAACGCTTTTGAATAATCTTTGGTGGTCCTGTAAGCGTCAATGAGAGCAAATTCGCTAAAAGGCGTGTAAGAATAGTCCTTGTAAGCGTCTTGGAGTTTGAGTAAGCTTGTGGCATAAATTTTGACGCTTTTAGGATCTTTTTCATTCTCTAGCAATTTAAAATAAACCAACGCCATGCGTTTATCGCCTTTGAAATGTTTTTCTAAAAACGCATACAAATGGAGAGCCAATTCTTTTTCATTGTTTTGCATGTAATCTGAAAATAAAACAAAAGCAATATCATAAAATTCTTTTTTGTTTAAGCCTTGAGCGAGAGTTAAAGCGTCTTTAGAGGCCAGAGTGGAATTTTTAAAATCCCCTAAGCGGTAGTAATTGCGCCCCAAACGATAAAGCCATATTAATTTCTCGCTAGGGGTTTTAGCCGCTTTTAAAGCGTTTAGGGCAATGATTTGCGCTTTTTCTTTGAGCGATGCGAAATACAAGCAATCAAAGGCTTGGATTTCTTCTTTGGGGCTGAATGCAAAGGCTGTGATCTGGGATAAATATTTTAAGGCTTCTTCGCAACGATTGTCCTCTAATGGGGTTTTAGCAAGGATATTGAGCGTTTTCTGGATCAAAGGGGAATCTTTGGGCAAATTTTTTTGCATGCTTAACACTTCAGCATAACGCTTATCTTCAAACAATAGTTGGGCTTTTAATTCTAAAGCCTTTAGGGCTTCATTAGAATTAGGGAAATTGTGGATGATTTTGTCATAGTGGGCGATTTTTTCTTGCGTGTTCCCCTCCATGGAAAAAAGGGCTTTTTCATCGCGCGCCCTAACGACAGAAGCTTTATCCAATTCCGCATGGTCTTGCAAATATTGCAGATTGTAAAGGTGGGCGTTTTTAAAGTCCTTGATCCTTGCATATAACGCCCCTAAATCATAAAGCGCTTGCTCTTTAGCTTTCAAGTCATCGTCTTGATTGAGGAGCAAGTGAGCGATCTCAATCGCACTTGCATTCATCTGGTTTTTTTTCAATAACTTGAGCAAGTCCAGGGCTGATTCGCTATGCGTAGAAATATAATCAGGGTTGGATTGGACCACCTTATCAATGAGGTATTTAGCGTTATTAAAATTTTGATAGTTTATCTCTGCTTCGGCCCAATTAAGCGCGATTTCACTCGCGCTCTCTTTGTCTTTGGCGTTAGAAAAAGCTTCTTTAAAAAGCATGTTAGCGTTGCTCAAATCAGAGCCTTCAGCCGCTTCAATGGCTAAACGCATTTGGGCTAAAGGAGCGTAGCGGGAATTTTTGTATTCTAAAAGAATGCGTTTGTAATAGTGCATGGCCTGTTTGTAATTGTTGTTTTCGTCTAAAGCTTTGGCGACATAGTATAGCGCTTCAGGGATATTGGGATCAGTCGGGTAATTTTTAATCCACTTGGTGCCAATGTCTATGAGTAAGGATTTTTTAATGCCTAATTGGCCTAATGCGATAATTTCTAATAAATACAGATCTTTTTTAAACATCGTTTGAGGGTAGTTTTTAAACGCGCGGCTGATCGTGCGTAAAGCGTCAAAATAGGCTTGCGAATCCATTTGTTTTTTAGCCTCTAAATAAGCGTTTAAATCATAGCCCTTTGTGGTGAGTAGGGGTTTGTTATTCACATCCAGTTCTTGAATGATAGGGGTTTGAGCGTCTTTAATGACAATGGGGAAATTCAAGCCTTTTTGAGCGTTGTCTTTTTTGCTCAAAAAAGGGATGTTTTGATCATAGCCTATGATTTGCCACATTTTGGCTTTAGGATCGTTTTCCACAAAAAGGGGGATCGCTTTTTTATAATCCCTATCAAAAGAAAAAAGGGTGAGCCTTCGCATCACTTTGGGTTTGATGTGTAAAATGAATTGTTGTTGGCGCATAGAATAGGTGATATTGAAAAAAGCGTTTTCTAAAGGGGTAAAGCCCTCTTTAGGAATGGAGTCTATCACGCATTCTATGGGGCGTTTAGCACGTATAATGGATAAAGACGCTTCAATCCCGCTTGGCGGTTTTTCATTAGCATAAAAACAAGAAAACGCCTTGTTGTGCCGTAAGGTTAAAACAGAAAAATCTTCCCCCCCTTCCTTGCCTTGCGTGAGCGTGAGACTTAAGGCGTTGAGAGAATGGGAGAATAAGCCCATTAAAAGAAAGATTTTTGACTTAAGCCACAAACTCTAAAAGCCCTCGCATCATAAAAACAGAGAACAAGCACGCTAACGCCATGGCAATAATGACCGCATAAATGGGCATGGTAGCGTTTTGGGTGTAAATATCGTTTTGAGCGTAGCTTTGTAAGGGCTTATTGAAAAACATCGCTACGAGCCAACGGAAATAATAAAACGCAGCCACCGCGCTATTAATTAACATCACCACCGCTAAAAGAATGTGATTGCTCTCTAAAGCGCTTTCAACGGCTAAAAATTTCCCCCAGAACACGCTAAAAGGCGGGATTCCTGCAAGCCCAAAAACAAAAATAGCGCCCAAGATCGCCACTAAAGGGTGGGTTTTGATAAGGCCGTTGAATTTAGAATAGGGGTGATCGTAGCGTTCATCCCATGTTTTTTCCCGGCTTTTTAAGAGCCATAAAAGGCCAAAAGCCCCAATGTAAGTGAATGCGAACATGAACCAATAAACAAACATCGCTTGTTGGCTATCTTCAGTGTGGATAAACACGCATGCTAAAGCGAACCCAGAATGCGAAATGGAACTATAAGCGAGCATTCTTTTGACATCTTCTTGCCATAAAGCAATGAAATTAGGGATGGTGATAGTCATAAGAATCAAAACATAAAAAATGTCTTCTACCCAAGCGATGCGAGTGTCTATAAACGCCCCAAAAAGGCGAGTCGCTACCACAAAGCCGGCGATTTTAGGCACAATGGAAATATAGCTCGCAAAGACCGGGTTATTGCCCTCATACACATCAGGCATCCAAGTATGGAAAGGTACTAAAGAAACCTTAAAGCCAATCGCTCCAATCAAAAAGATAGCGCCCATCGCAAAGAGCATGGGGTTTGTGATGCCTTCAGTGTGTAAGTATAGGGTAATGACTTCAAGATTCAAGCTCCCTGTGAGCAAGTAAAAAGCCATCGCCCCCATAGCAAAAAACGCGCTCGCCATCGCCCCCATAGTGAAATATTTGATCCCTGCTTCTAAGCCGTAGCGTTTATCGCTCAACGCCATTAACACACAAAGGGGTAAGGACGCTGTTTCTAACCCGATAAGGATTAGCAATAAATGGTTGCTTGAAACCATGAATTGAAAGCCAGCGACAATAAACAAGTATAGGGAATAAAATTCAGCGGTCTGAAATTCGTTGAAGCGCTCTTTTGAAAGGGCTAAGAAAATGAGCAAAAAGGCTGAAATCAAGACAATGCTTTGAGAGATGAGCGAGAGGGTATCCAAGCTCAAAAACCCAAAAAAGGCGTTTTCTTGCTCTTCTAACCCTAAAACCACCAAAAAATCCAAAACCAAAAAAAGCATGCATAAAAACACATTCAAATTGCGTGAAAACCTGGAAGTGAAAGCGTTGATTAAGAGCGTGAAAATCCCCCCACACACCAACACCAGCATGGGTAAAATGCTCTCAAAATTAAAGCTATCAAAAGAGATGTGGAGACTATCTATTAACATAAGAAACCTCTTTTATCTTAGTATCCAATGAACCTAAAAAAGGGAGCGAGCGGATTTCTATCACCTCTAAAAGCTGCTTAGAGCCTTGCTCAATCGGTTTTAAAAGGATTTTAGGATAAATCCCTAAAATTAAAATCAAAGCTAAAATCACGCTCAAAACCCCTACCTCACGAGCGTTCAAATCTTCAAACACGCTGATTTGATTGCTCCCGGCTTTCAAATTACCAAAGAAGACATCTTTATATGAAGTGAGCATGTAAATCGCTGAGAGAATGATGCTTGTTCCGGCAATGATAGCTAAAAGAGGGTAAGTGGCAAAAAACCCCAATAAGCTTAAAAACTCTCCCACAAAGCCAATGCTTAAAGGCATGCCCACATTCGCCATTAAAACGATCATAAAAAAGGCGGCAAAAACAGGAGCGCTTTTAGCGATGGATCCAAAGCGAGCGATTTCTAAACTGCTGGCGCGCTCTTCTAAGATACCAGCGAGCAAAAATAATCCCATGACAATAACGCCATGCGCAAACATCATAAACACCGCCCCAGAAATCCCTTCAACATTGAAAGAAAAAACCCCAAGCACCACGACTCCCATGTGCGAGAACGAGCTATAAGCGATGAGGGTTTTTAAATCTTTTTGAGCGTAGGCTAGAAAACCTCCATAAATGATCATGCAAAGTGCTGCAATGGCTATGGGGGTTAAATAGATTTCTGAAAGCTCAGGAAAAAGCGGGAGCAAGAAGCGTAATAAGGCGTAAGTCCCCATTTTAGAAAGCAAGGCTGAAAGCATGACAGAGCCTAAAGTAGGAGCGTTAGAATACGCATAAGGTAGCCATGTGTGTAAGGGAAAGAGCGGGATTTTAACCGCAATCCCTATTAAGAAAGCCACAAAGAGCCAGATTTTAACCCCGCTAGAAAAATTCAATTGATACCAGTCTAAAATATCAAAACTCATCATGCCGTAATTATTCGCGTAATCATACCCAATGTATAAAATGCCTAAGAGCATGCATAATGACGCTAAAAAGGTGTAGAGAAAAAACTTCATGCCAGAATAGATCTTATTATTACGGCCAAAACGACCGATGAGGTATAACACCGGCAAGAGCGAGATTTCCCAAAAAGCGTAGAAAAAGATCGCATTAAGAGAAGAAAACACGCCCATCAAAATCCCCTCTAGCAATAAAAGACAGATCGCAAAGTCTTTACGACGCTCTTTGACATAAATCACGGACAATAACACCACGATAGCGTTTAAGAGCAATAAAAAGAGCGCGATGCCATCAATGCCCACATGGTAATTCACGCCAATTTGATAGACTAATTCCTTCATTTCTTCAAACTGCATGCCGGCTGTTTGAATATCAAACCCATGCCACAACAACAAGATTAATAACAATTCAATCAAAGCGATGACGATCGCATACGCCCTGCTCGCTTGATCGCTCATAAAGAACGCTAATAGCGCGCTCAGCATGGGGAAAAAGATCACCACGCTTAAAAGATGCGCATGTAAAAACTGCATTTCTTATCTCCCAAAAAAAGCTACAAACGCTAATAAAATTAAAACCCCAGCCACCATGAAGCGCAGCATGGAGGTTAAATTCCCATCTTGGCTAGCCCTAAACACACGCCCTATAACAAAAACGCTTCTTCCTATGGTATCCACTATCGCATCAATGATTTTCAATTCCACGACTTGGTGCAAGAATGAAGCGATGGCGCTAAAAACTTTTGCAATCCCTTGATAGAGTTGCGGGATATAGTATTGGTTGAGCAAGAGCTTGTATAAAAAGCCCCCCTCTTTTTTGGAAGTGATACCATTTTTATATTTAAATATGGCATAGGCGATACTCAATAACACCACTATGGTGGTGATACTGATTAAAAGAGCGAGCGGGACTAGATACTCTCCAACGCTGGGGATCACTTGAGAAATAAAATGAAAAAACGGCTCTTCAAAAAACCCGGCAATGACCGCTAAAATCCCTAAGGGTAGCATGCTTAAAAGCATGAAATTTTTGGCTTCATGGGGGTGGTTGATTTCGTGCTGTTTGGGTGCAAAAAACACCAACATGATGAGCCTGAAGCTATAAAAAGCGGTAAAGATCGCTCCAATTAGAAGAACAAACCATAAAATGTGGTGGTGCATCCCAAAAGCCACTTCTAAAATCTTGTCTTTAGAAAAGTATCCTGCGAAAGGGTAGATCCCGCACAAAGCCACTGAACCTATAATCATAAAGATCGCTGTGATTTTCATAGGCTTGTATAAAGCGCCCATTTTAGTAATATCCAGATTGTCTTCCATCGCATGCATGACATTCCCTGATCCTAAGAAAAGGAGGGATTTGAAAAACGCATGCGTGAAGAGATGGAAAAGCGCGATCGCATAAGCCCCAAGACCGGCCGCTACAAACATATAGCCTAATTGAGAAAGCGTGGAATAAGCCACAATGCGCTTTAAATCTTTATTGACTAAAGCCATGCTCGCTCCAAAAAGAGCCACAAACGCCCCTAAACATGCGATGAAATAACCCACTTCAAACACCGCACTATACAAGGGATTGGCTCTGATGATTAGATACACCCCAGCGGTTACCATCGTCGCTGCATGGATGAGAGCGGATACAGGGGTTGGCCCCTCCATAGCGTTGGCTAGCCATGTGTGCATAGGGAATTGCGCGCTCTTCCCCATAGCGCCAATGAAAAGAAACACGCTAATGCAAAAGAGCATGGAATAATCGGCGTTATTGAGCATGCTAAAGACTTCTTTATACTGGAGGGTGCCAAAATTCCAAAAGATCAAAATAATCCCCATGAGCATGCCTAAATCCGTGATCCGATTCATCACAAAGGCTTCAATGGAAGCGTCATTCGCGCTTTTTTTATGATACCAAAAGCCAATGAGCAAGTAAGAGCATAGCCCCACCCCTTCCCAGCCAATGAAAAGCCCTAAAAAATTATCGCTCAACACCAACACCAGCATGGAAAACACAAAGCCGCTGAGGTAGGAAAAATAGCGGTTAAACCCTGTATCATGCTCCATATAGCCTATAGAATACACATGCACTAAGAAAGAAACTAAAGTTACCACGACAATCATGACCGCATTGATATTATCCAGTATGAGAGAAAAGCCCACTTTAAAATTCCCTACCACGATCCAGTCAAACAAATATTTTTCATAGCTTTGATGATGCCATGCTTGAATGAAAAGAACCACAGCGCCAATGAAAGAAACCAGCACGCACAAAGAATTGAAAACGCCCACATGCAACGCTTTAGCTTTAGCCCCAAACAGCCCCGCATAAACTGCGCCGATTAAAGGCAAAAACAACACCACTGACAGCAAAGAAGAATACTGCATGCTCAACCTTTCATAGCGTTTAAAGAATCAATATCTAAGCTCTTGAATTTCTTAAACCACAAAATCACCAAGCCCAAACCAATAGCCACCTCACTAGCGGCAATAGCGATAATAAAGAGCGCAAACATCTGTCCGTCTAAATTGTGCGTGTATTTAGAGATCGCTACAAAACCGATATTGATCGCATTGAGCATGATTTCTGTAGAAAAAAAGAGCAACAGAATGTTTTTGCGTTTCAGCATGCCCGCTAAACCAATGCAAAAGAGCAACCCTGAAACAATCAAATAGTGGTTTAACCCTATCATAGAGATTCCTTTATAAATTGCGTGTGATTTTTCCCATGGATTTTTTGAATCCCTGTAGCGATGCCTCCAACCATAGCGACTAAAAGCATTAAAGCCGCCGCTTCAAAAGGGATGAGGTAATTGGTAAAAAGCACATAACCAATGGCTTTAATGTTAGGGATTTGCGCATCAATAGCGTTGGAATTGACTTGATTAGAAAGGTTTTCGCCAATGCTAGGAGCGCTTAAAATCAAGGTGAGTAATATTGCCACGCCAAATGAAAGAACGCACAAGATTTTAGGGCTTTGCTTGCGTTCAACCACTTCCGCAGCGGAGTTGAAAAACATCATGCCAAACGCATACATCACAATGACAGCCCCCACATACACCGTGATTTGCACCACGCCCAAAAACTCAGCGTCTAGTAAAAAGAAAAAAGCGGAAATAAAAACCATGCTGCTAGCAAGAGCGGTAATGGCATAGAGGATATTCGTGGTGGTGATCACCACTAACGCCATGCTTAAAGTAAGGATCGCAAAGAAATAAAAGGCAATGGTTTCAAACATTTTCATCTCCCTTATGGCTTTCTGGGTTTGCTGGAGTCTCTTCTTTTGATTCTTCTTTTGAGGGCTCTTGGACATAATCTAAAGGGGTGGCTTGCATGCGTTCGTTGTAATTAGGGCTTACCGCACCAAAGCCTAAAAACTCGGCATGCGAGCAGTTTTTAGCGTCTTGTTCGTTCGTTAGAAACTCGCTTTTAGAGCCGTATTGAGAGCGTTGGGTGCTGGCGTTTTCAAACCGATTCCCCATAACAATTGCTAATTCTGGGCAAACTTCCGCGCACAACCCGCAATAAATGCAACGCCCCAAATTGATCGTGTAAGAATCGATCTTTTTGCGGTTGTCTTCACCCTTATGCGTGATGATCCTTATGCAATTGCTCGTGCAAATCTTTTCGCACAGTCCGCAACCTATACACCTTTCAGAGCCTGAGTCTAAAAGCCGTTGCAGATTATGCACCGCGCGATAACGAGGGCTTAAAGGGAGTTGCTCCATAGGGTAATGGATGGTTACGCTTGGGCTAAAAAATTCCTTGATCGTAAGCCCTAGCCCTTTGAATAGATCCAAACCCAAGCTCGTTTTAACGGTGTCTTTAAACTGCTCGGTCGCACTATGGACTTCGGCTCGTTTAGGAAGTTGCTTGTATTCTTGTTTGGCCATAAAACCTCCTTTAAATTAAAATGATAATGCCTGTTAGCACGATATTCAATAACGCTAAAGGCAGCATGATTTTCCAGCACATATCCATCAGTTGGTCTGGGCGCACATGCGGATAAGTCGCTCTAACCCACATGGATAAAAAGACAAAAAAGCCCGCTTTAATTAAAATCGCTATGCCTCCAGGGATAAAGCCCCATGCGTTAAACCCACCAAAAAACACAATAGAAATCACAAAAGAAAAAGCGAATAAATGCGCGTATTCCGCTAAAAAGAACATGCCCCATTTCAAGCCGCTGTATTCGGTGCAATACCCTGCTACAATCTCGGCTTCATGCTCTAACAAGTCAAAGGGGGTTCGATTCAATTCGGCATAACTTGCGATCAAAAACAAAACAAACGCTAGAGGTTGCTTAAACACAAGCCAGTCTAAAAACCCACCGCTTTGGTAATGATTGATTTCCACTAAAGAGAGCGATCCTACCACCATTAAGGGGGCTAGAATGGTTAAAGTGCTGACCACTTCAAAGCTGAGCAGTTGGATTGTCGCTCTTGCGGAGCCAATTAAAGAGTATTTGTTATTAGAAGCAAGCCCGGCTAAAATAGGCGCATAAATCCCTGCTGAACCCACAGCTAAGAAAAACAAAAAGCCAATGTTGATGTCAGAAATAAGGGGCTTGATTTCATAGCCAAACAGAGTGAAATTAGGGAAAAAGGGGATGGGTGCCATGGACACAAACGCGCTCACCATCGCAATAATGGGCGCTAGCGTGAAAATGAACTTATTCGCGCCTTGAGGGATAATGTCTTCTTTAGTGAAAAGCTTAATGCCGTCTGCTGCGACTTGCAAAAGCCCAAAAGGCCCCACATAACAAGGCCCTAAACGGCGTTGGAAATAGGCTAACACCTTCCTTTCAATATAAGTGGCAAAGCCTCCTAAAGCCGAAAAAACAGCGACTAAAATCAAAATTTTAATCAAGGTTTCAATGATATAAGCGCTCATGCTTGCTCCTTTAAATCCACGCTATCAAACACGCCCTCTCTAAAAAAGTTAGAATGGTTTGTCAAAAGAGAAGGCGAAATGACAAACACATCTTGATCCAAGCTTTCATCAAGATACAAAACGCCTGTTAATTCCTCTTCTTCTTTAGATAAAGTGATGTTTTGCCCCACTTCTTTATTCAATTTTTTTAAGAAAGCTTTAGACACATAGACACCGGCTTTTAATTGCAAATTCTCGCTTTTATGGGTAGCGTTATTGAATTGCGTTTCTGGGTATTTTAAATACGCGTTGAAAGCGATTTTTTCTTTTAAAGGCTTGATAGGCTCGCATTCTATGGTTTCGCATTCTTTAGCGCTCTTTTCAAAATGGCTTGCTCCTAATAGATAGCCTCTGTGATTGGCTCTATCGTTAGTGAAATAGTTGGTTAGATGATCAAATTCTATGGCTTTAAAGCCCGCTTCTGTAGGGAGTTTGTGGGTGCATTCTGTGAGATTTTCTTCCACAAAGCCAAAGCCTTGCACAATATCGCTCAAGTCATAGCCCTCAAACCTCAAAGCCGGTTTTAAGGGCAACACACGCCCTTCAACATTAGTGATCGTGCCTTCTATCTGGTTGAGACTTGGCAAAATAAAATCCACTTTACTCACAGCGTCTTTTCCAAAAACCCTATCGTCGCTATTGATAGTGAAATCCCCTTGAGCGCGAATGCCTACAATTTTTTCATGTTCAAAAATTTCTTCGCTCAATTGACAAATAGAAGCGATGCCTAAAGCGTTCGCGCTTGGAGGGATAAGAATGAGTTTAATAGCGCTTTTTTGGGCTAGCAAACGCAACATTTTAGCGATATTGTGGGCTTGTTTGTGGCTATAAATTTCTTCGCCAACTACTAGCAAGGTGTTATTTGATTTTTGCAAAAGAGCGAGAATTTTTTCATAAGTTTCTAAATTGATGCCCGCTTCTTCAAGCAACAAATAAGTGGTTTTGGTAGGGACTTCAATTTTTTCTTCTTTAACCTCTGTCTTGTTTTCTTCTTGATTTTCTTTTGGGGCAGCTGCTTCTGTTATATCCTCTTCTTGATTTTCTGCCTTATTTTCTCCAATACTGCACCCTTGCTCGGCTTGTTCTAAAGCTTTTTTTCGCTCTTCTTCTAAGGCTTTAAGAGCCGCTTCATCCACAATGCTTTGCTTGGAATCTTCTAAGCTTTTTAGAGCCGCGCTTTCAATGTTAAGCATTTTTAAAAGCATGCCTAAAAGGATTTCTTCAGCCCCCACTTCATGGGTGATGCAAAAAGAGCTTCGGCACAAATTCGCTAGCGCGTTATCCTTAATAGGGTGCATAGCGATTAAAGAAGCTTTATTGAGTTTGAGAGCGTTATTAATAGCATAGCGCACTAAAGGGTTTTCTGTTTTGATAGAAGATCCTATCGTAACGACCAAATTGGAAGTTTTAATCTCTTCAATATTGGGGCGTTTAACTTCGCCCAATACTTTTAAGAATTGCTGGAAATGATACACTTCTTGATTGTAGATTTTAAAATCAAGCTCTTTTCTTAAACGCTCTATTAAAAACGCCTCTTCATTCGTAATATCCCCACCTATTCGCACCGCTTCGCATTCTTTGAGGGCGTTTTGCGCTTCTTTAAGATTAACGCTGCCTTTAGGGCTAGAACTCACATCAAAAGCAAACCGGCCTGCCCCACAAATAGGGTTATGGTAAAAATCATTAAGCACCCTAAAAATCTTAGATTCTTCGCCTAGAGTATCAAAATGGCGCACATCATAAGAAATCAAACACCCAGCCGAGCAATGCGAACAAGTAGAATGGATCTTTTTTAACTCCCATGCGTTAGCCGTGTAAGCGAAATCTTTATAGCTCAAAGCGCCCACAGGGCATACCGCAATGCATTCCCCGCAATCATAGCAAGGCACGCTGCCCACAAAAGAAATAATGCCTTTTTGCTTGCGACTCCACACGCTAAAAGCGTCTTTGGACATGCTGTCTTTAAATTTATCCGGAGCATGCAAGTCGGCTTTAGTGGCTTTGAGGTTGTTTTCGCCCACATTGTCCTTGCAAGTGGTTACGCACCTTTCGCACATGATGCACAAATTAGGGTCATACAAGGCTTTTGCCCAAAAATCCAGCGCTTTAAAATCATCAGCCACCGCATAAGGTTGGTGCTCCACGCCGGTTAAATGCGTCATGTCTTGCAATTCGCACTCCCCGCTCTTATCGCACACGCCACACTCTAAGGGGTGGTTGACATCATAAGTTTGCATGATGCTTTTTCTTTCATCCATGAGCGTGGGGGTGTTAGTGAGAATGGTGGCGTTATTTTTGGCTTTCGTGTTGCAGCTATAAATGCGTTTGCCATCCATTTCAACCATGCACATTTTGCATGCGACTGTGGGCGAGCAACCGCTTAAATAGCAAATAGTAGGGATGTAGATCCCAGCACTCCTAGCAGCCTCTAAAACGCTTTGTCCCTCTTGGCATTCAATCATTTTGCCATTGATATTCATTGTGATCATGAAATTCCTTGAGAGTGGGATAAAATAGGGATATAAGGGTAAGCGTCAAAAAACGCCCCTTCTAAAATCGCAATCAAGCCCTTTAAATGGGGGCTTTCTTCTAACTCGCATTCTAGCGTTTTATTTAAGATTTGAAACCCCGCTTTAGAATGCTGGATCTTGTTAGCGATCTTAAATTGTTTGGAAAAAGACAATTTGGGGGTTTCAAGGCTCTTGTAAGAAACATAGACAAACGAGCCGTTAGCCTCACCCATTCGCTCTAAAAGCTCTAAATCTTTTGATTTAAGTTGCGATTTAAAAGGCAAAATGCCCTCTTTTAAGGCTGTTTCTAGCAACCATTCTTGATCTTTAGAATCATAAAAAGCGGTCGTTGCGTTTGAATCCTTGCAAGGGATATGCAAAATTTCTAAGTAATTTTGCAACTCGCTTAAAAGGGTGTATAAAAAAGCGTTGTCAGCATGCTTAGTGATTTCTCTATTTAAAACAAGTGCCCTTTTTTTCGCTTTAATGATAAGAGCGATAAGCTCTTGCAATTCTTCTTCGCTCATGTTCGCTTCAGAGCTTAAATACCCCACATCAACCTTTTCTAAAACATGCCCTTTTAATCGGGAAGTTTTTTCTAAAATACCCCTTAAAATCAAAGCCAAAATCGCCGCTTCCGTGTGGATTTCATACGACGCAAAAAGGCAATTTTCTTGCAAATCTCTTGTATCTTGTAAGGGTCTTAATAGGGCGTAGGGGCGTTTTAATTGGTTGATGTTTTCTAAAATCAATCGTTCGTTTTCATTCAAACAAGCGTTTGAAAAACCCCCAAACAAAACGCACAAATCGCTTTTTTCTAAAAGGTTTAAGCTATCTTTTGTCATCTTGTAATTGATTTTAAACCCTTTTTTAAGAGATAATTTTTCTAAATAATAGGCTTCTTTCAAGCTAAGAGAAGAGCTTGCGATTAAGGGAGAATTTAAGGGGTTAAAGCCGCTCAAAATCAAGCCTTTTTTCTCACGACAATCGTCCAATCCGCTTGATTGAAACGCAAAGAATTGAGGAGCTCATGCCCTTTAGATTGGATAAATTCAGCGCTCTTAGGGATATTAGAAAAATCCCCCACTTCAAACATGAAAATAGCGACTTCATTAGGTTGCATTTCTTTTTCAATCAATTCTTCTAAGCGTTCAAAAATACCCGCTTTTAAGGGGCGTAAATCAAAGCGTTTCATCTATCCACCTCGCCAAACACCGCATTGGTTGAGCCAATCACGGTTACCGCATCCGCTAAATATTGCCCCACTAAAATATCGCTTAAAGCCCCGATGTGATAAAAGCTAGGGGCTCTGATTTTTAGTCTATGAGGATACGGCTCGCCCTCTGAATGGATAAAAAACCCTAATTCCCCTTTAGGGCTTTCTGTGGGGGCATACACTTCCCCAATTGGCGGGCGCATGCCTTGAGCCACTAAAACAAAATGCTGCATCAAGGCGTAGTTTTGCGTCATTATATCTTCTTTAGGGGCAGAAATATAATGCGGATTTTGAGCCATGATAGGCGTATCGGTTTTAGCATACATGGGAATGAGTTGCTCAATGATGCGAATGCTTTCATCAATTTCTAACATATACAAACAATACCTATCATAACTATCGCCATAATTGCCCACCGGCACATCAAAATCAAGCTCTTTATAAAGCTCATAAGGCTCTTCTTTTCTGATGTCATAAGCGATCCCAGTCCCTCTTAACATGATACCGCTCATGCCCCAGCTTTGCGCCATTTTTGGCGTTACAACGCCCACATTTTCCAAGCGCATCCGCCAAATGCGATTCTTATCCAATAAGCCTTGAATGAGTTTTTTGCATTCCCTCATTTCGCCTAAAAATTTTCTTAAGCCTTCTAACCAATTAGGGGGTAAATCTAAAGGCACGCCTCCAATCCTTATAGCGTTATGCGTGAGCCTGGCCCCGCAATAATCCTCCATCAAATCCAAGCCGTATTCCCTCGTTTTAAACGCATACAAAAACACGCTCATCGCCCCCACATCTAAAGCATGCACGCTGATAAAAAAGATGTGTGAAATCATGCGGTTAAGCTCTAGTAAAATCGTGCGGATCACTTGCGCTCGGCGTGGGATTTCTAAATTGAGCAAGGTCTCTACCGCATAAGCGTAAGCGTAATTATTGCTGGTAGAAGAAGTGTAATCCAACCTGTCGGTAGTGGGCATGTATTCGTTATAGGTCATGTTTTCGCCTAACTTTTCACAGCCTCTATGCAAGTAGCCAATTTCAGGGGTAGCCTTAATGATTTTTTCGCCCTCTAATTCCAAAATCAAGCGCAATTGCCCATGAGTACTGGGGTGTTGGGGGCCAAAGTTTAAAATCATTTGGTTGTCGTCATGTTCAAAAATGATGTTTTCAAACTGGGGGTTGAGTTTTGTGAAATTTTGAGCCATTTTATAGCCTCTTTTTTAAGATAGTGGGGGCGATTTTGTGCAAATCTTTGACAAAAGGGATTTTCTTAAACGCATGCTTTTCTTCTGTTTCTTTTAATTCTTCGCCCTTGCCCTGCTCATAGCCAATTTTAGCGAAATTGAAAGTGTCTTTTTCATCCACTCTCGCGCTGTCTCGTTGCTCTTTACCCACCACTCCTCGGTATTCTTTACCAAAAATTTTATCCACTTCATACCATTGGGCGAATTCATCGCCTTTGAGCGGGTAAGAACGCAACAAAGGGTGGCCTACCCAATCATGTGGCATGATAAGGCGCTTCAAATAGGGGTGTTTGTCAAACACAATACCAAGCAAATCATACGCTTCTCTCTCGCTCCAATTAGCCGATCGGTATAAAAAACTCAAAGAATCCACGCTTTCATTAGGCAATAGAACGCATTTCACGCGCACCCTACGGCGGTTCTTACAGCTATCGCTAAAACCCACGAATTGATAAAACAATTCAAAATGCCCTTTTTTAGCGCACAAATCTATCGCGCTCATTTCGCTCAAACACTCATAACCCAAATGCCTTAAAATCGTAGCAGCAGAAAAAATATCGTCTTTTTTGATCCAAAACACCGCCGTGTTAGTCTCTATGTATTTGTCTAAAATCTCATGCTTGTAAGAAAGGTGGTTATAAATGACCTCATAAGCGCTACCCTCTAAATATTTTTTAGGGGTGGGTTCTATGATTTTATAGGGGTCATGCTGGCGCGATTGTCTTTGTACATCTTCATAGGGGGATTGTTTTCTTACCATCACACTAACCTTTTAGGAGCGTCTTGTTTGATCGCTTTAGAGCGTCTGATTTTATCTTGCAAAACCATAAGAGCGTATTGTAAAGTTTCTGGGCGCGGCGCGCAACCGGGCAAGTAAATATCCACAGGAACAACTCTGTCCGCTCCTTGAACGGTCGCATAAGTGTTGAACATCCCGCCCGTGTTAGCGCAACTCCCCATAGAAATCACCCATTTAGGCTCAGGCATTTGATCATAGAGCCTGCGCATAAACTCGGCATGTTTTTTAGTGAGCGTGCCAGCGATGATCATCACATCAGATTGCCTAGGACTCGCTCTAAAAATCGTGCCAAATCTGTCAAAATCAAACCTTGAACCCCCTGTCGCCATCATCTCAATCGCGCAACACGCCAAGCCGTAAGTTAAAGGCCAAAGCGAATTAGAACGCCCCCAATTCAATAATTTATCCAAAGTGCTTAGAACAACTGGTGCTTGTTGCATTATTTCACCTCTAATTTCTGCCAACTCAAAGCGTTTCGCTTTAAAGCGTAAATAAAACCAATGGTTAAAAAGAAGACAAAGCCTAGCATTTCAACGAGCCCAAACAAGCCTAATTTTTTAAAATCAATCGCCCAAGGAAACATGAAAACGATTTCTACATCAAATAAAATAAAAAGCATGGCCATGATATAGAAATGGTGCGACACCCTATTAGGCTGTTTGAGAGCCACAGGCCCGCATTCATAGGGAGCGAGCTTGAGCTTTTCGCCCTTTTTTTGAGCCATTTTACGGCTTAAAAACCTTTGAATCCTTAAGGTTAAGTTAAACACCCAAAAGGTGAATACTAGCAAAACAAAAACGCCAAAATAGGGGTGATTCAATGCTTCTGTGGCTTGTTGCATCAGACTCTCAAACTCCTTTAATTACTAGCAAAATGACAAAGCCAATTAAACCATGTTTTTGCTAATCGTTAGCTGAAAAAATAAAAATTATTTTAACATTTCTTAAGAAGCCATTTCTATGAGTTTGGGCATTAAATCTTGCATAGCATGCACCGCGCTTTCATTAATGCATTGGACATTCTGGGGTAAATGGGCGTTTTTAGCCTTAGGGTCAATGTAATAAATGAGGGCGTCTTTATGCGCATGCGTGTAGAGGCTAGCGGCCGGATAGACTTGCAAAGAAGTGCCAATGATGATTAAAAGATGCGCTTGTTTGACTAAAGAAATCGCTTCTTTAAGCAAAGGCACCGCTTCGCCAAACCACACAATATCAGGGCGTAATTGCGAATCATCTTGGGCGAGATCGCCTAAATTCAAGTCCTTTTCCCACCTATAAACTAAATTAGGATCTTTTTCGCTGCGAACGCTTAATAATTCCCCATGCAAGTGCAAAATGCGAGAAGAACCCGCCCTTTCATGCAAATCATCTACATTTTGGGTGATGATATTAACTTGATAGTGTTTTTCCAATTCCGCTAAAGCCTTATGGGCCTTGTTAGGATAGACTTCAAAAAGCTGTCGGCGCCTTTGGTTGTAAAAATCCAACACCTTTTGCGGGTTCTTTTTCCAACCATAAGGCGAGGCAACTTCCATGATGTCATGCCCTTCCCACAAGCCATCAGCGTCCCTAAAGGTTTTAATCCCGCTTTCTGCTGAAATGCCAGCCCCGCTTAAGATCACTAAATTTTTCATGTTGCCTCCTTGATGGTTTCAATATGAGTGCCGCTGAATTTGTCATGCAAAAAAAACTTAAAAACAAAAGGCGCAACAAACCCTATGAGTAACCCCATGCTCAACACCCACAAAACAAAGCGCCACAAAGCTAAAAAAAAGCCCACTTTTTCGCCATTATTTTTGACTAATTTAAACTGAGCGTAACGCATGCCAGGGCTTTGGGATTTAAAAGCGATAAAAAAGCTGTGCGTTAGGGCGTAAAAAAGCAGGCATAAAAAAATCGCGCTCTGGTTTTCCCTAAAATCCTTCGCGCTCCCTAAAATCGCATAAGTCATTATGTAAAGCATGGGGGTATAGATCATAAAAATATCGGTGATAAAGGCCTTCAAACGCAAAGAGAGATACAGCCCTTTTAAAGGGCTTTCTAAAGTGCGTTTTTTTTCTGGGGTTTTATTTTTTTTGGTTTTTTTAGTTGCCACGACTTCCTGGCTTTATAGCAACGCTAGTAGCGCATAAAGGGCAAGAATTAGGCTTGTGCATGTCAAAAACAAAATCTTCTAAAGCAAAAAGGGGCAAATGGCTAGGCAAACATGCGCCCTCTTGGGCTTTTAAATGAGAATGAGCGCGCTTGCAAATGCCCCGATTGGCTAGAGCGCCAAAAGCCACGATTTGAGCGCCCTTTTCTTCTAAAACTTTAGCGCATTCCATGGCGGATTTTCCCGTAGTGATAATGTCCTCACACACTAAAATTTTTTCGTTTTCTTTGACTTCAAAACCACGCCTTAATGTCATGATATTATCCACCCTTTCAGTGAAGATAAAACGCACGCCCAAAGCCCTTGCAAGCTCATACCCAGCCAAGATCCCCCCAATAGCCGGCGAGCACACGCATTCAATATTCAAATGAGCTTCTTGGATTTGTTTGGCTAATTCTAGCGCTAATTGTTCGGCTAGTTTGGGATCTTCTAAAACTTTAGCGGATTGCAAATAATAATTGGAATGAAACCCGCTGCTGAGCAAGAAATGCCCCTCTAACAACGCTTTAGCGTTTTGATAACATGCCTTAATATCCATGGTTTAGACCTTTAAGATCGCGTCTTCTTTGTTTTTCACGCTTTCATCAATTTTTTTAATGGCTTCATCGGTGATTTTTTGGATCTGTTCTTGGGCTTTTTTGCTTTCATCTTCGCTGATTTCTTTGTCTTTTTCTAATTTTTTTACCTTGTTGTTAGCGTCTTGGCGGATATTTCTTACAGCCACTTTAGCCTTTTCGCCCATCGCTTTGGCGTCTTTTGCGATGAGTTTTCTTTGCTCGGTTGTCATGGGCGGGAAAAAAAGCTTGATCGTTTCGCCGTCGTTATTAGGATTGACGCCAATATTGGCTTCTTGAATGGATCTTTCAATTTCTTTGAGCAGGTTTTTTTCCCACGGGCTGATTTGAAGAGTGGTCGCATCCAAGCTCATCACGGATCCGACTTGATTTAATGCGGTGGGCGTGCCGTAATAATCCACTTTGATGTGATCTAAAATATTGACTGAAACTTTCGCACTCCTTAGAGTGGAAAAATCCCTATTTAAAGCTTGAATGCTTTTTTGCATCAAATCTTTGGTTTCGTTATAAATGGCTTGTAACATTATTTTTCATCCTTTTTTTGGTTGGTATGGGCGTTGGTTTGCGTTGCATGCGTTTTAGGCTTTTGGTGGGTGGTTGGGGGCGTTTTTGCACTCTCTTTGGTTTTTTCAACACCCTTTATATTATTCTCTTTATTCTCTTTTTTGGCATCATTTTTTTCGTTCTGTTTGGGGCTTTCAACAGAAGGCGCTTTGGCTGGCTCTTTAGGAAGTTCGTCAGGCGTTTGTTTTGGCGTTAAAGGATTAGTTGGGGCTTGCTCTAAAGGGTTGAGCGTTGGGTTTAGTGTGGGATTGAGTGTAGGGTTAAGCGTGCCGGTGGCAGGGACTAAGGGTGAAAGATCTTTGTTGGTTTTAGTTTCATCTAAAATGCTTTTGCCGTATTCTTTGTTGTAAAAATAGCCCAAAGCGATGGTGTTAATGACAAATAACAGCCCTAAAAACATGGTCAATTTCGCCATAAAGCTCGCGGGCCCTTTAGCGCCAAATAAAGACTCATTACTCCCGCTATAAGCCCCTAAGCCGATGCTAGAACTTTTTTGCAACAAAACCACCACCACAATCAATACCGCTAAAACAATTTGTAAGCCTAACAGAGCGCTCGTCATAAACACTGATTCCTTAAATGCCTAAAATTTAGAAAAAACTACGCTTGATCTTATCTAAAATTTGCTAAGAATACACTAAAATTTAGTTTTAATTTCAATCGTGGCGTATTAAAGGCGGTGGTGTTGGACTCTTTTCATTCATTTAATCAGCTTGCATTCAATCAGCATTCATTCAATAAGCATGCCAAAACTTATCACCTCTTCGCTCATATCCAGCAACAAATCGCTATCTGTCTTGTTCAATTTTTAAAACAAAAACATTACGCTAAAGTTTTGGATTTAGGATCAGGGAGTGGGGCTGTTTTTAACGCTTTAGAACGGCAAAATATTTTGATTGAAGATTTTATCGCTTTGGATAATTCCATGAACATGCTCAAATTACACCCCACGCAATCTACTAATATTCAAAAAATCTCTTTAGAGCATGCGGATTTTGAAGAACATGTTTTTTGCACTTATGATCTGGTTGTGTCTTCTTCTTCTTTACAATGGGCAAGGGATTTAAAAAGCGTTTTAGAAAAAATCGCTCTTTCTAGTCAGGAGGTGGCTTTAGCTATCCATACGGATTTTAGCTTGCATGAAGTGCATGAGTTTTTAGGCACGCTTTCGCCTTTAAGGGATCTCAAAGCGCTCAAATCCTTAATCAAAAACGCTTTTAAAAATTTTCAAATAGAATTGGAAAACAAGCGCTTCGCTCTTTATTTTAACCGCAAACAAGATGGCTTGGATTACCTTAAAAAATGCGGTCTTTTGGGGGGTTCAACGCTGAGTTTCAAGCAAAAAAAACATTTTTTTCAAAACATGGCGTTTGAAAAATTGAGCTATGAAGTGTTACTCTTTTCTGGGATCAAGCGTTCTTAAAAACTAAGACAAATTAAAATATTAAAATTAGGTGGTTACAATAACACTAACTAAACCAACGAGAAATAACATGCATAAAAAACGAGTCTTTTCAGGCATCCAACCTACCGGGCAAATCCATTTGGGCAACTATTTAGGAGCGATCAAGCATTGGGTAGAGGCGCAAGATGAATATGAAAACCTTTTTTGTATCGTCAATTCGCATGCGATCACCCTACCCATAGATCCTGCATTCTTAAAATCCCAAAGCTATGAACTGGTCAAATTGCTTTTAGCTTGCGGGATTGATCCTAAGCAATCGGGATTATTCATTCAAAGTGAAGTGGATGAGCACGCAGCTTTAGCATGGCTATTAAATTGTCAGGTGTCTATGGGGGAAATGCAAAGAATGACGCAATTCAAAGACAAGTCTTTAAAAAACCCTAAAAGCGTGAATGTGGGGCTTTTCAATTACCCTATTTTAATGGCGTCAGATATTTTATTATACCAAAGCGATTTAGTGCCAGTGGGCGAAGATCAAAAACAGCATTTAGAACTCACGAGAAACATTGCAGAAAAATTTAACAGGGATTTTGGGAACTGCTTTAAAGTGCCAGAGCCTTTGATCGCTAAAGTGGGGGCAAGGGTTATGGGGCTAGATGATCCAAAAGTGAAGATGAGTAAATCGCATCAAGGGGCTAACCATGCGATTTTTCTTTTAGATGAGCCAGACATTATTGTAAGAAAAATCAAAAAAGCGGCCACTGATTCTATGGGCGTTATTGCATTTGATGAAAAAAGAGAGGGCATTTTTAACCTTTTAAATATTTACATGCTTTTAAGCGATGAAAGCCCAGAAAACATAGAAGAGCGTTTCAAAAATAAAGGCTATGGGGATTTTAAAAAGGAATTAGCTGAAGTAATGATCCAGGCTTTAAAACCCATCCAAGAAAGATACAGAGAAATCAGCGACGATGAAGTGAAAGCTATTTTAAATGGCGGTGTGAAAAAAGCCAGGCCTTTAGCGCAAGCGACTTACCAAAAGGCTAAAGAATTGATGGGGTTAATTTGAGTGGTCTTTAAAATTTTAGGCTTATGGTTAGGGGTGTTTTGTTTCCTTAAGGCCACGCCTTATTTATATTTGGGCGAAGAGCCTAAATATAAAGACAATTTCACGCATTTTGAATACGCTAACCCTAACGCTAAAAAGGGCGGTGTTTTAAAAAATGACGCCATAGGGACTTTTGATAGCCTTAACCCTTTTGCGCTCAAAGGCACTAAAGCCGAAGGCTTGGATCTGATTTATGACACTTTAATGGTGCAAAGTTTGGACGAACCTTTTGCAGAATACCCCTTAATCGCTAAAGACGCAGAAGTGGCTAAGGATAACAGCTATGTGATTTTTACGATAGATAAAAGAGCGAGGTTTAGCAATAACGCTCCCATTTTAGCGAGCGATGTGAAGTTTAGCTTTGATACGATCATGAAATTAGGATCGCCCATTTATAGGCAGTATTACCAAGATGTTAAAAAGGCGGTTGTCTTAGACAAACACCATGTTAAATTCATTTTCAAAACCACTGAAAATAAAGAATTGCCTCTCATTTTAGGGCAGTTGCAAATTTTTTCCAAAAAAGCGTTTCAAAAGGATTATTTTGAAAAAAACCCCTTACTCATTCCCGTTTCTAGCGGCCCTTATGTGATCGCTTCTTTTGATGTGGGCAAGAAAATCACCTACCAAAGAAACCCCAATTATTGGGCGAGGAATTTGCCTAGCAGAAAGGGGCAATTCAATTTTGATGAGATCAAATTTGAGTATTATAAAGACGAAACCATTGCTTTACAAGCTTTTTTAAGCGGGGCGTATGATTGGCGCCTTGAAAGCACGGCTAAGGTTTGGGCTAGGGGCTATGTGGGGAAAGCTATAGACAATAAAAAAATCACTAAATACCTAATAGCCCACAAAATGCCAAGCGGCATGCAAGGGTTTTTTTTCAACACGCGCCGGGAAATTTTTAAGGATAAAAGGGTGCGTGAAGCCTTATTTTATGCGTTTGATTTTGAATGGGCGAATAAAAATTTGTTTTTTTCGCAATACAAGCGCACCACCAGTTTTTTCAGTAACTCTATCTATGCGTCCCCTCCCCTCCCAAGCCCTGAAGAAAAAGCCCTGCTAGCCCCTTATGAAAAGAGTTTGGATGAAAGGGTTTTTAAAGAGCCTTATGTCGTGCCTAGAACCGATGGGGTTGATGTTTTAGGCTATAATTTGAGGGAAAATTTAAAATACGCTCAAAAGCTTTTAGAAAGCGCGGGCTTTTCTTACAAAAACATGCGTTTAGTGGATAAAAATAACAAGCCGTTTAGTTTCACTTTGCTTTTAAACAGCCCAGCCTTTGAAAGATTGGCCCTAGCTTTTGCTAAAAACTTAAGGGTGTTGGGGATTGAAATGAAAATCCAAAGAGTGGATTTAAGCCAGTATGTCAATCGGGTCAAAAGCTATGATTTTGACATGATTGTAGGAGTGATTGGCCAATCGTCTTTCCCGGGTAATGAGCAGCGCTTTTATTTTGGCTCTTTGAGCGCGAAAGAAAAAGGCGCAAGGAATTATGCGGGAATCTCTAGCAAAGCGGTAGATGATTTGATTGAAAAAATCATTAACGCTAAAGATTACAAGGAACAACTAGCCGCCATTCAAGCGATGGATAGGGTGCTGTTGTGGGGGTTTTATGTGATACCGCATTTTTATTTGCCTAATTACAGAATCGCAGCGTATAATTACATTGGCATGCCTGAAGTTAGCCCTAGCTATGGATTTTCGCCGTATTTGTGGTGGGTAAAAAAAGAAAAGGATCTTCAATGATCGCTTACATCCTTAAACGCTTGCTTTTGATTATCCCCACTTTATTAGCCATCATGACGATTAATTTCTTTCTGATCCAATCGGCTCCTGGAGGCCCTATAGAGCAGATGATGGCTAAAATCAATAACACGCAGTCCAAAGAAACCCAAGGTCTTGTTAAAGAGCGTTCATATAGGGCGTCTCAAGGGTTGGAGAGCGATTTGATAGAGAACTTAAAAAAACTCTATGGTTTTGACAAGCCTATAGGGGAGCGCTACCTTCTCATGCTCAAAAAATACGCGCAATTTGATTTTGGGGAGAGCTTTTATCGCCAGATTAAAGTGGTAGATTTGATTAAGGAAAAATTGCCCGTATCCATTTCTTTAGGGCTTTTTAGCACGCTTTTGATTTATCTTATTTCTATCCCTTTAGGGATTTTCAAGGCCAAACGCAATAACGAGCCTTTAGACGTGCTAAGCAGCGTGGTGATCATTGTCGCTAACGCTATCCCGACTTTTTTGTTTGCGGTGGTGTTGATCGTGTTTTTTGCTGGAGGGAATTATTGGCACTGGTTCCCTTTAAAGGGGCTAGTGAGCGATAATTTTGAAAGTTTGAGCGCGTTAGGCAAAATCAAGGATTATTTATGGCATATCACTTTGCCCGTTCTTTGCATTTCTTTAGGGGGTTTTGCAAGCCTTACGCTTTTAGTGAAAAACTCTTTTTTAGATGAAATGGGCAAACTTTATGTACTGAGCGCTAAGGCTAAGGGCTGTTCAGTGGGGCGTATTTTTTATGCGCATGTGTTCCGCAATGCGATTTTATTAGTGGTGGCGGGTTTTCCGCAGGCTTTTTTAGGCATGTTTTTTAGCTCAAGCTTATTGATAGAGATTGTTTTTAGCCTAGATGGGTTAGGGCTTTTAGGGTATGAAAGCATCGTGAGTAGGGATTATCCTGTCGTGTTTGGTTCGCTTTATATTTTCACGCTTTTAGGTTTGGTAGCGAGTTTGATAAGCGATTTGCTCTGCGTGGTGATTGACCCTAGGATTGATTTTGAAAAGCGTTGAGGGCAAAAATGAAAACTGAGATGAAATCTTCTTTAAAACTTTTTATGCGGCCTTTGTTGGTGGTTTTGGCGTTCATGTTGTTGTATGCTTTAGTGCATGCTGCGCTTGGTTTTTATGCGAAAAAAGACAGCGCTCCAATAAGCCCAAATGCAGAAAAAACCGAGACAGAGCGTCAAAACCGCGCGCTTTCGCCCAAACAAGAAGAAGCCAACACGACCACAACCATCGCCGAAGAAAACCCCACTAAAGACTCTCCTTTACCTTTAGAAACAGCCACGCAAGAAAAGGAGATTAAACAAGAGATTAAACAAGAGATTAAACAAGAGCAAGAAAAAGAAAACGAGCCTAAACAAAACAGCGTCTCGCCCATTCAAAACAACCAAAAAACCCCTACAACCCCCTTAATGGGAAAAAAACCTTTAGAGTATAAAGTCGCAGTCAGTGGCGTGAATGTGCGCGCTTTTCCTAGCATAAAAGGTAAAATCATTGGCTCGCTTGCAAGAGATAAAAGCGTGAAGGTTTTAGAGATTCAAAACGATTGGGCTGAAATTGAATTTTCTAATAAAACAAAGGGCTATGTGTTTTTAAAACTTTTAAAAAAGGCTGAATGAAAGAATAATGAAATTAAAATCGTTTGGGGTTTTTGGAAATCCCATTAAGCATTCCAAATCGCCCTTAATCCATAACGCTTGTTTTTTGACTTTTCAAAAAGAATTAGGGTTTTTGGGGCATTACCACCCCATATTACTCCCTTTAGAAAGCCACATCAAAAGCGAGTTCTTGCATTTGGGATTGAGTGGGGCTAATGTAACCTTACCCTTTAAAGAAAGGGCGTTTCAAATTTGCGATAAGATCAAAGGTATTGTGCTTGAATGCGGAGCGGTCAATACGCTTGTTTTAGAAAATGATGAGCTTGTGGGTTACAATACCGACGCTTTAGGGTTTTATCTCTCTTTAAAGCAAAAAAACTATCAAAACGCTCTGATTTTAGGATCTGGGGGGAGCGCTAAAGCCATAGCGTGCGAATTACAAAAACAAGGCTTACAAGTGAGCGTGTTGAACCGCTCTGCTAGGGGATTGGATTTTTTCCAAAACTTGGGCTGTGATTGTTTTATGGATCCTCCTAAAAGCGCTTTTGATTTGATCATTAACGCCACTTCAGCGAGTTTGAATAACGAATTGCCTTTGAATAAAGAGGTTTTGAAAGGGTATTTTAAAGAGGGCAAGCTCGCTTATGATTTGGCGTATGGGTTTTTAACGCCCTTTTTGTCTCTAGCCAAAGAGTTAAAAACCCCCTTTCAAGACGGGAAAGGCATGCTCATCTATCAAGCTGCTTTAAGTTTTGAAAAATTCAGCGCTTCTCAAATCCCTTATTCAAAGGCGTTTGAAGTCATGCGAAGTGTTTTTTGATGCAAGGGTTTTTAAGAAGCCTGTTTTTTGGGGTTAAAAAGATCCCTAAACCATTCGCTCCTCTAATAGAAAAGGGCGTTTTAAAAGAAGCGCTTGGATACAACAAGGAGCGCTATTTTTTAAAAGAAGGCTTTGATATAGGCAGGATTGAATGGGCAGAAAATAAGGCGTTTTTCATTTCTTTAGCGAAAAATTACCCTAAAGACCCTTTAATCAAAAACTTACCCTCTTCTTTTAAAACAGACGCTTTGATTTTATGCCAAATAGAATGTTCTAAAAAACGCCCTAAAGCCTTTTTTAAAGCCGCTCTTTTAAGCACAGATCAAACGATGATAGCTTACCTGGCTAAAAAAAATCACCAGATTGTGGCTATCCCTTTTAAAGAGCCTTTTAAAAAACCCATTCTTTTAAAGCACAGCCAAAGATCCTTACTAGAATTGCCTAGGCATTGCGTGGTAAAGATCGATCTTAAAAAGCGTGAAATCAGCGAAATTTTAGGGGCTTTAGAAGACCCTTTGATAGATGAAAACCTTTCTTTAAGCCTTTTTGACAGGGTTAAGGATTTTTCAAAAGATTGTTTGAATTTAGCCCAACATTATGCGCAACTCAAAGCGAGCGATTTTAAAGACAGGATCAATTATTCTCACATCCCTTTTATCACCATTGACCCCAAAGACGCTAAAGATTTTGACGATGCGATTTTTTATGACCAAGAAAAAAGGGTTTTGTTTGTGGCGGTTGCTGATGTGAGCGAATTTGTGCCGAAACATTCCAGTTTGGATAAGGAAGCTAGGGTTAGGGGCTTTAGCGTGTATTTCCCTAACAGCGTCTATCCCATGCTGCCTTTGAGTTTGTCTCAAGGGGCATGCTCACTAAAAGCGTTTGAAAAACGCCTGGCTTTAGTGTATGAAATCCCTTTAGATAATTTGAAAAACGCCCGATTATCTCAAGGCGTTATTGAAGTTAGGGCTAATTGCACTTATGAAGAAATCAACCATTTTTTAAGCGCTAATCAAAGCTCTTTAGATAAAGATTTGCAACAAAGCCTTTTAGGGTTTTTAGAAATGGCTTTAAAGTTAAAAAAGGAGCGTTTAAAAAAAGGGTTTAATTTCAATTCGTTTGAAAACAAGCTGTATTTGAATAAAGAAGGGCGTATAGAAAAAATTGAAACAGAAAAAGAAAGCGATGCGCACACCCTCATAGAAGAAGCCATGCTCTTAGCCAACCAATCTAGCGCGAGGTTATTGGATAAGCATTTTCAAAATAAGGGGATATACCGCACCCATAAAGAGCCGAGTTTGGAGCAGCAAAAACGCCTCTACGCTAAGCTTTTTGATTATGAGATTGTGCGCCCTAAAAACATTGGCTTTTTTGCTTTTTTAGAGCATGCCTTAAAAATAGCCAGAGAAAAGAAGTTAGAAAGAGAAGTTTCGCGCTTGATCATTAAATCTCAAAATTTAGCCCTTTATAGCCCCATGCAAGAAAGCCATTTTGGTTTGGGGTTTATTAGCTATACGCATTTCACTTCGCCCATTAGACGATACAGCGATTTAGCCTTACACAGGCTTTTAAAAGAATTGTTGTTCCATCAAGCTAAAGGCTGCTCGTATTTGTTAGAAGAAACGCCTGAATTATGCGCTGAATTGAACGCTTTGCAAAAAAAGGCCGCTTTGATTGAAAGGGATTTTGTCAAACGCAAATTCGCTCGCTTAGCTTTAGAGTGTTTAGAAAAAGAGTTTTTGGGCGTGGTTTTAGAGGTTAAAGATTGGGTGGTGGTGGGGCTAAAAGAATTTATAGGGCTTAAAGTTTTAGTCAAAACGAACAAGGTTTTTAAGCCTTTAGAAAAGGTGCGCGTTACAATCACGCATGCGGATTTGATTTTAGGGCGAGTTAGAGGCGAAATCACAGAAAGGATTAAAGAGCATGTATCGTAAAGATTTGGGCCATTATTTAAAACAACGCCTCCCTAAAGCGGTGTTTTTGTATGGGGAGTTTGATTTTTTTATCCATTATTATATTCAAACGATTAGCGCGCTTTTTAAGCTCAGTAACCCTGACACAGAAACTTCGCTTTTTTATGCGAGCGATTATGAAAAAAGCCAGATTGCGACCCTTTTAGAGCAGGATTCTTTATTTGGAGGGAGCAGTTTAGTCATTTTAAAATTAGATTTTGCGCTGCATAAGAAATTTAAAGAAAATGATACCAATCTTTTTTTAAAAGCTTTAGAGCGGCCTAGCCATAACAGGCTTATCATAGGGCTTTATAATGCTAAAAGCGACACCACCAAATACAAATACACTAGCGATGCTATCGTTAAATTTTTCCAAAAAAGCCCCTTGAAAGATGAAGCGATCTGTGCGCGCTTTTTTACCCCTAAAACTTGGGAGAGTTTGAAATTCTTACAAGAAAGGGCTAATTTTTTGCATTTAGACATCAGCAGCCATCTTTTAAACGCTCTTTTTGAGATCAATAACGAAGATTTAGGCATTTCGTTTAACGATTTAGACAAGCTAGCGGTTTTAAACGCACCCATCGCTTTAGAAGACATTCAAGAATTAAGCTCCAATGCGGGGGATATGGATTTGCAAAAGCTCATTTTAGGGCTTTTTTTGAAAAAAAGCGTCCTTGATATTTATGATTATTTGTTAAAAGAGGGCAAAAAAGATGCGGATATTTTAAGGGGGTTAGAGCGGTATTTTTACCAACTTTTTTTATTTTTCGCCCACATTAAAACGACCGGTTTAATGGACGCTAAAGAGGTTTTAGGCTACGCTCCTCCTAAAGAAATTGCCGAAAATTACGCTAAAAACGCCATGCGTTTGAAAGAAGCCGGCTATAAGAGGGTTTTTGAAATTTTTAGGTTATGGCACATTCAAAGCATGCAAGGGCAAAAGGAATTGGGCTTTTTGTATTTGACCCCCATTCAAAAAATCATTAACCCCTAAAAATGCCTAAGGCGTTTTTCGTTTTGAGCTTTAATATTACTAATAAAACTCAATTTAATCCAAAAACAAGCGAAAGCAAGGTATAATCAAAAGTTTTTTAGACCTTGCTCTTTTTTAGTAAAAAAAGGGCTATACAACCACAAGGAGAATGGATGAGGCATTATGAAACGATGTTTATTCTCAAACCTACTTTAGTAGAAGAAGAGATTAAATCCAAAATTGAGTTTTATAAAGAAGTGATCACTAAGCATCACGGCGTGATTGAAACGAGCCTGGATATGGGCATGCGTAATTTGGCTTATGAAATCAAAAAGCACAAAAGAGGCTATTATTATGTGGCGTATTTCAAAGCGGAGCCGTCAATGATTTTAGAGCTTGAACGGTTGTATCGCATCAATGAAGACGTGTTGCGTTTCATTGTGATCAAATACGAAAGCAAGAAAGAAGTAGAAGCGTGGCATGCGTTAGTGGATAGGGCTAATAAAAAGCCATCGCATGCCAAAGAAAAACACGAAAAAACCGAACACACGCATTCTCACCATGTAGAGGAAGCAGAAAGCGTAGGATCTCATAGCGAATAAGGGCTTATCATGTTTAATAAAGTGATTATGGTAGGGCGTTTGACCAGGAATGTGGAGTTGAAATATTTGCCTAGCGGTTCGGCTGCGGCTACAATAGGTTTAGCCACAAGCAGGCGTTTTAAGAAACAAGACGGCACGCTGGGCGAAGAGGTGTGCTTTATAGATGCGCGTTTGTTTGGACGAACGGCTGAAATCGCTAACCAGTATTTGAGCAAGGGTTCAAGCGTTTTGATAGAAGGGCGTTTGACTTATGAGAGTTGGATGGATCAAACGGGCAAAAAAAATTCCCGCCACACTATCACAGTGGACTCGTTGCAATTTATGGATAAAAAGTCAGACAATCCCCAAGCAAACGCTATGCAAGATAGTATAATGCATGAGAATTTCAACAACGCTTATCCCGCTAATCATAACGCTCCCAGCCAAGATCCTTTTAACCAAGCCCCAAGTTATGTGCAAAACGCTTACGCTAAAGAGAATTTACAAGCACAGCCGTCCAAGTATCAAAACAGCGTGCCTGAAATCAATATTGATGAAGAAGAAATCCCCTTTTAAGGGTTAAAATTAAGGAGACATTATGGAAAGAAAACGCTATTCAAAACGCTATTGCAAATACACTGAAGCTAAAATCAGCTTTATTGACTATAAAGATTTAGACATGCTCAAGCACACGCTATCAGAGCGCTATAAAATCATGCCAAGGAGGTTGACAGGCAATAGCAAAAAGTGGCAAGAAAGGGTGGAAGTAGCGATCAAAAGAGCCCGCCACATGGCTTTAATCCCCTACATTGTGGACAGGAAAAAAGTCGTGGATAGCCCTTTTAAACAGCACTAAATGTTTGATTAGGGCTAATAGGGGGCATTGTCCCCTTTAATCTTATTTAATTTAATCTTATTTAATTTAATCTTATTTAATCTTATTTAATCTTATTTAATCTTATTTAATCTTATTTAATCTTGGCTCGGCTTTTATGGAGCGCTAGCGGTAAAAACGATAAAAATCCCCCTTAAAACCACCCAAGCAGAAATCCCAAATATCTCTAGTGTTTGAACACTTCATTGACAAAATGAAAAATCTTGATTTTAGCGGTGGTTTCTTGAGCGTTATTAGAAATCTAGTGGGAGTGCTATTTTAAAACACCCCCTTAAGAGTTTTACAACCAAATCCAAAACGATCCCACCAAGCAACTAAACCCCCATTTTTATCGCTATCCCTATTAAAACAAAATCTAAAAACTCTTTTCAATACCACCCAAACAAAATCAAAAAAATGACAAAATTTTTAAGAAAATGACAAAAAAAAAAAAACGATTTCATGCTACAATTAACGAAATCTTGTGATAAGATCTTATAATTTTACAAGACTTACCTAAACCATTTTAATTTCAAGGAGAAAACATGAAAAAACACATCCTTTCATTAACTTTAGGTTCGCTTTTAGTTTCCACTTTGAGCGCTGAAGACGACGGCTTTTACACAAGCGTAGGCTATCAAATCGGTGAAGCCGCTCAAATGGTGAAAAACACCAAAGGCATCCAATAGCTTTCAGACAATTATGAAAAGCTGAACAGTCTTTTGAATAATTACAGCACCCTAAACACCCTTATCAAATTGTCCGCTGACCCGAGCGCGATCAATGCGGTGCGTGAAAATCTGGGCGCGAGCGCGAAGAATTTGATCGGCGATAAAGCCAACTCCCCGGCTTATCAAGCCGTGCTTTTAGCGATCAACGCGGCGGTAGGGTTTTGGAATGTCTTAGGCTATGTTACGCAATGCGGGGGTAACGCTAATGGTCAAAAAAGCACCTCTTCAACCACCATCTTCAACAACGAGCCAGGGTATCGATCCACTTCCATCACTTGCTCTTTGAACGGGTATACGCCTGGATACTACAGCCCTATGAGCATTGAAAATTTTAAAAAGATTAACGAAGCCTATCAGATCCTCCAAACGGCTTTAAGAAAAGGCTTACCCGCGCTCAAAGAAAACAACGGAACGGTGAATGTAAGCTATACTTACACATGCTCAGGGGAAGGGAATGATAACTGCTCGGAAAAAGCCACAGGTGTAAAAAACCAACATGGCGGAACCACGACTAAAATCCAAACCATAGACGGCAAAAGCGTAACCACCACGATCAGTTCAAAAGTCGTTGATTCAACCGCACTAGGTAACACCCAACGTGTCTCCTACACCGAAATCACTAACCAATTAGACGGTGTGCCTAATAGCGCTCAAGCGCTCTTAGCGCAAGCGAGCACGCTCATTAACACCATCAACACGGCATGCCCGTATTTTAGTGTAACTAATAAAAGTGGTGGTCCACAGATGGAACCGACTAAAGGGATGTTGTGCGGTTTTTCAGAAGAAATCAGCGCGATCCAAAAGATGATCACGGACGCACAAGAGCTGGTCAATCAAACGAGCGTCATTAACGAGCATGAACAATCAACCCCAGTAGGCGGTAATAATGGCAAGCCTTTCAACCCTTTCACAGACGCTAGCTTCGCTCAAGGCATGCTCGCTAACGCTAGCGCGCAAGCCAAAATGCTCAATTTAGCCCATCAGGTGGGGCAAGCCATTAACCCTGACAATCTTACCGGGAGTTTTAAAAATTTTGTTACAGGCTTTTTAGCCACATGCAACAACCCTTCAACAGCTGGCACTAGTGGCACACAAGGTTCAGCTCTTGGCACGGTTACCACTCAAACTTTCGCTTCCGGTTGCGCCTATGTGAAACAAACCCTGGATAATTTAGACAACAGCATCGCTCATTTTGGCACTCAAGAGCAGCAGATACAGCAAGCCGAAAACATCGCTGACACTTTGGTGAATTTCAGATCTAGATACAGCGAATTGGGCAACACCTATAACAGCATCACTACTGCGCTCTCCAAAGTCCCTAACGGCTCAAGCTTGCAAAACGTGGTGGGAAAAAAGAATAACCCCTATAGCCCGCAAGGCATAGAAACCAATTACTACTTGAATCAAAATTCTTACAACCAAATCCAAACCATCAACCAAGAATTAGGGCGTAATCCCTTTAGGAAAGTGGGCATCGTCGGTTCTCAAACCAACAATGGTGCCATGAATGGGATCGGTATTCAAGTGGGTTACAAGCAATTCTTTGGGCAAAAAAGAAAATGGGGCGCTAGGTATTACGGCTTTTTTGATTACAACCATGCGTTCATCAAATCCAGCTTCTTCAACTCGGCTTCTGACGTGTGGACTTATGGTTTTGGAGCGGACGCTCTCTATAATTTCATCAACGATAAAGCCACCAATTTCTTAGGCAAGAACAACAAGCTTTCCGTGGGGCTTTTTGGCGGGATTGCGTTAGCGGGCACTTCATGGCTTAATTCTGAATACGTGAATTTAGCCACCGTGAATAATGTCTATAACGCTAAAATGAACGTGGCGAACTTCCAATTCTTATTCAACATGGGAGTGAGGATGAATTTAGCCAGATCCAAGAAAAAAGGCAGCGATCATGCGGCTCAGCATGGGATTGAGTTAGGCGTGAAAATCCCCACCATCAACACCAATTACTATTCCTTTATGGGAGCTGAACTCAAATACAGAAGGCTTTATAGCGTGTATTTGAATTATGTGTTCGCTTACTAGAAGCTAAAAACCCTTTGTGAAACTCCCTTTTTTAAGGGATTTCTTTTAAACTCTTTTTTTGGGGGGTTTCTTTTTTAAACCCTCTTTTTTTTAAAGTCTTTCTTTTTTTTAAACTTTCTTTTTTTCTTTTTTTTTTTTTTGAACTCTCTTTTTTTTAAAGCCTTTCTCTTAAATTCCCTTTGTTTTAGGGGGGTTTCATTTGAACCCTTTGTTTTGAACTCTCTTTCTTTTTGGGGGATTTTAATGAAAAATCTTTTTTCTTTTGAACCCTTTTCTTTTAAACTTTCTTTTTTTAAACCCTTTTCTTTTAAACTTTCTTTTTTTAAACCCTTTCTTTTTTAAAGCTTTTTTTTTAAACTTTCTTTTTAAGGGGTTTCTTTTTTAAACCCTTTTTTTAAAGAGATTTCTTTTTTAAAGGGATTTCTTTTTTAAAGGGATTTCTTTTTTAAAGGGATTTCTTTTTTAAAGGGATTTCTTTTTTTTGGGGGGTTTGATCTTTTTTCTTTTTTTTGAATTATCTTTTTTTTAAAACTTTTCTTTTTTAAAGCCTCTCTTTTGGGGGTTTGATGAAAATCCTTTTTAGCGTTTTTAAGCTAGTGGAAAGCTTCAGCGGTAATTTTTAGAAAGTGCTTCTTTAGGGGGATTTAGTTGTGGGTTGTAGGAGAGAGAATGATTTCAAATACTCCCTATCATCCCTTTAAGAAAATAAAATAAAACTTTAATAAAATAAGTTTTACAATAAAATGAGAGCTAAAACAATAAAACAAAGTTTCAAAACCCCATTTTTAAAATGATGTAAAGAACATTAAAATTAATAAAGCTTATGGTGGGAATAAAGTTAAAAACAACCTAACGCTTTAATCCAAAATCAAAGCGTTAAATCCAACCAAGCGGTAAAGCTAGAACGCTCTTTTAAAAGCGTTTTAGCGTGTTTTCACTAAGATGGCTTAAGCGCGTTCAGATTTTTGCTTTTCTCTATACTCTATGATCATGCTGTGGATTTCATCTTTTAATTTTAATTTTTGTTTTTTCATGTGGCTGATTTCAGCGTCGCTAGCGTTTTGTTGCTCAGCGGTTTTGATGTCGTCATCAAGCTGGTTGTGTTTCTCAAAAATCTTATCAAAATGCGGATTATTCGCTTTTAACACGCTGATTTCGTCTCTAAATTCATGGAACATGGTTTTCTCCTTTAATTTTGGATGTTTAAAGTATAATAAACTATCTTTTTAAAAAAACAACTTAAAAGAGCTATAAAATAGCCTTAAAATGCGCGATAAAACAACAAAAAGGAATACCCATGGACATTCGCAACGAATTTTTACAATTTTTTCAAAATAAGGGGCATGAGATTTATCCCAGCATGCCTTTAGTGCCTAATGACGCTACCTTGCTTTTTACCAATGCCGGCATGGTGCAATTTAAAGATATTTTTACCGGTATAGTGCCACGCCCTAGCATTCCCAGAGCGACAAGTTCGCAATTGTGCATGCGAGCGGGTGGCAAGCATAACGATTTAGAAAATGTCGGTTACACCGCAAGGCACCACACGCTTTTTGAAATGCTAGGGAATTTCTCTTTTGGGGATTATTTCAAAGAAGAAGCGATTTTGTTTGCGTGGGAATTTGTAACCAAGAATTTAGGGTTTAAACCTAAAGATTTATACATCAGCGTGCATGAAAAAGACGATGAAGCCGTTAAACTATGGGAAAAGTTTGTGCCTGTTGACAGGATTAAAAAAATGGGCGATAAAGATAATTTCTGGCAAATGGGCGATAGCGGGCCTTGCGGGCCTTGCAGTGAAATTTATATTGATCAGGGCGAAAAACACTTTAAGGGGAGCGAGGATTATTTTGGGGGCGAGGGCGATAGGTTTTTAGAAATTTGGAATTTGGTGTTCATGCAATACGAACGCTCTAATGATGGCGTTTTATCCCCCTTGCCAAAGCCTAGCATTGATACGGGCATGGGATTAGAAAGGGTGCAAGCGCTATTAGAACGTAAGCTCAATAATTTTGATTCTTCATTATTTGCGCCCCTAATGGGAGAAATCAGCGAGCTTACAAGCCTGGATTATGCGAGCGAGTTCCAGCCAAGTTTTAGGGTAGTGGCCGATCACGCAAGAGCGGTAGCGTTCTTGCTCGCTCAAGGGGTGCATTTCAATAAGGAAGGCCGTGGCTATGTTTTAAGGCGCATTTTAAGGCGAGCCTTAAGGCATGGGTATTTAATGGGCTTGAAAGAAGCGTTTCTATACAAAGTCGTGGGCGTGGTGTGCGAGCAATTTTCTAACACGCATGCGTATTTGAAAGAGTCTAAAGAAATGGTGATGAAAGAATGCTTTGAAGAAGAAGAGCGCTTTTTAGAGACTTTGGAATCGGGCATGGAATTGTTTAACTTGTCTTTAAAGCATTTGAATGAAAATAAAATCTTTGATGGCAAGATCGCTTTCAAGCTTTATGACACTTTTGGTTTCCCTTTGGATTTAACGAACGACATGCTAAGAAGTCATGGGGCGTGCGTGGATATGCAAGGCTTTGAATTGTGCATGCAAGAGCAGGTGAAACGCTCTAAAGCTTCATGGAAAGGCAAACAACATAACGCTGATTTTAGCGCTATTTTAAACGCTTATGCACCCAATGAATTTGTGGGGTATGAAACGACAGAATGTTCTGCTAAAGCCTTAGGGTTTTTTGATAGCGATTTTAAAGAAATAACCGATGCAAATCCTAACCAAGAAGTTTGGGTGTTGTTAGAAAAAACCCCTTTTTATGCAGAAGGTGGGGGGGCTATAGGCGATAGGGGCGCGCTTTTTAAAGACAATGAAGAAGCGGCTCTAGTGTCAGACACAAAAAACTTTTTTGGGCTTAATTTTTCACTCCTTGAAATCAAAAAAGCGCTAAAAAAAGGCGATCAAGTGATCGCGCAAGTGAGCGATGAGCGCTTAGAAATCGCCAAACACCATAGCGCGACGCATTTATTGCAGAGCGCTTTAAGAGAAGTTTTAGGCTCGCATGTGAGTCAAGCAGGGAGTTTAGTGGAATCCAAACGATTGCGCTTTGATTTCTCGCACCCTAAAGCGCTCAACGATGAAGAGTTAGAAAAAGTAGAAGATTTAGTTAATGCTCAAATTTTCAAGCATTTGACAAGCCAGGTGGAGCATATGCCTTTAAACCAAGCCAAAGATAAGGGAGCGTTAGCGTTATTTAGTGAAAAATACGCTGAAAATGTGCGGGTGGTGAGCTTTAAAGAAGCGTCCATTGAATTGTGTGGGGGCATTCATGTGGAAAATACCGGGCTGATTGGGGGGTTTAGGATTCTTAAAGAAAGCGGGGTGAGTAGTGGGGTCAGACGCATTGAAGCGGTGTGCGGGAAAGCCTTTTACCAACTGGCTAAAGAAGAAAATAAAGAGCTTAAAAACGCTAAGACTTTATTGAAAAATAACGATGTGATCGCCGGCATCAACAAGCTTAAAGAGAGCGTGAAAAACAGCCAAAAAGCCCCCGTTTCTATGGATTTACCGGTTGAAAAAATCCATGGCGTGGATTTGGTGGTGGGCGTCGTGGAACAGGGCGACATTAAAGAAATGATTGACCGATTGAAAAGTAAGCATGAAAGATTGCTCGCTATGGTGTTTAAAAAAGAAAACGAGCGAATCACTCTCGCATGCGGGGTGAAAAACGCACCCATAAAGGCGAACGCATGGGCTAATGAAGTGGCGCAAATTTTAGGGGGCAAAGGGGGCGGGAGAGGTGATTTTGCGAGCGCTGGGGGCAAGGATATTGAAAATTTGCAAGCCGCGCTCAATTTAGCGAAAAATACCGCTCTTAAAGCTTTAGAGGGATAGCATGGAGCTTATTTTAGGCTCTCAATCCAGCGCTAGGGCGAATCTTTTAAAAGAGCATGGGATTAAGTTTGAACAAAAAGCGCTCTATTTTGATGAAGAAAGCCTAAAAACCACAGACTCTAGGGAGTTTGTCTATTTGGCGTGCAAGGGGAAATTAGAAAAAGCTAAAGAGTTACTTGCGAATAATTGCGTTATCGTGGTGGCTGATAGCGTGGTGAGCGTGGGTAATCGCATGCAACGAAAAGCTAAAAACAAGCAAGAAGCCCTTGAATTTTTAAAACGCCAAAATGGTAATGAAATAGAGGTTTTAACTTGCTCTGCATTGATTTCTCCTGTGTTGGAATGGCTGGATCTATCGGTTTTTAGAGCGCGTTTAAAGGCGTTTGATCCTAGCGAGATAGAAAAATACTTAGAGAGCGGATTGTGGCAAGAAAGCGCGGGCTGCGTGCGTTTAGAGGACTTTCATAGGTCCTATATTAAAAGCTCAAGCGAGAATTTGAGCGTGGGGTTGGGGCTGAATGTGGAAGGCTTGTTAGGGGCGCTAAAATTAGGGGCTGAAATTGCATCGTTATAAACGCTATTATTTTATAAACATTAAAACACTATCCACTGACTGATAAACCCCCTTGACAAACAAAAAAAACGATACACTCCAGCATTTGATGTTTAAAGGGTTTCTCGCATGGCGTATTTTATTTTTTCTGTTGTGGTGGTGCTTTTATGGTTGGTTGCGTGGGGTATATATCTCGTGTTTGGGAAGAACTTAAAAAGAGAGATGGAAGAGATAGAAAATTCTGATCCCAATCAAAACAATCCTTTCATTACTGCTGCTATGGGTATTGGAGGTGCGGCTATCAGTATTTTTTTCCCAGATACCAAACCAATCGTTGATGGCGTCAAGCCGTTGGCTGAGAAAGGTTTGCAAGAGGCGTTTAGAAAAGACAAGCTCACAGAGGGGCAAAAAATTTTAATCTCTAGCTTAAGATTCTTGTCGTTATTTTGCATCGTTGTTGCAGCCATGACAGGCTTGTGTCTCATTTGGAGTTTCAATGGGTGGTCTTTTTGGAAAGTAATGGGTTATTTTCTTCTTTATGTGTTTTTTTGCTCCGCTTCAACATTTCCAAGTACACCTATTAATGGTATATTAGATGACCGATAATTGGTTCATGATAAAAAGCAATGTTTCTAGGCTTATCCCTAAAAGATAAACATTAAAAACACTCCACCTAACTGATAAACCCCCTTGACAAACAAAAAAAACGATATAATACAACATTTGAAGTTTAAGGAGTTGTCATGGGGTCTTGGTCTCGTATTCTTGTGTCAATCTTGGTGGTGGTTTTGGGATTAGCGCTTACTGCCATGCTCATAAATTGGCATGTTTAGCGGGAATGATCTATTATGGCTATGGCATTATTACAGATTTTAGCGCTCTATCATCTACAATGTGGTGGTGGTCTTTATCAAAAATAACATGGTTTTGTGTGGGCTATATCGCTTTATGGGGGCTTACGCTTTTTATGGGTCGTCTTACATGCTCTGTGATAGAAGACTATTCGTAAAAATTGATTGGAAAAATTAAAATAGGGGGGACGCTAGAACCTTTAAAAACAGGTTCTAGCAAAAATACAAGGTTAGGGATTATTTCCCAAAACGCCCACCGGTGGTAGGATAGCCATAAATAGAGCCATCTTTGATTTTCATGTGATCTTCCCAAGGCAATTTGTATTTACCAGCGGCTAAGTCTTTGATGTAGGTTAAGCCTGCGTCATGTTCTCCGCCCGGTTTAGCCACATACCCTCTATGGCCTAGGTTGTAAATGTTGTTTTCTAAGCCCCAGCTTAAGCGAGCGTTGTCTGCCATTTTAGGATAGATTTCCCCGGTTACAATCTCCCAAGGGTTGCGGTGTCCTTGAACAAGAGTCGTGCCATCAAAGTTACAGATTTGCCCCTCACCAAAGTAGTAAAAGACATTATCATAGCCGGCTAAATTCACGCTCACGGTATACATCAAATTGTGCCATGCGTTGGAGCGGTTGGTCAAAATCCATTGATCATTGACTTGAGTGCTATAGCCTGAAATGCGGATATACACATTGCACCCTTTATAGGCCGCTTCTCTAGCGAGCTCTGGAATCATGCCGTCATGGCAAATGCACACGGCTAATTTTGATCCGCCCGGACCCTCGCACACAGGCATTCCTAAATCCCCAGGATACCATGGTTCAATAGGATTCCATGGGAATAGCTTGCGGTATTTTAAAATGATTTTACCTTGCGGATCAATGATAATGGCGGTGTTGTAGGGGTTTTTGTTAGAATCAGGATTGCGTTCCATGATTGAAAAAACACCATAAACTTTCGCCTCTTTACACGCTTGAGCGTATAGCTCTGTCTCTTTACCCGGGACATCTAATAAAAACTCTTCGCTAAGCCACTTAGCGGTATTCAAACCTTGCGTGCTATACTCAGGGAAAATGATAAGTTCCACTCCCGGATACCCCGCTTTAGTCGCATGCAAGGTCCTAATAATGCTTTCAATGTTGTGATCAATATCCTTACGGCTATTGACAATTGGCACAGGAAACTGAATGGCTGCCACTAAAAACCCTTCAATAGGTTTGCCCATACTGCCGATACTTCCCATAATAACTCCTTCTAAAAGTTTTGTCGCAATAACAATAACAATTATTGCGAGAGAATACTATTGCAAGAGAACTAATTTAGAGTAAATGCGAGATTTTTTGATAAAAAGATTTAAATCTATTTTTAAAGCGCTTTTTAGCCTCTATAGGCGCTGTTTTAAAAACCCCTAAAAACCCTTTAACAATTCCACAAATTCTTTAAAAATATAATGGCTCTCTTTGGGACCAGGGCTGCTTTCTGGGTGGTGCTGGACAGAAATAATGGGAGCGTTTTTATAACGCACGCCCTCAATGGTGTTGTCAAAAAGATTGCGGTGCGTGATAATGGCGATTTCTTCAATGTCTTCAGGGACGCAATAGTTGTGGTTTTGTGCGGTGATTTCAACGGCGTTTGTTTTTAGGTTTTTAACGGGGTGGTTGCTCCCATGATGGCCAAATTTGAGCTTGTAAGTAGGGTAGCCTTGCGCGATAGAGAGCAATTGATGCCCTAAGCAAATGCCAAACATGGGGATTTTAGCGTTAATGAGTTGCTTGATTTCTCTGATTTCTTGTTGCAAGCTTAAAGGATCGCCAGGCCCGTTAGAGAGGAAAATCCCGCTAATTTCTTTTTTTTCATAGGCCTTAATCAGCTCGTTAGCTTTAGTGTGGTGCGGGTAAATAAGGGCTTTTAACCCCACATTTTGAAGCTCGTTTAAGATATTGTCTTTAGCCCCAAAGTCTAGCACGGCGATAATTTTATGAGAGGTTTTTTCATCAAAAGGCTTGTAATCTAGGGTTTTGAAATCAAAAGTCGTGCGTTGGTGCGTGGTGATTTTTGGCGTAGAAACGCTAGACACTAGGGGGGAGTGAGAAATTTTAGGGGCATTTTTTAAAATTTCTTCAAGCTTGTTTTTGTCATGCTCTATCGTGGAAGCGACCATCATCAAGCACCCATGATGGCGTAAGGTTTTAATCAAACTCCTGGTATCAACGCCACAAATCCCTAAAACGCCACGCTCTTTCAAATAAGCGCTCAAGCTAAAATCCGCCCTTGAATTAGAAAAAAATTCATTGTAATGGCGTGCTAAAACCCCTGCGCATGAAAAAAAGGATTCATCATCTTTAGAATTAGCGCCCACAACCCCAATTTCAGGCATGCTAAAAACCACAAATTGCCCCTTATAGCTAGGGTCGCTAATGACTTCTTGATAGCCGCTCATAGAAGTGTTAAAAACAAGCTCGCCCGCTTGCGTGCCGCTAGCCCCAAAACTTTGCGCTTTTAAAAAAAGCCCGTTTTCTAAATAGAGAGAGACCATTATAAAAAGCCCTTGCGTCTTAATTCTTCTTCATAGAGCCTTTCAAACACCAGCTCGTATTCATCGCTCCCTACGGGCAGTTTGCGTTTGTAATGCTTGATTTTTTCATGCACTTCATTTTCAATGCTTTCATACGCTTTAGAATAGGTGTCAATGGATTTGTAAATCAAATTCCTTATCAAATTCTCTGACACGCTAAACATGATCAAATCCTCATCTAAGATTTTATTCAAAATCTGGTGCGACAAATCGTTGCACCTTTCTTCCCAAAACAAATGGAAGCCCTCTTTTTGAGCGATCTGTCTTTTAATCATCCAAAAAAGCTGCCTTTCATCCATCCGCATGAATTCTATCTCATCGGTGTTTTCTTCTAAAAGCTCTCTGGCTTGCTCATCAATGGCGTTTTCTTTTTTAACGCTTTTTTCCAAAATCCCTTCTATCAATTCACACAATAATTCTCTAGGGGCTTTTAATTCTAATAGTTTTGAATGGATAAAGTCATTGGCAATCTTATGGCTTATATGGTTTATATGGGTTAGTTTGAGTCTCATGATTTTTCTCGCATATTTTATTTATTTTTAGAGTGTATTTTATCGTTTTTTAGATAAAACGCTTTTTAAAGAATTAATTTAATGGCGCACCAAACTATAGGATTGTAGAATTTTATCAGCGTAGATGATTGTAATATCCGGGCGTTTTTTAGAAATCTTAGTGTTGATCAGTCTTAACCTCCCCCCTTCTTTAATGCCATAGAATTGGAGCCTTAAGGCGAGTTGTTTATCGTTAGTGCGGATTTGATGAATGCCTCTTAATTGCAAGGCTGTAGCGACTTCTTTGGCTAAGAAATGCCGGTTTAATAATTTTTCATTAGCGCCAGAAATTTTACTCCCCCATAAAAAGAGCGTTTCAGTGAGCATCAAAAGATACAAACTAAAAACGCGCAAATAATACTGCCCCCTAAATTCCTTTAAACGCACCCTAAGGCTATTTAAAACGCTTTTAACAAACAAAGGCAAACCAATTAACGCTAAGGGGGCGAAAGTTTTTAAATCTATCTCTTGGCGCATGCTCAAAAGCAAAGGGAAAAGCCAACCGCTCGCGCTCATAAAGGCCAGTAACGATGGCTTTTTATCCAAAAGGGCTTTATAGAGCGTATAAGGGTAGTAGAGGAAGAATAGGGGCGAATATAAAAGCATGAGTTCTAAGCATGTGTCTATAAAATACCCACTAGGCAAGCCCTTATTGAAACTCCCGCTAAAAAGAGCAATATTCACGCCTAAACCCACCAAAATAAAGATCGCGCTCTTAAAATAGCGTTTCCTTAAAGCGTAGGTAAAAACCCCTAGTAAAAGCGGGATAAACGCGCCGTCTAAAAACGCGCAAGCACTAAGGGTTAAATAAGGGATTTTTTGGGTTTTGATATATAAATAGCTAATCAAAAGCCCAAGGCTTAACACCAGCACGCTTTTAGCCAGTAAAATCGCAAAGAGATTCACTCCAGGCAATAAAGCGTAAGTCAATACCACATAAAGGGCGTCTTTAGGCTTTTTTAGAATCTTTCGCCCTATGAGGTAGAATAAAAACATGTTGATGAGATGAGCGATCAAAAAAGGCAACCTCAAAGCCAAATCGTTTTGGCCTAAAATTTCAGCGCTTTTTTGAGCGATTTTGACAAACCATGCATTGCTATAAAAAAAGTCTTTCGCTTCATTGTAGCTGATAGAAATTTCTTTACTCATCAACAGCCCCAAAGCTAGGACTAAAAAAACCATGATGGTAAAGACTAAATCGCTTAAATCAAAGCTTCTTGTTTTTTTCTCTGGATAAATAAAGTAGCTAAAGTATAACAGAGCGCTTTGTAAGGGGCTTAGTTGCATCGCTTAAATTTTTTTTAATTCTTTTAAAAGAGCGGGCAAGGCAATGAGTAAGCCTGAACATAAAATCAAAGCCACCCCCAAAGAGCTTTTAAGATCCAAAAATGTATCGCCTAAATACAGCCCAAACAATAGCCCCCAAACAATGCGGGTGTATTCAATGGGGGCAATGATCCCAGCGGGCGCGTTCATGTAAGCATAAGTTAAGAAATACTGCCCTAAAGTCCCGCTAATCCCTATTAAAGAAATCCATAAAATATCCTCTTTTCTAGGGATATGAATGCCTGTGGATAAAAAAGGAATATCAATGAACATGCCTATTAATCCAAGAAGGCTCATGCCAAAGGCGAACGCTAAAATCACGGCTTGCTTGTCGTAATATTCCCTCAAATCCCTTAAAGTGATATACGCTAAAGACACAAAGATCCCGCTCAATATGCCCATAAGGATTTCAACCGGCCCCACATTTTCCACGCTAGGATCGGAGATCAACACCACCCCCACTAGCCCGATGCATGCAGAAATTAACGCGCTTCTTTTGAGTTTTTCTTTCAAAAGCAAAGGGGAAAGAAGCACCGTATAAATCGGCGCGCATTGCGAAAAGGCCGTCGCTGTAGCGAGCGAAATTTTTTCAATATTATAAAAAAACGCTAGCATGGCCAAGCCCCCCACAACGACCCTAAAAGCGAGCTTTTTAAAACCGCCTTGTTTGTAACTTTTCAAGCGGTAGGGTTTGAAAGGATAAATAAGCAAGAGCAAAAGCGTCATGGTAATGGAGCGGTAAAACACATTTTCCATAGGGGAAAAATAATCCGCTGTGATTTTAACAAACGCGCTCATGATCCCAAAGCATAAATTCGCCAAAAGTATCATTGAAACGCCAAATAAAATGGTGTTACGCATGCCTTTTACCCATTAGATTAAAGATTTTTAGGGTAGTTTAACCTAAAATCTCTAATTAAGACTTAAAGTTTTTAAGCTTTAAAAATATAAAAGTTGCATTGATTGGTAAAATCATGCTATAACAATGCTCTAGGAGTTTTACCTTTTGTTTTGTCTAGAATGATTCTAGAAGCTTCAGCATTTCAAGCTCCTTATAGAAATATGAAAACATAAAAACACGAATCCTTTTTGAAAATAAACTCCTAGACCCTTTTTAAAGGGTTTGAACGCCACTATTAGAAAACTCTTTTAAGCTTTTTAAATTTTATGAGTCTCATTAGGGAATGGATTTTGCTTAATATCAGCGTAAAATTCAATTTTAGGAAATTCACATGGCTGTTTCTTCTATCAATCAGTTTGATTCTAACCTCTATGGGCTTTTAAACGCTAAAAGCGCTCCTAAAGAAGACCTGGCTCCTGTTGGAAACACAGAAAAAATAGAGCGAGAAAAAAAAGACGCTCCAACAGAAAATCTCCCCTTTAACCCTGACAAGAGGGAAACTTACGGCTTTTTAGTTTTAGAATTGATGAGCGATAGAGAGTATGAGGCTTTTTTAAGGGCTACGGCTGGAATGGATGAGAGCCAGAAACGCTTGGCCGCTCAGTCGCTCTATAGTTTGACGGATTTTTATAACGGGAAATTCTCTAAAGAAGTGGAAAACGCCCCCAAACAACCGATAAATGGCTTGCACAAAAAAGCCCTACAAACCTTTAACGCTACCAACCATAACGCTTTTTTGCAACGCTACCAAAACGCTTACAACAACCCTTCTTCTATGGATGTTACCCTTTAAATGGGGTTAGGGTTGAGGTGCTTTTTTTAATCCGTTTCTTCCAAACTCTTAAACACCTTGATGAGATCGATATGCTCATCAATGTCATGCGCTCTTAAAACACTCGCTCCATTTTGCAACGCCATTAAATGCAAACTCAAAGTGCCGGCGAGCCGGTCTTGAACTTCACGCCCGGTGATAAGCCCGATCGTGTTTTTACGACTCGCTCCCACCAATAAAGGTTTTTTGAATTTGAGAAAATGGCTTAAATGCTTGATTAAGGCTAAATTATGCTCTTTTAATTTAGCGAATCCAAACCCAATATCTAAAATAATATCTTGAAGCGCGTATTTTTCTAAAACCTCTAGTTTTTCCTTAAAGAAGCGATCCATTTCATCAAATAAATTATGGTAAAAAACATTTTCTTGCATGTCTTTGGGGGTTTTTTGAGTATGCATTAAAATGCAAGTGGGCTTGTAATCTTTTGCGACTTCTAGCATTGCAGCGCTATTAAAACCGCTCACATCATTAAGGACGGAAAAATAATGCTCCAAAGCCATTTGGGCGGTTGTGGCATGGTAGGTGTCTATGCTGAATTTAGCGCATTGGTAGAGTTTTTGGGATTTGATCTCTAATAAAATTTCTTTTAAGCGATCTTGCTCTATTTTTGGATCAATGATTTCACTCTGTGGCCTTGAACTGGCCGCACCTATATCAATGAGCGTGATACCTTTTTCTAGCAATTGATAGATTTCTTCAAGCGCTTTTTTACTATCAAACCGGCTCTTTTCATAGAAGCTATCCGGAGTCAGGTTTAAAACCGCCATGATCTGCGGAGCGTTAAGTTTTTTAGCTTTGAGGTGACTTTTTAATTCTTGCGCTAAATGTTTAAGCCCAAAGGGTTGGGAATGGCACTTGACAATAAGGCGTTCTAATTGGCTAGCGCTCACAATTAGCACCCCATCATAAAAAGGCTCTTTAGCTAAAATACAATCTCTTGGCGTGGCGAAATCGCCCCCAACGCTTATGGCCTCTTGCTTTAAAATGAGCGTTGCGCTTAAGGGCAGATGTTGGATCTCAAAAACAAAGCTAACGCCTTTTTGATGCATATGGTTTTGTGCGATCTTTTCTGGGCCTATTTTTTGCAGAGCGTTTTTGAGCGCATCAGGGTTAAGGCGTTTTACAATCATGGCGTTTTCTTTTTAGATAAAAGGCTTAAAAGTAGGGGTAAAAGATTGTAGCTGAGCTTGTAATAAGAGCTGTTAGCCTTAATCGCTAAATCAAAGGCTTGCAATTCTTGCTCGTTTAAGGGGATCTTATGCCTGTTAACGCTCTCTAACAGGCTTTCAATTTTTTCCCTCTGATTTTCTCTGGAATCAAAATTTTCTTTGTCTAAATTTTTTAAAAACGCGTAAATATCTTTCAAATCCAGCCTTGATAAATCCAAATCTAAAGGTTTTAGGGGGATTTTTTGGCGTTTGTCTTCTTTGATTAGGCGGGATTTAATGGTGGCTAACACATGGTTTGGGCTTTTAGCGAACATGATAAAACAAATGTTATTCGGGGGTTCTTCTAAGATTTTTAAAAGCGCGTTTTGGGCTTCTGTGCCATAGCTAGGAGCGGCGATTAAAAAAGCGTTTAATTCGCTGTGTTTGAGGTTGGCTTTGGATAGGACTTCTTTGGCATGCTCTATTTTAAAATCCTTATTAAAAGTTTTGATCACTTTTTTATCTTTTTCAATGATCTCGGTGTAGAATTTAATGTGGTGTTCAAAAAGGCTTGCAGTCTCTTCTAGGCTCTCTTCAAGATTGTCCGTATAAATAAGGCGGTTGGAGTTTTTCACAAAGTAATCTTATTGTATAGCACGCTAAAAAGCGCGTTTTCAAAGAGTTTGAAGAGCTGCAATAATTTATAATCTAGCAAGCTGTCATGCTCTTTTAAAAGCAAGCAATCTTCTTTAAGCTCTTCAAAAAGCCATAAAAAACTAGGGATTTTACCCAGTAGTATCGTTTTCAAACCTTCATTTTCAACCCTCCCAACATGCCAAAACATGGGGTTTTGATAAGTCATCTCTATGGCGGCTAGAGAGAGATTCGCATCGTTTTTAGGGTAGAAAGAAGAAGCGTTAAAATCAATGACTGACAATAAGGGGCGCTCTTTTAAATCTTTAGGGTTTAGGTTAGAAAGGATGTAGTTTAAAAACCAGAGCCTAGAAGAATCAGTGCTCACCAACAGCGATCCGCCATTAAGCACATGCGAGATGGTTTGCGCGATGAGTTTGGCATAGCTTGATCGCTCTAATTCCAGCCACCCGCTTTGTTGGGCGATAAACTCCCCTTGATCGCGCACAAATTCCTTGATCCAGTCGTAGAAATTTTTCATTGATCTAATTGATACACCGCATGCAAAGTTCTAACAGCTAATTCAGCGTATTTAATGTCAATCAAAACCGAAATTTTAATCTCGCTTGTAGAAATCATCATGATATTGATATTGTCTTTGGCTAGGGCTTTAAAAGCGATACTCGCTACCCCAGAATGCGACTTCATGCCCACGCCCACTATGGAAACTTTAGCGATATTTTCATCATAATCAATGGAATCCATTTGCGCTAAAAAAGGCTTTAAGGCTTGCTTGGTTTCTTCTATTTGGGTTTTAACGATCGTAAAATCCAAATCGGTTTTGCCGTCTCTGCCGATCGTTTGGACGATCATATCCACATTAATGCGATACTCCGCTAAAGCGCCAAAGATTTCAGCGGCAATGCCTGGCCGATCTTCCACGCCCTCCATGCTCACACGAGCCTGATTTTTATCCAATGCGATCCCACTCACTATAGGGGTTTCCATGCGTTCTCCTTTAAAGTCTTTTTCAGCCACAATGAGCGTGCCTTCACTATGGTTAAACGAATTGCGAGTCACTAACTTCACGCTGAGTTTTTTGGCTAATTCCACCGAGCGGTTTAACAAAACTTTAGCCCCCATAGAAGCCAGTTCAAGCATTTCATCATAGCTGATTTGTGCGATTTTTTGAGCCTTTTCTTCAATGCGCGGATCGGTGGTATAAACGCCATCCACATCCGTATAGATTTCGCACAAATGCGCTTTTAAAGCCCCGGCCAAAGCAACCGCGCTCAAATCGCTCCCCCCACGCCCTAAAGTCGTTGTTTCGCCTTGAATGTCAGCGCCTTGAAACCCAGCGATCACCACGATGTAGTTTTTTTCTAAAAGCTCTGTGATGCGTTTGGTGTCAATGGATTGGATCACGGCGTTTTGAAAATGCGAGCTGGTTAAAATGCCCGCTTCTTTCCCGCTCAAGGAAATGGCTCTATGCCCATACCTTTCTAACGCCATGCTCAAAGCCGCGCTTGAAATCCATTCCCCCGTGCTCACAATCCTATCCATTTCTCGCTTGTTAGGGTTATGGCTAAAATTCTTGCCAAATTCTAAAAGCCTGTCGGTTTCGCCGCTCATCGCTGAAACCACCACCACGACTTGATGCCCTAATTCAACGCTTTCTAAAACCCTTTGAGCGACATTGTGGATCCTTTCTATGCTGCCCATGCTCGTGCCGCCGTATTTTTGAACGATTAACACCCTATAAATACCCCTCTTTTTTGAAATAAGCGATGACTTGGCGGTACACTTGGCGTTTGAAGGGAACGATTTTTTTAAGCAAATCCTTAAGATGGATGAATTGATAGGCTCTAAATTCTGGCGTGTGTTTGTTCAAATCAATGTTGTTCGCATGCTTTAGGCGCACTAAAAAATAGCGTTGTTTTTGCCCGTCAAACGCATAGAATTTATGCTCCATATTGCTTGGGAAATCATAGGCGATCCATCTGGGGTATTGCGCCAAAATCTCTATTTCATTCGTGCCAATTTCTTCTAGTAATTCCCTATAAAGCGCTTCTAAAGGGGTTTCGCCCTCATCAATGCCCCCTTGGGGGAACTGCCACGCCCCTTCAATATCTATGCGCTCGGCGATAAAAACTTCGCATGCGTTAGGGTAGTCTGGCGACATGATAATGGCCGCAACATTAGGACGATATTTTTTATGTAGCATAGGTCTTTATTTTAGCTCTTTCTTGTTTGATTAAGATGGTATTATAGTGTATACTGGCTTTAAGTAGGGTTAAGAACGCCATTAAAATCAAAAATTAAGAAAAAAGGGCTTGAAACTCGTTTTAATAGCACCCAAATAGCGCTATTAAAACGGAGAGAGTTTATTTGAGAGTGGGGATGTATTTGGCTAAAGCTTTGATGTCTTCATCGCTTAATTTTTTAGCTTGCGCACTCATGACAGGATTCTTGTTGGCACCGCTTTTAAAATCCATAAGATCTTTTTCAATTTCCGCTTCACTCATCATGTTGACGATTTTGCTTTTGCCTAAAGCTTTCTTCTCAAACTTGACCCCATGGCAAGCGGCACAACCTTTTGCAAGGGCTTTAACATCTGTTGCCATCAAAGCGTTTGCGAACGCTAAAACGCCTAAAGCCATGATAACCTTTTTCATCGTTTGTCTCCTCTACTTATCAAAATGATCTTAAAATGATACAATTACAAGTTTAAGTTTTGCTTAAAAATGAAGTGAAAATGAGAGAAATAAATATGATTTTATACATTCATATCCCCTTTTGTGAAAATAAATGCGGTTATTGCGCTTTCAATTCCTATGAAAACAAGCATGGGTTAAAAGAAGAATACACTCAAGCGTTATGCCTGGATCTAAAGCATGCGTTAAGCCAAACTGATGAACCAATTGAAAGTATTTTTATTGGCGGCGGCACGCCTAACACTTTGAGCGTGAAGGCTTTTGAAAGGATTTTTGAAAGCATTCACCACAATGCGCGCTTGAGCTCAGATTGTGAGATCACCACTGAAGCTAACCCCGAATTGATTTCTAAAGCTTGGTGTCAAGGCTTAAAAGATTTAGGGATCAACCGCTTGAGTTTAGGGGTGCAAAGTTTTAGGGAGGATAAATTGTTGTTTTTAGAGCGCCAACATTCTAAAAATATCGCTCCCGTGATAGAAACTATTTTAAAAAGCGGGATTGAAAATGTCAGCATTGATTTGATTTATAACACCCCATTAGACAATGAAAACTCTTTAAAAGAAGAATTAAAACTCGCTAAAGAACTCCCTATCAACCACTTGAGCGCTTATGCTTTGAGTATTGAAAAAAACACGAATTTAGAAAAAAACGCCAAAAAACCCTCATGCGTGGATTTTGACAATGTGGTGAGAGAGGCTTTAGAGGGCTTTTCTTTCAAGCAATACGAAGTGTCTAATTACGCTAGAAATTATCAAGTCAAACACAACTTGGCTTACTGGGGGGCTAAAGATTATTTAGGGTGTGGGGCTGGGGCTGTAGGCTGCGTGGCGAATGAGCGTTTTTTTGCAAAAAAACTCATAGAAAACTACATTAAAGACCCCCTAAAACGCCAAGTTGAGACGCTCAGCGAACAAGACAAGCGCTTAGAAAAGCTGTTTTTGGGCTTGAGGTGCGTGCTGGGGGTTGAGCTTAGTTTCTTAGATAAAAATAAAGTAAAGTTTTTGATTGAAGAAAATAAGGCTTTCATTAAAAATAACCGCTTGATAGCGAGCGATTTTTTCATGGCCGATGAAATGGCTTTGTGGCTGTTATGATTGTAGGCTTTGCTTCAATCAAGCGTTAATAAAACGCTAGAAAGCGTTTTTTAATGAATGCCTACAAAATTTTTAGCCAAAAACCAACCGATAGCCACCCCAATAAGCCCTAAAAGGTTAGTGCCTAAGACATAAGAAATGGCTTCAAGGTATTGGGATTTTTGCAAGAGTTTTAAAGCGTCTAACCCATAAGAAGAAAAGGTCGTAAAACCCCCTAAAACCCCGGTTACAAAGAAAATCCCAAAATCATCACCAAAAACTTTTTTAGCGGCCAAATGCCCCATAAAGCCGATGACAAAACACCCTATGAGGTTCACGCTAAAAGTCCCTAAAGGGAAACTTTCAAACATTAAAAATTTACTGGGCATCACTTTGCCCACAAAATACCTTAACGAACTCCCTATAGCCCCCCCTAAAGCGGCCCATAAAAAGACAAGATTCATGCATCATCCTTTAAAAATCAATAGAGAGCATTATAATAAGATGTTTTTAATATTCCTTAACTCTCAAACTCAAAGCCAGTTCTAAACACGCTTCTAAGGAAGGCTTTTTGGCAATATAGCTTGGAATGCCTTGTTCTTGCAAATAAAGAGCGGTCGTGTTGCCAATGCTGATAGCGGTGTAATTTTCTAAAAATTCAAAATAGTGCAAGAAGGCTTTTGCATGGCTTATAGCGGTAAAAATAAGAACGCTCTTTTCTTTGGGTTTTAGGGCGTTTTGCTCGCTTAAAGTCAAATGTTTGAGCTTGTTTTCATAAACAACGGCTTGCTTGAAATCAATGCCATGCTCTAAAAGAATGGTGTCTAAAGAAGAGGCAATCTCTTTCGCCCTGAGATACAAAACGCTTTTTCCTTTCAATAAAGGAAGGATTTCTTGAGCAAACTCTTTACCATGGGCTTTTTTCCCTATAAAGGCGACTTTAAAATGGTGATCTTGTAGAGTTTTTGCGGTGGGTTCGCTCAAAGCGTAAGCAGGAATGTTTTGTAACGTTTTGAGTTTGGGGCTGTTGTTTAGGGTTTCTAGCAAGGAAAACACCGCATTTTTAGAAGTGAAAACAAGAGCGTTAAAAGGGGTTGGATCTAATTCTAAGGGATAGTAGCGCAATTCGTTTAAAATGAGAGTCTTATAAGGGGCGATTCTTTGAGAATGCACCCATACAATCTCCCCCATGCCTAGTTTTTTTTATCGCAAGTGTCATCATAGACCATTCTAAAGCCGTATTTTTCAAAATCATAGACATTGCCCTCTAAATAATAGGGCGTATAGCCTAATTCATGCATGCTTTTAGCCGCATCTAAAGCCCTGCGGCCAGCCCTGCAATGGAGCAACACTTTTTTATCTTTGTGCTTAGATAAAAAATCAGCGAGCTTTTCTTGGTCATTGACGCTAATGAGCGTAGCGTTAGGCAAATGCAATTCTTCATATTCGTCCAATTCGCGCACATCTACGACGATAAAATCATTGAAATTGACTTCTTCCAAACTGATTGCATAATCTTCAAGCATGTTTATCCTTAATTGTTAAAGTAAGGTTATGTTACAATGATTTGATAAATAGGAATGTTCAAGGAGTGTGTGTGGAAGAAAATTATCATGCTTTTTTTACCGAAGCGAGCGGGTTTTTAAACGATAGGATTTTTAAGGATTATTTACGCCGTTTGGCTTATGGCATTGATGCGTCATGTTATCGTTATATCCCTAAAATAGTCGCTTGGGTGAAGGATGAAGAAGAAGTTCAAAAGCTTTGTGTTTTAGCCAAAAAGCATGGCGTTTCATTGACTTTTAGAGCGGCTGGGAGTTCTTTATCAGGGCAAGCGATCTGTGATGGGGTGCTGGTTATGGTTACGCATTTTTTCAAAGACGCTAAAATTTTAAATAACGCTACAAGCATTCAGCTCTCATGCGGAGTCATAGGGAGTAATGCGAACGCTTTATTAAAACCTTACCATAAAAAAAATAGGCCCAGACCCCTCTACGATAAACACCGCTATGATAGGGGGGATTGTCGCCAATAACGCTAGCGGGATGTGTTGCGGGGTGGAGCAAAACAGCTACAAAACCCTAAAATCCTTAAGAGTCATTTTAGCTGATGGCACTCTTTTAGACACGGCCAATCAAAAGAGCGTTGAGAATTTCAAAAACGTGCGTAAAGATTTGATTGAAGGGGTTTTGAATTTAAGAAAAGAGATTTTAGAAGACCAAGAATTGCATGCTTTAATCAAGAAAAAATACGAGATCAAAAACACCACCGGCTACAGCTTAAACGCTCTCATTGATTTTGAAGACCCTATTGAGATTATCAGCCATTTATTCATAGGCTCTGAGGGGACTTTAGGCTTTATTTCAAGCGTGGAATTAGAATGCGTGAAAGACTACGCTTATAAAACTTGTGCGTTATTGTTTTATGAAAATTTAGAGCGATGCGCCAAAGCCGCTCAAATTCTAGCCGCCTTAAAAGCCAAACAACCTGAAATGATTTCTTCAGCAGAGCTTATGGATTATGCGTGCTTAAAAAGCGTGAAAAATTTAGAGGGCATGCCTAGCGTGATTTTAGAAATCAAAGAGCCTAACGCATGCTTACTCATTCAAAGCGAAAGCGATGATCCTTTAATTTTAGAAAACAACATGCAAGCGATTTTAAACGCTTTGAATGCGATACCGGTCGTTTTAGATTCTCAAATCAGCAGTGATCCTAATGTTTATCAATCGTGGTGGAAGATCAGAAAAGGCATTTTCCCTATCGCAGCGTCAAAAAGGAAAAGCCAAAGCTCTGTGATTATTGAAGACGTGTGCTTCAGTCAAGAAAATTTTGTAGAGGGGGCAAAAGCGATTGAGGGGCTTTTAAAAAAACATGGCTTTAAGGATAACAGCATTATTTTTGGGCATGCGTTAAGCGGGAATTTGCACTTTGTCGTTACGCCGATTTTAGAAAATGAAGCTGAAAGAAAGGCGTTTGAAAATTTGGTTTCTGACATGTTTTTAATGGTGAGCAAAAGCTTTGGCTCTATTAAAGCCGAGCATGGCACAGGCAGGATGGTAGCCCCTTTTGTGGAAATGGAGTGGGGAGAAAAAGCCTATAAAATCCACAAACAAATCAAAGAATTGTTTGATCCTAATGGCCTTTTAAACCCTGATGTGATCATCACAAACGATAAAGAAATCCACACTAAAAATTTAAAGAGCATTCACCCTATTGAAGAATATTTGGACATGTGCATGGAATGCGGGTTTTGTGAAAGGGTTTGCCCTAGCAAAGATTTATCTTTAACGCCACGACAACGAATCGTTATCCACAGAGAGGTAGAGCGCTTAAAAGAAAGGGTGAGTCATGGGCATAATGAAGATCAGGTTTTATTAGATGAACTTTTAAAAGAGTCTGAATATTTAGCGCACGCCACTTGCGCAGTGTGCCATATGTGCTCTATGCTATGCCCTTTAGAAATTGATACCGGAAAGATCGCCCTAAATTATTATCAAAAAAACCCTAGAGGCGAAAAGATCGCTTCAAAGATCTTAAATCACATGCAAACAACCACAAGCATGGCTCGTTTTTCTTTAAAAAGTGCTCGCTTAGTTCAAAATCTCATAGGCTCTCACAACTTAGTGAGCCTGACTAAAGGGATTAAAAAATTCATCAAACCCTTCCCTAAAGCCTTTCATTACATGCCCAAAAACAACGCCTATCCTTTAGAAAATAAAACGCATGAAAGCGAAGAAAAAGTCATTTATTTCAGCACCTGCATCAACCGCTCGTTCGCTCCATCAACCAAAATGGCGGATAAAAGATGCATTCAAGAAGTGTTTGAATCTTTATGCCAAAAAGCCAAAGTTTCGGTAATGTATCCTAATGGATTGGATGCGCTTTGTTGCGGGAAAGCCTTTATTAATTACACCGACTTAACCAAACAAAACAATGAAAAAAACCATGCGATTTTTTTACAATTAAGCGATGAGGGCAAAATCCCCATTGTTTTAGACCATAGCGCATGTTCGACGCATTTTTTCAAGCAAATGAAAGCTTATAAGGATTTGAAAGTCTATGATTTGAGCGTCTATATTGAAGAAGTTCTAAGCCCTAAATTAAAATTCAACCCCATTAACGAAGATATAGGGTTATACACGATGTGCGCTTTAAAGTTAGAAAATAAAGAAGAGTTGTTGTTTAATTTGGCTAAAAAATGCACTTTGGGCGAGATTGTTATCCACAAAGAGACGGGTTGTTGCGGCTTTGCGGGGAATAAGGGCTTTTTTACTCCTGAATTGAACGAGAGCGCTTTAAACGGCTTTCAAGCGTTTTACCAATCCTATGACCTTAAAAGGGGCTTTTCCACTTCTAGCACTTGCGAGATCGGTTTGAGTGAAAAAACCCGATTTTCTTGGCAGCATATCGCTTATTTAGTGGATGCTTGCACGCTTTAAATGGTGTATAATTAAAGAATTTCTTTAAAGGGCAAAGGCATTGGATAACACTCTCAAACATCTTGCCATTATTATGGATGGTAATGGCAGGTGGGCTAAATTAAAGAATAAAGCTAGGGCTTATGGGCATAAAAAGGGCGTAAAAACCCTTAAAGACATCACGATCTGGTGCGCTAACCATAAGCTAGAATGCTTGACTTTATACGCTTTTTCTACAGAAAATTGGAAACGCCCTAAAAGTGAAGTGGATTTTTTAATGAAGATGCTTAAAAAATACCTTAAAGATGAGCGATCCACTTACTTGGATAATAACATACGCTTTAGGGCGATAGGGGATTTAGAGGGCTTTTCTAAAGAATTGAGAGATACGATCTTGCAGCTTGAAAACGATACCAGGCATTTTAAGGATTTTACGCAAGTTTTAGCCCTTAATTACGGATCTAAAAACGAGCTTTCAAGGGCTTTTAAGAGCTTATTAGAAAGCCCGCCTAGCAATATAAGCCTTTTAGAAAGCTTAGAAAATGAAATTTCTAATCGTTTAGACACGCGCAATTTGCCGGAAGTGGATTTATTGTTACGAACAGGGGGGGAAATGCGCTTGTCTAATTTTTTATTGTGGCAGTCCAGCTATGCGGAATTGTTTTTCACGCCGATTTTATGGCCTGATTTCACCCCTAAAGATTTAGAAAATATCATTAGCGATTTTTACAAAAGAGTGCGCAAATTCGGGGAATTAAAATGCTAGTAGAAATAGAGAATTTGACTAAAACCTATGGGAGTTTAAAAGCGTTAGACAATATCAATTTGAAACTACCCAAACAGCAATTTATAGGGCTTTTAGGCCCTAATGGGGCGGGTAAAACCACTCTGTTAAAGATTTTAGCCGGATTGAATTTGAACTATCAAGGGGAAGTGAAAATTTTAAATCAAAAGATCGGCATAGAGACGAAAAAAAGCGTGGCGTTTTTAAGCGATGGCGATTTTTTAGATCCTAAATTAACGCCTTTAAAAGCGATCGCTTTTTATAAGGATTTTTTCAGCGATTTTGATTCATCAAAAGCCCTAGATTTACTCAAACGCTTCAGCGTGCCTTTAAAAAGAGAGTTCAAAGCCCTTTCAAAAGGCATGAGGGAAAAATTACAGCTGATCTTAACCCTATCACGAAACGCTTCTTTGTATCTTTTTGATGAGCCGGTGGCCGGGATTGATCCTATCGCAAGAGAAGAGATTTTTGAACTCATCGCTAAGGAATTTAGCCAAAACGCAAGCTTGTTAGTCTCTACGCATTTGGTGGTGGATGTGGAAAAGTATTTAGACAGCGCGATTTTTTTAAAAGAAGCTAAAGTAGTGGCTTTTGGGGGTGTGGGAGAATTGAAAAAAGGGTATAGCAGTTTGGAAGCGGCGTATAAAGAAAGGTTGAAATAGATCAGTAAAGGATTTCCTATTGAGTGATAATATTTTAAGAAATACTAAAAGCGTTTTTTATAATAATATAAAAGATTTTGACGCTAGTTAAATGATAACTTCTTAAAAAGCGCTCTTTAGGGTTAGGGGGTTTAGTTTGGGGTTGTAGGGGGAGTGAGTTTTACTATTAAAAATAAAATCTAAAGTCATGTCTAATCATAACAGATGGCTTGATTGCTAAAGATTGTATTGTTGCAGATGAAGCCTAAGATTGAATTGCGAGTTATCGCTTTGTTGGTGGTGAGATCTTTAGAAAAAATCTTTTTAGTAATATTTATGTTGGATTTTGGTTTCGTTGAGTTTAGGTTTCATTAAGTTTAATGGGGTATTAAAATTAGAAATAGCTAGAATTTTTGTCTTATTCTATTTTGATAGAATAATAACTTTTTATAAGGAATTACGCATGGATAATATTTGGTTTCAGTATAAAATTGGCAAGCAACTAGATGAATTAGAAATTGAAGATTCTTTATGTCTTTCTTTATTCAAATCTCTTGAAAATTGTATTAAGTTTAAAAAACTTAGCAATATTGGATTAAAAGAAGCAGAAGTTAAAAGAGATACTGAAATCTCAAGATGGCATACAGAGCTTTTAAGAGAAAAAAATCTTAAAGAACAGCGTAGGCAAAAAGAAGAGCAAGAAAAAAAATCTCAAGAGAATTTTCAAAAGTTTTTAGAATTTTGCAAACAACAAAATCGTGTTCTTAAAAAATTTGATAACACCAATTTTTCGTTTGAATGCGATGAGCCGGCTACAAAAAAGCCCTTAGAAAACCCTACAAACAACATTCTTAACTCCAATCATCAAAATACACGGCCACAAAACAATACTAAAATGTTTGATTATTTTGATAATCCTATGTTTAGGTATTGAAGTGAAAAGAGCATTAATCATAGCTAGCAAAATAACTCTTTGGTTATTGGCACTTTTAGGTGTTTATGCTTTAGTGATCTTTGTTAGGCTTAAAGCCTATCATCAAGATAAAGGCTATATGATTTTAACATTTGGAGTAACTATAATGACAGAAGAAACCTATGAAGCCTATCTTGATACGAATATTAAACAATTGGAAGAGATAAGAAATCAAAAGCTTAACAAAGCATTGGAATTATGCAAACAATCAGGTCTTGTTCTCAGAAAGTTTGACGGAAAAAATTTTTCATTTGAATGCGATGAACCAAATCGCTCTAATAACCTAACGAAAAGATAGATCCTTAGAATTTGAATTTTTTCTAAAAGATTGAGAGCAAAAAATTAGAAATTCGAACGCAATTGAAACCTTACCGCCCATACCTACGACTATAATTTCTCTCGTTTTCTATTTTTTGATTGTGTTTTTTATGCTGTATAGTTTTACATGGAATTTCTTTAAAATTTAAGTATAATTGTAAGCATCGCCTAGATGATTCGTGTTTCTTATTTGATGGCAAGTTCGTTGAAAAAATAAGTTAGGCTAAGGTAGTGGTTTTTGTGTGATGGCATTTTTTAAATCTGCCCCTAAGAAAATCCTCCTAGCCTTATTAGTGTAGGTTTGTTGAACTTATGCGCATGTAAAAGTAGCGGTCATCTGGGTTTAAAAACAACCACATTGCAGGAAAGACATGAAAGATAACAATAGCTATAATGTTTTAATTGTGGGGAATAAGGGGCGAGAGTATGCTTTGGCTCAAAGGCTTCAGCAAGATGAGCGAGTGAATGCTTTGTATTTTTGTTTGGGTAATGGTGGCACTCAAGATTTAGGCGAAAATCTGGAATGCGAACATTACGAGCATATCGTGGAATTAGCCCTGAAAAAACAGATCCATTTAGCCATCATTTCAGAAGAAGAGCTTTTGATTTTGGGGCTTACAGAAATGCTAGAAAAAGCGGGGATTTTAGTGTTTGGGGCTTCTAAAGAAGCGGCTAAGTTAGAGGCTTCTAAAAGCTATATGAAAGCTTTTGTTAAAGAGTGCGGTATCAAAAGCGCGTCTTACTTTGAAACAAACGATTTAAAAGAAGCTCTCAATTACATTCAAAACGCTTCCTTCCCCTTAGTGATTAAAGCGTTGAATAAAAACACAAGCATTGTCCATCAAGAAGAAGAAGCGATAAAAATCCTTGAAGACGCTTTCAAACAAAGCAATGAGCCTGTGATCATAGAGCCTTTTTTAGAGGGGTTTGAGCTTTCAGTTACAGCGCTCATAGCCAATGATGATTTTATCTTGTTGCCCTTTTGCCAAAACTACAAACGCTTATTAGAGGGGGATAATGGGGTCAATACGGGGGGTATGGGGGCCATCGCTCCTGCAAACTTTTTCTCTAATGAATTGGAAGAGAAAATAAAAAATCATATCTTTAAACCCACTTTAGAGAAACTTCAGGCTGATAACACGCCTTTTAAAGGGGTTTTACTCGCTGAAATTGTAATCATAGAAGAAAAGGGCGTTTTAGAGCCGTATTTATTGGATTTTAGCGTGCGTTTTAAAGATATTGAATGCCAGACGATTTTACCCCTTTTAGAAAGCTCGCTTTTAGATTTGTGTTTGGCCACAGCCAAAGGGGAATTAAATTCTCTTGAATTGGTGTTTTCTAAAGAATTTGTGATGAGTGTGGCGCTTGTTTCTAGGAATTACCCCACTAGCTCTTCGCCCAAACAAACCCTTTATATTGATCCGGTTGATGAAAAAAAGGGCCATTTGATTTTAGGGGAGGTGGAGCAGGATAATGGCGTGTTTGAAAGCAGTGGGGGGAGGGTGATCTTTGCCATTGGCAGAGGAAAATCCTTATTAGAAGCCAGAAACCATGCTTATGAAATCGCTCAAAAGGTGCATTTTGAAGGCATGTTTTATCGCAAGGATATTGGTTTTAAGGTGTTAGATTTGAAAGAATATTCTTGAAGTTTAAGACAAACCAAAGAGTTTGTCTTGTTTGTTTTTGAATGCGCTCTCCAAATTTAGAAAAAGAAGAAACTGAAATCATAGAAACACTCCTTATGCGTGAAAAAATGCGTTTATGCCCCTTGTATTGGCGCATCTTAGCGTTTTTAACCGATGGTTTGTTGGTAGCGTTTTTATTGAGCGATCTTTTAGACGCATGCGATTTCTTGCATTCTTTATACTGGCTGGCTAACCCCATTTATCACAGCGCGTTTGTTGCGATGGGTTTTATCATCTTGTATGGCGTTTATGAAATCTTTTTTGTGTGTTTGTGCAAGATGAGTTTGGCTAAATTGGTTTTTAGGATTAAAATTATTGATATTTATTTAGCGGATTGCCCCAGTAGGGCTATTTTATTGAAGCGTTTAGGGTTAAAGATCGTGGTTTTTCTATGCCCCTTTTTATGGTTTGTGGTGTTTAAAAACCCCTATCATAGGGCGTGGCATGAAGAAAAAAGCAAAAGTCTTTTGGTGTTGTTTTAATCATGATTTATTGGTTGTATTTGGCGGTCTTTTTTTTGTTGAGTGCATTAGACGCTAAAGAAATCGCTATGCAACGATTTGACAAACAAAACCATAAGATTTTTGAAATCCTTGCGGATAAAGTGAGCGCTAAAGACAATGTGATAACCGCATCAGGGAATGCGATCTTATTGAATTATGATGTGTATATTTTAGCGGACAAGGTGCGTTATGATACCAAGACTAAAGAAGCGTTATTAGAGGGGAATATCAAGGTTTATAGGGGCGAGGGTTTACTCGTTAAAACCGATTACGTGAAATTGAGTTTGAATGAAAAATATGAAATCATTTTCCCCTTTTATGTCCAAGACAGCGTGAGCGGGATTTGGGTGAGCGCGGATATTGCTAGCGGGAAGGATCAAAAATATAAGATTAAAAACATGAGCGCTTCAGGGTGCAGCATTGATAACCCCATTTGGCATGTCAATGCGACTTCAGGCTCATTCAACATGCAAAAATCGCATTTGTCTATGTGGAATCCTAAGATCTATGTCGGTGATATTCCTGTATTGTATTTGCCCTATATTTTCATGTCCACGAGCAACAAACGCACTACCGGGTTTTTATACCCTGAGTTTGGCACTTCCAATTTAGACGGCTTTATTTATTTGCAACCCTTTTATTTAGCCCCCAAAAACTCATGGGATATGACCTTTACCCCACAAATCCGCTATAAAAGGGGTTTTGGCTTGAATTTTGAAGCGCGCTACATCAACTCTAAAAACGACAGATTTTTATTCAACGCACGCTATTTTAGGAATTACACTCAATACGTCAAACGCTATGATTTGAGGAATCAAAATATCTACGGGTTTGAATTTTTAAGCTCTAGCAGGGACACTTTACAAAAATATTTTCATCTTAAGTCTAATATTGACAACGGGCATTACATTGACTTTTTATACATGAACGATTTGGACTATGTGCGTTTTGAAAAGGTCAATAAGCGTATCACAGACGCCACGCACATGTCTAGGGCGAATTACTACTTGCAAACAGAAAATCATTATTACGGCTTGAATATCAAGTATTTTTTAAACCTGAATAAAATCAACAATAACCGCACTTTCCAATCTGTCCCTAATTTGCAATACCATAAATATTTAAATTCTTTGTATTTTAAAAATTTGTTGTATTCGGTGGATTATCAGTTTAGAAACACCGCAAGAGAGATCGGCTATGGCTATGTGCAAAACGCTTTGAATGTGCCGGTGGGCTTGCAATTTTCTTTGTTTAAAAAGTATTTGTCTATAGGGCTTTGGAACGATCTCCAACTATCTAATGTGGCTTTAATGCAATCTAAAAATTCCTTCGTGCCTACGATCCCTAATGAATCAAGGGAATTTGGGAATTTTGTGTCTTCAAATTTTTCCATGTATGTCAATACGGATTTAGCCAGAGAATACAACAAGCTTTTCCACACGATCCAATTGGAAGCGATTTTCAACATCCCTTATTACACCTTTAAAAACGGCTTGTTTTCTCAAAACATGTATGCTTTAAGCGCGCAAGCCTTAAACAGCTACACTTCGCCTTTATTGAGAGATTATGATTATCAAGGGCGTTTGTATGACTCGGTGTGGAATCCTAGCAGCATTTTACCTAGCGATGCGAGCAATAAGACGGTGGATTTAACCCTAACGCAATACCTTTATGGCTTAGGGGGACAAGAATTGTTGTATTTTAAAATATCGCAACTCATCAATCTTGACGATAAAGTTTCGCCCTTTAGAATGCCACTAGAGAGCAAGATCGGGTTTTCGCCCTTAACAGGATTGAATATCTTTGGGAATGTCTTTTATTCGTTTTATCAAAACCGCTTAGAAGAAATCTCTGTGAACGCCAATTACCAACGCAAATTTTTAAGCTTTAACCTCTCTTATTTTTTAAGGAACAATTTTAGCAGTGGGATTAATAGCATTGTAGAAAATCCTGCGGATTATTTAAAGGCGGGTTTTAGCAACGACTTTGGCTATTTTTCCATGAGCACGGATGTGGGTTATGATATTAGAAACAATGTGGTTTTAAATTGGAATGTGGGGATTTATAAAAAAATCCGTTGTTTTGGGATTGGCTTTCAATTCGTCAACCAACGACGCCCTATCCTTACTGGCGATCCCAACCAGCCTATAAGAGTGTTTGAAAATAACTATGTTAAGCTAGAATTAGACTTTTCACCGATCACTAAAACCAATGTAACTTACCGCTCTTTACAGCGTAAGTGAGAAAAGGAATAGATTTGAATACGGATTTTAGCCATATCACCGATATAGAGGGCATGCGTTTTATCAATGAAGAAGACGCTTTAAACAAATTGATTAATGAAATCCACACGCGCCATATTGATTTAAAAGATTCCATCATGCTCGCTTTGAGTTTTAACGCTCTGTATTTAGCTCACGCTTTAGCGCAAAAATTTGGAGCGACTTATGATATACTTTTTTTAGAACCTATCCTAGCCCCTTTAAACTCAAAATGCGAAATCGCTTTAGTGAGTGAAAGCATGGATATAGTGATGAATGAAAGTTTGATCAATTCCTTTGACATCACTTTAGACTATGTTTATGGGGAAGCCAAGCGAGCTTATGAAGAAGACATTTTGTCTCACATCTATCAGTATCGCAAAGGCAATGCGATCAAAAGCTTGAAAGATAAAAATATTTTTATCGTAGATAGGGGGATTGAAACCGGGTTTAGAGCAGGGTTAGGCGTGCAAACTTGCTTGAAAAAAGAATGCCAAGACATTTATATTTTAACCCCCATTCTCGCGCAAAATGTCGCTCAAGGCTTAGAAAGTTTGTGCGATGGGGTGATTAGCGTGTACCGCCCTGAATGTTTTGTCTCTGTGGAGCATCATTATAAAGAACTCAAGCGATTAAGCAATGAAGAAATTGAAAAATACTTGGGCGCTAACAACGCGCCTAATTTAAAAAAGGAACATTAAATATGGATTTTATCACCATCAATTCTAGTAACAAAACCGAAGAGTTCGCTCTCAAACAAGTGGCCAAACAAGCCACCAGCTCTCTAATGTATCGCTTAGGAAAAACCATCATTTTAGCGAGCGTGTGTATAGAAAGAGAGCCTGTGAGTGAAGATTTTCTGCCTTTAGTGGTGCAGTTTTTAGAAAAATCTTATGCAGCCGGTAAAATCCCAGGCGGTTTTGTTAAAAGAGAAGGCAGGGCGCAAGATTTTGAAATCTTAACCTCTAGGCTCATAGACAGGACTTTACGCCCTTTATTCCCTAAAGACTACCGCTACCCTACACAGATCACTTTAATGGTTTTAAGCCATGATATTGAAAATGACTTGCAGGTTTCTGCTTTAAACGTCGCTTCAGCCGCTCTCTTTTTGGCCCATATCGCTCCCATTAAAAGCGTGAGCGCTTGCAGGATCGCTAGGATTGATAACAAATTTATCATTAACCCTAACACAAGCCTTTTGAATCAATCCAGTTTGGATTTGTTCGTGTCTGGAACGAAAGAGAGTTTGAACATGATAGAAATGCGCTCTTTGGGGCAAAAATTGAACGCTTTAGAAGAGCCTTTAATGCTAAAAGCTTTAGAATTGGCTCAAAAAAGTTTGAAAGAAACTTGCACGCTTTATGAAGAGGTTTTCACGCCCCACCAAAACGAGCTGCTTTTTAAAGAGAGCCAAGGAATAATTTTTAATGAAAGGCTGTTAGATTTATTGAAAAATCAGTATTTTGATGAAATCATCAAAGGCATTGAAAGTTCTGCTTTGAGCGAGCGAGAAAATGTTTTCAATGAAATTGCCAGAAAAATCAGTGAAGCCCATTCAGAATTCAGTTTAGAAGAAATTGAATTGTCTTTAGAAAAAGTGAAAAAAACTGAGATAAGGCGCATGATCATTCAAGATAAAATCCGTCCGGATAAGCGCGCGTTAGAAGAAGTGCGGCCCATTTTGATAGAGAGCGATTTGCTCCCTATGGCGCATAGCTCCATTTTATTCACTAGGGGGCAAACGCAAAGCTTAGTGGTAGGGGTTTTAGGCACGGATAATGACGCTCAAACCCATGAGAGTTTGGAGCATAAAACCCCTATCAAAGAGCGCTTCATGTTTCATTACAATTTCCCTCCTTTTTGCGTGGGCGAAGCGAGTTCTATTGGTGCGGCTTCAAGGCGCGAATTAGGGCATGGGAATTTGGCTAAAAGAGCCTTAGAAACGAGCATTAAAAATAAAGAGCAGGTGATACGATTGGTTTCTGAGATTTTAGAAAGCAATGGTTCAAGCTCAATGGCGAGCGTGTGCGCAGGCTCTTTAGCCCTTTATGCAAGCGGTGTGGAAATTTATGATCTAGTCGCTGGGGTGGCTATGGGCATGGTGAGCGAAGGGCAAGATCACGCTATTTTAAGCGATATTAGCGGCTTAGAAGACGCAGAAGGCGATATGGATTTTAAGATTGCTGGGAATTTAGAAGGCATTACGGCCATGCAAATGGATACCAAAATGAGCGGTATCAAGCTAGAAATTTTATACCAAGCCTTACTCCAAGCCAAAAAAGCACGAGAGCACATTTTAAAAATCATGCATGAAGCGAAAGAAAAGATTGTGATCAATTTTTCTAACTTGCCTGCAACGGAGATTTTTAATGTCGCGCCCGATAAAATTGTGGAAATTATCGGTCAAGGGGGGCGTGTGATCAGAGAGATAGTAGAAAAGTTTGAAGTTAAAATTGATTTGAATAAACCGAGCGGTGAAGTGAAAATCATGGGGAATAAAGAACGGGTTTTGAAAACTAAGGAGTTTATTTTAAACTATTTGCAGTCTTTAGATCAAGAATTGGAGCAATACGCTATTGATGAGGTGTTAGAAGCTCAAGTGAAGAGAATCGTGGATTTTGGGGCGTTTTTAAGCTTGCCTAAGGGGGGCGAAGGCTTGTTAAGAAAGCAAAACATGGACAGGTGTCAAGTGGTTTTAAAAGAAGGCGATAGCATCAGGTGTAGGGTGATTAGTTTCAATAAGGGTAAAATCGCTTTGGATTTGGCTTAAAATTTTAAAAAGCGTTTTTTAAAAGCGTTTTTTAAGCTAGTTTGTATTAAAATAAATTCTTGCTTGTATTTTTGAAAGTAGAGGAACGATTCGAAATGAAAATCAAGCCTAATTTTTGAAACGGAGTGCGAAAATGAAATTTTTAGCGTTATTTTTTCTGGCTTTAGCGGGCGTTGCTTTCGCTCATGATGGCGGAATGGGTGGGATGGATATGATTAAATCTTATTCTATCTTAGGAGCGATGATCGGTCTAGGGATTGCCGCTTTTGGTGGGGCGATCGGCATGGGGAATGCGGCCGCAGCGACCATTACGGGCACAGCGAGAAACCCAGGAGTGGGCGGTAAATTGCTCACTACCATGTTTGTGGCCATGGCGATGATTGAAGCGCAAGTGATTTATACTCTAGTGTTTGCTATTATCGCTATTTATAGTAACCCATTCTTAAGTTAAGGGTTTTGATGGGCTAAATCATTGCTTAAAAAGCGTGATTTAGCTATAATATTTGTTTATTTTAAATTTTTAGCACTGGTGGTGGAATTGGTAGACACGCCATCTTGAGGGGGTGGTGGGAGCAATCTCGTGCGAGTTCGAGTCTCGCCCAGTGCACCATTAAGTTTCTTTAAGGAATAAGTGGGTATAATCTCACTCTTTGTTCTATAACGCCGAAGTGGTGGAATTGGTAGACACGCTAGACTCAAAATCTGGTGGGAGCAATCCCGTGTCGGTTCGAGTCCGACCTTCGGCACCACTACTAGTAATTTTTTTCAATCTGCTTTTTATCTTTTTCGTTTAAAATTTTTTCGTTTAAAATAGTTTTATTCCAAATAAATGCCAAATCAATGATGGATTAGTGGGTTTTTAAGTCTTTTTTAAAGGGTTGTTTAATCCATTATAAAAGGGGTGTGAGTTTAGGTATAATGACAAGAAAAATTTGCATCAAATTTTATTAGAATGGATGAGAAAAAATCTGCTTAAGTCATGTTGATTCAAATATATTCCAACCGGAGACTCTGTCATGCTAGATCTGTCTTATAGCTTGGAGCGTGTCTTACAAGAAGACCCGGCAGCTAGGAATAAGTGGGAGGTGCTCTTGCTTTATCCGGGCATTCATGCACTGCTTTGTTACCGCCTAGCGCATGCGTTGCACAAGCGGAGGTTTTACTTCATTGCGCGCGCGCTTTCTCAGTTAGCGCGCTTTATCACTGGGATAGAAATCCACCCGGGCGCTAAGATTGGGAGAGGGCTTTTTATTGATCATGGCATGGGTGTGGTGATTGGCGAGACCACAGAGATTGGAGATGATGTTACCATTTATCATGGCGTAACTCTAGGAGGTACGGGCAAGTTTAAGGGCAAGCGCCACCCTACTTTAGGCAACCGAGTGGTAGTGGGGGCAGGGGCTAAGGTCTTGGGTGCGATTTGCGTGGGCGATGATGTGAAGATTGGGGCTAATGCGGTGGTGCTTTCAGATTTACCCACGGGTTCTACGGCTGTAGGTGCTAAAGCCAAAACCATCACAAAGGATCGTTAATTTTAAATAAGCGGTTGGAGTTTGCGCCATGCGGGTTATTTTGAGGTAAATTGATTAATGAGACTGATTTTACGAGAGTTAAGCGAGTTTGTTTTTAAGTTATTCTTTAGGGATTTTGTGATCAAATACTCAAATACTCAAATACTCAAATACTCAAATACTCAAATACTCAAATACTCAAATACTCAAATACTCAAATACTCAAATACTCAAATACTCAAATACTCAAATACTCAAATAAGGTTTATCTGTTAGTTAGGCTATAGACTAGACTGGTAGTTTGATGTTGGGTATATCACAATTTATATTTTAGGAGGTTTATAATGGCGATTGTAGTTAAAGTCGTTAATGGCAAAATACAGGAATTTGAGAATGGTATCCATAAGAGAACTTATGGTAGTAATATTGTAGCTGCAGATACTGATGGGCATATTGTTGCTGCTGTTACTGCAAAGGGTAAGGTAGAAGAATTTGAGAATGGTATCCATAAGAGAACTTATGGTAGTAACGCTATTAATGTGCAAGTTTCAGGTGGTGTAGTGGCTGTAACCACATCAAAGGGTAAAGTGGAAGAATATAAGAATGGTATTCATAAAAGGACCTACTAGAAAATAGGGCAATAGCGGCAAAAGCTTTGGCGCATTCAGCTAGTGGGGGTGTCGCTGTTTTTCTAGCGGTGTTTTAATGAGCAGTTGCGATAGAAAAAGTCTTTGTTTATAATAGGGGGTTGTCTCGTTGTTTTAATGAAGCGATTGTAGAGCGTGCGGTATTAAAAAAACGATCATCGTTTCACATAGGATTGATTAGTTGGTTTTAAGATTATTTTAATCGTGGGGGTTAGGACTTATTCATAATCAAGTTATGTTACAATACATAAAATTTAACTTTAATATAGCTATACCATTTAAAGAAGCATATACAAACACAGATCAATGAACTACATCGGCTCTAAATACAAGCTCATTCCCTTTATTAAGGAAAATATCCATGCGGTTGCGGGCAATGATCTCTCTGGTGCGATTTTTTGTGATTTATTCGCTGGGACGGGCATTGTGGGGCGTGCGTTTAAAAAAGCCGTTAATAAGGTTATTTCTAATGATTTGGAATATTATAGCTTTGTTTTGAATCAAAATTATATCGGCAACATTCAAGAAATCCCTAACCAAGAAGAGCTTATTGATAGGCTCAATAGCGTTGCTTTAAAAAAGGGCTTTATCTATTCGTATTATTCTTTAGGGGGGAGTTCAAGGCAGTATTTTAGCGAAACAAACGCTCAAAAAATTGATGCGGTGCGTCTAAAAATTGAAGAGCTTAAGCTTTCTCAAAACATTGATAATTGCGCGTATTATTTTTTGCTCGCATCGCTATTAGAAAGTGCGGACAAGGTGGCTAACACCGCTTCAGTGTATGGGGCTTTTTTAAAACGCCTTAAAAAAAGCGCTCAAAAAGAACTCATCTTAAAAGGCGCTCATTTTGATTTGAGTTTAAACGCTAATGAAGTGTATCAGCAAGACGCTAGCGAGTTGATCGGAAAGATTTCAGGGGATATTTTGTATTTAGACCCTCCTTACAATGCGAGGCAATACGGGGCGAATTACCATTTATTAAACACGATTGCTATTTATACGCCCTTTGCTCCAAAAGGCAAAACCGGCTTGTCCAGTTACCAGAAATCATCGTTTTGCTCTCGTTCTCAAATCTTAAACGCTTTTGAAAACTTGATCAAAAAAGCGCGATTCAAATACATCTTTTTAAGCTATAACAATGAAGGGCTTATGAGCGAGACAGAGATTAAAAATATCTTAAAAAAATACGGCGCTTACTCCTTAATGACCAAAACCTACATGCGTTTTAAAGCCGATAACAAACGCACCCACAAAGCCGCACACACCAAAGAGTGTTTGCATATTCTTATCAAATAAGAATCAAAATAGCCTAACCTTTAAATGGCAAAAATAATCGCTTAAATACCGCTTGAATAAGGTAAAATGAATCCAAAATAAGCCTATAAAAAAGGGGAAATCATGGCGCTTGAAGTGGTTTTATGGGATTTTGATGGCGTGATTTTTGACAGCATGCATTTAAAATATGAAGGGTTTAAGGCGTTGTTTCAAAAGCATGGCAACAAGAATCAAGAGAGTTTGAAGCAATTTGAAGTTTATCATTATCAAAGCGGAGGGATTTCAAGGAATGAAAAAATCCAATATTTTTATAATGAGATTTTAAAAACCCCTATCGCTCAAGAAGAAGTGGGTGCATTAGCCCTAGAGTTTGGCGCTATTATAGAACAAAAGCTTTTTGATAGGGAGCATTTGAATAGCGAAGTGATGGCATTTATTGATAAGCATTATAAAAATCATGTTTTCCATATCGCTTCAGCGGCCTTGCATAGCGAATTGCAAGTGTTGTGCGAGTTTTTAGGGATCATTAAGTATTTTAAGAGCGTTGAAGGGAGTCCGCCTAATAAGCCCAAGATCATCGCCAATATCATTCAAAAATATGCCTATAACCCAAGCCGCATGCTAATGATAGGCGATAGCGTCAATGACTATGAAAGCGCTCAAGCTAATGAAGTGGCGTTTTTGGGTTACAACAGCAAGGTTTTGAAAAATTTAGTGGGTCAAAACGGCTATCAAGGGAAGTATTTAGAGAGCTTTAAAGGGTTTGATTTGCAAAACTTTATAAAAGAGTAAGGCCAACTTTAGCCAAGATTGTCTTTGTGTTGGCTCATATCAATGATGACTTCACAGCGTTCAATCGTGCTTAAGCGGTGGGCGATAACGATTAGGGTTTTATTTTTAGCGATTTGATAGATTTCATCCATGATTTTACTCTCGGTTTCATTGTCTAGGGCTGAAGTGGCTTCATCTAAAACCAAAATTTCAGGGTTATCGTATAAGGCTCTTGCAATGCCTATGCGCTGTTTTTGACCGCCACTAAGCTTAGCGCCCCCTTCGCCCACTTGGGTTTTAAGGCCCTCATGCTCGCATAAAAAATCATAAATATGAGCCATTTTGCACACCTTAATCAAGCGTTTTTCATCTATGGCGCTCCCAAAAGCGATATTATCCCCCACAGTGCCATCAAAAAGGTAAATATTTTGGGGGATATAGCCTATTTTTTTACGCCATGAGCGCCTGTTTTCGTTGGTTAAAAGGGTGTTATCAATAAAAATTTCCCCGCTTTTAGGGTAAGTAAGCCCCATAATAATATCCGCTAGCGTGGATTTCCCGCACCCGCTATGGCCTATGAGAGCGACTTTTTGACCTCTTTGAATAGTGAGGTTAAAATTTTTCAAAACCGGGTGTTTTGACTTATAAGCGAATGAGATGTTTTGGAGAGTGATTTTTTTATTAAAGTCTAAAGGGACTAAATCCTCTTCAACGATGGTTTTAGTAAGGCTTTTAAACACAATGTTAGTCGCAAGCTGGTTGTAAGCGATTTCATTGTAGTAGTTGATCATTCCAGTCACAGAAGGGAGTATGCGATAAAGCGCTAGAGCATACATAGAAATGGTAGGGAGCACCATTTTAGCTTCGCCGTATTTGAATAGAATGTAAGCGACCGCTAAAATCAACAAGCTAAAGCCCACCGTTTCTATTGAATACCTGGGGACTACTTGCAAAGTAGCGTAAATGATCTCAGTGTCATGGGCTTTACGGCTATTTTCTCCAAAGAGCTTGTGGGCTTCTTCGTGGTTGTCTTTGAGTTTAGTGATTTTGAAATTGCTGAAAAATTTTGAAAAAACCTTAAGCGTTTGCGCTTTGGATTTGGCAGCCATCTCACCCTTTTTCTTAATGAGAACGGTGACTTTTTTGACAATAAGAAAAATTTGTAAGGCGAGGATCATAGTAAAAACGAGCGTTATTTTCCAGTTAGTTAATATGAGCGTGGAGTAGAAAAAAACGATCACAGTTATTTCAGTGAGTAAGCTTAAGAATGCGTTAAAGCTCATAAACATGCCCTCTGCTTTATTGTTGATAATGTCTCTTAAAGAATCCAAGTTGTGGTTAAGGTGGGAAAGGTAGTTGCTTTTAATGTGCTGCAAGAAAAGTTGTTGTTTGATTTGATAAGCTTTCTTATTGGAAAAACGCCCTTTCAAATAAGTGAAAGACACCCCATAAAACATCCTGAACAAATAAATCCCCACCAAGCAAAAACTAAAGAAATACATAAGGCGAACGGGAGATGAAAAATGGAAAAAATCATAGACCATTTTCCAGTCTTTATCGTCTAAAGCCCTGCTAGGATCGGAAGCGAGAGTGATAAAAGGCATTAGGAGAGTTAGAGACATCACTTCCACAAAAGAAGAAAAAACCGCCATCAGCACAAGCAGGAAAAAAACCATTTTTTCCTTGAAAGTGATGAGCATATAGATTTGCTTTAAAGAACGCAAAAAGTATTTTAAAGTAGAGATTTTATGTTTTTTTTTCGCCATAATTTAAGTGTCCATAAATTCTTTTATATGTAATAAGCTTGAGCTGTGTTAAGCCAAATTGAGCTAGATTATAGCTAAATTTTAACCATGCTCTGTGCCATACGAATAATTTAGCTTTCTGCCATCATTTCTTGACAAGTCAAGTATAAAACTGCTATAATCCCAAGTCTTTAATTTGTTTAATTTGTTGCTGGCTTAGCTCAGTTGGTAGAGCAGCTGCCTTGTAAGCAGCAGGTCGGGGGTTCAAGTCCCTTAGCCAGCTCCAGTTGAAATGTTATTGTGCAAAGTTTTTGGTGAGATACTCAAGTGGCCAACGAGGGCAGACTGTAAATCTGCTGACTATGTCTTCCGTGGTTCGAATCCACGTCTCACCACCATTTTGTTTTATAGATGCGGGAATAGCTCAGTTGGCTAGAGCATCAGCCTTCCAAGCTGAGGGTCGCGGGTTCGAGTCCCGTTTCCCGCTCCATTTTTAGGATAACATTTTAGTTTTTGAGGCGCCTATATAGCTCAGAGGCAGAGCACTTCCTTGGTAAGGAAGAGGTCGGCGGTTCAATTCCGCTTATAGGCTCCAGTTTATAATCTCTTGAATGGCGATAAGACAAAAATGTCTTAAATTTTGTGGTAGCATTTAGGAATACTTAGGATTTTGTTTAGTATAATTCTAAAATCCATTTCAAAAAATTAAGGAGAAATACAAATGGCAAAAGAAAAGTTTAACAGAACTAAGCCGCATGTTAATATTGGAACCATTGGGCATGTAGACCATGGTAAAACGACTTTGAGTGCAGCGATTTCAGCGGTGCTTTCTTTGAAAGGTCTTGCAGAAATGAAAGACTATGATAATATTGATAACGCCCCTGAAGAAAAAGAAAGAGGGATCACTATCGCTACTTCCCACATTGAATATGAGACTGAAAACAGACACTATGCGCATGTGGATTGCCCAGGACACGCTGACTATGTAAAAAACATGATCACCGGTGCGGCACAAATGGACGGAGCGATTTTGGTTGTTTCTGCAGCTGATGGCCCTATGCCTCAAACCAGAGAGCATATCTTATTGTCTCGTCAAGTAGGCGTGCCTCACATCGTTGTTTTCTTAAACAAACAAGACATGGTAGATGACCAAGAATTGTTAGAGTTGGTAGAAATGGAAGTGCGCGAATTGTTGAGCGCGTATGAATTCCCTGGTGATGACACTCCTATCGTAGCGGGTTCAGCTTTAAGAGCTTTAGAGGAAGCAAAGGCTGGTAATGTGGGTGAATGGGGTGAAAAAGTGCTTAAGCTCATGGCTGAAGTGGATGCCTATATCCCTACTCCAGAAAGAGACACTGAAAAAACTTTCTTGATGCCGGTTGAAGATGTGTTCTCTATTGCGGGTAGAGGGACTGTGGTTACAGGTAGGATTGAAAGAGGTGTGGTGAAAGTAGGCGATGAAGTGGAAATCGTTGGTATCAGAGCTACACAAAAAACGACTGTAACCGGTGTGGAAATGTTTAGAAAAGAGCTAGAAAAAGGTGAGGCCGGCGATAATGTGGGCGTGCTTTTGAGAGGAACTAAAAAAGAAGAAGTAGAACGCGGTATGGTTCTATGCAAACCAGGTTCTATCACTCCGCACAAGAAATTTGAGGGAGAAATTTATGTCCTTTCTAAAGAAGAAGGCGGGAGACACACTCCATTCTTCACCAATTACCGCCCGCAATTCTATGTGCGCACGACTGATGTGACTGGCTCTATCACCCTTCCTGAAGGCGTAGAAATGGTTATGCCTGGCGATAATGTGAAAATCACTGTAGAGTTGATTAGCCCTGTTGCGTTAGAGTTGGGAACTAAATTTGCGATTCGTGAAGGCGGTAGGACCGTTGGTGCTGGTGTTGTGAGCAATATTATTGAATAATATTAGCAAAAAGAGTTACCATAAAGGGTCATTATGAAAGTTAAAATAGGGTTGAAGTGTTCTGATTGTGAAGATATCAATTACAGCACAACCAAGAACGCTAAAACTAACACTGAAAAACTGGAGCTTAAGAAGTTCTGCCCAAGGGAAAACAAACACACTCTTCATAAAGAAATCAAATTGAAGAGCTAGTTCTTTCTTTTGTGTTGTGATTGAAAAGGAGGGGAGGTTAGGTCAGTAGCTCCAATGGTAGAGCGTCGGTCTCCAAAACCGGTTGTTGGGGGTTCGAGTCCCTCCTGGCCTGCCATCTACTAATTTATTCTATCAAATTTTTGTTTCAATTGGATTGTTTTTGAATTTTTTAATTTTAGTTTAAGCTATTTTGGATAAAATTGAAAATTCTTTTAATGTATAAATATTAAGTTTAAGTGAGGGCGAAAAGAAACTATGGATAAATGGCTCATGCAATATAAATTAGCTAGAGAAGAGCTTTCTAAAGTGATATTTCCTATTAAGGAGCAGATACGCAACGCGCTTGTTTCTGTTTTGGTGGTGGTGAGTGCTATCACGCTGTTTTTAGCTTTGTTGGATTTTTCTCTGGGGGCTTTTATCTCTAGTGTTCTATAGGTTGGTGGCTTTAAATAAGGAGAATAATGATGGATTGGTATGCCATACAAACTTATTCAGGGAGCGAGCAGTCCGTTAAGAAAGCGATTGAGAATCTAGCGAACGATCATAATATAAGAGATAGGATACAAGAGATCATTGTGCCTACTGAAGATATTATAGAGGTTTCTAAAAAAAGCAAGACGAAAGTAACGGAACAAAGCCTTTATCCTGGGTATGTTTTTATTAAGGTGGATTTAGATACGGTTTTGTGGCATAAGATACAATCTTTGCCAAGAGTGAGCCGTTTTATTGGAGAAAATAAAAAGCCAACCCCATTGAGTGAAGCGGATATTGGGCATATTTTAGAAAAAATGAATAACCGAGCGGCCCCCAAGCCCAAAATCTTTTTTGAGCAAGGCGAAGTGGTGCGCGTGGTGGAAGGTCCTTTTGCGAACTTTACTGCTACGGTGGAAGAGTATGATGTGGAACACCGCAAGCTCAAGCTCAATGTTTCTATTTTTGGCAGGAACACTCCAATAGAGATTTTGCATTCGCAAGTGGAAAAAATTATATAACTTTTTAAGGAGAAAACATGGCTAAAAAAGTAGTCGGAGAAATCAAACTTCAAATCCCTGCCGGTAAGGCAAACCCTTCACCTCCCGTAGGGCCAGCGTTGGGTCAAAGAGGGGTTAATATCATGGAATTTTGTAAGGCTTTTAATGAAAGAACTAAAGACATGGGGAGTTTTAATATCCCAGTCATTATCACGGTTTATCAAGATAAGAGTTTCACCTTTATCACTAAAAAGCCTCCGGTAACGGATTTGATCAAAAAAGCTTCTGGGGTTGAAAAAGGTTCTGACAACCCGCTCAAAAATAAGATCGCAAAGCTCACCCACAAGCAAGTGGAAGAGATTGCGCAATTGAAAATGGAAGATTTAAACACAAGCACCATGGAAGCGGCCAAAAAAATCGTTATGGGCAGCGCTAGGAGCATGGGCGTAGAAGTTGTGGATTGATTGGGTTTTGTTGGAATTGAAAGAAATTTTTAAGGATTAGAATCGTGGCAAAAAAAGTATTTAAAAGATTGGAAAAACTTTTTTCTAAAATTCAAAACGATAAAGCGTATGGCGTAGAGCAGGGCGTAGAGGTGGTTAAATCCCTCGCTTCAGCCAAATTTGATGAAACCGTGGAAGTAGCGTTAAGGCTAGGGGTTGATCCAAGGCATGCGGATCAAATGGTGCGCGGTGCGGTGGTGCTTCCTCATGGAACAGGGAAAAAAGTAAGAGTGGCCGTTTTTGCAAAAGACATCAAGCAAGATGAAGCCAAGAACGCTGGGGCTGATGTCGTTGGCGGAGATGATTTGGCTGAAGAAATCAAAAATGGTCGCATTGATTTTGACATGGTGATTGCAACGCCTGATATGATGGCGGTTGTCGGTAAAGTGGGTAGGATTTTAGGCCCTAAGGGTTTGATGCCAAACCCTAAAACCGGAACCGTTACGATGGATATTGCTAAAGCGGTTACTAACGCTAAAAGCGGTCAAGTGAATTTCAGGGTGGATAAAAAGGGCAATGTTCATGCCCCTATTGGTAAGGCGAGTTTTCCTGAAGAAAAAATCAAAGAAAACATGCTTGAGTTGGTTAAAACGATCAACCGCCTAAAACCCAGTAGTGCGAAAGGCAAGTATATTAGAAACGCCGCTCTTTCGCTCACCATGTCGCCTTCAGTGAGTTTGGACGCGCAAGAATTGATGGATGTTAAATAGCGTTAGGAGTTTTTAATCTTAGGCTGAAGATCGTAAGAGCTAAAAAGCTTAAAATTTCTTTTTTAAAAAGATAATCTTGCAGAGGTCTAGTCTAGAAAGGAGGAAAAGATGCAAAAACAACATCAAAGGCAGCATAAAGTAGAGCTAGTCGCTAACTTAAAATCGCAATTTGCAGATGCCAAAGCCCTTTTAATTTGCGATTATAAGGGTCTTAGCGTGAAAAAGTTGGAAGCTTTAAGGAATAAGGCTCGCAATCAAGGCATTAAAGTGCAAGTGATTAAGAACACTCTCGCTCATATTGCCATGAAAGAGGCTGGCTACTCTGATTTGGATTTGAAAGAAACCAATGTGTTTTTGTGGGGCGATGATCAAATCGCTCTCTCTAAACTCGTGTTTGATTTCCAAAAAGAGCATAAAGATCACTTTGTGTTGAAAGCGGGCTTGTTTGATAAAGAAAGCGTTAGCGTAGCTCATGTGGAAGCGGTTTCAAAACTCCCAAGCAAAGAAGAGCTTATGGGAATGTTGCTTTCTGTTTGGACGGCTCCGGTGCGTTATTTTGTGACCGGTTTAGACAATTTGCGTAAAGCGAAAGAAGAAAACTAAGAGCCTATGATGGCTTTAATTAAAAAAATTTGAAGGATTGGATTATGGCAATTTCAAAAGAAGAAGTGTTAGAGTATATTGGTTCATTGAGCGTTTTAGAGCTTGCTGAATTGGTTAAAATGTTTGAGGAAAAATTTGGCGTGAGCGCGACTCCAACGGTCGTAGCGGGTGCGGCTGTAGCTGGCGGTGCAGCGGCTGAGAGCGAAGAAAAAACCGAATTTAATGTGATTTTAGCCGATAGCGGTGCTGAAAAAATTAAGGTGATTAAAGTGGTTCGTGAAATCACTGGACTTGGCCTGAAAGAAGCTAAAGACGCTACCGAAAAAACCCCTCATGTGCTTAAAGAGGGCGTGAATAAAGAAGAAGCTGAAACCATCAAGAAGAAACTTGAAGAAGTAGGTGCTAAGGTTGAAGTCAAGTAAGACTTAAAAACAGAAAGGCCTTTTGCGCCTTTCTCTGATCTAGTGCGGCAGATGATTTTGCTCCATGATTTTGTTTGTGAGCGTGTGGCCTAAAGTGGTTAGTATTGCAGGTGGGTTTTTGGTATTTTTATCATGGATAGTTCTAAAGTTTAAAGATCCTTTTGCAATGCTTACTTGAATTAATGCATTAAATAACTCAAAATTTTTGATCAAAGGCTTGAAATATGTCAAAAAAAATTCCCCTAAAAAACCGCTTGAGAGCTGATTTTACAAAAACCCCAACAGATTTAGAAGTCCCTAATTTATTATTATTACAACGAGACAGCTATGATTCTTTCTTGTATTCTAAAGAGGGCAAAGAGAGCGGGATTGAAAAGGTTTTTAAATCCATTTTCCCTATCCAAGATGAGCATAACCGCATCACTTTAGAATACGCGGGTTGCGAATTTGGCAAGTCTAAATACACCGTTAGAGAAGCGATGGAGAGGGGCATTACCTACTCTATCCCTCTCAAAATTAAAGTGCGCTTGATCTTGTGGGAAAAAGATACCAAAAGTGGCGAAAAGAACGGCATTAAGGATATTAAAGAACAAAGCATTTTCATTCGTGAGATCCCTTTGATGACAGAACGCACTTCATTTATTATCAATGGGGTGGAGCGCGTGGTCGTCAATCAGCTCCACAGAAGCCCCGGTGTGATTTTTAAAGAAGAGGAGTCTAGCACTTCTTTAAACAAGCTCATTTACACAGGGCAAATCATCCCTGATAGGGGTTCGTGGTTGTATTTTGAATACGATTCTAAAGATGTTTTATACGCTCGTATCAATAAACGCCGTAAAGTGCCTGTTACTATTTTATTCAGGGCAATGGATTATCAAAAACAAGACATTATCAAAATGTTCTACCCGCTTGTTAAAGTGCGTTATGAAAACGATAAATATTTGATCCCGTTTGCTTCATTAGACGCCAATCAAAGAATGGAATTTGACTTGAAAGATTCTCAAGGCAAGATTATTCTTTTAGCAGGAAAAAAGCTCACTTCAAGAAAGATTAAAGAGCTTAAAGAAAACCATTTAGAATGGGTGGAATACCCTATGGATATTTTACTCAATCGCCATTTAGCTGAGCCTGTTATGGTAGGGAAAGAAGTCTTATTGGACATGCTCACTCAACTAGATAAAAACAAATTAGAAAAAATCCACGATTTAGGCGTGCAAGAATTTGCGATCATCAACGATCTAGCGTTAGGGCATGACGCTTCCATTATCCAATCTTTTTTGGCCGATTCTGAGTCTTTGAAATTGCTCAAGCAAACCGAAAAAATTGATGATGAAAACGCTCTAGCAGCGATTCGTATCCATAAGGTTATGAAGCCAGGCGATCCTGTTACGACTGAAGTGGCTAAGCAGTTTGTCAAAAAACTTTTCTTTGATCCAGAACGCTATGATTTGACCATGGTGGGCCGCATGAAAATGAATCACAAGTTAGGCTTGCATGTGCCTGATTACATTACGACTTTAACGCATGAAGATATTATCACCACCGTTAAATACCTCATGAAAATCAAAAACAATCAGGGCAAGATTGATGACAGGGACCACTTGGGCAATCGTAGGATCAGGGCGGTAGGGGAATTGTTGGCCAATGAATTGCATTCAGGCTTAGTGAAAATGCAAAAGACCATTAAAGACAAGCTCACTACCATGAGCGGGGCTTTTGATTCGCTCATGCCCCATGACTTGGTTAATTCTAAAATGATCACCAGCACCATCATGGAATTTTTCATGGGCGGTCAGCTCTCGCAATTTATGGATCAAACTAACCCTTTGAGTGAGGTTACGCACAAACGACGCCTTTCAGCACTCGGTGAAGGGGGATTGGTGAAAGACAGGGTAGGGTTTGAAGCTAGGGATGTGCACCCCACGCATTATGGCCGAATTTGTCCCATTGAGACCCCAGAAGGTCAAAATATCGGTCTGATCAACACCCTTTCCACTTTCACAAGAGTGAATGATTTAGGCTTTATTGAAGCCCCTTATAAAAAGGTTGTGGATGGCAAGGTAGTGGGCGAGACGATTTATTTGACCGCTATTCAAGAAGACAGCCACATCATCGCTCCCGCAAGCACCCCCATTGATGAAGAGGGTAATATTTTGGGCGATTTGATTGAAACGCGCGTGGAAGGCGAGATCGTTTTAAACGAAAAAAGCAAAGTAACCTTAATGGATTTAAGCTCTAGCATGCTAGTAGGGGTCGCCGCATCGCTCATTCCTTTCTTAGAGCATGATGACGCTAACCGCGCTTTAATGGGGACTAACATGCAGCGTCAAGCGGTGCCGTTATTAAGAAGCGACGCTCCCATTGTAGGCACAGGGATTGAAAAAATTATCGCTAGGGATTCTTGGGGAGCGATCAAAGCCAATCGTGCAGGCGTTGTAGAAAAAATTGATTCTAAAAATATTTATATTTTAGGCGAAGGCAAAGAAGAAGCCTATATTGATGCGTATTCTTTGCAAAAAAACTTGCACACCAACCAAAACACCAGTTTCAATCAAGTCCCTATCGTTAAAGTGGGCGATAAAGTGGGAGCCGGGCAAATCATCGCTGATGGCCCTAGCATGGATAGAGGCGAGTTAGCGTTAGGGAAAAATGTGCGCGTGGCATTCATGCCTTGGAATGGCTATAACTTTGAAGACGCGATCGTGGTGAGTGAGCGCATCACTAAAGATGATATTTTCACTTCCACCCACATTTATGAAAAAGAAGTGGATGCTAGGGAGCTTAAGCATGGCGCGGAAGAATTTACCGCTGATATTCCTGATGTGAAAGAAGAAGCGCTCGCTCATCTTGATGAAAGCGGGATCGTTAAAGTGGGCACTTATGTGAGCGCTGGCATGATTTTAGTGGGTAAGACTTCTCCTAAAGGCGAGATTAAAAGCACGCCTGAAGAGAGGCTTTTAAGGGCTATTTTTGGGGATAAAGCTGGGCATGTGGTCAATAAGAGTTTGTATTGCCCTCCCAGTTTGGAAGGCACGGTGATTGATGTAAAGGTCTTCACTAAAAAAGGCTATGAGAAAGACGCGCGAGTTTTGAGCGCGTATGAAGAAGAAAAAGCCAAGCTTGATATGGAGCATTTTGATCGCTTGACCATGCTCAATAGAGAAGAATTGTTGCGCGTTAGTTCGCTCCTTTCTCAAGCGATTTTAGAAGAGCCTTTCAGCCATAACGGCAAGGATTATAAAGAAGGCGATCAAATCCCCAAAGAAGAAATCGCTTCAATCAACCGCTTCACTTTGGCTAGTTTAGTCAAAAAGTATTCTAAAGAAGTGCAAAACCACTATGAAATCACTAAAAACAATTTCTTAGAGCAAAAGAAAGTTTTGGGTGAAGAGCATGAAGAAAAGCTTTCTATTTTAGAAAAAGATGATATTTTGCCTAATGGCGTGATCAAAAAAGTCAAGCTCTATATCGCTACAAAACGAAAGCTTAAAGTGGGCGATAAAATGGCAGGAAGGCATGGGAATAAAGGGATTGTGTCTAATATCGTGCCGGTTGCGGATATGCCTTATACCGCTGATGGCGAGCCTGTAGATATTGTCTTAAACCCTTTAGGCGTGCCAAGCCGCATGAATATCGGGCAGATTTTAGAAATGCATTTAGGCTTAGTGGGGAAAGAGTTTGGGAAACAAATCGCTAGCATGCTAGAGGATAAAACCAGAGATTTTGCCAAAGAATTGCGCGCTAAAATGCTAGAAATCGCTAACGCCATTAATGAAAAAGACCCCTTGACAATCCATGCACTTGAGAATTGCTCTGATGAAGAGCTTTTGGAATACGCCAAAGATTGGAGCAAGGGCGTTAAGATGGCTATCCCTGTGTTTGAAGGCATCTCGCAAGAAAAATTTTACAAGCTGTTTGAATTAGCCAAGATCGCTATGGATGGCAAAATGGATCTGTATGACGGGCGCACAGGCGAAAAAATGAGGGAACGCGTGAATGTGGGCTACATGTATATGATCAAACTCCACCATTTAGTGGATGAAAAAGTCCATGCCAGAAGCACGGGCCCTTATAGCCTAGTAACGCACCAACCCGTTGGGGGTAAAGCGCTCTTTGGGGGTCAAAGGTTTGGGGAAATGGAAGTGTGGGCCTTGGAAGCTTATGGTGCAGCGCACACTCTCAAAGAAATGCTTACCATTAAATCCGATGATATTAGAGGCAGAGAGAACGCTTATAGGGCTATCGCTAAAGGTGAGCAAGTGGGCGAGAGTGAAATCCCTGAGACTTTCTATGTTTTGACTAAAGAATTGCAATCGCTCGCTTTGGATATTAATATTTTTGGGGACGATGTGGATGAGGATGGAGCGCCTAAACCCATTGTCATTAAAGAAGATGACAGGCCTAAAGACTTTAGCTCTTTCCAGCTCACTCTAGCTAGCCCTGAAAAAATCCATTCTTGGAGTTATGGGGAAGTTAAAAAGCCAGAAACGATCAATTATCGCACCCTAAAACCTGAACGAGACGGCTTGTTTTGCATGAAAATCTTTGGCCCCACTAAAGATTATGAATGCTTGTGCGGTAAATACAAAAAGCCTCGCTTCAAAGACATTGGCACATGCGAAAAATGCGGCGTGGCGATCACGCACTCCAAAGTCAGGCGTTTTAGAATGGGGCATATTGAATTGGCCACTCCTGTAGCGCATATCTGGTATGTCAATTCCTTGCCTAGCCGTATCGGCACGCTTTTAGGCGTTAAGATGAAAGACTTAGAGCGCGTGTTGTATTATGAAGCTTATATCGTTAAAGAGCCAGGCGAAGCCGCTTATGACAATGAAGGCACTAAGCTTGTGATGAAATACGATATTTTGAATGAAGAGCAGTATCAAAATATCTCACGAAGATACGAAGACAGGGGCTTTGTAGCGCAAATGGGCGGTGAAGCGATCAAGGATTTGTTAGAAGAAATTGATTTGATCACCTTATTGCAGAGTTTGAAAGAAGAAGTGAAAGACACCAATTCCGATGCGAAAAAGAAAAAACTCATTAAGCGTTTGAAAGTGGTAGAAAGCTTTTTAAATTCTGGTAACAGGCCTGAGTGGATGATGCTCACGGTTTTACCGGTATTGCCACCGGATTTAAGGCCTTTAGTCGCACTAGATGGCGGGAAGTTTGCGGTCAGCGATGTGAATGAATTGTATCGTCGTGTTATTAATCGTAACCAACGCTTGAAACGCTTAATGGAGCTTGGAGCGCCAGAAATCATTGTGCGCAATGAAAAAAGGATGTTGCAAGAAGCCGTGGATGTGCTTTTTGATAACGGCCGCAGCACCAATGCGGTTAAAGGGGCTAACAAACGCCCTTTAAAATCGCTCAGCGAAATCATTAAAGGCAAGCAAGGGCGTTTCAGGCAAAACCTTTTAGGTAAGCGCGTGGATTTTTCAGGCAGAAGCGTGATTGTGGTTGGGCCTAATCTTAAAATGGATGAATGCGGGTTGCCTAAAAACATGGCGTTGGAACTCTTCAAACCGCATTTGTTATCCAAGCTTGAAGAGAGAGGCTATGCCACCACGCTCAAACAAGCTAAACGCATGATTGAACAAAAAAGCAATGAAGTGTGGGAGTGCTTGCAAGAAATCACAGAGGGGTATCCGGTGCTACTCAACCGCGCTCCTACCTTGCACAAGCAATCCATTCAAGCGTTCCATCCAAAGCTGATTGACGGCAAAGCGATCCAATTGCACCCGTTAGTGTGTTCAGCGTTCAACGCCGATTTTGACGGGGACCAAATGGCGGTGCATGTGCCTTTAAGCCAGGAAGCGATCGCTGAATGCAAGGTGCTGATGCTAAGCTCTATGAATATCCTTCTGCCCGCTAGCGGTAAAGCCGTAGCCATTCCTAGCCAGGATATGGTTTTAGGGCTTTATTATCTTTCTTTAGAAAAGAGCGGGGTCAAGGGCGAGCATAAGCTTTTTTCTAGCGTGAATGAAATCATCACCGCTATTGACACGAAAGAATTAGACATCCACGCAAAGATTAGGGTTTTAGATCAAGGGAATATTATCGCTACGAGTGCGGGACGCATGATCATTAAGTCCATTTTGCCTGACTTTATCCCTACGGATTTGTGGAACAGACCCATGAAGAAAAAAGATATTGGCGTGCTTGTGGATTATGTGCATAAAGTCGGCGGTATCGGCATTACCGCAACCTTTTTGGATCATTTAAAAACGCTTGGCTTTAGGTATGCGACTAAGGCTGGTATTTCTATCTCTATGGAAGATATTATCACGCCAAAAGACAAGCAAAAAATGGTGGAGAAAGCCAAAGTAGAGGTTAAAAAAATCCAGCAACAATACGATCAAGGGCTGCTCACTGACCAAGAACGCTACAATAAGATCATTGACACTTGGACTGAAGTCAATGACAAAATGAGTAAAGAAATGATGACCGCTATCGCGCAAGATAAAGAGGGCTTTAACTCTATTTATATGATGGCTGATAGCGGCGCAAGGGGGAGCGCGGCGCAAATCCGTCAGCTTTCAGCGATGAGGGGTCTTATGACAAAGCCGGACGGCAGTATCATTGAAACGCCCATTATTTCTAACTTTAAAGAGGGGTTGAATGTCTTAGAATACTTTAACTCCACGCATGGCGCTAGAAAGGGCTTAGCGGATACAGCGCTAAAAACAGCCAATGCGGGGTATTTGACAAGAAAGCTCATTGATGTTTCGCAAAATGTCAAGGTGGTGTCTGATGATTGCGGCACGCATGAAGGGATTGAAATCACGGATATTGCGGTGGGGAGTGAGCTGATTGAACCTTTAGAAGAGCGTATTTTTGGGCGCGTTTTATTAGAAGATGTGATTGATCCCATTACGAATGAAATCTTGCTTTATGCGGACACTTTGATTGATGAAGAGGGCGCTAAAAAGGTGGTTGAAGCCGGGATTAAATCCATTACGATCCGCACCCCAGTAACTTGTAAAGCGCCAAAGGGCGTGTGCGCGAAATGCTATGGCTTGAATTTGGGCGAAGGCAAGATGAGTTATCCGGGTGAAGCGGTGGGCGTGGTGGCTGCGCAATCTATTGGGGAGCCTGGAACGCAGCTCACTTTAAGGACTTTCCATGTGGGCGGGACAGCGAGCAGGAGTCAGGATGAGCGCGAAATTGTAGCGAGCAAAGAAGGTTTTGTGCGTTTCTACAACCTTAGGACTTACACGAATAAAGAGGGTAAAAACATTATCGCTAACCGCCGTAACGCTTCTATTTTAGTGGTAGAGCCTAAGATTAAAGCGCCTTTTGATGGGGAATTACGCATTGAAACGGTCTATGAAGAAGTCGTTGTGAGCGTGAAAAATGGCGATCAAGAAGCTAAATTTGTTTTAAGGAGAAGCGATATTGTCAAGCCAAGCGAATTAGCCGGCGTTGGCGGTAAGATTGAGGGGAAAGTGTATTTGCCTTATGCTAGTGGGCATAAGGTGCATAAGGGGGGAAGTATCGCTGATATTATTCAAGAGGGCTGGAACGTGCCTAATCGCATCCCTTATGCGAGCGAATTGCTAGTCAAGGATAATGACCCTATTGCGCAAGATGTGTATGCCAAAGAAAAAGGCGTGATCAAATACTATGTTTTAGAGGCTAACCATTTGGAGCGCACCCATGGGATCAAAAAGGGCGATATGGTGAGCGAAAAAGGCTTGTTTGCGGTGATAGCTGATGATAATGGTAGGGAAGCCGCTCGCCATTATATCGCTAGGGGTTCTGAGATCTTGATTGATGATAATAGCGAAGTGAGCGCTAATAGCGTGATCTCTAAACCCACGACTAACACTTTCAAAACGATTGCCACATGGGATCCTTACAACACCCCTATCATTGCGGACTTTAAAGGTAAGGTGAGTTTTGTGGATGTTATCGCAGGGGTTACGGTCGCTGAAAAAGAAGACGAAAATACCGGTATCACCAGCTTAGTGGTGAATGATTACATTCCAAGCGGATACAAACCAAGCTTATTTTTAGAGGGGGCTAATGGCGAAGAAGCGCGTTATTTCCTAGAGCCAAAAACTTCTATCGCCATTAGCGATGGCTCTAGCGTGGAGCAGGCTGAAGTGTTAGCGAAAATCCCTAAAGCGACCGTTAAATCCAGAGATATTACCGGAGGTCTCCCGAGGGTTTCTGAACTCTTTGAAGCGAGAAAGCCTAAACCTAAAGATGTGGCGATCCTTTCTGAAGTGGATGGGATAGTGAGTTTTGGCAAACCCATTCGCAATAAAGAACACATCATTGTAACTTCTAAAGATGGCCGTTCCATGGATTATTTTGTGGATAAAGGCAAGCAAATTCTAGTGCATGCTGATGAATTTGTGCATGCGGGAGAGGCGATGACGGATGGAGTAATTTCAAGCCATGATATTTTAAGGATCAGCGGCGAAAAAGAGCTTTATAAATACATTGTGAGCGAAGTCCAGCAAGTGTATCGCAGGCAGGGGGTGAGCATTGCGGACAAACACATTGAAATCATTGTCTCTCAAATGCTAAGGCAAGTGCGCATTTTAGACAGCGGGGATAGCAAGTTTATTGAAGGGGATTTAGTCAGTAAAAAACTCTTCAAAGAAGAAAACGCTCGTGTGATCGCTTTAAAAGGCGAGCCAGCGATCGCTGAACCGGTGCTTTTAGGGATCACTAGAGCGGCTATTGGGAGCGATAGTATCATTTCAGCGGCCTCTTTCCAAGAAACGACTAAAGTTTTAACAGAAGCCAGTATTGCGATGAAAAAAGACTTTTTAGAGGATTTGAAAGAGAATGTGGTGTTGGGGAGGATGATCCCTGTGGGAACAGGCATGTATAAGAATAAAAAAATCGTGTTAAGAGCGCTTGAGGATAACTCTAAATTTTGATATGAAAAATCGGTTAAGATTTTTAAAAGAAAAATTAGGGTAAAATGGGGGAACTTTTAGTTTTAAATTTTTAGAATAAGGAAAAATAGTGCCTACTATCAATCAGCTGATTAGAAAAGAAAGGAAAAAGGTGGTTAAAAAAACCAAATCACCTGCATTAGTGGAATGCCCTCAAAGGAGAGGGGTTTGTACTAGGGTTTATACGACTACCCCTAAAAAGCCTAACTCGGCTTTAAGAAAGGTTGCCAAAGTTCGTTTGACCAGTAAATTTGAAGTGATCAGTTATATCCCTGGTGAAGGGCATAACTTGCAAGAACACTCTATTGTGTTAGTGCGTGGGGGTAGGGTTAAGGATTTACCCGGTGTGAAATACCACATCGTTCGTGGCGCTTTAGACACTGCAGGGGTCAATAAAAGAACGGTTTCACGCTCTAAGTATGGGACTAAAAAAGCTAAAGCGACCGACAAGAAAGCAACCGACAACAAGAAAAAATAAGAGGAAAACAAAAACATGAGAAGAAGAAAAGCACCCGTTAGGGAGGTTTTGGGCGATCCTGTTTATGGGAACAAAGTGGTTACTAAGTTTATCAATAAAATGATGTTCGACGGCAAGAAAAGCGTAGCGGAAAAAATCATCTACAAAGCTTTTAATAAGATTGAAGAAAAAAGCGGTGAAAAAGGGATTGAAGTGTTTGAAAAAGCCCTAGAAAGAGTGCGTCCTTTAGTAGAAGTGCGTAGCAGAAGAGTGGGTGGGGCTACCTATCAAGTGCCCGTAGAAGTGAGAGCGAGCCGCCAGCAGTCGCTATCTATCCGTTGGATTTTAGAAGCGACCAGAAAACGCAATGAAAGAATGATGGTGGATAGATTGGCTAATGAGCTTATGGATGCGGCTAGCGATAAGGGTGCGGCTTTTAAGAAAAAAGAAGATGTGCATAAAATGGCAGAAGCGAATAAAGCGTTCGCGCATTATCGCTGGTAATTGGAGTTAGAATGGCTAGAAAAACCCCATTAAATAGGATCAGGAATATCGGTATCGCCGCTCACATTGATGCTGGGAAAACCACCACTTCTGAAAGGATTTTATTCTATACAGGCGTGAGTCATAAAATTGGCGAAGTGCATGACGGCGCGGCGACAATGGATTGGATGGAGCAAGAAAAAGAAAGAGGGATCACTATCACTTCTGCGGCAACGACTTGCTTTTGGAAGGATCACCAAATCAATTTGATTGACACTCCAGGGCATGTGGATTTCACTATTGAAGTGGAACGATCCATGCGCGTGCTAGATGGTGCGGTTTCGGTGTTTTGCTCGGTTGGGGGCGTGCAGCCTCAAAGCGAGACCGTGTGGCGTCAAGCGAATAAATACGGCGTGCCTAGGATTGTTTTTGTCAATAAAATGGATAGGATTGGGGCGAATTTCTATAATGTAGAAAACCAGATTAAGCTTCGCTTGAAAGCTAATCCTGTGCCTATTAATATCCCTATTGGGGCTGAAGACACTTTCATTGGCGTGATTGATTTAGTCCAAATGAAAGCGATTGTTTGGAATAATGAAACCATGGGAGCCAAATACGATGTGGAAGAAATCCCTAGCGATTTGTTAGAAAAGGCTAAACAATACCGAGAAAAGCTTGTAGAATCCGTAGCCGAGCAAGATGAAGCCTTGATGGAAAAGTATTTAGGCGGTGAAGAATTGAGTATTGAAGAAATCAAAAAAGGCATTAAAACAGGTTGTTTGAACATGAGCCTTGTCCCTATGCTTTGTGGTTCTTCTTTTAAAAATAAAGGCGTGCAGACTTTATTAGACGCAGTCATTGATTACTTGCCAGCGCCCACAGAGGTTGTGGATATTAAGGGGATTGATCCAAAAACTGAAGAAGAGGTTTTTGTGAAATCCAGCGATGATGGCGAGTTTGCCGGTTTGGCGTTTAAAATCATGACGGATCCTTTTGTGGGCCAACTCACTTTTGTGCGCGTGTATCGTGGCAAGCTAGAGTCCGGTAGCTATGTGTATAACTCCACCAAAGACAAAAAAGAGCGCGTGGGAAGACTCCTTAAAATGCACTCCAATAAGAGAGAAGACATTAAAGAAGTTTATGCGGGTGAGATTTGCGCGTTTGTGGGCTTAAAAGACACGCTAACTGGGGACACGCTTTGCGATGAAAAAAATGCGGTTGTTTTAGAGAGGATGGAATTTCCTGAGCCGGTCATTCACATCGCTGTGGAGCCTAAAACGAAAGCAGACCAAGAAAAAATGGGCGTAGCGTTAGGCAAGCTCGCTGAAGAAGATCCAAGCTTTAGGGTGATGACTCAAGAAGAAACCGGTCAAACCCTTATTGGTGGTATGGGTGAATTGCACCTAGAAATCATCGTGGATAGATTGAAGAGAGAATTTAAGGTGGAAGCTGAAATCGGTCAGCCGCAAGTCGCCTTTAGAGAGACTATCCGCTCAAGCGTGAGCAAAGAGCATAAATACGCTAAGCAAAGCGGTGGTCGTGGGCAATACGGGCATGTGTTTATCAAGCTTGAGCCTAAAGAGCCTGGCAGCGGGTATGAATTTGTGAATGAAATTTCTGGGGGCGTGATCCCTAAAGAATATATCCCTGCGGTGGATAAGGGTATCCAAGAAGCGATGCAAAATGGCGTTTTGGCAGGCTATCCGGTGGTGGATTTTAAAGTTACCCTTTATGATGGGAGCTACCATGATGTGGATTCTTCAGAAATGGCGTTTAAAATCGCTGGCTCTATGGCGTTTAAAGAAGCGAGTCGTGCGGCTAACCCGGTTTTACTAGAGCCTATGATGAAAGTGGAAGTGGAAGTCCCTGAAGAATACATGGGCGATGTGATTGGCGATTTGAATAGAAGAAGAGGGCAAATCAATTCTATGGACGACCGATTAGGTTTGAAAATCGTGAACGCTTTTGTGCCGTTGGTAGAAATGTTTGGTTATTCTACGGATTTACGATCAGCCACTCAAGGGCGTGGGACTTACTCTATGGAGTTTGATCATTATGGCGAAGTGCCTAGCAATATCGCTAAGGAAATTGTAGAAAAACGCAAAGGCTGATTTTGTCATAACGCTCTCTTGTGAGAGGGTGTTGTAGGTGGTATTTAAACTTTTTCTCTTTTGGGTTTAAAAAGACTTCTTGAGTGTTTTTATCCCTTTTTAATCTCTTTTAATGACCTTTTTTAGTTTGCTATAAATTGTTTTGTGGCTCTCTTGTCAAATAGGAGTAATTAAAACTTTTTAATTTTTTTAAAAATGGGGTTTTGGTTGCTTTGTTTTATAGTAAAATTTATTTTCTTTATTTAAGACTCATTTTTTTAGGAAATAGGGAGTATTTTGAAATAACTTTTCCTCTTAACACCCACAAGATCGCATTACAAGAAATTCCGCTTGACTAACGAAAAGCTCTTTTGTATTCAATCTTAAAAAACGCTTTTTGGTATTTTTCAAATTTTTATAATCAATTTTTTATTAAAACAAAGCCTTGTTAAAATGCCTTAAAAAGTTTGTCAGGGGGATAAAAACACACTGACAAACAGAAAATAACGCTCAATCTCTTTTAAGAGAGCCAATGCAATTATAAATACCCAATACTTTTATTGATTCACCATTTCATTGATTCTTTCAGGGTAGCGGGCCCCTTCTATTTTGATTGCAGTCAATTCTTTTTGGAAAATCTCCAATTCTTTTTGACTCCAAGAAACCTGCAAAGCCCCTATATTTTCTATGAGCCTAGATTCTTTGGTGGTGCCAAAGAGAGGGACAATGATTTTTTGCGTGTGCAAAATCCACGAGAGAGCCAGTTGGGCTGGTGTAACGCCTTTAGCGTGTGCATGATCTTGGATTAATTCCACCAAGACATAATTTTTGGCTAGATTTTCTTGATTAAACCTAGGAGAAACGCTTCTAAAATCCTCACTAGCGAAAGTGGCATTTTTTTCAAATTTCGCGCCTAAAAACCCCTTACCCAAAGGCGAAAAAGCGACAAAGCCAATTTTTTCTTTTTCTAAAAAACCTAAAATCTCTTTTTCAGGTTCGCGCCACCACAAGGAATATTCGCTCTGCAACGCGCTTAAAGGGCAAATTTGATGGGCTTTTTGGATGCTAGATAACCCTGCCTCACTCATCCCCCAAGCTTTAATTTTTCCTTCTTTAATAAGAGCTTGCATAACTTCTGCCACTTCTTCTATGGGCGTGTTAGTATCCATGCGGTGTTGGTAGTATAAATCAATGCATTCTACTTTTAAGCGTTTCAAACTCCCTTCAATGGCGCTCTTAATGCGGTTAGGACTGGAGTCTAAAAACATGGTTGCGTATTTGTCATTAGGATCTGCGTAGTAAATCCCAAACTTGCTCGCTACCACAACCTTGTCTTTAAAAGGCTTGATCGCTTCGCCTAAAAGCTTTTCATTATCTTCCCCATAAGCCTCTGCAGTGTCAAAAAAGTTAATACCCAATTCCAAAGCCTTATGGATAAGTTTAACCATCTGCTTTTTATCATGGACTTCCCCATACCCATAAGTCATGCCCATGCACCCTAGAGCTAATGCACCCACTTTTAAAGGGCCTAAATGACGCTGTTGCATACAAGCTCCTTGATTTCATATTGTTTTTTTCAGTATAACCGCAATCTTAATTTTTGTCAAACTTTCTAAAACCAAAGATAATTTATCAAGTTTTTTGTATTGTAGTTTTTTTAAGGTAGCAAAACCACCAAACCAATCAAAAATTTGATTGGTTTCTATTCATTTACTTTTGAGAAATATAATTCTCTCGCTTTTAAGATCATCACAAGGAGTTTCGTATGAAAAAGCAAATCTTGACAGGTGTTTTATTATCAGTTTTGGCAGTGAGTTCTGCATACGCTCACAAAGATAAAAAAGACGCTAAAAAACCTGAGTTAAGCTCTCAATTAGTGGCTCACAAAGATAAAAAAGACGCTAAAAAACCTGAGTTAAGCTCTCAATTAGTGGCTCACAAAGATAAAAAAGACGCTAAAAAACCTGAGTTAAGCTCTCAATTAGTGGCTCACAAAGATAAAAAAGACGCTAAAAAACCTAAAAACTCAGTGGCTTAATAGCTTTGTCTCCAAAGAAAGCGTTTTCAAAACGCTTTCTTTAAACTACTTTGTCAATTCTACTTTTTAAATTTTTTATATACAGAGTGTTATCAATACGGCTATGTTTTTCAAAAGTGCATAAAAGGCGTTAAGGCTTTTCTAAAAGAGTGCGAGCGGCTTCTAGGACTTCAAGGGGCGTGATAGATTTCATGCACAAGTGGTTTTTTTCATTCTTTAAAGGGCAAACTCGTTTCTTGCAGGGCGAACAGCTTAAATGGTGGTTCAATACGATCGCTTTTTGAGCTTTATAGGGGCGAGTCTCTTTTTCATCAGTGGGGCCAAAAAGAGCGATTAAGGGGGTTTGTGTGCTAGCAGCCGCATGCATAGGACCGCTATCGTTAGTGATGAATAAATCTAAAATAGCGATGCGCTCTATCAATTCTTCAATGCTTGTTTTCCCGCACAGATTGTAAGCGTTATGGAACAATAAGGGGTTTTTTAATGAGCCTTTGATGAGTTTTAAAATTTCTTCAGAAACGATAGTATCTTCTTTAGCCCCAAAAAAATAAATTTCATGCCCTTCTTCTAACAAAGCAGCAGAAACTTCAGCGTAATAAGAAGCTGGCCATCTTTTAGCGCTCCCATAGCTTGCGCTAGGGTTAAAGCCGATTTTTTTAGGGGTGTTTGGGGTGTGAGTGGGGAGGTTAAAGGCCAGTTTTAAGGGTAAAACGCTTTTTTTATCCAATTCTTTTTTTAAAAATTGCGAAAACAAAAAGCAATACTTTTCCACTTGGTGATACTCTTTAGGGGCAGGAGCGATCGCATGGCTGAGAAACAAAGAACGAAAAAATTGAGCAAAACCGATGCGAATAGGCGTTTTTGTCGCATAGAGCAAAAAAGCGGAATAAAAATGGTTGTTTAAGGTGATCGCTATATCGCAACGCCCTATTTTTTGAGCGAGTTTGTAAGTGGCTAACAGCCTGAAAAAGGATTTTTTGGTGTCGTCTGTAAAAACGGCTTCTATTTTTTCATCTTTTTTGAAAAGTTCGCAAGTAATGGTTGGGCCTACTAAGATAAAATGCGCGTTAGGGTAGTGGTGTTTAAGGGTGTAAAAAAGCGAGCTTGCCATCACCCCATCGCCTAGCCAATTAGGCAAACGCAATAAAATACGCATGCGTTTGGGCGCATTTACGCTCATCAATAGCCCTTTTTTAAAGATTTTAAGCTAAAATTTTAGCATACAAATACAAGGAAATGGAATGATTACCCCTAAAGTGTTGAGCGGGTTTAAAGACCGCTTGCCTAAAGATGCGATACAAAAAGCCCAGTTGCTCGCTAAAGTTTCAGTTGTGTTTCAAAGTTTTGGTTTTGTGCCGATTGAAACCCCTCATTTAGAATACGCTCAAATGTTATTGCCTGATGCGAGCAGTGATATTCAAAAAGAGATTTATCGTTTTAAAGACCATGGGGATAGGGATGTGGCTTTAAGGTTTGATTTGACCGTGCCGTTAGCCCGCTTTGTCTCTTTGCACCACCAAATATTAGGCATGCCCTTTAAACGCTACGCCATAGGCAATGTCTTTAGGGGCGAAAGGGCACAAAAAGGGCGTTATAGGGAATTTACGCAATGCGATTTTGATTTTATAGGGAGCGAGAGCTTAGTATGCGATGCTGAGATCATTCAAGTGATCATTGCTTCTTTAAAAGCTTTGGATTTAGAAGATTTTTGCGTCTCTATCAACCACAGGAAAATTTTGAATGGCATATGCGAATATTTTGGCATTGCTCAAGTGAATGAAGTGCTGCGCATTGTGGATAAATTGGAAAAAATTGGCTTGGATGGGGTTGAAGAAGAATTAAAAAAAGAGTGCGATTTAAATTCAAACACCATTAAAGAGCTTTTAGAAATGGTTCAAATCAAACAGAACGATTTAAGCCATGCGGAATTTTTTGAAAAAATTGCTTATTTGAAAGACTATAATGAAAATCTGAAAAAGGGCATACAGGATTTAGAAAGGCTATACCAGTTGCTAGGGGATTTGCAAATTTCTCAAAACCTGTATAAAATTGATTTTTCTATCGCTAGGGGGTTAGGGTATTATACAGGGATTGTGTATGAAACCACGCTTAATGAAATGAAGTCTTTAGGGAGCGTGTGTTCAGGGGGGCGTTACGATCATTTGACTAAAAATTTTTCTAAAGAGAATTTACAAGGGGTAGGGGCTTCTATTGGGATTGATAGATTGATTGTGGCTTTGAGTGAAATGCAATTATTAGATGAGCGCTCCACCCAAGCCAAAGTCTTAATCGCTTGCATGCATGAAGAGTATTTTTCTTATGCAAACCGCTTGGCGGAGTCTTTAAGGCAAAGCGGGATTTTTAGCGAAGTCTATCCAGAAGCTCAAAAAATCAAAAAACCCTTTTCTTATGCCAACCATAAAGGGCATGAGTTCGTGGCTGTCATTGGCGAAGAAGAATTTAAAAGCGAAACCTTAAGCTTGAAAAACATGCATTCAGGCATGCAGTTGAATTGCTTGAGTTTTTTAAAAGCCCTTGAAATCATTGGAGAAAACGATGAAGACTTATAATGTCGCTATTGTTGGGGCTAGTGGGGCGGTAGGGCAAGAACTGATTAAAGGTTTAGAAAATTCTTCTTTCCCGATTAAAAAATTTGTCCCGCTCGCTAGCGTTAGGAGCGCTGGTAAAAAGATTAAAGCTTTCAATAAAGACTATGAAATTTTAGAAACCACGCATGAGGTTTTTGAAAAAGAAGAAATAGACATCGCCTTTTTTAGCGCTGGGGGGAGCGTGAGCGAAGAATTTGCTATAAGCGCTTCAAAAACGGCCCTAGTGATTGATAACACGAGCTTTTTTAGATTGCATAAAGATGTGCCTTTAGTCGTGCCTGAAATCAACGCTAAAGAAATTTTTAACGCTCCTTTAAATATCATCGCTAACCCTAATTGCTCTACCATTCAAATGACGCAAATCTTAAACCCCTTACACCTTCATTTTAAGATAAAAAGCGTGATTGTTAGCACCTATCAAGCCGTGAGTGGGGCAGGGAATAAGGGGATAGAGAGTTTGAAAAATGAGCTAAAAACCGCATTAGAGTGTTTGGAAAAAGACCCCGCTATTGATTTAAACCAGGTTTTGCAAGCCGGGGCTTTCCCTTATGCGATCGCTTTCAATGCGATCGCTCATATTGATACTTTTAAGGAGAATGGCTACACGAAAGAAGAGCTAAAAATGGTGCATGAAACCCATAAGATCATGGGCGTGGATTTCCCTATCAGCGCGACTTGCGTGCGCGTGCCGGTATTAAGGAGCCATAGCGAGAGTTTGAGTATCGCTTTTGAGAAAGAATTCGATCTCAAAGAAGTCTATGAAGTCTTAAAAAACGCCCCTAGCGTGGTTGTTTGCGATGATCCCAGTCATAATCTTTACCCCACGCCCCTAAAAGCGAGCCACACGGATAGCGTCTTTATAGGGCGCTTGAGGAAGGATTTGTTTGATAAGAAAACCTTGCACGGCTTTTGCGTGGCGGATCAATTGAGAGTGGGAGCAGCCACCAACGCGCTCAAAATCGCCATGCATTACATTAAGAACGCTTGAGTTTATTCAAAGATAACAAAGATGAATGCGCATGCACTTGAATTAAGGATAAGGATCAATCTAGCCCAATCTCTAAAAAAGAGCTTTAAGTTACTAGGCTTGCGATGTTAAACAAGGGTGTAATTGAATTTCTCAAGGCTTGATTGAGAGAAATGCTAGTATTTGGTAGGTCAAAAGGAATGAAAGGCTTACACTCAAGCAGAGAGTGAATGTTTAGCTAGCGAGTTATTGCCTATTATTCCCTTTAAAAGGGTGTGAGTTTAAGGTATAAGGAAAACTTGTATCAAGTTTTGTTGGAATGGATTAGAAAAATCTGATTGGATTGACCCTTACAATTTTTCAAACCAATCGTTTAATAGCGATTAAATATGGCTATATATACTACAATAATAAGATTTTGAAAGGTTGGTAATGGAATCAGTAAAAACAGGAAAAACAAATAAAGTTGGCAAAAACACAGAGACAGCTAACACAGAGGCAAGTAAAGAGACTCATTTTAAACAAGCGAGTGCCATTACAAATACGCTCCGATCAATTGGTAGTTTTTTTACAAAGATCGCAAAGAGAGTTAGAGAACTTGTAAAAAAACATCCCAAGAAAAGCAATGCGGCATTAGTAGTATTGACCCATGTTGCGTGCAAGAAGGCAAAAGAATTGGACGATAAAGTCCAAGATAAATCCAAACAAGCTGAAAAAGAGAGTCAAATCAATTGGTGGAAATATTCAGGATTAACAATAGCGACAAGTTTATTATTAGCCGCTTGTAGCGCTGGTGATATTGATAAACAAATAGAGTTAGAACAAGAAAAAAAGGAAGCAAATAAGAGTGGGATAGAGTTAGAACAAGAAAGACAGAAAACAGAACAAGAAAAACAGAAAACAAATAAGAGTGAGATAGAGTTAGAACAAGAAAGACAGAAAACAAATAAGAGTGGGATAGAACTCGCTAATAGTCAAATAAAAGCAGAACAAGAAAGACAAAAGACAGAACAAGAAAAACAAAAAGCAAATAAGAGTGAGATAGAGTTAGAACAGCAAAAACAAAAGACAATTAATACACAAAGAGATTTGATTAAAGAACAGAAAGATTTCATTAAAGAAACAGAACAAAATTGCCAAGAAAAACATGGTCAATTGTTTATTAAAAAAGCAAGAATTAAGACCGGTATTACTACTGGCATTGCTATAGAAATAGAAGCTGAATGCAAAACCCCTAAACCTGCAAAAACCAATCAAACCCCTATCCAGCCAAAACACCTCCCAAACTCTAAACAACCCCACTCTCAAAGAGGATCAAAAGTGCAAGAGCTTATCGCTTATTTGCAAAAAGAGCTAGAATCTCTGCCCTATTCTCAAAAAGCTATCGCTAAACAAGTGGATTTTTATAAACCAAGTTCTATCGCTTATTTAGAACTAGATCCTAGAGATTTTAAGGTTACAGAAGAATGGCAAAAAGAAAATCTAAAAATACGCTCTAAAGCTCAAGCTAAAATGCTTGAAATGAGAAACCCACAAGCCCACCTTCCAACCTCTCAAAGCCTTTTGTTCGTTCAAAAAATATTTGCTGATGTTAATAAAGAAATAGAAGCGGTTGCTAATACTGAAAAGAAAGCAGAAAAAGCGGGTTATGGTTATAGTAAAAGGATGTAGGCATAAGAAAACACCATAAAATCGTTTTTATATTCTAGGAGACATCATTCGGTTTCTTGCCATAGAAAAATCGCTTATTAGCTTGCTCCCTTTAAAAGGGTGTGAGTTTAAGGTATAAGGAAAACTTGTATCAAGTTTTGTTGGAATGGATTAGAAAAATCTGATTGGATTGACCCTTACAATTTTTCAAACCAATCGTTTAATAGCGATTAAATATGACTATATATACTACAAAAATAAGATTTTGAAAGGTGAGATTGTTTTTTGAAAGGATTTAAATGCCTGTTATAAGAGTTTTAGTAATGCTTGCAACAATGATGATGAAATTAGTAAAAACGGCAAAAGAAAAGAAAGTTTTTAAAAATGTGGGAATGTCTATAATGGGGATTGCTTTTTGGGAAGCGATAAAAGACTCAATAAAAAAACAAGTTAAAAAAAGCGATTGGATATGCGGGAATGTTAAGACTGCGGATGATTATTTAAAAACGCATCCTAACTCATGGTTTAATTCAGCAATAGGTGTAGCAACGATAACAACCATGCTTATGAATGTGTGTTTTGCTGATGACCAATCCAAAAAAGAAGTGGCTGAAACTCAAAAGGAAGCTGAAAACGCTAGGGATAGAGCGAACAAGAGTGGGATAGAACTGGAACAAAAACAACAAAAGACAGAACAAGAAAAACAAAAGACAGAACAAGAAAAACAAAAGACAGAACAAGAAAAACAAAAGACAGAACAAGAAAAACAAAAGACAGAACAAGAAAAACAAAAAGCAAATAAGAGTGAGATAGAGTTAGAACAGCAAAAACAAAAGACAATTAATACACAAAGAGATTTGATTAAAGAACAGAAAGATTTCATTAAAGAAACAGAACAAAATTGCCAAGAAAAACATGGTCAATTGTTTATTAAAAAAGCAAGAATTAAGACCGGTATTACTACTGGCATTGCTATAGAAATAGAAGCTGAATGCAAAACCCCTAAACCTGCAAAAACCAATCAAACCCCTATCCAGCCAAAACACCTCCCAAACTCTAAACAACCCCACTCTCAAAGAGGATCAAAAGTGCAAGAGCTTATCGCTTATTTGCAAAAAGAGCTAGAATCTCTGCCCTATTCTCAAAAAGCTATCGCTAAACAAGTGGATTTTTATAAACCAAGTTCTATCGCTTATTTAGAACTAGATCCTAGAGATTTTAAGGTTACAGAAGAATGGCAAAAAGAAAATCTAAAAATACGCTCTAAAGCTCAAGCTAAAATGCTTGAAATGAGAAACCCACAAGCCCACCTTCCAACCTCTCAAAGCCTTTTGTTCGTTCAAAAAATATTTGCTGATGTTAATAAAGAAATAGAAGCGGTTGCTAATACTGAAAAGAAAGCAGAAAAAGCGGGTTATGGTTATAGTAAAAGGATGTAGGCATAAGAAAATAAGAATACCATAAAATCGTTTTTAGCTTATTTGTGGTATTTTAAAGACTCTATATTACCCAATTAGAACAGAGCCTTTTTTAAACTCCTTAGTATGAATCCCAATCGTCTTTAGCGTTTGAGCGTTTCACAAAATACAAGCGGTTGCAATTTTTAGCGGTGTTTTATGAAGAATGATTTTTACCTCCCTCTTTTAAAAGAGGGGGTTTTAATTTTAGCGGATCTTTAGCGGGTCTCAGCTGAGCTTTTAATGATCACGGTGTTGTAGTCAGGCTGAACGGGGCGTTGGTTAGGCGAATTTTTCATGCGTTTTTTGATTTCAGCCAATTGTTTGGCAGAGACTTCCAAAGGCTCTTCTATCACAAACCATGCCACCCCTTCTGTGCAAGGAGGAGCGGTGAGAGAGCCGTTAAAATGGTAGTAATTGATGCTTTTAGGCAAGAAAGCGTCTAAAGCCAACTCTTTAAAATTTTGTTTCTTTTGAATGCCTTCTAAAATAGGATCAAGGTTGGGGTTTTCTTTCCCTTCTTCAAAACCTACCGCTAACACTAACAAACGCCCTTTAGCGTCTTTATGCACGAAATGCGCGCTCAAAGGCCTGGTTTTATTATTGATTAAAAACTCCATAGGGGCGTGGAAATGCACATTATCCAGCACATAGTCATGCCCTCTATAATTGATGTGGTTAGTCGGCTCAAATGAAGCTTTTAAAGTATGATGGGTGAAAAAGACCGCTTTAGGTTTAGAAGTGGCGTATTTGAATTGCAAATCGGCTTTATCTTGCGTGTGGTAGTAATGCTCAATGTTGATGGGCGATTGGCTTTTACCGCTTTTGCACACTTCAAAATCTTTGTGCAATTTGTCCCAGCGGTGCGGGCCATTTTCTTTATTTTTATAATCCCATTTGGTATTTTCAGCGCCTATAAGAGAAGCCGTAAGCGCTAAAGCGATCAAAAAAGTTTTTTTCATTTTAATTATCCTTTATTTTAAAATTCTAAAATATTAAAAAGCAATTAATTCTAGCGCTTAATCAACAATGACCGCAGTTACAAAAAACAGATTGGTTAAAAGTTGGAAATGGTTTTAAATTCTGTTTTATATGGTAACAACTCTATTAAATTTTAATGCGCCTATGGAGCGGAAATATTTGTTTTAACCAGTTCCCAATTTACAAGCGGTTAAAATTTTTGTCTTATACTCCAAGCTTTCAAATGGAATAAAATTTAACCCCTTAAGATTTAAATGATGATAACCAAACAATCGTATCAAAGATTCGCCTTAATGCGGGTTTTTGTGTTTTCGCTTTCGGCGTTTATTTTTAACACCACGGAGTTTGTCCCTGTCGCGCTTCTGTCAGATATTGCGAAAAGCTTTGAAATGGAGAGCGCAACAGTGGGGCTTATGATCACTGCTTATGCATGGGTGGTGTCTCTTGGCTCATTGCCTTTGATGCTGCTTAGCGCTAAAATTGAAAGGAAACGCTTATTGCTTTTTCTTTTCGCCCTTTTTATTCTCAGCCATATCCTTTCAGCGTTAGCGTGGGATTTTTGGGTGCTACTCCTTTCTCGTATGGGTATCGCTTTTGCCCACTCTATTTTTTGGTCCATCACGGCTTCTTTAGTCATTCGTGTCGCGCCAAGAAACAAAAAACAACAGGCCTTAGGGCTGTTAGCGTTAGGGAGTTCGTTAGCGATGATTTTAGGGTTGCCGCTTGGGAGGATCATTGGGCAAATTCTAGATTGGCGATCCACTTTTGGCGTGATCGGGGGCGTTGCGACTCTTATAATGCTACTTATGTGGAAATTGCTCCCGCATTTACCCAGTAGAAACGCAGGCACGCTCGCAAGTGTCCCTATATTAATGAAACGCCCGCTGTTAATGGGGATTTATTTGCTTGTGATCATGGTCATCTCTGGGCATTTCACCACTTATAGCTATATTGAGCCTTTTATCATTCAAATCAGCCAATTTTCTCCTGACATTACGACGCTAATGTTGTTTGTTTTTGGGTTAGCGGGCGTGGCGGGGAGTTTTTTATTCGGCCGTTTGTATGCGAAAAATTCAAGAAAATTTATCGCTTTTGCGATGATTTTAGTCATTTGCCCGCAACTCTTGCTTTTTGTGTTTAAAAACTTGGAGTGGGTGGTTTTCTTGCAAATTTTCTTGTGGGGGATTGGGATCACTTCGCTTGGGATTTCCTTGCAAATGAGGGTGTTGCAGCTTGCGCCGGATGCCACGGATGTCGCGAGTGCGATTTACTCAGGGAGCTATAATGTGGGGATTGGATCAGGTGCGTTGTTTGGCAGTATTGTGATCCACCAATTAGGGCTAGGGTATATTGGCTTTGTGGGTGGGGCTTTAGGTTTGTTGGCGCTGTTTTGGCTTAGATTCATTACGATCAAGTTTAAAAAAACATAAAGAGCGTTAAAAGGATTAACCCAATAAAGGAAATCCCTTTCGCGCTAAAAACCATTTTTTAATGATACCGCTTAATAACCGCGCTAACGGGTAGATTGCCTCTCTTTTTATGTTAAAATAGAAAAATTTGTCATAAATTTTAGGTGGTGTGTGGTTTAAATGCTAAAAAAAAAGATTGATTTGCATAAAGATTCTATCAGGAAGCTCTTTTTTTATTATTTTATCCCTTTAGCTTTTTCTATGATTTCACTTTCCACTTACTCTATGATAGATGGCATGTTTGTGGGCAAGAAACTGGGTAAAGAAGCTATCGCTGCGGTCAATATCGCATGGCCTATTTTTCCAGGGCTCATTGCGTATGAATTGCTTTTTGGTTTTGGGGCAGCGAGTATTGTGGGGTATTTTTTGGGTCAAAATAAAACCCATAGGGCTAGGCTTGTGTTTAGCAGCGTGTTTTATTTTGTCGCTATAAGCGCCTTTATTTTGAGCATGGCGTTATTGCCGTTTAGCGAAACTATCGCACGCCTTTTTGGGAGCAATGACGCTTTATTGAGCATGTCCAAACGCTACATTGAAATCATTTTAATGGGTGCGGTTTTTATGGTTTTGCACCCTTTGGCGGATGTTTTTGTGGTGAATGACAAACGCCCCATTTTAGCGATGGTAGCGATGCTGGTTGGCTCGTTAGCGAATATCTTTTTCAACTACTTGTTTATTTTTGTTTTGGAAGTGGGGGTTCAAGGCAGCGCAATAGCCACCGTGATAGGGCATGCGATAGGGGTTTTAGTCTTAATGCAGCATTTTTGGCGCAAAAAAGGGCAATTGTATTTCATCAAACGATTTTCCTTGTCTTCAGTCATTTCTTCAGCTAAAAGCGGCGTGCCTCAAAGCACGGCAGAATTTAGCGCTTCTATTATGATTTTGTTGTTTAATACCGCTATCATGCACACTGCAGGGGAAAGGTTTGTGAGCGTGTATGGGATCGTTATGTATAATGCGGTGATCTTTTTTACGACTTTGTTTGCGATTTCTCAAGGCATCCAACCGATTGCGAGCTTTAGCTATGGGGCTAGAAATTTAGAGCGCGTGAAAGAGGTGTTTATTTTTGGTTTGAAAGCAGCGTTTTGTATAGGGGTTGTTTTCTATGGTGCTTATTATTTCTTAGATGAATTTTTAATCAAGCTCTATTTACAGCCAAGCGAACAAGACCCCCTTTTTATGCAAGAGACTAAAAGAGCGATGAATATTTATTATGTTGGCTATGTTTTTTTAGGCATGACTTTGTTGTGCGCGGTGTTTTTCCAATCCATCCAACGCGCTAAAAGTTCGTTTATCATCACCCTTTCGCACACGCTGGGGTTTATCGTTATTCTATTGCCGATCTTAAGTCATTTCTATGGGATTAATGGCGTTTGGGTAACTTACCCTATCGCGCAATTTTTAGCGTTTTTAGTAGCGTTAGGGGTAACTTATTACGAAATCAAAAAAGGGGTTTTTACCACTTATAAAGAGAAAAACCCTATCGCTGTGAAAACTTAACCAATAAATAAGGTAAAATTAAGACATGCATGCAGAATTTTTCACTTTCGCGCTCATCATGCTTTTAATTGTGATGGCCCCTTATATGTCTAGAATCTCTCGTTTGCCTATCACGGTTGTGGAGATTTTATTTGGATCTGTTGGGGCGTATGTGGGTTTTATTGAGTCTACTAAGGGCTTTGAAATCATGTCTGAGATTGGCTTTTTATTTTTAATGTTTTTATGCGGTTTGGAAGTGGAGATTTATTTGTTTAAAAAATTAGGGGTTTCTCTTTTAAAACGCATTTTTGCTTATCTGTTGATTTTATACACGCTTTCGTTCATCCTTACTTTTAGCCTTAATTTAGAGCCTATTTTCATGGTGATTTTCCCCATTATTAGTTTGGGCATGATCATGACTTTAGTCAAAGATTATCGTAAAGAGATTTTGTGGCTTGATTTGGTTTTAAAAGTGGGCGTTATTGGGGAGTTGTTAAGCATTTTTGGTTTGGTGGTCGTGGATGGGGTGTATTCGCATGGCTTGGGCATGGATTTGATTAAAGATTTAGGCATTCTCATTGTTTTTTTAATCTTAATTATCGTGGCGTTTCAAATCTTTAAGACTTTGTTTTGGTGGTTCCCGCATTTAAAGCTTTTTGTGATGCCTAAAAGCAGTCAGTTCAACCAAGACGTGCGTTTTTCGCTCATGCTCTTTTTTTCACTGGTTGCGATCGTGGTGTGGCTCAAAATAGAAATGGTTTTAGGGGCGTTTTTGGCGGGGTTAGTCGTTTCTACTTTTTTCCCTCATAAATCAGAGCTGATCCACAAGCTCAATGATGTGGGTTTTGGGTTTTTTGTGCCTTTGTTTTTCATCCATGTAGGCTCTACTTTAGACTTAAAATTAGTGTTTTTAAACCCGCATTTGATCCTTCAAGGGATATTGATTGTCATAGCGATGTTGAGTTTGCACTTGATCACTTCAACCTTATTGTGGCGCAAATACTTTAAAGAAGCCAAGCATTTATTTTCATTCGCTTTAGGGGCTTCTATGCCTTTAACTTTTTTAGTAACCACCGCAGCGGTAGGCTTAAAAGCGCAAGCGATCTCACAAAACACCTACTACGCATTGCTCATGGCGGCTATTTTTGAAGGGGTATTATTCACGATTGCGATTAAAATGCTCAACAAAAAAGCTTGAATGAAAGCTTTAAGCGTCTAAATATTTAGAGTCGCTAAAGCTGTTTGCTTGAACATTATTAAACGCGTTTTCTAAGCTGTCAAAGAAATGAGGGTGCAAGTTTTGCATTTCTTTTAAGAAATTTTTAGTGGCTAATCGCGCGATAGGGGGCTTATCAGAGGCGGGCTGTTTGGCCGGACAATTGCAATCAGGGGCGACTGGGATATTTTGAGAAGTGACAAAATGAATGCTGCTGGCTTCTCGAACCTTAATCAAAGGGCGGATCACCAACAAGCCGTTTTCAGCCCTATAAATGGGGGGCATGCTCCTCAAACTCCCGTTATAAGTGAAATTCATAAAAAAGCTCTCTACGGCGTCATCTAAATGGTGTGCGATAGCGACTTTATTATAGCCTTCTTCTAAAGCTTTAGAATACAAAGTTCCTCTCCTCAAACGAGAACAAAACGAACAAAACGAGCTTTTTTCACGGCGTTTTTCGTTGATCGTGGCAGCGATTTGGGTGTAAATGATCTCATGCTCAATGCCTTGATCTTGGCACAAATCGCTCAACCATTTCAAATCTTCGCCCAAACCATAATGCACGGTAACCGCTTTAAAATCAAATTTGAAAGGGGCATGTTTTTGCATCCTGGCTAAGATGCAAGCGAGCATGATAGAATCCTTGCCCCCACTCAATCCTAATAAGATTTTATCGCCTTCTTCTATGAGTTTGTAAGTAGCGTTAGTCTTGCCCACAATGTGTAAGACTTTTTTGGAAATTTCATAGGCCATTTTTGATCCTTGATTGTTTTATTTTCTAAAGTTTTGCGCTAAGCGAATGATTTCTTCTTCGCTAATGTGATCGGAATTATATTTCACAATAATGATTTCTTCGCTAATATTAACATACCATTCAATGATTTTGTCCCTTAAAGTTTCAAATTGTTCCTCATTGTAAGCGTCTAAGGGGAAATAGACATTTTTTTGCTTGGAAGGGTTATTGAGCAAAAAGAGCGATAGTCCCCAAATAAGCCCTAAAGCTACAATGATTAAGCTTGTGTTAGAAACGCCTAAATGATGGTAGCTTAACCCCCCGCTCACGCCCCCAACAAAGCTCCCTAAATAGCCAAAAGTAGTGAATTGCCCTAAAACCTTGCCTTTTTCATTTGCTCTGGCGAATTTGGACGCTAAAGATTGCATGATAGGCTCTAAGGTGGCAAAGCCAATAAAGAAAAACGCCACCCCAAGAATAAAGAGCCATAAATGTTTTCCTAAAAAGCTAGAGTCGGCTAAAAACAAGCACAAATAACTCACAATAAACAACAATACGCCAGAAAGCATCACCCCTTTAGGCTTGTTGTATTTTTCAGCCATAACGCTCGCTATTCCCATGCTTAAAACCCCTAATAAGGCTCCAGGCACATACACCAAGATCAAAAAGCTTTCATCTTTATAAAATTCATTCACTAAGGCTAAAGGGATCAGCACAAAAATAAGCGTCATGAACGCTTTTTCAAAAAAAGAGCTTAGATACAAAAGATATAAGGCTTTAGAGTTGGGTTGATAAGCTTTTATGTTTTTGATCTGGTAAGAAATTTTAGGGGCGTCTTTGACTTTTAAAAGCATCAATAAACTCAATAAAGTTAAGATCGCCGTGAGTAAAAAGAGCCATTTTGCCCCCCCAAAAAACGCCACAACCCCAGGGCCTATCGCCATGCTTATAGTGAAGCTAATGAAAATAAACGCTCCCATGATGGCCATCGCTTTGGTGCGCTCTTCTTCTTTCACTTCATCAGCTACCATCGCACTAACAACCCCCCCTAAAGCCCCCATGCCTTGAATGAAGCGCCCTATAACGAGCCAAACAATATCATTCGCTATAAAGCATACTAACGAGCCAGCTAAAAACAACAGCAAGCACACCATAACCACCACTTTACGGCCTATCTTATCGCTAAGAATGCCCATGGGGGTTTGAAAAACAATTTGCGTAAGATACGCTCCGCCCACAGCCAACCCCACGAGTAAGGGACTGCTTGAATGGAAACTATCCGCATACAAACTAATGACCGGCAAAACAATAAAAAGCCCCAAAAACCGCAACGACGACACTAACGCTAATGGAAAAATTTTCTTAAACATGCGGGTTATTCTACAAGAAAATATCTAATTTTTATCATTAATTTAGGGAAGTAGGATTGATAATAAAAGTTTAATGTAATTTTAATGGAATTTTAAGAAAATTTTTTGTATAATCTCATTCTTTATTTTTTATAAAATCGCTTGTGTCAAGGTAGCTCAGCTGGTTTAGAGCGCTGGTCTCATAAGCCGGAGGTCGGGGGTTCAAGTCCCCCTCTTGACACCATGATTTGATTTAACCTCCATTTAATATCCGTTTAATCTTTTTTTTAGCAAACCTAAACTACAATAGCCTTGCATCTTTTAATTTCTTACATTAGGGATTTGACGATGATTTTTAGCTCTCTTTTTAGTGTTGTAGGGATGGCGGTGCTTTTTCTTATTGCTTGGGTGTTTTCTGGCAATAAAAGGGCTATTAATTATCGCACGATTGTCAGCGCCTTTGTGATTCAAGTGGCTTTAGGGGCGTTGGCTTTATATGTGCCTTTGGGTAGGGAAATGTTGCAAGGCTTAGCCAGCGGCATACAAAGCGTGATTTCTTACGGCTATGAGGGGGTGCGTTTTTTATTTGGCAATCTCGCTCCAAACGCTAAAGGCGATCAAGGGATAGGGGGGTTTATTTTTGCGATCAATGTTTTAGCGATCATTATCTTTTTTGCTAGCTTGATTTCACTTCTATATTATTTAAAAATCATGCCTTTATTTATCAATCTCATCGGTGGGGCGTTGCAAAAATGCTTAGGCACTTCTAAAGCAGAAAGCATGAGCGCAGCGGCTAATATTTTTGTAGCGCACACAGAAGCGCCCTTAGTCATTAAACCTTATTTGAAAAGCATGAGCGATTCAGAGATTTTTGCGGTCATGTGCGTGGGCATGGCTAGCGTTGCGGGGCCTGTGTTAGCCGGGTATGCGAGCATGGGCATTCCTTTGCCTTATTTAATCGCCGCTTCGTTTATGTCCGCTCCTGGGGGTTTGTTGTTCGCTAAAATCATTTACCCGCAAAACGAAGCCATTTCTAGCCATGCAGATGTTTCTGCAGAAAAACATGTCAATGCCATAGAAGCTATCGCTAATGGGGCAAGCACAGGGCTAAATTTAGCCTTGCATGTGGGAGCGATGCTTTTAGCCTTTGTGGGAATGCTCGCGCTCATTAACGGGCTTTTAGGGGTTGTAGGGGGGGTTTTAGGCATGGAACATTTGTCTTTAGGGTTGATTTTAGGCACGCTCTTAAAACCCTTAGCCTTTATGCTAGGCATTCCGTGGAGCCAGGCCGGGATTGCCGGAGAAATCATAGGCATTAAAATCGCGCTCAATGAATTTGTGGGCTATATGCAATTTTTGCCTTATTTGGGCGATAACCCTCCTTTAGTTTTGAGCGAGAAAACTAAAGCGATCATCACTTTTGCGTTGTGCGGGTTTGCTAACTTAAGCTCAGTCGCTATGCTCATTGGAGGGCTTGGCAGTTTAGTGCCTAAAAAGAAGGATCTCATTATAAGGCTTGCTTTAAAAGCGGTGCTTGTAGGCACGCTTTCTAATTTCATGAGCGCGACTATCGCCGGGTTATTCATAGGGTTAAGCACCAATTAAAAGGACAAGGCATGCAAAAAAGAGTGGTAATCTTATTATTGGATTCTTTTGGTATAGGGGCTAGTGAAGACGCTAAGGATTTTGGCGATTTGGGGGCGAACACTTTAGGCAATATCGCTAAGGCTTGTTTCAACAACCTAGCTGATTCTAACGATCGCAATGGGGCTTTGAAACTGCCTTATTTAGAGAGTTTGGGTTTAGGGTTGAGCGCTTTAAAAGCTACAAATGAATTGCCCTTAGGCTTTGAATTGAAACCTAATTTAATAGGGGCTTACGCTTATGCCAAAGAACTTTCTAGTGCTAAGGATACGATTTCTGGGCATTGGGAGATGATGGGCGTGCCCGTTCTTTTTGAGTGGGGGTATTTTAAAGACAAAATCCATTCGTTTCCTAAAGAAATTTTAGATGAAATTGTGCGTAAAACTAAGATTAAGGGCTATTTAGGGAATTGCCACGCATCAGGGACAGAAATCATTAAAGATTTAGGCGAAAAGCATTTAGAAACTTTATACCCCATTTTTTACACTTCAGCGGATTCGGTGTTTCAAATCGCTACGCATGAAGAAAAGTTTGGGCTGGATAACTTATACGCTCTTTGTGAAGAAGTGTTTCAAATTCTAGAGCCGTTAAAGATCGCCAGAGTGATCGCGCGCCCCTTTATTGGCACCAATAGAGAGGATTTCAAACGCACCGCTAATCGCAAAGACTATGCGATAAAGCCCCATAAAAAATTGCTTTTTGAAACATTCATTGAAGAAAAACAAGGCGAAGTCATTAGCATTGGAAAAATCGCTGATATTTACGCTCATGTGGGGATCACTCAAAAGTTCAAAGCCGGTAGTTTGATGGAATTATGCGATGTTACTTTAGATCAAGTCAAAAACGCTAAAAACAACAGCTTGATTTTCACGAATTTTGTGCATTTTGATAGCGATTATGGGCATAGGCGCGATATTAGCGGGTATGCTAACGCTTTAGAGTATTTTGATACGCGTTTAAAAGAGATTTTAGAAAATTTAAGGGAAAACGATTTGCTCATTCTTTGCGCCGATCATGGGTGCGATCCCAGCTTTAAAGGCACGGATCACACACGAGAATACATTCCTGTTTTGTTCTATCATAAAGACTTGCAACCAGCCTTTTTAGGCAAGAGCGAGTCGTTTGCGGATATTGGGCAAAGTATCGCTCACTTTTTGGGATTAAGCCCTTTAGATTATGGCAAAAACTTATTAAACTTTAAAGGACAACCATGACTCCTCACATCAACGCCAAAATCGGCGATTTTTATCCTCAATGCCTTTTATGCGGCGATCCTTTAAGGGTGAGCTACATTGCGAAAAAATTCTTACAAGACGCCAAAGAGATCACGAATGTGCGTAACATGCTAGGCTTTAGCGGGAAGTATAAGGGTAAGGGGATTTCTTTAATGGGGCATGGCATGGGCATTGCATCATGCACGATTTATGTAACCGAACTCATTAAAACCTATCAGGTTAAAGAGCTTTTAAGGATTGGCACTTGCGGGGCGATTAGCCCAAAAGTTGGCCTGAAAGACATTATCATGGCGACTGGAGCTTCAACGGATTCTAAAACCAATCGGGTGCGTTTTTTAAACCACGATTTGAGCGCAACGCCTGATTTTGAATTGAGTTTAAGAGCGTATCAAACAGCAAAGCGTTTGGGTATTGATTTGAAAGTGGGTAATATCTTTTCAAGCGATTTTTTCTATTCGTTTGAAACGCATGCTTTTGATTTGATGGCCCAATACAACCACTTGGCTATTGAAATGGAAGCGGCAGGGTTATACGCCACGGCGATGGAATTGAACGCTAAGGCTTTATGCTTATGCTCGGTTTCGGATCACTTGATCACTAAAGAAGCCTTAAGCCCTAAAGAAAGGGTAGAAAGCTTTGATAACATGATAATTCTGGCTTTAGAGATGATGAGTTAGCCTTTTTTGTTGCCCCCATAAGTTAAGGATAAAATTTAAAGGAAACCCTTAAAGCTAAAAAGCCTTAAGGGAACTTTGGAAAAACAAAAGCTATCGTTTTACAGAAACTTCGTTTTACAAAACTACCGCTTCAATAAAACAACAACTTTACACCCCAAAAACGAAATTTCAAGGTATAATGTTCTCCAAGAGTTTTTGCCATGTTTTGGTAGCCATGACAAACTCCTTTTATGGATTTATCCCCATAATCCGACTTATGGGGGTGTTTATTTTACAACAATCTTTCTAAAACCAAATCCCAATTAAATAAAAACACTCTTACAAGCTTGATTGAGTGCGTCAAAACACCCTAAAACTTTTTTTTGAAATCCAATAAATTTATGATAAAATTAAACGCATTGTAAATAAATTCTCATTTTGATACATTTTTTACAATAAAACATTACTTAAAGGGACATTTTATGAAAAAAACGAAAAAAACAATTTTGCTTTCTCTAACTCTTGCGTCATCATTGCTCCATGCTGAAGACAACGGCGTTTTTTTAAGCGTGGGTTATCAAATCGGTGAAGCGGTTCAAAAAGTGAAAAACGCCGACAAGGTGCAAAAACTTTCAGACGCTTATGAACAATTAAGCCGGCTTTTAACCAACGATAATGGCACAAACTCAAAGACAAGCGCGCAAGCGATCAACCAAGCGGTTAATAATTTGAACGAACGCGCAAAAACTTTAGCCGGTGGGACAACCAATTCCCCTGCCTATCAAGCCACGCTTTTAGCGTTGAGATCGGTGTTAGGGCTATGGAATAGCATGGGTTATGCGGTCATATGCGGAGGCTATACCAAAAGTCCAGGCGAAAACAATCAAAAAAATTTCCACTACACCGATGAGAATGGCAACGGCACTACAATCAATTGCGGTGGGAGCACAAATAGTAATGGCACTCATAGTTCTAGCGGCACAAATACATTAAAAGCAGACAAAAATGTTTCTCTATCTATTGACCAATACGAAGCCATCCATGAAGCCTATCAAATCCTTTCAAAAGCTTTAAAACAAGCCGGGCTTGCTCCTTTAAATAGCAAAGGGGAAAAATTAGAAGCGCATGTAACCACATCAAAGTATCAACAAGATAATCAAACTAAAACGACAACTTCTGTTATTGATACGACTAATGATGCGCAAAATCTTTTGACTCAAGCGCAAACGATTGTCAATACCCTTAAAGATTATTGCCCCATGTTGATAGCGAAATCTAGTAGTGGAAGTAGTGGCACAGCTACTACAAACACCCCTTTATGGCAAACAGCCGGTGGCGGCAAAAATTCATGCGCGACTTTTGGTGCGGAGTTTAGTGCCGCTTCAGACATGATTAATAATGCGCAAAAAATCGTTCAAGAAACCCAACAACTCAGCGCCAACCAACCAAAAAATATCACACAACCCCATAATCTCAACCTTAACACCCCTAGCAGTCTTACGGCTTTAGCTCAAAAAATGCTCAAAAACGCGCAATCTCAAGCAGAAATTTTAAAACTAGCCAATCAAGTGGAGAGCGATTTTAACAAACTTTCTTCAGGCTATCTTAAAGACTACATAGGGAAATGCGATGCGAGCGCTATAAGCAGCGCGAATATGACAATGCAAAATCAAAAGAACAATTGGGGGAACGGGTGCGCAGGCGTGGAAGAAACTCTAACTTCATTAAAAACAAGCGCCGCTGATTTTAACAACCAAACGCCTCAAATCAATCAAGCGCAAAACCTAGCCAACACCCTTATTCAAGAACTTGGCAACAACCCTTTTAGGAATATGGGCATGATCGCTTCTTCAACCACGAATAACGGCGCCTTGAATGGTCTTGGGGTGCAAGTGGGTTATAAGCAATTTTTTGGAGAAAAGAAAAGATGGGGGTTAAGGTATTATGGTTTCTTTGATTACAACCACGCCTATATCAAATCCAATTTCTTTAACTCGGCTTCTGATGTTTGGACTTATGGGGTGGGCAGCGATTTATTGTTTAATTTCATCAACGATAAAAACACCAACTTCTTAGGCAAGAATAACCAGATTTCTTTTGGGCTTTTTGGAGGCATCGCCTTAGCAGGGACTTCATGGCTTAATTCTCAATTTGTGAATTTAAAAACCGTCAGCAATGTCTATAGCGCTAAAGTGAATACGGCTAACTTCCAATTTTTATTCAATTTAGGCTTGAGAACCAATCTCGCTAGACCTAAGAAAAAAGATAGTCATCATGCGGCTCAACATGGCATGGAATTGGGCGTGAAAATCCCTACCATTAACACGAATTACTATTCTTTTCTAGACACCAAACTAGAATATAGAAGGCTTTATAGCGTGTATCTCAATTATGTGTTTGCCTATTAAAAACTCTCTTTTTAAAAAAAAAAGGGGGGGGGTTAAACTTCTAAAAAACCCCTAAAGCTAAAAATTTTCAAAAAACAATCATTAAACCCTAAAAAAGAAATTTTAAGGTATAATGTTTCCGCCATTTTTAGTTTTCCATGGCAAACTCCTTTTTAGAATTTATCCCCATAATCGCTCTTATGGGGCGTTTGTTTTACAACAATCTTTTCAAATTTAAAAAACGCTCTCAAAAACCATTAAAGAGTGAAATTATCTTACAAGATGAGCTTTTTGCAATTTTCGTTAAAACGATTATTTTTTAGCGGAGTTTTTCTAAAAAAAGGGTTTTTTACTCACTTTTCTTGATTGAAACAACACAATCAAGCGTCTTAAGGCAATTTAAAATAAAATAGCGCTAGCATGACCTAAAAGCCCCTTATTAAATTAATCTATACCAAATAGTAAGGAGTTATCTAACATGGGGTTTTTCAAGCTTAAAGAACACAACACTAACATTGCCACCGAGTTTAGAGCGGGTTTAACGACTTTTATCACCATGATTTACATCGTGCCCTTAAACGCTCTTATCCTTTCTCACGCCAACATGCCTTATGAAGCCCTTTTGAGCGCAACGGCCATTATCACTATCTTATCGAGTGTGTTTAACGGATTGTGGGCAAACACCCCCATAGCCATGAGCGTGGGCTTAGGGTTATCGGCTTATTTTAGCTTCGGGTTAGTTCAAGGGCTAAAACTCCCTTGGCAAAGTGCTTTAGGCATCGTAGCGCTCTCGGGAGCGATTTTTGTGATTTTGTCTTTCACTAAATTTAGAAGTTGGGTCATGCGAAGCATTCCTAGCGATTTAAGGCGTGCGGTGAGCGCGGGGATAGGGGCTTTTATCGCATTTATTGGCCTTAAAGAAATGCATATTGTCGTTACCCATAAGGCTACGCTTGTAACCTTAGGCGATTTTGGCGATCCGCATGTGTTATTGGGGGTTGTGGGGATCATTCTAACTTTCGCACTCTACACGCTCAAAATCAGGGGTTCTTTCATTATAGCAGTCTTAATCACTTCCATTCTCGCATGGGTTTTAAAGCTAGCCCCTTACCCTAGCGAATTTTTTTCCATGCCCGCTAGCATTAGCCCTATCGCCTTTCAATTAGATTTTAAGGGCATTTTTTTTGATGCGAGTGGGGCTTTCACTTTAGCGTTAGTGCCAGTCATCATCACTTTTTTTGTAACCGATTTGTTTGATTCTTTAGGCACGCTTGCAGGGATTGGCCACAAGACTGATTTTTTCAATGATGAAGAAAAAAACAAGGAATTGGAAAAGACTTTGGAAGCGGATGCGGTGGCTTCTTTAGGGAGCGCGGTGGTGGGCGTTTCTACCACGACGGCTTTTATAGAGAGTGCGAGTGGGGTTGAAGAGGGGGGCCGCACAGGGCTTACAGCGGTTTTTACCGGATTATTTTTTGTTTTAACGCTCTTTTGCTTGCCTCTTTTAAAAGCTATTCCTAGCAATGCGATTTATCCGGTGCTAGTGGTAGTAGGGGTTTTGATGTTTAGCGTGTTAGAGGGGGTGAATTTTAAAGACATGGCCATTAGCGTTTCCACTTTTTTAACCGTGGTGATGATGCCCTTAACCTTCTCCATTGCCGATGGCTTAGCCTTTGGCTTTTTGTCTTATAGTATCATCAAACTAGTCCAAAAAGACTTCAAAGCCATCAATTCGGGCATTATCATTCTCTGCATCATTTCTGTTTCTGTATTTATCTTTCGTTAAGCTCTTTTTAAGGGGCTTTGCATTTTTTACTCATTTCATGCCTCTTTTTCTTTATTTAGACAGATTATTATCTTAAAATAATTGTAATATCATTATTATTATATCAACTCAATAAAAAAGGAGAAGGTATGCAAAAAACTTCTAACACTTTGGCGCTGGGGAGTTTGACAGCGCTATTCTTTCTAATGGGTTTTATCACGGTTTTAAACGATATTTTAATCCCACATTTAAAACCCATTTTTGACTTGACCTATTTTGAAGCTTCGCTCATTCAATTTTGCTTTTTTGGGGCGTATTTCATCATGGGAGGCGTTTTTGGGAATGTGATCAGTAAAATCGGCTACCCTTTTGGCGTGGTGCTTGGTTTTGTGATCACAGCGACGGGGTGCGCGTTGTTTTATCCGGCGGCGCATTTTGGCTCTTATGGGTTTTTTTTAGGAGCGTTGTTTATTTTAGCGAGTGGGATTGTGTGCTTGCAAACCGCTGGTAATCCCTTTGTAACCTTGCTTTCTAAAGGTAAAGAAGCCAGAAACTTGGTTTTAGTCCAGGCGTTCAATTCGCTTGGCACAACTTTAGGGCCTATTTTTGGGAGCTTGTTGATTTTTAGCACGACTAAAATGGGCGATAATGCAAGTTTGATAGACAAACTAGCGGACGCTAAAAGCGTTCAAATGCCTTATTTGGGCTTGGCGGTGTTTTCGCTCATTTTAGCCCTTGTGATGTATCTTTTGAAATTGCCTGATGTGGAAAAAGAAATGCCTAAAGAAACGACGCAAAAAAGCCTGTTTTCGCACAAACACTTTGTTTTTGGGGCTTTGGGGATCTTTTTCTATGTGGGGGGAGAAGTGGCGATTGGCTCATTCTTGGTGCTAAGCTTTGAAAAGCTTTTGAATTTAGACCCTCAATCAAGCGCGCATTACTTGGTGTATTATTGGGGAGGCGCGATGGTGGGCCGTTTCTTAGGCAGTGTGTTGATGAATAAAATTGCCCCTAATAAATACTTGGCTTTCAATGCCTTAAGCTCTATTGTTCTCATCGCTTTAGCCATTATCATTGGAGGCAAGATCGCTTTATTCGCTCTGACTTTTGTGGGTTTTTTCAACTCTATCATGTTCCCTACCATCTTTTCTTTGGCTACGCTCAATTTAGGGCATCTCACTTCTAAGGCTTCTGGGGTGATTAGCATGGCGATTGTAGGAGGGGCGTTAATCCCCCCCATTCAAGGTGCGGTTACAGACATGCTCACAGCGACCGAATCAAATTTGCTCTACGCTTATGGTGTGCCGTTGTTATGCTATTTTTATATCCTCTTCTTTGCGCTTAAAGGGTATAAGCAAGAAGAAAACTCCTAAAAAAAAGGGGGGGTTTCTTTCTTCTTTCCTTTCTTTTATCTTGTTTTAAAAATCAGTAATAAAGAACTTGACTTTAATCAAGCAAGCACTCTATAAAAGGTTTTATTTGTCAGTATTTGATGAGGACAGAGCTTTTTTAACAACTTGAGACAAAAACACAAACAGGGTTTTTAAAATTTTTAAGATGCGATCAAAAACACTGCCAATGAATAAAAAAATCCCCTAACTATAAAAGATTAAGAGATTTTAAGAATGAAGCTAAAAGAAGACTAGTAAATGGGTTTAGCGCCTTTGAATTTATATTCCGTAAGAAACCCGGTCCCATCAAAATTACCCACTAAAGAGATTTTTGCAATATCACCCACTTGGCAATCCGTCTCTAAAATAAGATAAGGCACTTCATTTTGACCGATTAAAGTGATCACACGACCCTTTTTTTCACGACTTTGCTTGGGGAACTCTTTAGAATCAAGGCCTGTGGTATTATCGCCGGTTTGGAGCATTCTAAAAGCATAGCACATACCATCATTGATTTGAGCGCTATAAATCTTGCCTTTTTTAACTTCTTTTTTAACCCCCGGTTTAAGCGCGATGCGTATTTCTGAGTGGATCTCAGCTTCTTGCATTTTGCCCTTATAATCTCGCACCTGCACTTTATGCACACCATTAGGATCTCCCTTTTTAAGCAGAGAATCTTCATAGCTGAATTTTTGAATGTCTAAATCCCCATCAATAAAACTCCTAGCATGAAGCTGAACGCTCAAAAGCCCTAGCAATCCAATTAATGAAAATTTCAAACAACGCTTATAAAAACAACTCATCAACAAATCCTTTCAATGTAAAATCAAACAAATATATCCCAAAATGAAAAACAAAAAGATCACAAAATTGCTAATTTAGCAACAAAAACGCACCCTGTCAAGAAATCAGGCCTAAAGAAATCATTCAAAAATAATTTCTTCCGGTTTGATTTCATCGCCATAAACAGGCTCTAAAGTTTCCTTGTAAGCTTCTTTTAAGAAGTCGCTAGAAATGAGGGAATCAATTTCGTTGTTCAACCATTCTAAAAGCTTAGGGTTGCCCTTTTTAATCGCTGGAGCGATCACATCCTTATCGCCAAGGCTTGTAATGCCTAATTTAAATTCAGGGTGCTGTTTTGTCCAAGCGAGCAATAAAGTGTTGTCATGGGCTAGAGCGGTAGCCTTATTGTTTAAAAGGGCTAAAAAAGTTTCTGTGTTTTGCTCAAATTTCAAAAGTTTGATATTGGGGTAATTTTTAGTGAAATAAAAATCCGCTGTCGTGCCTTTATTCACAATCAACTCTTTATCTTTTAACTCTTCTATATTTTTAATGACCCCATCTTTAGAAACCACCCCTAAAGCGACTTTCATATACGGCTTAGCGAAAGTAACGACTTTTTCTCTTTCTTTAGTGCGCGTGAAATTAGCCATGATAATATCCACTTTATTGGCTTTTAAAAATTCCACCCTAGCTGAAGCTTCTACAGGAATAAACTCAATCTTATTTTCATCGCCCAATAAATCAAGGGCCATGCGTTTAGCAATGACTACATCATAGCCTTGATATTTCCCTTTAGAATCCACAGAGCCAAAAGGAGGCTTATCGCTAAAAACCCCCACTTTTAAAACCCCTCTTTGCTTAATGACTTCTAAAGCGTCCTTTTTTTCTTTATGGCTATCAGAGCATGCATTAAAGACTAAAGCGATTAAAACTAAAAACAGCCCCCATACTTTAAAAAGCCCGTTTGTTTTCATAAAAACGCCTTTTTTTGAAATTAAAACCATCTTTTTAGCAAACTTTATTTAACAGCTCCCTAAAAAATGAAAAGTTTCTAAAAATTTTTGCGCTCTTTGAGATTTTGGGTGGTTAAAAAATTCTTTAGCGCTGTTTTCTTCAGCGATTTTACCGCTATCAAAAAACACGATTTTATGAGCGATTTTTTGGGCGAATTTCATTTCATGCGTTACAATCACCATGCTCATGCCCGTTGTGGCTAGTTCTAAAATCACTTCTAAAACTTCTTTAACCATTTCAGGGTCTAAAGAGGCGGTTACTTCATCAAAAAGCATGATTTTTGGCCGCATGCATAAAGAACGCACGATGGCTACTCGCTGTTTTTGCCCGCCGCTCAATTCTTTAGGGTAAGCTTGTTGTTTATGCTCCAAACCCACTCGTTTTAAAAGCTCTATGGCTTGAGAAATGACCTCATCTTTGGATCGTTTTTGCACTTTCATAGGAGCGAGTAAGATATTATCCAGCACATTTAAATGCGGGAACAATTCATAATTTTGAAACACCATGCCTATTTTTTGGCGCATTTGATTCCAGTTAGTGGCGTTGGTGTTAAGGTTAGCGTTTTCAAAAAGGATTTCACCTTCATCAATCTTTTCAAGCCCGTTTAGGCATTTTAAAAAAGTGCTTTTCCCGCACCCGCTAGGCCCTAAAATCACTGCCACTTCACCCTTATTTAAAGTGAAATTGATGCCGTCTAAAACCAAATGGTTTTGATAGGTTTTTTTTAACCCTTTGGTTTCTAAAATCACTCTCATTTTACCCTCTAATGTGTTGGAATTTTTTTTCTAAATGGGAACTATACAGGCTCAAACTATAGCATAAACTAAAATAAAACATTAAGATAACGCCATAAACCACAAAGCTCGCATTGGGCATGCGTAAGAGGTTAAGCTCTATGATTTGCTGGCCCACTTTTAACAAATCAATCGCTCCAATGAGAGAGACTAAAGCCGTGGTTTTAATCATGCGCGTGAATAAATTAAGGCTTGAGGGCAGTAAAGACAAAAAGCTTTGAGGGAAAATAATATTAAAAATCACCCTTTTTGAATCCATGCCTAAAGCCAAAGCGCTTTCTACTTGGTGTTTGCTCACGGAAGTTAAAACCCCTCTAGTTAAATCCATCATTTCAGCGCCACCCCACAAGCTAAAAACAATAACGCTCGCTAAAACCGCGCTAATATGCAAATCAAACCAGCTCGCTAACCCAAAATACACAATAAAAAGCCATGCTAAAAGCGGGATAATGCGAATGCTTTCTAAATACACACGACACGCCAAAACCATTATTTTAGAGCCAAACGCCATCAAGCTCCCCAAAAGTATCCCGACAATGATTGAAATAACCGCAGAGCTAAGAGCGATCAAAAGAGTGATTTCAAACCCTTCTAACAAACGCTTAAGGTTGTCTAATTCTAGTAAAACTCCCATTTTTAAGCCACTTTCTTTTTAAAGAAACGCTCTAAGATCACAAACAAAACGCTTAAAGGGAGCAAAGCGATCAAATAAGCAACACTTAACATCAAAAGGCTTTCAGTCGTTTTATAATAAATGCCAATCAAATCTTTCGCCACAAACATAATATCGGTTAGGGCTATCGCGCCCACCACAGAAGTTTCTTTGAGTAAAAAAATCACATTCGCCCCTATAGAAGGCATAGAAACGCTTAAGCTTTGAGGCAGAATGATGTAATACATCATTTTCAAAGGGCCAAACCCCAAACTCAAAGCGCTTTCTCTTTGAATGGAAGCTAAGCTTTTAAACCCAAGCAAAAAACTTTGACTCATATACCCCCCACCCAAAAACCCTAACGCTAAAATCGCGCACTCTAAAGCGCTCAAACCGATTTCATTCAACCCGTAATACAAAAAGAAAAGCTGGATGAGTAGGGGCGTGTTCCTGGCGATTTCGCCATAGATATAGACCATAGGGGAGATAAAGCGCGTTTTAAAATACAAAACGATCGCGCACAAAAACCCCACCAAAAGAGAGAGCAAAATCCCAAAGAAAGAAATATAAAGCGTGAGTTCTAACCCCTTAAAAAACGCAGGGATGGAGTGAAACATAAAATCCCAATCTAATGCCATAACGCTATACCTTAAAATGAATGACGCTTTAAAGCATCATGTTTAAAAACAGCTCTTATTCACCCTAATTGTTAGAAGTTTGGAAAACCCAAGCCTTTATTATGGAAAATTTATGAGCCATTCAGTCCCTATTCAAAGAAAATTTGGATTATAATAAAAAAACTGGCTGAAATTAACAACAATGATTAAACAATCATTAAATGGAGAGGACATGCAAAAAAGTTTAGTTTCTTTGGCTTGGGTCTTTGTAGCTATTTTAGGGGCGATCTGTTTAGGGGTGTTAGCCTTACACAAGGGCGAGAGCATCAACACGCTATGGCTTGTAGTAGCGAGCGCTTGCATTTATAGCATAGGCTATCGTTTTTATAGCCATTTTATCGCTTATAGGGTGTTAAAGCTAGACGATAGCAGAGCCACGCCTGCATGCGTAAGGAATGACGGCAAGGATTTTGTGCCAACCGATAAAGCGATCACTTTTGGGCATCATTTCGCCGCTATTGCTGGGGCTGGCCCTTTAGTAGGCCCGATACTGGCCGCTCAAATGGGTTACTTGCCCTCTATCTTATGGATTTTGATAGGCTCGGTTTTAGGGGGTTGCGTGCATGATTTTGTGGTGCTTTTTGCTTCCATTAGGCGCGATGGCAAGTCTTTAGGCGAAATGATCAAGCTTGAAATGGGTCAATTTGTAGGCATGATCGCTAGTTTAGGGATTTTAGGGATCATGCTCATTATCATTGCGATTTTAGCGATGGTGGTGGTGAAGGCTTTAGCGCATTCGCCTTGGGGCTTTTTTACGATCGCAATGACTGTTCCCATTGCGATTCTTATGGGGCTTTACATGCGGTTTTTTAGGCCGCATAAGATTTTGGAAGTTTCTGTTATTGGCTTTATCCTATTGATTATAGCGATTTATGCGGGTAAATACGTTTCTTTAGATCCTAAATTAGCGTCAATATTCACCTTTGATGCCAGTTCTTTAGCGTGGATGATCATGGGCTATGGTTTTGTGGCTTCTATTTTACCGGTATGGTTTTTACTCGCTCCACGAGATTATTTAAGCACTTTTTTAAAAATTGGCGTTATAGGGGTGTTGGTTGTGGCTATTGTTTTTGTCGCTCCGCCCTTACAAATCCCTAAAATCACACCCTTTGTAGATGGCAGTGGGCCTGTGTTTGCAGGAAGCGTGTTCCCTTTTTTGTTTATCACGGTGGCTTGCGGGACGATTAGCGGCTTTCATGCTTTAATTTCTTCAGGCACGACCCCTAAAATGCTCGCTAAAGAAAGCGACGCAAGGCTAGTGGGCTATGGCTCTATGGTGATGGAGAGCGTTGTGGCTCTTATGGCGTTGGTGTGCGCAGGGATCTTGCACCCAGGGCTTTATTTCGCTATCAATTCCCCAGAAGTGAGCATCGGTAAAGATATAGCTGATGCGGCTTCGGTGATTAGCTCATGGGGGTTTAGCATCAGCACTGAAGAAATCCGTGAGATGACCAAAAACATCGGCGAAAGCTCCATTTTGAGCCGCACCGGTGGGGCGCCCACTTTTGCGATCGGTTTAGCGATGATTGTGTATCACATTTTAGGGGATCCAAGCGTGATGGCGTTTTGGTATCATTTTGCGATCTTGTTTGAAGCTTTGTTCATTTTAACCGCTGTGGATGCTGGCACACGAACCGCTCGTTTCATGATCCAAGATTTGCTCGGTAATGTTTATAAGCCTTTGGGCGATCTTAGCTCTTATAAGGCTGGGATTTTTGCCACTCTTTTGTGCGTGGCAGGGTGGGGGTATTTCTTGTATCAAGGCACGATCGATCCTAAAGGGGGGATTTATACGCTATGGCCTTTATTTGGCGTGAGCAATCAGATGTTAGCGGGTATGGCGTTGTTGTTGGTTACGGTGGTGTTGTTTAAAATGGGGCGTTTTAAGGGGGCGATAATAAGCGCCTTGCCGGCAGTTTTGATTTTATCCATCACTTTTTATAGCGGTATTTTAAAAGTGGTGCCAAAAAGTAATGATGGCGTGCTGAATAATGTTTCGCATGTGGCGCAAATGCAAATCATCAAAGAAAAAATGGCTATTACTACCGATGAAAAAGCGCTCAAAACGCTCCAAAAATCCTTTTTTAACCACGCTATTGATGCGATTTTGTGCGTGTTTTTCATGCTCGTGGCGCTATTGGTTTTAATCGTGAGCGTTAGGATTTGCTCAAACGCTTATTTTAAAAATAAAATTTACCCGCCGCTGGCTGAAACGCCCTATATTAAAGCCGCTTGAATAAAAAAGGGGTTTTAACCCCCCTTTAAATCCATAAAAAAAGTTTGACCCTGTTCGTGAAGTGTGCAAACACTAAAGATGCTTGGGGTTTCTGCTTAGGTTCTTAAAAGGCTATCGCTTGCTTTAAATTAAAAATGAACTTGTATTTTACTTAACGGGTATGATTTAAAAAGGGCTTTTTCTTGAAAAGAAATTTTACATATAGAGATTAGAGAGAAACAGCGTTAAAAAACGCCTATCATATCGTAGGAGATAGCATCAAAATGAAGCCTACCATAATCATAGGGTAGCATCAAAATGACGCCTACCATAATCATAGGGTAGCATCAAAATGATGCTACTAGAGCCGTGTATAACGCGCTCCTGTCAGAATAAAGGGCGGGGAAGTCTTTAGGCACAGGCCCGTTTTCACCCGGTTTAAAGCCTTTGTTAGTATACACGCCATAATACGCAAGATCCACGCTGCCGCTCAAGTATTCAGTGAATTTATAACCTAAAGAGATCATCGCTCTCGCTTCCCAAGAGACTACTGAATTGGAGTATTGTGTGGCGAATTTCCATGTGAATTTTTTGGCAAAATGAGTGCCACCACAAGACAAGAGAATGGTAGCGGCGTCTCTTTTAAGGGCTGTGCCTGTAAAACCCGCATACACGCTGTTACTCCCCATGATCACACCGCTTGGATTCCCCATGTTGCCTATCCAACCATTAGCGTTTTGAAAGACTTTATAAAAAGCGATGGAAACATTGTAATTGTTGATGTCAAAGCGTTGGCGGATAATGAGGTTTTGCCCGTTTTGAGTGGCAGGCGTGTCGTATCTATAGACCGGACTCCCATTGGATTTAACGATCATCCAAGGGTAGTAAATGGGAAAAAACCCTATGATAGCTGTATCAGAGCGAAAGCCTGTGCCGCTAAAATTAGGGTTAGAATCCCAACCAATCTTAACGCCCGGAGCGTTAAAGATTTGAGGCGAAAGGTAATAAAAGCCTTCTATGAGAAAACGATGAGGTTTATAGGTGAGTTGCACCGCATGCGTGCCATAAAGCACCTTTCGCCCATGGCTATCATAACCTCCCTTATCGTTTTTGGTAAAGCCTCCGCTATAAGTGGTCCTAGCAGCAAACCAATCCATTAAAAACGAACCGTAAGCGAACGCCCTCCCAAAAGAGCTAAACCAAGTCAAGCGTGCATGCTTGTATTGCCCAGAAACTTGAAAGCCTTGCGTTTGCCCGCTTTTATAAGGCATAGTGGATAAATAGCGTCCGGCTTTTATTTCAAAATAATTCTTATAAGCGTATTCTAAATACGCGTCGCTAAAGACATAGTTGCGGACATTTTTATTGTGTTTCATGTTTTGTGTTTCAAGGCTATCGGTCTGTAAGATATTCGTATAGCCCCCCATGAACCCATCATAATAACCAAAGAGGTCGTAAGCCACAGAGCCGTCTTCAAACTTCTTCGTGCCATCATAGAAAATAGATCCCACCATGCCCCCTATTTTGCCTTTTAGAACATGGTCTGAAACCTTTTTGGGTAACAGGCTAAAACCAAGCCCTAAATAGCCCGCAATCGTTGCGAATTGCTGCATAGGGTAGATGCCTCTTTCTTTATTGATTTTATGCTGGTTAAAACCGATCGTGCTGGATTGATCCACAAAGCCGTTGAGCTTAGCTTCAAAACCTTGTAAAGAAGAGCTTAAAAATGCCCCAAAGAATAAAACCTGACTTGCCTTTTTCATGCATGTCTCCTAAAATGAGATTGATAAATGCAAATACTTTTAAAGATAAATCTATTCTTTAGTTTTTATTATTCTTAGCTTTGAAATAATTATAATATGTAAAATAATGCGTATGATGAGAAAGTCAAGCTTTTAAAAGCTAAAAACGATTAATTTGTGGAAAATTTACTCTCTTTAAATTCAAATGGCTAATATATGGTGATAAAATCCGTTATGATTGACGGATTATTTTGAATGGAGTGCTTGAGAATGGGGTTAAGCTTTGCTTTTTTGTTTTTAGGTTTTATCTTGTTGTAAGATAAAGCCTATTGGTTGTAATTTTTATACAATTCTATTAAATGCTTAGTGGAGCTGTCAAAATAAGCGTTGCTTTTATGCCCTTCTAACTCTTGTAAAATCGGCACGGCTAACTCTTTCCCAAGCTCCACGCCCCATTGATCAAAGCTATTAATATCCCAAATAACCCCTTGCACAAAGACTTTATGCTCATAAAGAGCCACTAACGCCCCAATATTGCTTGGTGAAATCTTTTCTAATAAAAGGATATTAGAGGGGCGGTTGCCAAAAAACACCCTATGGTGGGCTAAATCTTTGGCTTCATCTTTGTCTAATCCTTTAGAAAGCAATTCCCCAAGCGCTTCTTCATAACTTTTGCCTTTCATGAAGGCTTGCGCTTGCGCTAAAACATTGCTGAATAGAATCTCATGGTGGCCTTTAGCGTTAGGCTTTTTATCTAAGGAAGCGATAAAATCAATGGGGATTAAATGCGTGCCTTGGTGCAAGAGCTGGAAAAAGGCGTGCTGAGCGTTAATGCCCATATCGCCCCAAACAACAGGGCATGTGTCATAAGGGATGGTTTCGCCTTTTTTGCTGATGCGTTTGCCATTACTTTCCATATCCAATTGCTGGATGAATTTAGGGAAATGCCTTAAATACTGATCGTAAGGAGCGATCAAATGGCTTTTGGATTGGAAAAAATTGATATACCACACGCCGATTAATCCCATTAAAACGGGCAAATTGCTTTCAAAAGGGGCGTTTCTAAAATGCTCATCCATCAAATACGCCCCTTTCAAAAGAGCGTTAAAATTTTTCTTCCCCAAATAGATCATAATGGATAAGCCAATGGCCGACCACAAGCTATAACGCCCCCCTACAAAATCCCAAAATTCAAACATGTTATGCTCATCAATACCAAATTGTTGCACGGCTTCTTTATTGGTGGATACCGCTACAAAGTGCTTAGCGATATGCTTTTCATCGCCGCTTCTTTCTACAAACCATTTTCTAGCGGTTAGGGCGTTGGTTAAGGTTTCTTGAGTGGAAAAAGTCTTAGAAGCCACGATAAAAAGCGTGTTGGCTGGATTGAGTTTTTCTAAAACGTCTAAAATCTGTGTGCCATCCACGTTAGACACAAAATGCATTTTTAATCTCGGGTGGGCGTAGCGTTTTAAAGCGGTGCAAACCATTAAAGCGCCTAAATCTGACCCCCCAATGCCGATATTGACAATATCAGTGATCACTTGATTGGTATAGCCTAATCTTTTACCGCTCCTCACGCTATCGCTAAAGGCTCGCATGCGTTTTAAAACGCTCCGAACACTTTTTAACACTTCCATGTTATCTAGTAAAATTTCAGTGTCATTCAAGCTTCTTAAAGCGGTGTGTAAAACGGCCCTTTTTTCGGTGGTGTTGATTTTTTCGCCCTTAAACATCGCTTCAATCTTTTCTTTTAAAGAGCAGTCATTCGCTAATTCAAAAAGAAGCTTTAAAGTGGTATCGTTCAAGCGGTTTTTGGAATAATCCAAGCTCAAGCTTTCAAATTGCACGAAATAGCGGCTCGCTCGCTCTTTGTCTTTAGAAAACCAATCGCGCATATGCGCTTCTTTGATTTCTTCATAATGTTTGAGTAATTTTGGATAAGTTTTTAATTGAGTCAGCATCAATACCCCTTAATTAAAAGATATAACGCTCTATTATAAGCTAGTTTTAGTTACAATTTTCAAATGTTAAGAAAAAACATTTTAGCTTACTATGAGGCGAATTTTCTCTTAATCATCGCTCAAAGCTTGCCCCATGCGATTTTAACCCCCTTGTTGCTTTCTAAAGGGCTTAGTTTGAGTGAAATCTTGCTCGTGCAAACCTTTTTTAGCTTTTGCGTGCTGGTGGCTGAATACCCAAGCGGCGTTTTAGCGGATTTGATGAGCCGAAAAAATTTATTCCTTGTTTCTAATGTTTTTTTAATCGCTAGTTTTTCGTTTGTGCTGTTTTTTGATAGCTTTATTTTCATGCTTTTAGCATGGGGGCTGTATGGTTTGTATAGCGCATGCTCTAGCGGCACGATTGAAGCTTCACTCATCACAGACATTAAAGAAAACAAAAAGGATTTGTCCCGGTTTTTAGCCAAAAACAATCAAATTACTTATTTAGGCATGATTATAGGGAGTTCTTTGGGGTCGTTTTTGTATCTCAAAGTCCATGCGATGCTGTATATCGTGGGGATTTTTTTAATCATGCTCTGCGCGCTAACGATCATCATTTATTTTAAAGAGAAAGAAGGGGATTTTAAAAGCCAAAAAAGTTTGAAACTCCTTAAAGAGCAAGTCAAAGGCAGCTTTAAAGAGCTTAAAGATAACCCCAAGCTTAAAATTTTATTAGTGGGCATTTGATTACGCCCATCTTTTTTATGAGCCATTTTCAAATGTGGCAAGCGTATTTTTTAAAACAAGGCGTTAAAGAGCAATACCTTTTTATGTTCTATATCGCTTTTCAAGTGATTTCCATCCTCATTCATTTTTTAAAAGCCAAAAATTACAGCCAAAAAATCGCCCTGAGTTCGCTTTTGGTGTTGCTTGGTGTTAGCCCCTTGTTGCTTAGCAATATTCCTTATTGTTTCATAGGGGTGTATGCGCTCATGGTGGCGTTTTTCACTTACATGAGTTATTGCTTGGGGTATCAATTCTCCAAATTTGTTTCTAAAAACAACATTTCCTCGCTCTCATCGCTCTCATCAAGCTGTGTGCGCGTGGTCTCTGTGCTAATCTTGTCGCTCAGTAGCCTAGAACTGCGTTACTTTTCGCCCCTAACTATCATCACCATGCATTTTGCTCTAACGCTTCTCATCCTCTTTTTCTTTTTGTATAAGGCTAAGCCGTTTGATGAGTGAGCGGCTTTAAGAGCGCAACCTTTTAGCGATTTCTTGCGCAACATCATAGCCATGATTTAGTGCGGTAGCGATGCTCGCTCCTGATTTGAATAAAATATCGCCCACGATAAATAGATTAGGGATATTGTTGCTCTCTAAATTTTCTTTCACTACAGGGATATTGGTGCTAGGATCTAATTCTAAGGAACAGCGTTTAAAAAACTCTAAAGGGGTAGAGCCGCCGATCGCATACAGCAAGCGATCAAAACTCTCGCTCGTGTTATCGGTGAAATTCACCTTAATTTGAGTGTTATCTTCTTCTAGGCTTTCAATATCCACTCCAAGCTTGCTTTTAAGCGTGTTATTGTTTAGGACTTCTTGCAAGTTTTTAGCGTTGTCTTCATTGATGCGGCTGAATTCTTTTTTGCGGTAATTGAGGGTGGTAGGGGTGGTTTTGCACAAAGCAATGGCGTATTCCACCGCTGAGTTGCCTCCGCCGATCACAAGGGTTTTTTCATTTTCCTTACAATCATTGATGCTAAAAACCACTTGTTTGGAGAGCGCGACAGGGATTTTATAAGTAGGGCGGTTTGGCTGGCCCATTTTCCCGATCGCAACCACCACGAATTTAGCCTGATAGGTTGTATTAGAAGTGGTGGTAACTTTAAACAGCTCGCCCTCTTTTTTCACGCTTTCAATATCGGTTTTATAGCTTGGCGTGATGCGATGCTCTTTTAAAAGGTTAGTGAAATTCTCTAAAGTCTCTTCTTTAAAGCTGTCTTTAAAAGGGATATGCCCTTTAAGCTCTACGACTTGCTTTTTATAATCTTTATCAATCCTTTTACCGGCTTTATAAAACTTCTCTAACATGCCTGAATGGCTTTCGGTTTTTTCGCATAAAAGCACTTTTTTGACGCCGGCTATTTCGCATTCTACGGCCGTGGCAATGCCCCCAGGCCCTGCACCCACTATCAATACATCTAAAATTTCTTGATCCATTCCTATCCTTTTATTTCAATTCTTTTTAATTCTTTTGGCGTTTTTCTTGTAAAATCGCTTCGTTCAAATCGCTCGCGCTGTCATACAACACGCTTTCAAGCATGCGTTTTTCATCGTCAAACTGACCGCTTTTAACCCCCCATAAAAACGCTATTAAGCCTACCAATCCCATAAGCACTGAGACAACTAACATGATGGTTAAAATTTCTGTATTCATCTCTATATCTTTTAGGTTATTAGGATAATGCTGTCATTATACTAAAAGATAGCGTTTAAATCACCAACAGGTTGAATAAGTTTGGATAACATGAAAATAAAAACGAATCAAAAGAGGGTTTTTTATGCAAGAAGCGTTGTTGCGTTTTCAAGAGGGTTTTAAGGAGTGGGGTTATCTTATTTTGTTTTTATATTCTTTAGGGGGCGGGTATGTGGGGATTGTCATCGCTTCTATTTTGAGCGCTACCACGCACGCTTTAGATATGAAAATAACCATTCTTGTCGCTTTTTTAGGGAATATGGTAGGGAGTGGGGCTCTTGTAATCTTTGCCCGCTATCAAAAAAGAGAGTTTTTAAAGTATTTCCAAAAGCATAGAAGAAAGCTTGCTTTAGCGAGTTTGTGGGTGAAACGCTACGCCTTGCTCATGATTTTTGTCAATAAATATTTGTATGGGATTAAAAGCGTTGTGCCTTTGGCGGTTGGTTTTAGCAAATACCCTTTAAAAAGATTTTTATGGCTTAATGTTTTTTCCAGTTTTTTGTGGGCGTTAATCGTGGGGAGCGTTTCTTTTCAAGCGAGCGATTGGGTGAAAACGCTGTATGAAAGGCTTTCTCATTACACTTCGTTTTTTGTGATAAGTTTTGCTCTTATAGCGCTTTTAATATGGTTTTTATTGAAACGATATTCGCGCAAAATGGGTTTTTAAGCAAGATTTTTAATTAAATGCGCTAGACTACGCCCACAAGCATTCGCATGAAAGCGGGTGCGTTAATATCTTAAAAATAAGGATTGAGAACATGGGAAAAATTGGTATCTTTTTTGGGACAGACAGCGGGAACGCTGAAGCTATCGCTGAAAAAATCAGCAAGGCTATTGGTAATGCCGAAGTGGTTGATGTGGCTAAGGCTTCTAAAGATCAATTTAATAGCTTTACAAAGGTTATTCTAGTTGCTCCAACAGCCGGTGCGGGCGATTTGCAAACAGATTGGGAAGACTTTTTAGGCACGCTAGAAGCGAGCGACTTTGCGAATAAAACCATTGGGCTTGTAGGCTTAGGCGATCAAGACACTTACAGCGAAACTTTCGCCGAAGGCATTTTCCACATTTATGAAAAAGCTAAAGCCGGCAAAGTGGTAGGGCAAACTCCCACTGATGGTTATCATTTTGAAGCTTCTAAAGCGGTAGAAGGCGGTAAATTCGTGGGTCTTGTGATTGATGAAGACAATCAAGACGATCTCACTGATGAGAGGATTTCAAAATGGGTAGAACAAGTTAAAGGTTCTTTCGCTTGATCTTTTAAGCCCTAAGTTTTAGGGCTTTTTTTTTTAAACTTCTTTTTATATTTTTGATGCTAGAAATAGACAACCAAACCCCGCTAGAATCAGACTTTTCATTATTAGAAAAAATCGCAAAATTTTTAGCCCCCACTCAAATCATTGAGCTTGTTTTAGTGAGCGATGAAACCATGCGAGAAATCAACAGGGATTTAAGGGGTTGCGATTACGTTACCGATGTTTTGAGCTTCCCTTTAGAAGCGATCCCTCACACCCCTTTAGGGAGCGTGGTGATTAATGCGCCATTAGCTCAAGAAAACGCCCTGAAATTAGGGCATAGATTAGAAGAGGAGATCGCTCTTTTATTCATTCATGGGGTGTTGCACTTGTTAGGCTATGACCATGAAAAAGATAAGGGTGAACAACGCCAAAAAGAGAGCGAACTCATTAAAGCGTTTAACTTGCCTTTGAGTTTGATTGAACGCGCACAGGATTAGGTTTAGATGCTCTACTAATGCTGACAAATAAAGCTTTTAATTTTTAAGAATGGAATTTTTTAAAGCCCTTCATAATAATACGACTGCGTGATACCTTTAATGAGAGTTAAGGGATCGTTGGTATTAGAACTCAAATGCTTTTTTAAAAGCGTTTTGATTTCCAAATCATTCACAGGACTCCTTTCCATTGCGCTCAAATAAGCGGCTTTATCAATCCTATCCCAAAGCACGATTTTTTTCAATTCCTTTTTAAGCAACAAATCAAGCCATATCCTAGTCGCTCTGCCATTACCTTCCAAAAAAGGGTGGGCGATATTCATTTCCACATATTTTTCTATGATTTGATTGAAATTATTTTGCGGCATGCTCTCAATTCTGGGTAAAATCAAATCCAAATACAAGCAGTTAGCGAACCTGAAATTCCCTTTAGAAATATTTTTATCCCTAATTTTCCCGGCAAATTCATACAGCCCTTCAAACAAAAACCGATGGATTTCTTGCAAGCCCTTGATTGTGCCTACTTCTATGGTGTCAATCAGACCGCTTTGGATCAAATGCTTGGCTTTTTCTAAACTCTGCCTGTCTAAATGCATCGCGCTGATTTTTTAAGAGTTCTTTAGAGACGCATTTTTTTCACGCTCTTTTGGCAAGCTTTGATAAACGCTCCCCTAACTCCCTTTTTTTCTAAAACGCTCAAGCCTTCAATCGTTGCGCCTTTAGGGGTGCAAATTTGCTCTATAATCATCTCAGGGCGTTCTTTTTCTAACAGCTTGGCAAAGCCTTTAAAACTCATTTTTACCAATTCTAAAGAATCTTTAGCGTTCAAGCCCTCTCTAATACCGGCATCTTTCAAACTGCTCGCTACCAAGCTCAAAAACGCGAGTGCGCTCCCGTTTGTCGCCACGCTAGAATCAACCTGCTCTTCATTGCCCACTCGCACGCAATTCCCAAAACTCTCAATAATACTCAAAGCCTTTTGGCTTATTAAGGGCATGGGCGATTTTTCACACACCGCCGTAGAAGAGAGGGCGAACTTGCTCGCGATATTGGGCATGCATTTTAAGTAATGTAAAGAATTAATCGCATCACTTAAAGCTTCAAAATTTACCCCGGCTAAAGCGCTCAAAACGCTTTTAGCTTGCCCTTGATAATTAAAATCCTTAAGGTTATAAGGCTTAAACAATAAAAACACGAATTTTTGGTGTATATCAATAGCGTCTTTGTAAGGCACGATTTGAGCTTGAATGTTTTTTTCTTGTAAAAAAGGGGCGATTTTTTCAGGGTTTCGCCCGGTGATCTCTAAAATGAAACGCCTGGATAAAGTTTCATGAGCGCCTTCTAAAATCGCTTGAGCCATATTCCCATAGCCAATGAATTGTAAGATTTCCATGACACACCCTTTTTAAAACCCCATGATGTAATTGATATAGAAAGTATAAAGCCTCCTGTAGCTCACATCAGCCCCAGCACTTCTCAAATACGCTTGATTGATGAGAGGCACTTTGATCCCAAATTCCACGCTCTTTTGGCTTATAACCCCTTGATTGTGGAATTTCTTAGCAAAACGCTTAAATTCCGCAAAATTGGTGCGCACCCCAAAATTCAGCGCCACTTGAAAATTCGTTGAATGGATGTCATTAGCGTTCCCCCAGTTGTCAATGATTTGTTGCCTTAAAGAGCTAAGCCAGGTTGCGCCGCCTAGTTGGACCCCAGCAAATAGCCCAAAATTCAACGCTTTAGTGTTGTAAGTCCTCCTGAATAGATTCCATAAAAAATCCGTGCCTACCCCATAAGCAAAGATATTCGCTTTCACGCTTTGATTGGCTAGGCCTATTTCACTAAAGCCGTAATCAAAGAAAAAATAATGCCTAAGGCCCAATTTCCTAGCCTTACCAAAGAAGTATTTATAGCCCAAACTAACCCCTAAGCCATTGCTCATGCCGTGTTGGGTGCTTTTAGCGGCCGCATACTGGCTTAAAACGGGTTGAGAGCCGTAGTTATTGGCTTGATTTTGCGCGTTTTGAACCTGATTTCTAGCATTAATCATCGCATCAATGAGTTTTTGTTGCACCATAAAGAAGGTTTTATCCCCTAAAAGCTGCCGTAAGGTTTGCGAGAACGCTTGGATCGTGGTGGTGTTAGAAGTGATTTCTTGGAGCAAGGTTAAAATCGCATTAGGGCTAATATCGTTTTGCAAGGCTTGAAACCCTTGAGAAATAGCGCTCGTGATGGCTTGAAAAGCGCTTGTAAGACTAGCATTACTGCTACTATTATCATTATTTTGGATAAACCCGGCGGTTTTAATGAATTCAGTGAGCAGATTAATTAAATTATTCGTATCGCTCACCCCATTTGTAGGGATTGCCCCTAAAAGGTTGATAAGCCCACCGGAGCAAGTAGCGCCACTACTACCGCTACTACACAAATTACTGAGACTGCTGCTATTATTTTTTAGCGCTTCAAAGAATTGTTTTAAGCCGTTTTCAACGCCTTTATTGTTCCCAGAGCTGGCGATAATGTTGGCTATTTTTTGGGCGTCATTATAAACTTTTTGTAAATTGCTGTCGGTTGTGGTGGTGGCGGTAGTGGTGTTTTGTTGTTTGTTGGGTTCATAACAATTCGTTTTATTGCTCCCGCTATTGCATGTTTGATAGGCGTTATTAGTATAAGTCCCTAATTTCCCATCGCTGGCGTCTGTGAGCATTTGGTAGGCTGTGTTGATTTGACTAGTTCCATTTCCGCTTCCGCCACTCGCACCATTGCCCCCATTAACGCCCTTAAGATTTGTGATGATTTGATTGAGCAAACCACCGCTAGTGAGCGTGATTTGTTGGACATTGTAGGTGATGCTGTTCCCACCACTGCTCCCGCTTTGAGTTGTCGCTTGTGTTTGATACCCTAAAGCGTTTTGCAACCCGCTGTAATAAGCCTTAGAATCGGACCACTGCTGATAGCACCAGTTGGCATTACCGGTTCCATTACCATTACTGCATGGATTGTTGGTTGCCCCGCTTGTTTGTTGGGCTTGTTGGCTTTGATCGATCATGTTTTGCATTGAAGTAGGCACTTGCTGGTTAATGGTATTGATGAGCTGGTAAAAATTCGCCCTCAATTGGATGCGTAAATCTTGGTTATTATTAGTAGTTAAATTTTGCGATTGACTCCCATTAGGGTTATTAGTGTTATAAATCGCATTCGCCCAAGCTTGGATATTGCTTTCTTGGTTTTGGAAAGCGCTTTGAATGCTTTGTTGGAAATTGCTGACATTTTGCAATACGGTGTTTAAAGTGCCCATCACCGTGCTGTTAGAAGATTGTGTGGTTGGCCCACTGCTTTGAGCTAAATTGGTCGTTTTGGCTTCTTCTTCATTATTCACCACCACCATCGCTTTTTTGGGAGCGTTGCTTTTAGCTTGAGTATTAGTGGTAGTCCCACTAGTAGGGCTTAAAATATTTTGCAATTGGGCGTTCCCGCTGATGCTCAAACCCCCCGAAGAGTTATTGCATGAGCTTGTCCCAGATTGCGATCCATTAGCGCATAGTATATTGGCGTTTTTTTGCAAATTTTCTTCTGAAGTTTTCAAAGAGTTATAAACGCTCCACACTTGAGAGACAAGGTTAAAAGAATTCACGCCGATCTGCTCTTTGCCGTTGATGGTTTGGACTTTGGAGGTAGCGACTAAAGAATTATCAAAACCGCTTGTGGAACTTGTGGAGCTTGTGGCTGAGCATGAAATCCCGCTAGAAGCATCGCTAGAAAGGCTTCCGGTAGCGCTTGCGCAATCATAGGCGCTGATATTTTGCCCTTGAGCGTTGGTAACGGTGCCGATTTGGTAGTTATTAGAAGTGTTTTTGAGCAAGTTTTTAGGCTCAGTAAAACTGATCCACGAAATTTGTTTTAAGGCGTTATTGTATTGTTCTATCGTGCTTTCATAGGCTTGGAAATTCAAAGCGTTGTGCAAGTTGTTTAAATTATAGGTGGTGTTGTTGATCGCATTGTTGTCTAAAGTGTTGATAGCCACGCTTTGAAGCTTTTGAGCGATGGCTTGGACTTGCTGGTTGGCTTGGTTGTTTGAAGTGGGGGTTGCGGCTAAAGGGGCTAAATTTTGGATGAATTGCTCTAAACACTGGACTTGATTGGCGCAACCATTGGGGTTATTTTGATTATTAGCGCTTAATGTCCCTTGTAAGGTGTTCATTAAAAGGGTGTTGTTGTATTGTTGTTGGTTGTTGCTGTTTGAAGAAGTGGAGCCTAAAATGGAATTGGTTGGATAGAATACGACTTGTCCCGGTGGGTTTAACACCACATGCGTTGAGGTTGTGGTGGGGAAAACCCCTACCCCTAAAGTGTTTAAAGCGTTAACAAGAGCGCTCACGTAAGTGGTATTATTGCTAGAGGCATTCACCGCATCGGTTAGATTGGAGAGTAAGGATTGCGCGTAAGTGGTGCTAGTGGTTTTAGTGATGCTGTGTTCAATTTGTTGCAACAATTCTGTCATGGATTGTGCAGTGTTTTGGAGCTGGGCTTTGACTTCTTTAGTGTTGTTGCTAGGATTAAGGCTATTGATAGAGCTAATGATATTAGTGCTTAGCGCGATGCCCTGATCAAACGCGCTTTGGGTGTTAGAAAGGAGTTTGGCTGTGATTTGTGAAGAGTGGGCTTTTAAGGGATCAGAGCTTCCTTTAAGCCCTATGATTTGCTGGGAAATGCTAGAGATTTGACGGCTAGAATAAAAGTCTTTTCTTTTGCCAATTTGATTCAAGATGTTAGAAATGCCCTCTAGTTGGTTGCCCACCGTGTTACTCACGCCATAACCTAAAGCGTCAATGACGCTTTGAGAGCTTAAAGTGATTAAACCGGTAGTAGGCCCTGCAATATTGATCGCGCTTTGGGTTACGCTGTTGATGATGTTTTGATTTTCTAAGAGTTGTTTGTTATTGATGAATTGTTGCGTGCCGCCGATTTGATAGCCTACAGACATATACCAGCCATTGTCTTCAGCTAAGAGAGAGCCAATTAAAAAGAGTGGTATGAATTTTTTAGCTTTTTTTATCATAATTTTCCCTTATTTTGTTTAATCAAAAGCCTATGTTGTAGCCCACATAAAAACTAAAGGCTCTTCTATACTTCGCTGTAACGCCTTCTGATTGGTAATAGGTGTGATAAAGCACCGGTATTTTAAGGCCAAATTCTATCCCTTGAGAAAAACGAGATCTTTTTTGATGAGCGATTTTGGAAAAATTAGTCCTTATGCCTAAATCAAAAAGGAATTGGAAAGAAGTGTCCTTAGGCTTAAGATGGTTGCCATCCACTTGATCTAAAAAGTTCGTTTTCCAGGTTTGCCCTGCAAGTTGGATGCCGGCAAAAAAACCTATATCTATCGCTTCAGTCCCTCTTTTTCGGGTAAAAACATTATAAAGAAAGTCTGTGCCTGCACCATAGCTAGAGAGGGTGGCTTTCACTAAAGAAGATCCTGTGCCAAATTGAGCGTAACCAAAATCATAAAAGCCATAATACCTAAGCCCAAACATGCGCTTTTTGCCAAAGAATTGCTTATAGCCTATTTTCACGCCAAAGCCGTTCATGTTATTAGAATTAGAGTTATGCTCCAAAAAATTCCTAGCAAAGCCCATTTGATAGACTTGATTCACTTTAGTTTGCATTTCATCAATCACCCCACCAATCACTGCTTTAGAGCGATAAAGCCCATAAGCCATTAAAGTTTTTGCCGTGGGGGAATAGGGGTTGGCTAAGATCCTGTCTATTTGCGCGGGGGTGGGGGCGTTTGTGGCTTGCTCTAGTTGGTTCATGATCACTTTTTGTTCTTGCTGGGCTTGTTGTGGGGTTAATTGTGGGGTTTGATGATTAGCACCATTCAATTGCCCCCCATAATTAGGCAAGAAATTCAAACCTTTATTGTTTAAATCCAAATAGGGGGCGACCCAATTGGTGATGAAATCCCCATACGATACGGTGTTATTGAGCAAGCTTTTCCCATAGTTGATCGCATCTTGCATCTGGCTATAGCTTGAAGTGCCTGTCAGTTTAGCGGCTTTATTGGCGAAATTTTGCATGCCTGAAAAAATCATGGAAGCGGTGATGCCATTAGCGATGATGCTATCGGCTAAATAATAGACTGCCGAGCTGGGGTGGTAGGTGTATTGGCCATTGCCTGATCCAATTGTCGCTCCAGCGGGTAAGTTTTTTAAGGGCGCTTGCGTGGTGTTGCCGTTTTTGGTGTAATAACCTAGGCCGCTAAAGCTTTGGTAGCCTTGTTGGGAATCGCTACCATTAGGGGCTTTATTATAAGTGAAGCCAAATTGCTTTTCATTGGCTAAGCCCCCTAAAATCCCTGCTTGCATTAAAGCCTGGAAGATGTTTTGGGCGTTTTGAGCGATAGATTTAGCTTCATTGGTAGCGGTGCATTGGTTTTGAGTGTTGCAAATGGTTTGATTGTTGCTTGCTGTGGCTAAGCCGTCTTGTAAAAGGTGTTGCAAGACTTCAGGGCTAAAATTCACGGAATTACCGCTATTAAAAGATTTATTCGTTAAGGTTTGGTTATACCAGAGCGTGGTTAAAGCGGTGGTAATATCGTTATTGAGAGCGTCCATGACATTGGCTAGGCCTTCAGGTAAAGCAATAACGGTGCTTTGATTGCCAAATTTGACGTTAAAGACTTTGGCGTTAGAAAGATTTTCAGGGTTACGGATTAAAGTCTCGCCGATGAGTTGGGTGAGTTTGTTTAAATTATTGACTAGAGATTGCATATCAAAGGTGGCATTGACATTGCCTCTTGGGGGGTTGTTGCCTGTATCGCCGTTAGTATTACTTGATCCGTTTTTATAGCCACCCGCATAGAGCAAACATCTTTTAGAAGGATCAGGGCAGAGCATTTGCATTAAAACCCTCGTTTGTTGGCCCATCGCTTCTAAATAATAGGCTAAAGGCACCGCCGCAGATTCTAGAGCGATAGCGTTTTGGCGGATGTAGGTGGATGCGGCTTGACTGGCGTTAAGCCCTGAGTTATCCACCCTTTGAACGGCTAGAGAAGTTTGATAACTCACCCCCATAAAAAACCCGTCATCTTCTGCCGCTAAGGGATTGAGAAAAAATAAGGGGAGTAGGCTAGAATAGATAAGCCATTTTTTATTAAAAACAAAGTTTTGCAAGGGGTTATCCTTTTCTTTTTAAAAGATTTGAGCTATCCTAAATTTTATCTTATTTATCGCTTAAGTTTAATGGTTAGTCGCTTAATTGTTGATTAAAATGGGCTATTTTAGGTGCTCAAAATCGTTTCAATAATGGTTTTTGCGCCGTCTTTAGCGATTTTTTGCTGCAATTTGGTGCTGATGGTGGTTAGGTTTTTGTTGCCTTGATCGTCTTTTTGGTTGAGCTTTCTAATGACTTCAAAGAGTTTTTTAGGCAATAATTCATTTTGAGGCGCAACATAGCATAGGTTTTCTTTTTCAAATTCTAAGACATTGTAATACTGGTGGTTATTGCTCGCAAAAGGGTAGGGGATAAAAATCGTGGGTAAGCCATTGGCACACAATTCCCACACGCTACTCGCTCCGGCTCTGCTCACACACAAATCCGCTCTATGCATGACTTCTATGATGTTGTTGTGGAAAGCGAACAATTCTACCTTGTCCAACAGCCCCAATTCCTGGTAAAAAAAACGCACTTGTTCATAAGAATTGGGGCCGCAAATGTGCGTGATCTTAATCCCTTGTTTGGTGAGTTTAGGAGCGTTTAATAAAGCGAATTCATTGATCGCTTTTGCCCCTTGCGAACCGCCTAAAAATAAAATGTGCTTGATTTCAGTGCGAGTCCTAGCAAAATCAAAAAAAGCGTTTTGCACAGGATAGGAGGTTAAAACATGATTTCCTTTATCTTTAAAGGCATAGCTTGAAAACACCGCTTTAGTTTTGGGGGAAAGATAGCGATTAAGAGAGCCTTTAATCGCATTTTGCTCATGGATATAAAGGGGTATTTTATTGAGCAAGCTTGCAAAACTCGCCGGCCCTGCGCTAAACCCTCCCACGCTAATGGTGTGCGTGATCTGGTGTTTTTTTAAGATTTCTTTAGCCTTAAATGCGGCTTTAGCTTGCAAGAATAAAGAATTTATTTTTTTAAAAAAGCTCTTATTGACCACGCCTTGCGTGTTGAAAAAATAGCGTTCGCTAAATAGGGGGCTATTTTCAAACCATTCTTTATCCTGCCCATAAGTGGAGCCTAGATAAATGGCCTCTACGCCTTGCTTTTCTAATTCTATGGCTAAGGCTTTAGCGATAGAGAGATGCCCCCCTGTGCCTCCCCCTGTAAGAGCGAATTTCATGCTAAAAACCTTACGCTCGTTCTCTTTCTTGAATCACAAAGCTTTTTAAAGGGTCTCTAAAGCCAAAATCCGGATAATCCATCATAGAAAGCGCCACTTGAGCGCCAAAGCCATTTTTGGAATTAAACACTAAAGGGGCTAAGAAATTAACCATAGAATCTTCTAAATTTTTTTGCAACACGACCACGCAATACACCTCTACTTTGGAATGAGAATCTAATTCTAGCAGTAATTCTATGTATTTGGGTATCACAAAGCTGTATTCCCTCAAACAATAAGGATTCACTAAAACCATATCCAACGCCATGGGGGAATTGGTTTGACCAATTAATCGGCTGAATAAGGAATCAATTTTTTCCAAACGCACTTCACTAATATGCTCAAATCCTAAAATAGGGGCTTTTAAAAAGTAATTCACTGGACTATCCTTTTTAATTTAAATGCTTTGTTGTATAATTCTGAAAAAATACGCAACAATTAAAAGCGTAAAAGCAAAAGGCGTTCCAAAATCCAACCATTTTTTAAGGAACGCTCTATTTTAGGATAATAATAATAATGAAACAAGAACCCACCACCTACCAACCAGAAGAGATAGAAAAAAAGATTTATGAAATTTGCTCTCATAGGGGGTATTTTGAAATCAATGGCAATGAAAAAATTCAAGAAAAAAACAAACGATTTTGCTTGATGATGCCCCCTCCTAATGTGACCGGTATCTTACACATAGGGCATGCCCTAACTTTAAGCTTGCAAGATATTTTAGCGCGTTATAAGCGCATGGACGGGTATAAGACTTTGTATCAGCCTGGGTTGGATCACGCTGGCATTGCGACGCAAAATGTCGTGGAAAAGCAGCTTTTAAGTCAAGGGATTAAAAAAGAAGATTTAGGGCGTGAAGAGTTCGTTCAAAAAGTGTGGGAATGGAAAGAAAAGAGCGGAGGAGCGATTTTAGAGCAAATGAAGCGTTTAGGCGTGAGCGCGGCTTTTTCTAGGACTCGTTTCACGATGGATAAGGGCTTGCAAAGAGCGGTTAAATTGGCGTTTTTGAAATGGTATGAAAAAGGTCTCATTATTCAAGATAATTACATGGTGAATTGGTGCACTAAAGACGGGGCGTTGAGCGATATTGAAGTGGAGTATGAAGAGCGTAAGGGGGCGTTGTATTATATTAGATATTATTTAGAAAATCAAAAAGATTATTTAGTGGTGGCCACCACACGCCCTGAAACTTTGTTTGGCGATAGTGCGCTTATGGTCAATCCTAACGATGAGAGATACAGGCATTTAGTGGGGCAAAAAGTGATCCTGCCTTTAATCCATCGCGCAATCCCTATTATCGCTGATGCGCATGTAGAAATGGAGTTTGGCACAGGGTGTGTGAAGGTTACCCCTGGGCATGATTTTAACGATTATGAAGTGGGCAAACGCCACCATTTGGAGGCGATTAAAATCTTTGATGAAAAGGGGATTTTAAACGCGCATTGCGGGGAATTTGAGAACTTGGAGCGATTAGAAGCCAGAGATAAGGTCGTAGAAAAATTAAAAGAAAACGCCTTATTGGAAAAGATAGAAGAGCATGTGCATCAAGTGGGGCATTGTTATCGTTGTCATAATGTGGTAGAGCCTTATGTGTCTAAGCAATGGTTTGTCAAGCCTGAAATCGCTCAAAGTTCTATTGAAAAAATCCAACAAGGTTTGGCGCGATTCTACCCTTCTAATTGGATCAATAATTATAACGCTTGGATGAGGGAATTACGCCCTTGGTGTATCAGCAGGCAATTGTTTTGGGGGCATCAAATACCGGTATTCACTTGCGAGAATAACCACCAGTTCGTAAGCCTAGATGCTCCCTTAAATTGCCCTACTTGCAAGAGCGAAAAATTAGAGCAAGATAAAGATGTGCTAGACACATGGTTTAGTTCAGGGCTATGGGCGTTCTCTACTCTGGGGTGGGGGCAAGAAAAAAGCGGTTTGTTTAATGAAAACGATTTGAAAGATTTCTACCCTAACACCACGCTCATTACCGGGTTTGACATCCTCTTTTTTTGGGTGGCTAGGATGCTCTTTTGCAGCGAATCGCTTTTAGGCGAATTGCCTTTTAAAGACATTTACTTGCACGCCTTAGTGAGAGATGAAAAGGGCGAAAAAATGAGCAAATCTAAAGGTAATGTGATCGATCCTTTAGAGATGATAGAAAAATACGGCGCGGATAGCTTGCGTTTCACTTTAGCCAATTTGTGCGCTACGGGCAGAGACATCAAGCTTTCTACTACGCATTTAGAAAATAACAAGAATTTCGCCAACAAGATTTTCAATGCGGTGAGTTACTTGAAACTCAAACAAGAAGCTTTCAAAGACAGGGAGCGTTTGAACGAATACCAAACGGCTTTGGGGCGTTATGCGAAATCGCACTTGAATCTTGTTACTAAAGAGGTTCGTAACGCTTTAGACAATTATCGTTTTAATGACGCCACGACTTTGTTATACCGCTTTTTGTGGGGGGAATTTTGCGATTGGTTCATTGAATTTTCTAAAGTGGAAAATGAAGCGATAGACGAGTTAGGGAGCGTGTTAAAAGAGGCCTTAAAACTCCTGCACCCTTTCATGCCCTTTATCAGCGAGTCTTTATACCACAAGCTCAGTAACACGGAACTAGAAAACACTCATTCTATCATGGTCATGCCTTACCCTAAAGATTTAGCACAAGATGAAAAATTAGAGCATGAATTTGAAGTGATTAAAGATTGCATTGTGTCTTTAAGGCGTTTAAAAATCATGCTAGAAACCCCACCGATTGTTTTAAAAGAAGCGAGCGTGGGATTAAGGGAAGCCATAGAAAACACAGAGCGTTTGCAAACTTACGCCCAAAAATTAGCGAGGTTAGAAAAAGTCAGCGTGATTAGTTCTAAGCCTTTAAAGAGCGTGAGCGATGTGGGGGAATTTTGCCAGACTTATGCAAATTTAGAAAATCTTGATTTAAGCCCGCTTGTTGTGCGTTTGAAAAAGCAGTTGGAAAAATTGGAAAAAGAAAAATTAAAACTCAATTTGCACAATGAAAATTTTGTCAAAAACGCGCCTAAAAGCGTGCTAGAAAAAGCCAAAGAGAGTTTAAAAACGCTTTTAGAAAAAGAAAGTAAAATTAAACAAGAATTGGACTTGTTAGAACAACCATAATAAAAGGATAGAAAATGTTTCAAGCGTTAAGCGATGGGTTTAAAAACGCGCTCAATAAAATCCGCTTTCAAGATGATGAAAAAGCGCTAGACAGAGCGTTAGATGAATTGAAAAAAACGCTTTTAAAAAACGATGTGCATCATAAAGTGGCTAGAGAATTGCTCAAAAAAGTGGAAAGCCAGACTAAACTTAGTGGCATTGGTAAGCAGCAATTTTTAGACGCTTTAGAAAAGAGTTTGTTAGAAATTTTAAACGCTAAAGGGAGCAGTGGTTTTACTTTCGCTCAAACGCCCCCCACCGTGGTTTTAATGGCCGGTTTGCAAGGGAGCGGTAAGACAACCACAACCGCTAAACTCGCTCATTATTTAAAAACCAAAAATAAAAAAGTGCTTTTATGCGCATGCGATTTGCAACGCCTAGCGGCAGTGGAGCAATTAAAGGTTTTGGGCGAACAGGTGGGCGTGGAAGTTTTTTATGAAGAAAATAAAAGCGTGAAAGAAATCGCTAGCAACGCTTTAAAAAGGGCTAAAGAAGCGCAATTTGATGTTTTGCTCGTGGATAGCGCGGGGCGTTTAGCCATCGATAAAGAGCTTATGCAAGAATTAAAAGAAGTCAAAGAAGTCTTAAACCCCCATGAAGTGCTGTATGTTGCAGACGCCTTGAGCGGGCAAGATGGGGTCAAAAGCGCGAACACCTTTAATGAAGAAATAGGCGTGAGTGGGGTGGTGTTAAGCAAATTTGATAGCGATTCTAAAGGGGGTATCGCCTTAGGCATCGCTTACCAATTAGGCTTACCCTTGCGTTTTATTGGGAGCGGGGAAAAAATCCCTGATTTAGATGTGTTTGTGCCTGAAAGAATCGTGGGGCGTTTGATGGGGGCTGGAGATATTGTCTCGCTCGCTGAAAAAACCGCTAGCGTTTTAAACCCTAATGAAGCCAAAGATTTGAGCAAAAAACTCAAAAAAGGGCAATTCACTTTCAATGATTTTTTAAACCAGATTGAAAAAGTGAAAAAATTAGGCTCTATGAGTTCTCTAATCTCTATGATTCCAGGTTTAGGGAATATGGCAAACGCGCTAAAAGACACGGATTTAGAAAGCTCTTTAGAAGTGAAAAAAATCAAGGCCATGGTCAATTCCATGACCAAAAAAGAGCAAGAAAACCCCGAGATTTTAAACGGCAGCCGAAGAAAAAGGATCGCTTTAGGGAGTGGCTTAGAAGTGTCTGAAATCAACCGCATCATCAAACGCTTTGATCAAGCGAGCAAAATGGCGAAACGCTTAACGAATAAAAAGGGCATTAGCGATTTGATGAATCTAATGAGTCAGGCTAAAAATCAAACACCCCCTAAAATGCGCTAACTTTTAAGCATGTTTTAGGCGCTTTTGTTGTATAATCCCAAATTTAATACGAATATTTTAGGAGATTTTTGTAATGACAGTCATTAGACTCACGCGCATTGGGAGAAAGAAAAAGCCTTTTTACAGAGTGGTGGTAACCGATTCTAGGAAAAGAAGGGATGGAGGTTGGATTGAATCCATTGGGTATTACAACCCTTTAAGCGAGCCTAAAGATATTAAAATTGATAAGGAGCGCTTGAATTACTGGAAAGGCGTGGGGGCTAAAATGAGCGAGAGGGTAGAAAAACTTTCTCAAAAAGCCTAAGGTTTTGTGAGGTTAAATGTGCGAATTAGATCCTTTGAACACGCCTTTTTCTCAAGCTGAGTGTAAGGACCGTTCGTATTGCGTGGCAACTTTTTTAGAAAAATATTTAAAAAAGGTTGTGTCTTTTCCGCAAGCTTTGAGCGTAGAGCACACGCTTTTAGAAGATAAAGTCAAACAAATCACTATTTATACCCACCCATCAGACATGGGGCATGTGATCGGTAAAGAGGGCAAAATGGTGAGCGCGATTAAGGCGTTTGTTTCTGGTGTGAAAGCCAAAGACGGGTTTTCTTATAAAATCGTTGTTTTTGCTAGTAAAAACGGCGATAAAAGTCCCCATGTTTTAGGCGATCAGACGCCTTGAATGGTTTCTATGCTTTTAGTGGGTAGAATTGGTAAAAGCGTGGGGCTTAATGGGGGGTTAAAGCTTCATTTAGAGAGCGATTTTCCGGAGTGTTTAAAAAAAGGCGTTAAGGTGAGTGCCGCTCCCTTGAACGCTTTCTCTTTTGCTTCTTCTTTTAAAGAATATATAATCCATTCTTATGAACATGCCAAAAACCTGTTGTTTTTAGAAACGATCCAAACGCCTGAAAAGGCTAAAGAGCTGACTAATTTAGGGCTTTTTATGAGCGAAGCAGAGAGCAAAAAACTCTGTGTTTTAAAAGAGGGGGAGTTTTTTTATTGCGATTTAGTAGGGCTTAGCGTGGTGGAAGAAAACGAGATTCTAGGAAAAGTCATAGAAATCCAAAGGATTTCTCAAACAGATTATTTTCTGGTTGAAACCACGAGAAGTTTGGTTGAAAAAGGTTTGGCTAAGATTTTTTTAATCCCTTATAGGGATTTTTATGTCAAAGAAATCCTTTTGCAAGACAAAAAAATAACCACCCATAACGCTAAAACGCTTTTAGAGAATAGTTGAGTGAAATTCAGCGTTTTGACCCTTTTCCCGCAACTCGTATGGCCTTATTTTGAAGATTCTATTTTAAAAAGAGCGTTAGAAAAAAATCTTTTTGAATTAGAAGTGTTAAACCTTAGGGATTTTAGCGCTAATAAATATCAAAAAGCGGATCACGCGCTCATTGGTGGGGGTGCAGGGCAAATTTTAGACTCTGAAATGATAGAAAACGCGCTCCATTCTGTTAAAAACCCTAAACACACGATTTTTTTAAGCGCAGTGGGCAAGCCTTTCAAGCAAATAGACGCGATGCGTTTGGCTCAAAAAAAGCATGTCGTTTTGGTGTGCGGGCGTTATGAGGGCTTTGATGAACGCTCTATTGAACTTGACGCTGATGAGGTTTTTTGTATAGGCGATTTTATTTTAACAGGGGGCGAGCTTGGGGCGTTGTGCTTGATAGATAGTATCGCTCGCCACATTCAAGGGGTTTTGGGTAACGCTCAATCTTTAGAAAATGAGAGCTTTGAAAACCATTATTTGGAAGCCCCTAATTTCGCTAACGCTGTTTTTAAATCCAAAGAAATCAATAAAATCCCTGCACCTTTAGAATATTCTAAAGGAAATCATGCTAGAATAAAGCAACTAAAACTTGATTTGTCAAAATTAAGGACGAAATTTTACCGCCTTGATTTATTCAAACAGCACAAATCATGAAATTGACATTAAGGAAAACACATGAAAAACCGCTACATTCAGCAGTTTGAAGACGCTCAATTAAAAGACAAGACCATGCCAGCATTTAAAGCCGGCGATACTTTGAGATTGGGTATTACCATTAAAGAAGGCGAAAAAACGCGAACTCAGTATTTTGAAGGCGTGTGCATTGCGATTAGAGGCAATGGCGTGGATAAGACTTTTTGCGTGCGTAAAATAGGGGCTAACAATATCGGCGTGGAGAAAATTTTCCCTTTTTATAGCGAAAGTTTGGCGAGCGTTGAGGTGTTGCGTGTGGGTAGGGTGCGTCGCGCGAAGCTCTACTACTTGCGCGATAGGAGAGGTAAGGCAGCAAGGATTAAAGAGGTCCGCCATTAATTTCTGTTAAGATTCTTTTTTAAAAAGACCGATTAGGAAGACATTTCTGGTTTTTAAGGGTTAGAATGAGTTTTTAACCCTTGTTTTTTTTAGGAATAGTTTTTCTTTTTAGCTTTTGTTACCAACTTTTTTAAAACTTTGCGTTAGCGTTCGTTTTTTTCAAGGCAAAATTTCAATAATTTTTTTCTCTACTTGCTATCTGTTAAACTGAATTTTTGGCTCTAATGGGGCGTTGGTTGTCAAATTTAAAAAGGCTTTGAGTGTCTGTATTGGATGAGAACAGAACCTTTATTTTCTTTAAAAAACAAGGCATGTTTAGATCCCCATGCTATACTCAACCCTTATGGCAAAATTCATATTTTGGGAGAAAACATGGGAAAAACTGAAACCACGATTTTTGTGGATTGAGAAAATCTCCTCGCCGATTTGAAAGCAATCCAAGAAACGGATGAGCGTTTAAAAGAGCCTAATTTTAATTTCAACAATCCCGATCAACTCTTAGCGTTAATCCGTTCGTTTTTGGAGCCTGAAGAGGAATTGAAGCGGATCTACTTTTATGCGTCTGAGCCTTTCACAGAAGCCGAGCCAAGGATCACCGGCAAGGGCAAAGAAGACCTTGAAAAACTCAAAAAGGACTATCCTGAACATTATGAGAAAAAGGTAAAGACATCAGAGAATATCCAAAAATTCAACCACAATATCGCCCAACAAAATCAAGTGACATTACGAGTCGGTCGGGTAAAATACAAGTTCGAGAACATATCCGAAGTAAGAAAGACACTTTGGCATGGAAATTAGAACCAACCAAGAGCGATTAGACTTGCGTCAAAAACAAATTGATGTGCTGTTGGCACACGATATTACCAAGCTATATTGCACCAAACAAGGAGGGTGTATTTTGCTGTTCAGCAAGGATACCGATTTTGTGCCTGTGTTAGAAGCCGCTTGGGAGAAAGGCTTTGAAGTCTTCATCGCCAAAATTTAAAGAAAGCCCCATTTCTGTCCCTTCAGACTTGAAGAAGTCTTGCGATGTGAGAGAGCGCAGTGTCGCTGAAATTGTAGCCAAGTTGCCTAAAAGTCAGCACTCCCTCAAGAAAAAGAACTTTCCCCCCAAAGATCCTTTTAACAACCCATTTAAAGACCAATTATCTAAAAATAAGAAGTAACGCGCTTCCCCACACCAAGGGGAAGGGTCAAGATAGTTTAAGCGGATTTTTCTAATCCATGATTTCACTTTTTGCTCTTTATTATGGAGTGATTTTTGAAAATGGGAGCGAATTAGCGCTTAACAGCGTATTTATGGGGAATGCGTGCGTGTTTTTGGCGGTGGTTGGATTTTTCAAAATCCGATCGTTTTAAAATTTTAACTTACTTTGTCAAAAATTTTTTATAGTTTAAGCAAACCTTAAGCTTTCTATGACTATACTTTCATTTCCTTGTTTCAGCAAGGGCTTTTAAAAAGTCGCTTGATACCTTACAAGGATAGCTGATTAAAAGCAAACGATCTTTGAAAACTAAGCAAATTGATAGAAGTTCTTTTTAAAGGGATATTCTAAAACAATAAGCAATGACTTATCAAGTGGAGTGGGGGTTTTTATAACTCCCATTCTTGGATAAGGAATTCTTATCCAATCTGCCAATTGATTTCATTGATTATGATGATTATATCATTATGATTGATGACTGAATGGCATGAGAGTATTTTATTCAGGTTAGCGTTTAGCCAAACCTTTTTAAAAAGTTTCTTTCTGTTTTGTTGTTGTAATACTTAAGAACACAACCCGTTTTATTCAATCATCAAATAAAACGAGTTCTTGTGATACGCTAAAGCTGTTGTTAGGAATAACAACAGCCTATCAAAAAACAAAAAGAGCTTTAGGACAAACGCTTTTATGGAGAGTTTGATCCTGGCTCAGAGTGAACGCTGGCGGCGTGCCTAATACATGCAAGTCGAACGATGAAGCTTCTAGCTTGCTAGAGTGCTGATTAGTGGCGCACGGGTGAGTAACGCATAGGTCATGTGCCTCTTAGTTTGGGATAGCCATTGGAAACGATGATTAATACCAGATACTCCCTACGGGGGAAAGATTTATCGCTAAGAGATCAGCCTATGTCCTATCAGCTTGTTGGTAAGGTAATGGCTTACCAAGGCTATGACGGGTATCCGGCCTGAGAGGGTGAACGGACACACTGGAACTGAGACACGGTCCAGACTCCTACGGGAGGCAGCAGTAGGGAATATTGCTCAATGGGGGAAACCCTGAAGCAGCAACGCCGCGTGGAGGATGAAGGTTTTAGGATTGTAAACTCCTTTTGTTAGAGAAGATAATGACGGTATCTAACGAATAAGCACCGGCTAACTCCGTGCCAGCAGCCGCGGTAATACGGAGGGTGCAAGCGTTACTCGGAATCACTGGGCGTAAAGAGCGCGTAGGCGGGATAGTCAGTCAGGTGTGAAATCCTATGGCTTAACCATAGAACTGCATTTGAAACTACTATTCTAGAGTGTGGGAGAGGTAGGTGGAATTCTTGGTGTAGGGGTAAAATCCGTAGAGATCAAGAGGAATACTCATTGCGAAGGCGACCTGCTGGAACATTACTGACGCTGATTGCGCGAAAGCGTGGGGAGCAAACAGGATTAGATACCCTGGTAGTCCACGCCCTAAACGATGGATGCTAGTTGTTGGAGGGCTTAGTCTCTCCAGTAATGCAGCTAACGCATTAAGCATCCCGCCTGGGGAGTACGGTCGCAAGATTAAAACTCAAAGGAATAGACGGGGACCCGCACAAGCGGTGGAGCATGTGGTTTAATTCGAAGATACACGAAGAACCTTACCTAGGCTTGACATTGAGAGAATCCGCTAGAAATAGTGGAGTGTCTAGCTTGCTAGACCTTGAAAACAGGTGCTGCACGGCTGTCGTCAGCTCGTGTCGTGAGATGTTGGGTTAAGTCCCGCAACGAGCGCAACCCCCTTTCTTAGTTGCTAACAGGTTATGCTGAGAACTCTAAGGATACTGCCTCCGTAAGGAGGAGGAAGGTGGGGACGACGTCAAGTCATCATGGCCCTTACGCCTAGGGCTACACACGTGCTACAATGGGGTGCACAAAGAGAAGCAATACTGTGAAGTGGAGCCAATCTTCAAAACACCTCTCAGTTCGGATTGTAGGCTGCAACTCGCCTGCATGAAGCTGGAATCGCTAGTAATCGCAAATCAGCCATGTTGCGGTGAATACGTTCCCGGGTCTTGTACTCACCGCCCGTCACACCATGGGAGTTGTGTTTGCCTTAAGTCAGGATGCTAAATTGGCTACTGCCCACGGCACACACAGCGACTGGGGTGAAGTCGTAACAAGGTAACCGTAGGTGAACCTGCGGTTGGATCACCTCCTTTCTAGAGAAAAGCTTTTAACATTCGCTTGTTAAAAGCCAAAGAGTATTACCTAACAAAAGAACTTCTTGTTGCTTAGTTTTGAAAGATTGGGCTTATTCTTTCTTTTTTACTTCTTGATTTTTGTTTGATTTTTATCGGTTTTTGATTTTGCTTAATTCTTGTTTGTTTGGCTTTGATTTGACTTAATTTGACTGATTTTCATCGCTTGATTTGGATTTTTACTGCTTATGGCTTTTGTTGTTTCGCCTTGTTTTTCTTGTGTTTAATGTTGTTAGCGTTTTTGTCTTTGTTGGATTTTTAAATCTTATTTTTTCATTCTTATGTTTGAGTTTTTACTTCTTATTTTTTGTGTTTAATGTTTTGCTTAATGATTTTGCTTACTTGATTTTAATGTTTTGTTTTTTGTAGTTTTAAACGCTCAAGGATTTGGGTTTTAATTTCTTTCGGATCTAATTGAACAAGTTGTTGGCGTTCAAAATTGCGTGCCTGAAAATTAATGCAATAATTCAAAAATAATAGAATCGTTTTCATAGGGGCAACTAGGCGCATGCCCGAATAATGGAATTGAGCACAAGAAAGCGCAATAAATGCGTTGTAGGGTTTTAATAAGGGATTTCTATTGTGTGGGTTGAGTTTGATAACACCTCTAAAAGCAATTGTTTTTATATTTTTGTTTTCATCAGATGGGCTTTGTAAAATAACTTGTTCTAAAAAATGATTGATGAGCGGCACTCTATGCGCTGATGCGGATTTAGGGATAGACGCCTTTTGTAATGCTGATGCAAGACTTCTTCCCATCGTATGGTTCTCTAAAACTTGTGCTTTTGGGACAACTTGCAACTGATCGATCATTATCTCAATTTCTTCATTTTTTTTATTTATAATGTAGTTTTTATGCGAAGGGTATTTTTTGCCTTGTTTATTTTTTGTTGTTTGTGAGAATGCTAAGAAAAAGTCCTTGTTTTCATAAAAGCCCTATTTTACTGAACTTATTGGATAAAACCTACTTAAGTTAAATTGATCTCATTCTATTATAAAATATAAAAAATCAAATCTTAAAGGAAAATCATGCAAGAAAATCAAACCCGCCCTTTTATATGCCCCAAGTGTCAAGAGCCAATTGATGTGAATGAAGCGCTATACAAACAGATTGAGCAAGAAAATCAAAGCCGGTTTTTAGCCCAACAAAAAGCGTTTGAAAAAGAGGTGAATGAGAAAAGAGCGCAGTATCAGAGCCATTTCAAAGCTTTAGAGCAAAAAGAAGAGGCCCTAAAAGAGCGAGAGAGGGAACAAAAGGCTCAATTTGATGATGCAGTCAAACAAGCGAGTGCCTTAGCCTTGCAAGACGAAAGGGCTAAAATCATTGAAGAAGCCAGAAAAAACGCTTTTTTAGAGCAGCAAAAGGGTTTGGAATTGTTGCAAAAAGAATTAGATGAGAAGTCCAAACAGGTCCAAGAATTGCACCAAAAAGAAGCGGAAATTGAAAGGCTAAAAAGAGAAAATAATGAAGCAGAGAGCCGATTGAAAGCGGAAAATGAAAAAAAATTGAATGAAAAATTGGAAACGGAAAGGGAAAAAATAGAGAAAGCCTTGCATGAAAAAAATGAATTGAAATTCAAGCAGCAAGAAGAGCAGTTAGAAATGTTAAGAAACGAGTTGAAAAACGCTCAAAGAAAGGCTGAATTAAGTTCGCAGCAACTCCAAGGCGAGGTGCAAGAATTGGCGATTGAAGAGTTTTTGAAGCAAAAATTCCCCTTAGATTGCATTGGAGAAATCAAAAAAGGGCAAAGAGGGGGCGATTGCATTCAAGTGGTGCATACTAGGGAATTTCAAAATTGCGGGAAAATTTATTATGAGAGCAAACGCACCAAAGAATTTCAAAAAGCTTGGGTGGAAAAGCTTAAAAGCGACATGCGAGAGATTGGGGCTGATGTGGGGGTCATTGTGAGTGAGGCGTTGCCTAAAGAGATGGAGAGGATGGGGTTATTTGAAGGGGTGTGGGTGTGTTCGTTTGAAGAGTTTAAGGGGTTGAGTGCGGTATTAAGAGAGGGGGTTATTCAAGTGGGTTTGGCTAAAAAAAGTCAGGAAAATAAGGGCGATAAAGTGAATCTGCTCTATCATTATTTGACAAGCTCTGAATTTTCTATGCAAGTGAATGCGATTATAGAGGGGTTTGAGCAATTGAGAGCGGAATTAGAAAGCGAAAAACGCGCGATGAATAGGATTTGGAAAAGCAGGGAAAAACAAATGGAAAAAGTGTTTGAGGGCACGATTAACATGTATGGCTCTATCAAGGGCATTGTGGGTAATGCGATAGGGCAAGTGAAAGCGTTGGAGCTTGGGTATGATGGGGAAGATTTAGAGTGATATAATTTTGTATCCAATTGAGTTGCATAAGAAAAATTAAAGGAAAAAGCGAGAAAAAACATGGCGATTAATATCAAAAAGATAAAATCTTTTAAGGCGTTTTGTGGTTTAGACACGATTGAAATGGGTGAGTTTAAGCACTATAATGTCATTTTTGGAAATAATGGGTGCGGAAAAACAAGCTTGACAAGGGCTTTTGAGCTACTGATTCCAAAAAATAAGCACATTGAAAAGTATCGCACCATTTCTACTGCTGAATCCCCAAGCATTGAATTTGAATGCAAAGATGGAAGCTATACAATAGAGCCAAATAGCAATATTAAAGAGCCATCTTTTAAGGTTGAAATCTATAATAGCGATTTTTTGCACGATAACGCACCTTTCAATAGCGAGTTTGGGCTTAAAAAGCTAGATGATGGCACTATCATTTTAGAAGGCTCGGTTTTAGGCGAAGAAACCAAAGAGATCAACCAATTAAAAGATTTTAAGGAGAAAGTAGAAAAAAGACAAAAGAAAATTGAATATGAGAACAGCGCTGAAACTTTGAGTGCTAAACAAGAAAGTGCAATTAAAAAATATAATGAAGAAATAGAAAAAATACGAAAAGAAGTGACTTCAAAGACTATTCCAATAACACTAGACGAGATTAAAATAAATAATATCTGTGAAGTGTCAAAGGATAAATTTAAAGTTCAAGAAGATGCATTAACGAATCTGAAAAAAGATTTTGATGAATTGAATGAAGCCATGAAGAAATTTGATGATTTAAAAGAAATGGAATTGCCTAAAGATTATCAAACAATAAAAGATAAGTTAGAATCTTTATTTTCCTTTGATATAGATAAGGAGGCGGGGCAGGTTTCAGAGAAAATTAAAGAGCATATTAGCAAGGTTGGAAGAGAATTTATTGAGAAAGGAATAGAACTACAAAAAGAGATGCTTGATAATGCATGCCCTTTTTGCACTCAAGAAATAACCAATAATATTATTCAAGCTTATACAAGTTACTTTAACAAGCGTATTGAACAATTCAATCAAGATTCTTTAGAGGTTAGTGGGACTTTAAAAAAGATTTTAGAGCAATGGAATATAAAGGAAATATTGCAATCATTTGAAAGATTTGAACCTTTCATGAAGAAGGACTTTTCAAAAAATAAGGAAAGTTTAGAAAAAGCGTTAGAGCAAATAAAAGCTTTATTAGAAGAACTTCAAAAAGAAGTGGATAAAAAAGAGGGAGCTAAAAATGAGAAAAAATTTCAAAAGATAGATAAAGAATTGTTGGAAATTCAGGAAAATATCCAACAATGTGTTGGTGAGGCTAGAGAGATTTTAAACCAAAAGAAAGAGCAAAAAAAGAAATTAGAAAAATTAAAAACCAAGCTGAAAGAAGCGAGGATTAAAAAGGCTAAACATGATAGCTACGATTGGCAAAAGAGTAAAGAAGAGGCTGAGAGAAAACTATTAGTTTTAGATCGTGGGCATAAGAGATTAAAGTGCCTTTTAGAAAAAATTGACAATAAACTTAAAGAGCTATACGATCAAAAACGCCCTGATATTGAAATCATTAACAACTATCTTAAAGCTTTAAATTTGCCTAAATATTCTTTGAATAAAGACTATAGAATTGTTTTAAATTCTGATGCTTTAGAAAATAGTGAGGCTAAGATGATTTTAAGCGATGGTGAAAAAACCACGCTCGCATTTGCGTATTTTTTAGCGCGTTTAAAATTATTTTATAAAAAAGAGGATTTAAAAAATTTAGTTGTTGTCATAGATGATCCCATCTCTAGTTTAGACGAACAAAGGATTTATAACACAACTTGTTTGGTGGCAAAGATCAATCAAGAGCTGGCAAGGGAAAAATTGTCAAATGAAAAAGATAAGGCGCAAGTATTTGTTTTGACTCATAATCATACTTTTATGGCACGCTTAATCAATATGGTAGGCAAAAAACATGCTCGCTATTTCCAACTAGAACGCCATCAAGGGCAGTTAAAGATTGTTTGTAAAGATAAGTTCAATGGCTATTTTGATACTTTCTACTTGCTTTTATTTAGAGAAGTGTATGAATTTGCGAAAAAAGAAAAAGTGCAAGATAATTGTAATGAGGCGATAAATTATGGGAACAAAGTAAGGATTTTATTGGAAAGTTTTTTAAAGATTAATTTCATTGACTCGTTTCTTACAGAAAAACATGATGGTGTTTTTGATAAAGGCAAGATTAAAAACTTGATAGAAACAGCAAATAGGGAAGTTGAATTGAATTTTTCAAAGCTACCTTTTAATAAGGATAATAATTGTAATATAGAAAATAAAGATATGTTTTTAAAAAAAATTTTAAGGATCGTAAAAGGCTTGCATGTAGATAGTCATGGAAGTGCTATGGATTTTTTTAGCCCTTATAAAATTTCACTTGAAAATGTCCAAGAATTTGCAAAAATAGCTATTAATGTTATGAAAATTTTAAATCCTTATCAAACGCAATCTTATATGGGGAGTGTGGATAATAAAACTAAAAACAAGGAATAACATGCGCATCGTATTTATGGGAACACCGGGGTTTGCTGAAGTGATCTTAAGGGCGTTGGTTGAAAATAAGGATATAGAAGTGGTGGGGCTATTCACGCAGATGGATAAACCTTTTGGGCGTAAAAAGGAATTGAAAGCCCCAGAGACTAAAACATACATTTTAGAAAATCATTTAAATATCCCCATTTTCCAGCCGCAAAGTTTGAAAGAGCCTGAAGTTCAAATTTTAAAAGATCTAAAGCCTGATTTTATCGTGGTGGTGGCTTATGGTAAGATTTTGCCTAAAGAGGTTTTAGCTATCGCTCCTTGCATCAATGTGCATGCGTCGTTATTGCCCAAATACAGGGGGGCTTCGCCCATTCATGAGATGATACTCAATGACGATAGGATTTATGGCATAAGCACCATGCTTATGGATTTGGAATTGGATAGCGGGGATATTTTAGAAAGCGCTTCTTTTTTGAGAGAAGATTATTTGGATTTAGACGCTTTAAGTTTAAAATTAGCGCATATGGGAGCGGATTTACTTCTTTCAACGCTCAAAAATTTTCATTCCATCACAAGAAAGCCTCAAGATCATATGCAGGCTAGTTTTTGTAAAAAAATCACCAAAGCCGATGGTTTAGTGGGTTTTACAGACGCTAAAAATTTGTTTTTAAAATCGCTTGCGTTTAAATCTTGGCCAGAAATCTTTTTAGAAAATAGCCTTAAACTTTTAGAAGTGGAGTTGGTGGAGAATGAAAAGAGCCACAAGGAAGGCGAGATTTTAGCAATTGATGAAAGAGGCGTTCTTGTAGGCTGTTTGAAAGGCAGCGTGCGTATAGCAAGGTTGCAAGCGGTGGGTAAAAAGCCTTTGAAAGCGAAGGATTATTTGAATGGCAGGCGTTTGAAAGTGGGCGGTATTTTGGCATGAGAAAATGTGAAAAAAGGGTTTTTGATAGCCTGCCTTCCACGCAAATTTATCTTTTAGAAAAACTTAAAAGTAATGAACTCAAAGCTCCTGTTTTAGTCTTGGCTAAAAACCAAAGCGCTGGGATAGGCAGTAGGGGGAATATTTGGGAGGGTACAAAAAGCGCTTTGACTTTTTCGCTCGCTTTAAACGCAAGCGATTTGCCTAAAGATTTGCCCATGCAAGCGAACGCTTTGTATTTAGGGTTTTTATTCAAAGAAGTTTTAAAAGATTTAGGCTCTCAAACCTGGCTTAAATGGCCTAACGATTTGTATTTAGAGAATCAAAAAATAGGGGGCGTGCTGGTTAATGTTTATAAAGACATGCGGGTGTGCGGCATTGGCGTGAATAGGGTTTCAAAGAAGTGGGCATGTTTAGATATTGGCGCGAGCGATGATTGGATTATAGAGGGCTTTTTAAAAAAAATAGAAGAAAATCTTTTTTGGGGGGAAGTTTTAAGTAAGTATGCGTTAGAATTTCATAGAAACAACTCTTTTAGCTTCCATAATGATTGGGGCGAAGCGATGAGTTTGAGAGATGCGGAATTGTTAGAAGATGGCCGCATTTGTATCAAAGGTAAGATTTATGATAGGATGTGAGTATGATGAGTGAAATCATTGCAGTGGCTAATCAAAAAGGGGGTGTGGGCAAAACAACAACAGCGGTTAATTTATCGGCTTCTTTAGCGGTGCATGAAAAAAAAATCTTGTTGATTGATTTTGACCCTCAAGCCAACGCCACTTCAAGCTTGGGTTTTAGGCGCGATAAAATTGATTACGATATTTATCATGTGCTGATTGGCCGTAAGCAAATTTCTCAAGTGATCTTAAAAACCCAAATGCCTTTTTTGGATCTAGTGCCTTCTAATTTGGGTTTAGCCGGGTTTGAAAAAACCTTTTATGATAGCCAAGATGAGAACAAACGAGGCGAACTCATGCTTAAAAACGCCTTAGAGAGCGTGGTAGGGCTTTATGATTACATCATTATTGATTCCCCGCCAGCTCTAGGACCTCTCACGATCAATTCGCTTTCAGCAGCCCATTCGGTGATCATTCCTATCCAATGCGAATTTTTTGCCCTTGAAGGCACTAAATTATTGCTTAACACCATTAGAATGTTGCAAAAAAGCACGAACCCTAAGCTCAAAATCAGAGGTTTTTTACCCACAATGCATGTCCCTCAACTCAATTTGACAAAAGGGGTTTTAGCGGAATTGTTCAAGTATTTTGACTCAGAATTTTTTAGAGATTCGGCTACAGGAGAGTATATTATGATCCCTAAAAGCGTGAAACTAGCGGAATCGCCCAGTTTTGGTAAGCCCATCTTGCTCTATGATATTAAATCTAATGGCAGTATCGCTTATCAAAAATTAGCTCAAAGCATTCTTCAGGGGTAGTGATGGCAAAAAATAAAGTGTTGGGTAGGGGTTTAGCGGATATTTTCCCTGAAATCAATGAAGTGTATGAGCAGGGGCTGTATGAAAGAGCGAATCGGGTTGTGGAGCTTGGTATTGATGAGGTGATGCCTAATCCTTACCAGCCCAGAAAGGTTTTTAGCGAAGATTCTTTAGAAGAATTAGCGCAATCCATTAAAGAACATGGTTTGTTGCAACCGGTTTTAGTGGTGAGTGAGAACGGGCGTTACCATTTGATCGCTGGTGAAAGGCGCTTAAGAGCGAGCAAATTGGCTAAAATGCCCACGATTAAGGCGATTGTTGTGGATATTGAGCAAGAAAAAATGCGTGAAGTCGCTTTGATTGAAAATATCCAGCGAGAAGATTTAAACCCTTTAGAGTTGGCTAGATCTTATAAAGAATTGCTTGAAAGCTATCAAATGACCCAAGAAGAGCTGTCTAAAATCGTTAAAAAATCCAGAGCCCATGTGGCTAATATCATGCGTTTATTGACGCTCTCTTCTAAGGTTCAAAACGCTCTTTTAGAAGAAAAAATCACTTCAGGGCATGCAAAAGTTTTGGTGGGTTTAGATGGAGAAAAACAAGAATTGATCTTAAATTCCATTATAGGGCAGAAACTCAGCGTGCGCCAGACAGAAGATTTAGCGCGTGATTTTAAAATAAATGCAAATTTTGAAAATAAAAAACATGGTTTCAAGCAAACCCAAACGCTCATCGCTGAAGATGAATTAGAACGCTTGAATCAAAGTTTGTGGGATCATTACAAGCTTAAAGCGGCTTTGAAAGGGAATAAAATCATTTTACGATATTATGAAAATTCTCTTTTAGAGGCTTTTATGAAAAAAATGATGTCTTAACGCTTGAATGTTCTCAAATTTTAAGCGATTTTTTGTTAAGATAGAGTTAATGTTTTTATAACAAATGCGAGTTTCAAATATTTTGTAGGATTTTAGGAAAGAAATAGGTTATGAATATATCGGTTAACCCCTATTTAATGGCGGTCGTTTTTGTGGTGTTTGTGTTATTGTTGTGGGCGATGAATGTTTGGGTGTATAGGCCTTTGTTGGCTTTTATGGATAACAGACAGGCAGAGATAAAGGACAGCTTGGCTAAAATCAAAACGGATAACACCCAAAGCGTGGAGATTGGCCATCAAATTGAGACTCTTCTTAAAGAAGCGGCTGAAAAGCGTAGGGAAATGATAGCAGAAGCGATTCAAAAAGCTACAGAGTCCTATGACGCTGTGATCAAGCAAAAAGAGAACGAACTCAATCAAGAGTTTGAAGCGTTTGCGAAGCAATTACAAAATGAAAAGCAAGTGCTAAAAGAGCAGTTGCAAGCGCAAATGCCGGTATTTGAAGACGAGTTAAACAAGCGTGTGGCTATGGGTTTAGGGAGTTGATAGATGTTTTTAGTTAAAATGGTGTTAGGGTTTTTGATCCTTTTAAGCCCTTTGTGTGCTACTGGATTGGATATTTCACAAACAGATATTATAGAGCGTTCTTTAAATTTTCTTTTATTTGCGGGGATTTTGTGGTATTTTCTGGCTAAAAAACTGCGTTCATTTTTACGCTCCAAAAGCCTTGAAATCTCCAAACGCTTAGAAGAGATTCAAGCCCAACTCAAAGTGAGTAAAGAAAATAAGAAAAAACTCTTAAAAGAATTAGAGCAAGCCAAAGAAAAAGCGGAATTGATTATTTCTGATGCGAATAAAGAAGCCTATACGATCACGCAAAAATACGAATTGCAAACCAAAATAGATGTGGAAAATTTGATCAAAAATTCTAAGGCGTTGATGGATTTAGAAGTTAAAAAGATCAAAAGAGAGTTGGTTGAAAGCGTTTTTAAAGATCTAAGAGAGAGTAAAAAAGTGTCTTTCAATGTGCAAGATTGCGTGAATATTTTGAAACAAAGGCTTTAAATGCAAGATTTAAAAGTAATCTCTAAGCATTATACTAAGGCGTTGAAAAACCACACTAAAGGCGATTTAGCGTTATTAGAAGAAATTGTCGTGGGGCTTAAAAATGTAACAGAAGCCATAAAATTGCACAGACTCAACCAGGTGTTAGCTCATGTTTCTTTAAAAGTTAAAAAAGAGATTGTATTTGAAATCTTAGAAAAAATAACTTCTATAAAAGCATGTTCAGTTTTAAAGCCTGTAATGGAAGTGGTGTTAAAAAATAACAGGCTTGATGTGTTGGAATTGATCACTGAAGAGCTGTCTTTTGATTCTAAAAAGACTTTAGAAGCCACACTTTTAGTCCCACAAAAGCTTGAAGATAATGAACTAGAAGAAGTGCGACAAAAATTGCAAGCGCGTTTTAACGCTCCTGTAGAAATCACTCAAGACACTTGGTCTAAAAAAGGGATTTCTTTGAGCGTTTCAAGCCTGGATTTAGAAATAGGCTTTTCTAAAGAAGATATTTTAAAGAAAATAGAAAAACAGGTTATTCAATCTATTTAATCAATCTAAGGAGATAAAGATAATGTCCCAACTAAAATTGGAAGAAATCAGCTCGGTTATTGAAGAAAAAATCAAGAATTTTGAACTTGATTGCGATATGGCTGAAGTAGGAAAAGTCGTTTCATACGCTGATGGTGTGGCTAAGGTTTATGGCTTAAATGGTGTGATGTCGTATGAAGTGCTGGAGTTTGAAACAGGGGATAAAGGCGTTGCGGCTAACTTAGAAGAAGATAGCGTTGGCGTGATTGTGTTTGGTTTTGGCAACAATATTAAAGAGGGGACTAGCGTTAAACGCACGAAGAGTTTGATGAAAGTTCCTGTTGGCGATGCGGTTGTAGGGCGTGTGCTAAACGCTTTGGGTGAGCCTATTGATGGCAAGGGTGAGATAGAAACGAATGAGTTCAGTCTCATCGAGCAAAAAGCCCCAGGCATTATGGACAGAAAATCTGTGCATGAGCCTTTGCAAACTGGCATTAAAGCCATTGATGCGTTGGTGCCTATTGGACGCGGGCAAAGGGAATTGATTATTGGTGATAAACAAACCGGTAAAACCACCGTAGCGATCGATGCGATCATTAACCAAAAAGGGCAAAATGTGATCTGTATCTATGTGGCTATTGGGCAAAAAGAATCCACTGTCGCGCAAGTGGTCCGCAAATTAGAAGAATACGGGGCGATGGAATACAGCGTCGTGATCAACGCTTCGGCTTCAGATTCAGCTGCGATGCAATATTTAGCCCCTTATTCAGGTGTGGCTATGGGGGAATACTTTAGAGATCATGCCCGCCATGCCCTAATCATTTATGATGATTTGAGTAAGCATGCTGTCGCTTACAGAGAAATTTCTTTGATTTTGAGAAGACCCCCAGGTAGGGAGGCTTTTCCTGGAGATGTGTTTTATATCCACTCACGGCTTTTAGAAAGAGCGGCTAAACTTTGCGATGAAAAGGGTGCCGGCTCTTTGACCGCGCTCCCTATTGTGGAAACTCAAGCGGGCGATGTTTCAGCTTATATCCCTACGAATATCATTTCTATTACAGACGGGCAAATTTTCTTAGAAACGGATTTGTTTTATTCAGGGATCCGCCCGGCTATTAATGTGGGCTTGTCGGTTTCAAGGGTTGGAGGGGCCGCTCAAATCAAAGCGACCAAGCAGGTTTCAGGGACTTTACGCTTGGATCTAGCGCAATACAGAGAGTTGCAAGCTTTCACGCAATTCGCTTCTGATTTAGATGAAGCGAGTAAAAAGCAATTAGAAAGGGGGCAACGCATGGTAGAAGTGCTGAAACAAGCCCCTTATTCGCCCTTGCCTATTGAAAAGCAAGTGGTCATTATTTATGCTGGGGCTAAGGGCTTTTTAGATAGCGTGAGCGTGAAAAAAGTCGTGGATTTTGAAGAGCAACTGCACCCTTTCTTGGAAGCAAAATACCCCCAAGTTTTAGAAGAAATCCACACTAAAAAAGCGCTAGATAAGGATTTAGAAGCCATGCTAAGAAAAGTCTTAGAGGAATTTAAGCTCACTTATAGCGAGTAGGAGACGGCTAGAATATGGCGAATTTAAGAGACATTAGAAAGAAAATTGGAAGCGTTAAAAACACGCAAAAAATCACGCATGCGATGAAACTCGTTTCCACTTCCAAGCTAAGAAAAGCTGAAGAAGTTGCAAGAAATTCCAGAGCGTATGCACTAAAACTAGACGCTGTGTTTGATGATGTGCTATCCAAGATGAAAAATCAAGGGATTGAAGACATTCAAAGCAAGTATTTTAGGGAACTAGAAAGACTTGAAATCAAAAAAGTGGATATTATTTTTATCACAGCCGATAAGGGGCTTTGTGGGGGCTTTAACACCAATACCATTAAAAAAGTTTTAGCATGCACGAATGAATACAAAGAAAAAGACATTAAAGTGCGTTTGCGCGGTATTGGTAAAAAGGGTAATGAGTATTTTAGCTTTAACGGGATAGAGGTTTTAGACAAGATCAATAATTTGAGTTCTATGCCTAATTATGAACGCGCGCAGGAATTCATGAAAAAAGTGGTAGAGGATTATTTGAGTGGGAAAACCGATAAGGTGATCATCATTCATAATGGCTTTAAAAACATGATCAGTCAAGAAATAAGAGTCAAAACAATTTTGCCTATTGGGTATAAAATCATCCACCAAAACCCCCAGCCTAGTGAGACGCAAGAGACCATTACTAGCGAGCCAAGCGGGAGTGAAGATGAAATTTTAGACTCTTTAGCAGAAAAATATGTGGAGTATAGTTTATACTACGCTTTGATTGATTCTTTAGCCGCAGAGCATAGTGCTAGAATGCAGGCTATGGATACAGCGACGAATAACGCTAAAGATTTGGTTAAAACTTTAACCATTTCTTATAATAAAGCCAGACAAGAGGCGATTACGACCGAGCTAGTAGAAATCAATGCGGGCGTAGAAGCCCTAAAATAAAAATTACATTAAAATAAGGAGCGATGAAAGCGATGGAAGGTAAAATCATTCAGGTTTTAGGTCCTGTGGTAGATGTGGAATTTGAATCCTATCTACCGGCGATTTTTGAAGCGTTAGACATTAATTTTGAAGTTAATGGCGTTCAAAAATCTTTAGTTTTAGAGGTGGCAGCCCATTTGGGCGGTAATCGGGTGCGAGCGATTGCTATGGATATGACAGAAGGCTTAGTGCGTAACCAAGCCGTCAAAGCTCGTGGCAAAATGATTGAAGTGCCTGTGGGCGAAGAAGTGTTAGGGCGCATTTTTAATGTTGTGGGCGAGAGCATTGACAATTTAGAGCCTCTTAAGCCGTCCTTAACTTGGCCCATTCACAGAAAAGCCCCTAGTTTTGAGCAACAAAGCACTAAAACAGAAATGTTTGAAACCGGTATTAAAGTCATTGACTTGCTTGCACCTTATTCTAAGGGTGGTAAAGTAGGCTTATTTGGTGGGGCTGGCGTAGGCAAAACGGTGATCATTATGGAGCTTATCCATAATGTGGCTTATAAACATAACGGGTATTCGGTGTTTGCAGGTGTGGGGGAGCGCACCAGAGAAGGGAACGATCTGTATTTTGAGATGAAAGAAGGGGGCGTTTTAGACAAAGTCGCGCTGTGCTATGGGCAAATGAATGAGCCACCAGGTGCGAGAAACCGCATCGCATTCACCGGCTTGACGATGGCGGAGTATTTTCGTGATGAAAAGGGCTTAGATGTGTTGATGTTTATTGACAATATCTTTAGATACGCTCAAAGCGGTGCGGAAATGAGCGCGCTATTAGGCCGTATCCCTTCAGCGGTGGGGTATCAGCCCACGCTAGCCGGGGAAATGGGGAAACTTCAAGAGCGTATCGCTTCCACTAAAAATGGCTCTATCACTTCGGTTCAAGCGGTGTATGTGCCGGCCGATGACTTGACTGACCCAGCTCCTGCTTCGGTGTTTGCGCATTTGGATGCGACTACGGTGTTGAATAGAAAGATCGCTGAAAAAGGGATTTATCCGGCGGTGGATCCTTTGGATTCCACTTCAAGGATTTTAAGCCCTCAAATGATCGGTGAGAAGCACTATGAAATCGCTACCGGCATCCAGCAAGTTTTGCAAAAATACAAGGATTTGCAAGACATTATTGCGATTTTGGGCTTAGACGAATTGAGCGAAGAGGATAAAAAAACGGTTGAAAGGGCCAGAAAAATTGAGAAGTTTTTATCCCAGCCGTTTTTTGTGGCTGAAGTGTTTACGGGAAGTCCCGGTAAGTATGTGACTCTCCAAGAGACTTTAGAGGGCTTTGGAGGGATTTTAGAAGGTAAATACGATCATATTCCCGAGAACGCATTTTACATGGTGGGCAGCATTCAAGAGGTTTTAGAAAAAGCTAAAAACATGAAAAATTCCTAAGGGTTTTGTGATGGCTTTGTTGAAAATTAGTGTGGTAGTTCCTGAGGGGGAAGTCTATACAGGAGAGGTTAAAAGCGTTGTGTTGCCAGGAGTTGAAGGGGAATTTGGGGTGCTTTATGGGCATAGCAACATGATCACCTTGCTTCAAGCGGGAGTGATTGAGATTGAAACTGAAAACCAAAAAGAACACATTGCGATCAATTGGGGCTATGCAGAAGTGACTGGTGAGCATGTGGATATTTTAGCCGATGGGGCGGTCTTTATTAAAAGAGAATCAGATGACAGAGATGATGCTATCTCTAAGGCTAAAAAGCTTTTAGAGGACGCAAGCTCTGACAGGTTAGCGGTCTCTAGCGTGCTGGCTAAGATTGAGTCTCTTTAAGGGGATAATCATGTTAGATTCAATCGTTTATTTTTTCAATAAGAGCGGGTTTGTTACCACGCTTGTTTTAGTTTGGATTTCGCTTTATTTGGTGATGACTTTATGGGTCTTTTTGTATAAAAGCATTGTGTTAAAGATTGAACTCAAGCGCGAGATGCAATCTTTGTCTAACATTCTTAATGGGGCACAAGACGCTCCAGAGCATTTTATGTTTAATAAAAAAAGAAATGATGAGACCAAAAGGTATTCTAATGAATTGTTGCAGGCTTGGAAACATCAAGTTCTTAAGCAAAGCACGACGGGTCTAGTGGTGTTGAGCATCATCTCTTCTACAGCCCCCTTTATTGGTTTGTTTGGAACGGTGGTTGAAATTTTAGAAGCGTTTAACAATTTGGGCGCGTTAGGTCAGGCTTCTTTTGGGGTGATCGCGCCCATTATTTCTAAGGCTCTTATCGCCACCGCTGCAGGTATTTTAGCGGCCATTCCAGCCTATTCTTTTTACTTGATTTTAAAACGCAAGGTGTATGATTTATCGGTTTATGTGCAGATGCAAGTGGATATTTTGTCTTCTAAAAAATAAAGCTTTTAAGGGGATTTTATAAATATCTTAAATAGGGAGTTAGAAGGTTTTTATGAATTACGATAACTATTGGGATGAGGACAAACCAGAACTCAATATCACGCCTTTAGTGGATGTGATGCTTGTTTTGTTGGCTATTCTTATGGTAACGACGCCCACTCTCACTTATAAAGAAGAGATTGCTCTGCCTTCTGGTTCAAAAACTGCTAGAGCCACTCAAGATAAAATGATAGAGATCCGCATGGATAAAGACGCAAAAATCTATATAGATAGTCAAACCTATGAATACAACTCCTTCCCGGATACTTTCAACTTGCTTTCTAAGAAATACGATAAAGATACTAGGGTTAGTATCCGCGCGGACAAACGATTAACTTATGACAAAGTGATTTATTTGTTAAAAACGATTAAAGAAGCGGGTTTTTTAAAAGTTTCTTTAATCACAAGTCCTTAAAAAGTAGGGCTAATTTGCATGAGTAAGAGCGCGATCTTTGTTGTTTCTGGCTTTTTAGCGTTCTTGCTCTATGTTTTGTTGTTGTATGGTTTGTTGCTAGAAAGGCACAATAAAGAAGCGGAGAAAATCCTTTTGGATTTGGACAAAAAAAACGAACAAGTCATTGATTTGAATTTAGAAGATTTGCCAAGCGATGAAAAAAAAGATGAAAAAGTAGCTGAAAAAGTAGAAGAAAAAAAAGATGAAAAAGCAGTTGAAAAAAATGCAACTGATAAGGAGGGCGATTTTATTGATCCTAAAGAACAAGAAGAAAGCCTTGAAGATATTTTTTCTTCACTCAATGATTTTCAAGAAAAGACAGACGCAAACGCCCAAAAAGATGAGCAAAAAAATGAGCAAGAAGAAGAGCAAAGGCGTTTAAAAGAACAACAACGCTTAAAGCAAAACCAAAAAAATCAAGAGATGTTGAAAGGTTTGCAACAGAATTTGGATCAATTCGCGCAAAAACTAGAAAGCGTTAAAAACAAAACTTTAGATTTGCAAATTCCTAAACAAGATGGGGTTGATGAAAAGGCTTACCAAGAGTGGTACGCTCAAATCTATCAGATTTTATATAAAGGTTGGAAAGGGGTTTTTTACCACAAGGCTTCAGTGAGTGCGCTGATTATGATCACTAAAGATGGAGAGTTTGATTATACCATTCTTAGCTACTCCGATTTTAAGGATTATAACAAGAGCGTGATGACCCTTTTAAATGATTTAAAGAAAGTGGATTTCCCCCCATACCCGGGAGGAAACATGATTTCTATTCAAGTTAATTTCACCACTAAGGAAGAACAATGAGGTATTTATGGCTTTTTTTAATATGCGCTATAGGGCTTTTTGCAACAGATAAAACGCTAGATATTATTAAAACCATTCAAAAACTTCCTAAGATTGAAGTGCGCTACTCTATAGATAACGATGCCAATTACGCTTTAAAATTGCATGAAGTTTTGGCGAATGATTTAAAGACTAGCCAGCATTTTGATGTTTCTCAAAACAAGGATCAAGGCGCTATCAATTACGCAGAACTTAAAGATAAAAAATTCCAACTTGTAGCGCTGGTGAGCGTGGCGGTAGAAAATGGCAATAAAATTTCACGATTAAAACTTTATGATGTCAATACGAGCGCTCTTGTTAAAACTTTTGACTACCCCATTGTAAGTTTAGATCTATACCCTTTTGCAGCGCACAACATGGCCATTGTGGTGAATGATTATTTAAAAGCCCCTTCTATCGCTTGGATGAAGCGCCTTATTGTTTTTTCTAAATACATTGGACCAGGAATCACAAACATCGCACTAGCGGATTATACGATGCGTTATCAAAAAGAAATCATCAAAAATAACCGACTCAATATTTTCCCCAAATGGGCGAACGCTGAGCAAACGGAGTTTTATTACACGCAGTATGGCGAAAGAACGCCCATGATTTTAAAATACAACATTCAAAAAGCCACTCATGAGAATATCGCTAGTTCTCAAGGAATGGCTGTGGTCTCTAGCGTGAGTTCTGATGGCTCTAAAATTTTAATGTCTTTAGCCCCTGATGGCCAACCGGATGTGTATTTGTATGACACGCATAAAAAAACTAAAACTAAAATAACGCGCTATCCTGGGATAGATGTCTCAGGAGTGTTTTTAGAAGATGACAAGTCTATGGCTTTTGTTTCGGATAGATCCGGTTATCCTAACATCTACATGAAGAAATTGGGGTTAAAAGAAAGCGCGGAGCAACTCCTTTATGAAGGAAGAAGCAATGAATCCATTGACGCTTATAAAGATAGTATTGTGTATGTGAGCCGAGAAAACCTTAATGAATTTGGCAAAACGGTGTTTAATTTGAATCTGATCACTCTAAACAGCAAATATATCCGCAGACTTACCGTGAATGGCTCTAACCAGATGCCTCGTTTTTCTACGGATGGGAGAAATATCATGTATATCAAAAAGACACCACAAGAATACGCCATGGGGCTTATTTTGCTAGACTATAATCAGAGTTTTTTATTCCCTTTAAAGAATGTGAAAATACAAGCCTTTGATTGGTAAGGTTAAATTAAGCGAATGTGAGTTAATATTTACACTTATTAAAATTTTATTCTTGGAGAATTTATAATGAAGAGATCTTCTGCATTTAGTTTCTTGGTAGCTTTTTTATTGGTAGCTGGCTGTAGTCATAAAATGGATAATAAGACTGTGGCTGGCGATGTGAGCGCTAAAACGGTTCAGACTGCACCTGTTACTACAGAACCAGCTCCAGAGAAAGAAGAGCCTAAACAAGAGCCAGCTCCAGTGGTTGAAGAAAAGCCGGCTATTGAAAGCGGGACTATCATCGCTTCTATTTATTTTGATTTTGACAAGTATGAGATCAAAGAATCCGATCAAGAGACTTTAGATGAGATCGTGCAAAAAGCTAAAGAAAACCACATGCAAGTGCTTTTGGAAGGCAATACCGATGAATTTGGCTCTAGCGAATACAACCAAGCGCTTGGCGTTAAAAGGACTTTGAGCGTGAAAAACGCTTTAGTCATTAAAGGGGTAGAAAAAGATATGATCAAAACCATCAGTTTTGGTGAAACCAAACCCAAATGCGCCCAAAAAACTAGAGAATGTTACAAAGAAAACAGAAGAGTGGATGTCAAATTAGTGAAGTAATTCTAGGATGAAAAGGTTTTTTTTTATCCCTTTTATCGCTCCCTTTTTTCTCAATGGGGAGCCTTCAGCGTTTGATTTACAAAGCGGAGCCACCAAAAAAGAACTCAAGCAGTTGCAAGTCAATAGTAAGAATTTTTCCAATATTTTGACCAAAATCCATTCGCAAGTAGAGGCTAACACTCAAGCTCAAGAGGGTTTGAGAAGCGTTTATGAGGGGCAGGCTAATAAGATTAAAGATCTCAATAACGCTATCCTTTCCCAAGAAGAATCCTTGCGAGCCTTAAAAGCCTTGCAAGAAGTGCAAGCTAACACATTAAAGCAGCAATCGCAAACTTTAGAGGATTTAAGGAATGAGATTCACGCTAACCAACAGGCCATCCAACAGCTAGACAAGCAAAATAAAGAGATGAGTGAATTATTGACCAAGTTAAGCCAGGATTTGGTTTCACAAATCGCCTTAATCCAAAAAGCCCTCAAAGAACAAGAGGAAAAAGCTGAAAAGCCGCTCAAACCAAGCGTTCCGGCCAATAAAAACCCCCCTTTAAAAGCCGAAGCCCCAAAAAATCAAGAGAAAAAAACCCAAGAAAAGGCGAAAGTGGAGTTTGATAAAGATTTGTCCAAGCAAAAAGAGATCTTTCAAGAAGCCCTGTCTTTTTTTAGAAACAAATCCTATGCAGAAGCCAAAGAGCGTTTGTTGTGGTTAGAAGCCAATAGTTACAGACTTTATTATGTGCGTTATGTTCTTGGAGAAGTGGCTTATGGAGAAAAGAAATATAGAGAAGCGATCAAGTATTACAAAGAGAGCGCTCTTTTAAATAAAAAAGCGTCTTACATGCCTGCGCTTTTGTGGCATACGGCATGGTCGTTTAAAAAAATCAAAGACGATCAAAACTATTATAAATTTTTAAACACTTTGCAGCACTTGTATCCTTCAAGCGAACAAGCTAAAATGGCACAAAAAATCTTAGAAAACAAGGAGAAACACTATCATGCAAAACCATGATTTAGAGTCAATCAAACAAGCCGCTTTGATTGAATATGAAGTGAGAGAACAAGGCTCTAGCGAAGTGCTAGACAGCAATATTTCTAAAGAGCCTTTAGAGTTTATTATAGGCGCTAATCAAATCATAGCAGGGTTAGAAAAGGCGGTATTAAAGGCTCAAATTGGCGAGTGGGAAGAGGTTGTCATCGCCCCAGAAGAAGCTTATGGGGTTTATGAAAGCAGCTATTTGCAAGAAGTCCCTAGAGATCAATTTGAAGGCATTGAATTAGAAAAAGGCATGAGCGTTTTTGGGCAAACTGAAGACAATCAAACCATTCAAGCCATTATCAAAGACTTTAGCAACACGCATGTGATGGTGGATTATAACCACCCGTTAGCCGGGAAAACTTTAGCGTTTTGTTTCAAGGTTTTAGGTTTTAGGGAAGTGAGCGAAGAAGAAATTTTAGCTTCACACCATGGCGGTGGGACAGGTTGCTGTGGCGGTCATGGGGGTCATGGCGGAAAGAAAGGTGGGGGTTGTGGTTGCTCATGTTCGCATGGGTAGTAAGGTATAGGAGTCTTTAAAAGGCAAGATCATGAATAGTTCTAATCTCAAAAATTGGCTATTCCCTACCATTTGCTTTTTTTTATTTTGTTATATTTTAATTTTTTTAATGTTTTTTATGTTTAAAAGTTTGCAATCGCAATCGTTTGGCTCTGTGGCAGAAACCGGAAAAAAACCCATCACCACCACCAAGAAATTTGGTAAGGAATTGCAAAAACAGATTTCAAAAATCCATTAACTTTTTTTCTTTTTTGCCGATACTTGCTGTAATGAATTGAATATTAAATTAAAGGATTTTACAATGATCAATGCCATTTCTTCTCTTGCTCCGGTGCAATCTTTGGGGAATTACAAGCGTGTGGAAAAGAATGAAAAAGTTGAAAATAGCGAGGCCGCTCTTGATAGGGTAGCTGAAATCAAGAAAGCGATTGAAAATAACCAGTATAAAATCAACTTGCATGAGACTTCTCACAAAATGGCACAGGATTTATTAGGGATAAGCTAGGGACTTCATTTCTAGGGGGTTTGTTCTTGCTGTGATTTTGCTTTTCATTAAATTTTAGTTTCTCTGTGTTTTAAAATGAGTTTTTTGTTCTCTTAAATGGGGCATGTTTTTTTGTGTGTCAGGAATGATTGATTGGGGATTTTAACTTTTATGGATTTTTGCTCTGGTATTGGTGGAGGCCGTTTGGGCTTGGAGCAATGCCATTTAAAATGCGTAGGGCATGCCGAAATCAATCATGAAGCCCTTAGAACTTATGAATTATTTTTTAAAGACACCCATAATTTTGGGGATTTGATGCGAATCAATCCTAATGATTTACCCGATTTTGATGCGCTCATTAGTGGGTTTCCTTGTCAGGCTTTTTCTATCAATGGCAAAAGGAAGGGGCTTGAAGATGAAAGAGGGACGATTATTTATGGGCTTATTCGCATTTTAAAAGTCAAACAGCCTGAATGTTTCTTACTTGAAAACGTTAAGGGCTTAATCAACCATAAGCAGCAAGAAACTTTTAAAACCATTATCAAAGCCTTGCAAGAAGCGGGCTATACAACTTATTATCAAATTTTAAACAGCGCTGATTTCCAATTAGCCCAAAAGAGAGAACGCCTTTATATCGTAGGGTTTAGGAAGGATTTAAAACACCCATTTCATTTCCCTTTAGGTTTAGCCAATGATTATTGTTTTAAGGATTTTTTAGACGCTGATAATGAATGTTATTTGGATGTGAGTAACGCTGCATTTCAAAGATACTTGCATAACCGATACAACCATAACCGGGTTTCTTTAGAAAATATCTTAACTTTAGAAAACGCCGTTTTAGACACAAGACAATCTGATTTAAGGTTGTATTTTAATGTTTTTCCTACTTTAAGGACTTCTCGGCATGGTTTGTTTTATACCCAAAAAGGTAAAATCAAAAGATTAAATGCAACTGAAAGCCTGCTTTTACAAGGATTTCCTAGGGATTTGATTGCTAAGATTAAAAATAATCCTAATTTTAAAGAAAGCCATTTGTTATCCCAAGCGGGGAATGCGATGAGCGTGAATGTGATTGCTGCAATCGCTAAACAAATGTTAAAGGCGATTCAATAAGGGAGCTTTAAGGGGAGAATGATTTCAAAATACCCCCTATTCCCTTAAGAAATTGGGTTTTACAATAAATAAAATGGCATAGTATTTGCTTGAATACGGCTGAAACAAGAGCTAAAGGATTTGTTATGGTCGTTTTACATTCTCATTTAGAAAACGCGCTCAACCAATTGGAAGAATTGATTGATTTAACCGAGCGCGATATAAGAGACATCAAGCTCGCTAAACACACCGAAATTTTTGAAAGAAACCATCAAAAACAGCTAGCGATTCAAGCTTTTGAGAAAGAAAAAGCGAATATAGATGCGCAAATGTTGTCTTTAAAAAATCAATTCCCTAATAAAGAAATGAGTGAATTGCTAGACGAAAAAACGAGCGATTTTTTAAACCAAATGCGAGAGTCCTTGTTTGTTTTGAAAGAAAAAAACTTGATTTATTCGCGCATGGCGTTTGCGGTTTCTGAGTTTTATTCTTCGCTCATCCAACAAATCATCCCCCATGACACTTGCGACTATAAAGGCTCTAGGCATGTGGGGAGCCATTTTTTAAGAGTGCAGGCGTAAAATGGGCGGAATCTTATCTTCACTCAACACTTCTTACACCGGCCTACAAGCCCATCAGAGCATGGTGGATGTTACCGGGAATAATATTTCTAACGCTAGCGATGAATTTTATAGCCGTCAGCGCGTGATTGCAAAGCCTCAAGCGGCTTACATGTATGGCACTAAAAATGTGAATATGGGCGTGGATGTAGAAGCCATTGAAAGGGTGCATGATGAGTTTGTTTTTTCTCGTTACACGAAGGCTAATTACGAAAACACTTATTACGATACAGAGTTTTCGCATTTAAAAGAAGCGAGTGCGTATTTTCCGGACATTGATGAAGCGAGCCTTTTTACGGATTTGCAAGATTATTTTAATTCATGGAAAGAATTGTCTAAAAACGCCAAAGACTCCGCTCAAAAACAGGCTCTCGCTCAAAAAACAGAAGCTTTAACGCACAACATTAAAGACACCAGAGAAAGATTAACGACCTTACAGCACAAGGCGAGTGAAGAATTAAAAAGCGTGATTAAAGAAGTCAATAGCTTGGGTTCTCAAATCGCTCAAATCAATAAACGCATTAAAGAAGTGGAAAACAACAAGAGTTTAAAGCATGCGAATGAGTTAAGGGATAAGCGAGATGAGTTGGAATTCCATTTGCGAGAGCTTTTAGGGGGGAATGTTTTTAAAAGCAGCATTAAAACCCATTCGCTCACGGATAAAGACTCAGCGGATTTTGATGAGAGCTATAACCTTAATATCGGGCATGGATTCAACATCATTGATGGCTCTATTTTCCATCCTTTAGTGGTTAAAGAGTCTGAAAATAAAGGGGGTTTGAACCAGGTTTATTTTCAAAGCGATGATTTTAAGGTTACTAATATTACCGACAAGCTCAATCAGGGAAAAGTGGGGGCGTTATTGAATGTGTATAATGACGGCTCTAACGGGACTTCAAAGGGCAAATTACAAGATTATATTGATTTGTTGGATTCTTTTGCTAGGGGCTTGATAGAATCCACTAATGCGATTTACGCTCAAAGTGCGAGTCATCATATTGAAGGCGAGCCTGTAGAATTTAATAGCGATGAAGCCTTTAAAGACACTAATTATAATATCAAAAACGGCTCGTTTGATTTAATCGCTTACAACACCGATGGTAAAGAAATCGCCAGAAAAACCATTGCTATCACGCCCATTACAACCATGAACGACATTATCCAAGCCATTAACGCTAACACCGATGACAATCAAGACAACAACACCGAAAACGACTTTGATGATTATTTCACAGCGAGCTTTAACAATGAGACTAAAAAATTTGTTATCCAGCCTAAAAACGCTTCGCAAGGGTTGTTTGTCTCTATGAAAGATGATGGCACGAATTTTATGGGAGCGTTAAAACTCAACCCTTTTTTTCAAGGCGATGACGCTTCTAACATCAGCTTGAATAAAGAATACAAAAAAGAGCCTACCACTATCCGCCCATGGCTTGCCCCCATTAACGGGAATTTTGATGTGGCGAACATGATGCAGCAATTGCAATACGACAGCGTGGATTTTTATAACGACAAGTTTGACATTAAACCAATGAAAATCAGCGAGTTTTATCAATTTTTAACCGGTAAAATCAACACGGACGCTGAAAAATCAGGGCGTATTTTGGACACCAAAAAGAGCATGTTAGAGACCATTAAAAAAGAGCAACTCTCTATTTCGCAAGTGAGCGTGGATGAAGAAATGCTGAATTTGATCAAGTTTCAAAGCGGTTATGCCGCTAACGCTAAGGTCATTACCGCTATTGATCGGATGATAGACACTTTATTGGGGATTAAACAATAAGTTTTCTACCCATAGCGTTTTTATCAAACAAGCCTTAATTAAACTTATTTTTTAAACTCTATTTATTTTAAAACTCATTTTTGAGCCTTTTTTATAGCCAGCGCTCAAACAATTAATAGCATCATGTAAGCTATAAGCGAGAGGGTGTTTTGTAAAGCTTGTGTTATAATAACGATTATTGTTGATTGAAAGGAAAACAGATGAGACGGAGTTTTTTAAAGACGATTGGTTTGGGCGTGATAGCGCTCTCTTTGGGTTTGTTAAGCCCTTTGAGCGCGGCGAGTTACCCTCCCATTAAAAACACTAAAGTAGGCTTAGCTCTTTCTAGCCACCCGCTAGCCACTGAAATTGGGCAAAAGGTTTTAGAAGATGGGGGCAATGCGATTGATGCGGCTGTAGCGATAGGTTTTGCTCTAGCGGTTGTCCATCCTGCAGCAGGCAATATTGGTGGTGGAGGTTTTGCGGTTATCCATTTGGCTAATGGTGAAAATGTTGCCTTAGATTTTAGAGAAAAAGCCCCCTTGAAAGCCACTAAAAACATGTTTTTAGACAAGCAAGGCAATGTAGTCCCTAAACTCAGTGAAGATGGCTATTTGGCGGCTGGAGTTCCTGGAACGGTGGCGGGCATGGAAGCGATGTTGAAAAAATACGGCACTAAAAAACTATCGCAACTCATTGATCCTGCCATTAAATTGGCTGAAAATGGTTATGTGATTTCACAAAGACAAGCAGAAACCCTAAAAGAAGCAAGGGAGCGGTTTTTAAAATACACTTCTAGCAAAAAGTATTTTTTTAAAAAAGGACACCTTGATTATCAAGAAGGGGATTTGTTTGTCCAAAAAGATTTAGCCAAGACTTTGAATCAAATCAAAACGCTAGGCGCTAAAGGCTTTTATCAAGGGCAAGTCGCTGAGCTTATCGAGAAAGACATGAAAAAAAATGGAGGGATTATCACTAAAGAAGATTTAGCCAGTTACAATGTGAAATGGCGCAAACCCGTGGTAGGGAGTTATCGTGGGTATAAGATCATTTCTATGTCGCCACCAAGTTCAGGAGGCACGCATTTGATCCAGATTTTAAATGTCATGGAGAATGCGGATTTAAGCACCCTTGGGTATGGGGCTTCTAAGAATATCCATATCGCTGCCGAAGCGATGCGTCAAGCTTATGCGGACAGATCGGTTTATATGGGAGACGCTGATTTTGTTTCGGTGCCGGTGGATAAATTGATTAATAAAGCGTATGCCAAAAAGATTTTTGACACTATCCAGCCAGATACGGTTACGCCAAGCTCTCAAATCAAACCAGGAATGGGGCAGTTGCATGAGGGGAGCAACACCACGCATTATTCTGTAGCGGACAGGTGGGGGAATGCAGTCAGCGTTACTTACACCATTAACGCTTCTTATGGAAGCGCTGCTAGTATTGATGGGGCAGGATTTTTATTGAACAATGAAATGGATGATTTTTCCATAAAGCCTGGGAATCCTAATCTCTATGGTTTAGTAGGGGGCGATGCGAACGCGATTGAAGCCAATAAGCGCCCTTTAAGCTCCATGTCGCCTACGATTGTGTTGAAAAACAATAAGGTTTTTTTGGTGGTGGGAAGCCCTGGAGGGTCTAGGATTATCACGACGGTGTTGCAAGTGATTTCCAATGTCATTGATTATAATATGAATATTTCTGAAGCGGTCTCAGCCCCAAGATTTCACATGCAATGGCTTCCTGATGAATTAAGGATTGAAAAGTTTGGCATGCCCGCTGATGTGAAAGACAACCTCACTAAAATGGGCTATCAAATCGTTACTAAGCCGGTCATGGGCGATGTGAATGCGATCCAAGTTTTACCTAAAACTAAGGGGAGCGTTTTCTATGGATCAACGGATCCAAGGAAAGAATTTTAATTATTTGTCATATACGGGTTTTTAATCCTATTTAGCCTTATTTTTTGGGAGGGGGAGGGCTTTTTAGCGAGAAAATCTTAAATTTAGTTTTAAAATTCATAAAAATAGTGTAAAATTTCTCATTACAAGAGACGATATTAGATCTAAAATGGTGTATGCAGAATGGAGTTTGAGAATGTTTGTTGGTTTTAGAACGCATACAGTTTCTTTTTTAAGATTGGTAGCCATTGGCATTATGTTTGATCTTATTAAGGCAGAGGAGTAACAATGGGATACGCAAGCAAATTAGCCTTGAAGATTTGTTTGGCAAGTTTATGTTTATTTAGCGCTCTTGGTGCAGAACACCTTGAACAAAAAAGGAATTTTATTTATAAAGGGGAGGAAGCCTATAATAATAAGGAATATGAGCGGGCGGCTTCTTTTTATAAGAGCGCGATTAAAAATGGCGAGCCGCTTGCTTATGTTCTTTTAGGAATCATGTATGAAAATGGTAGGGGTGTGCCTAAAGATTACAAGAAAGCGGCTGAATATTTTCAAAAAGCGGTTGATAACGATATACCTAGAGGGTATAACAATTTAGGCGTGATGTATAAAGAGGGTAGGGGCGTTCCTAAAGATGAAAAGAAAGCCGTGGAGTATTTTAGAATAGCTACAGAGAAAGGCTATACTAACGCTTATATCAACTTAGGCATCATGTATATGGAGGGTAGGGGCGTTCCAAGCAACTATGTGAAAGCGACAGAGTGTTTTAGAAAAGCGATGCATAAGGGTAATGTAGAAGCTTATATCCTTTTAGGGGATATTTATTATAGTGGGAATGATCAATTGGGTATTGAGCCAGACAAAGATAAGGCGATTGTCTATTATAAAATGGCGGCTGATATGAGCTCTTCTAGAGCTTATGAAGGGTTAGCAGAGTCTTATCAGTATGGGTTAGGCGTGGAAAAAGATAAGAAAAAGGCTGAAGAATACATGCAAAAAGCATGCGATTTTGACATTGATAAAAATTGTAAGAAAAAGAACACTTCAAGCCGATAATTCTCAAACTTGGACTTGATTCAAGGATTTTTTGTTTTATGCTAGGTGGCATGTTTTTTGAACAATTGATTTGAAGCGATAAAAAGATATTGCATTTTTCATGGCTAAATAGCTTTATACTAAAAACTTTAGTCAAAATATTGTTTGCTATAATTTTGCTGTTTGCCTTGCCTAAATACTCCCCCTGCCTTAACAAACCCCCTAAATTTAACAACTCCAAACAATAGCGAGCGGTTTTCATAAGCTTTTTAAAAACGACGCTAAGATCGCTTTAAGCCTAAAGCCCGCCACAACGAAAAATTTAAGCCAAGGTTTAGCGACTACTCTAAGCGGAGCGTTAAAATACCAATGGACTAAATTCACGCTAGGAACGCTATACCGCAACGCGCCCGATCGCATTTTAGGCGTGAAATTACCTAAAGCCCTAAATGAAGCCACCGCAGGAGCGGCGTTAAAGTATCACATTAAAAGAGCGCTTGAAAGAAGCCACAGCATAAGCGATTTTAGTAAGAATTTAGAGCTAAGCGCTAATAATTCTAAATTCACTAACAACACGCTTAAAATCATTGAAGAGCTTAACAACGGCATCAAACAAGCCAGCGAAGAAATCAAAGAAAAAGCGCGCGATTTTTCTAATCAAAAACTCACTAACGAACAAATCAAAGAGCTATTGAATAACGCAGAAATCCCTACAAGCGGGAGAGACGCTATCACTTTTGGAGTGAATAACCTAAACCCTGAAATAGTTGAATTTCTACACAAAAACAACAAGAAAATGATTATAGAAAAAGCCTCTAACAAAGAAGTAGAACTTTTAAAAGACGCTAACTTTAAACACCCTGAAAACATAAGAGCGAGTTTAGATCATGATGCTATCGCTCACATACTCAAAAGGCATGGCGTTAATTCTGTTAATGTTAGAAATGGAGAGATCCCTGTTACGAACGAAGATATAGCGAATTATAGATATATCGTTAATAACGCTGATGCAATTCTTAGGACTTTAGACAAATACGATAAAGAAGCTATAACGGCGTTTAAACAAGTTAACGGCTATGCGGTAGTCGTGGAGCAAGCGATCAATAAGAAAAATGAATTAGCTTTAAAAACGATGTTCAAGAGTAAAGGAGATTATAAAAATAATGAAGTTTATAAAGAATTTTCAAGCACCTCACTCAATGCTAACGCAAAGGTGCGCCATGGGTTGAGTTCCCATAGTGGTGCTACAGAGAATACTACACCAAAACCGCTAACCGATCAAGAGGATTTATTAAAAAATACAGAATTAGACAACGAAACCACCAAAGAAGCTACAAATTTAAGCCCACTTGAACAAGCCAACGCTGAAAAGTTAGCGAAGTTAGAAAGCGAGAAGCTAGAAAGCGAACAAGAGTTTTTAAAAGCTAAAGAGCAAGAGAGCAAGCGTAAGGAAGCGTTAAAAAAGAAATTAGAACACGAGCGCGGCAATGCGGGCAACATTGAAAGCCAGACTAAAATAGAAGTAGGAGAAGATATACCCACACAAACCCAAGCGCAATTACCCAAAAGCCGAGTGAGATTGAACGAACGAGAGATTTACGATCTAGATTATGCGATCGTTAAAGCTAAAGACTTGAAACCAAGCTTTACCACAGGCGGGACGCAAAAACGCACCGACATGAACGAAGAGCAGATTAAAAGCATTGCTGAAAATTTTGATCCTAAAAAGATATTTGGGAGCGGAGGTTTTGAAGATTTACCGATCATTTTGCACGACGGGCAAGTGATCGCAGGAAACCACAGAATCCAAGGCATGCTGAATTTCACGCCTAAAAGCCGTTTTGCTTACGAGAAAGCGATCAAGGAATACTATCACATAGACTTAAAACCGGACGAGTTATTAGTGAGAGTGCCACACAACCGCCTAAACAACACCGAGATCAACAATTTAGCGGCTTCAAGCAATCAAGGACGCTTTAATAGCGAAAGCGATCATGCGATAGCGGTTTTAAGCCACTACGAAGCGAAATTGAAAGAATTAGACCAAAAATTAGACGCTGATAGCATTTATTCTTTAAAAAACATTGTGGCTAAAAATTTGAATTTTGATAAGGCGACTCATCCTAATGTAACTGATAGTAACTTAGCGCTTTTAATGTTTAACATGCCACGAACCAAAACGCAAGGGATAGAGTTGCTTAATCGTTGGCAAAAAGAATTTTCTAACGACATTAAAAGCTATGAAAAAGTAAAAAAAATGTTTGTAGATAACGCCGGCAGTTTTCACAATTTAATCCACGATATGAATTTCCCTAAAGTGAGTTTAAACGCTTATTTAAGCGACATTATGGATCGCAGTTTTGCCAATTTAAAGAATTACCAAACTACGAGCGAAAGCTTGAAAGATTTGAGCGAAAAATTCTATAAAACGAGTTCTTTAGAGATGTTTGAAAAGAGCGAACAAAACACGAGCGACATTAGCGAGATTTTAGGAGGAGCTATCGCGCGATTTGCACGATTTGATGATCCTTCTAAAGCGTTATTTGAAGCGTTAAAGAGCGATAACATTAAAAAAGGCTTGAAAGAATTCAAGATTGCAGATGTTACAAAAGACATGTTTAACCCTGATAGTAAAGAGTTTAAGGATATTGATATTTACGACTTCACGCATTACCTTTTAATGGTGGATAGAGAGCCAAATGAAAATAATCCCGTTTTAAAGCGCTTGATAGAAGCTATAAAGGATATGCAAAAAGAGAGCGAGAAAGGGAGTAAAAAACAAAAACTTGACACTCCTAGCGAATGGGGACACAATTATAGCGAGTTTAAGGGCGATGGCTTAGGAGCGATTAACAAGCTATTAGAAACTAAAAAAGGTTTTGTAGCGGGAGCGTTTTATAAGGAAGGTTTAGGGGATATTGATTTAGTTTGGGGTAATAAAGATTACGAGCTAGAACACATCTTAAAACGCCGAGAGAAGCAAGCCAAAAACAAAGGACTAAACGAACAACAAGCTAAAGAATACGCCTTAAATATAGCTAAAACGATACCAGAAGTTATTGATAAAGGCGTTAAGGTTGATAATAACGGCAGAATAGCTATTGAATATAAAAATATAAGAGTAGGAATTAATGACGATTGGTATAGCGAAAAGCTACCTAATAAGTGGGTGATAAGCAGTTATGAAATTCATAATAGCGAGAGTGAGCCACCGAGTCTCCTTATGGCTCAATTACAAGGGGTAGGTTTGGGAACCCCTAAACTCACCGAACCTAATCCTACCACAAAAAAATTAAATAAGGAATAAAATGATCAATTACCCTAATTTGCCTAACAGCGCGCTAGAAATCACCGAACAGCCCGAAGTGAAAGAAATCACTAACGAATTATTAAAGCAATTACAAAACGCTTTAAAAGGTAATCATCAATTCAGCGAGCAAGTGGAACTGAGCCTTAAAGGAATCGTTAGGATTTTAGAAGTGCTTTTGAGTTTGGATTTTTTCAAAAATGCGAATGAAATTGATAGCAGTTTAAGAAATTCCATTGAATGGCTGAGTAACGCCGGCGAGAGCTTAAAAAACAAAATGAAAGAATACGAGGGCTTTTTTAGCGATTTCAATACGAGCATGCGCTCTAACGAGCAAGAAGTAAGCGCTACTTTAAACGCTAACGCCGAGAACATCAAAAGCGAGATTAAAAAGCTAGAAAATCAATTGATAGAAACCACAACAAGGCTTTTAACGAGCTATCAAATCTTTTTAAACCAAGCCAGAGAAAGCGCTACAAATCAAATTAACACCAACAAAACCGCAAGCCTTGAAGCGATAACGCAAGCTAAAACGAACGCTAACAATGAAATAAGCACGAACAAGACCGCAAGCCTTGAAGCGATAACGCAAGCTAAAACAACCGCTAACAATGAAATAAGCGAGAATAAAACGCAAGCGATAACTAACATTAACGAAGCGAGAACCACCGCTAACAATGAAATCAACACCAACAAAACCCAAAGCCTTGAAGCAATCACACAAGCTAAAACGAACGCTAACAACGAAATAAGCGATAATAAAACGCAAGCGATAACTAACATTAACGAAGCCAAAGTTAGCGCTACAACGCAAATTAACACCAATAAGCAAGAAGTTTTAAACAACATCACGCAAGAAAAGCAACAAGCTACAAGCGAAATTAACGAAGCGAAAAAAACCGCATTTAACGAACTTTTAGAAACCTTGAAGCCGAAATTTAGCGGCTTGTTTGCGGGCGTGTATTATATTCATAATGCGATCTATATCCAAGGCGGATGGGAGCAAAAGATCAAGGATTTGAGCGATTACACGCTAGAGAAAGATAAGAAAGGAGAGTAAAATTTTAGGTTGTGAGATTGATGAAGATTTATTTTGCGCGGAATTTAGGGTAACGCTTCAAAGATGCAATGATTTAGGAAACCAACCACAGAACAAATTAAAACATGGTTTAAAATATTTTAAAAATCCTTTCAACAAAGAGGGATTTAAAAGGGTTGTAACATTAACTCTCATTGAGCGTATGGGTGTGAGAAAAATAAGCCCAAAATCCGTTTAAATCTTGAATCGGTTCTCATCAAACATGAATGGCTAAAACTTTTTGACTAACGCCAAGCTCTTTGCTATGGATTGTAAAAAATGTTTTTAGCATTTTAGATTTTATTATCCATATTTGATGAGAGCTAAGCCTTTTCTATTTAAAAAGGGCTGTATCAATCACAATGAAATGTAATCCACTTCTTTGGGTCTTTGATGGTTAGCGATGAGTTGCTTACAGGTCGCAACGCCTTCTGAAGTGCCAACCATTAATAGTTTAGATTCGCTTGCAATGATCGTTTCTCCATCGGGCATGGGGATGTATTTGCCATCTTTTTGAGTGATACCAATCACAAACGCTTTAGCGATCTCTCTAAAATGGGCTTCTTTTAATTTCCTTAACACAAGCCAGCTGGTTTTAGGGACAATCACTTCCTCTAAGTCTAAAAGCGTGTCTTTTTTATTGATAAAGCGCTCTAAGATATTTTCCATATCCGGACGCACCGCCATCGCGCTCACTCTCTGCGCCATGAGTTTTGTAGGGGAAACCACCATATCAGCCCCTAATTTTTTTAATTTTTCTAAGCCTTCATCGCTATGCGCGCTCGCAATGATGTAATAAGGTTTGCGCTTTAATTCCTTTTCAAACAAGCGCACGCTCACCATTAACGCCACATTCACCGGTAAAATCTTAGACAAAGCCACAACGCCCCTAGCGCTGCTTAAGTGGGTTTTTAGCATGGCTAAATTGGTGTGCGGATCGCCTATGATATAGTAGGGGTATTTGTGCTTAATGGCTTCTTCTTCAAAACTGGGGTCATTATCCACGACCACAAAGGGGATTTGAGCGGAGCGGAACTGCTTGCTCAATTCAATGGTGTATTCGTTGTGGTAACAAATCACATAATGATCCTTAAGGCGCGCGATTTTGTAAATCATACCTTTCTCCTTAATCAATCTGGTAAGCGTGCCTTTATTGACCACGCTAACTAAAATAGCCACGCTAAAGGCAATAATTCCTGCCCCAAAAAACATTAAAATGGAAGTTAAAAAAATACTTATAGGCCCAAACTGGCTTTCATTTAAAGCGCCAAACCCTGTAGCTGTCATGGTGTAAGTCGTTTGAAAGAAAGCTTGCATAAGGCTATAATTTTCTAGGGCGAAGTATCCCAGAGTGCCTAAAAGCACAAGCAATTGGATTAAAATAAGCGGGAGTCTAAAGACCTTAAATTGCTCATAGATTTCAGAATTTAAATTGACTTCTGGCTGAATTTCATCGTCTTTTTTGATTTTAAAAAATTTCAACTTTTCCAACAAAGCCAATTCCTAGATCAAAATAAATTTTTTTGAAAGCGTTTCATTTTTAAACTCCCTTAAAATATCAAGCCCAATCGCACCAAATTGATATTTAATAAAGAAGTTTAGTTTTAAGGGTTTTTAAAGATGTTATAAAAACCCTAAACGGCTAAGCCCCTTTACGCATGGTTCTTAAAGTGGAAGCAGCCACTTTAATGCGTTTAGTCGTGCCGTCGTCTAATTGGATCTTAATCGATCGCAAGTTAGGGAGTAAGCGGCGTTTGTTTTTGTTGTTCGCATGACTGACATGATTGCCTATCATAGGCCCTTTAAAAGTTAAAGCGCATCTTTTTGCCATTGTGTATCCTTAATTTAATTATTGAAATAAACTTTGCATTATACTTAAAATAGCCTTTAAAAAGGCTGATTTTAAGGCTAATTTTTAAATGGTTCGTTTAAGAACTACTTTTTTTGAGGCATAGAACTTTTAAAGCCTTTCATTCTATCAATAGCGTCTCGGTATTTGGCAATATTTTCTTCTGTAAGTTCCATTACAGCTTTTTTCATGACAACCGCATACATTCTGTTTAAGATCTTATGTATCGCATCTTCTTTATTCTTTTCCAAATCTTCATGGATAATGCTGTTTGAAGAATTAAGACCTCCAGAATTACTGTGTTTGTAAGTATAGGTCATTGCCTGAAAAGTCCCTACTTCCACAGCAAAATCATGGACTACACGATTGCTTTCTGGCTCATAAAAATTAAACCACACAGAGCCTGAGCTTTGATCCACTAGCGTGTCTAAATTAGGATTATTGGGATCTTTTAAATTCATTTTCAAATCTTCTAAGATTCCTACCCACCCTTTCAAATCCAAAACGGAAAAAATCTTTCTCTTATCTTGCGCATTTAAAGCCTTTTCATCTTGAAAACGCAACACTTGATAGCCTCTTTTTTCAAAAATAGTTTGGATTTGATTAATTAAAGCGTCTTGAAACTTATCAATATAGGGTTTTAGATTATCGCTCACTTGAATGCGCGGCGCTAAAATACCTACAATATGGTGGTTTTGTGGGGCTTGAACAATATGTATCGGATAATTAAAATCTAGCGGCGTAACATGTTCAGAGCTTGTTTGTATTCTTTCATGAGTTTGAACTTGATTTTTGGCATCATTTGGTGTTTTTGTTTCAGCGCTTGGATTCATCGCACAACCAATCAATACGCTTGAAAGCCATAAAGCCACTAGCATTTTAGAATAAACTCTAACTTTTTTAAAAATAAGCGAACGCTCCATAAAAGATTCCTAAAAATTAAAATAAACCCCTATCCTACCTTATTCATGCTATTTTTAAGTAAATCAATTTGCGCTACAATTTTCTTTTTTTCTAAATTTCAAGCATGGCGATTTTAGGGGATTTTATGCTCTATTCTTTACTATATGGCTATTTTAATATCAATCTTTTCCAGTATTTGACTTTTAGAGCAGGGTTAGGGTTTTTCATAGCCTTTTTCCTCACGCTTTTTTTAATGCCTAAATTCATTCTATGGGCCAAGGCTAAAAAGGCTAACCAGCCCATTTCAAGCTTTGTGCCAAGCCACCAGAATAAAAAGGATACCCCTACGATGGGGGGGATTGTGTTTGTTTTTGCAACCATTGTTGCGAGCGTGTTGTGCGCGTCTTTGGGCAATCTTTATGTGTTGTTAGGGATAATCGTGTTAGTGGGCTTTAGTTTTGTGGGTTTTAGAGACGATTACACTAAAATCAACCAGCAAAATAACGCCGGAATGAGCGCGAAAATGAAATTTGGCATGCTGTTTGTCCTTTCGCTTGTAGTGTCTGTTTTATTGAGCCTTAAGGGGTTGGATACTTTTTTATACGCGCCTTTTTTGAAAAACCCTTTGTTTGAAATGCCCACGATTTTAGCGGTTGGTTTTTGGGTGTTGGTTTTTTTATCCACGAGCAATGCAGTGAATTTAACCGACGGGTTAGACGGCTTAGCGAGCGTGCCTAGCATTTTCACCCTCTTAAGCCTTTCTATCTTTGTGTATGTGGCAGGGAATGCGGAATTTTCTAAATACTTGCTCTATCCTAAAGTCATAGATGTGGGGGAATTGTTTGTTGTCTCGCTGGCGTTAGTGGGATCGCTCTTTGGCTTTTTGTGGTATAACTGCAACCCGGCAAGCGTGTTTATGGGCGATAGTGGGAGTTTGGCTTTGGGGGGGTTTATCGCTTATAACGCTATTGTTTCGCATAATGAAATCTTACTCGTTTTAATGGGATCTATTTTTGTGGTAGAAACTTTGTCTGTGATCTTGCAAGTAGGGAGTTATAAAACCCGTAAAAAACGCCTTTTTTTAATGGCGCCTATCCATCATCATTTTGAGCAAAAGGGCTGGGCAGAAAACAAGGTGATCGTGCGTTTTTGGATCATTTCTATGCTGAGTAATTTAATCGCTCTTTTAAGCTTGAAGGTGCGTTAAAATGAAAATCTCTTTATTGGGGCATGGCAAAACCACTCTAGCCCTAGCGCGTTTTTTTAAAAAAAACCATAACGAAGTCAAATTTTTTGATGATCAGTTCACTTCATTTCATAAGGATGAAGAGGGTTTTCTTTGCTACCCTAGTAAGGATTTTAACCCTAATGATTCCCAATTAGAGGTAGTCAGCCCTGGCATTAGTTTCACGCACCCTTTAGTCATAAAAGCCAAGCATTTAGTGAGCGAATACGATTATATTGACAGCTTGTTTGATTTGGTTTTCACGCCTACTATAATCAGTATTAGCGGCACTAACGGGAAAACCACCACGACCGAAATGCTCACCATGCTTTTAGAAGATTTTAAGGCTGTGAGTGGGGGGAATATTGGCACGCCCTTGATTGAATTGTTTGAAAAACAATCGCCCTTGTGGGTGCTAGAAACAAGCTCCTTTTCTTTGCATTACACTAATAAGGCTCACCCTTTAATCTACTTGCTCATCAATGTAGAAGCCGATCACTTGACTTGGCATTGCAGTTTTGAAAATTATTTGAACGCTAAACTCAAGGTTTTAACATTGATGCCTAAAACTTCGCTCGCTATCCTCCCTTTAAAATTCAAAGAACACCCCATTATTCAAAACTCGCAAGCGCAAAAAATCTTTTTTGACAAAAGCGAAGAGATTTTAGAGCGTTTAAAAATCCCTTCTGACGCCCTTTTTTTTAAGGGAGCGTTTTTATTAGACGCGGCCTTAGCCCTTTTAATTTATGAGCAATTTTTAAAAATAAAGAATTTAAAATGGCAAGATTATAAAGAAAACGCCCTTAAAAGGTTGAACGCTTTCAAAATCGGATCGCATAAAATGGAAGAATTTAGGGATAAAGAAGGGCGTTTGTGGGTAGATGACAGCAAGGCCACGAATATTGATGCCACCTTGCAAGCTCTAAAAACCTTTAAAAACCAAAAAATCCATTTGATTTTAGGGGGCGATATTAAAGGGGTCAATTTAACCCCCCTTTTTGAAGAATTTAAAAATCATGAAGTAAGCCTTTATGCGATAGGATCAAGCGCTTTTATCATCCAAGCCTTAGCGTTAGAATTTAATGTTTCTTGTCAGGTTTGTTTGGAGTTAGAAAAAGCGGTTCAAGAAATTAAAAGCGTTTTATCGCAAAATGAAATCGCTTTGCTTTCACCCAGCGCAGCCAGTTTGGATCAATTTTCTTCGTATAAAGAAAGGGGTGAAAAATTTAAAGCGTTTGTTTTGAAGGATTAAAGCGTTTGAACCACTTTGTCTAATTGTGAAATTTTTTGAAAAATCTCGTTCCGTTCTGCTTCATTTAAAACTTCCATAGAAACATTGAAGCTATAAAATTTAGCGTTTTTAGAAGTGTTTTTAAATTCCAATTTAAAGGGGCGTTGGTAGGTTTCTAAAAGCTCTTTTAACGCACTCGTATCTTTAGTGGTCATAATCACCCTATAATCCCAAAGGCAAGGGTAAATAATAGTGGGTTTTTCTAAATCAGACGGCATTGAACAGCTCCTTAAACAATTTAGGAATGGCAATAGGGCTGTATGTGGAGCGATTGACAAAGCCAAACTTGATTTCTGAAGCAAAGACTTTAAAAGGCTTCATAGGCTCTAAAGAAGCGTTTTGGATGCAATAAATTTCTTGAAAAAGCACCACAAAAACCTTTCTTAATTCTTTAATTTGCGTTCTTATTTCTAAGACCTGCCCAAGGCTTGCGGGGGTGAAAAAATCCGCTTTGATAGAGCGGATAACAAACACGCCTTCTTCATTTTCTGGCAAGACATTCTGTTTAAAAAAAAACTCGCTCCTAGCCCTTTCGCAATATTTCAAATAATTCGCATGATAGACCACGCCTTCAGAGTCGGTATCTTCGTAATATACCCTACAGCGCATTAATTCCCCTTACTCAAATAATGAAATTTTCTTAAAATTATACAATATGTAACTTAACTATAGTATAATCTAAGGGCGTTGCTCTATATTTTTTAGGTATTTTTAAAGTGGGTTTTTTCTTAAATCTTAAGATCTTTAAGGATTTTAAAAAACTAATACAGCAATAGTTGGACGATTAAGGACATGGCTCTTTAATTTTAATCATTTACAAGGAGTTTGGTAGTTAAGATATGGGTAATCATTTTTCTAAATTAGGATTTGTTTTAGCGGCATTAGGGAGTGCGATAGGTTTAGGGCATATCTGGCGTTTCCCCTACATGACTGGGGTGAGTGGTGGGGGTGCTTTTGTTTTATTATTTTTATTTTTATCTTTAAGCGTTGGCGCGGCGATGTTTATCGCTGAAATGCTATTAGGACAAAGCACGCAAAAAAATGTAACAGAAGCTTTTAAAGAGCTTGACCTTAGCCCTAAAAAACGCTGGAAATACGCAGGGCTTTTGCTGATTTCTGGGCCTTTAATACTGACTTTTTATAGCACTATTTTAGGTTGGGTGCTTTATTATTTAGTGAGTATTAGTTTTAATTTGCCTAACAATATCCAAGAATCTGAACAAATCTTTAATGATACCTTACAATCCATTAGGTTACAATCCATAGGGCTTTTTAGCGTTTTATTGATAACCGGATGGATTGTTTCTAGGGGGATTAAAGAAGGCATTGAAAAGCTCAATTTGGTTTTAATGCCCTTACTCTTTGCTACTTTTTTTGGTTTGCTTTTTTATGCGATGAGCATGGATTCTTTTTCTAAAGCTTTTCATTTCATGTTTGATTTCAAACCAAAAGATTTGACCTCTCAAGTGTTCACTTATTCCTTGGGGCAGGTTTTCTTTTCTTTAAGCATAGGTTTAGGGATCAATATCACTTACGCTGCGGTTACGGATAAGACGCAGAATTTGCTTAAAAGCACGATTTGGGTAGTTTTATCAGGGATTTTGATTTCTCTTGTGGCAGGGCTTATGATTTTCACTTTTGTGTTTGAATATGGGGCGAATGTCTCACAAGGCACAGGGTTAATCTTCACTTCTTTACCGGTGGTTTTTGGCCAAATGGGAGCGATAGGCGTTCTTGTTTCAATTCTTTTCTTGCTCGCGCTCGCTTTTGCTGGCATCACTTCTACGGTGGCTTTATTAGAGCCAAGCGTGATGTATCTTACCGAAAAGTATCAATACTCTCGTTTTAAGGTTACTTGGGGTCTTGTAGCGCTAATTTTTATCGTAGGCGTGGTGTTGATTTTCTCGCTCCATAAGGATTATAAAGATTATCTCACTTTCTTTGAAAAAAGTCTTTTTGATTGGTTGGATTTTGCATCAAGCACCATTATCATGCCTTTAGGCGGGATGGCAACCTTTATTTTTATGGGCTGGGTTTTGAAAAAAGAAAAATTGCGTCTTTTAAGCACGCACTTTTTAGGCCCTAAATTGTTTGCAACTTGGTATTTCTTGCTTAAATACATCACCCCTTTAATTGTGTTTTCCATTTGGTTGAGCAAGATTTATTAAAATATTTGGCATGGGAAAATTTTCTAAATTAGGCTTTATTTTAGCCACTTTGGGTAGCTCTATCGGTTTAGGGCATATTTGGCGTTTTCCTTATATGGTAGGTCATAATGGGGGGAGCGCGTTTGTGCTTTTATATCTAGCGCTAACCTTGAGTTTAGGCATTGCTATGCTTTTAGTGGAAATGCTGATTGGGAATTTGGGTAAAAAAGATGTTGTTTCTAATTATCAAATACTAGATCCCAAAAGGAAAAAATATTACCCTTTCACTTCTTTTTTTATTTTAGGCGGTCCTCTCATTTTATCCTTTTATGCGGTGGTGTTAGGTTGGGTGCTTTACTATCTTTTTGTAGTAACTTTTGATTTGCCTAAAGATTTAGAGCAAGCTAAAATGCAATTTAGCATGCTCCAAAATGGCAGTTTAATCTGGCCTGTTATTGGCTTTAGCGCATGTTTATTACCGACAATATGGTTTGTTTCTAGGGGGATTGAAGAGGGGATTGAAAAATTAAATGTCGTGCTGATGCCCTTATTGTTTGTGATTTTCATAGGGCTTTTAATCTATGCGATGACTTTAGAAAGCATGCCTAAAGCTTTGCGCTTTTTATTTAATTTTGAGATTCAAAAAATTGATTTTAAGGTTGTTATGGACGCTTTAGGGCAGATGTTCTTTTCTTTGAGTTTGGGGGTAGGCACGATCATTACTTATTCAGCTTTCACGCCCAAAAAAGAAAATCTATTCAAAAGCTCTTTATTGATTGTCTTGCCCGGTATTTTAATCTCTTTGATTGCTGGGGTGATGATTTTTACCTTTGTGTTTGAATACCATGCAGATGTGTCTCAAGGGCCAGGGCTTGTTTTTATTTCCTTACCTTTGACTTTCGCTAAAATGGGCATGAGCGGGCAGATTGTCTCGCTTTTTTTCTTTATGGCGCTTGTTTTTGCGGGGATCACTTCCACGGTTTCTTTGATAGAGCCTTTAGCGCTTTATCTCATCAATCGTTTTAATTTCTCGCGCATTCAAGCGTCGCTATGGATAGGAGTTATTGTGTATGTTTTAGGCGTTTTAGTCATTCTTTCTATGAATGAACGATACGCTAAGTTTTTGAGTTTTGCTCATAAGAGCGTGTTTGGGTGGCTGGATTTCATCACTTCTTCATTTTTAATGCCTTTGGGAGGCTTGTTTTCAGTCTTGTTTATAGGATGGATTTTAAATAAAAAGCGTTCTTTTTTAGCCACGAAGCATTTCTTTAACGCAAACGCTTTTAAAGCGTGGCATTTTAGCGTTCGTTTTATCGCGCCTGTAGTGATTTTAGCGATTTTCATCTTGCAATTTAAGTGAAATAAGGATGCTTGATGAAAAGCATTTGGCTCTTTATGATTTTTGTAGTTTGTCAGTTAGAAGGCAAAAAATTTTCACAAGATAATTTTAAGGTGGATTATAACTACTATTTGCGCAAACAGGATTTGCACATCATTAAAACGCAAAACGATTTGTCCAATTCTTGGTATCTCCCTCCACAAAAAGCCCCCAAAGAACATTCTTGGGTGGATTTTGCTAAAAAATATTTAAACATGATGGATTATCTAGGCACTTATTTTCTGCCTTTTTATCATAGTTTCACCCCCATTTTTCAATGGTACCACCCCAATATCAACCCGTATCAACGCAATGAGTTTAAGTTCCAAATCAGTTTTAGAGTGCCTGTATTTAGGCATATTCTTTGGACTAAAGGCACGCTTTATTTGGCTTATACCCAAACTAACTGGTTTCAAATTTACAATGACCCCCAATCCGCTCCCATGCGAATGATCAATTTTATGCCTGAACTCATTTATGTTTATCCTATCAATTTTAAACCTTTTGGGGGTAAGATAGGGAATTTTTCTGAAATTTGGATAGGTTGGCAGCACATTTCTAATGGCGTGGGAGGCGCGCAATGTTACCAGCCTTTTAATAAAGAAGGTAATCCTGAAAACCAATTCCTAGGAGGGCCTGTGATCGTTAAAGATTATAACGGGCAAAAAGATGTGCGCTAGGGGGGGTGTCGTTCGGTGAGCGCGGGGCAACGCCCTGTGTTTCGTTTGGTGTGGGAAAAGGGAGGCCTAAAAATCATGGTCGCTTATTGGCCCTATGTCCCTTATGATCAATCCAACCCTAATTTGATTGATTACATGGGGTATGGGAACGCCAAGATAGATTACAGGAGAGGGCGCCACCATTTTGAATTGCAACTTTATGATATTTTCACGCAATACTGGCGTTATGATCGCTGGCATGGAGCTTTCCGATTAGGCTATACCTACCGCATTAACCCTTTTGTGGGGATTTATGCGCAGTGGTTTAACGGCTATGGCGATGGCTTGTATGAATACGATGTTTTTTCCAATCGTATAGGGGTAGGAATACGCTTAAACCCTTAAAAAAGCGTTCTTTTATGCTATAATTAAGACCAAAAATTCAAGGGGATTATTCAATTATGAAAATCAGTGTTAGTAAAAACGATTTAGAAAATGCTTTGCGCTACTTGCAAGCTTTTTTGGATAAAAAGGACGCTTCTTCTATCGCTTCACACATCCATTTAGAAGTCATTAAAGAAAAGCTTTTTTTAAAAGCCAGCGATTCAGATATTGGGCTAAAAAGCTATATTTTTACGCAATCTAGCGATAAAGAGGGCGTTGGCACGATCAACGGGAAAAAGTTTTTGGATATTATCTCATGTTTAAAAGACTCTAACATTGTTTTAGAGACTAAAGATGACAGCTTGGTGATCAAACAAAATAAAAGCTCTTTCAAACTCCCCATGTTTGACGCTGATGAGTTCCCTGAATTCCCTGTTATAGATCCCAAAGTGAGTTTGGAAGTCAATGCCCCCTTTTTAACAGATGCGTTTAAAAAGATCGCTCCTGTGATTGAGCAAACCAGCCATAAAAGGGAATTAGCCGGTATTTTAATGCAATTTGATCAAAAACATCAAACCCTTTCAGTAGTAGGCACGGATACCAAACGGCTCTCTTACACGCAGTTAGAAAAAGTCTCTATCCATTCCACTGAAGAAGACATCTCTTGTATTTTACCTAAAAGAGCTTTATTAGAAATCCTTAAGCTTTTTTATGAAAATTTCAGTTTTAAAAGCGATGGCATGTTAGCGGTAATTGAAAACGAAACGCACACTTTTTTCACCAAGCTTATTGATGGGAATTACCCTGATTATCAAAAAATCCTCCCTAAAGAATACACTTCTTCTTTCACTTTAGGCAAGGAAGAATTTAAAGAGAGCATTAAATTGTGCAGTTCTTTAAGCTCCACCATTAAACTCACTTTAGAAAAAAACAACGCTTTGTTTGAATCTTTGGATTCTGAGCATAGCGAAACGGCTAAAACCTCTGTTGAGATTGAAAAAGGTTTGGATATTGAAAAAGCCTTTCATTTGGGCGTGAACGCTAAATTTTTCCTTGAAGCCTTAAACGCTTTAGGGACAACGCAATTCGTTTTAAAATGCAATGAGCCTTCTTCGCCTTTTTTGATCCAAGAGCCTCTTGATGAAAAGCAAAGCCACTTGAACGCTAAAATTTCCACTTTGATGATGCCAATCACACTATAAAGGCTTGATTGAATGCAAAATTACCAGAGCCATAGTATTAAGGTTTTAAAAGGTTTAGAGGGGGTTAGGAAACGCCCTGGAATGTATATTGGCGATACCAATGTGGGTGGGTTGCACCACATGGTGTATGAAGTCGTGGATAACGCTGTAGATGAGAGCATGGCGGGTTTTTGCGATACGATTAATATCACTTTGACTGATGAGGGTTCATGCATTGTAGAAGATAACGGGCGAGGCATTCCTGTAGATATTCACCCCACGGAAAAAATCCCCGCTTGCACCGTGGTTCTAACGATTTTGCATGCGGGAGGCAAGTTTGATAATGATACTTATAAAGTTTCAGGCGGTTTGCATGGCGTGGGCGTTTCGGTTGTGAACGCTTTGAGCAAACGCTTGATCATGACGATTAAAAAAGAGGGTCAAATCTATCGCCAAGAGTTTGAAAAGGGTATTCCTACTAGCGAGCTTGAAATCATTGGCAAAACCAAAAGTGCTAAAGAAAGCGGCACGACTATTGAATTTTTCCCTGATGAAAGCGTGATGGAAGTCGTTGAATTTCAAGCGGGTATTTTGCAAAAACGCTTTAAAGAAATGGCGTATCTTAACGACGGCTTAAAAATTTCTTTCAAAGAAGAAAAAACCCAACTACAAGAGACTTATTTCTATGAAGACGGCTTGAAACAATTCGTTAAAGACAGCGCTAAAAAAGAATTGCTCACCCCCATTATTTCGTTTAAAAGCATGGATGAAGAAACGCGCACTTCTATAGAAGTCGCTCTAGCGTATGCTGATGATTACAATGAAAACACCTTAAGCTTTGTGAATAACATTAAAACTTCTGAGGGCGGCACGCATGAGGCGGGCTTTAAAATGGGCTTGTCTAAGGCGATTTTGCAATACATTGACAATAACATTAAAACCAAAGAGTCGCGCCCCATCTCTGAAGACATTAAAGAGGGCTTGATCGCTGTTGTGAGCTTGAAAATGAGCGAGCCTTTATTTGAAGGGCAGACTAAATCCAAACTCGGCAGTTCGTATGCGCGCGCGTTGGTTTCAAAATTAGTCTATGATAAAATCCATCAATTTTTAGAAGAAAACCCTAACGAAGCCAAAATCATTGCCAATAAAGCCCTACTAGCCGCAAAAGCCAGAGAAGCCAGCAAGAAAGCCAGAGAGCTTACAAGGAAAAAGGATAATTTGAGTGTCGGCACTTTGCCTGGAAAATTAGCCGATTGCCAGAGTAAAGACCCTTTAGAGAGTGAAATCTTTTTAGTGGAGGGCGATAGCGCGGGCGGGAGCGCTAAACAAGGGCGCGATAGGGTTTTCCAAGCGATCTTGCCCTTAAAGGGTAAGATTTTAAATGTGGAAAAAAGCCATTTGTCAAAAATCCTAAAATCAGAAGAAATTAAAAACATGATCACGGCTTTTGGGTGTGGCATTCAAGAGAGTTTTGAAATAGAAAAATTGCGCTATCACAAAATCATTATCATGACCGATGCTGATGTGGATGGGAGCCATATCCAAACCTTGCTGATGACTTTTTTCTATCGTTATTTACGCCCGCTGATTGAACAAGGGCATGTTTATATCGCTCAAGCCCCTCTTTACAAATACAAGAAAGGCAAGACAGAAATCTATCTTAAAGACAGCGTCGCTTTGGATCATTTTTTAATTGAGCATGGCATCAATTCGGTGGATATTGAAGGGATTGGCAAGAACGATTTGATGAATTTGTTAAAAGTGGCGCGTCATTACCGCTATACGCTTTTGGAATTAGAAAAACGCTACAATTTGCTAGAAATTTTACGCTTTTTGATTGAAACTAAGGACGCTTTAAGCTTTGATATGAAAATTTTAGAAAAAAGCATTTTGGAAAAATTAGAGGGCTTGAATTATCAGATCTTACGCTCTTTTGCTACTGAAGAAAGCTTGCATTTGCATGCGCAAACCCCTAAAGGCTTGGTGGAATTTAACCTAGATGACAACCTCTTTAAAGAAGTGTTGTTTGAAGAAGCGAATTACACTTACCAAAAACTTATGGAATATAATTTAGATTTCTTAGAAGATAAGGATATTTTGGCGTTTTTAGAAGAAGTGGAAAATCACGCTAAAAAGGGAGCGAATATCCAGCGCTATAAGGGGCTAGGCGAGATGAACCCTAATGATTTGTGGGAAACGACCATGCATAAAGAAAACCGCAGCTTGATCAAACTCAAAATTGAAGATTTAGAAAAAACCGATGCAGTCTTTTCGCTTTGCATGGGCGATGAAGTAGAGCCTAGAAGAGCCTTTATCCAAGCGCATGCTAAAGACGTGAAACAGCTAGATGTGTAAGGGATTTTAATCGCCACTCCCAAACATTTAAATCAGCGAGAGAGCGTGAATTTAGGGGCTTATTACACGCCCCCTTATTTAGTGGATTGCACTTACAAGCTTTTAAAAAAGCATGTTGGTATTGAAAACTATACGCTTTTAGACACCGCATGTGGTAATAAAGAGTTTTTAAAGCTCCACCACCCTAAAAAAATAGGAGCGGATATTGACCCCAAGTGTGATGCTTTAATAATAAACGCTCTAGTTAATCCTAAAAGAGAAAATTATGGCATTAGCCAAGATGAGCCTTTAATCATCGTGGGCAATCCCCCCTATAACGATAGAACTTCTTTTGCCAAACAAAAATTAAAAGATAAAAACTTTCATTTTGAGATAGACCATCATTTGAAATCCCGAGATTTGGGGATAAGTTTTTTAAGATCTTTTGCAATTTTAAAGCCGGCGTTTATTTGCGTGTTACACCCTTTATCTTATCTCATCAAAGAAGCTAATTTTAAGCAATTAAAGCTATTTAAGGATAATTACAGGCTTTTAGACGCTTTTGTTGTTTCTTCTAAATCTTTCACCAAAAGTAACGAATTTCCTATTGTGATAGCTTTATATGAGCGAGGGCGAATGGACTATGCAGAGATTAGGCGTTTTGTTTTTCCAACTGATTGCGATACGACGCTATGCTTAAACGATTTTGACTATATAGCTAACTATGTGGATAAATACCCTAACGCTAAAAAGGTTGGTGCATGCGTGGGCTATTTTTTCCCTATGCGAGACATTAACGCTCTCAAACGCAACAAAACTTTTTTAAACGCACCAAGCGAAAATGCGGTGCGAATCAGTCAAGATAAATTGATTTATTACCAGTATATCCATTATTTTAAGGAAATTGCTCCTAAAATCCCTTATTATTTTGGTAATTTGGATATTATCATTGATCATTTTGCTTTTTTAGAAATTAAAGACGCTTTTTTGAAAGATAAAAGAGCACGTTTAGAATATTTTAAAAAATTGTTTCAAGGACACCCTTGTGAGTTTGATTAAAGTTAGTGGTGATAAAAAAGCGATTGAGATTTCTATTCCTTTAACTTCAATTTCAGGCAAAGTGCGTGTGAAAATCAGACATGCCTTTAGCGATTATGGTATTTCAACAGCGACTAGAAAAATCCCTTTTAGTTTAAAGCATTATATAGAGTGGCAGATCGGTTATGATGTCCCCATTAAAGATAAAGAAAAATTTGAACTCACTACTTTAAAAGATGAAAAATATCATTTTTTAGGGGCTAATAATAAAGTAAAAACTCTCTATGAATTGAGTGAAATGATTTATTACGCTAAGCAATTAGGTTTAATCAGTTTAGAAAATTTAGAAAATACTTTAAAATATTTAGAAAAACAAAAACAATTTATAGAAGATAATTTTATGATCACAAGAGAAAGATTTAGATCGCATCAATTTGGGGGCATGGATTTTGAACTTTCACGCATCTCTTATCCCTTACTCATTCATTCTTTTAGTGATAATCAATTGAGCGAAATAGTTATTAGAGAGCAACAATACGGCTCTAAAACCCAAGCCATGCTGTATTTTTGCTTTTCTATTTTGGAATTAAAAACCGCTACCCCCTTATTAAACAGAACCGCTACACTCAAAGAACATGCTTTTTTAAACCACCCAAGCAGAAATCCCAAACATCTTTAGTGTTTGGGATGAATGCTGCTAATTTGTAGTATAATATCTCCATACATTTGTATCTAGCGTAGGAAGTACGCAAAGTTACGCCTTTGGAGATATGATGTGTGAGACCTGTAGGGAATGCGTTGGAGATCAAACTCTGTAAAATCCCTATGATTAGGGACACAAAGTGAGAACCAAACTTTCCCTATGGGCAACATCAGCCGAGGAAGCCCAATCGCTTTAGCGTTTGGGTGCTTCACCCATCCATAAAACCAACGCTCCCATGTTTTTAGAAATGCTTAAAATTTTTGGGCTTTTAAGCCAAGTGCACCATAACGATGTGTTAAAGATTTTAGAAAAAATACTTCAAAATTAACAATGATACGGATTGATTAAAAAGAAAATACCCAACGCTATAAGACGGGATAAAACCATTTATGAGAAACCACCATGCACCAATAAAACGCGCTTCATAAAGCTATAAAAACAAGGCTAGGCTTTAAACTTGTCGTTTTTCTTTAATGGCTTATGTTATACTAATAAAATACAGATTCAATTGAAGGCATTAAACAACTGCATGGTATTTTTTCGTAAGAAAATTATTTTAAATTTTATCTATTCTTTAATGGTTGCTTTTTTATCCCATGGGGTTCTTTTAAAAGCCGATGGAATGGCTAAAAAGCAAACTCTTTTAGTGGGTGAAAGGCTTGTGTGGGATAAGCTCACGCTGTTAGGGTTTTTAGAAAAAAACCATATCCCTCAAAAACTCTACTACAACCTGAGCTCTCAAGATAAAGAATTGAGCGCTGAAATTCAAAGCAATGTTACCTACTACACCTTAAGAGATGCCAACAACACGCTCATTCAAGCCCTTATCCCTATAAGCCAGGATTTACAAATCCATATTTACAAAAAAGGGGAGGATTATTTTTTAGACTTTATCCCCATTATCTTCACTCGTAAAGAAAAAACCCTCCTTCTTTCTTTACAAACCTCGCCCTATCAAGATATTGTCAAAGCCACCAATGACCCCCTTTTAGCCAACCAATTGATGAACGCGTATAAAAAAAGCGTGCCTTTTAAACGCCTGGCAAAAAACGATAAAATCGCTATCGTCTATACAAGAGATTATCGTGTGGGGCAAGCGTTTGGCCAACCAACCATTAAAATAGCCATGATTAGCTCTCGTTTGCACCAATACTATCTTTTTTCCCATTCAAACGGGCGCTATTATGACTCAAAAGCACAAGAAGTGGCAGGGTTTTTATTAGAAACCCCGGTGAAATACACCCGCATTTCTTCGCCTTTTTCGTATGGGAGGTTCCATCCTGTCTTAAAAGTCAGACGGCCTCATTACGGCGTGGATTATGCGGCTAAACATGGCAGCTTGATCCATTCTGCATCAGATGGTCGTGTGGGTTTTATAGGGGTTAAGGCGGGGTATGGGAATGTGGTTGAAATCCATTTGAATGAATTGCGCTTGGTGTATGCTCACATGAGCGCGTTTGCTAAGGGGTTGAAAAAAGGATCATTCGTTAAAAAAGGGCAAATCATAGGCAGAGTGGGAAGCACGGGTTTAAGCACCGGACCGCATTTGCATTTTGGCGTGTATAAAAACTCCCGCCCCATTAATCCTTTAGGCTATATCCGCACCGCTAAAAGCAAATTGCATGGCAAGCAAAGAGAGGTTTTTTTAGAAAAAGCTCAGCATTCTAAGCAAAAATTAGAAGAACTTTTTAAAACCCATTCTTTTGAAAAAAATTCATTTTATCTTTTAGAGGGTTTTTAATGTCTTATTTTAAGAATGCTTTCAATCAAAAATCTTTAATAGATGATTCCAGTGTGTATTTAGAGCCTTGTTCTAGCTCTAATTTCATAGAATTAAAACGCATGCATTATAATGAAGAGAATACTAAGAAAACATGGGATATTATTAAGTCTTTAGACAGCGTGGCGGTTTTACTCTATGAAAAAGAATCCGATTGTTTTGTGATTGTGAAACAATTCCGCCCAGCCATTTATGCGCGCCGTTTTCATTTTAAGCGCGATCAAGATCAAAATATTGACGGATACACTTATGAATTGTGCGCGGGGCTTGTGGATAAAGCTAATAAGAGTTTAGAAGAAATCGCTTGCGAAGAAGCGCTAGAAGAATGCGGTTATCAAATTAGCCCTAAAAATTTAGAAACCATAGGCCAATTTTATAGCGCGACCGGGTTGAGTGGGAGTTTGCAAACGCTCTATTACGCTGAAGTGCGTGCGGATTTGAAAGTTTCAAAGGGTGGGGGGATTGATGCAGAAAAGATTGAAGTGCTGTTTTTAGAGCGATCAAAAGCTTTTGATTTTATAATGGATTTTCAATACGCTAAAACCACCGGATTGTCTTTAGCCATTTTATGGCATTTAAAAAAGTTTAAAAATGTTTAAAAGGAATTGTATGTTAAGGCTTTTGATGGGACTTCTTTTAATGAGTTTTATAAGCTTGCAATCAGCCTCTTGGCAAGAACCCTTAAGAGTGAGTATAGAATTTGTGGATTTGCCTAAAAAAATCATTCGTTTTCCTGCTCATGATTTGCAAGTGGGGGAGTTTGGTTTTGTCGTTACTAAACTTTCAGATTATGAAATCGTTAATTCTGAAGTGGTCATTATCGCCGTTGAAAATGGTGTCGCAACGGCTAAATTCAGAGCGTTTGAGTCCATGAAACAAAGCCATTTACCCACTCCAAGAATGGTCGCTAGAAAGGGGGATTTAGTCTATTTTAGGCAATTCAACAACCAAGCGTTTTTAATCGCTCCTAATGATGAACTCTATGAGCAAATCAGAGCGACTAACACCGATATTAATTTTATTAGTTCTGATTTGTTGGTTACTTTTTTGAATGGGTTTGACCCAAAAATCGCTAATTTAAGGAAAGCGTGCAACGTTTATAGCGTGGGGGTAATTTATATTGTAACCACGAACACGCTCAATATTTTAAGCTGTGAGAGTTTTGAAATTTTAGAAAAAAGAGAGTTGGATACAAGCGGTGTTACTAAAACTTCTACGCCGTTTTTTTCTAGGGTTGAGGGCATTGATGCAGGCACGCTAGGGAAACTTTTTTCAGGAAGCCAATCTAAAAATTACTTCGCTTACTATGACGCTTTAGTGAAAAAAGAAAAACGCAAAGAAGTGAGGATTAAAAAGAGGGAAGAAAAGATTGATTCTAGAGAAATTAAACGAGAAATCAAGCAAGAGGCCATTAAAGAGCCTAAAAAAGCCAATCAAGGCACAGAAAACGCTCCCACTTTAGAAGAGAAAAACTACCAAAAAGCAGAGCGCAAACTTGATGCTAAAGAAGAAAGGCGCTATTTAAGAGATGAAAGGAAAAAAGCCAAAGCCACCAAAAAGGCTATGAAATTGGAAGAAAGAGAAAAAGAGCATGATGAAAGAGACGAGAGAGAGACTGAAGGAAGAAGAAAAGCTTTAGAAATGGATAAAGGCAATGAAAAAGTCAATGCCAAAGAAAATGAGCAAGAAATCAAGCAAGAAGCCATTAAAGAGCCAGATAATGGAAATAACGCCACCCAACAAGGCGAAAAACAAAACGCTCCTAAAGAGAACAACGCTCCAAAAGAAGAGCCAAAACTCAGTCCTAAAGAAGAAAAACGCCGCTTGAAAGAAGAAAAGAAAAAAGCCAAAGCCGAACAAAGAGCGAGAGAATTTGAACAAAGAGCGAGAGAGCATCAAGAAAGAGATGAAAAAGAGCTTGAAGAGCGAAGAAAGGCGCTAGAAGCGGGTAAAAAATAACATGTTAGACCAACAACACATTAAATATTTTAAAAACTTGGTAGGGGGAGAGGATTTTTTCACTGATTTAGCGCATTTGAACGCTTATTGCTATGACGCTACCAAAGAAAGGCATTTGCCTAGCGGCGTGATTTTCCCTAAAAACGAGCAAGAAATCAGCCAGATTTTAAAATATTGCAACGAGCATCGCATCATCGTTGTGCCTAGGGGGGCTGGGAGCGGTTTTACAGGGGGGGCGTTGAGCGTGAGCGGGGGGCTAGTTTTAAGCGTAGAAAAGCATTTGGATAAGATTTTAGAGATTGACACTAAAAATTTAATTGCTAGAGTTGAGCCGGGCGTGATTAACAAGCATTTCCAAAACGAAGTGGAAAAATTGGATTTATTCTACCCCCCAGATCCAGCGAGTGAAAATCAAAGCACTTTAGGGGGGAATGTCGCTGAAAATGCCGGTGGCATGCGCGCGGCTAAATACGGCATCACTAAAGACTATGTCATGGCTTTAAGGGTGGTTTTAGCGAATGGTGAAATCATAAGGGCAGGCAAAAAAACCATCAAAGATGTCGCCGGCTTTAATGTTGCAGGGCTGATGATCGCTAGTGAGGGGTGTTTGGGCGTGATCTCTGAAATCACTTTAAAGCTTTTAGCCAAACCGCCCCTAAAACAAAGTGCAATGGGGGTTTTTAACCATATTGAAGACGCCATGAATGCCGTTTATAAGACGATGAGCAGTGGCGTTACGCCTGTGGCGATGGAATTTTTGGATAATTTGAGTATCCAAGCGGTTGAAGAACGATTTTCTAAAGGCTTACCCAAAGACGCTGGAGCGATACTCATCACTCAAGTGGATGGCGTGGTGAAAGAGCAGATTACATGGCAACTCAATGAAATAGAAAAGCATTTTAAAGCCAATGGTTGCGTTGGTTTTAAGGTGGCTCAAAACGAACAAGAAGAGCAGGATTTATGGTTTTCAAGGCGTAACGCTTCTCAGAGTATTAGCGTTTATGGTAAAAAGAAATTGAATGAAGATGTGACCGTTCCTAGGGCGAGTTTGCCGAGTTTGTTGCAAGAAGTCGCCAAAATCAGCCAGAAATACGGCTTTAAAATCCCTTGTTTTGGGCATACGGGCGATGGCAATGTGCATGTGAATATCATGCTAGAAGATCCTAAAAGGGATTTAGAAAAAGGCCATAAGGCTATGGAAGAGATTTTTCAGGCCGCCATTAGTTTGGAGGGGACTTTAAGCGGGGAGCATGGCATAGGCTTGTCTAAAGCTAAATTCATGCCTTTAGCGTTCAATCATAGTGAAATGGAGCTTTTTAGGAATATTAAAAAAGCTCTTGATCCTAATAATATTTTAAACCCTTTTAAAATGGGGCTATAAAGTTTAAAAGCAAGGAAAGCGCATGAAAGTCGGTGTTTATGGGGCGAGCGGTCGTATAGGGAAATTACTTTTAGAAGAATTAAAGGGGGGGTATAAGGGATTAGCGCTATCTAGCGTGTTTGTCAGGCAAAAATGCGAAACGGATTTCAGCTCTTTTTCGCACGCCCCTTTAGTAACCAACGATTTAAAAGCGTTTGTGAGAGCTTGCGAATGCGTGATTGATTTTTCTTTACCTAAAGGCGTGGATCATTTGCTAGAGGCTCTTTTAGAATGCCCTAAAATTTTAGTTTCTGGCACGACCGGTTTAGAAAAAGAAACATTAGAAAAAATGCAACAATTAGCCTTAAAAGCGCCGCTTTTGCACGCGCACAACATGTCTCTTGGGATTATGATGCTCAATCAATTAGCCTTTTTAGCTTCTTTGAAATTAAAAGATGCGGATATTGAAATTGTAGAAACGCACCACAATCTCAAAAAAGACGCCCCGAGCGGCACTGCGTTGAGTTTGTATGAAACTTGCGCTAAGGCTAGGGGGTATGATGAAAAAAACGCTCTCACCACTCACAGAGAAGGTTTGCGCTCTAAAGAAAGCATTGGCATAGCCGCTTTAAGGGGGGGCGATGTCGCTGGGAAGCACACGATAGGGTTTTATTTAGAGGGCGAATACATAGAGCTTAGCCATACGGCGACTAACCGATCTATTTTTGCTAAAGGGGCTTTAGAAGTGGCTCTATGGCTTAAGGATAAAACCGCTAAAAAATATGAAATCAACGAGATGTTTGGTTGAACGCTTGAACCTTTTTTGTATAGATGATTCACGCTTCTATAATGGAAATGGAATACCGCTCTCTGTTAGCCTTATTAAAGGGCTTTTACTATATTATTATAAGGCTTGTATTAAAAGGGTTTGTTTTGTAAGGATTGATCTTGCCTTGGGTTAGTAACATATATAATATTTGGCATTTTTTCATCAATATTGAAAAAAGCCCGATCGTTGCAGGCGTCTAAAGGCTAGGGACGATTCACATTTTTACCCACAATTAACAAAAACTTGCTAAAATAAACGAATTTTAACAAGAACAAGAAATAAGAAATGAGCCTTCAAGAAGAAATCAAATGCAATGCTTAAAATATGGTCGGAAGCAAGGTGAGTGCATGAAGCGTTCTAAAAATAGTTTGGTTTGTGTGTGTCATACTTACCATTAAGTATTATTTGCAATTAAGCGTTTGTGATCCACATTGGGAAATAAAATGGAAAACAAATCAATAGGACAGATTTTCAAAGACAGCTTCAAAAAAAGTTTCTTTAGTGGTCTATGGAGTTGCTTAAAATGGAGTTTTATTCTCACTCTGATCAGCTTGGGTTTGTTTCTGCTTGTTTTTAGGTTTCAACCTGAGATTATTAAAAAATACATCAAAGATCCTAAAGATCTACAATTCTACAACGACTTGAGAAAGAAAAATGGTTGGGACAAGTAGGTTTATTATTCCTGAATGATGTCAGTTGTCAAACAAAAGCGTCGGTTTTGATTTAAATTATAAAGTAGTGCTTGTATGAATAGTATAAAAATACTTTTTTTTGATATACTTAAGCGATTGATTTCAATTTGAAAGGAAACGCATGAAATTTTTTACAAGAATCACTGACGGCTACAAGAAAGTTGTAGTAACTTTAGGGCTAGCGATGACAACCAATCCTTTAATGGCGGTCAACAGTCCTGCAGGAGGCGTTAATGAGACTAAAACTTTGGTTATTCAGATCATTTCTGTTCTAGCGATCGTAGGTGGTTGCGCTCTAGGGGTCAAAGGCATAGCGGATATTTGGAAAATCTCTGATGACATCAAAAGAGGTCAGGCGACTGTTTTTGCTTACGCGCAACCCATAGCTATGTTAGCGGTGGCAGGCGGTATTATCTATTTGAGCACTAAGTTTGGCTTCAATATTGGCGAGAGTGGAGGAGCTAGCTAAATTGATCAACAATAATAATAGCAATAAAAAACTGAGAGACTTTTTTTTGAAAGTTCTCTTAAGTCTCGTTGTTTTCAGTTCGTATGGGTTAGCAAATGACGATAAAGAAGCCAAAAAAGAAGCACTAGAAAAAGAAAAAAACACTCCCAATGGGCTTGTTTATACGAATTTAGATTTTGATAGTTTTAAAGCGACTATCAAAAATTTGAAAGACAAGAAAGTAACTTTCAAAGAAGTCAATCCCGATATTATCAAAGATGAAGTTTTTGACTTCGTGATTGTCAATAGAGTCCTTAAAAAAATAAAGGATTTGAAGCATTACGATCCAGTTATTGAAAAAATCTTTGATGAAAAGGGTAAAGAAATGGGATTGAATGTAGAATTACAGATCAATCCTGAAGTGAAAGACTTTTTTACTTTCAAAAGCATCAGCACGACCAACAAACAACGCTGCTTTCTGTCATTGCGCGGAGAAACAAGAGAAATTTTATGCGATGATAAGCTGTATAATGTTTTATTGGCCGTATTCAATTCTTATGATCCTAATGATCTTTTGAAACATATTAGCACCGTAGAGTCTCTCAAAAAAATCTTTTATACGATTACATGTGAAGCGGTATATCTATAAAGAGAGGGGTGTTTGTGGCAAGCAAACAAGCTGACGAACAAAAAAAGCTAATCATAGAGCAAGAGGTTCAAAAGCGGCAGTTTCAAAAAATAGAAGAACTTAAAGCAGACATGCAAAAAGGTGTCAATCCCTTTTTTAAAGTCTTGTTTGATGGGGGGAATAGGTTGTTTGGTTTCCCTGAAACTTTTATTTATTCTTCTATATTTATATTGTTTGTAACAATTGTATTATCTGTTATTCTTTTTCAAGCCTATGAACCTGTTTTGATTGTAGCGATTGTTATTGTGCTTGTAGCTCTTGGATTCAAGAAAGATTACAGGCTTTATCAAAGAATGGAGCGAGCGATGAAATTTAAAAAACCTTTTTTGTTTAAGGGTGTGAAAAACAAAGCGTTCATGAGCATTTTTTCCATGAAGCCTAGTAAAGAAATGGCTAATGACATCCACTTAAATCCAAACAGAGAAGACAGGCTTGTGAGCGCTGCAAACTCCTATCTAGCGAATAACTATGAATGTTTTTTAGATGATGGGGTGATCCTTACTAACAACTATTCTCTTTTAGGCACAATCAAATTGGGGGGCATTGATTTTTTAACCACTTCCAAAAAAGATCTCATAGAGTTACACGCTTCTATTTATAGCGTTTTTAGGAATTTTGTTACCCCTGAATTCAAATTCTATTTTCACACTGTTAAAAAGAAAATCGTTATTGATGAAACCAATAGGGACTATGGTCTTATTTTTTCTAATGATTTCATGCGAGCCTATAATGAGAAGCAAAAGAGAGAAAGTTTTTATGATATTAGTTTTTATCTCACCATAGAGCAAGATTTATTAGACACTCTCAATGAACCCGTTATGAATAAAAAGCATTTTGCAGACAATAATTTTGAAGAGTTTCAAAGGATTATTAGAGCCAAGCTTGAAAACTTCAAGGATAGGATAGAACTCATAGAAGAGCTATTGAGTAAATACCACCCCACTAGATTGAAAGAATACACCAAAGATGGCGTTATTTACTCCAAGCAATGCGAATTTTACAATTTTTTGGTGGGAATGAATGAAGCCCCTTTTATTTGCAACCGAAAAGACTTGTATCTCAAGGAAAAAATGCATGGTGGGGTGAAAGAAGTTTATTTTGCCAATAAGCATGGAAAAATCTTAAATGACGATTTGAGTGAAAAATATTTTAGCGCTATTGAGATTAGTGAATACGCCCCTAAATCACAGAGCGATTTGTTTGATAAAATCAACGCTCTAGACAGCGAATTTATTTTCATGCATGCTTATTCGCCTAAAAACTCACAGGTTTTAAAGGACAAACTGGCTTTCACCTCTAGAAGAATTATTATTAGTGGAGGCTCCAAAGAGCAAGGCATGACTTTGGGTTGTTTGAGCGAATTAGTGGGTAATGGTGATATTACACTAGGCAGTTATGGTAATTCTTTAGTGTTGTTTGCTGATAGCTTTGAAAAAATGAAACAAAGCGTTAAGGAATGCGTCTCTAGTCTTAACGCTAAAGGTTTTTTAGCCAACGCAGCGACTTTCTCTATGGAAAATTACTTTTTTGCCAAACATTGCTCTTTTATCACGCTTCCTTTTATTTTTGATGTAACTTCTAATAATTTTGCTGATTTCATAGCGATGAGAGCGATGAGTTTTGATGGCAATCAAGAGAATAACGCTTGGGGCAATAGCGTCATGACACTAAAAAGCGAGATCAATTCGCCTTTTTATCTGAACTTCCACATGCCTACTGATTTTGGTTCAGCTTCAGCAGGACACACTTTGATACTTGGCTCAACAGGTTCAGGTAAGACAGTGTTTATGTCAATGACCTTGAACGCTATGGGACAATTTGCTCACAATTTTCCTGCTAATGTCAGCAAAGACAAGCAAAAGCTCACTATGGTCTATATGGATAAAGATTATGGCGCTTATGGGAACATTGTCGCAATGGGTGGGGAGTATGTCAAGATTGAGCTAGGGACAGATACAGGATTAAATCCTTTTGCTTGGGCGGCTTGTGTGCAAAAAACAAATGCAACAATGGAACAAAAACAAACAGCTATTTCTGTTGTCAAAGAGCTTGTGAAAAACTTAGCAACCAAAAGCGATGAAAAAGATGAGAATGGCAACAGCATCTCTTTTAGCCTAGCAGATTCTAACACGCTTGCAGCGGCAGTAACCAACCTTATCACAGGAGATATGAACCTAGATTATCCCATCACTCAACTTATTAATGCTTTCGGAAAAGACCACAATGATCCTAATGGGCTTGTCGCGCGATTAGCGCCTTTTTGCAAATCAACCAATGGTGAATTTCAATGGCTTTTTGATAATAAAGCAACGGATCGCTTAGATTTTTCAAAAACGATTATTGGCGTTGATGGGTCAAGTTTCTTAGACAATAATGATGTTTCGCCCTTTATTTGTTTTTACCTTTTCGCTCGTATCCAAGAGGCAATGGATGGGCGTAGATTTGTCTTAGATATTGATGAAGCTTGGAAATATTTAGGCGATCCAAAGGTCGCTTATTTTGTAAGAGACATGCTAAAAACTGCAAGGAAAAGAAACGCTATTGTCAGGCTTGCGACTCAAAGCATCACTGATCTTTTGGCTTGCCCTATTGCTGATACGATTAGAGAACAATGCCCTACAAAGATTTTTTTGAGAAACGATGGAGGCAATCTTTCTGATTACCAAAGATTAGCTAATGTTACAGAAAAAGAATTTGAAATCATCACTAAGGGACTAGATAGGAAAATTCTCTATAAACAAGATGGAAGCCCTAGCGTTATCGCTAGTTTTAATTTGAGAGGCATTCCTAAAGAATATTTGAAAATTTTATCCACAGATACTGTATTTGTCAAAGAAATTGACAAGATTATCCAAAACCATAGTATCATAGATAAATATCAGGCCTTGAGGCAAATGTATCAACAAATAGAGGAGTATTAAAATGAAACAAAATTTGCGTGAACAAAAATTATTGAAAATTTTAGAAAATGATGTCTTGACGATTTTGGATAGTTTTTCTAATTATCTTTTTGAACTGAAAGAAGAATTGGACTTCATAGAAGAAGAAATGGAAGGCGAAATCACTGAACAAAACCTTACCACTCTTTATGATTTTTCTAATTTCTTAGAAGACCATGTCAATGTGTTTTATGAGAATGTTTTAAATATAGATGATGTCAAAACAGAACACCTTTATTCAGGTCTCATAGACAGTCTCAATGTTAATCTTCACTTTGTCAAGTCATTTCTCAATAATCAGGATTTAGATTTCCGCTTTTTTAAAGAAATAAACGATGGGCAAGATCCCCAAAAAACATTATCAAGATTAATTCCTCTTCAAAGTGGGAAAAATGATGCAAGCTCGTTTAAAGCCAATAATTCTTTTGTATCATTAGTTTATGTTTATACTTTCTTCATGCTAGAAACTATCATGCAGTCGTATAGGATTCTCAGGTTACTAGAAAAACCTATCAATAACAACATAAGCGAGGATATGCAGAGCGATATAGAGAATTTTTTTGTTCAAGCGAATTTTTTAGAATACTATGTTCAGAACAAAATATACCCAACCAATCATGCCTATGACTTCACGCATTTGATCATGGACTCCATTGTTCCTAATTGGATTCAGGTTGATATGAGCGTTGAAGCTAAAAAGAAAGAGCTTTTTGAAAAATATTTTCAAAACATTGATGAAGTAACAAACAAAATGCTCGATCAAAAAAATCAAAACAAAAGTAACGATTGAGTGGCGTTAATGCGCTAGAATAATGCTAAAAATAAGAATAAAGGAGTCAAAAGTATGAAAACGAATTTTTATAAAATTAAATTACTATTTGCTTGGTGTCTTATCATTGGCATGTTTAACGCTCCGCTTAACGCTGACCAAAACACTGATATAGAAGATATTAGTCCTGAAGATATGGCACTAAATAGCGTGGGGCTTGTTTCTAGAGATCAACTAAAAATAGAGATCCCTAAAGAAACCCTAGAACAAAAAGTGGCCATACTCAATGACTATAATGATAAGAATGTTAATATCAAGTTTGACAACATAAGTTTAGGGAGTTTTCAACCTAATGATAATCTAGGTATCAATGCGATGTGGGGCATTCAAAATCTTCTCATGAGCCAAATGATGGGCGATTACGGTCCAAACAATCCTTTCATGTATGGTTATGCACCAACATACTCAGATTCATCGTTTTTACCACCAAGCTTTGGAGGGTATTAACATGGCAGGCACACAAGCTATATATGAATCATCTTCTGCAGGCTTCTTATCGGAAATTTCCTCAATCATCTCAAGCACAAGTGGTGTTGCAGGGCCATTTGCAGGAATAGTAGCGGGTGCTATGTCAGCAGCGATTATTCCTATTGTTGTGGGATTTACTAATCCGCAAATGACCGCTATCATGACCCAATACAATCAGAGCATCGCTGAAGCCGTAAGCATGCCTATGAAAGCCGCTAACCAACAATACAACCAATTGTATCAAGGTTTTAACGATCAAAGCATGGCTGTGGGGAACAATATCTTAAATATCAGCAAATTAACAGGGGAATTTAACGCGCAAGGCAACACGCAAGGCGCACAAATTAGTGCTGTTAATAGTCAGATTGCAAGCATTTTAGCGAGTAACACCACCCCTAAAAATCCTAGCGCTATTGAAGCTTATGCGACGAATCAAATCGCTGTTCCTAGCGTGCCAACAACGGTTGAAATGATGAGCGGTATATTAGGCAATATTACAAGCGCAGCACCAAAATACGCCCTAGCTCTACAAGAACAACTGCGTTCTCAAGCAAGCAACAGCTCAATGAATGATACAGCCGATTCCCTTGATAGCTGTACCGCTTTAGGTGCGCTTGTTGGCTCATCAAAAGTGTTTTTTAGTTGCATGCAAATTTCTATGACGCCCATGAGTGTTTCTATGCCCACTGTTTATGCCAAATACCAAGCGTTAGCCACTAATGCCCTAACTTCAGGCGTTAATCCTATGACCACTCCTGCATGCCCTATTGGGGACAAAGTTCTTGCCGTTTATTGCTATGCTGAAAAAGTAGCAGAAATTTTGAGAGAATACTATATAGAATTTGTGAAAAACAATACCAATTTGTTGCAAAACGCTTCTCAAATGATACTTAATCAATCAGGATTAGCTACTAGCACCTATGACACTCAAGCGATTTCTAACATAAGCTCGCTATATAATTACAATATAGTAGCGAATAAATCTTTTTTGAAATCGCATTTGACTTACCTTGATTACATCAAAGACAAGCTTAAGGGGCAAAAAGATAGCTACTTAACAGAAAGGGTGCAGACTAAAATAATCGTGAAGTGAGGAAAGAGATATGAAATGTTTTTTAAGCATATTTTCTTTCTTAACTTTTTGTGGCTTGTCTTTGAATGGTGCAGGGGCAGTGATAACGCTTGAACCCGCCTTAAAAGCCATTCAGGCGGATGCACAGGCCAAACAAAAAACCGCTCAAGCCGAATTAAAAGCCATAGAGGCTCAATCTAATGCCAAAGAAAAAGCCATTCAAGCACAAATAGAGGGAGAATTGAGAACTCAGCTTGCAACTATGAGCGCTATGTTAAAAGGGGCTAATGGCGTTATTAATGGTGTCAATGGCATGACAGGGGGGTTTTTTGCAGGTTCAGACATCTTGCTTGGCGTCATGGAAGGGTATTCAAGCGCGCTTAGTGCATTGGGGGGGAATGTTAAAATGATCGTGGAAAAACAAAAAATTAATACCCAAACAGAAATCCAAAACATGCAAATCGCGCTCCAAAAAAATAACGAAATAATCAAGCTCAAAATGAACCAGCAAAATGCTCTCTTAGAAGCGTTAAGAAACAGCTTTGAACCGAGCGTTACCCTAAAAACACAAATGGAAATGCTTTCTCAAGCTCTAGGAAGTTCTTCTGACAACGCTCAATACATCGCTTACAATACGATTGGTATCAAGGCGTTTGAAGAAACCTTAAAAGGTTTTGAAACATGGTTGAAAACAGCTATGCAAAAAGCGACCCTTATTGACTATAATTCCCTAACAGGTCAGGCTTTGTTTCAAAGCGCCATCTACGCGCCTGCTCTTAGTTTTTTTTCAAGCATGGGTGCACCATTTGGAATCATTGAAACATTCACTCTAGCGCCCACAAAATGCCCCTATCTTGATGGGCTAAAAATTTCAGCATGCCTTATGGAACAGGTTATTCAGAATTACAGAATGATTGTAGCCCTTATTCAAAATAAACTGAGTGATGCAGATTTTCAAAATATCGCTTATTTGAATGGGATCAATGGAGAAATCAAAACCTTAAAAGGATCAGTAGATTTGAATGCGCTCATAGAAGTTGCGATCTTAAACGCAGAAAATCATTTAAACTATATAGAGAATCTTGAAAAAAAAGCCGATCTTTGGGAAGAACAACTGAAATTAGAAAGAGAAACGACAGCAAGAAACATTGCTAGCTCTAAAGTTATTGTCAAATGAAAACACTCGTGAAAAATACCATGTCTTCTTTTTTGCTATTGTCTGTTTTGATGGCAGAAGATATAACAAGCGGTTTAAAACAACTTGATAGCACCTACAAAGAGACTAACCAACAAGTGCTCAAAAACCTAGATGAGATTTTTTCAACCACTAGCCCTAGCGCTAATAATGAAATAGGTCAAGAAGATGCTCTAAACATCAAAAAAGCGGCCATTGCTTTGAGAGGAGATTTAGCGTTATTGAAAGCCAATTTTGAAGCGAATGAGTTATTTTTCATCTCAGAAGATGTGATTTTCAAGACTTATATGTCTAGCCCTGAACTTTTATTAACCTATATGAAAATCAATCCCTTAGACCAAAACACTGCTGAGCAGCAATGCGGAATATCCGATAAAGTTTTAGTTCTTTATTGTGAAGGGAAGCTGAAAATCGAGCAAGAAAAACAAAATATAAGAGAGCGTTTAGAAACTTCTCTAAAGACATATCAGAGCAACATTGGAGGTACAGCTTCCTTAATCACTGCTTCACAGACGCTTGTAGAAAGCCTAAAAAATAAAAATTTCATCAAAGGAATCAGAAAGCTTATGTTAGCTCACAACAAGGTCTTTTTAAATTATTTAGAGGAATTGGACGCATTAGAAAGATCCCTAGAACAAAGTAAGCGACAATACCTACAAGAAAGGCAATCAAGTAAGATCATTGTTAAATGATTTTTCTGAGACGATAGGCTATGATTTCTAACCTTTGGGATTTGCTTCTCTAGTTGTTTTTTGAGCTAATAATTTGGATCGCTATTTTTTTCCATGAGCAATGCTTTGTTCTATTTGATTAATGACGCTATTGGGCAGTTCAGATTTAGAGTGATTGTTTGAGAATGTTGCATCTTTTGCTTCATTTTCTTTTGTATCAGTAGTGCCAAACTCACTTGCATTTGTAGTATCTTGGTAGTTATTTTCTTGCTCCATTTCTTTTTTTCTCTTCTCACAAATAGCGCACGAAGCTATAAGAAAGGTTCTATTGTTGCTGTTATTAAGAGCGAGTTTTAAACCACTCAAGTGTTGTCTAGAAAATTTGTTATTTTCTGTCTCTATTTCTTGAATTTTTTCTAATAAGGGGGCAAGAATTTTTTGATCCTTGATGCCTTTGATCAAACACTTTCTTAACCCATCGTAATCGTTGCTTGAAATAATACACTCATTGATAATGATTTCAATTTCAGGTGTTCTCCACTCATCAGGCACAAGCGGAGCAGCAGGTTTTACAAAAGCTTCATTCACCTTATTGATCATCTCATCAAAGTTATCATCTTTATTAGATTTGGTTTCAGCGGAAGAATTGCTATTAGGGTTGTCATTCAAAGGGTTAGCGTTAATTTCGTTTAATTCTTGTAATCCTTTGTGCTTAGCCGCTTTTTTTTGAATAGAAGAGTTGTTCTTTTTTTCAAACGCTTCAATATTCTTTTGAATTTGCTCTGCTCTCGCCCTATCATTTCGTAATTTTTCTCTCAAAGCGTTAGTGGCGAATTCTTTTTCCTCTTTTGTAACTTCTTCGTCGTCATGTCTTTGATGGAGTGTTTTGATTTTTTTAAAGCCCAAAGCCACTAATTTTTTGTATTCACTCGGTAACAATGCTGTATTGATAGCGTTTAAGCCCCCATAAATAACTAAAGAATAAAGAGCGACAGAACCTAATTTTTTGAAGATACTTTTCAAGAGCGTCTCCTTTCTTATTCAAAGGGGTTATTCTTGGCAACATTGCTTCGGTATGCAGAAACCACTGTTTTGAAGAAATTAAATATCTTGTAGTGTTCTTTTTGCATAGTTGTTTTGTCGCTCATCATAGGATCGCTATCTACGAAAATATTGTATTCATTAGTCTTTTTTAATATAGATTTTTTGGATTGGGTATCAAAATTGAAGCTGTCTAAAACCAACAAACACAATTTTTGTTTTTGAGCGAAACTCAATTTTTGATTGGTAAAGTTTTTAGTCAAAGTATTCAATTCCACATCATCTTTGACATTTTTCAACAAGTTAGAAAAAGCCTCATAGCCCTTTAAGTATTTCTCATTAATCTTATCAATCGCCATGCTAAACGCCAAGCGTTCCGAGTTAAAAATAAGCGTGTTAGTAGCCTTTTGAGCAATATCTTTTGCTTTGGAGTCAAACTTGTTTCTTTCAAGCTGTAAGTAATAATCTATATTATCCAATTCTTTTCTGCTCAATAAATTAGAAATGTTATTGGAATATTCTTCAATCGCTTGCTTGTAAGATAAAGCTAATCGGCTCGCTTTTTTGTTTTGTTCTTCATCTAAAGAAAACACACCCATTTGAAGCAAAGCCTGAGCCTTATCTTTAGTGGTAGCGGTAGTTTTTTTAAAAATACTGCTCGTTTTCACTTGGGGGTAGTAATAACTCAAACGCTCCTTATCTTCTTTGGTGAATGTTTCTTGGTTTAAAACATAGGCATAAGGGTTAGGGAGGAGTTTCTTATAGAGAGGGTTATCTTTTAAGGCTTGCTCTAGATCCCCATAAGCCTTTGACTTAGCAGTAAGGATTTTACCTCTTGTCTCTTTCTCTAGAGCCTCTTTTTCTTTTTTGTATTTGTTTTCTAAATCTAAAAGGACTTTAGCTCTGTAATCCACAAGCTCTTTGATTTTTTGTTTTCTAAAAACCAAGTCTTCTAAGAAATCATGCGTATTGTTTAAGAGCTTCTTGCGAGCCTTAAGAGCGTCTTCTTTTGCAGCCACTTCTTCTTGTTCTTTTTTTATCTCGTTGAAAAATGAACCAAACTGCTCCACATTAGCCGACAAAACTCCAAACGCAACCAATGAGCTAAAAACGATTTTTGCAAGCATCTTATAGTTTTTGTAACCTTAAATTTTCAAAAAATGTCAACACATTTTACCACAATTTTTACAAAACTATGAATTAAAATTTTTCCATATCCAAAAGGTAAGTAAAATCTAGGTCTTATAGTGTTATGTTTTTCTTGCTTGTATGCGGCTTGTTGGTATTTTTAAGTTTCTCTTAAGATTATTTCTATATAATAGATTAGTATTTTTTAGATGGAAAACTCTTTTATTCTTTAACAGATGTTTTCTGTTCTTTTTTTGGCGTAAACAAACAAATCGTTGGTTTGTGCTATACCACATGCTAGTATCAGCAAGTGGGGTATTCTTTGAGATTTGGAGTTAGATTAGGGTGGTTTTGTAAAATATTTATTATTTTATGCTCCTTTGTAAGTTCACCGCTCTGAACTAAACTACTTCTTTAAAAACCAAAATGGAACAACCGAATTAGCAAATTAAAACAAAACTTCTTACAATTCAAACATTCTTTCAACAAACATTTAGATAAGTACAGCCTTTATTATAGGCTGTTCAATATCAGCTCTATCGTTATAGGTTTTTTAATAGCGCTTTTTTCTTATGCGGCAGGGGTGATTTTAGTTTATCCAATATTATTCCTATTTGCTCTTATAATAAAACCTAGCTTTTTTTATTACACTACTTATCTTTTGCTACTCGTTTCTCTCAGCATAATAAGCAAATACTATCTCTTAAGCCACGCAAATTTCACAATGAAGCTAATCATGTTTATGACTCAATGGCAAAATTGGTTCTTATGATTCGTTCAAAAATTTCTCAAGACTTGATTTAGAGAAATTTCTTTATTTCCACACATTAGCATAAAACCTTACTGGCTAAAAACTAAAATCTTTTTAAGCGCATACACAAAGCTAGCCTATTTGAAAAAACCAATCTATTTTTGGTATTCAAATCCTAAAACCCCATGATTTTAAATTTAAAGGAGTGTTTTTTAAAAATAATTCTGCATCTAGTGTGTTAGTAATTTGTTTTTGATATGGTGGTGGTTTTCCAAATTAATATTGAGAAAAATTTGCTATAATTAGGAGATAAAAACAAAAAGAATATGGCTTGTTTGGTGGCAAAATATTTGATTTGTTTGCGATTGGTTGTTACTTATCGCTTGATTTCATGAGTAATCTTACCAATAGATTCAAGAATCTTGTTAGTAGCTTTAGGTATGCTATTGTGAAATGCTTCCTACTAAAACACGCATTAGAGATCCGAACAAGCAAGAACTTACACAACCAAAAATAAAAGGATTGAGTATGGGAAAAATTTTAGCTTCTTTGTTGGGTGGCGGAACAAATCTTTTTACAGGTTTATCCAGTGATTTGTTTTCTATGATATTAAATTTTTTGTTCTTTCTGATGTTAATGATGGGACTTAATGAAGCATTAGGGAAAAAATTTAATTTGCCTATGGACAATATCAAGAATTTTATGGCAGAAGTGCTGAAGAATGGATTCGATAGCATCAAAAACATGGGATCTGCTTTGGTTGGTAATGGTTTTGGTAGCAGCAAATCAGACAAAACCGCTAATAAAATGAGTGTCTCTCAAGTAAGACTCTAGTAGTGTATTAACTATCTAAAGATGAAATTTTTTCATCTTTCACGCAAAGCTTTGTTTGATCAACAAGGCAATAGATTGCCAGCTGAACATTATGATTTTATTACTTAAGACTCCTTTTTGAAAGTTGAGTTATCTTGACCATTTAGTTGTAACGCATTTTTACAACCGATCTTGCTTTTTTAAAAATAATATATAATATTAAAACTTTTTTAAATCGGTTTTTAGGGCTATTTGTGAAAGCGTTTTTTGTAGGTTTTGAAAAATAGATATAAGAGTGGTTGAAACAATATTTTATGGTTAAAAAATGGTTTCTTGCTCTTTGAATTATGACCGCTCTGAAATTTTCACACAACAGATATTGTATAATTTTAATATAAACTTTACGATTTAAACAATCTAAAGAGAAACAAAATCCATTGAAGGGACCAAGAGCGATATGAGTAATAACATGCGAAAACTCTTCTCAATTATTGCTGACTCAAAAAATAAGAAAGAAAAACTTATTGAGAGTTTGCAGGAGAACGAACTTTTAAACACTGATGAAAAAAAGAAAATCATAGATCAAATAAAAACCATGCATGATTTTTTCAAACAGATGCATACAAACAAGGGAGCGTTAGATAAGGTTCTAAGAAATTACATGAAAGATTATCGTGCTGTTATCAAAAGCATTGGTGTTGATAAGTTTAAAAAGGTTTATCGATTGCTTGAGAGTGAGACTATGGAGCTGTTGCATGCGATTGCAAAGAATCCTAATTTCTTATTCTCTAAATTTGATCGATCAATTCTTGGAATATTTCTGCCTTTCTTCAGTAAGCCCGTCATGTTCAAGATGAGTATTAGAGAAATGGACTCGCAAATAGAATTGTATGGCACTAAGCTCCCACTATTGAAATTGTTTGTGATGACAGATGAAGAAGTGAATTTCTATGCTAATCTAAAAACCATTGAACAATATAACGACTATGTTAGGGATTTGCTGATGAAATTTGATCTTGAAAAATACATGAAAGAAAAAGGAGTGCAAAACGCTTGATGTGGAAAATGAACAAAAAATCTCGGTGCAACTAACAAAACTCAGTTTGAAAAATATTTGTCTCAAGCAGAGACAGAATTAAAAAATGATGAGTGCTTTAAAAAGATTACCTACTTGATCGCCTTACCTATCAAGTAAGGCTAACGCCTATTGGCGTTGCTCTCTACCCTTATACTCTCTCCCTTTTTTCTTCCAATCACTTACCACTGAGCAAACTTCTGATTTGATTGCGCAAGTATTCATTCTCTCTTTCTTCTTGTAGCTTCTCCCTAATTTCTTCTTCTTTGGCTTGCATGTTCAAGTTGCCATTCTTAAAAATCTCAGAACTAATCACATTCTGCCTCATTTGATAACCTGCACGATTACTCAATGTTTCTAAAATCTCTCGTTGGTTATTTTTCCTAGTGGTATATTCTTGTTCCTTGTCTTGTAAGAGAGTTTTGTAATACTGATTGATTTTTTCTAGCTGAGCTTTTTCTCTTGCCACTTCATTGATCACTTGCTTGTTGTTTGCTCCACTCACATCATAGCCATGCAAGTTTTTTGTGTTAGCTCCTAGCATTGGCTGACTTCCTTGCAACACATCAAAGGTCTGTGGTTTTTCTTTGTTGTTGGGATTATCATTGTAGTTACTCGCTATCATCACCACACCCTTTTGATTCAAAGTGGGTTGCAAGTAAAAATCAATGTCGGATCTTGCTCCATTAGCTTGGAAGTAATTCTTGTATTGAAGGATCTTATTGGCATCGCCTATGAGCGTAATCTTTTTAGAATGGTGAACAAGTTTGAAAGTTAGTACAACTTGTTTATTATCCAACAAATAGTCCTTGTAATTTGGCAACTTCACTTGCACCATGAATGGTGTGTCTTTGAGCTTGTCATTTAAGGGTATCTCACTATACTTCTCTATCAGTTCATTATACACAGGCGTATAAACATGGTTCTTTTGTTTCACCACTTTTTTCGCATAATTACTGCATGCACTTAAAATTAAGCACAGAATTGTCGCACCGATTAAAACACTTGCTCTCAGTTTCATTATTGTTTCTCCTTATTGCTCTTGTTTCTTTGAAGTGAAAAGACCATTGATAAAATTTTTTATACCAATAACCTTAATAACTTTATAAATCAAATAGCCCATGCCTATGAAGCAAATGTTTTTCAAAACAAAGAGCACCTTGTCGTTAGTGCTACCAATTCCTAAGATATACAGTTCATAAATAGATCTAATTGTTTCTAATCCAAAAAACAAAACCGCACCTACACCAAAGGCATAGTAAAAATACTGAAGTTTTAGTTTTGTTTTTAGACTTTCCACCAAATCCACATTTTTGCTAGTTCTTAAAAATACAAAATAGATTGCAAACAAAACAAATATCCCACCCATACATAATCCTAACAGATGCTCTAGTCCCCCTATATATCCTAAGAATGAATGAGCGTATGCTTCCATTATTCTTTGTTTGGCTTGTCCTATCTGCATCAGAAGTTCATACCTTTTTTCTTGCGGTAGCTTTTCTATTTCTATCAGGATATTTTTCAACTCTTCTTGATTCTTTAAAGCTTCGTGAAATCTTTGCTCCCCTAAACTCCCTTTGGGATATAACGAGTCTAGCAAATTTAAAAGATCATTGCTCTGTGAGTTGCTAGGTAATGGAGCGTTTAGCGAATTGGATCCATGATGCTCTGTTGTATCGTTCATGAAATTCCTTTCAAGAATTAAATTGAGAAATTGTTTTGTTATTATACCATTCTCTCTGAGTTGTGATTGTCTTATTTCTTTGAATTAGGCGCTTCTAAAATTTCATTACTGAGTTACGACTGCTTACTTATTGCTCTTACTTTTTGAGTTGCATCGTGTTTCATCTTGCTTCTTGTTTGAAGCAATCCGCTACTTACATTTATTATAAGGAATCTTTGTTCAACGCCTTATCCAAAAAGGTTTTTGTTAAAGGTTTTTTCAAATATATATTTTTACAGAAATTTTGCTATACTATAACTGAAATTGTTTTAAGGAGTTTTTGATGAAAAAATTTCTCAAGTATTTCTCAAATTTTACAACCAACGAACCAATAACTAAACAATAAAGCTGTCGCATGTTAGGGAAAAAAAACGAGGAAGTCTTGATTGATGAAAGTTTGGTTGGGGGTGTGATAGCCCTTGATAGATTGGCAAAACTCAATAAGGCCAATAGGACTTTCAAAAGGGCTTTTTATCTCTCTATGGCACTCAATGTCGTCGCTGTAACGAGTATTGTGATGATGATGCCTTTGAAGAAAACAGATATATTTGTTTATGGCATTGATCGATACACAGGAGAATTTAAAATTGTCAAACGCTCCGATGCTAGGCAAATTGTCAATTCTGAAGCTGTTGTGGATAGCGCAACTTCAAAATTTGTCTCATTGCTGTTTGGTTATAGCAAAAATTCTTTGAGGGATCGCAAGGATCAACTAATGCAGTATTGCGATGTGAGTTTCCAAACCCAAGCAATGAGAATGTTCAATGAAAATATCAGACAATTCGTAGATAAAGTCCGAGCAGAAGCTATCATTAGTTCTAACATACAAAGAGAAAAAGTCAAAAATAGTCCCTTAACGAGATTAACATTTTTCATTACCATCAAAATCACACCCGATACAATGGAAAATTATGAATATATTACTAAAAAACAAGTAACTATTTATTATGATTTTGCTAGAGGCAACTCTTCTCAAGAAAATCTTATCATCAATCCTTTTGGCTTCAAAGTGTTTGACATTCAAATCACAGATTTACAAAACGAACAGACGGTAAGCGAAATTTTGAGAAAGATTAAAGAAGTGGAATCAAAAAATAAGGCATTAAAACAATAAGAGCATGTTTAATATTAAAAGGAATTTTTTAATAACAATCATAAGTTTTTTTCTCATTGTTCCTAATTGGTTGAAAGCTATTGATTTGCCCATTGTTTCAAATCTCAAAATTTACCAAACGGTTTATTGCATGCTGATACCGAGTTATGTTTTAACCAACAAAAGTTTTGCAGATATTTTGACAGGCTATACATCTATTGGTGCATCAGGGAGTGGAAAGAGTTCAGGGCAGGGTGTGATTGAAGCGCTTAGCACACCATTAGCCACAAGTTTAGCCGCTAGCAATTTGGTGAAATATTTGAACACTTTAGGTCCTTTATGGGGATCGGCGTGGGCAAGTGTTGCTACAGCTATACAAGGTTTTGCTCTAACGCCATCAAGTGGCTGTAATTTTGGTTGGAACGCATTGATAAATAAAAACATAGATGTATCCATGGATAGCGTGCTAGACAATTTGAGCAACAAGATTCAGAATTTTACCAAAGGCGGTGTTGAGGACAATGTGAAAGGCAATATTCTTTTACAAATAATTGGCTCAATAACCGCTCAAGCTTCTACGAATATTACAGCTGATGGTTTAATTTGGCTGATTGGTAAAGAATTCACTGCAAATAAACTGCAAAACAACACTACAGCCATGCTTGCTTTTGCCGCATTAGAATCTGTTGTCAAAGGAGCGGATGCTGCTGTTCTTCCTGCATATGGTGTAGTCAATCTGCCTGATATTATCATAGGGCAAGGGTCATATCTTGATTTTGTTTCTTACCTGATTTATATTGTTTTTGGGATTTTTGTTTTTATTTCTTTTATGAAATTGAGAGATATTTCAAGTAACATTCAGATTAACATAGGTTTTGAATACATGCGATTTGTTGGGGGGACATTATTCAAAATGGCGATGGTCTCTTTTATCGCCTATGCAGGTTTTGGTTATCTTTATAAAATCTCTTATTCTATTTATTTTGGTTTAGCAGGCGCTTTTGGGCTGAATCAAGTTCTTTTTTGGGCTTTAGATTTAGTGCTGAATTACACTGTTAATTCAATTTTACCTGCGGTAAGAGCTGTTTTTTCTAATGTTGGCAACAACGCTCCTAGTTTGTTACAAGGCTTGCAAGTGGCAGGTATTTCTTTATTCGCTATTTTTATGCAAGTAACTATCATTATGAGAATAAGCACTGTTGTTGTGAAACCTTTGATAGCGGGGGCTTTTAGCGGTATTGTGTTCCCTATTGCAGTAAGTTTGATCGTGCTAGATTGGTTCAAAGATTCTATGAAAAACATATTGATATGGTTTATTAATAATTTGTTTATCTTGGTTCTAGCTATTCCTATTTTGCTCTTTGGTGTTTTGGCATTATTGGCATTCAATTTGACCATAACGCCCTCTGTTGCTATACAAAACATCAATCAAGGGGGACTAGGTATCGATTCGACTATTGCGAGTTTGATCACCCTATTTATTTTAAAAGGTTTCATAGAGACGATTATTGAGAGTGTCAATGCGATCGTTAACACCATTTTCAGCTCTGTTTCTATGGATGGTAGCAGAATGGATAGAGAAAGAGATGCCTTAATGGTGGGAAGAGTTGGTGGATCTATGTTTAAAGGATAAGCCACTTTATTCTTGTGTTACAATTACAAATATTTTTTAAGAGGAATTGTTGATGGAGCAGGCATTTTTTAAAAAAATTGTTGGCTGTTTCTGTCTTGGTTATTTATTTTTATCTAGCGCAATAGAAGCAGCAGCACTTGACATTAAGAATTTTAATCGTGGTAGGGTGAAAGTGGTGAATAAGAAGATTGCTTATTTGGGAGATGAAAAACCTATTACGATTTGGACTTCATTAGACAATGTTACTGTGATCCAACTTGAAAAAGATGAAACTATTTCTTACATCACAACAGGTTTCAATAAAGGTTGGAGTATTGTGCCTAATTCTAATCATATATTCATTCAACCTAAATCGGTAAAAAGTAATCTCATGTTTGAAAAAGAAGCAGTGAATTTTGCCCTAATGACAAGAGATTACCAAGAATTTTTAAAAACAAAAAAACTTATCGTAGATGCGCCCGACCCTAAAGAATTAGAAGAACAAAAAAAAGCTCTAGAAAAAGAAAAAGAAGCTAAAGAACAGGCGCAAAAAGCGCAAAAAGATAAAAGAGAAAAAAGAAAAGAAGAGCGTGCAAAAAATAGAGCCAATTTAGAAAATCTCACTAACGCTATGAGTAACCCACAAAATTTGAGCAATAACAAAAATCTTAGCGAATTTATCAAGCAACAACGAGAAAATGAATTAGACCAAATGGAACGACTAGAGGACATGCAAGAACAGGCTCAAGCTAATGCGCTCAAACAAATTGAAGAACTCAACAAGAAACAAGCTGAAGAGACAATCAAGCAAAGAGCCAAGGATAAAATTAGTATTAAGACAGATAAATCTCAAAAAAGTCCTGAGGATAACTCCATAGAATTATCTCCTAGCGATAGCGCTTGGAGAACCAATCTTGTTGTGCGGACCAATAAGGCCTTGTATCAATTCATTTTGAGAATAGCCCAAAAAGACAATTTTGCTTCGGCGTATCTAACAGTCAAATTAGAATACCCACAAAGACACGAAGTTTCTAGCGTTATTGAAGAGGAGCTAAAAAAGAGAGAAGAAGCAAAGAGGCAGAAAGAATTGATTAAGCAAGAAAATCTTAACACCACAGCCTACATCAATAGAGTAATGATGGCGAGCAATGAACAGATTATCAACAAAGAAAAAATAAGAGAAGAAAAACAAAAAATTATCTTAGATCAAGCAAAGGCGCTAGAGACTCAATATGTGCATAATGCCTTAAAAAGAAACCCCGTGCCTAGAAACTACAATTACTACCAAGCGCCTGAAAAACGCTCTAAACATATTATGCCCTCTGAAATTTTTGATGATGGCACATTCACTTATTTTGGTTTCAAAAACATCACTCTCCAACCTGCTATTTTTGTGGTTCAACCTGATGGGAAATTGAGCATGACTGATGCCGCCATTGATCCTAACATGACCAATTTAGGATTGAGATGGTATAGAGTTAATGAAATTGCAGAGAAGTTTAAGCTCATTAAAGACAAAGCCCTTGTAACAGTAATCAATAAAGGCTATGGGAAAAATCCATTGACAAAAAATTACAATATCAAAAACTATGGTGAATTGGAGCGCGTGATTAAAAAGCTCCCTCTTGTCAGAGATAAATAAAAAGGCGTTAAGACATGAATGAAGAAAACGATAAACTTGAAACTTCTAAAAAAACCCAACAAGATTCACCCCAAGATTTATCCAATGAAGAAGCAACGGAAGCCAATCATTTTGAAGATTCTTTAAAAGAAGAAAGCTCAGACAATCATCTTGACAACCCCACAGAAACTAAAACCCATTTTGATGGAGACAATCTAGAAGAAACCCAAACTCAAATGGATTCTGAAAGTAATGAAACTTCAGAATCTAGCAATGGCAGTCTAGCAGACAAGTTATTCAAAAAAGCCAGAAAATTAGTTGATAATAAAAGACCTTTCACTCAGCAAAAGAATTTAGATGAAGAAACCCAAGAACTGAACGAAGAAGACGATCAAGAAAATAATGGGTATCAAGAAGAAACTCAAACGGGCTTAATTGATGATGAAACTTCTAAAAAACCCCAACAAGATTCACCCCAAGATTTATCCAATGAAGAAGCAACAGAAATCAATCATTTTGAAGATTCTTCAAAAGAATCCAAAGAAAGCTCATATTATCATCTTGACAACCCCACAGAAACTAAAACCCATTTTGATGGAGACAATCTAGAAGAAATAACTAACGACTCTAACGATCAAGAGATTATCAAAGGAAGCAAAAAGAAATATATTATTGGTGGCATTGTAGTCGCTGTTCTTATCGTGATCATTTTATTTTCTAGAAGCATTTTTCACTACTTCATGCCTTTGGAAGATAAAAGCTCTCGTTTTAGCAAAGATAGGAATCTTTATGTCAATGATGAAATCCAAATAAGGCAAGAGTATAACCGATTGCTGAAAGAACGGAATGAAAAAGGCAATATGATCGATAAAAATCTTTTCTTCAATGACGATCCCAATAGAACCTTATACAACTATTTGAATATTGCAGAAATTGAGGACAAAAACCCATTGAGAGCCTTTTATGAGTGTATTAGTAATGGTGGCAACTATGAAGAATGTTTGAAGCTTATCAAAGACAAAAAACTTCAAGATCAAATGAAAAAGACTCTAGAGGCTTATAATGACTGCATCAAAAATGCCAAAACTGAAGAAGAAAGGATCAAGTGTTTAGATTTAATCAAAGATGAAAACTTGAAAAAAAGCTTACTGAACCAACAAAAAGTTCAGGTGGCGCTAGATTGTTTGAAAAACGCTAAAACCGATGAAGAACGAAACGAGTGCCTAAAACTCATAAATGACCCTGATATTAGAGAGAAATTCCGTAAGGAATTAGAGCTTCAAAAAGAGCTTCAAGAGTATAAGGATTGTATCAAAAACGCCAAAACAGAGGCTGAGAAAAATGAATGCTTGAAAGGCTTGTCTAAAGAAGCTATAGAAAGATTGAAACAGCAAGCGCTAGATTGTTTGAAAAACGCTAAAACCGATGAAGAACGAAACGAGTGCTTGAAAAATATTCCCCAAGACTTGCAAAAAGAACTACTAGCTGATATGAGCGTCAAGGCTTATAAGGACTGCGTTTCAAAAGCTAGGAATGAAAAAGAGAAAAAAGAATGCGAGAAATTGCTCACGCCTGAAGCGAGGAAAAAGTTAGAACAACAGGTTCTAGATTGTTTGAAAAACGCTAAAACCGATGAAGAACGAAAAAAGTGTTTGAAAGATCTCCCTAAAGACTTACAAAGCGATATTTTAGCTAAAGAGAGCGTTAAAGCTTATAAAGACTGCGTATCTCAAGCCAAAACTGAAGCTGAGAAACAAGAGTGTGAGAAATTACTCACGCCTGAAGCGAAAAAACTTTTAGAAGAAGAAGCCAAAGAAAGCGTTAAGGCTTACTTGGACTGTGTATCTCAAGCCAAAACTGAAGATGAGAAAAAAGAGTGTGAGAAATTACTCACGCCTGAAGCGAGAAAACTATTAGAAGAAGCTAAAAAAAGCGTTAAAGCTTATTTGGATTGCGTATCTCAAGCCAAAACTGAAGCTGAAAGAAAAGAGTGTGAGAAATTACTTACGCCTGAAGCGAAAAAACTATTAGAGCAACAAGCTCTAGATTGTTTGAAAAACGCTAAAACCGAAGCTGATAAAAAAAGGTGTGTCAAAGATCTCCCTAAAGACTTGCAGAAAAAGGTTTTAGCCAAAGAGAGCGTTAGGGTTTATTTGGATTGCGTATCAAGAGCCAAAAACGAAGCTGAAAGAAAAGAATGCGAGAAATTACTCACCCCTGAAGCGAGAAAACTATTAGAAGAAGCTAAAAAAAGCGTTAAAGCTTATAAAGACTGCGTATCAAGAGCCAGGAATGAAAAAGAGAAAAAAGAATGCGAGAAATTACTCACCCCTGAAGCGAGAAAACTATTAGAAGAAGCTAAAAAAAGCGTTAAAGCTTATTTGGATTGCGTATCTCAAGCCAAAACTGAAGCTGAAAGAAAAGAGTGTGAGAAATTACTTACGCCTGAAGCGAAAAAACTATTAGAAGAAGCTAAAGAGAGCGTCAAAGCTTATAAAGACTGCCTCTCCCAAGCTAGAAATGAAACTGAAAGGAGAGCTTGCGAGAAATTACTCACCCCTGAAGCGAGAAAACTTTTAGAGAAGCAAGCGCTAGATTGTTTGAAAAACGCTAAAACCGAATCTGAGAAAAAAAGGTGTGTCAAAGATCTCCCTAAAGACTTGCAGAAAAAGGTTTTAGCTAAAGAGAGCGTTAAGGCTTATTTGGATTGCGTATCTCAAGCCAAAACTGAAGCTGAAAGAAAAGAGTGTGAGAAATTACTTACGCCTGAAGCGAAAAAACTATTAGAAGAAGCTAAAGAGAGCGTCAAAGCTTATAAAGACTGCCTCTCCCAAGCTAGAAATGAAACTGAAAGGAGAGCTTGCGAGAAATTACTCACCCCTGAAGCAAGGAAACTACTAGAGCAAGAAGTTAAAAAGAGCGTTAAAGCTTATAAAGACTGCGTATCAAGAGCTAGGAATGAAAAAGAGAAAAAAGAATGCGAGAAATTACTCACCCCTGAAGCGAGGAAACTTTTAGAACAACAAGCGCTAGATTGTTTGAAAAACGCTAAAACCGAATCTGATAAAAAAAGGTGTGTCAAAGATCTCCCTAAAGACTTGCAGAAAAAGGTTTTAGCCAAAGAGAGCGTTAAGGCTTATTTGGACTGCGTATCAAGAGCTAGGAATGAAAAAGAGAAAAAAGAATGCGAGAAATTACTCACCCCTGAAGCGAGGAAACTTTTAGAAGAAGCTAAAGAGAGCCTTAAGGCTTATAAAGACTGCCTCTCTCAAGCTAGAAATGAAACTGAAAGGAGAGCTTGCGAAAAATTACTCACCCCTGAAGCGAGGAAACTCTTAGAGCAAGAAGTTAAGAAGAGCGTTAAGGCTTATTTGGACTGCGTATCAAGAGCTAGGAATGAAAAAGAGAAACAAGAATGCGAGAAATTACTCACCCCTGAAGCGAGGAAATTTTTAGCGAAGCAAGCATTAAGTTGTTTGGAAAAAGCTAGAAATGAAGAAGAAAGAAAAGCATGTCTTAAAAATCTCCCTAAAGACTTACAGAAAAATGTTTTAGCTAAAGAGAGCCTTAAAGCTTATAAGGACTGCCTCTCTCAAGCTAGAAATGAAACTGAAAGGAGAGCTTGCGAGAAATTACTCACCCCTGAAGCGAGAAAACTACTAGAACAAGAAGTTAAAAAGAGCGTCAAGGCTTATTTGGATTGCGTATCAAAAGCTAGGAATGAAAAAGAGAAACAAGAATGCGAGAAATTACTCACGCCTGAAGCGAGGAAATTTTTAGAGAAAGAACTCCAACAAAAAGATAAAGCGATAAAAGATTGCTTGAAAAACGCCGATCCTAACGACAGAGCGGCTATCATGAAGTGTTTGGATGGTTTGAGCGATGAAGAGAAGCTCAAATACCTGCAAGAAGCTAGAGAAAAGGCTGTTGCGGATTGTTTGGCTATGGCTAAAACCGATGAAGAAAAAAGGAAATGCCAAAACCTTTATAGCGATTTGATCCAAGAAATCCAAAATAAAAGGACACAAAGCAAACAAAATCAATTGAGTAAAACAGAAAGATTGCATCAAGCAAGCGAGTGTTTGGATAACTTAGATGACCCTACCGATCAACAAGCCATAGAGCAATGTTTAGAGGGCTTGAGCGATAGTGAAAGGGCGCTAATTCTAGGAATTAAACGACAAGCTGATGAAGTGGATCTGATTTATAGCGATCTAAGAAACCGCAAAACCTTTGATAACATGGCGGCTAAAGGTTATCCGTTGTTGCCAATGGATTTCAAAAATGGCGGCGATATTGCCACTATTAACGCCACTAATGTTGATGCGGACAAAATAGCTAGCGATAATCCTATTTATGCTTCCATAGAGCCTGATATTACCAAGCAATACGAAACAGAAAAAACCATTAAGGATAAGAATTTAGAAGCTAAATTAGCTAAGGCTTTAGGTGGCAATAAAAAAGATGACGATAAAGAAAAAAGTAAAAAACCCACAGCAGAAGCTAAAGTAGAAAGCAATAAGATAGACAAAGATGTCGCAGAAACTGCTAAGAATATCAGTGAAATCGCTCTTAAGAACAAAAAAGAAAAGAATGGGGAATTTGTAGATGAAAATGGTAATCCCATTGATGACAAAAAGAAAGCAGAAAAACAAGATGAAACAAGCCCTGTCAAACAGGCCTTTATAGGCAAGAGTGATCCCACATTTGTTTTAGCGCAATACACCCCTATTGAAATCACTCTGACTTCTAAAGTAGATGCCACTCTCACAGGTATAGTGAGTGGGGTTGTAGCCAAAGATGTATGGAACATGAACGGCACTATGATCTTACTAGACAAAGGCACTAAGGTGTATGGGAATTATCAAAGCGTGAAAGGTGGCACACCCATTATGACACGCTTAATGATAGTCTTTACTAAAGCCATTACGCCTGATGGTGTGATAATACCTCTAGCAAACGCTCAAGCAGCAGGCATGTTGGGTGAAGCAGGGGTAGATGGCTATGTGAATAATCACTTTATGAAGCGCATAGGCTTTGCTGTGATAGCAAGCGTGGTTAATAGCTTCTTGCAAACTGCGCCTATCATAGCTCTAGATAAGCTCATAGGCCTTGGCAAAGGCAGAAGTGAAAGGACACCTGAATTTAATTACGCTTTGGGTCAAGCTATCAATGGTAGTATGCAAAGTTCAGCCCAGATGTCTAATCAAATTCTAGGGCAACTGATGAATATCCCCCCAAGTTTTTACAAAAATGAGGGCGATAGTATTAAGATTCTCACAATGGACGATATTGATTTTAGTGGCGTGTATGATGTTAAAATTACCAACAAATCTGTGGTAGATGAAATTATCAAACAAAGCACCAAAACTTTGTCTAGAGAACATGAAGAGATCACCACAAGCCCCAAAGGTGGCAATTAATTCAAGAGAAAGGATAAAATATATTTATGTTACCAAACTCGGTTCTTTACAAAATAAAAGACAAAACCAACAATAGGCTCTTCTAAAGGATGTAGTGGCGGAAAAAACCAAGCAAAAACAATGAAAGGAAACAGCAATGGAACTCGGTTTTAATGAAACAGAAAGACAAAAGATCTTAGATAGCAACAAATCTCTTATGGGAAATGCAAATGAAGTAAGGGATAAGTTTATTCAAAATTACGCCTCTTCTTTAAAAGATAGCAACGATCCGCAAGATTTTTTGAGAAGAGTTCAAGAGTTAAGAATCAATATGCAAAAGAATTTTATTAGTTTTGATGTTTATTACAACTATTTGAACAACCTTGTGTTAGCCAGTTACAATCGTTGCAAACAAGAAAAGACTTTTGCAGAAAGCACGATCAAAAATGAACTAACGCTTGGGGAGTTTGTTGCAGAAATTTCTGACAACTTCAATAATTTTATGTGTGATGAAGTGGCAAGAATTTCAGACCTAGTGGCTTCTTATCTGCCAAGAGAGTATTTACCGCCATTCATAGATGGCAATATGATGGGCGTGGCGTTTCAGATTCTAGGGATAGATGATTTTGGAAGGAAGCTCAATGAGATTGTCCAAGATATAGGGACTAAATATATTATTTTGAGCAAAAATAAGACTTATCTCACTTCTTTAGAAAGAGCTAAATTGATAACCCAATTAAAATTAAATTTGGAATAAGAACATGACTGAAGACAGATTGAGTGCAGAAGATAAAAAATTTCTAGAAGTAGAAAGAGCTTTAAAAGAAGCGGCATTAAATCCTCTAAGGCATGCTACTGAAGAACTTTTTGGTGATTTTTTAAAAATGGAAAATATCACTGAGATTTGTTACAATGGGAACAAGGTTGTATGGGTTTTAAAAAATAATGGCGAATGGCAACCATTTGATGTGAGAGACAAGAAAGCTTTTAGCCTGTCTCGTTTAATGCATTTTGCTCGGTGTTGTGCAAGTTTTAAGAAAAAAAACAATAGACAACTATGAAAATCCTATTTTGAGCAGCAATTTAGCGAATGGTGAAAGGGTGCAGATTGTCCTTTCCCCTGTTACAGTTAATGATGAAACCATTTCCATATCCATAAGGATACCCAGCAAAACAACCTATCCTCATAGCTTCTTTGAGGAGCAGGGTTTTTATAATCTACTAGATAACAAAGAACAAGCGATCAGTGCGATTAAAGATGGTATTGCTATTGGTAAGAATGTGATTGTTTGTGGTGGCACAGGAAGCGGTAAAACGACTTATATTAAAAGCATCATGGAGTTTATCCCCAAAGAAGAAAGGATCATATCCATTGAAGACACCGAAGAGATTGTATTCAAACACCACAAGAACTACACGCAGCTTTTTTTTGGTGGGAATATCACCTCTGCTGATTGCTTAAAGTCATGTTTGAGAATGCGGCCTGATAGAATCATTTTAGGAGAACTCAGAAGCAGTGAGGCATACGATTTTTATAATGTGCTTTGTAGCGGTCATAAAGGCACGCTAACCACTCTGCATGCAGGGAGCAGTGAAGAAGCGTTTATCCGTTTAGCCAACATGAGTTCATCTAATAGTGCAGCAAGGAATATCAAGTTTGAAAGTCTTATTGAGGGCTTTAAAGATTTAATTGATATGATTGTCCATATCAACCACCACAAACAGTGTGATGAATTTTATATCAAACATAGGTAGTAGGCACAATGGAAGACTTTTTGTATAACACCTTATATTTCATAGAGGATTATAAGTTGGTTGTTATTTTTAGTTTCATAGGGTTAATAGCGTTATTTTTTCTTTACAAATTCATAAAAACTCAAAAAAAGGCTTTTAAAGATAAAGCTAACCAACCTCAAAAGAAAAAAAGCTTTAAAGAAATCATTATAGATGGGCTGAAAGAAAGGGTTAAAACCTTTGGCTTTTGGTTGCAAGCTATACTATTACTATCCTATTCTTTTATCACATCAGGGTTATTTTTCTTGATTCTCTTAGGTAATTTTTATGATGATAATCGATCGCCTGAGAGCGATGATGATCTTTTTGATATATGGATCTATGCGATACAAGATTTTCCTGCATACTATTTTAAGGCGCTTTGTTTTAGTTCACTCAAAATTTATGGGTTCAATATATCCTTAGTCGTATATAGTTCTATTTTATGCTCTTATATCTTCATTACCTTTTTTGTGTGGTTCTTAAAATACTTAACTCGGACTAGAGACATAGGAGCGAATAAAAAAGTTGATGATCTCTTTGGTAGCGCGAGTTGGGAAACTGAAGAGAAAATGATCAAAGCCAAGCTCATCACGCCCAACAATAAAAAACGCGCCTTTGACAAACGAGAGGTGATTGTAGGCAGGCGTGGCTTGGGGGATTTTATCGCTTACGCAGGGCAGGCGTTCATTGGCTTGATTGCTCCTACTAGAAGCGGTAAGGGGGTGGGTTTCATCATGCCCAATATGATCAATTATCCTCAAAATATCGTTGTGTTTGACCCTAAAGCTGACACTATGGAAACTTGCGGAAAAATCAGAGAAAAACGCTTCAACCAAAAAGTGTTCATCTATGAACCTTTCTCCTTAAAAACACACCGATTTAATCCTTTCGCTTATGTGGATTTTGGTAATGATGTGGTTTTGACTGAAGACATACTCTCTCAAATTGACACACGCCTAAAAGGGCATGGGATGGTGGCTAGTGGGGGGGATTTTTCCACTCAAATCTTTGGATTGGCTAAGCTCGTGTTCCCTGAAAGACCCAATGAAAAAGATCCTTTTTTTAGCAATCAAGCGCGAAATCTCTTTGTCATCAATTGCAATATTTATAGGGATCTCATGTGGACTAAAAAGGGGCTTGAGTTTGTCAAAAGAAAAAAAATCATCATGCCTGAAACCCCCACGATGTTTTTCATAGGTTCTATGGCAAGCGGTATCAATTTGATTGATGAAGACACAAACATGGAAAAAGTCGTGTCTCTGATGGAATTTTTTGGAGGTGAAGAAGATAAGAGTGGCGACAATCTAAGAGTGCTTAATCCTGCTACTAGAAACATGTGGAACAACTTTAAGACAATGGGTGGCGCTAAAGAAACTTACAGCTCTGTTCAAGGGGTCTATACATCAGCGTTTGCGCCTTACAATAACGCTATGATCAGGAATTTCACGAGCGCTAATGATTTTGATTTCAGGCGTTTAAGGATTGATGAAGTGAGTATTGGCGTGATCGCTAATCCTAAAGAAAGCACTATTGTTGGGCCGATACTAGAGCTGTTTTTCAATGTGATGATTTATAGCAATCTTATTCTGCCAATCCATGATCCACAATGCAAAAGAAGTTGCTTAATGCTTATGGATGAATTCACGCTCTGTGGCTATTTAGAGACCTTTGTTAAAGCGGTAGGGATTATGGCAGAATACAACATGCGCCCCGCTTTTGTGTTTCAAAGTAAGGCGCAACTAGAGAATGACCCCCCACTTGGTTATGGTAGGAATGGCGCTAAGACTATTTTAGACAACCTTTCTTTGAATATGTATTATGGGATTAACAACGATAACTACTATGAACATTTTGAAAAACTTTCTAAGGTGTTAGGGAAATACACAAGGCAAGACGTGAGCCGAAGCATTGATGATAATACAGGTAAGACCAACACTTCTATCAGCAACAAAGAGCGGTTTTTGATGACCCCTGATGAATTGATGACTATGGGCGATGAGCTTATCATTCTAGAAAACACGCTCAAACCCATCAAATGCCACAAGGCGCTTTACTATGATGATCCATTCTTCACCGATGAACTCATCAAGGTAAGTCCAAGTTTGAGCAAGAAATACAAATTGGGGAAAGTGCCTGATCAGACGACTTTTTATGATGATTTGCAAGCCGCTAAAACCAGAGGCGAATTGAGCTATGACAAGTCTTTAGTGCCTGTGGGTTCAAGCGAACTGTGATTTTAGTTTCTAATCATTAGTTTCGTTTTGGAAATCTTTCAAAATCAGATCAGGTGCTTCTTTGCTAAAAAATATGATCTTTGTCTTGCATGAAGTGTTTGAGTTTTCCTATATCTTTAATGGAATTTTCACTCACCAAAAGCTTGTGTGTTCTTTGTTTTGCCAACCATCGCTCTTAGTGGATTGTTGCATGCGCTAGGTTAAAATTCATCAAGTCATTCTTATAGCACCCATGCTCAGAGAAAATGGTGCGAATTGGAAGAATTCTTACGCTATATGTTCTTATAAGGAAGGCAAAAAGCCTATTCCAAAAAATAAAAAGACAGAATATCTTAACAAAAAGAATCAAAATATATTTTAAAAAGATTAAAAGATAATGATGCAAATAATATTATTTATTATTATAAATTTGTAAGATAGTAGGAGTATACCACCAAGATTGCTTATAAAAATTATAAAAATTCAAAATAAGTTAGTTCTAGCATGCTTTATTCGTTGTATCGCACTTGAGAATAAATGCAACGAAACTTCTTCACATAAGCGCCATTAGGGTTGTGTTTCATTCCCCCATTGTAAGCGCCTATTGCCATTTCTACCAATTGATACACGCTTTTGTTGGGATATTTTTGTTTGTAGTAGTCAAAATTTTCTTTTAAAATTTGTTTGGCTAATTGGATCGCAAACCCCACATCATTGAGCAATTTGAACTTGAGAAGCGTTTTAGAATAGGTGGGATAGAATTTTTTAGCGGTGTTTAAGGTGATGTGAAACATGGAATAGGAAGTGTCTTTTAGGGAAATTTCGCGCTTGTTGTTCAACCCTAGAGAGCTTTCTAATAAAGCGATAGAAATGAGCGTTCTGCACACCACTTCATTGTCGCAGCCTTTTTGACGGATTTGAGTGAGATTTTCGTATTGCTTGAAAGTGATGGTTACCTTTTGGCATGGATAGGCTAAAGAATTAAGAAATAAAGTCAGACCAATCCATTTCTCAAACAAAACTTTAACTTACTTTGAATCTTTCAGTAACGCTTTTTGTAACTTTTGCTTGTCGTATTTGAGCTTGTCCTTTAGAGGTGAGAGCAGATTTTGAACGCTCTCATAACCACACAGCATTCCCTCTTTATAGGGGTCGTTTTTGATTTTTGCATAGAGGCTGATGCCATTAGCGTAACACAAGCCGTTAGACTTGATGTAGTAGCTTTTGATTTCTTCTTCTAAGCTCCTCAAGTCATTAGGGTTGATAGGCGATTTTTTGCTGTAAGAATTTTCACTGATCAAAGTCCCCTCATAGCTTCTTTTGATCGTGGTCTCTTTATCCACTAATAACCCATTGTAGTTTTCTTTTTCTTTGACAACTCTCATTGTTTCATCAGAATTACTTATTTTAGGAGAAATAGGCACTTCCACTACTCTAGGTTTCTTAGCATTTTTCTTTTTCAACTCTGCTTCTAAAGCTTTTAGTTTCTTTTGATTTTCTAAGTCTTTGAGCTTGTATTTAGCCAATTCAGCCTCTTGTTTTTCTTTTTCTGATAAGAGTTTCTTTTCCCTCTCTTCTTCATTGGCTATGAGTTGGGAGTTAGCGATTAGCTCTTCTATGAGCTTCTCTTTGCTGTTTTCAGGAGCGGTTTGAGTGGCATAAGGTGATGGTTGGGCCTCATTGGCGTTATTTGTCTCTTTTAGTCTATACAAGCTATAGGGAGCAATGATATTGGGTTTTTGAGTAGTGCTATCGCTAGTGGGCATAGCGACCATCTCATCTCTTAGGGGCGAACACACTTCATCATTGGGTCTACAGATCACATCGTTGGCGTAGTTGAAATACGCACGTTTTTGTTGTTCAAAAAGCTTGTTCTCATCAATTGCCGCTCCCTTATCAAGCGTGTGGGCATTAGGATCGCTTCTTTTTGGCACTCGTAAAAAAGTCGCTTGGGCATAAGGCATGTTCTCATTGATTTTTAGGACAAACTTAGCGTTTCGTTTGTTGAGCGCTTTGAGAATGTTGTAATACCCATTGACTTGTTCTAGTGAGCCTGTGATGATAATGAGATCCGCATAAGTCCCCATCGCTCTTGTTTTGATAATGGGGTTTTCTATGGATAAATAGTTGTTGTAATCCAATAGATCCATAGCGTAGAGATAGGTTTTGTCTTTCAAAGCGCTATTACCAAACCAATCCCCAAAGCTTTTGTCATTCACATTCAAGGTGTCGTATATATCAAACAGCGCTTGAGTTTTTGTGTCATCAACAGAGGCATATTGAGGTTTCTTATTATCAGGGATCTGTTGGTGCTGTTTAGCTTCTTTTTTGAGTCGTTTAGCTTCTTTCTTGGTCTCTTTAGTTTCTTTAGTGGCCTTAATGACCTTATCGGCTTCACTTATTTCTTTAGCATAAAGAGTGTTAGAGGTTAGTAAGCCTATGAGCGATACAGCGGTTGCTAGTTTTCTAAACATTAGTTTCCTTTTTTTTCAGAATTGATATAGAGACAAAATTCCCTTGCATTTAAGGTAAGTAATGCAGCTGTAAAAAACTCATTGTTTTTGAAATTCTTTTTTCTTTTCATCAATCCATTGCATTTGGGATATTTAGGATCTTGTGAATCCACGCTAGCGGTCCATTTGCACTTAAGATAATTTTTACACCCTAAGAAAAAAGAATTTTCTTTAATATTAGCTTTTACACTAGCCAAGCAAACCATTTTCATTGAGCCATTTATTTCTCGTAAAACGCCCTTACAGCCGCCTTTATTTACATAATTAGAGCAACCATAATAAAATGAGACACTACTCAATCCTCTTTGTATCATTTTATAGGTCGCTTGTGTGGGTCATGCAGTGAGTGATAAACCACTACAACGCCTAAATTTTTGAAATTTTCTCTCATTCTTTCTTCAGTCAAAATCGTTGTTTTGTCTCAATCTTTAGTCTCTTTGGCTTCAGTTGGTTCGTTGGTAACGCTTGTTGCTTGAGATTTTTGGGTTTCGTTATTGACAGTTGTTGGCGCTTTAGATTGTTTTTTGGACAATTTTTCAATTAATTTCACTAAGTTGATATTAGAAAAAGACAAAAAGATTCCTATTGCGACAAAGATTATCCCAACAATCCCCATAGCACCGCTCAAGACACAACATAAAACCCCTGCTCCAATGAGACCTAATGCATCATAACGCTTGTCAGTCAAACTGTTTTTGAAAAAATTTACAAAAGCGTTTGGTTTTTTTGTTTCATGAGTTGCTTCAGTTGTATTGATTGTGTCAGCCATAGCATTACCTCCATAATGGTATATTTTCAATTTGTTACTATGAAACAAATTCATGTCATTATAGCAAAAAATATAAAACCATCTCCATTGTTGTCATTATGCTGTTGTTTGTAATTTAAAAAAGATGATAAAACAAGCTAAAGAATGGCTCAAGTTGTAAAAGGATCTGACATGTTTGAAGATTTTTATCGCACCACTTTCTCTTTTTTAAAGCCTTTCTTGCTTTTATTGGGTTTATTGTTGTCATTTTCGCTTTGTATGGCTGATGAATATATTAGCATAAGTGATGATTGGGATGAAAGGGCGCGAAATCAGTGGGATGAAATTGCGCGAAATCATAAGACATATTATTTTGAAAATGGTTTAGACCATTTTAATCAAGGCCAATACAAACAAGCCTTTAAAGATTTTAAATTGGCGCAAGAATACAGCATCGGGCTTGGCAGCGTTTATTTAGCCAAAATGTATTTGGAGGGAAAGGGCGTGAAATTGGATTACAAAAAAGCGCAATTCTATGCACAAAACGCTATCAAAGGGTATGGGAGCGGGTTGTTAGGGGGCGCTCTTATTTTAGGACGCATGCAAGCAGAAGGTTTAGGGATGAAAAAGGATTTGAAACAAGCGCTTAAGACTTACAGGCATGTGGTTCGCATGTTTTCTAATAAAAGCACAAATTATTTTGCTAACAATTTTAGATTACCAAACCTTGTGTTCACTAGTATGCTTATTGGATCGCGATTCATTGATCTTTCAGGTTTGAGCGCAAATCCTATAAAATTTGGAAAGAAGTTTGGAATACTTGTTAAGAAATCCACTCAAATCAAAGATAATACACTTCTTTGGGAAGATATTGCTGAAATTTCAAGCAATATTATTTTACTCAAACAACAAATGGGAGAGATCCTTTATAGGATTGGGATCGCTTATAAAGAAGGGCTTGGCGTTAGAAAACAAAAAAATAGGGCTAAAAAATTCTTGCAAAAATCCGCAGAATTTGGCTATGAAAAAGCCATGGAAGCTCTGTAGTTTTAGAAAATAACCTACCTAATCTTTACTATCACTTGGCTAAAATCAAGTTCTTTGCTTTAATCTTAAAAAATACCTTTGAGCATTTTTTAAATCTTATTATCGACACTCTATTAGAACAAAACTAAAAAGCAAAGAAAATCAATTTTTCCAACCACTCTTTTTAAAAATAAGGTATTTTTTCCTTATTCTAAATTGTTAAAATGGGATTATTGATTCGCTCATTGTTTTAGCATGAATAAGTGGTGATAAATTCAAAAGGATGGGGTTTGCTCTCCCATGGGAACACTTCAGCGTTGAATTTAAGGGACTGATAAGCTTGAATAAATTCTTCGCTAAAGACCTGACCCTCTTTTAAATACTGCTTATCGGCTAGCATTTCTTCTAACGATCGCCTTAAAGTGTGGGGCATTTGTTTGATACCCTTTTCTCTGATTTCATCTAAAGTCAATTTGAAAAGGTTAATATCCATCGCTTCGCCGGGATCGATCTTATTTTTAACGCCATCCATACCCGCCATTAAAATCGCTGCAAAAGCCAAGTAGGGGTTTGATGAGCTGTCCGGGAATCTGAATTCAAACCTCGCACTGTTTTTAGAAATCCCATAAGGGATACGCACGCTCGCACTCCTGTTGTTAGCTGAATAAGTTAAAATAGATGGGGCTTCATAGCCTGGAATTAGGCGTTTGTAAGAATTAGTGGAAGCGTTAGTGAAAGCGGCTAACCCTCTAGCGTGACGCAACACACCCCCTAAAAAATGCAACGCTAACCCACTCAAGCCCTTATAAGTTTCGCCGCTAAAAAGGTTTTCGTTGTTTTTCCAAACGCTCACATGGGTGTGCATCCCGCTCCCGTTATCCCCGTATAAAGGTTTTGGCATGAAAGTGGCGGTTTTGCCGTTTAAATGAGCGACCATTTTAACCACATATTTGAGTTTTTGGACATTGTCAGCGGCTTCCACTAAATCCCCAAATTTCACGCCCACTTCGCCTTGCGCTTGCGCGACTTCATGATGGACGACAAAAGTTTCTAACCCCACTTGGTTTAAGACTTTCACAATTTCAGTGCGAATATCCATCATCGTATCCGTTGGCGGCACAGGCATATAGCCCCCTTGCTTGCCCGGTCTATGCCCAAAATTCACGCCATTTTCAAAGCTCCTATCCCGATTCCATTCGCCTTCTTCGCTATCCACTTCGTAGTATTGGGAATTGGAAGCGTCTTTAATTTTAATGGAATCAAAGATGAAAAATTCGCTCTCCGCACCAAAATAAGCCACATCGCCCAAACCTGAATCTTTTAAATGCTGTAAGGCTTTTTTAGCGATACTTCTGGGGCATTTTTCATAAGGCTGGTTTTTATACACATCATACACATCGCAAAACACGACCACGCTCACATCTGCGCTAAAAGGATCAATGAAATAACGCACCAAATCGGGGGTTAAAATCATATCGGAGTGTTCAATGCCTTGCCAGCCCTTAAAACAACTCGCATCAAAAGGAATCCCCTCTTTAAACATGCCATGCGTTAAAGCCCCAAAAGAATAAGCGATGTGATTCCAAGTGCCTTTAATATCGCTGAATCTAAAATCCACAAATTCCACTTCATTTTCTTTGCAAAATTCAAAAAATTCTTTGATCTTGCTTTCACTATTTTGAGTTCTTACTATCATTAACCACCTTTAATTGTTATGAATTGAGTTTGATTGATAGGGGTGATTATAGCATTTTATGGGGTAAAAAAAGTAGAATTGATGCTCTAAATTTTATAGAGACTAAAAACCACCTTTTTTAATTTTGGCATTTTGTTTCTTTTTTGTGGTATTATTCGTTTGCTAGTTATAAGTATAATTGCCGTCCTATCTCTACCTAGAAATGGGGTGTTATTTTAAATTTAAGGAAAAATTATGAAACAAAACTTCTTACTTATAAATGGTGTTTTCTGCGATAGGTACGGAAAACCTTTAAAAGGTGCGGCTCTGTATAATGCTGAAGCCGCATATTTGAATGGCGGTCTTAAGCAGACCTTAGATCAGAATGAAAGACTTAAAGATGAAAACAAGGGACTTAATGAAGCACTTTATTATTCACTTTCTCTAAATCGCGAACAAGGTAAAAAGATACAGTATCTAGAGAATATTTTGGGAAGTGTTCTTCCTGCTTTAAATCTTAACTTTCCTAGCCTAGATTTCAATGAAAGGTAGGAAACCGCTCTTGCATCCACATGGGTGCAAGTTGATCAAGGCAACTAGCTTTTGTAGTTAAAAAATGTCTTTGAAGATTTTTTAGATCAATGTTTTGTTGGATATGGAGTTTTTATTTTGACTCCGTTCTAATCAAGCGTTGATAATAAAATTTAAATTTAAGTATATGGAGAGTTTGACTTTGATTGAACCAATCGATAACTTCTTAAAGCGTTCGTAGGGTTTTGGGGATTTTAAGGGGGAGATTCTTTTAGAATACCCACTACCCCTTAAATTTTTATAAAAACATCATTAAAAATCTTAAAAACAAACTTTTTTCAAAAATTAAAAAAATTTTAGCGATCAATATTTGATGAGAGTAGAGCTTTTTTTATTATAAAATAAAGAGTATAATTACAAATCACTTACAACTTAAAGGGGATATAATGAAGGTTCTATTACTAGAAGATGTGAAAAATTTAGGCAAAGCGGGTGAAGTGTGCGAGGTTAAAGATGGCTATGGGAATAACTTTTTAATCGCTAACAAAAAAGCCAAACTCGCTACTAACGAAGTGATTAACAAATACAAAGCCGAAGTTAAAAAGAAAGCGGAAAAAGAAGCCCTAGAAAAGGCGCAAAAATTGCAAATGGTAGAAACCTTACAAACCATCACGCTGACTATCCATAAAAAAGTCGGTGCGAACGGCTCTTTATTTGGAGCGATCACTAAGGAAGAGATCACAGAGCGTTTGAAAGAACAGCATGCGAGTTTGGATTTAGATAAAAAAGACATTGAACTCAAACACCCGATTAAAAGCACAGGGATTTATGAGATTGAAGTCAAGCTTGGATTTGGGGTTGTGGGTGCGTTTAAAATTGATGTTGTGGCTGAGTAGAAAATGTTTGAAGCGACGACGATTCTAGGCTATAGAGGGGAGATGGGGGGCAAGAAGTTTGCGTTCATTGGAGGCGATGGGCAGGTAACTTTAGGCAATTGTGTAGTCAAAGCCAATGCGACAAAAATCAGAAGCTTGTATCACAACCAGGTTTTAAGCGGGTTTGCCGGGAGCACGGCGGACGCTTTTAGCTTGTTTGATATGTTTGAACGCATTTTAGAGAGCAAAAAAGGGGATTTGTTTAAAAGCGTGGTGGATTTCAGCAAAGAATGGCGCAAGGACAAGTATTTACGCCGACTAGAAGCGATGATGATCGTTTTAAATTTGGATCACATTTTCATTTTGAGCGGCACGGGCGATGTTTTAGAAGCTGAAGACAATAAGATCGCTGCTATTGGGAGTGGGGGGAATTACGCCTTAAGCGCGGCTAGGGCTTTAGATCATTTCGCTCATTTAGAGCCTAGAAAACTTGTAGAAGAGTCCTTAAAAATCGCAGGGGATCTTTGCATTTACACCAACACGAATATTAAAATTTTGGAGCTTTAATGTCTAAATTGAATATGACCTCACGAGAAATTGTCGCTTATTTAGATGAATACATCATTGGGCAAAAGGAAGCTAAAAAGTCTATCGCTATCGCTTTTAGGAATCGTTACAGGCGTTTGCAACTGGAAAAATCCTTACAAGAAGAAATCACGCCTAAAAACATTTTAATGATTGGTTCTACTGGCGTGGGTAAGACTGAAATCGCAAGACGAATAGCAAAAATCATGGAACTCCCCTTTGTGAAAGTGGAAGCGAGCAAATACACAGAAGTGGGTTTTGTGGGGCGCGATGTGGAGTCTATGGTAAGGGATTTAGTCAATAACAGCGTGCTTTTAGTGGAAAATGAGCATAAAGAAAAATTAAAAGACAAGATTGAAGAAGCGGTTATAGAAAAAATCGCTAAAAAACTCCTACCCCCCTTGCCTAATGGCGTGAGCGAAGAAAAAAAACAAGAATACGCTAACAGCCTTTTAAAAATGCAACAAAGAATCGCGCAAGGCGAGTTGGATAGTAAAGAAATTGAAATTGAAGTGCGTAAAAAAAGCATAGAGATTGATTCTAATGTGCCGCCTGAAATTTTAAGGGTTCAAGAAAATGTGATTAAGTTTTTCCATAAAGAACAGGATAAAGTCAAAAAAACTTTAAGCGTTAAAGAGGCTAAAGAAGCCCTAAAAGCAGAAATCAGCGACACGCTTTTAGACAGCGAAGCCATTAAAATGGAAGGTTTGAAGCGCGCGGAAAGTTCAGGGGTGATTTTTATTGATGAAATTGATAAGATCGCTGTAAGCTCTAAAGAAGGAAGCCGTCAAGATCCCAGTAAAGAGGGGGTTCAAAGGGATTTGTTGCCGATTGTAGAGGGGAGCGTGGTGAATACGAAGTATGGTTCTATTAAAACAGAGCATATTTTATTCATTGCAGCAGGGGCGTTTCATCTTTCTAAACCAAGCGATTTGATCCCTGAATTGCAGGGGCGTTTCCCTTTAAGGGTGGAGTTAGAAAATTTAACCGAAGAAATCATGTATATGATTTTAACCCAAACTAAGACCTCTATCATCAAGCAATACCAAGCCCTTTTAAAAGTGGAGGGCGTAGAAATTGCGTTTGAAGACGATGCGATCAAAGAGTTAGCCAAACTTTCTTATAACGCCAATCAAAAAAGCGAAGATATAGGCGCTAGAAGGTTGCACACCACCATTGAAAAAGTGCTAGAAGACATTAGTTTTGAAGCGGAGGATTATTCGGGGCAAAATATTACTATCACTAAAGAATTGGTTCAATCCAAGCTAGAGGATTTAGTGGCTGATGAAAATTTGGTGAAGTATATTTTATGATGAAAACTAAGGCGGGCTTTGTAGCTCTCATGGGCAAACCAAACGCTGGAAAAAGCACTCTTTTAAACACTTTATTAAACGCTCATTTAGCCCTTGTTTCGCATAAGGCTAATGCGACCAGAAAATTGATGAAATGCATCGTGCCTTTCAAAGATAAAGAAGGGTATGAGAACCAAATCATTTTTTTAGACACACCAGGGCTCCATCATCAAGAAAAATTACTCAACCAGTGCATGCTCTCACAGGCTTTAAAAGCGATGGGCGATGCTGAATTGTGCGTTTTTTTAGCTTCTGTGCATGATGATTTAAAAGGCTATGAAGAGTTTTTGAGTTTGTGCCAAAAACCCCATATCTTGGCTTTGAGTAAGATTGACACAGCCACGCATAAGCAAGTTTTGCAAAAATTACAAGAGTATCAACAATACGATTCGCAATTTTTAGCCCTAGTGCCTTTGAGCGCGAAAAAATCTCAAAATTTAAACGCGTTTTTAGAATGCATCAGCAAGCATTTAAGCCCTAGTGCATGGCTTTTTGAAAAGGATTTGATGAGCGATGAAAAAATGCGCGATATTTATAAGGAAATCATTAGGGAGAGTTTGTTTGATTTTTTGAGCGATGAAATCCCTTATGAAAGCGATGTGATGATTGATAAATTTATAGAAGAAGAACGCATAGACAAGGTGTATGCGCATATTATCGTAGAAAAAGAAAGCCAAAAAAAGATCGTGATAGGCAAAAACGGGGTGAATATCAAACGCATCGGGACTAACGCGCGATTAAAAATGCAAGAAGTGGGCGAAAAAAAGGTTTTTTTAAACTTGCAAGTGATCGCTCAAAAATCATGGAGCAAGGAAGAAAAGAGCTTGCAAAAACTGGGCTATATCCATAAAAGGGGTATGGATTGAAAAAGGTATTACCGGCTTTATTAATGGGGTTTGTGGGCTTGAATGCTGATGAGCGTTTGTTAGAAATCATGCGTCTTTATCAAAAGCAAGGCTTGGAAGTGGTGGGTCAAAAGCTAGATTCTTATTTAGCGGATAAATCTTTCTGGACAGAAGAGCTTCAAAACAAGGACACGGATTTTGGCTATTATCAAAACAAGCAGTTTTTATTTGTGGCGGATAAATCCAAGCCTAGTTTAGAGTTTTATGAAATAGACAACAACATGCTTAAAAAAATCAACAGCTCTAAAGCCCTTGTAGGCTCTAAAAAGGGCGATAAAACTTTAGAGGGCGATTTGGCCACGCCTATTGGAGTGTATCGTATCACGCAGAAATTAGAGCGCTTGGATCAATATTATGGCGTCTTGGCTTTTGTAACGAATTACCCTAATTTGTATGACACCTTGAAAAAACGCACCGGGCATGGCATTTGGGTGCATGGAATGCCTTTAAATGGCGATCGGAATGAATTGAACACCAAGGGCTGTATTGCGATTGAAAACCCGCTTTTAAGCTCTTATGATAAAATATTAAAAGGCGAAAAAGCGTTCCTCATCACCTATGAAGACAAGTTTTTCCCCAGCACCAAAGAAGAATTGAGCATGGTTTTAAGCTCCCTTTTTCAATGGAAAGAAGCTTGGGCTAGGGGCGATTTTGAACGCTACATGCGTTTTTATAACCCCAATTTCACTCGCTATGATGGCATGAAATTCAACGCTTTTAAAGAGTATAAAAAAAGGGTGTTTGCAAAAAACGAAAAAAAGAATATCGCTTTTTCTTCTATCAATGTGATCCCTTACCCCAACTCCCAGAACAAACGCTTGTTTTATGTGGCGTTTGACCAAGATTACAAAGCCTACCAGCAAAACAAGCTCTCTTATAGCTCTAATTCCCAAAAAGAACTCTATGTAGAGATTGAAAACAATCAAGTGTCTATTATAATGGAAAAATAAGCTAGGGATAGGTGCTAAAAAGTCAAGCCACCATAAAGACAAAGTAATGGAAGCCAAAGTCATTGGCATTAGAAATAATCGTACAACTTTACAGAGTGAAAAAGGGAATGAAGCTTTAAAAATAACAAATGATTAAGAAATATTAATTAAGAATTATGAATAGAGGATTTTAGGAGTTATAAGGATGAAGCATGGCACTGGTTTTGTAGATGTGAGTATTCCATATTGGGGATATAAGCTAAGTTTTTTGTTTGGAAAGAATTGAAGATATAGGGGAATTCACTTTATTTTGCTTGCATGCTTTTGGAGATGGATTAAATCTTAATGAATTATCGCAAGTTACAGAGATTGACCCTATAACCATTCAAAAACACCTGGATTTTTTAGTAAAGCGGGGTTTTGTGGATGAAAAACACAAGATTAGCGCTTATGGGTGCAACATTTTAAAATTACACGATGAAATCAACAAATTTAATCGCACAAATCGGGTGGTGTTTTTAGAAAATGCAGTGAGAGAAAAAATAAAAAGATGGCGTGAATGCCAAGAACTAACAGATCGTTCTTATGGGTGGCTCATCGCAGGAGAAGATTTGAGCCTACAAGAATTTGAAGAGCTTTATAATGCACGCAAGGATATTAATCAGGTATTGCGCTTATTGGATAATGCGAAAGACTTCAAAGATGTTTCAGATGAGATCAAGGTGCGATTAGAACCAAAGAAAGTAGAGCGGTTTTTAGTTTTTAAAATCAATCCAAAGGTGCTAACACCTACAAAGATGGAAAGGAAAACATATGCCCGTGCAATCTATGGGGAGCAAGAGTGTTTTATAGAGATAGAAACACTCTGCAAGCAACTATGATAAGCATCGATCTCTTTAAAACCGATGGGCGTTTTGTGCGTGGTATGTGCAACACAAAAATCATCTATAGCGTCATACGCTATGGAGCAAAAGGAATTGCTAAAGTGAGTCCAGTCTTAGTTTGTGTGGATGTGGTGCTTAGTTTGGCTGATATGATCCATTCTTATGACCAATATCGTGCCGCTAAAGAGCAAACCAAACAATTAGAAATAATACGCAATACTTTAAGAAAACAATATGAAAATCTTTTGATAGAATTAAGATTAGACAAACAGAAGCTCAGATTACAGCTTGCCAAAGACTTAGAAAAGATAGATGCTAGAATACACAAGAATGCGGATAAAATGCATCAGCTTAAATTAGCTTATAAATGTAGCTTTATGGTTTTAAAATGCATCAAGGGACATTTAGATGAATATGAGAAAAAATTCCCTTATGACAATACCCAAAGAATTGTAGCCTTGTGCCAACAATACCATGAAGCGCTCACAGTGCATTGCCAAGCGTCTTTAAACTTTATAGGAGGTTAATATGAAAAGCGTTAATTTACCCACACCAAAAGGAAACTCTAAAGGGGGTTTTCTTGACAATCTCTCTTTATCAGATATGTTAAAGTTGGTAACTGCTTCTAAAGACTTGATTTCATCAGCGATCAATGCCCAGAAAGAAATTAGCAAAGAGCAAGAAAAGACTAAACAAGTAGAAATACAATCAAATCAAGAGATGATAGCTTCAAACAACAGATTGAGAGAAAAGATCGCTGAATTCCAAAGAGATATAACGGCACTCAATAATATGCATGAACAAGAAATGCTCAGACTCTCCAATGAGCATGAAAAAGACATGAAGCTTTTAGAAATAATGCAAGGCATCATCAATAAGATTGATTCGCTGAATCAATTTTTAATCTGCGAACATGGGGAACACCAAATGGTGGATGAATTGCATGCACAACTGATTCATTACCAACAAGCTTTGCTTGCATTAACATCTAAGGTGAATTAATGCTACCCTTTATTGTGGGTGGGGCTATCCTAGCAGTTGGTTTTGGAGCGTTAGCGTTTTTTTTGATGTTGAAACCGAAAAAGAAAAAGAACGCCAAAACACGCTAAAAAAAGATATTAAGGACTACACACACAAAGCGCAACAGGCTAAAAAACGCCATAAACACCAGCAAACCCTAAAGATCGCAGACCATTGTCTCAATATTATCCAACGCTATTTGCAAGAAATTGAAAGATTGCAACAAGAAAAGAAAGAGACACCCACGCAATTAGAGGCTGTTCTAGAGCAAATCCAACAAGAAATGAAATCTCTACCCATACAGCAAAAACATTCACTGCAAATATATTGCAACCGCTTTGAATACGCACAACGCCGTGCTTTAGCTTATTTGGATTATTTGTCTCGCTTAAAAACTCAATTACAAGAGAAAGAAAAGCGCCTTAAAAGTGATTTGGGTGAGATTAAAAAATTAAAGCAAAAGGTCAAAGAGAATGAAAAGGATATTAAGAAACATCAAGAGGCATTAGAGCAATTTGAAGAATGGCGTGATGAATCGCAATCTAATAACCCAAAGAATGCCGCTAAAATGCAAGAGTGGATGGATGAAAGACAAGAAAAAATTGACAGAACTCAGCACTTTATCACCAAGGCTCAAAGCAAAATAAAGGAGATAGAAAGCAATATAGATGAAATTTTAAAGCATATCCAAACTATGGAGCCAAACCATCTCTTGTCTCAAGACTTTCTTTATGTTGGAAAACTTGCTTGTGTCAATAAAAGTGAAATCTATGCACATGATGGAGATGAAGAAAGTGGCTGGAATATTTATGGGCAACGCCTAAGTTTGGAATCTGGAGAACATGAAAAAAGTTATGGGATTCTTATAACTCTTAAGAGGAATTTTATATTTTAATCACACGGCAAAATAAAGAAGACAACAGATTTTTCAAAGCTAGCTTGTGTAAAGGTTTGCTCTATAAACACATTTTAGAAGAGAGCGTTTTTGAAGTGTCGCCCATGTATGAGAATGCAATTGATTGGAAAATAACCAAGTGTTTGTTTCATGGGATACAACTTTTACTGCCCATTGCATACAAGGAATTTAAACATAAAAAGTACACACCAAGGGATACTCTCAAGGTGTGGGTAACAAATTATGACAGCTTGCTAAAAAGTGCATTCATTGCTGAAAAAGAGCCAGAACCCAAACACATGGATGTGATTATGCTCTTTAATGACCGACTGGGATCTCAAATTTTAAAATATGCTTATATTTTTAATGACTTCAATCTTAATTATTCCGTGTTAGATTATCAAAAGAATGTTTTAATCTTGGGAATCGCTCATCTGATGCTAAAATGCCGCACCACTCCTAATTATCTCGTATTGCAAGAGATTAGAAAACTGCCTGAAAATTTCACTGAAAAATTCAACGATAAAATTTTTCCCCTAGAGCGAGGCATCACTTTTGTGTATGAGAAAGAGAAAGGGCGTTACGATGAATTAGCGGTAGCAAGCGGTGTGGGTATGGAAGACATGCTAGTCTATATTCAAACTCAGATGCATTTAAGCCAATATCAAGCACCTGAGGATGATCCCTTTAAAAAATGGCAACAAATCATCAAGCACCAAATTCAAACCAATTCTTACACTCAAGTGGCTTATCAATCTTATACGCAGAAAAATCATCAATATACTTTTAAAACTACTGATCCTAAAATAGAGAAAATAGAGAGTGCGATCGAAGCGAAAGTGGATGGTTTCGTGGGTGAAAAAGCAGTCCAAAGAATAGGCAAAGTGATCGGCGGAATTGATAAAACTAATAAAGAGATCTGTATAGAATTTAAACTTCTGGGTGTTACATTCCCGCAAAAAGGTTTCTTGTTTCTTAGAACGGATTATATTGCCCCTTTGGAGCGGCAAAAAAAAGCTTTAGAACGGTTCAATAAAAACGAGATTGTCAATCAAGATCTCAAGCGTTTCTTGCTCGATCCAAAGATAATTTTTTATACCCCTCCTTGGCATACGCCTTGAGAAGTTTTATAATCAGCAACTAACAAAAAATCAGAAAGAAATTGTCTTAAAAGCTCTCAATGAAAAGAATATCTTTTTAATCCAAGGTCCACCGGGAGCGGGCAAAACAACCGTGATTAAAGAAATTGTGTTTCAAATTCTCAACGCTAGCCATTTTGCCAAAGTATGTATCATTTCTCAGCAAAATATAGCCGTGGACAATGTTTTGAACGGCTTGCAACAGCAGAGTATTAGATCAATAGTGCACATCGGTAAAGAAGATAAGGTGCAATATGAAAACATTAAGCCCTATGTTTTAGAAAACTGGTGGTCATCTTATAAAGAAAAGATAGAAAAAAAGATAAAACAGAATTCAATAAATGCAACCAAAAATGCTAGGTTGCACCACTATATGAACAAATGGCATGAGTGTATAAAAGACAAGGATTTTAGAGATATTGATAATGACATCAAACAACTTTTAATACTCCTTAGCAGAAATCCCAAATATCTTTAGTGTTTGGGATGAATGCTACCAATTCATGGTATCATATCCCCATACATTCGTATCTAGCGCAGGAAGTGCACAAAGTTACGCCTTTGGAGATATGATGTGTGAGACCTGTAGGGAATGCGTTGGAGCTCAAACTCTGTAAAATCCCTATGATTAGGGACACAGAGTGAGAACCAAATTCTCCCTACGGGCAACATCAGCCTAGGAAGCCCAATCGTCTTTAGCGGTTGGGCACTTCACTAAGTCAGCATCAAGTTTTAGGGGCTACTTGTGTTGGTCTTGCTGTTAAGCATCTTGGGATTGAATTGATGGAATTTGATGTTACCATCATAGATGAGACAGGCAGGGCCACAGCACCAGAAATCTTGATTCCTGCACTTCGCACTAAAAAACTGATCTTAATAGGCGATCACAACCAGCTCCCACCTAGCATTGATAGGTACCTCCTAGAACAATTAGAGAGCGATGATATTCAAAACTTGGATGCCATTGATCGCCAATTATTGGAAGAGAGTTTTTTTGAAAATCTCTATAAGTATATTCCAGAGAGTAATAAGGCCATGCTTAATGAGTAATTTAGAATGCCTGCTTCTATTGGATCGCTAGTTAGTCAGCTTTTTTATAAAGAGAAACTTAAGAATGGAGTGATCAAAAATACCTCGCAATTTTACGATCCTAAGAATATTATCCGTTGGATTAATGTTGAAGGGGAGCATAAACTAGAAAAAACAAGTAGCTATAACAAAAATCAAGTTCAAAAAATCATAGAGCTTTTAGAGCAAATCAATCGCATTCTTAATCAAAGAAAAATCAGAAAAACCATAGGAATTATCACACCTTATAATGCCCAAAAAAGATGCTTGCGATCAGAAGTGGAAAAATACGGCTTCAAGAATTTTGATGAGCTCAAAATAGACACTGTGGATGCCTTTCAAGGCGAGAAGGCAGATATTATTATTTATTCCACCGTGAAAACTTATGGTAATCTTTCTTTCTTGATAGATTCTAAACGCTTGAATGTGCTATTTCTAGGGCAAAAGAAAATCTCATTTTTGTGGGCAAAAAGTCTTTCTTTGAGAATTTGCGAAGCGATGAGAAGAATATCTTTAGCGCTATTTTGCAAGTCTGTAGATAGGTAATCTTTTCCAAAGATAATCATTAGGCATTATCCGCTTCAAAACGCTCCTAAATTGCAAACTTATTTTTTTTGAATGCTTTACTTTATGGTGAGCCATAACTTTATAATCTACCAATCCATCGCATGACTTTTAAAATACTCAAAGATCCTAGATGAGAGCTTGAGTTGGATTGACTTTAGTTTATTTTAATTTTTCTTTATTTTGAAATATCTTGAAATGCTTAGCTCAATCAACATTTAACAAAAAAGCCAAAACATTTTTTAAGAAGAAAAAACCCTAAAACCCAATATCAGTTTGATTGCTAAAATAAAAGCTACCAAAGTCTTTGGGCGTGTGGTGCGATTCTTTCTCTATAACGGCGTCTTTAACGCAAGCGACACGCAGAGCGTCAAAGCGAGTTTCAACGCTAGCACAACCGCCGAGTAAAGACGCTCCAATAAACATACTATTTCTAATGGTTTTCATTTTATATCCTTTTGTTTTAAAATTTTTAATAACTCAAATACTTTAATCATGTATTTATGGATAGTTAAGATTTATTATGAAAAAAAAGTAAATGGAACTCAAAACAATCAAAATAACGCTCTAAATCCCAACCAGAAACGCTACCCTTTGTAAATCCTTAATAATTTTTGCTATAATAAAGCCCTAACTGAAATTTATCATTTTATTTTAGTTAGGCTCCTTGAATTAGAATTATAGTAGACTTGTTATACCTTGTTCTAAATATTGTGGTATACTAACAATGTTCAAAGACATGAATTGATTACTCAAGTGTGTAGCGATTTTTATCAGTCTTTGATACCAATAAGATACCGATAGGTATGAAACTAGGTATAGTAAGGAGAAACAATGACTAACGAAACCATTAACCAACAACCACAAACCGAAGCGGCTTTTAACCCGCAGCAATTTATCAACAATCTTCAAGTGGCTTTTCTTAAAGTTGATAACGCTGTCGCTTCATACGATCCTGATCAAAAACCAATCGTTGATAAGAATGATAGGGATAACAGGCAAGCTTTTGATGGAATCTCGCAATTAAGGGAAGAATACTCCAATAAAGCGATCAAAAATCCTACCAAAAAGAATCAGTATTTTTCAGACTTTATCAATAAGAGCAATGATTTAATCAACAAAGACAATCTCATTGATATAGGTTCTTCCATAAAAAGCTTTCAGAAATTTGGGACTCAGCGTTACCGAATTTTCACAAGTTGGGTGTCCCATCAAAACGATCCGTCTAAAATCAACACCCGATCGATCCGAAATTTTATGGAAAATATCATACAACCCCCTATCCCTGATGACAAAGAAAAAGCAGAGTTTTTGAAATCTGCCAAACAATCTTTTGCAGGAATCATTATAGGGAATCAAATCCGAACGGATCAAAAGTTCATGGGCGTGTTTGATGAATTCTTGAAAGAAAGGCAAGAAGCAGAAAAAAATGGAGAGCCTACTGGTGGGGATTGGTTGGATATTTTTTTATCATTTGTATTTAACAAAGAACAATCTTCTGATGTCAAAGAAGCAATCAATCAAGAACCAGTTCCCCATGTCCAACCAGATATAGCCACTACCACCACCCACATACAAGGCTTACCGCCTGAATCTAGGGATTTGCTTGATGAAAGGGGTAATTTTTCTAAATTCACTCTTGGCGATATGGAAATGTTAGATGTTGAGGGCGTCGCCGACATTGATCCTAATTACAAGTTCAATCAATTATTGATTCACAATAACGCTCTGTCTTCTGTGTTAATGGGGAGTCATAATGGCATAGAACCTGAAAAAGTTTCATTATTGTATGCGGGCAATGGTGGTTTTGGAGCCAAGCACGATTGGAACGCCACCGTTGGTTATAAAAACCAACAAGGCGACAATGTGGCTACACTCATTAATGTGCATATGAAAAACGGCAGTGGCTTAGTCATAGCAGGTGGTGAGAAAGGGATTAACAACCCTAGTTTTTATCTCTACAAAGAAGACCAACTCACAGGCTCACAACGAGCATTGAGTCAAGAAGAGATCCGAAACAAAATAGATTTCATGGAATTTCTTGCACAAAACAATGCTAAATTAGACAACTTGAGCGAGAAAGAGAAAGAAAAATTCCAAAATGAGATTGAAGATTTTCAAAAAGACTCTAAGGCTTATTTAGACGCCCTAGGGAATGATCGTATTGCCTTTGTTTCTAAAAAAGACCCAAAACATTCAGCTTTAATTACTGAGTTTGGTAAGGGGGATTTGAGCTACACTCTCAAAGATTATGGGAAAAAAGCAGATAGAGCTTTAGATAGGGAGAAAAATGTTACTCTTCAAGGTAACCTAAAACATGATAGCGTGATGTTTGTTAATTATTCTAATTTCAAATACACCAACGCCTCCAAGAGTCCTGATAAGGGTGTAGGCGTTACAAATGGCGTTTCCCATTTAGACGCAGGCTTTAGCAAGGTAGCTGTCTTTAATTTGCCTGATTTAAATAATCTCGCTATCACTAGTTTCGTAAGGCGGAATTTAGAGAATAAACTAGTCACTGAAGGATTGTCCCTACAAGAAGCTAATAAGCTTATCAAAGATTTTTTGAGCAGCAACAAAGAATTGGTTGGAAAAGCTTTAAACTTCAATAAAGCTGTAGCTGACGCTAAAAACACAGGCAACTATGATGAAGTGAAAAAAGCTCAGAAAGATCTTGAAAAATCTCTAAGGAAACGAGAGCATTTAGAGAAAGAAGTAGAGAAAAAATTGGAGAGCAAAAGCGGCAACAAAAATAAAATGGAAGCGAAAGCTCAAGCTAACAGCCAAAAAGATAAGATTTTTGCGTTGATCAATAAAGAGGCTAATAGGGACGCAAGAGCAATCGCTTACTCTCAGAATCTTAAAGGCATCAAAAGGGAATTGTCTGATAAACTTGAAAAAATCAACAAGGATTTGAAAGACTTTAGTAAATCTTTTGATGAATTCAAAAATGGCAAAAATAAGGATTTTAGCAAGGCAGAAGAAACGCTAAAAGCCCTTAAAGGCTCGGTGAAAGATTTAGGTATCAATCCGGAATGGATTTCAAAAGTTGAAAACCTTAATGCAGCTTTGAATGAATTCAAAAATGGCAAAAATAAGGATTTCAGCAAGGTAACGCAAGCAAAAAGCGACCTTGAAAATTCCGTTAAAGATGTGATCATCAATCAAAAGATAACGGATAAAGTTGACAATCTCAATCAAGCGGTATCAATGGCTAAAGCAACGGGTGATTTCAGTAGGGTAGAGCAAGCGTTAGCCGATCTCAAAAACTTCTCAAAGGAGCAATTGGCTCAACAAACTCAAAAAAATGAAAGTTTCAATGTTGGAAAAAAATCTGAAATATATCAATCCGTTAAGAATGGTGTGAACGGAACCCTAGTCGGTAATGGGTTATCTGGAATAGAGGCCACAGCTCTCGCCAAAAATTTTTCGGATATCAAGAAAGAATTGAATGAGAAATTTAAAAATTTCAATAACAATAACAATAATGGACTCGAAAACGAACCCATTTATGCTAAAGTTAATAAAAAGAAAACAGGACAAGTAGCTAGCCCTGAAGAACCCATTTACGCTCAAGTTGCTAAAAAGGTGAATGCAAAAATTGACCGACTCAATCAAGCAGCAAGTGGTTTGGGTGGTGTAGGGCAAGCGGGCTTCCCTTTGAAAAGGCATGATAAAGTTGATGATCTCAGTAAGGTAGGGCGATCAGTTAGCCCTGAACCCATTTATGCTACGATTGATGATCTCGGCGGACCTTTCCCTTTGAAAAGGCATGATAAAGTTGATGATCTCAGTAAGGTAGGGCGATCAGTTAGCCCTGAACCCATTTATGCTACGATTGATGATCTCGGCGGACCTTTCCCTTTGAAAAGGCATGATAAAGTTGATGATCTCAGTAAGGTAGGGCGATCAGTTAGCCCTGAACCCATTTATGCTACGATTGATGATCTCGGCGGACCTTTCCCTTTGAAAAGGCATGATAAAGTTGATGATCTCAGTAAGGTAGGGCTTTCAAGGAATCAAGAATTGGCTCAGAAAATTGACAATCTCAGTCAAGCGGTATCAGAAGCTAAAGCAGGTTTTTTTAGCAATCTAGAGCAAACGATAGACAAGCTCAAAGATTCTACAAAATACAATTCTGTGAATCTATGGGTTGAAAGTGCAAAAAAAGTGCCTGCTAGTTTGTCAGCGAAACTAGACAATTACGCTACTAACAGCCACACACGCATTAATAGCAATATCCAAAATGGAGCAATCAATGAAAAAGCGACCGGTATGCTAACGCAAAAAAACCCTGAGTGGCTCAAGCTCGTGAATGATAAGATAGTTGCGCATAATGTGGGAAGCGTTCCTTTGTCAGAGTATGATAAAATTGGCTTCAACCAGAAGAATATGAAAGATTATTCTGATTCGTTCAAGTTTTCCACCAAGTTGAACAATGCTGTAAAAGACGTTAAGTCTAGCTTTACGCAATTTTTAGCCAATGCATTTTCTACAGGATATTACTCCTTGGCGAGGGAAAATGCGGAGCATGGAATCAAAAATGTTAATACAAAAGGTGGTTTCCAAAAATCTTAAAGGATTAAGGAATACCAAAAACGCAAAAACCACCCCTTGCTAAAAACAAGGGGTTTTTTAACTTAAAATATCCCAACAGACACTAACGAAAGGTTTTGTTCTTTAAGTCTGCATGGATATTTCCTACCCCAAAAAGACTTAACCCTTTGATAAAGAAACTTAATTAATAAGAGTGAAGCATGGCATTAGTTTTGTAGATGCGAGTATTCCATATTATGGATATAAGCTAAGTTTTTGTTTGGAAAGAATTGAAGATATAGGGGAATTCACTCTATTTTGCTTGCATGCTTTTGGGGATGGATTAAATCTTAATGAATTATCGCAAGTTACAGACATTGATCGCATGATTATTCAAAAACACCTAGATTTTTTAGTAAAGCGGGGGTTTGTGGATGGAAAGCATTTAGCGTTTTACAATTTGAGCCATTCTTTAGCCTGTTTTTCTAGCCAGATCACATCGCCGCTCGCATGAAATTCCACTTTAGGGAATGCGTGTGCATTTTTCTTAAGGGCGTATTTTTGTTGCAAATATTCCACAATAGCATCGCCCGAATGGATGAGTAGGGGGGGCGTTGAAAGGGCAAAATGCTCCATAAAATAGCCCTCAATTTTTTGAGCGATCAAGGGAAAATGCGTGCAACCTAAAATGATCACTTCAGGTAAGATCTCTAATGGAGTGAAATAATAACGCATGCAAGTTTCTAACAATTCGCCCTCTAAAATACTTTCTTCAATCAAAGGCACAAAAAGAGAAGTGGCTAAATGCGAAACATTCAAATAGCCTTGTTGTTTCAGGGCATTGTCATAAGCGTTGGATTGAATCGTCGCTTTTGTCCCTAGCACTAAAATAGAGGCGTTTTTATCTTTTACTTGTTGCTTGATCGCTAAAATGCTTGGCTCAATCACGCCCACAATAGGGATTTTGGAATGCTTTTGCATCTCTTCTAAAGCTAGAGCGCTCGCTGTGTTGCATGCCACAATCAATAATTTAATCTGGTGCGGTTTGAAAAAATCCAAAGCCTCTAAGCCAAATTGCTTGATCGTGGTGGGGTCTTTAGTGCCATAAGGCACTCTAGCGCTATCGCCATAATAGATGATTTCATCAAATAGTTGCGCTTTTAAGAGGCTTTTTAAAACGCTAAACCCCCCCACACCGCTATCAAAAACGCCTATTTTCATGACACTTTTTTTAATTTAATGGGATTAATTAGGGATTTTATTTTTCATTCATTAAATTTAAAAATTCTTCATTGTCCTTAGTTTGTTGCATTTTAGAATACACAAAGCTTAAGGCTTCTATGTCATCCATTTGTTGCATCACATTCCTTAAAACCCACACTTTAGTCAATCGGTCTTTGCCAAGCAAGATATTATCTTTTCGTGTGCCGGATTTTAAAATATCAAAGGCCGGGTAAATGCGCCTGTCTGCGATATTTCTCGCTAAAACGATTTCGCTATTCCCGGTGCCTTTAAATTCTTCAAAAATCACCTCATCCATTCTAGATCCCGTTTCAATCAACGCAGTAGCGATAATCGTCAAGCTCCCGCTCTCTTCAATATTCCTTGCGGCTCCAAAAAAGCGCTTGGGCCTGTGCAAGGCGTTTGCATCCACGCCCCCACTTAAAACCTTACCGCTTGAAGGCGTTACAGCGTTATACGCTCTGGCTAAACGGGTGATAGAATCCAATAAAACCACCACATCTTTGCCCATTTCCACGCGCCTTTTCGCCCTTTCTAGGACTAATTCAGCGATTCTTATGTGGTTGTTTGCGGGCAAATCAAAAGTGGAGCTAAAAACTTGACCTTTAACGCTTCGTTGCATATCCGTAACTTCTTCAGGGCGCTCATCCACTAAAAGGATAATCAGCTCCACTTCAGGGTGGTTAGAAGTGATGCCTTGGGCGAGTTCTTTCATCAGCTCCGTTTTCCCAGTCCTTGGTGGCGCGACGATCAAAGCCCTTTGACCTTTCCCCACAGGGCTGAATAAATCTAACATTCTGCCGGTAACTTTAGTGGGTTCGTATTCTAATTTGATTTGTTCATCCGGGAATAGGGGGGTTAGATTGTCAAACAAAGGGCGGTTTTTAATCTCATCTGAAGGCAAATAATTGATGGCTTCTATTTTTAAAAGGGCGTAGTATTTTTCCTGGTCTTTGGGGGATCGCACTTGACCGGTAACAATATCGCCATTCCTTAAAGCAAAACGCCTGATTTGAGAAGGGCTGACATAAGTGTCGTTATGCCCGTCTGAAAAACTCCCATCAAACCCTCTTAAAAAGCCATAGCCATCAGGCATGATTTCTAAAATCCCGGTAAAAAGAATGTATCCGCCTTGCGTAACTTGGGTTTTTAAAATTTCAAACATCAAGTCTTGTCGTTTGAATTCTTGGGGGTTTTCCACTTTGAGCTTGTTAGCGATTTCTAAAAGCTTTTCAGTAGGGTAGGTGCGTAAATCTTCAATGTGATAACCGCTCACTGGCGTGTGCGTTTTGACTTTGTGCGAACTTTTGTGCGTAGGCGCGTTTTCGTTCATTAAATTTCCTTTTAACAAAAAGAGATTTCTAGTTTGTTGCAATTAAGATAAAAATACAAAAAGCTAAAGCATTCTTAAAAAATTAGTGTAACCAAAAGATGCTAATAAGTGGTGCATGCCACAAGTGTTGAATTTCATAATGCTTTGCTATGCTATCATAATTTTTTTAACAAAGTCAAATTTTATTTTAACTTTAGAGTGGTTTTAATTTGTTGTTACTTATGCTATAATTTTAAGTTTAAATTTAAAAATAAAGGATACTTGATGAAAAAAGGCATTCACCCCGAATATATCCCATGCAAAGTTACTTGCGTAACGAGCGGGAAAGAAATTGAAGTTTTAAGCACTAAACCTGAAATGCGTATTGATATTTCTAGCTTTTGCCACCCTTTCTATACCGGTAGCGATAAGATCGCTGACACTACAGGGAGAGTAGAGAAATTCAAGCAACGCTACAACTTGAAGTAACTCTTTTAAAAAGCGTGGCTTTTTGTGCTGTATTTTTTGCCCACTCCTATAGGTAATCTCGCTGACATCACGCTACGCGCCTTAGAAGTTTTAGAGTGTTGCGAGGTTTTTTTATGCGAGGATACAAGGGTGAGTAAGAGGTTGTTGCACTTGCTTGCACAAAACCCTGTTATTAGCCATTCTTTCCCTAATATCGCTACTAAAAAAAGGGAGTTTATCGCCTTCCATTCACACAACGATCAGGAATTTTTAAACCAAATAGAGCTTTCTTTTTTTGACAAAGAAATCGCTGTGATGAGCGATGCAGGCATGCCAAGTTTGAGCGATCCAGGCATGAGTTTAGCCGCTTACGCTTTAAAACACAATATCCAATACGATGTTTTGCCCGGGGCTAACGCGCTCACTACGGCGTTTTGCGCGAGCGGGTTTTTAGAAGGGCGGTTTTTTTATGCCGGCTTTTTACCTCATAAGAGTAAGGAAAGGCGCTTAAAAATCGCTAAAATTTTAAACGCTTTAGCGTATTTAGAAGAAAAAACCCCGGTGGTTTTTTATGAAAGTCCGCACCGATTGTTGGAAACTTTAAAGGATTTAAACGATTTGGCTAAAGGCATGCATTTGTTTGCGGCTAAAGAGCTTACCAAACTCCACCAGCAATATTATTTAGGAGAGGTTTCTCAAATCATAGAGCGGTTGCAACAAAATAATATCCAAGGGGAGTGGGTTTTAGTGCTTTTGAATGAAAAAAAAATAGAGCCTTGCATGGGGCTATCGGCGTTATTGGAATTGGATTTACCTCCTAAAATTAAGGCTAAAATTGAAGCCGCTATGACACAAAAAAACGCTAAAGAGCTTTATTTCCAGCGTTTGTTAGAAGAAAAAAATCAATAAAAGGGGTTTAGCATGCAAGCAGTGATTTATGGCAAGCAAGTGGTTATGCGCATTCTAAACTCTCATCAAGAAAAATTGCAAGAAATCTATCTTTCTAAAGAAATAGACAAAAAGTTTTTTTTCGCGCTCAAAAAAGCATGCCCTAATATCATCAAAGTGGATAATAAAAAAGCGCAAAGCTTGGCTAAGGGGGGGAACCATCAAGGGGTTTTGGCTAAAGTAGAACTGCCTTTAGCGGTTTCTTTAAAAGAGATTAAAAAAGCTCAAAAACTTTTGGTGCTTTGCGGGATTACGGATGTGGGGAATATTGGGGGTATTTTTAGGAGCGCGTATTGCTTAGGAATGGATGGCGTTATTTTAGATTTTGCTAAAGAATTGGCTTATGAGGGGATCGTGCGATCCAGCTTGGGGCTTATGTATGATTTGCCTTTTAGCGTTATGCCTAACACGCTGGATTTAATCAATGAATTGAAAACGAGCGGGTTTTTATGTTTGGGCGCGAGCATGCAAGGATCTAGCCAAGCAGAAAATCTATCCTTAAAAAAATGCGCTCTTTTTTTGGGGAGCGAGCATGAGGGGTTGTCTAAAAAAATCCTTGCTAAAATGGACGCTATATTGAGCGTAAAAATGCGAAGAGATTTTGATTCGCTCAATGTGAGTGTGGCAGCAGGGATCTTAATGGATAAAATCAACTAGGTGGTCAATTGAATGGAACAGAATAAAAAAAGTTTAGAAAATTTAGATATTTCTGATGTTCAAAACATTTCTAAGGATATTTCTGGTGCGGCATTAGAAGAATTATCGCTTAAAAATTTAGATAAAAATTTGCAAATTTTAAAAGAAGTTGGAGTGGCAGAAATTTGCAAGGCGACTAAAATCGCTTCTAAAAATATCCATTCTATCTTGGAAAAGCGTTATGAGTCTTTATCAAGGGTGCATGCTAGGGGATTTATACAAATTTTAGAGCGCGAGTATAAAATTGATTTGAGTGCATGGATGAAAGAATTTGACAAAGTGTGTGTTTTTAAAGAGGGCGTGGGAGAAGAGCAAAATCAAGAAACAAACCCTGAAGAAACAGCAAAAAAACCCCTTAAGGTTGAATTGGATTACAGCATCAATCAGGCTAATACTTCATTATCCAAAAAGTCTTCCAAATGGAAACCCTTTGTTATCGTTTTAGGAGTGGTTGTCATTATTTTGGCGGTCGTTATCATTCAAAACAGCTCTTCTTTAAAAGAAGAAAGAGGGCAAGAAAGCGCTATTAAATCCGGCACTAAAAAGAATTCTTTCAATGAAGTTAATCCTACAGAAGAAAACAAGCCAGAGCCAACGCCTAAACTAGAAGCAAAACACAAAGAACAAGACAAGCAAGAAAAAGAAGCGATCAAAGAAGATCCTAACACCATTTATATCATCCCTAAAAAAGATATTTGGGTAGAAGTGATTGATTTGGATGAGAAAAAAAATTCCTTTCAAAAGGTTTTTAAAAAAAATTATTCTTTAGAAACCAAAAACCACCGCTTATTATTGCGTTTTGGGCATGGGCATCTTAACCTTAAAAACAACCATCAAGAACAAAATTATAACGACAGCAAAACTAAGCGGTTTTTATACGAGCCAAATAAAGGCTTAACGCTCATCAATGAGACCCAATACAAAGCGCTCCAGCAATGAACAAGCTTTTTTTAGCTTTTATTGTTGGGGGAATGCTATTAAGCGCTGATGCTTTAAACGATAAGATTGAGAATTTAATAGGGGAGCGCTCCTACCACATGAACAAGCTTTTTTTAGAGCGTTTGTTTAAAAATCGTAAGGATTTCTATGTAATGGGGCGTTTGGATTCCTTAAAATTGCTTAACACTCTCAAAGAGAACGGGCTTTTGTCTTTTAATTTTGACAAACCAAGCGTGTTAAAAATCACTTTCAAGGCTTCAAGCAATCCCCTAGCGTTTGCCAAAAGCATCAATAATTCTTTGAGCATGATGGGGTATTCGTATGTTTTGCCCATTAAAATGCAAAGTTCTTCAGGTGAGAATGTTTTTTCATACGAGCTTAAAACAGAATATGTTTTAGACCCTAACATTTTGATAGAGACGATGAAAAGGCATGGTTTTGATTTTGTGGATATTAGGCACATATCCTTGAAAGAGTGGGAATACGATTTTTCTTTACAAGAAGTCAAGCTCCCTAATGCGAGAGTCTTAGTCTTGAGTAGCGATCCTGTGGAGTTTAAGGAAGCGAGCGGGAAATACTGGCTGAGCGTGAATCAGAATGCGTATTTAAAAATAAGCTCTAATAACCCTTTGTGGCAACCCAAAATCATTTTTTATGATGAAAACTTAAAGATCATTCAAATCATTGCCAAAGAAAACAAACAACAAGAAATCGCTCTTAATTTGCTTGATGGCGTGCGTTTTATCCATATCACTGACGCAAAAAACCCTATCGTTTTAAAAAATGGGATTAGCGTGGTTTTTGATGCGATGCCTTAAGTAGGGGTAACCCTTATCCAATTTAATTGGAATATGAGAAAATGCACTTTTAGACTTGAAAAAAGAGAGCCTTAATAATAGCGATCCACCCAATATTTACCAAAAAAAATCTTTTGTATCACACAGCCCACCAATAGCCCAGCTCCCGCTTCTATAAAAAAGACAGCCCACCAATTAATAAAACCAAACCATACAAAAAATAAATGCGCTGGTAAAGCGCCAAGCAATAGTGAAACGCCGCTCACAATAGAAATTCCAAAGCGGGTTTTAAAGATCTTACTTTTTTTGCCAAACGCCATGTCTGCTACAAATTCCCCACTAAAAGAAATCAAAAACCACCCAATCAAATGTTCAGGCATCAATAACCAAGCAACTGCACTACTTCTATTAACCGCTGTAATGACAAGAAGTGAGAAAAAATACACGCTTGCAGATGCAAAATGCCTACCCCTATTCCTTAAAGACCAATTCCTAGAAAAGCGGCTTTTGATTTTTTCATGTGTAACCATAGGATTTCTTTCTTTTTTAAAATACCATTAGACCTAACTTTTGTATTGTAAAATAAGAATGCTTTCATTCAATACTCTGATCATGATGATTGTCTTTTTATATTCAAACAAAAGGATAGAATAGCAGATTGGTAACATAATGATATTTTTTATATTATTTTACAAACTATGTAAAATATCCGCTTTTTTCTAAAATGATAGCAAGTAGTGAAGAATTTGGTTTTGTTTTTATTGAGCGTTGGTTATGAAAAAATATTGCATTTTTTAAGATTGGATAGTAGAGAGTTTGATTTTATTCAAGCGGTATTTTTTAAAGCGTTCTTTAGGGGGGATTTTAGTTGTAGGGGGAGAATGATTTCAAAACACCCCTTATTTCTTTAAGAGAATGAGTTTAAAATAAAGTTTAAACACACAATTTTAAAAGTTAAAGAACCAGTTATCAAGATTTCATTAACGCAAAGTTTTTTATAGATTTAGTTCATGCTCTCCACAAACGAACCAAGCGACATTAATTTTTGATAGCGGTTTTCAAGGAAATGAGGGTCTTGTTGGATAGTCCTTAGAGCGTCTAAAAAATACTCTTTGATCGTGTTGGCGGCTGAAAATTTGTCTCTATGAGCCCCTTTGCTAGGCTCTAAGATAATATCATCAATAAGCCCCGCCTCCTTTAAGTCTCTAGGCGTGATTTTCATCGCTTTAATAGCCACTTCAGTTTTGCTAGGGTCATCCCAAAGAATCGCCGCACAACCTTCTGGGGATATAACGCTAAAAATGGAATATTCCATCATAGCCAATTTGTCAGCCACTGCAATTGCTAGCGCGCCACCACTGCCCCCTTCACCGATAATTACAGAAATAGTAGGGACTTTTAAGGAAGCGAACTCTTGGAGGTTTTTAGCGATCGCTTCACTCTGGCCTCTTTCTTCTGCACCAATCCCCGGATACGCCCCGGCTGTATCTATAAGCATTAAAATAGGCAAATTAAACTTTTCAGCAAATTTTGCCATTTTCAAAGCCTTACGATAGCCACAAGGGTTAGGCATGCCAAAATTTCTTAAGAGCTTGTTTTTAGTCCCTCTGCCCTTTTCTTCTCCGATCACCACAACCGGGACATTATCAATTTTCCCTATAAAACACACAATCGCTTTATCATCGTTATAGTGCCTATCCCCAAAGACTTCATACTTATCCTTTAAGATGAGATCAATGTAATCCATAGCGTAGGGTCTGTCAGGGTGTCTTGCTAATTGGAGTTTTTGAAAATCAGTGAGATTGGAATAAATGCTTTTAACTTCCTTATCCAATCTTTTTTCTAAGATTTCTTTAGCATCCTCATCGCCTCTAATAAGGGCTAATTCAATTTCATTTTGAATCTCTTTAATATGATTTTCAAAATCTAAATAAATGGCCATTCAAAATCCTAAATTAAAACTAGGCTTTTTTGAAAATCACAACACCATTAGTGCCACCAAAACCAAATGAGTTACTCATCACCGCATCCACTTGTTTTTCTCTGGCCGTATTAGGGATATAATCCAAATTGCATTCTGGGTCAGGCGTTTCTTGATTGATGGTAGGAGGCAAGATCCCTTGATTCATGGCCATGATAGAAATAACGGCTTCTAACGCGCCCGCAGCGCCCAAGCAATGCCCAATCTGCCCTTTAGTGGAGCTAACAGGAGGGACTTTTTCTTTAGAGCCAAACACATTTTTTAGAGCGATGCTTTCATACCAATCGTTATAATGCGTGCTAGTCCCGTGAGCGTTCACATAGCCTACTTCCACTTTCGCCATTTCTAAAGCCATTTTCATGGCTCTAAAAGCCCCTTCACCCTCAGGGGCCGGGGCTGTGATGTGGTTAGCATCGCCGCTCTCGCCATATCCGGCAAATTCTGCATAAATTTTTGCCCCTCTTTTTTTCGCACTCTCGTATTCTTCAAGCACCAAAGCCCCAGCACCTTCGCCCATCACAAAACCATTGCGATCCTTATCAAAAGGTCTTGAAGCTTTTTTGGGATCATCGTTCCTTGTAGAAAGGGCTTTAATGCTCGCAAACCCCCCAATCCCTACAGGACAAATGGTGGATTCCGCTCCCACGACTAACATGCGATCAGCCCCATTAAGCAGAATGGTTTTAACGGCCTCAATAATGGCATGAGTGCCTGCTGCACAAGCCGTTACGCTAGAGAGGTTAGGCCCTTTAATGCCAAACTCAATGGAAGTGAAACCACCAATCATATTCACTAACGCAGAAGTGATAAAAAAGGGGTTGACCTTTCTAGGGCCTTTTTCAAAACAAAAAATGGAATTCGCTTCAATATTGCCTAATCCGCCAATCCCAGAGCCAGAGCTTACGCCCATGCGATTTGCCAATTCTTCAGGGCATCTATTGTGAGCGTCTAAAATCCCACTATCTTTCATCGCCTCTCTTGTGGCTTTCAAGGCTAATTGAATGAAACGACCCGCCTTTTTAACATCTTTGGGATTCATCACCTCTGTAGGGTCAAAGTCAGTGATTTCTCCAGCAATACGCACAGGAAACGCGCTCGCATCAAAACTTTCTATGTGTTTGATACCGCATTCCCCTTTAGCGATCGCTAAAAAAGAATCTTCTTTATTTAAACCTAGCGAATTGATCATTCCCATTCCAGTTACTACAATCCGACGCACCAATAGCTCCTCATTTCAAAACTTTAATTCAATAAAACTAGATTTTAGCTAAAGCCAAATTTTTGACTAAAACCTGGAGACAAACGCTCCAAGTTCAAAAAAGATTAAGCTAGTTTATTATCCTCAATATACTTCACCACATCGCCCACATTGACGATTTTTTCCGCTTGCTCATCAGGAATCTCAACGCCAAACTTTTCTTCTAACGCCATGATTAATTCCACGACATCTAAAGAGTCCGCACCCAAATCCTTCACAAATTCCGCCTCTGGCGTAACTTGCGCCGCATCCACATTCAACTGCTCAGCAATAACTGACTGAATATCTTCAAATAAAGCCATAATTAAAACTCCCTTGTTTTGTAAAAATTAAATCAACCATTCGTTGGAGCGTTTATTTTTGCTCCAAAACATCTAAAATCCTATACAACAAATAAATTACAATGAGAAACAATATTAAGTAAATAATCCCCATTTGATAATAACCTCTTTGTTTTAGAATAACCTCATAATGTTAGCATGATTTTTGCTACTTACAAACTTTTATCGCTAAAAGAACCCTTTGTTTAGGACTACATATAAAGCCCGCCATTGACTTTGAGAGTCTCTCCAGTGATGTAACTAGAGTGATCACTCAAAAGAAACGCTACCGCTTCTGCCACTTCCTTAGCAGACCCTAGTCTGTTTAAAGGAATGTTTTTAACATAATCCGCTTTGAGTTCGTCTTTCAAATTGGCGTTCATGTCGGTTTCTATAAAGCCTGGTGTTACAGAGTTGAAACGAATATTCCTTAAAGCTCCCTCATAAGCAAAGGACTTGCTCATCGCAATCATTCCTCCCTTACTCGCTGAGTAGTTTGTCTGCCCCATATTGCCTCTTTCACCAATGATAGAAGCGACATTGACCACGCTCCCAAAACGACTCTTGCTCATCACCTTTAAAGCCTCTCTGCAACCTATAAAGGCTGAAGTGAGGTTATTGTCTATGACATGGTGAAAGTCTTCTGTTTTCATTTTGATCGCTAATTTATCGCGCACCACACCGGCGTTATTCACCAAGTAAGACAACCCCCCATCGCTTTGGACAATGGTTTGTATCGCTTCAATAAAATCGCTTTCAGAAGCCGCATCAAATTTAATGACAGCTGCCTTACAGCCTTTTTCTTCAAGCTCATTTTTCAAAGCGTCAGCCACTTCAGCATTACTGCGGTAATTGATCCAAACTTTCAGCCCCATAGAAGCGAGAGTTTTAGCGATTTCAGCCCCAATGCCTTTAGAAGCTCCGGTAATGAGAACATTTTTCCCTGTGAATTGCATTATTCAATAATCCTTAATTTTTAAATTTTTTCAAGTTCTTATAGTCTTGATTCATAACGCCTTAACATATAAAGACGCTTTAAGACTTTCTTTTTAGCACTGATTTTTTGCTTTTTGCGCTTTTCAGTTTTAGATTCAAAGAATCTCCTTGCACGGCATTCTGTTACCACCAAATTGCGATCGGTTTGCTTTTTGAATCTCCTGTAAGCTTCATCAAACGCATCGCCTTCTCTAACCTTAATCCCTGGCATACTGCTATCACCTCTTTTCCATAGCTTAAAATCATTGCTTAACAATGGCTACAAATGAAATAGCATTATATAAGACGAATTAACTGGTTGTCAAGAATTTTCACTTTTTTCTAGCAATTTTGTTAATAAGGTTATAAGGATCAAAGGCGACCGTCATATACACTTGGTAAGATTCTGACCAAGGCAAGCTCCTATCAAAGCCCCCACGCATCGCATTAAGAACGAAGTTGATGCGGACCGATGCGAAGTCGTTTTTCCAGTTGTAATAAAAATCAAAACGATTATACATGTTCGCTTGAAAGAATGGCACGCCACGATAAATAGGCGTGGGGCAATACGAAGGCGTGCAATACATTTCAACATACTGGTATTGGTTATAAAAAGGCATCTCTGGGGTCTTGGCGAAGAAAAATAAATTGTGGATGCCAAAGCCTTTGTATTGGATCTCCACATCAAATTGCCCGCCCACGCTGTTCATAAAAGGCACATTGTTGTGAATTTGCCTTAATCGGCTTGATTCAGAAACCATGCCAAAACTGGCGTTGAGTTTTTCCATAAAGGGGGCGATGTCTAAAAGGCTTGTCCCTATGTAAGCGTTAAAGTAGAGGCGATCCATAAGATAAATATTATTATTGTCAATCGCTTTTTTTTCATTAAACTGCATGCCATCAGCCCCATTCAAAAGGTATTTGTCTTCGTTATGGAACAAGACAAAATACCCTCCAATACCCAATAAATCCTTAAAGAAATTATAAGCCACAGAGCCGTTCATTTGAAACCTGTCCATCGCATTCCCATAAGGGTTTCTCCCAAACTTACAAGTGTTGTAACAATTGCCTCCAAACCAATCTAGCATGAATTCCGCATGCCCATAATAGGGTTTTGAAGGCGAATAATGGTTTTGAAATTGCAATAAAAACCCTCTAGCGTTTGGATCTATAAACCAATAATAAGGGGCAAAAATATTCAAACCATACCTTCCTAAGAGGTTTTTTCTAGGAAAGATGCCGCCATAAAAAGTAAAACGCTTCCCTCTAGCCTTATAATACATAGTAGGGCCCCAGCGGTAGGGAAAATTAGTGCTGTAGTTATGGAAGTTTTGAAAAAAATACGCCCCCACAGTCAAGCTTTGCTCCACACCTTTTGTATAAAATTGGATCCCAAAATTTGGAGTCAAACGGGTTTTAAGATTGGTGTTAGTATTGACCCAATAAGGCGTTGAGCCTTCATGGTCCATGATAAACATATTGAAACCCAGATTGTATTTAAAAATATTCCAATCAAAAGCGTAAGAATTAACCGCTAATAAACAGACTAGAAAAGAATGTTTTAAAAAGGTGTTTATTGCCACTTGTTACCCCTATGTCATCATTATTTTTGATAAAAAAGCTTATCTTGTAACGAATGGGTATTCTAGCACATCTAAAAATATTTTTCTTTAGATTTAATATAAAATGGCGCTTATTTCATGTTAGAATAACCGTTATGATTTTACATTACATACTAACTAAAAAAGGAAATTTTAATGGAATTAGGAAATAAAAATATAAAACCCGGTCGCAAGCGTGTCGCTGTAGATGAGCTGAAACGCAATTTTTCAGTTACCTTTTATCTCTCTAAAGATGAGCATGATGTTTTAAGACGATTAGCTGATGAAGAAGTAGAAAGCGTCAATTCCTTTGTCAAACGCCACATTTTAAAAACAATCATTTACAAAAAAGGCGCTAACCAAGATCTTTCTGTTAATGATTCTTCTAGTAGGCTTTAAGCCTACTTTAAGGTATCAGCTCTTAAGAGCAACACCCGCTAGAGCATTTAGTTTTAATCCCTACCGATGAGCGATCCATCAAGCAAAACCCTTTCCCCTCTAAATAGCGTTTCGCATCAAACCCGGCCACAAACAAGCCTCCAGCAAATAACGCCAAATCTTTAACCACTAACCTTCCAGCCCCAGAAAGCCATGGGAAATGCTGATTGACAAACACTTCTGGCGTTGTGAATAAAAAAGATAGAGTCGTGATCGTCATTCCAGCGACAAGCAAGCCACCAATCACGCCCATTAAAGGCATCCAAAGCCCTAAAAGCACCAAAACACCTAGGATCATAATCGTGATCCCTAAAGCTTCAGCCACTAAATAAGTGCGGTTTTCTTTATGCCATTCTTTGTTTTCAACGATTTTAGGGTCATCTTGCATTTCTTCTTGCATGGATTGGGATTCAGACATTTTGTGTTGTTTGTATGCGGGTTTTTCAAATTTATACATGAAAGAAAAGAAAGGGGAGTTAGCCACAAAAGGAGCGATCCCTTCGGCTTCATACGGCACAAACTTAAGCCCTCCAATCCAAATAAAAATGATAAAAATAGCTATATGCATCAAATAGCCGCCTAGATTCTGGAGTTTTGTAATCACTTCAAGCAATGATTTTAACGCTTGCATGGTTTTATTCCTTTAGGATATTTTTTGTATTGCTAAAAATAGCCTAGAAATGATAGCGCATTATGTTTAATTGCAACAAAATCATTACCATTACAAGAAATAATGATCAAAAACACCCATTTTCAAAAACCCTCATGCCCAAAACACTCATGCCAATATAACGCACCGCGCCTTTATAAAAAATTCCATCATTTTTTAAAGAAAGCTCTAAAGATTCGTTGCTTTTAGGGATGAGAGCGGCTTTTTTAGGCGTGTTATAAAAAATGCGCGCGGCGATAAAAACCGCCGCCATGCCTGTCCCGCAAGCTAGCGTGAAATCTTCAACCCCTCTTTCATAAGTTTGTAAAAAAATCGTCTCTTTATTTTCTATAAAAGCGATGTTAATATTAGCGTTAAATTCATGCCTTAAAGCCCTTAATTCCAGCGTGTTAAGGGAATTTAACCCCTCTTTATTTTCCACAAATCCCACTAAATGCGGCACTCCTGTATCTATGAGGTAGAAAGTAGGGATATTTTCTAAAACGCTGCCGCTTGAAAAAAATTTTTCGCATTTTAAAGCGGGTATTACATCTAGGATTTTGTAGTTACCAAGATTGCTCTCTATGATATTGGGTTCTTCTATGCAAATAGAAATCTCTCTTTTTCCGGCTAAAAAAACATGCTCTTTAGGGGCTATAGCATGCTGGTAGGCAAATAACCCCACGCAACGGCTCGCATTCCCGCACATGCCAGCTTTAGAGCCGTCTGAATTGTAAAAATCCCATTCGTAGTCATAATCCTTACTCGGTAAGACGACTACAAGCCCATCAGCCCCAAAACCCTCATGCCTATTACACACCTGTTTGGCTAAATTTGAAAAATCTTTTTTTTTGAAACTTTGAACGATTAAAAAATCATTCCCGCTCCCTGAATATTTGTAAAACACCATCTGTATAAGCCTTTTTGGTTTTAATTATAAGTTAAAAGAGGTTTTTTATCCTTAAAAGAGCGTTTTTTAGCTAACATTTGATAATTTTTGGTTCAGTTTAATGGGGATAATTTCATGAAAGCTCAGTATTTCTTTTGGATTCTTTTTTTGATTGGTTTTTATTGGATGATCTATCTGTATCAAGATTTTTTAATGGATGCACTGATTGCTGGGCTTTTGTGCGTGGGGTTTTTTCAAGTGAAAGTTTTTTTAGATAAGCACTTTTTCAATATTGTCAGTTCGTTTTTATGCGTTTTGGTTTTAGCGAGCGTCTTGATCGTGCCGTTGTATTTTATTGTTTATAAAAGTTCTAATATTATTTTTGAAATCAATTTTGAAAAATTTTCAGCCCTAATCAAATGGCTTAAAGGGGTAATCACTGAAAATTTATCGCATTTTCCTACCATTCATGATGGAGCGAGCAAGTTTTTAGAAAATTTTAGCGCCGCTTCCATCACGGGCTATTTGTTGAAAATAAGCAGCTATGTGGGAAGATACAGCTTGAAACTCATTACAGACGCCTTGTTTATCTTGGGGCTGTTGTTTTTCTTTTTTTATTACGGGGAGAGATTTTATCGTTATTTTTTAGGGGTTTTGCCTCTTGGAATCAATCAAAGCAAAAAGATTTTTGAAGAAGTGGCTGGGATTTTACGCATCGTGCTTTTAACTTCTCTCATTACGGTTATTTTAGAGGGTGTGGCGTTTGGGGTGATGATCGTATGGTTTGGGCATGACGGCTGGTCTTTAGGGATTTTATACGGCCTGGCGTCTTTGGTGCCGGCTGTTGGGGGGGCTTTGATTTGGATCCCTATAGCGATTTATGAGCTTTATCATGGGAATGTGAATGAGGCGATATTTATCGCTTTGTATTCCATTTTATTGATTAGCGTGCTGATTGATAGCGTGATCAAGCCAATTTTAATCGTCTTCATCAAAAAAAGAATCTTTAAAACCACCCTTAAAATCAATGAAATGCTGATTTTCTTTTCCATGATTGCTGGGATTTCACAATTTGGTTTTTGGGGGATCATTGTAGGGCCTACTATCACGGCGTTTTTTATTGCGTTACTGCGATTGTATGAAAATTACTTTATCCAAAACGATCAAAAAGCATGCGAATGATATAAGCCCTATGGCTCACAACGATAAAAATGATATATAAGAGTGAGAAACAACCATTCTTATGAAGAATTTTCAAACACCTCATTCAATGCGGACGCAAATTTAAATCCATATCTTAATAGATGCAAATTTTATTTTTTATAGCGAATGAGAGGGTAGGAGCAGTTTTTGCATAAGAGTTCTAACGCTTCGCCCTTTAAAAAATGGGTTTTGATAGCCATAGCTTTTTGACTCTTTAAAACATCTTTTAGGGGCGTATGGTTTAAATCGCCAAGGCTGATATGAGCTTGCGTGTCCATGCAGCACGGCACGACAACGCCATTAGATAAAATAGCGATTTGCTTAATAAGTCCGTAACAATAGGGGATTTTTGATTTTTGGTTTAAAGGATTTTGGGCGTTCAAATTCGGCCATTTAAAGGTCTTTTGGATATTCAAAAAACTTTTTTTAAACAAACGAGTGCGGCCTTGCGTTTTTAAACCCTCTAAAGAAACGCATTCAAAGCTTTCTAAAAAAGGCTTGATCAAATTCTGGTGTTTGTCAAGGGTGCTGTCTTGAATGCGTAAATTCAAAAACACTTCGCTATTTTTTTCACATTTGTAGCGGCAAAATTCTAAAATTTTTTGGATGTAGCGGTGCTGGTTGATTTTGTTGCGATGGTCTAGCCCTGCGTCTAAAGAAATAGAGATTTGATAGATCACATCTTGTAAAAGCGTCTCAAAATCGTGCCAATACGCCCCGCTGGTAACCAAATCCACTTTTAAAGAAAAGCGTCTAGCGGTGCTTAAATAGTGGTTTAAATTTTTGAGTTTGCAAGGATCGCCTAAAACATGCAAGGTGATCATTTGGGTTAAGGGGGCCGCTTCTTTACAAACTTTTTCAAATAATTCTAAAGGCATCACGCCTCTGATATTTTTAGGGTTAGGGCAAAAACTGCATTGCAACCCGCAAATATCGCTTAACTCTATATAGATTTTTTTAAAAAGTTTCTTGTTGGGTGTCAATTCTTATGAAAAAATAGTAACGCTTGTTTGAAAAGACACTAGACATTGAAGCGAAAATGCAACACATCGCCATCTTGAACGATATAATCCTTACCTTCAATGCGTAACGCTCCCTTTTCTTTCGCTCCGGCTTCGCCCTTATAAGCGATAAAATCATCATAACTGATGGTTTCAGCCCTGATAAAGCCTTTTTCAAAATCCTTATGGATCACCCCAGCAGCCACAGGCGCACTAGAGCCTTTTTTAATCGTCCATGATCGCACTTCCTTGACTCCAGCGGTAAAGTAATTGATCAAGCCTAATTCCTTAAAACTCAAACGAATGGTCTTTTCTAGCCCGCTTTCTTCCACGCCTAAACTTTGCAAAAATTCTTTGACTTCATCTTCGCTCATAGAAACCATTTCTTCTTCTAATTTAGCGCACAAGGCAACAAATTCGCTCTTTTGATCTTTGGCATAATTTTGGACTTTTTTGGCATGCTCATTGAGAGCGTTTAAATCTTCTTCGCCCACATTAGCGGCATAGATCATTTTTTTATGGGATAAAAAACGCAATTCCTTGTCTAATTCTAAAAAAGCCTCGCTTGCATTCAAGGGAAAAGTTTTCGCCGGCTTTAATTCTTCTAAATGCGTTTTTAAACTCAAAGCGCATTCTAAAAGATTTTTAGCGTCTTTTGAGCTTTTCAGGGCTTTTTGCAAGCGATCGATCCTTTTGTCTAAAGTGGCAATATCCGCTAAAATCAACTCCAATTCAATGATTTCTATATCATTTAGGGGGTCAATTTTATCGTTCACATGCGTGATATTGTCATCTTCAAAACAGCGCACCACTTGCAAGATCACTTCGCATTCCTTGATATTGGCTAAAAATTGATTGCCTAAACCCTCCCCCTTGCTCGCTCCCTTAATCAACCCAGCAATATCCACAAATTCCACCACAGAATGCAAAATGCGTTCAGGTTTTACGATTTGAGCCAACGCATCAAGCCGCCTATCAGGCACATTCACGATGGCTTTATTGGGTTCAATGGTGCAAAAGGGGTAGTTCGCGCTCTCTGCGTTTTGGGTTTTAGTGAGCGCGTTAAAGGTGCTGGATTTGCCCACATTGGGCAAACCCACAATGCCTACAGACAAGCCCATTTCAAGCCTTTTTCAAAAATTCTTCCACAAAAGCCGTGCATGCTCTCACCCCAGCCCCACTCGCTCCAAAGCTATTCACATCCCATTCTTTTTCCACATAAGCAGGGCCTGCAATGTCAATGTGTAGCCACTTATCCTTAAATTCATCTCTAATAAATTCATTTAAAAACAAGCCCGCCGTGATCGCACCGCCATAGCGTGAAGAAGAAATATTGCACACATCAGCGATTTTAGATTCAATCAATTTCTTTAAATGGCGGTTAAAGGGGAGTTTGGCTAACAATTCGCCGGATTCTAACCCTGAAGTTTCAAAGAGGCTTTTCAACTCTTCATTATGCCCCATGATCGCTGAAGTGAATTCGCCTAAGCCTACAACGCATGCCCCAGTAAGGGTCGCAAAATCCACGATCACATCAGGGCTTAAGTCTTGAGCGTAGCTCAAACAATCCGCTAAAACCAAACGCCCTTCAGCGTCGGTATTACGAACTTCTATGCTCTTGCCTTCTTTGGAGATCAAAATATCATCTGGTTTATAAGCAGCCGGACCTATCATGTTTTCTGTAGCCCCAATAATGCCATGCACTTCAGCCTCCACGCCCAGTTTGGCTAATGCGTTTAAAAGCCCAATCACCGCAGAGCCACCGCCTTTATCCGCTTTCATAGTAACCATGTAATCGGCCGGTTTCAAGCTCAAACCCCCGCAATCATAAGTCAAGCCCTTACCCACTAAAGCGATTTTTTTCTTCGCTTTTTTGGGTTTATAGACCAAATGGATCAAGCGGGGAGGATTGACGCCAAGAGAGGCTTTATTGACTGCTAAAAAGGCGTTCATTTTCTTTTCTTCTAAAAATTTTTCATCATGAACATGGATTTCTAAATGGTTTTCTTTAGCCACTTTTTGCGCCACTTCAGCCATATAAACCGGAGTAGCAATCATAGGGGGGGTATTGACCAGATCTCTAACGATATTCAAGCTTTCTGTCATGATTTCAGCGTATTTTAACGCTTCTTTAGCGCTCTTTTCTAAAGAATTCGCGCAAGTTTTTTCGCAAGGTTTGTGCAATTCTAAAGCGACAATTGCTTCTTTTAAAACGCTTTCTTTTTTGTTGGATTTAAAAGTGTCGTATTCATACAAGCCTAATTTCAAGCCCAAAAACAACGCTTTTAGGTTTTCTAAAAGCGCGTTGTCTTTAGCATGCGTTCCGCAAGTATAGACCCCCACTTTAACGCTTTTAAAAGCGAGTTTTTTAAGGGTGCGAACGGCTAAACACGCGCTCTCTCTCAATAAATGCACATCGTCTTCTTTAACGCCCGCATACAGGATTTTATTTTCTTGGTCTAAAAATACGCCTTCGCCTTCGTATTTAAAGGTTTCTAGCAATTCTTTATTTTTGACCCAAGCGTGGCTAAAATCCTTATTGATAATAAAAACTAAACCGCATTCAGCTTTTGTGTTTTCAAAAGTGGTTTTTTCTAATTTGATTTTTAACATAAAGTCTCCTTTTTTAATTTCATATCTTTCAAGAATTGTATTGCACTCTAGCGGTTTTTCTTACTATAGTATTGGAAATACCATAGAACCAACGCCAAGAAAGATACTAATAGTAATATTAGCGCATAAGGGTGTTTTTTAAGCCACCCTAACGCATGCAATAATTCTTCCCCTAAATACCACGCTAGAATAATGGTAATGCTTGCCCACACCATCGCGCTAATGAGGTTGATGATAGCGAATTTTAAAGCGCTATAACGCGTGAGGCCTATGCTAATGGGAATGATGGTGCGCATGCCATACATGTAGCGTTGGATAAAAATGATAAACCAGCCGTGTTTTTGCAACAATAAATGGGCTAGGGCTAGTTTTCGGCGTTGTTTTTCTAGCTTTTTTTGGATGTAAGCTTTATTGGTGCGCCCGATGTAAAAATAGATCTGATCCCCCACAAAACCCCCAATCCCTGCGACTAAAATGGCTAACCCTAAATGCATATGACCGGTATAGCTGGCAATCCCTGCTAAAATTAACCCAATTTCGCCCTCTAAAATGCTCCACCCGAATAAAATGAGATACCCCCAAGTCGCTGCATGCTGATTCCATAAGTCAATGATGTATTCTTCCAAAACTCACCCTTATTCTAGCACTCTAACAAACAAAAGGTTTTCACTCGTTCTTCTAAAAGTTGGATACCCGGTAATTCTTTTAACCCTATCAAAAAGCATGCTTCTATGCATTCGGCTTGTAGGGCTTTGATAAGCTCAAGGCTCGCTAAAGCTGTGCCACCAGTGGCTAATAAGTCATCAATTAACACCACTCTTACCCCCTTAACCCCCCTAAAAGCGTCGGAGTGGATTTCTATGCTGTCGCTCCCGTATTCTAGGCTGTAGCTTTGAGATAGGGTGTGCGCGGGGAGCTTGCCCTTTTTCCTCACAGGCACAAACCCCACCCCAAGCGCATAAGCGAGAGCAGAGCCTAAAATAAACCCCCTAGCTTCAATGCCCACGATAAAGTCTATATTGAGAGCGAGATAGCGTTTTTTGAGCGCGTCAATGAGTTTGTTAAAGAGTTTAGGGTAGTTGAGTAGCGTGGTAATGTCTTTGAACAAAATCCCTTTTTTAGGGTAATCTTTCACTTCTCTGATGCTTTGTAAAAGTTCTTCTTTGAGCGTTTCATTCATTTTAATATCCTTTAATATAACTGATTGGTTGTAGAATTTTGATTTATTATAGCGTTTTTAAAGGAGAGCTTCTATTTTTTGCTCCAATTCTTTAATACGATTTTTATATTTATCCGATTCGCCTTTGTATTCAGAGTTGCGCTGTTTAAGGGCTTTTAGTTCTGTTTTTAACGAACTCATTTCTTGGGTAAGAATGTCAATATTGCCTAAAGCCCTTTGGAGTTGCAACTGGTGTTTTTGGATCAAAATTTCAGCTTCTTGTAAGGTGAGCTTCATGGATGCGTTGGTGCGTTCTTGCCGTTTAGCCACGGTTTTAAAAAAGAAAGTGCGCACGCCCATATAAAGGATAAAAACAATAGCGATAGTGATGATAAACCATTGGGTAAACATTCTATTAAAATATCCTTTTTAGCGAAACGATGTAATTATACTACATTAGGTTTATGATTTCAGCGATTCATCTAGTTTTTGGATGCGCAACACATGACGGCCTTGTTCAAATTCTGTAGAGAAAAACGCTTCTAAAATGCTTTCCACCACGCCAATACCGCTAATCTTTTCGCCCAAGCACAAGACATTAGCGTTATTGTGCAAGCGAGTCATTTTGGCCATGTAAGCATCAAGGCACAAGGCGGCTCTAATACCCTTAAAACGATTAGCGCCCATGCTCATGCCTATCCCTGTAGCGCACACTAAAATACCATAGCTTTGTGCATTTTCTAAGACCTTTTGGCACACTAATTTGGCGTAATCAGGGTAATCCACTCTCATAGTGGGTAAAAAAGCTTGGATCTTAAAATCCTTGTCTTCTAAAAAATGTTGGACAAATTCTGCAAGATGCAACCCCGCATGATCGCTCCCTATAAAAACTTGAGAAAACTTTAAGGGCTTATTCATAAACTCTCCTTGATAAAAGATTAAGAAAGGAGTAAGGAAAATAAAAATCTTGTGGGCGCATGGATAAAAAACTCCGATAAAGGGGGGATAAACAAAAAGATAAACACTACCAACAAGCCGTAGCGTTCCATTTTAGAAAACCATTCCAATAAAAACGAACTTTTAAAATGCAACGCTAAAAATCCTAACGCTTTGGAGCCGTCTAAGGGCGGGATAGGGAGGCTGTTGAAAACGCCTAAGACAAGATTATAAAGAATGCCTTGAATGAGAAAGGTTACTAAAGCGAGCTGATAAAGATTCAATTCATTGATATTTAAAGCGTTGATCCCTAGTTTTTGGAAGCTCCAATGCGTGATGAAAGCGAGCAGAACGGCTAGAGTGAAATTATAAGCCACCCCGGCTAAACTCACCACTACGCATGCCAAAGAGCCTTTTTGAGAGACAATGTAACGCATATCCACCGGCACGGGTTTGGCCCACCCAAACAAAAAGGGGGCTTGAAAAATGAGTAATAAAGCCGGTAAAAGCACCGAACCCATCATGTCTAAATGCCTGATAGGGTTTAAACTCAAACGCTTGGCGTCTTTAGCGCTCCTATCCCCAAATAAAAACGCGCTCAAGCCATGCATGATCTCATGCCCTATGATAGCGATTAAAAGGGCTAGGATTTTCATTAAGGTGGTAATAAAACTTTCTAAAGAGAAATCAAAAAATTGCACAAAAAACCTTAACGCATTGCTTTTTCTTTTTTAATGATTTTTTCTAAGCCTCCAACGCTTTTAAACATGCGTTCCCAACGCACCAAATAGCGTTTTTTGGGGTTGTTTTCTGCATCCATTTCCAGGCTATTTTTTAAACTCAAACTAAAATAAACAAACCATGGCGAACCCACGATATTTTTATAAGCCACACTCCCCCAAAAGCGCGAGTCGCTAGAATTATCCCTGTTATCGCCGATCATGAAAAATTCATCGTCATTGATTTTTTTATAAAACACCTTTTCGCCCTCCATTTGAATGAGTTGCATGCTGATATTAGCTTCTGCACCTTGAGTGGCTAACTGCTCCATTAAATGGAAAGTTTCATTATCTTTTTGGTAATGGATACCCGGATGCTCATTTTTATAAGGGTTTAAAACAAAAATTTTACCCATAAATTCTTTTGTCATGGCGTTAGGGTAATGTTTAGCGATGTAATTTTTGTCCGTGTCGCTCTCAAAAGGGTGCAAATAAAACCCCTCATTAGTGAATAACACCTCATCGCCTCCAATGGCAAAATTCCTCTTAACATAGTAAGATTTTTTTTCATGGGGAGGAATAAACACCACCACTTCGCCGCGCTTAGGGCGATCCCCCTCTATCAAATGCCCGTTATTTTTAAAATCAGGCATGACAGGAAGCTCAATCCATGGGATTTTAGGAATGGGGATGCCGTAAGAAAACTTTTTGACAAAGAGCATGTCGCCCTCATAGAGCGTGCCTACCATAGAGCGAGAGGGAATGATGAAGGCTTGCGCGACAAAAAAGATAACCAACAGCACAATAATGATCGTCCCTACCCAACTGGAGCAAAACGCATAAACAGAGCGTAAAAATTTCATTAAAATCCCTTCCTTTGTTGTTTTTCAAAAGCGATTAAAGTGTTTTCTAAAAGCGAGACGATCGTCATAGGCCCTACGCCTTTAGGCACAGGGGTGATAAAACCGGCAACTTTTTGCGCATTTGTAAAATCCACATCGCCCACGATACGCCCATCGTTCAAATGATTGATCCCAATATCCACCACTACAGCCCCTTTTTTTAACATGCTCGCTTTAATCAAATCAGGCTTACCCACGCCCACGCAGACAATATCAGCGTTTTGGGTGTAAAAACTAATGTCTTTAGTCAAAATATGGCACACGCTCACGCTAGCCCCAGCGTTTAGCATGAGCATGCTTAAAGGTTTTCCAATGATATTGCTCGCCCCAATAATCGCCACATCCTTGCCCTTGATTCCAATATGATAATGCTCTAAAAGACGCATCACGCCCATAGGGGTGGCTGGCAGAAACGATTCTTTTTGAGTGCAGAGCTTGCCGATATTAAGGGGGTGGAAACCATCCACATCTTTGTTTGGATCAATGGCTTCTAAAACCATTTTAGTATCAATGTGTCTGGGCAAAGGGAGCTGGACTAAAACGCCTGAAATGTTTTGATCGGTATTGTAATCTTTAATCAAGGACAGCAATTCAGCTTCAGTAATATCCTCTTGGAGGGTTTTTAAGTCAAAATCCATGCCCACCCTTTGGCATGCTTTGATCTTCATATTGACATAAGTGATACTAGCGGGATCTTTCCCCACTAAAATCACGGCTAGTTTGGGGCGTTTATGCGTTTGCGTACTTATTATTTGGATTTTATTTTTCAAATCTTTTTCTATATTACAAGCTAGCGCTTGCCCGTCTAATAAAACAACGCCCCTATTTGGCATGCTTATTTGTCCTTTATCCATTAAAATCCTATTATTGTAGCAAAAATCATGCGTTTAATGGAATAAAAACCCAGTTTGTCAATCTTTAAGATTAGCCCCATGATAGAGCAAGTAAAAACTAAGGGCTTTTAAGGATTCTAATTGCTGGTAAAACTTAGAAGCTTCTGTTTTGTCGTTTTGTTTATCCTCTGGCTCTTTAGGGTTTTCATTCAAATACCTTAACCCTGAACTCGGGTTATAAAAATAATCTTTAGTAGCGATCGCTTCATAGCCTAGCGCGTAATTGGGGTGGCTTGGGGGGTTTGTTGTGTTGTTAGAAAGTAAAGGCTTTCCAAAACTCACGAATTGAAAGCCTTTAGGGGCGACTAATTCAATAATCGTAGGGACGATGTCTAAATGCGATCCGACTTGACTGATTTTTTTAGGCTTTAAGGTGGGGGCATATAAAATAAGCGGCACGGATTTAATGATATACAAATCGTTTTTAGCGTATTCATAGCTCCTGTCAAAGTGATCCCCTGTGATGATAAAAAGCGAGTTAGGGAATTTTTGGCTGGCTTTTTTGATGAAATTGACTATTACTTTGTCATACCAGTAAATATGCCCTAAAGAATTAGCGTCCGGTAGATTTTCTGATTTGGGGGTTTTTTCCACAAATTGTTGGATTTTTTCTAAAGGCACGCCAAAGGCTTTGAGATTCACGTTTTTGATCGCATGGTTGCTTAAAGTCATCACCATGCTGAAAGTTTTTTCATGGGGGTTGGTGTTTTCTAAAATATAGTCAAATAGAATATTATCATGCACTCCCCAGTTGCTCTCTATGGGCTTGGGGTAGGGCTTGTTTTTGGCAAATTCTAAGAGATGGTTATTGAAATAAAGGGCGTGAAAACCTTGTTTTTTGGTGAAACTGGTTAATTTGTTCCAAATCCCGCTACCCCCATAATAAAAGTTGTTTTTATAACCCAGAGTTTTTGTGATATTGCCAATCGCCATAGGAAAGCTAGGGAGGATCACCCCTGAATTGACTAAGTTATTATCATTGATATAAGGCAAGCCTGTGATCTGGACATCTAGGCTTTTAACGGTCCGTGGGGCGCTTTCAATAAAAGCAGAAAGCATGTGGGCATGCTCTTTTTTGACCAAATCTTGTAAAGCGCTCGTTAGCCCTATGGCGTCAAATTTTGGATCAAAATGCCATGAACTCAGGGACTCTGAAACGATATAGAAAACATGTTGAATGGTTTGAAGAGAATCGTTGTGGCTTGTTTGAGAAAGCAACTCATAGAGGTTGTTTGAAGGGTTTTCTTTAAGATGGAAATAATTTTTCGCCACTTCTAAAGGCGTTTCTTTAGCAAAATCGCTGAATTTAAGGTTATGGCTTTGTCTGTAATTGCGTGCTAAAAGATAAAGGTTGCGAAACGCACCGGGGGTGATTTTCATTAAAAAAGGATCTTTGGCTGGCTCTATGCTGAGATCTAAAGACGCGCCCACAAAACTCAATTGCGCGTTAATGTAAAACATTTGCGTGAGGGAAAAAAGCGCAAATAAAATAAAAGTTTTAAGGGGTTTGGTGTGGGCGGCTTGATACACATTTTTGGGCTTAAAAAGGGCGTTTTGGAGTTTGAAATAGGTAAAAGAGATTAAAACGCTAAGGATTAAAAAGAGTGAAAAACTAGAAAAAATAGGGTATTCCCCGCTCATTTTTAAAATCGTGAGCGTGTCTTCATGCAAAAATTCCAATAAATTTTCATCAAACACATTCCCATAAATGCCATAATAAACAATGTTTGAAATGTTTAAAAACAGGATAATAGCGATAGAAAAATACGCCACAACATTAAGCATTTTGGTTTGGTGTTTAGGGGCAAATAACCCCAATAACCCGATGATGATAAAAAGAATCGCTAGGCTTGAGACCACACGATTATCGTATCTGGATCCATTGAATAGGGTTTTGATGATTTCATCAAAAATAGGGTTTTTTAAAGCATGCTTATAATAGCCTGTATAAAGGATAAAGCCGATACGATTAAACACAAACAACAAGCTCATAAAAAAGGTGAAATAAAAACCTTTTAAAAAGAGCGAAAAAAGGGCATGGGATAGGGATTTCATAAGCGTTAATACAACCTTTTTTTAACAAGATATAAAGTCTTAAAAAAGACAAAAAGAAGCAAGGGGAAATCCAATAAAGAATCTAAGATTTGAAAATTAGAACGCATTAAAAGCGAACTGGATAACGCTACTAAAGCAATCACGCCCAATAAGGGGCTGCTCAAAAACAAACTGCTACAAAAAAGCGCGCTAACAATAAGAGAAGCCATGAAATGATGATAGATTGAAAAAGGCAAAAACCCTAAAATATCTGTCAAAAGCAACAGATTGAAAAACAGCATGACGCTATAAGATTGCAAGGTTTCTAAAGGGGGCTTTTGGAGGAGACGGCAAGAAAAGAGCGCATAAGCAAGGATCAAAAGACAGCTAAAGGGGCTTAAGGGGGCTGTAAAACTGCTTAAAAATTCATTGAGCGATAGAGAGTCTTTCAAAGCGATATTGCTTAAAATCACGCTTATTAAAGAGAGCGAAAACCTTAAACCCAATGGCTTCTTTTTGAAAAAAAAGAAAATTAAAAAAAGCCATACAAAACTCAGCGTGTAAGAAGAATGTATAAACATGACTAATCACTTGAGAAGGGATTTTAAATAAGCCATATTAAAACGGATGTGTTTGATATGAGATCGGTTGTAGGTATAGACAATATCTATAAAATGAGGATTAAGACTATAGCTTGGGTAACTCACTTCATTGGCTTTATCTAAAATTTTTAAGGTTTTAAAAGAGTTTGAGTTTTCTAATTTAGAAAGCAAGAGTTCTTTACGACGCAGTGATAAATCGCTAGGGTTGTGGATCAAATACAATTCTTTGTTTAAGTTGATCAAATTCAAAGCGTCATTCAAGTTTTTCAAATTCGTAAGCATGGGTTTTTGCCAAATAGTAGGGGTTTTACAGGTTTCTAGTATGAGGCTATCTTTAAAAGAATGGTTTCTAAACGCCATGATGGCGCAATCTTTAAAGGGGGTTAAGCTTGGCTGGAGCTGGTGGTTTAGGGCATTAGGCCTTAAAAGCTCTCTTGGGTTATTTTGTTTGTCAAATTTCAACAACAAGGGGTATTGGGTGGCTAATTCGTGATAAAGCGGTAGCATAAACCCGCCATCAGTGGTGTTTAAAGGCTTATTTTTTATCAAATGGCTTAAGTTTAAAAAAGGGCTTAAAGAGAGTTTTCGCGCAAACTTAAAACGAATCGGCTCTAAAGCGCTTTCAAGTTGATAGATTTTAGAAGTGGCCCACCCGCCCATGCTCACCCCTACGACAAACAACAAAATTTTATCGTCATGCAAAAAAAGCAAGGGGTTACCTAGTTTTTTTGATATATTCATGCGAATAATGAGAAAGCTCTTCTTTGGTTAAAAGAATGAAGGCTTCGCTCCAGCGATTAATCTTGCTGTCAAAAAGATTCGCGCTGATTTTCACATCCCTTGCCCCTTCTTTAGTGCCGCTAAAATAAGCGCTCAAGAGGTTATCGTTAGGCAAATTGATTAAAGCGCTCGCATGCACGCTTAAAGCGTCATCTGGTTTAGGGATAGTGAATTGTGTGAAATAGGGGGGGCTTTTGGTTGAAAGGGCTTGATTATGCATGAAAGCATAGGGGGGGGTTTGATGCGTCATTATAATTAAAAATAAAACGATAAAAAGCCCCACAAAAAAGGCGGCATGTTTTAGGCGATTTCTTGAAGGTTCCAAGATAGCGTTTCGCCCCCTCTTAAGATAGCGATTTTTTCATTCAAACAAAGCGTGTGTGTAGGGATCATAAAGGGTTTTTTAGACAAATGCGCTTTTTTACTGGGCAAATTGTCTAGCCCATAGATTGTTTTAGCGTTATCGCTGATAAAGGCTTGCAAGTTTTCTAAAGCGTTGTGTTTTTCAAAAAGTTCGCACAATGCAGGCAACAAAATAGGGGCAGAAAAGATGCCTGCCGGGATGTTAGCGCTATGCTTTTTAGAAATGAAATGCGGGGCGCTATCAGATCCAAAAGAGATTTTAGGGTGGGCTTTTAAAGCAAGGGATAAAAGCCTTTCTTGGTCTTTTTTGGTTTTGATTAAGGGTTTGCAAAAACAATGCGGGTCCAAACTCCCCCCTAATAAATCATCTAAAGTCATGCTGATATGGTGTAAGGTCAAAGTCGCATAGAGGTTGTCATGCTTTTCAATCAAAGCGATACTGCGCCAATCGCTCAAATGCTCTATAATGATTTTGAGTTTAGGGAATGAAAGGGCGAAAGTTTCTAAAACGCTATGGCATAAAAATTCTTTATCCAAACAAAACCCGGCTTGTTCTGCATGGATGCATAAAATAAAGCCTAATTTTTGGGCGTTTTCTAAAATTTCTAAGGTTTTTTCACCCAACAAATCCGAAGTGCCGTTTTGCGCGTTTGTGGTCATGCCTTTGGGGTAGAGCTTTAAAAACCTGATGCCTTTTTCTTGAGCGCGTTGCAATTCTTCTAAAGTCAAGCCATCATTGAAATACAAACTCATTAGAGGCTTGAAGTTTGAAGAATGGTTTAAAATTTCTTCTTCGTATTCAAGGGTGGTTGGAGTGTCAATCAAGGGCTTACTGAGATTAGGCATGATCACTGCGGCACTAAAAGGCTCGCTAGAATATCTTAACACCGCTTTTAAAAGCGCGTTTTCTCGCACATGCAAGTGGGCGTCTATGGGGTCAAAAAGCGTGATTTCCATTTTCTAATTGCCTCCTAAGTAATAGCGCACTCTGATGCGAATGAGGGTTTTAGTTTTGGGGCGTGGGTAATCCTTATAAGCGATTTGAATGGTCTTTAAGGTGTTGTCATCAAGCATTTTATATTCAGAGCCAATGATGATTTTAAGATCGGTAATATCGCCGTTAGGGTGCAAGTAAAACTCTACCGCATTCGTCCCGTCCTGCCCTAAATAAGCCGCTACTTGAGGGTATTCTAAATATTTTTGCGTGATGCGCCCAATATCCCTTAAATTATTCCTGATGAAATCTTTTTCGGCTGTGCCTAAATCCCCAAATTCTTCGCCATACAATTCATCAATATCCCTTCTGGTTTGGTTATCTAAGCCTTTATTATTTTCTTTTCTGGGTGGCGCAACTTCTTTAGGCAAGAAAGAAAGCTGGTTAGGGTCAAATTCTTTTTTGACAGGTTTTTTCTCTTCTATTTTTTTCTGCTCTACTTTTTGTTCTACTTTCTGCTCTACGATTTTTTTCTCTTCTTTTTTCTCCTCTACTATTTTTTTCTCTTCCACTTTTTCTACTTTTTTAAGAGCCTTATGTTTGTGGTTGGGCTTTTTGGGTTCAGGTTTTGGTTTAGGCTCAGGCTTAGGCTTTTCTATAGGCTTTGGTGGGGTTGGCGGGGTTGGGGGTGTGGGAGGCGTTGGGGGTTTTTGGGGTCCAGCCAGCGTGGGTTTAGGAGCGCCCTGGGTGTTTTTACTGGGATCTTGCGAATGGCCTCTTTTTAAAACCAATAAATTTTCAGGATTTAATTTAACAAGCTTGGGTTTTGAAGGAAAAAAATCTTCTCTGTGTTCAAATAAAAAATAAATCAACCAGTGCAACAATACAGACAGAATGAGAGAAAAGAAAAAATTCCTGTTAGAATGATCTACAGGGTCAAAATTTTTCCCTAACTTAGCAGGTTGTAGTTTAGAATTTTCCGGCATATAAATTTCCTAATTTTGAATTCTTTATATTATTTTCAGCTTCTTTAATCAGTTCTTCTTTAGATGTTTTTGGGCTTATTTTGTCTAAAAGCAGGCCGTATTTATCGCTTAGTAAGACCAAGTAACGCTCCTTATTGGTTTCTATTGAAATGATTTTATGGTTCGCACCAACACGACCCAAAACACTAATTTCTAACTTAAAATCTTTTGTAGAAAAAGACCCTTGTGTGGGAACAATTTTTTTTTTGATTATATACAATATTAAGAGTAAGGCAGCAATAACCGCTAGCGCCTTATAAGCATGGCTTAAATCTAGTGGGGGTTTTAATTCTAGAGGGCTTTTGGCTCGCTCTTTTTTATCTTGGCTTTCGAGATTGGCATGCTGAGATTGTTCTTCATGGCTTGGGGCTAAATGAAAACCTTTAGGTAAAAAAAGAAAGCGGATGCGTTTTTTATCCTTGCTGTTTGAAGCTTGGATTTCTAATTCTGTTGTGGCTTTTTTAGACAAGAGGTAGATGTCATTTTGGTAAGAAAACATTTCTAAAGCATTCAAAGAGGCTTCTTTAAAATCCATGGTTTTTTTAGAATCCAGTTTAGCGTTTTTTAAAACGATCACCTTTTGCCCTTCAACTTCCATGATTTTAGGCGTTTTGTTAAAGGGCGCTTCAAAAGTGAGCGTGGTTTGCACGGCTTTTATGGGTGGTGTTGTTTGAGCGTTTAAATCAGGTTGGACTTCTTTTAATGCATTTTGCCAATGCGCTAGTTTAATGGGAGCGTCATCATTTAAAGGTATTTTTTCTTCAGCCAGTAACATAAAAGCAGCACTCAATAACAAGAATAACAATCTCATGAATTTTTAGCGAGATAATACACAATGGCGTTAGAATCTAGGATTTCATTCAAACGAATGGCTAAATTCCTTTCAAAAACCATCACCTCACCCTTACCAATCACCCGCCCGTTCACGAAAGTATCCACGCTCTCTCCGGCGGGTTTTTGCAAATCAATCACAGAGCCTTTTTCAAAACGCAAAATTTGCAACAAAGGGATTTGCGTAGAGCCAAGTTCCGCGCTAAAAACAATCTCCATGTCTAAAAGGTTTTTATAATCGCAAATGAGTTCTTCTAAATAAGTGGAAAGCTCTAGTTCTCTTTCTTTATTCGCTTTCTCTTTTTCTTTTTCGGCTATTTTTAACTTATTGGCTTCTGTTTCTGACATAAAACCCTACTCTTTCAAGAATGATTTGACTTTGATTATAAAATCTTAATTTTACTATAAATTTTATAACAAATAAAGCCACTACGCTTTAAAGCTAGCTTTAGAAACGCAAAATTCCTTTAAAAAACACGCGCCGCATAAGGGGTTTTTAGCCTTGCAGGTGTAGCGGCCAAACAAGATTAAAGCATGGTGGAGTTTGGATAGGTTGTCTTTAAAAAGATCGCTGAGTTCTTCTTCGGTCTTAATGGGCGTGTTAGCGTTGCTTAAGCCTAAGCGGTGCGTCGTGCGGAACACATGGGTATCTACGGCTATATAGTTTGCATCAAAACACACTGAAAGCACCACATTAGCGGTTTTTTGCCCCACGCCCTCTAGGCTCATCAATTCTTTTTGCGTAGAGGGGATAACGCCCTTAAAATCCCTAACCACTTTTTGAGCCATACTGATTAAATGCTTGCTTTTATTGTTGAAATAAGAAACGGATTGGATGATCTCTTTAACTTCTTCTAAAGAAGCGAGGGCTAAATCATTCACGCTTGGGTATTTTTCAAATAACTTGGGCGTTATTTGATTCACTCTAGCGTCCGTGCATTGAGCGCTTAAAATGGTAGCCACCAATAATTCATAAGGGTTTTTATGGTGCAATTCGGTGGTTTGGTTGGGGTAATGTTTTAAAAGCAGTTCTTTGATTTGTTGGGCTTTTTGGTGAGTTTTAGCGCGTTTTAAACCCATTTTCACACGCTTTCTTTGATGAGAAGGTATTGCGCTTCATGGGATCTTAAAGCCACTTGAATGCGGTTGATTTTAACCGAAAGCGTGGCTTTTTTCATGGAATAATGCAAAAGAATGCATTGAACCCCTTCATGGATACCAAAAGACAGAAAGCGTTTTTTAAGAGCTTCATCGCAGTTAGCGATTTCTACGATTTCATAAACTTTGTCTTTAATGGCTTCATTGAGCGTCATTTTAATTTCCTTTTTGAATCAATGTTTTTTTTGACTTCATCCACGATGATGTCAATAGGTGTGAAAATACGGCGCAAGATTTTGAAAGGCGCTTGGATAATATCTGATGCTAAAGTGACTTGAGTTTTAGGTTTATCTAGCGTGCCTTTGACATTCACATTAGTGGTGATTTTACCTCCTTTTCCTAAGATAAGATAGCCCACAATAGGGATTTTATTTAAGACATTGCTCAAAGCCTTGATAGTGGAAACTTCTAAATTCAAATCCAATTTGTTTTTGTCTAATTCAATGATCCCATTGCCAGCAATATCAAGCGTTTTGCCGATAAGATCAATTTTTTCTAACCCTAAATATTCTTTAGTGATCCCAAAAACAACAGATCCCTTTTTGATTTGATAGCCATTAGCCCCTAAATGAGGGTTTCTAAAGACAATGAGGGAGGGAATGGTGTTGATGAGATTGACCATGTTTTGCATGAGAGCGAAATTCTTTAAGCTTGTGTTTTGGAATTTCAATTCGCCGTTGAAAACCTGATCTTCAAGAGCCCCAATAAGCGTGAATAAGCCCCCTTCTACGAAATCTTTTTGGAGGATGGTATTGATATAATCCCCGCTAAAATTATGGGCCTTAAGATACAAAGCCCCATGCACTAAATCCGCCATGATCATGCCGTTTTTATAATTGCCATCAATTTTCACTCTGTCATCTTGAGCGACAATATCAAGATTTTCTAAAGGAAAAGGCATTTTTTTATAGATTAACACGATATCTTTAGCATGGATGCGTGTAGAGATGGGGATAATTTTGTGGGCTTTTTCATAGCGTTGTTTGGCGCTAATGAAAATATCTTCATCTTGGATTTCTTTAGAGCTAGGCTTTTCTTTTCGTTCTTTTGAGAATAATCCTGCAATCGCTGGCATCTTGCTATCTAAAAAATCGTCAATACTCAAATCAATGTTATTAAGGGTAATATCCTTTTGATCCCCCTTAACTTTTATGGATATGCTTTTGCTTGGAGTATAGACAGAAATTTCATCTTTATTGATAGAGCCAAATAAAGAGAGGGAATTAAATTGACTGCCGTTGCTATGATAGATGGGTAAAGTGATTTTTAAATCCTTAGCAAAAAAATCAATATTGACAAAATCGCTCGTAGAAACTTCTAAAGAGCCATCTTCTAAGGCGAAATATTTCATAATAGGGGAATAGGGCTTGATTTTTTTCAAATCTTTGATTCTAAAAACATAGGCGTTATCTTTAAATTCGCCCTCTAATAAAAGTTGTGGCACATTCCATTGCATGTGGTTGGGGTTAGAAAAATCAAAATTCAAAGAAAGGTTTTTAAGAGTGTCTCCTGTAGCGTAGAAAACGTCTTTAGTGAATTTGTCTTCGCTCTGGGCTTTAATGGTGTCTATGATTTTTCGTCTAAAAACTTCTGAATTTTCACCCTCTTGAATAACAGAATGCAAGCTTTTTAAATCTAAAGAAAATTTAGCAGGCTGTGGGTTATCTGGGTCGTTGTTCAAGCCATAAGAACGCATGTTGATATTATTGTTAGTGTTGAATCGTATTTTATGGACTAAAGAATCTAAAGAAAGGGTTTTTTTATTCAAATCTAAAGCGATTTTAGCGTCTAAATCCAGCATGTTTTCATAGCGGGTGTGGGTAGTTTCTATGTAGATGTATTGGTATTCTTGGGTAATATCTAAGCTTATATTAGCGTTTTGCGTGTAAAGGGGGATATTATAGAGCGAGAGGGTGCCTTCTTGCAAATTAACATTGCCTTGAACGCTAAATAAAGGGGCGGTGTTTTTTAAGAATTGCAAGGTGAGTTTCAAATCCGCGCTAGATGGCATGCTGATTTTATCCAAAGGTAAAACGACTTTATAGGCGCTCAATAAATCCTTAATGCTATCGCCATAATAATTAGGGGTCGTTTTTAAAAAAATCTCCAACTTAGGGGCTTCTAACAAATTGGAAAAAGTGGCGTAAGAGCCGGTTAATTCCATGGTTTCATAAGTGATTTTTTGGGGCTGTATGAGGAGCTGTTTGTTTTTGAATATCAATTCGGTTTTATCCATTTTAATGGGCGATAAGCCATCATTAAAAACGACTGAAGGCTTCATCAAAGTGGCTTTAACTACAGAATTTTCCAAAAGTGATGGGACAAACTCGCTGGGAGTGAAATTAGCTTTGATTAAAGCGTTATCAATCTTAAAGCTAGCAAATTGGATTTTATCAAAAATCCATGTTTTTAAATTTTTTTGCGATTGGTGTTGGAAAAGAGGCTTTAAAAACGCCAGGCTTTTCATTACAGAAGTGTTAATTTTTAATTCTATGGTTTTTAAATCGGTTAGCCCTTGCAAATAAATTGCAGCGCTGGGTTCGATTAAGGGCTTGACAATCAAATTAAACGCCATTTTCCTAGCTTTGGGTGAATAGTGAGCGTTGCCATCCACTTGGACTTTAATATCTTTAAAAAGCAGATTGATGATTTTAAGCTTGATATTTTTATCATCTTCTAGGGAAAATTCCCCTTTGACTCCCGGGAATTCTAACTCGTATTTATTCCCATCAAAAAAGATATTGGCTTTGTTTTTATCATCTAAAATGATTTCTTTGACTTTAAGCTTTTCAAAATAAGACACCGCCCAGATGCCATAACGGATATTTTTAATCAGATCAGAAACTTCTAAACGCTTTTTAGTGGGTTTTTGATGGAAGAAAGAAGAGAGATCAAGGCGTTCAACTTCTAAAGAAAGCTTGTTATTAAGTTTTAAGTATAATTCAGAAATGCCAAGCTTCCCGATTTTTAAATTTTGTATGTGAATGCCGTTTGAAAGGGTTTTGTGAATGACAACTAAAAGAGTGAATACTGCCACAAACAAGATAATGACATTAAACACTTTCTTGGATACATGTTTTCTTTTATTCATCAGTATTCTTTTTTATTTAAGTATACCAATTTATCCTAACAAAGTGGTGGTTGTCCCGCAAGGTTCGCTCAAAAAAGTGTTTTTTTCTTTAAAAGAGCAAGGCGTGGATATTAACGCTTTAGATTTGCTTTTTTTACGCTTAATGGGCATGCCTAAAAAAGGTTATATTGATATGGGCGATGGGGCTTTAAGGAAGGGGGATTTTTTAGTCCGTTTGATTAAAGCAAAAGCGGCGCAAAAAAGCGCGACTTTAATCCCTGGAGAAAGCCGCTATTTTTTCACGCAAATTTTGAGCGAGACTTACCGACTAGAAACAAGCGATCTCAATCAGGCTTATGAAAGCATCGCTCCACGATTGAATGGATCTGTGATAGAAGATGGGGTGATATGGCCAGACACTTATCATTTGCCCTTAGGAGAGGACGCTTTTAAAATCATGCAAGCTTTAATCGGTCAATCCCTTAAAAAACACGAAGCTTTAAGCAAACAATGGCTTGGATACTACCATAAAGAAGAGTGGTTTGAAAAAATCATTCTCGCTTCTATTGTGCAAAAAGAAGCCGCTAATACTGAAGAAATGCCCTTGATTGCGAGCGTGATTTTTAACCGCCTAAAAAAAGGCATGCCTTTACAAATGGATGGGGCTTTGAATTATCAGGAATTTTCACACACTAAAGTAACAAAAGAACGCATTAAAACCGATAACACCCCCTACAATACCTATAAATTTAAGGGCTTGCCTAAAAATCCTGTAGGGAGCGTGAGCTTAGAAGCAATTAGAGCCGTGGTTTTCCCTAAAAAAACGGATTTCTTGTATTTTGTGAAAATGCCGGATAAAAAACATGCTTTCAGCGCGACTTATAAAGAGCATTTAAAAAACATTAATCTTTCTAATAATCATTTTTAAGATTAAGGTAAATGGGGCGTTTTTTCTTTTAAATTGAGTAAAAAGTGTTTAGTATTTTCTCATTTTAATTTTAAGTTCTTACTATTAAAGCATTTTAGATTTTATTAAAAAAGGCTTGCTACAATTTTAGGCAAATTTTGATTGCTAGGGCTTTAGAATACAGCTTTTAGCACAAAGGAGAATGAATGGCTAAAATGAGCGCTCCAGATGGGGTTGCCGTTTGGGTGAATGAAGACAGGTGTAAGGGTTGTGATATTTGCGTATCGGTATGCCCTGCTGGGGTTCTTGGCATGGGGATTGAAAAAGAAAGGGTGCTTGGAAAAGTGGCCAAAGTAGCCTACCCAGAGAGTTGTATCGGTTGCGTGCAATGCGAGTTGCACTGCCCGGATTTTGCGATTTATGTGGCTGACAGAAAGGATTTCAAATTCGCTAAAGTTTCTAAAGAAGCCCAAGAAAGAAGCGAAAAGGTTAAGGCCAATAAATACATGCTCTTAGAAGAGACTATTTTAGAAGGGAGAGGCAAATAATGCGTGAGATTATTTCTGATGGGAATGAATTAGTCGCTAAAGCGGCGATTGAAGTGGGGTGTCGGTTTTTTGGGGGCTATCCTATTACGCCAAGTTCGGATATTATGCATGCAATGAGCGTGGCTTTGCCCAAATGCGGCGGCCATTTTATCCAAATGGAAGATGAAATCAGTGGGATTAGCGTGTCTTTAGGGGCGAGCATGAGCGGGACGAAGTCTATGACAGCGAGCTCTGGGCCTGGTATTTCATTGAAAGTGGAGCAAATCGGTTATTCTTTCATGGCGGAAATCCCTTTAGTGATCGCTGATGTGATGCGTTCAGGCCCATCAACCGGAATGCCCACTCGTGTGGCTCAAGGCGATGTGAATTTTTTAAGACACCCCATACATGGGGATTTTAAAGCCGTCGCGCTCGCTCCTGCTAGTTTGGAAGAAGCTTACACAGAGACCGTTCGCGCGTTCAATTTGGCTGAAATGCTCATGACTCCTGTATTCTTGCTCATGGATGAAACCGTGGGGCATATGTATGGTAAGGTGCAAATCCCAGATTTAGAAGAAGTGCAAAAGACGACTATTAATCGTAAGGAATTTGTGGGCGATAAAAAAGACTACAAACCTTATGGGGTCGCACAAGATGAGCCGGCTGTTTTAAACCCTTTCTTTAAAGGTTATCGCTACCATGTTTCAGGCTTGCACCATGGGCCCATTGGCTTTCCTACTGAAGACGCTAAAATCGGTGGGGATTTGATTGACAGATTATTTAATAAGATTGAATCCAAGCAAGACATTATCAACGAAAATGAGGAAATGGATTTAGAGGGCGCTGAAATCGTTATCATCGCTTATGGTTCGGTTTCTCTAGCGGTTAAAGAAGCCTTGAAAGATTACCATAAAGAAAGCAAGCAAAAAGTCGGCTTTTTCAGGCCCAAAACCTTATGGCCAAGCCCGGCTAAACGCTTGAAAGAAATAGGGGATAAATACGAAAAAATCCTTGTGATTGAATTGAATAAAGGGCAGTATTTAGAAGAAATTGAAAGGGCTATGCAAAGAAAGGTGCATTTCTTGGGGCAAGCCAATGGGCGCACGATTTCGCCTAAACAAATCATCGCAAAATTGAAGGAGCTTTAAAATGGCGTTTAATTATGATGAATATTTGCGTGTGGATAAAATACCCACTTTGTGGTGTTGGGGCTGTGGCGATGGCGTGATTTTGAAATCCATTATCCGCACGATTGACGCTTTAGGCTGGAAAATGGATGATGTGTGCTTGGTGAGTGGGATTGGTTGCAGCGGGCGCATGAGCTCGTATGTGAATTGCAACACCGTTCACACCACGCATGGTAGGGCTGTAGCGTATGCGACAGGGATTAAAATGGCTAACCCTAGTAAGCATGTGATCGTGGTTTCTGGTGATGGCGATGGCTTTGCTATTGGAGGCAATCACACCATGCATGCATGCAGAAGAAACATTGATTTGAATTTTATTTTAGTGAATAATTTCATTTATGGTTTGACCAACTCCCAAACTTCGCCCACCACGCCTAATGGCATGTGGACGGTTACGGCTCAATGGGGGAATATTGATAACCAATTTGACCCATGCGCTTTAACCACCGCTGCAGGGGCGAGCTTTGTGGCTAGAGAGAGCGTTTTAGACCCTCAAAAATTAGAAAAAGTGCTTAAAGAAGGTTTCTCGCACAAGGGCTTTAGCTTCTTTGATGTCCATAGTAATTGCCATATCAATTTAGGGCGCAAGAATAAAATGGGCGAAGCGTCTCAAATGCTAAAATGGATGGAAAGCCGATTGGTGAGCAAACGCCAATTTGAAGCCATGAGCCCTGAAGAAAGGGTGGATAAATTCCCTACAGGCGTTTTAAAGCATGACACGGACAGGAAAGAATATTGCGAAGCGTATCAAGAAATCATTGAAAAAGCACAAGGAAAACAATAATGGAAGCGCAATTACGATTTACGGGCGTTGGAGGGCAAGGCGTGCTGTTAGCGGGGGAGATTTTAGCTGAGGCTAAGATCGTGAGTGGGGGCTATGGCACTAAGACTTCCACTTACACTTCGCAAGTGCGTGGAGGGCCCACTAAGGTGGATATTTTGCTAGACAGAAATGAAATTATTTTCCCTTATGCTAAAGAGGGCGAGATTGATTTCATGCTTTCAGTCGCTCAAATCAGCTACAACCAGTTTAAAAGCGATATTAAACAAGGCGGTATCGTTGTCATTGATCCCAATCTAGTAACCCCCACTAAAGAAGATGAAGAAAAGTATCAGCTTTATAAAATCCCTATCATTAGTATCGCTAAAGATGAAGTGGGTAACATCATCACGCAATCTGTGGTAGCGTTAGCCATTACCGTGGAGCTTACTAAATGTGTAGAAGAAAATATCGTGCTAGACACCATGCTTAAAAAAGTCCCTGCAAAAGTCGCTGACACCAACAAAAAAGCCTTTGAAATTGGCAAAAAACATGCTTTAGAAGCTTTGAAAAAATAAGGGGGTAACTCCTTATCTTATTTTTCTTTAGCTATAGCTTTTTCCCCTTTTTTTGTATTTTTGAAAAAAAAAAAAAATGATATAATGCTCAAATTTTACAAAGGATTCTTGTATGCGCAAATTTTTGGATGGGGCAAAAAGTGAGATTTTAAAATATGATGTGATTTCTTTTGATATTTTTGATACCCTTCTTCTAAGACCTTTCATTAAACCCACAGATTTATTTTGGTATATTGAGACTAAATATAATATTAAAGGTTTTCATCAAGCAAGGATCCTGGCAGAAATGCAATCTAGAGAAATCAGTAAAAGACAAGACATTACTCTAGATGAAATTTATCATCAAATCCCAAAAGAGTTTCATTCATATAAGGGAGTAGAAATCGCCACTGAAAAAGAGGTGCTTGTTCCAAACTTGGAGATGTTAGAACTCTATCGTTTCGCTAAAGAGAACAATAAAAGAGTGATTATTGTATCAGATATGTATTTACCTTTAGAAGTCCTTGAAGATATTTTAATTTCTAAGGGTTTTGATGGTTATACAAATTTCTATCTCAGTAACCATATAATGCTCACTAAACATTCAAAGGATTTGTTTAAGCATGTTTTAAAACAAGAAAATATTACTAATACGCAGATGTTGCATATCGGTGATAATTCTTGGGCAGATGATGCTATGCCTAAAAGTTTAGGTATAGCGACGCTATTTAGAAAAAGCGTGTTGAAACAATTAGAAGAAGTTTTTCCTAAATACAAAACATTTAATCCAACCAGTGTTGCGCAAAGTTTTATTTTAGGATCTTTATGCGTTTTTTATAAAAATTATATTCAAAAACATGAAAAATTTGATTATTGGTTTCTTTTGGGAGCGATGCAGGCAGGAATTGCAGCCGTTGCTTATTGCCAGTTTATCTATAAAGAGATTCATAAAAGAAATATTGATACTTTAGTGTTTGTTGCGCGAGATGGTTATTTATTGCAAAAAATTTTTAATATTTTATATCCAAATTCATATAAAACTACTTATGTCTATGCTCCCAGAATTTTAAAAAAAGCGGTATTTTTAGAAGTCGTAGAGGGCGAGAGTTTGGAAATTTTGCGTATTTTAGAAGGAGAAGAAGAAATTAAAAAGAAGCAAATCACCACTAACCAACAAGCATATATATACATATATAGTAATTTTGAATACTGCCGCCATTTAGCGTTAAAATGTTTAGATAATTACAGAAAATACTTGTCTTCATCAAATTTAGAGGGAAATATCGCTATTGTAGATACGATTACTTTAGGCTATTCTTCGCAAGGGTTAATCCAAAAAGCTTTAAACAAAGAAGTTTTTGGGTGCTATGTGGATCTCCTAAGAATTTTAAATTATGATTGCGTGAGTTTCTTACCTTTTTCACACCCTAAACCCATTTATTTTCATAATTGGGATTTTATGGAGTTTTTGCTAACAAGCCCTGAATACCCTATTTTAAATGTAGAAAATGGCGTTCCAATTTATCAAAAAGACGTTTCATCTTGTGAAAAACACCGCTCTAAAGCTTATGAAAAAATAGTAGAAGGGGCTGTTGGATATGCTTCATATTTTAAAGAAAGTCAAATTTCTTTAGGCATTTATGATGTGATAGAATGGGTAAATTTCTTTATTGACAATCCTAGTATTCAAGATCAAGAGCAATTTAAACAAATTTATTTTCTTCCAGATGCGACGCATAAAAACGCTCTGCCCTTGTTTTGCAACGATGTTTCTTTGTTGTCTTGTATTTTAAAACCTTCACAAAGTTATGGTATATTAAAAAGAAGCCTTAGGACAAACAAGCAAGAGAGATTGTTTAAAATATTATCTCTAATTAAAAAAATCTATGGGAAGTTAAAAAAGAAATGATAAAATTGACTCTGTTTCAATCAAATATGGATAACTAGGGCTTTCTCCCTTAATATAATTCTCTCAAAAGTTATCCACTAGATAATTTTTTTATTTATCAAATAATCCGTTTTTGAGTATAATCCTACGAAAATTTTAAGGAACGGCATGGAGTTTTTAGGACTGCTTTTGAGTCTAGCTACTATTTTGATAGCGTTTAAAAAGCCTGAAAAAGAAAATTGGGCGTTTGGGATTTTGATGGTGGTGTGGTTGGTGGAGCTTATTATTTTTATAGCCCACAGCTCTAGCGTGTTGCCTAATATGAATTTATAGGGGGATGCATGGATAAAGAAACCCGATTTTATAATCTTTTTTCTTTGGCAATTTTAGGGATTTTGATCTTTCCTGTGGGTTTGGCGAATTTTTATTTTGGCTATGTTTTGAAAGATTCGCCTTGTATTTTTTGCTGGGCGCAACGCATCAACATGATTTTAATAGGGGCTGTGGCACTTTTGGTGGTGCGTTTTGGGTTTAAGCCTAAATACATTGCCTTACTATTACTCATGGCTAGTAGCGGGTTATATGAGAGCTTTTATCATACCGGTAGCCATGCATTAGAAGATGTGGGGCAGGGATTCGCGCTCGCTATTTTGGGCTTGCACACGCAGTTTTGGGCGCTTTTTGTCTTTTTTAGCGTGGTGGTGTTTTTAGCGGTTTTGCTCTTTTTTGCCCCTAATACCCAACTTTTTAAAGATTATCCGTTAAACGCGCTCCAAAAAAGCGCTTTTTATGTTTTCTTTATGGTGGTGGGTTCTAACGCTGTGCAAGCGTTTTTCTCTACCGGGCCTTTCCCTTACATAGGCCAAAGCGATCCGGTGCGTTTTTCGTGGAATTTGAAAGAATCGGTCTGGTCTATGGAGAATTGGAATCATTTGAAATTCCCAAGAAGCGTTTTAGGCAGAAGAGATGTGGGCGAGCCTTTGAAATTGAGCGCTTTGCCTAAAGATAATGATTATGAGCGTTCGCCTTTAGAAATTACAAAAACTCTAAAGATTGAGAAAAAAGAAGAGCTTTTTTTAAAATTGAATGGAGCGATCACAGATTTGAATTTCAATGAAGACAGGGTGATCCTTACCACAGAAAACCAAGGCCTTTATCTTGTAAGTAACGATTTGAAAACCATTCATAGCCATATGGTGTTGGATAGCTATTATAGCGCGACGGTGGGGGCGTTTGTGGGGGCGGATTTTAACGAAGATGAAAACATTGTGATCATGGGTAATAATAAAACGAGCGTAGAAATCACTCCTAACAAAAACGCTAATGCGCTTAAAAACTTCCCTTATTTTTTAGAAGGGGCCAACTCTTTTGATGAAGTGGAACGCAGCCGCTTGAAAACTTCTAGGGCGAAAAATTATTATGTTAGCGCTGCAAGAAGAGGGGCTAAATTCACTTATTTAATCAGCGCTCCTAACAAGCGTTATAAGGATTTGATTATCATCTCTATGCGTAATAGCGACAAACAAGCGCATGGGGAGTTTTTACTAGAATTAGGCAATGCCAAACTTAAAGAAAAAAGGGGATTGGGCGAGTTAGTCATTAGCGCTTTGGCTTTAAAGGATAATAAGCTTTATGCGTTCAGTAAGGAATTTAACACGCTTTTAGTCATAGACCCTATAAAAGAAGAGATCCTTGAAGTTTATGGCTTGCCTAAAGAGATTAAAAATATCAGCGCTGGGGGGTTTAGAAACGATGAGCTTGTCCTTGTGAGCTATGAGAATGATAAAAATATTCTCTATACCCTTAATTTTTAAACTCTTTTAAAGCTACTTTTTTCTAATATATTAACGCATTAGAAGATGGTCGCTATTTTAGAATAGAGGAAAGTCCGGGCTACATTAGACAAAATTCCATCTAACGGATGGCTAGCGCAAGCTAAGGGAAAGTGCCACAGAAAGCAAACCGCCTTTTTAAGGTAAGGGTGAAAGGGTGGGGTAAGAGCCCACCAAAGCTAAAGCGATTTAGTTTGTTTGGGCAAACCCAATTTGTAGCAAGAAGCGCATGGTAAGTCTAAATTGATACACGCTTCGCTTGAGGAATATTGCAAAATATTTCCCAGATAAATGGCCATCCATTGACAGAACCCGGCTTATTCTAATGCTCAACTGCGTGTTGATTTTTTTAACAAAGTTTCAATCATTTTATTTTTTTTTATTTTTTTACCTAATTATTGTTTTAAATCTTAAAGATTTGTGTTACACTCTGTAAAATCAAAATCAAAGGGGATAGCGTGTTAGAAAAATCTTTTTTAAAAAGCAAGCAATTGGTTTTATGCGGATTGGGTGTTTTGATGTTGCAGGCTTGCACTTGCCCAAACACTTCACAAAGGAATTCTTTCTTGCAAGATGTGCCTTATTGGATGTTGCAAAATCGCAGTGAGTATATCACGCAAGGGGTGGATAGCTCGCACATTGTGGATGGTAAGAAAACTGAAGAGATAGAAAAAATCGCTACCAAAAGAGCGACAATAAGAGTGGCGCAAAATATTGTGCATAAACTCAAAGAGGCTTACCTTTCTAAATCCAACCGCATCAAGCAAAAGATCACTAATGAAATGTTTATCCAAATGACACAGCCCATTTATGACAGCTTGATGAATGTGGATCGTTTAGGGATTTATATCAATCCTAACAATGAGGAAGTGTTTGCGTTAGTGCGCGCGCGTGGTTTTGATAAGGACGCTTTGAGCGAAGGGTTGCATAAAATGGCATTAGACAATCAAGCGGTGAGTATCCTTGTGGCTAAAGTGGAAGAAATCTTTAAAGATTCTGTCAATTACGGAGATGTTAAAGTCCCTATAGCCATGTAGGATTAGAACAACAAGCGTTCCTCACTATCGTCTGTTCTTTTGGGGGTGGGGGTGATGGAATTAGGAGTTGAGTAGTAGGGGATTTTATCCACGATTTCTTTACGCAAGCCTTTGGGGACATCAAACTTTCTTTTTAAAGAAGGTTCAATCGCTAAAATATTACGCATGAAATACGAATACACAGGTGCACTCACAACGCCTCCTGTCGCTCCTTTGCTAATAGGCGTGTTATCGTCTCTCCCAAACCAGATCACGCTTTGCAAGGTGGGGGTAAAGCCAATGAACCAAGCGTCAATATTGTTGTTAGAAGTCCCGGTTTTACCGGCGATTTCTAAACCTTTAGTGCGAGCCAAACGCCCTGTGCCGTTTTCTACCGCATTTATCAGCACTGAAAGGGTTAAAAAAGCCTGTTCTTTGGAGGTGATCTTTTTGGTTTCCATAGGCGTGAAAGTTTTGACATCGTTTTGTTGGTTAGTGATGCTTTCAATGAGCATGGGTTTGAGCATGGTGCCGTAATTAGAAAATAAAGAATACTTTTCAGCCGCATCAATGGGTGAGATAGCAAAGCTCCCTAACACGATAGACAAGTCCTTAGGGAGGTTTTTAAACCCCATATCGCTTAAAGATTGATAAATTTTTTCAAAGCCAAGCTGATCGCTTAAATTGATCGTGGCTAGATTTAACGAATGGCTTAAGGCTTCTTGCAAGGTTACAAGCCCTAAAAACTTGCGAGAATAATTGCTGGGGTGCCATGCGTGGTTTTGTTCGCTGTTTTTACTATAATTGCCATTTTCAAAGTTTCGCGCGGTATCAGGGATTTTGGAAGTGGTGGAATAGCCATTATCAAAAGCGATTTGATACACAAAAGGCTTTATCGCGCTCCCAAACTGCCGTTTGGCTTGCGTGGCGCGATTGAAAGCGCTTTTTTTATAATCAATCCCCCCCACTAAAGCTAAAATCTTACCGGTGCTCGTGTCTGTAACTATCATGCTGGCGTTCAAGTTGTCTTCATCTTCATCAGAGGCGTTAGTTTTTGGCTTTTCTTTAGCGATTTTTTCTAAGATTTTTTGATGCCCAAAACGCAAGGACTCTAACGCTAAGCGTTGGTAATCCAAATCTATCGTGAGCTTTATGGTATAGCCTTGAGTTTTTAACCCGTCTAATTGATCCAATTGCTTCAACACTTCATCCACGACATAGGGAGCGATATTTTGCGTGGAAGTTTGGTTATAGACGATTGGCACTTCATTGAGAGCGCCTTTGAGCTCGTTAGAAGAAATCCAGCCTAAAGAATACAACCGCCTTAAAATATCATTAGCTCTAGAGAGTGAAAATTCTAAATTTTTGGTAGGATCATAAAAACTCGGAGCCCTAGGCAAGGCGACTAACATGGTGATTTCTTTAAGCGTGAGTTTGTCAAGGGGTTTTTTAAAATACCCTAAACTTGCGGTTTTCACGCCATAATACCCATGCCCAAAAAAAGTTTGGTTCAAATAACGCTCTAAAATTTCTTCTTTGCTTAAGACTTTTTCAATGCGTAAAGAAATGATAGCTTCTTTGAGTTTTCTGGTTAATGTTTTTTCTCGCGTGAGCACCATGTTTTTAACGAGTTGTTGGGTTAGAGTGCTGCCCCCTTCAGTGTAACGACCGCTTTTAGCGTTTTTAATCATAGCGCGCATGATAGCGTCTAAATTGATCCCCCCATGTTCAAAAAAGAGGGTGTCTTCTACCGCTAAAAGGCTTTCAATAAATCGTGGGGGGATTTCTTCAAAACGCGCATAAAAACGGAATTCTTTATCATAGATATTAGCGATCAAACGCCCTTTTCGGTCTAGAATCTGTGAAGCGATACCCGGGCGATAATCTTTAATCTTAGCAATATCTTTATCCGTAGTTACCCAAACTTGAGCGATAAGAATGGCTAACAACCCTATGATGATCAAAAATAAAACGATAAAACCATAAAAAATCTTTTTTAGCATTTAATCACTCTTAAAAGAAGATTGTATTTTAGAATAATTTAAAAGGGTGTTCGCAAGCTCTTTAGTGTCTTCTAAGCTGTTTTTAAGGGATAAAGAGACTCGTAAAAGGGGTTTAGAAACCGTAGGAGGGCGGATAGCTCCCACTAAAAACCCCTTTTCTTTCAAAAAATGATGGGCGTTTAAAAGAGCAAGATTGCTTTCAAATTCTAAAGTAAAAAATCCTGCGAGCGTTCTAATACCTAAAGTTTCAAAAATAATCTGTTGGTGTTTGCTAAGCTCATTTTTTAATTCTTGTTTTTGCGCGATAAAGTATTCTAAATGAGCCAAAGTCAAAGCGGTGTCTAACAGGCTTAAAGCGGTGGTGTAAATCACGCTTTTAGCGCGATTGGTTAAAAACTCTATGGTTTGTAAAGGGGCTAAAATACACGCCCCATAGCTCGCAAGCGCTTTAGAGAAAGTGCTGAGTTTAATGATTTTGTCTTTTTCTTTGATGCGATAATATTCTAAAAAACCCAATAAATTCTCGCCGATAGTCCCAAAACTATGGGCTTCATCAACGATTAAAAAAGCGTTAGGGATCTCTTGAGTGATTGCATAAAAATCATAGGGAGCGACGCTTGCATCCATAGAATAAACCCCTTCAATGGCTATGAATTTGAGCTTATTTTTAGGAGCGTTAAAGAGTTTTTGTTGTAAATCTTTAGCGTCATTGTGCGAGAAAAAAACCACTTGATCAGGCTTCGTTTTGGTGCTAAAAATACCGCTTGCATGGTAGTGTTCGTCCATGAATAAGAGGGCGTTTTTGACTAAAAGAGTGTCTATTAAAGCCAGATTACCCAAAAAACCACTCCCCACTAAAAGAGCGCTTTCAAACCCCAACAAATCCGCTAATCGTTCTTCTAATTCTGCATGCAAAGGGTGGTAGCCATTCACTAGCATGGAAGCCTTGGGGGAATGAGAAACAAAGGATTGGAGCTTATTAAAAGCGTTTTGAAGCAAGTCTTTTTTAACGCTCAAACCCAAATAATCATTAGAAGCGTAATCCTTTAATGAAGAGTCAAACAACTCTCTTTTGCGGTATCGTTTGGCATGGCGTAGGGCTTCTAAAGATTTAGAAAACATCAAAACACTTCATTGAATGGAATTTATTCGCCTTTTTGAATTTTTTCAATGATTTTATTGAGTTCGTCTTGTTTTTCGTAAAACATCTTATCAATATTTTCTCTAACATGTTTAGCGCTATCTTCCATTAAATGCACTTTATGCTCTAGGTATTTTAAATCGGTAATGTGGTCTTCTTGAATGGCTTTAACCAAATCATTGGCTTCAGCATGCACGCTCGCATGGTGGCTTTCTAAAGCTCTATAGCCTGAAGTGTTGGAAAAATTCTCTTTGCCTGCGCCCTCATAATACCATTTGCCTAAGCGGCAACTCTTATGGCTGGTAATGTCAAAGGAGTTGAGACCAAAAACCATGCCATAAAGATTGTTTTTAAAGACCACATGATCCAGTTTAGCCAGACCGCAAAACACCCGGTTATTAATATTGTAGATGGTGTATTTTGCCGCTTGCGCAACAATCATGTTGTTTTTTACGGTGGATTTAAGCTCTTCCACATCGCCCTTAATAGAGCTTACAATAGAATTAATGTCATGGGTGTTGGTTTGAATATCGTTCGCTTCTTGTTGCATGCTTTTAACGACAACAGCGATTTCTTTAGTGGCTTTTTGGGTTTTTTCAGCGAGTTTTCTCACCTCATCAGCCACCACCGCAAACCCTCTCCCATGCTCGCCCGCTCGCGCGGCCTCAATAGCGGCATTTAGGGCTAAGAGATTGGTTTGTTCTGCAATATCATCAATCAAAGAAATGACTTGAGTGATTTCATTGCTCCGTTGGTTGAGAGAGTCCGCTAGCGAAGTGGCGTTTTGCATCTTTTCATAAAGCGATTCAATGTCTTGCCCCGTTTTATTAACGGTCCCTAATCCTTCAGTAGAATGCGCTTCGCCATTTTTAGCCGCATTTAAAAGAGCACCGGTTTCTTGATGGAAATACTGCATGCTTTCTTGCGCGTTCTCTAAGCCTTCTTTTAAGCTCGCACAAAAAGTCTTAAACAAATCATTTTTATGGTATTCCCCCACACAACTTGTGTTTTTAGCCAATGAAAAATACTGCACGCCATCAATATTTTGGCTTTTTAAAGAATAAGAAACCCCTTGTAAATTAACGCTCTCTGCATTCTCTTTAAAATGAACGCTTTGTTCTTCTAAATTGTTCAAGCTTGCAAGATTCCCACTCTTAAAAACGACTTTATTGTTTTTAATACCTACAAAACCTTCATGCAAGCACAAATTTAAAAGGCTTTGATAGAGATTGATTTCTTTTTTTAACTCCGTAATTTCGGAATCTTTTTGACTGATTTGAAGTTGCAACTGCTTATTCCCAAACATGGTGGCATTCCTTATTTAAATTTGAATCTTTTGGGATTATACCCAAAATTACCAAACAATTTAAGCGCTCGTTAGTATTGTTGCTTCAAAAACAATTCGTAAAATAATCCCTGTTTTTTCATAAGGGTTTCAAAGTTGCCCTGTTCTATAAGTTTGCCTTGATGGTATCCCTTAGTGTTTGCATTCAATAAGATTTGGTATCAATTTTCTTTATTATAGCCCATTTTCATGCTCCTTTAAATTTTGCTTTTGAAATAAAGCCCTTTAAAATTTCAAACTTTAACCGATAATAGTTCCAACCAAAAGCAAGGATGCCTTTGGGTTTTTTATAACAAGGAGTTACAACAATGGCTTTTCAGGTCAATACAAATATCAATGCGATGAATGCGCATGTGCAATCCGCACTCACTCAAAATGCGCTTAAAACTTCATTGGAGAGATTGAGTTCAGGTTTAAGGATTAATAAAGCGGCTGATGATGCATCAGGCATGACGGTGGCAGATTCTTTGCGTTCACAAGCGAGCAGTTTGGGTCAAGCGATTGCCAACACGAATGACGGCATGGGGATTATCCAAGTTGCGGATAAGGCTATGGATGAGCAGTTAAAAATCTTAGACACCGTTAAGGTTAAAGCGACTCAAGCGGCTCAAGACGGGCAAACTACGGAATCTCGTAAAGCGATTCAATCTGACATCGTTCGTTTGATTCAAGGTTTAGATAATATCGGTAACACGACTACTTATAACGGGCAAGCGTTATTGTCTGGTCAATTCACTAACAAAGAATTCCAAGTAGGGGCTTATTCTAACCAAAGCATTAAGGCTTCTATCGGCTCTACCACTTCGGATAAAATCGGTCAGGTTCGTATCGCTACAGGCGCGTTAATCACGGCTTCTGGGGATATTAGCTTGACTTTTAAACAAGTGGATGGCGTGAATGATGTAACTTTAGAGAGCGTAAAAGTTTCTAGTTCAGCAGGCACGGGGATCGGTGTGTTAGCGGAAGTGATTAACAAAAATTCTAACCGAACAGGGGTTAAAGCTTATGCGAGCGTTATCACCACGAGCGATGTGGCGGTCCAATCAGGAAGTTTGAGTAATTTAACTTTAAATGGGATCCATTTGGGTAATATCGCAGATATTAAGAAAAATGACTCAGACGGAAGGTTAGTCGCAGCGATCAATGCGGTTACTTCAGAAACCGGCGTGGAAGCTTATACGGATCAAAAAGGGCGCTTGAATTTGCGCAGTATAGATGGTCGTGGGATTGAAATCAAAACCGATAGCGTCAGTAATGGGCCTAGTGCTTTAACGATGGTCAATGGCGGTCAGGATTTAACAAAAGGTTCTACTAACTATGGGAGGCTTTCTCTCACACGCTTAGACGCTAAAAGCATCAATGTCGTTTCGGCTTCTGATTCGCAACATTTAGGTTTCACAGCGATTGGTTTTGGGGAATCTCAAGTGGCAGAAACCACGGTGAATTTGCGCGATGTTACTGGGAATTTTAACGCTAATGTCAAATCAGCCAGTGGCGCGAACTATAACGCCGTGATCGCTAGCGGTAACCAAAGCTTGGGATCTGGGGTTACAACCTTGAGAGGCGCGATGGTGGTGATTGATATTGCGGAATCGGCGATGAAAATGTTGGATAAAGTCCGCTCTGATTTAGGTTCTGTGCAAAATCAAATGATTAGCACCGTGAATAACATCAGCATCACTCAAGTGAATGTTAAAGCGGCTGAGTCTCAAATCAGGGATGTGGATTTTGCTGAAGAGAGCGCGAATTTCAATAAAAACAATATTTTGGTGCAATCAGGCAGCTATGCGATGAGTCAAGCTAACACCGTCCAACAAAATATCTTAAGGCTTTTAACTTAGTTTTAAGAAAGGTGTTTGTATGGGGCTAACGCTTTAAGCGTTGGCTTTTTGCTTTAATTTTTACTTCTTTTTTAATAAAATACTCTTTTTTTATTTCTTTTTATTACAGGCGGTTATTGTGTTGGATAGTTTTGAGATTTTAAAGGCTTTAAAGAGCTTGGATTTATTGAAAAACGCCCCTGCTTGGTGGTGGCCTAACGCTTTGAAATTTGAAGCTTTATTAGGGGCGGTTTTAACGCAAAATACTAAATTTGAAGCCGTTTTGAAATCTTTGGAAAATCTAAAAAACGCTTTCATTTTAGAAAATGATGATGAGATCAATCTTAAAAAAATCGCTTATATAGAGTTTTCAAAGCTTGCAGAGTGTGTCCGCCCTAGCGGGTTTTATAACCAAAAAGCCAAACGACTGATTGATTTGAGCAAGAATATTTTAAAAGACTTTCAAAGTTTTGAAAATTTTAAACAAGAAGTAACCAGAGAGTGGCTTTTAGACCAAAAGGGCGTTGGTAAAGAAAGCGCGGATGCGATTTTATGCTATGCGTGCGCTAAAGAAGTGATGGTGGTGGATAAATACACCTATCTTTTTTTAAAAAAATTAGGCATAGAGATAGAAGATTATGACGAATTGCAACATTTTTTTGAAAAAGGCGTTCAAGAGAATTTAAATTCCGCTTTAGCACTCTATGAAAACACCATTCCTTTAGCGCAACTTTATGCGAGATTCCATGGAAAGATTGTAGAATTTTCCAAACAAAAATTGGAATTAAAGCTTTGATTTTTAGATTTTTCTTAATCTTAAGCCTTTTAAAAGGCGTTTTACTGGCCAAAAAGGATGGGGATTTTTTCAAACCTCTAGAGCCTACTAAAAAATATTTTGGCTCTTTTAAGATCGGCTATCTTTACCAGCACGCTCAAACGACTAAAAGATCCCCCATCCGCCCTAAAAACCGCCCGCCTATTTTAATGGATAAAATTTACCATGACGCTTCTTTAGGCTTTCAAGCAGGGTTCGTTTTAAAAAAGAAAGCTTTATTAGGGGGGTATTTGGATGCAGGAATGGGCGATTCGTATTTCATGAGCACTGGGTTTATGGCTGGGGTGAGGCTTTTTAAGGGGTGGGTTATCCCTAAAATCGCCTTAGGCTATCAGCTTCAAATTTTAGGGGCTAAGATTGATAAGTATCAATTCAATATCCAATCAGCGGTGGGGAGTGTGGGCTTGTTTTTCAATGCGGCTAAAAATTTTGGCTTGAGCATAGAAGTAAGGGGTGGTATCCCTTTTTATTTTATCCAAAGCAAATTTTCTAAAGCATTTGGCACGCCACGATTGAATATCTATTCTGTTGGTATCACATTCACTTTTTATGACTTTACGAGATTTTTAGGGTAAAATATTCATTTTAAAAAATAACTGTAGAGTATAAAAACCATAATCAGACAAACCTTTAAGGATTTATGATGATTTTCATTGATGCATGTTTTAGAAAGGAAACGCCTTACACGCCCATTTGGATGATGAGGCAAGCGGGGCGTTACCTTAGCGAATACCAAGAGAGCCGTAAAAAAGCGGGGAGCTTCTTGGAATTGTGTAAAAATAGCGATTTAGCCACAGAAGTTACCCTACAGCCGGTAGAGATTTTGGGCGTGGATGCGGCTATTTTGTTTAGCGATATTTTAGTAGTGCCTTTGGAAATGGGCTTGAATTTGGAATTTACTCCCAAAAAGGGGCCGCATTTTTTAGAGACTATTACGGATTTAAAAAGCGTGGAAAGCCTAAAAGTAGGGGCTTATAAACAACTAAACTATGTCTATGATACGATTTCTCAAACGCGCCAAAAGCTTTCTAAAGAGAAAGCGTTAATCGGTTTTTGCGGATCGCCTTGGACTTTAGCGACTTACATGATAGAAGGCGAGGGGAGCAAATCGTATGCCAAAAGCAAGAAAATGCTTTATAGCGAGCCTGAAGTTTTAAAAGCGCTTTTAGAAAAATTAAGCCTTGAATTGATAGAGTATTTGAGCCTTCAAATCCAAGCAGGGGTCAATGCAGTGATGATTTTTGACTCATGGGCTAGCGCTTTAGAAAAAGAAGCGTATTTGAAATTCAGTTGGGATTATTTGAAAAAAATCTCTAAAGAGCTTAAAAAACGCTATGCGCATATCCCGGTTATCCTTTTCCCTAAAGGGATTGGCGCTTATTTGGATAGCATAGATGGGGAATTTGATGTGTTTGGCGTGGATTGGGGCACGCCTTTAACTGCGGCAAAAAAGATTTTAGGCGGTAAGTATGTTTTGCAAGGGAATTTAGAACCCACCCGCCTTTATGATAAAAACGCTTTAGAAGAAGGCGTTGAAAGGATTTTAAAAATCATGGGCAATCAAGGGCATATTTTTAATTTAGGGCATGGGATGCTACCGGATTTACCCAGAGAAAACGCGAAATATTTAGTGCAATTAGTGCATGCTAAAACCAGGCGATAGGGGGGCTTGATGAAAACTATTATAAGATATGCGAGTTTATGGGGCTTGTGTGCGGCTTTAACTCTAGCCCAAACCCCCTCTAAAACCCCTGATGAAATCAAGCAAATCCTTAACAATTATAGCCATAAGAATTTAAAGCTCATTGATCCACCGACAAGTTCTTTAGAAGCAACACCGAGTTTTTTATCCTCGCCTAAAGAAACAGCGACCACGATCAATCAAGAGATCGCTAAATACCATGAAAAAAGCGATAAAGCCGCTTTGGGGCTTTATGAATTGCTAAAGGGGGCTACTTCTAATCTCAGTTTGCAAGCGCAAGAACTCAGTGTCAAGCAAGCGATGAAGAACCACACCATCGCCAAAGCGATGTTTTTGCCCACTTTGGATGCGAATTATTACTTTAAAAATGAAAATAGGGATACTCCGCACTTTAAACATTATAACACGCAACAACTCCAGGCTCAAGTCAAATTGAATGTGTTTAATGGTTTTAGCGATGTGAATAATGTCAAAGAAAAGTCTGCAACTTACCGATCCACTGTGGCTAATTTAGAGTATAGCCGCCAAAGCGTGTATTTGCAAGTGGTGCAACAATATTATGAGTATTTTAACAATCTCGCTCGCATGATCGCTTTGCAAAAAAAATTAGAGCAAATCCAAACGGACATTAAAAGGGTTACCAAACTCTATGACAAAGGGCTGACCACGATTGATGATTTGCAAAGCCTAAAAGCGCAAGGGAATTTGAGCGAATACGATATTTTGGACATGCAATTTGCTTTGGAGCAAAACCGCTTGACTTTAGAATACCTCACCAATCTCAGTGTGAAAAATTTGAAAAAGACTACGATTGATGCGCCTAATTTGCAATTAAGAGAAAGGCAGGATTTGGTTTCTTTAAGGGAGCAAATTTCTGCACTCAAATACCAGAACAAGCAACTCAATTATTACCCCACAATAGATGTGTATGACTCATGGAGTTATTGGATCCAAAAACCCGCTTACGCTTTGGGGAGTTTTGGGAACTTCTTCCCAGGTCAGCAAAATACGGCTGGAGTTAATGCGAGCATGAAATTTTTTGATGATATAGGGTTGAGCTTGCAAAAACAATCCATCATGCTAGGCCAATTAGCGAATGAAAAGAATTTAGCGTATAAAAAATTGGAGCAAGAAAAAGACGAACAGCTTTACAGAAAATCGCTTGATATTGCCAGAGCCAAGATTGAATCTTCTAAGGCTAGTTTGGATGCGGCCAATCTTTCTTTTGCCAATATTAAAAGGAAATACGACGCTAATTTAGTGGATTTCACCACCTATTTAAGGGGCTTAACCACGCGCTTTGATGCAGAAGTGGCTTACAATTTAGCGCTCAACAATTATGAAGTGCAAAAAGCCAACTACATTTTCAACAGCGGGCATAAAATAGACGACTATGTGCATTAAGGGAATAAAAATGATACGAAAAATTTTAATAGGACTTTTTTTGAGTTTTTTGAGCATGGAAGCTGGCGAAAAAGTGTATGCGATTTTCAATGTGAAAGCGATGCAAGATTCCAAGCTCACCTTAGACAGCACAGGGATTGTGGATAGCATTAAGGTTACTGAGGGGAGCGTGGTCAAAAAGGGCGATGTTTTGTTGCTTTTGTATAATCAAGACAAACAGGCTCAAAGCGATTCTGCTGAGCAACAGCTCATTTTCGCTAAAAAACAATACCAACGATACAGCAAAATTGGGGGCGCTGTGGATAAAAACACTCTAGAGGGTTATGAGTTCACTTACAGGCGCTTGGAATCGGATTACGCTTATTCTATTGCAGTATTGAATAAAACCATTTTAAGAGCCCCTTTTGATGGCGTGATAGCGAGTAAAAACATTCAAGTGGGCGAAGGGGTGAGCGCGAATAACACGGTGTTATTGAGACTAGTCAGCCATGCTAGGAAATTAGTTATTGAATTTGATTCTAAATATATTAATGCAGTCAAAGTGGGGGATACTTACACCTATTCTATAGATGGGGATTCTAATCAGCATGAAGCTAAAATCACTAAGATTTACCCCACCGTTGATGAAAACACCAGAAAAGTGAGCGCTGAAGCCCTTTTGTCTAAGCCTATGGCAGTAGGGCTTTTTGGCGATGGGTTTATCCAAACGAAATAATAGGATATTTTGATGTATAAAACAGCGATTAATCGTCCTATTACGACCTTGATGTTTGCTTTGGCGATTGTCTTTTTTGGGGTGATGGGTTTTAAAAAATTGAGCGTGGCGCTTTTCCCTAAAATTGATTTGCCTACAGTGGTGGTTACTACGACTTATCCTGGGGCTAGCGCTGAAATCATAGAGAGTAAGGTAACCGATAAGATTGAAGAAGCGGTGATGGGGATTGATGGGATCAAAAAGGTTACTTCTACGAGTTCTAAAAATGTGAGTATCGTCGTCATTGAATTTGAATTAGAAAAACCTAATGAAGAAGCCTTAAACGATGTGGTTAATAAAATTTCTTCAGTGCGTTTTGATGACTCTAACATTAAAAAACCCTCTATCAATAAATTTGATACCGACAGCCAAGCCATTATTTCATTGTTTGTGAGCAGTTCAAGCGTGCCGGCTACAACCCTTAATGACTACGCTAAAAACACCATCAAACCCATGCTCCAAAAAATCAATGGGGTAGGGGGCGTGCAGCTCAACGGCTTTAGGGAGCGCCAGATTAGGATTTATGCCGATCCCACTTTGATGAATAAATACAACCTGACTTATGCGGATCTTTTCAGCACGCTTAAAGCGGAGAATGTGGAAATTGATGGGGGGCGCATTGTCAATAGCCAAAGGGAATTGTCTATTTTAATTAATGCGAATAGTTATAGCGTTGCGGATGTAGAAAAGATCCAAGTGGGTAATCATGTGCGTCTTGGCGATATTGCAAAAATTGAAATCGGCTTGGAAGAAGACAACACTTTTGCGAGCTTTAAAGACAAACCCGGTGTGATTTTAGAAATCCAAAAGATTGCCGGAGCGAATGAAATTGAAATCGTAGATAGGGTGTATGAAGCTTTAAAACACATTCAAGCCATTAGCCCTAGCTATGAAATCAGACCCTTTTTAGACACCACGAGCTATATCCGCACCTCTATTGAAGACGTGAAATTTGATCTAGTTTTAGGAGCGATTTTAGCGGTTTTAGTGGTGTTTGCGTTCTTGCGTAACGGCACGATCACCCTCGTTTCAGCGATCTCTATCCCTATTTCTATCATGGGGACTTTTGCGCTCATCCAATGGATGGGCTTTTCATTAAACATGCTCACCATGGTAGCTTTAACGCTAGCGATAGGGATCATCATTGATGATGCGATCGTGGTGATTGAAAACATCCATAAAAAGCTAGAAATGGGCATGAGTAAACGAAAAGCGAGCTATGAGGGGGTGAGGGAGATTGGCTTTGCTCTAGTAGCGATTTCAGCGATGCTGCTCTCTGTTTTTGTGCCTATAGGGAACATGAAAGGCATTATCGGGCGCTTTTTTCAAAGCTTTGGGATCACGGTGGCTTTAGCGATCGCTCTCTCGTATGTGGTGGTCGTTACGATTATCCCCATGGTAAGCTCAGTCGTGGTCAATCCCAGGCATTCTCGTTTTTATGTGTGGAGTGAGCCTTTTTTTAAGGCTTTAGAGTCTCGTTATACCAGATTGCTCCAATGGGTATTAAACCACAAGCTCATTATCTCTATAGCGGTGGTTTTGGTGTTTGTGGGTTCGCTTTTTGTGGCTTCCAAGATCGGTATGGAGTTCATGCTGAAAGAAGATAGGGGGAGGTTTTTAGTGTGGCTTAAGGCTAAACCGGGTGTGAGCATAGATTACATGACGCAAAAGAGTAAGATCTTTCAAAAAGCGATTGAAAAACATGCTGAAGTGGAATTCACCACTTTGCAAGTGGGTTATGGCACCACGCAAAACCCTTTTAAGGCTAAGATTTTTGTGCAGCTCAAGCCTTTAAAAGAGCGTAAAAAAGAACACCAATTGGGGCAATTTGAGTTGATGCGTGCTTTAAGGAAAGAGTTGAGAAGCTTGCCTGAAGCTAAAGGTTTAGATACTATTAATCTTTCTGAAGTTACTCTTATAGGGGGCGGTGGGGATAGTTCGCCCTTCCAAACCTTTGTGTTTTCCCATTCTCAAGAAGCGGTGGATAAAAGCGTGGAGAATTTGAGAAAATTCTTATTAGAAAGCCCTGAATTAAAAGGCAAGGTTGAAAGCTACCATACAAGCACGAGCGAATCGCAACCGCAATTGCAACTCAAAATCTTAAGACAAAACGCTAACAAATACGGCGTGAGCGCTCAAACCATTGGATCAGTGGTGAGTTCTGCTTTCTCTGGGACTTCTCAAGCGAGCGTGTTCAAAGAAGATGGCAAAGAATACGATATGATCATTAGAGTGCCTGATGACAAGCGCGTTTCTGTAGAAGACATCAAACGCTTGCAAGTGCGTAACAAATACGATAAATTGATGTTTTTAGACGCTTTAGTGGAAATCACAGAAACTAAAAGCCCGTCTAGTATTTCTCGCTATAACCGCCAACGCAGCGTTACGGTGCTTGCTGAGCCTAATAGGAATGCGGGCGTTTCTTTGGGCGAGATTTTAACGCAAGTGAGTAAAAACACGAAAGAATGGCTGGTTGAAGGGGCGAATTACAGATTTACCGGAGAAGCGGATAACGCCAAAGAGAGCAATGGGGAGTTTTTAGTCGCTTTAGCGACAGCGTTTGTGCTGATTTACATGATTTTAGCGGCGTTGTATGAGTCCATTTTAGAGCCTTTTATCATCATGGTTACCATGCCTTTAAGCTTTTCAGGGGCGTTTTTTGCTCTAGGTTTAGTGCATCAGCCTTTGAGCATGTTCTCTATGATAGGCTTGATCTTGCTCATTGGTATGGTGGGTAAAAACGCCACGCTTTTAATTGATGTGGCGAATGAAGAGCGTAAAAAAGGCCTGAATATCCAAGAAGCCATTTTGTTTGCCGGCAAAACCCGTCTGAGACCGATTTTAATGACGACCATTGCGATGGTTTGTGGGATGTTGCCTTTAGCGTTAGCGAGTGGGGATGGAGCAGCGATGAAATCCCCCATAGGGATTGCGATGAGTGGGGGCTTGATGATTTCTATGGTGTTAAGCTTACTCATTGTGCCAGTGTTTTATCGTTTGCTCGCTCCCATAGACGACAAAATCAAGCGGTTTTATCAAAACCAAAAAACTTTAGAATGAAAAAAATTGCTTTCATTTTGGCTTTATGGGTGGGCTTGTTAGGGGCGTTTGAGCCTAAAAAAAGTCATATTTATTTTGGGGCTATGGTGGGTTTAGCCCCTATTAAAATAACCCCAAAACCCGTTATCGACTCTTCTTATACGGCTTTTTTATGGGGGGCTAAAGGGGGGTATCAATTCGCTTTTTTTAAAGCTCTAGCGCTAAGGGGTGAATTTTCCTACCTTATGGCGATAAAACCCACCGCATTGCACACGATTAACACTTCTTTATTGAGCATGAATGTAGATGTATTGAGCGATTTTTACACTTACAAAAAATACAGCTTTGGGGTGTATGGGGGGCTTGGGATAGGGTATTTTTATCAAAGCAACCATTTAGGCATGAAAAATAGTTCGTTTATGGGTTATAACGGCTTGTTTAATGTGGGGCTTGGCAGCACGATCGATCGCCACCACCGCATAGAGCTTGGGGCTAAAATCCCTTTTTCAAAGACTAGAAATTCTTTTAAAAATCTTTATTTTTTAGAGAGCGTTTTTATCCATGCGAGTTATAGTTACGCTTTTTAAAGGGCGTGCTATCAAGCAACTGATTGATCGTTGCTATTAAGATTGATAAGATAGACTGCTGGTTGTTAAGGGAGTTGGGTTATTCTTGTTGTATAATAACTTTAAAAAGGGTTAAGCCATGATTGATAAAAACAATAAAATAGATTTAAAAAACAAACGCTTTAAAAACCGCTCGTTTAAGGGCGTTAAAAAGAAAATCGCTAAAAAATACAAAATCAAAAACTCGCCTTTGACAATTTACTCCTTAAAAACGCAATCAAATCTTTCTGCATTCTTTAACAAAAAAATCTTCTTAGGGCTAGGGTTTGTTTCAGCTTTGAGCGCTGAAGATTATAATAGTTCGGTGTATTGGCTCAATAGCGTGAATGAAAATAATAACAACAAATCCTACTATGTCAGCCCCTTACGCACTTGGGCTGGGGGGAATAGGAATTTCACGCAAAACTACAACAATAGCAAATTGTATATAGGGACAAAAAACGCTTCCGCAACGCCCAACAACAATTCTATATGGTTTGGGGAAAAGGGCTATGTAGGTTTTATTACAGGGGTTTTTAAGGCAAAAGACATTTTTATCACAGGGGCTGTTGGCTCAGGTAATGAGTGGAAAACCGGTGGGGGGGCGATACTGGTTTTTGAAAGCTCAAACGATTTGACCGCCGATGAAGCGCATTTTAAAAACGACAAAGCCGGGACGCAAACTTCTTGGATGAATTTGATTTCCAATAACAGCGTGCATTTGAAAAACACGACTTTTAGCAATCAAACCCCTAATGGGGGCTTTAATGTTAAAGGGAAAAACATCGCTTATGAAGGTGGGAGCGTTAGTGGGGGTAATTTTGGCTTTGATAATGTGGATAGCAATGGCACAACCACCATTAGCGGAGTAACTTTCAATAATAACGGCGCGCTCACTTATAAGGGTGGGAATGGTATCGGGGGGAGCATCACCTTTACTAACTCTAATATCAATCATTACAAACTCAATCTTAACGCCAATAGCGTTACCTTTAATAACAGCGCTCTGGGGAGCATGCCTAATGGCAACACTAATACTATAGGAAATGCCTACATTCTTAATGCAAATAATATTACTTTTAATAATTTGACCTTTAATGGGGGATGGTTTGTTTTTAATAGACCTGATGCTCATGTTAATTTTCAAGGCACAACCACGATCAATAACCCCACTTCACCCTTTTTGAATATGACCGGTAAAGTTACCATTAATCCTAATGCGATTTTTAATATTCAAAATTACACGCCTAGCATAGGAAGCGCTTACACGCTCTTTAGCATGAAAAATGGCAACATCACTTATAATGATGTCAATAACTTATGGAATATCATCAGGCTTAAAAACACGCAAGCCACAAAAGACAACAGCAAAAACGCCACTTCTAATAACAACACCCACACTTACCATGTAACCTACAATTTAGGCGGCACGCTCTATCATTTCAGACAAATTTTTAGCCATGATTCTATTGTTTTACAATCTGTCTATTATGGCGCGAACGATCTTTACTACACCAATAGCGTGAATATCCATGACAATGTCTTTAATTTAAAAGACATTAAAGATAATAGAGACGATACGATTTTCTACCTCAACGGCTTGAACACTTGGAATTACACTAATGCGAGATTTGCTCAAACCTATGGTGGGAAAAACAGTGCTTTAGTCTTTAACGCTACGACCCCTTGGGCTAATGGCAGCATCCCTAAATCTAACAGCACGGTGCGTTTTGGGGGGTATGAGGGAGTCAATTGGGGGAAAACGGGCTATATTACTGGCACTTTCACAGCCGATAGGGTTTATATCACCGGTAACATGATGTCTGGGAATGGCGCTCAAACCGGTGGGGGGGCGACTTTGAATTTTGTGGGCGCGACTGAAATCAATATCGCCGGGGCTGATTTTAAAAACCTAAAAACCACTTCACAAAACTCTTACATGACTTTTATGGCGTTAGGGGATAGTTCTGGGAGCGGTAAGATCAATGTTTCTCAGTCTGATTTTTACGATTGGACGGGTGGGGGGTATGATTTTACCGGTAATGGCGTTTTTGATAGCGTGAATTTCAATAAAGCCTATTACAAATTTCAAGGCCCTAAAAACACTTACACCTTTAAAAACACGAACTTTTTAGCAGGGAATTTTAAGTTTCAGGGCAAGACCACCATTGAAAAATCCGTTTTAGATGACGCTTCTTACACTTTTGAAGGCGCGAATAACACCTTTACTGAAGACAAGTTTAATGGCGGATCGTTTAATTTCAACCATACAGAGCAGACAGACGCTTTTAATAACAACTCATTTAATGGCGGATCGTTTAATTTTAACGCTAAGCAAGTGGATTTTAATCATAACTTGTTCAATGGGGGCGTGTTTAATTTCAATAATACCCCTAAAGTCAGTTTCACTGATGACACTTTCAATATGAATAGCCAATTCAAAATAAATGGCGCTCAAACAACTTTCACTTTCAATAAGGGCGTTGTTTTTAACATGCAGGGGCTTTTGAGCAGTTTAAGCGTAGGCACGACTTATCAATTGCTTAACGCTAAAAGCGTGGATTATAAGGATAATAACGCTTTGTATCAAATGTTGCGTTGGATTAGCGGAGAAAACCCTAGCGGCACGCTAGTAAATAAGGATCAGTCCACGCCAGACAGCACTAAAATTTATAATGTTCAATTCACTGATAACGGCTTGACTTACTACATTAAAGAAAATTTTAATAATGGGATCACGCTCACTCGTTTATGCACTCTAGGTTATACGCATTGCGTGAATATCCATAATGAGGTATTTCATCTTAAAAATATCAATAATAACGCCAGTAACACCGTGTTCTATCTCAACGGCATGACGACTTGGAAGGTCGCTGGCACAGGCGTTTTCACGCAAGATTATAGCGGCGCTAACAGCGTTTTAGTGTTCAACCAAACTACCCCCTTTCTTGCTGGGGCGAATCCCACTTCTAATAGCGTGGTGGGTTTTGGGAAAACTTCAGGGGCTGAATGGGGGCTAGTGGGCTATATTCAAGGCGTTTTTAAAGCCAATCAAATTGATATTACCGGCACGATTCGCTCCGGTAATGGTGCTAAAACCGGTGGGGGCGCGACTTTAGTGTTTAACGCTCAAAAACATTTGAATATCGCTAACGCTAATTTGAATAACGATAAAGCCGGTTTGCAAAATTCATGGATGAATTTCATTGTCAATAACGGCAACTTGAATGTAACAAACGCCAACTTTAGCAACCAAACCCCGCATGGAGGCTTTAACCTTAAGGCCAATAACATTACTTTTAATGGGGGGTCTGTGAGTGGAGGGGGGAATTTTGGCATGGATAACGCCAATAGCAATGGCACAACCACCATTAGCGGAGTAACTTTCAATAATAGCGGCACTTTGATTTATAAAGGGGGTGAAAACAGCGCTGGAAATTCTTTAACCCTAGAAAACAACACTTTCAATTCCTACAATATCAACGCAAAAGCGCAAAACCTAATTTTTAACAACAACTCGTTTAATGGCGGGAACTATTCGTTTAACGACACTAAAAACACCACCTTTAAAGGCACAAACACGCTTATTAATAGCAATCCTTTTAGCCGCCTTAAAGGATCAGTCTCTATTGAAAATAATAGTATTTTTAACATTGAAAGGGATTTGACCGATAAAACCACTTACACGCTTTTAAGCGGGGATAGCATCAAATACAATAACCAAGCTTTGGCGGATAATGCTTTTTCAAAAAATTTATGGAATTTAATCCATTATGGTGGCGAACGAGGGACTCTATTAAGAGCGGATAACAACACTTTTTTTGTGCAATTCACCCAAAGCAACGGCCAAAAATTTGTCTTTGAAGAGACTTTTAATCCGGGCTCTATCACTTATAAATATTTCACTATCCATTCTTCGCCTTTCCACACAGACGCTGATTCTAAGGATATTTGGAGTCAAGTGAGGAAGCAATTTGATTTCATTCCAGGAAAAACCCCTGTGTGCGTTGGCGTGTGCTATATCGCGCCTTATAAAAATCAAGACCTTATCGGCTCTAGCGCTTTTGCGTGGTCGCTGAATTTTGGGGCTACGGTGGTAGGGACTTTGCTTTTAGGGAGCGCTCAAGAAAAAGCCAATAATAATGGCGGATCGATTTGGTTTGGTAAGAATAATTTGTTGTATTTGCATGGCAATTTCAACGCGACTAATATCTTTTTAACGAATAACTTTAATGTCGGCAACCCTAACGCTGGCGGTGGGGCGACGATTAGTTTTAACGCTGATGAAACCTTGAACGCTGACGGGTTAAATTACACGAATTTCCAAACCGTGGCTATGGGCTTACAAACCAGCGCGAGCCAGCATTCTTGGGCGAATTTTAATTCCAAGCTTTCTATGGAGATTAAAAACTCTAACTTTAGGGATTTCACATGGGGAGGCTTTAATTTTAATTCAGGGCGTATCACTTTTGAAAACACCACTTTTAGCGGTTGGACCAATATTAACGGAGCGACTGAGAGCGGTTCATCGTATGTGAATATGGTTGCGAATACGGATTTGGTATTTTCTAATTCCATTTTAGGAGGGGGCATTCGCTATGATTTGAAAGCTAATAACATTGTTTTCAATAATTCTCAAATAGTCATTGATGTGTCTAAGAATGTGAATCAGTCTTCATTGAATGGGAATGTTACTTTCAATAATTCCAGGCTTTCAGTCAAGCCCAATGCGGCTATCAATATTGGGGGGGATCAGACCCAAACGACTTTAGAAAACGCTTCAAGCCTTTCTTTTTACAACAACAGCGTGGCGAATTTTAACGGCGCAACCGCTTTTAACGGGGTGTCTTATTTGAATTTGAACCCTAACGCTCAAGTAAGCTTCAATCAAGCGAATTTCAATAACGCTAATGTAACCTTTTATGGCATTCCTTTATTTGGCAAAACGCCTGATTTTGGCAGTTCTGTGCGCCTTATCAATTTCAAAGGGAATACGAATTTTAATCAAGCCACGCTCAATTTAAGGGCTAAAAATATCCATATCAATTTCCAAGGCACTTCCACTTTTGAAAATAACTCTACGATGAATCTAGCTGAAAGTTCTCAAGCGAGCTTTAATACGCTTAGCGTAGAAGGGGAAACAAATTTCAATCTCAACGGCTCAAGCTTGTTGAATTTCAATGGCAATAGCGTTTTTAACGCTCCTGTGAGTTTTTATGCCAATAATTCTCAAATTTCTTTCACTAAATTAGCGACTTTTAATTCTGACGCTTCTTTTGATTTAAACAACAACAGCACCATGAATTTTCAAAGCGTTCTTTTAAATGGCGCTTTAAACCTTTTAGGCAATGGCAGTAACAATTTGGCGATCAACGCTAAAGGGAATTTTAGTTTTGGGTCTAAAGGGATTTTGAATCTGTCTTATATGAATCTATTTGGGGGGGATAAAAAAACTTCCGTTTATGATGTGTTGCAAGCCCAAAATATTGATGGCTTAAGGGGGAATAACGGCTATGAGAAGATCCGTTTTTATGGCATACAGATTGACAAGGCTGATTACTCGTTTAATAACGGCATTCATTCTTGGAGATTCACTAACCCGCTCAATACGACTGAAACCATTACCGAAACCTTGCATAACAACCGCTTGAAAGTGCAGATCTCTCAAAACGGCGTTTCTAATAATGAAATGTTCAATCTCGCTCCTAGCTTGTATGATTACCAAAAAAACCCTTATAATGAAACCGAGAATTCCTATAATTATACAAGCGATAAGGCTGGCACTTATTATTTGACGAGCAACATCAAAGGTTTTAATCAAAACAATGAGATACCAGGAACTTATAACGCGCAAAACCAACCCTTACAAGCCTTGCACATTTACAATCAGGCTATCACTAAGCAGGATTTAAGCGTTATTGCCAGCTTGGGTAAGGAATTTTTGCCTAAAATAGCCAATCTTTTATCTTCAGGGGCTTTGGACAATCTCAATCTCAATAGTCCGGATAGTTTTGAAACTCTTTTTGGTATCTTTGAAAAATATGGTATCACTTTAACTCAAGCAAATTGGAAGAGTTTATTGGGTATTATCAATAATTTTTCCAACACGGCTAATTATCATTTCTCTCAAGGCAATCTCGTGGTGGGGGCGATCAAAGAAGGGCAAACGAACACTAATAGCGTGGTGTGGTTTGGAGGCGATGGGTATAAAGAGCCATGTGCGGTTGGAGATAACACTTGCCAGATGTTTAGACAGACTAATTTAGGGCAGTTGCTCCATTCTAGCGCGCCTTATTTGGGCTACATTAACGCTAATTTTAGGGCTAAAAACATCTACATTACCGGAACCATCGGCAGCGGGAACGCTTGGGGGAGCGGTGGGAGCGCGAATGTGTCTTTTGAAAGCGCGACGAATTTAGTGCTCAATCAAGCCAATATTGACGCTAAAGGGAACGATAAGCTCTTTTCTTACTTGGGGAAAGAGGGCATTGAAAAGCTTTTTGGGGAAAAAGGTTTAGGGAATGCGCTTTCTAATATCATTTATGAAGAGAGCTTGAATGATAACGCTATCCCTAAAGATTTAGCTAGCATGATCCCTAAAGATTTTGGATCTAAGACTTTAAGCTCATTGCTTAGCCCTACTGAAGTGAATAATCTCTTAGGCGTGAGCGCTTTTAAAAACGCGATTATGGAAATCTTAAATTCTAAAACGGTGGGCGATGTTTTTGGTGAAAACGGGCTTTTAAACGCGCTAGATCCTATAAAAAGAAAAGAAATCGATCAAATGCTCTTAGAGCAAATCCAAGCCCATTCTTCAGGGTTTGAAAAATTCATCGTGAAAACTTTAGGGATTGAAAATGTAGAGAATTTCATCAATACTTGGTATGGAAAACAAAGCTTGAGTTCTTTTGCCAATAATTTTGTGCCTGGAGGTTTGAATCAAGCCCTTGATAAAATAGGCTCTAGTGCTGATGCCAAAGACTTACAGAATTTCTTGGATAAAACGACTTTTGGGGATATTCTCAATCAAATGATCAATCAAGCCCCCTTAATCAATAAGCTCATTTCTTGGCTAGGCCCACAGGATTTGAGCGTTTTAGTGAATATCGCTTTAAATAGCATCACTAACCCCAGCAAAGAGCTGACTAGCACCATTTCTAGCATAGGTGAAAAAGCGTTAAATGACTTATTAGGCGAAGGCGTAGTGAATAAAATCATGAGCAATCAAGTCCTAGGGCAAATGATCAATAAAATCATTGCTGATAAGGGCTTAGGAGGCGTTTATCATCAAGGTTTGGGATCCATACTGCCTCAATCTTTACAAAAAGAATTGGAACAATTGGGCTTGGGATCTTTACTCAAACCTAAAGGCTTGAACAATCTCTGGCAAAAAGGGAATTTTAATTTCGTGGCTAAAAACCATGTGTTTGTGAATAACAGCTCGTTCAATAACGCTACAGGGGGGGAATTGAATTTTGTAGCGGGCAAGTCCATTATTTTTAACGGGAAAAACACCATTAATTTCACGCAATATCAGGGCAAACTTTCGTTTGTTTCTAAAGATTTTTCTAACATTTCATTAGATACCTTAAACGCTACCAACGGCTTAACGCTGAATGCGCCACGAAATGATGTTAGCGTTCAAAAAGGTCAGATTTGTGTGAATGTTTTAAATTGCATGACCGCTAAAGGAAGTGCAAAAACAGCTAATTCTTCTTCAAGCACTATAACCCCAACCGATGAAACGCTAGAAGTGAATGCAAATAACTTCACTTTTTTAGGAACCATTAAAGCTAATGGATTAGTGGATTTTTCAAAAGTCTTGCAAAATACAACTATTGGGACTTTAAATTTAGAGCCAAACGCCACTTTTAAAGCCAACAACTTGATCGTGAATAACGCTTTTAACAACAACTCTAATTACAGGGCTGATATTAGCGGTAACCTCAATGTGGTAAAAGGAGCGGCTCTCAGCACGAATGAAAATGGTTTGAATGTGGGGGGGAATTTTAAGAGCGAAGGGTCATTAATCTTTAATCTTAATAACCCCACCCATCAAACGATTATTAATGTAACGGGTGCTTCTACGATCATGTCTTATAACAATCAAGCTTTAATCCATTTTAATACTCAACTCAAGCAAGGCGCTTACACGCTTATAGACGCTAAACGCATGCTTTATGGCTATGATAACCAAACGATTCTTGGAGGGAGCTTGAGCGATTACCTCAAGCTTTACACTCTCATTGATTTTAACGGAAAACGCATGCAATTAAACGGCGATTCACTAAGCTATGACAATAAACCGGTCAATATTAAAGATGGGGGTCTTGTGGTAAGCTTTAAAGATAATCAAGGGCAAATGGTGTATTCATCTATCCTTTATGATAAGGTTCAGGTCACTGTTTCAGAGAAGCCCATGGATATTCATGCGCCTAGTTTGGAATACTATATCCAGCACATTCAAGGCCGTGCCGGTTTGGATGCGATCAAATCTGCGGGCAATAATTCCCTTATGTGGCTGAATGCGCTTTTTGTGGCTAAAGGGGGTAATCCCTTGTTCGCTCCTTATTATTTGCAAGACACGCCCACCAAACACATTGTGAATTTGATGGAAGATGTGAGCAGTGCTTTAGGCATGCTCACTAAACCCAGTCTCAAAAACAATTCCACCGATGTTTTACAGCTCAACACTTACACGCAACAAATGAGCCGTTTAGCCAAGCTTTCTAATTTCGCTTCCTTTGATTCAACGGATTTTAGCGAACGCTTGAGCAGTCTTAAAAACCAAAGATTTGCTGATGCAATCCCTAATGCGATGGATGTGATTTTAAAATACTCTCAAAGGGATAAACTAAAAAACAACCTTTGGGCGACCGGCGTTGGGGGCGTGAGCTTTGTGGAAAATGGCACAGGAACGCTCTATGGTGTCAATGTGGGCTATGACAGATTCATTAAGGGTGTGATTGTTGGAGGGTATGCGGCTTATGGGTATAGCGGTTTTTATGAACGCATCACTAATTCTAAATCCGATAATGTGGATGTGGGCTTGTATGCGAGGGCTTTCATTAAAAAGAGCGAGCTAACCTTTAGCGTCAATGAAACTTGGGGGGCTAATAAAAACCAAATCAGCTCCAACGACACTCTGCTTTCTATGATCAATCAGTCCTATAAATACAGCACATGGACGACGAACGCAAAAGTCAATTACGGGTATGATTTCATGTTTAAAAACAAAAGCATCATTTTAAAACCTCAAATTGGTTTAAGGTATTACTATATTGGCATGACCGGTTTAGAAGGGGTTATGAATAATGCGCTTTATAATCAGTTTAAAGCGAACGCCGATCCGTCTAAAAAATCCGTTTTAACGATTGATTTTGCTTTTGAAAACCGCCATTATTTCAATAAAAACTCTTATTTTTATGCGATTGGCGGCATTGGTAGGGATTTATTGGTGAGATCTATGGGGGATAAATTGGTGCGTTTCATTGGCGATAACACTTTGAGTTACAGAAAAGGCGAGCTTTATAACACCTTTGCAAGCATCACTACAGGCGGGGAAGTGAGGTTGTTTAAAAGCTTTTATGCGAATGCTGGGGTGGGGGCTAGGTTTGGATTGGATTACAAAATGATCAATATCACCGGAAACATTGGAATGCGTTTAGCGTTTTAAGGGGGTGCTAGGCTACCCAAAATAAGCGCTTTTAATATTAATGGGGCTGGTGGGACTAAGGGTTTAACGCATGCGTTCTTTTGGTGTTAGTAACATGCGATTAGCGCTTAGTAAAAATAAAATAATGCCACCAATAATGAAAAATGTTGAAGTTGCTAAAACCAGTATAGTATCAATCCCTTGAAAAGCTTTGATTAGAAGTTGATTAAGGTAGTAAAAAATAGATGTTTTGATAAATAACTGACCAATATTAGGTAGGTATTCTAAAGGAACAAAAACATTACAAGACATTAGTGCATAGAGATTGATGATATTACAAAATCCTAAGATGCTTTGTTCGTTTTGAAAGATTCTGGCTACAAAAATTGCCAAGCAAAAACAAAACAATGCGCTTGAAAAAACACTAATAAACCCCAAAATAAGCGCTTGAAAATTAAGAATAGTGATGATATTGAGCGCATAAAAAGAGAGAACAATAAAGATAAAAGCATATAGGATTACAACGATTAGTCTTGAAGCGATTAATGCTAGAGTTATTTGTTTGAAAGTTGCTGGTGATAGCATGTAGAACAAGAATATATTATGCGATTCTCAAGCTTGTTATAGCTTGTGTGAGACCAAAGATCGCGCTAGAAATAATAAGAAGTCCCATTAGACCTAATAATGTTATTAAAGTAAAAAATTTCAGTGGTATTTTTTGAAAAAACAAAAATTAGTAATAGGAGCATTAAAATAGGATAAATAAAAGTCCAAAATAACGCACTTGTATTGGTGAGATAAGATTTGATTTCAAGTTTTAGGATAGATAGAATTGCTCCCATTAAATATCCTTTAGTAATGCTAATAAGTCTTTTGTGGTTGGTTTTTCTTTAAAATTAAAAGTTTTAGCTACAGATTTTAATATAGAATTTAAAGGTTTGTATTGAGCAATGTTGCCATTCTTAAGGAGCAATACCCATTCGCAACTATCTAAGACAATAAGATCTGAGTGGCGATGATACTTGTAAGTTGTTGGGTGTTGCGCAAGCTTATGAGATTTGATAGTCTTATAAGAGCGTTTTGCTCTAAACTGGTTTCTGGTTCATCCATAATAATTAATTGGGGGTGGTGGCTAAGAGCTAAGTCAATCTTTAAGCGCTGTTTTTGTCCATCGCTTAGGTGTTCGTAGGTTTTATTCAAAAGATTTTTTTCAAATAGATTTGGAGTGCAGTTTTTGTGAAAAAATTGATAGAATTTAAAAAGGTCGTTTGCGTTTAATCCAGGTGGGTAGTTGAATAGGTTAGAGACAACTCCCAATTGCTTGCGTTGTGGTATAACATTGTCGTAGTATGGAATATTATTGTTTTGTGCTTTAAAATTATAGTCTGATCTAATGCCTAGAATAGTGTTGATAAGCGTTGATTTTCCAGCACCATTTGTGCCAATAATGGCTGTGCTAGTATGACTTTTAAATGAAAAATCTTGTATATTTAAAGCGTTTTTAAACATGGTTTTTGGGTGTATGCTGATGTTAGAAATCATAAAATCCCCTTATATAGAAATGATTTAAAATCCTATTTAGGGTTATTATATTCAAATGATGGTTTTATTTAGTGCAGTGTTACTAAAAAATTAACCGATCTTTGTTAAAACGAGCCAAAAGCGTTACTGATAGATACGCTCTAAGCGAGTGAAACGATTTTAAAAAGCGTTCCAACTCCAAAAAATAGACAAAGCCAAGGCTTTGAATAAAAAGATCAATAACCTTAAAAAACTAAAGGAACGGAGTCTTTGATTTTCCATTCTTAAAACCCTAAATACCCTCTCATTTTTTTGTCCGCTATTGGCTTTATGGGTGTTTTAGCATATAAAACTCCAACGCTTTTTCAAAGAGAAGCGATCGGTTAGGAAAACCTTTCTCTTTCATGTATTCATCCACTTTAGCCATAAAACTGGGCGAAAGTAAAACGCTGTGATTGATTCTTCGCTCTTTACTTGTTTTTTCTTCGTATTCTATCTCTTCTATTTCAGCTAACAAACTGGGCGAGAGCGAAACGTTAAAACTGCTCTTTCGTTCGCTGCTCACTTTTATTTCTGCTTCTAACTCGGCTAATTCGGTTAGCAACTTTTTGCGTTTGGCTTGTAAAGCCTGAATGGTTGTGTGCACTTTATGGTGTTCCATCATTGCTCCTTAAAGTATCTTTATTTTTCGCATTCTACTATAAAATAGGATCTTGTGAGTAAATTCATTAAGAATGAAAATTGGAATTTTTCTTTAGAATTTAATTTTAATCCAATTCTTTAAGACGCTTTAATAATTCTTCTTCATTCAAAACGCTCACGCCATGTTTTTTTGCTAGAGCGAGTTTTGAGCCGGCGTTTTCTCCAACGATTAAAAAATCGGTTTTAGCGCTCACGCTTGAAGAAATTTTTGCCCCTAAATTTTCCAACATTTGAGCGTATTCTTGCCGTGGTTTAGAAAGCGTGCCGGTTAAAACAATCGTTTTATTACTGAAAACAGAAGAGCTTTCCTGCTTTTCTTCAGCCATATCGCTGTTTTTAGGGTTCAACAAATCAAATAACGATCGGATAAATTCCTGATTGCTCGCATAAAAATTGACTAAAGAGCGCGCCATTTCCACCCCAAAGCCTTCCATTTCTAAAAACTCGGCTTCGCTTTTTTCTAACACATTTAAGCCGTATCTGGCCAGCGTTTTACTCGCTCCCTTACCAATATGCTCAATCCCTAAAGCGTTAATCAAACGCCATAAGGGAGGGTTTTTGCTCTTTTGAATAGCGTCTAACAGATTTTGAGCTTTTTTGATTTTGAATTTGTCTAGCCGCATTAAATCTTCCAATTTTAAAGCATACAAATCCAAAGCGTTAAAAATGAGTTTTTCTTCAAAAAGTTGCTCTATGACTTTATCGCCTAAGCCTTGAATGTTTAAAGCGTCCTTAGAAGCGAAATGAATCAAGCTTTCTTTCAACCTTGCCGGGCAATTAAGGTTTTGACAATAAGTAAAAATCTCTTCGCATAAAAGCTCATGCGAACATATGGGGCAAACTTTGGGGCGTTCAATTTTATGTTGCGAGCCGTCTCTATAAGATTCTAAAGGCTTGATGATTTTAGGGATCACATCGCCGCTTCTAATGACAACGACCCTATCATTGAGCATGATATTCTTTTTTTCAATTTCAGAATAATTGTGTAAGGTCGCTTTCGTAACCATAGCTCCAGCAATTTCTACAGGCTCTAAAACAGCGACCGGTGTGATCGCCCCGCTGCGCCCCACTTGGTTAATGACTCCTATGATTTTGGTGTGTTTTTCTAGAGCCGGGAATTTATAAGCGCAGGCGAATTTAGGGGATTTTTGCGTGTAGCCTAGCTCCTTTTGAATATCCAATTCATTCACAACGATCACCATGCCGTCTAAAAGGGCAAAAAAGCCCTCCCTTTCTCTAATCAGGGTGTGGTAATTGTCTTCTATTTCTTGGTGGTTTTTATTTAGGCTTAAGTATTGAATGGCGCTAAAACCTAACGAGACGATAAAATCCAAACACTCCTTAAAGCTTAAAAAATTTAAAGAATGCTTGCCCACGCCCCAAGGAATGAATTGCAATTTGCGCTTTTTAGTGATTTCGCTATCAAGTTGCCTCAAACTCCCTGATGCGGCATTTCTGGGGTTAGCGAATAGGGGTTCGTTGGCGTTTAAGCGCTCTTTGTTTAAAGCGTCAAAATCCTTTTTAGAAATGATCACTTCGCCCCTGATTTCTATTTCTCCCTTATAAGCGATAGCGTGGGGGATATTAGCGATGTGTTTAGCGTTTGCGCTAACTAATTCTCCTTCTAAGCCGTTGCCCCTAGTGGTCGCATTCACTAGCTTGCCATGTTGATACAAAAGATTGAGCGAAACCCCATCAAGTTTGGGCGAACACACGAACGAAGCGCTAGGATAGGCTTTTAAAATGCGTTGCAACCACGCTTGCAATTCGCTTTGATTGAACACATCATCTAAGCTCCACATCCGCATTAAATGGGGTTTTTTATTGAACGAATTGGTGGCAGTAGCCCCCACTTTTTGGGTAGGGGAATTAGCTTGAATGCCATTAGGGTTTTTTTCTTCATAAGCTTTTAATTCTTGGTAAAGTTCATCATAAACGGCGTCGCTTACGATAGGATCATCAAGGTTGTAATAATGGTGCGATAGGGTGTTTAAATATGCAATTCTTTCTAAATATTCTTTTTGGCTTTTTATCATTCTTGTAAAAACCTTTTAAACTAAATTAGGGTAGTATTATAACATTTAATCTTTGATAGGGCTTTAGGGGAAATTAGGTGGTAAGAGATATTGACAAAACGACTTCGTTGCACTTAAACAACGAAGCGCAATTTCTGTGCTTTAGATTAGATGCAGAAAAAGACGCCCAACTTTATGGCATGAATATTTTTAAGATCCGAGAAATTATCCATTATGACGGAGAGGTTACAGAGATTCTTGGGGGGAGCGATGGCATGATGCTTGGGTTTCTTAGTGTTAGGGGCGAATCCATCCCTTTAGTGGATGTGAAAAGGTGGTTGCATTATAACGCTAATGATCCGAGCCGTGATCTAAAAGAATGCAGCGTTAAAGATGACCATAATTTGGTGATCGTGTGCCATTTTTCTAACCATTCCATCGCTCTAAAAGTTTTAAAAATTGAAAGGATCATTCATAAAAATTGGACTGAGATTAGTGCCGGGGACAAACAAGGCATTAATGAAGAGGGCAAACTTAGCGCTATCACCCGTTTTGATGAAGAACGAGTGGTGCAGATCTTAGATGTGGAAAAGATGATTAGCGATGTTTTCCCTAGCTTGAAGGATTTGGACGATTTGACTTTGCGTTGCATAGAAGCCATTCAAAGCCAAAAACTCATTTTAATCGCTGAAGACTCTCTAAGTGCTCTTAAAACCCTAGAAAAAATCGTTCAAACTTTAGAATTGCGTTATTTAGCCTTTCCAAACGGGAGGGAATTGTTGGATTATTTGTATGAAAAAGAACATTACCAACAGGTCGGCGTGGTCATTACGGATTTAGAAATGCCTAACATTTCAGGGTTTGAAGTGTTAAAAACCATTAAAGCTGATCATAGAACTGAGCATCTTCCTGTGATTATCAATTCGTCCATGAGCAGCGATTCTAACCGCCAATTAGCCCAATCTTTAGAAGCGGATGGTTTTGTGGTAAAATCTAACATTCTTGAAATCCATGAAATGCTTAAAAAAACGCTTTCATAATTTAATTTTTGTTTTAATTTAAAGGGATAAAACATGCGAAGTCATTTCTGCACAGAAATTAGTGAAAAAGATGTGGGTAAGATAGTCAAAGTGGCCGGGTGGTGTAACACTTATAGAGACCATGGAGGCGTGGTTTTTATTGATTTAAGGGATAAGAGCGGTTTAGTGCAACTCGTCTGTGATCCCAGCTCTAAGGCTTATGAAAAGGCTTTAGAAGTCAGGAGCGAATTTGTGCTAGTGGCTAAAGGAATAGTGCGTTTGAGAGGCGCTGGGTTAGAAAACCCTAAACTAAAAACGGGTAAAATTGAAATCGTTTTAGAAGAGTTAGTCATTGAAAATAAAAGCGCTACCCCACCGATTGAAATTGGCAATAAAAACGTGAATGAAGATTTGCGCTTGAAATACCGCTATTTGGATTTACGCTCTTTGAACGCTTATGAAATCTTTAAATTGCGCAGCGAAGTGGCTCTTATTACTCGTAACGCTTTAGCCCAAAAGGGCTTTTTAGAGATTGAAACCCCCATTTTGTCTAAAACCACGCCTGAGGGGGCTAGGGATTATTTAGTGCCAAGTAGGGTGCATGAGGGCGAATTTTTCGCGCTTCCCCAAAGCCCGCAATTATTCAAACAGCTTTTAATGGTGGGGGGAATGGACAGGTATTTTCAAATCGCTCGTTGCTTTAGAGATGAAGATTTGAGAGCGGACAGGCAACCAGAATTCACGCAAATTGATGCGGAAATGAGTTTTTGTGATGAAAATGATGTGATGGGCGTGGTGGAAGATTTGTTGCAAGAGATTTTTAAAGCGATTGGGCATACTATTTCTAAACCTTTTAAACGCATGCTTTATAAGGAAGCGATGGAAAATTACGGGAGCGATAAGCCGGATTTACGCTTTGAATTGCCTTTAATAGAAGTGGGGGATTGTTTTAGGGACAGCTCAAACGCTATTTTTTCTAATATCGCGCAAGATCCTAAAAACCAACGCATTAAAGCTTTGAACGTTAAGGGGGCTGATGCGATTTTTAGCCGTAGCGTTTTAAAAGAATTAGAAGAATTTGTGCGCCAATTTGGGGCTAAAGGCTTAGCGTATTTGCAGATTAAAGAAGATGGGATTAAAGGGCCTTTAGTTAAATTTTTGAGCGAAAAGGGGCTTAAGAATATTTTAGAAAGGACTGATGCGCAAGTTGGGGATATTGTCTTTTTTGGAGCTGGGGATAAAAAAATCGTGTTAGATTACATGGGGCGTTTGCGCTTGAAAGTGGCTGAAACGCTTGATTTGATTGATAAAGACGCTTTGAATTTCTTATGGGTGGTCAATTTCCCCATGTTTGAAAAAACCGAAAACGGCTATCATGCTGCACACCACCCTTTTACGATGCCTAAAAATATAGAATGCGAAGATATAGAAGAGGTTGAAGCGCATGCGTATGATGTGGTGCTTAATGGCGTGGAGCTTGGTGGGGGAAGCATAAGGATCCATAAAGAAGAAATGCAAAAAAAAGTCTTTGAAAAAATCAATATCCATGAAGAAGAAGCACAAAAGAAATTTGGCTTTTTACTAGAAGCGCTAAAATTTGGCGCTCCTCCTCATGGAGGCTTTGCGATAGGCTTTGATCGCTTGATCATGCTAATGACTAAATCTAGTAGCATTAGAGATGTGATCGCTTTCCCTAAAACGCAAAAAGCTTCATGCTTATTGACGAATGCGCCTAGCCCCATTAATGAAGAGCAACTAAGAGAATTACACATTCGCTTGAGAAAATAATTTAAAAGGATATGATATGAAACAGCTATTTTTGATTATTGGAGCCCCAGGGAGTGGTAAAACCACTGATGCAGAGCTTATCGCTAAGAATAACAGCGAAACAATCGCTCATTTTTCTACCGGGGATTTACTAAGGGCTGAGAGCGCTAAAAAGACCGATCGAGGCTTATTGATTGAGAAATTCACTTCTCAAGGCGAATTAGTGCCTTTAGAAATTGTGGTAGAAACGATCCTTGCAGCGATTAAAAGCTCTAGTAAAGGGATCATTTTAATTGATGGCTATCCCAGGAGCGTGGAACAAATGCAGGCTTTGGATAAGGAATTGAACGCTCAAAACGAAGTAATTTTAAAAAGCGTGATTGAAGTAAAAGTGAGTGAAAATACCGCTAAAGAAAGGGTTTTAGGGCGCTCTAGGGGGGCTGATGATAATGAAAAGGTGTTTCATAACCGCATGCGGGTGTTTTTGGATCCGTTGGGTGAGATCCAAAATTTCTACAAGGCTAAATGTTTGCATAAAGTTATCAATGGCGAAAGAAGCATTGAAGAAATCGTGAATGAAATGCAAAAATATATTTTGTCTTTTGGGAATTAAAATGCGCTCTTAAGGAGAATGAGCTGTGATTGGTGTTTATATCATTTCTTTAAAAGAAAGTCAAAGGCGTTTGGATACTGAAAAACTCGTTTTAGAATCCAATGAAAAATTTAAAGGCCGTTGCGTTTTTCAAATTTTTGACGCTATTAGCCCTAAACATCAAGATTTTGAAAAATTCGTTCAAGAGCTTTATGATGCTCAAAGTTTATTGCAATCTGATTGGTATCATTCTTATGTGGGCGCTGGTTTGACTTTGCCTGAATTAGGGTGCTATTTAAGCCATTATCTTTTATGGAAAGAATGCGTTAAAACAAACCAACCGGTCGTTATTTTAGAAGATGATGTAGCGCTAGAGTCTAATTTCATGCAAGCTTTAGAAGATTGCTTGAAAAGCCCTTTTGATTTTGTGAGACTCTATGGGTGCTATTGGTATTACCACGAGACAAAATTCCATGTTTTGCCCAAAGAATTTGTATTTCCTCCCTTTGATTATCCTTTTAAAAATAACCCTATTTTAGAAAAATTTAAAAAATTTTTTGATGTTTCTAGATTTTTAAATCTTTCTACCCATAAAGTCATCCACTATATTCTCAAAAAAATACAAAAAAGCTATTACGCAACGCATGAAAAAGAAGCCTTTTTTTTAGAGCATTTTTACCTTACCAGCGTGTATGTGGCTTCTACAGCCGGTTATTACTTAACCCCTAAGGGCGCTAAAACCTTTATAGAAGCCACGGAGCGTTTTAAAATCATAGAGCCGGTGGATATGTTTATGGATAATTCTGCTTACCATGATGTGGCGAATCTGACTTATGTGCCTTGCCCTGTTTCTTTAAGTGAGCATTCTTTAGACAGCACCATTCAAAAGCCCCAAAAAAAGAGCTTGAAATCTTACCCATTTCCGCCTAAAAAATCAACTTTTAAGAATCTTTTCTACTACAGCATTAACGCTAAAAAGCGTTTAAAAGCCTTTCAACAATACAGCAAACAATACGCCCCTTTAGAAACCCCTAAAGAGGTTTAAAAAGAAATTTTATGGTAGAATGCCATATTTAGGAGTTCATTTGACACAAGTTTATATCATTTCTTTAAAAGAAAGTCAAAGGCGTTTGGATACTGAAAAACTCGTTTTAGAATCCAATGAAAAATTTAAAGGCCGTTGTGTTTTTCAAATTTTTGACGCTATTAGCCCTAAACACGAAGATTTTGAAAAATTCGTTCAAGAGCTTTATGATTCTTCAAGTTTGTTAAAATCCGATTGGTTTCATTCTGATTATTGTTATCAAGAATTATTGCCCCAAGAATTTGGGTGCTATTTAAGCCATTATCTTTTATGGAAAGAATGCGTCAAATTAAACCAACCGGTCGTTATTTTAGAAGATGACGTAGCGCTAGAGTCTAATTTCATGCAAGCTTTAGAAGATTGCTTGAAAAGCCCTTTTGATTTTGTGAGACTCTATGGGCATTATTGGGGAGGCCATAAAACCAATTTGTGCGCTCTCCCTGTCTATACAGAAACTGAAGAGGCTGAAGCGTCTATTGAAAAAACGCCTATTGAAAATTATGAAGTTACCTCCCCCCCCCCCCCCAATCCCACACGAGATACGCAACAAGATTTTATTACTGAAACGCAACAAGACCCTAAAGAACTATCTGAGCCTTGCAAAATAGCGCCCCAAAAAATCTCTTTTAACCAAGTGGTTTTTAAAAAAATTAAAAGAAAACTCAACCGCTTTATTGGAAGTATTTTAGCTCGGACAGAAGTGTATAAGAATATTGTGGCAAAATACGATGATCTCACCACAAAATACGATGATCTCACCACAAAATACGATGATCTCACCACAAAATACGATGATCTCACCACAAAATACGATGATCTCAATAAGAATATTGCGGAAAAATACGACGAACTCATGGGAAAATACGAATCCTTATTGGCAAAAGAGGTAAACATCAAAGAGACTTTTTGGGAATCTCGTGCTGATAGCGAAAAAGAAGCGCTATTTTTAGATCATTTTTACCTCACCAGCGTGTATGTGGCCACTACGGCAGGATACTATCTCACGCCTAAGGGCGCTAAAACTTTTATAGAAGCCACAGAGCGTTTCAAGATCATAGAGCCGGTGGATATGTTCATAAACAACCCCACTTACCATGATATTGCTAATTTTACCTATGTGCCTTGCCCTGTTTCTTTAAACAAGCATGCTTTCAATAGCACCATTCAAAATGCAAAAAAGCCTGACATTTCATTAAAGCCCCCTAAAAAATCTTATTTTGATAATCTTTTTTATCATAAATTCAACGCCAGAAAGTGCTTAAAAGCCTTTAATAAATACAGCAAACAATACGCTCCTTTAAAAACCCCTAAAGAGAGTTAAAAAGAGCGGGCTTTATGTTAGAATAAGTCTTTTTATTTCAAAGGAGATTGCAATGAATTTAGACCAATTAGAAGTGAGCCATGACGCTGATTCTTTGTGTGTGGTGATTGAAATATCCAAGCATTCTAATATCAAGTATGAATTGGATAAAAAAAGCGGGGCTTTAATGGTGGATAGGGTGCTTTATGGGGCGCAAAATTACCCTGCGAATTACGGCTTTGTGCCTAACACTTTAGGATCTGATGGCGACCCTGTAGATGCGCTGGTTTTAAGCGATGTGGCTTTTCAAGCCGGGAGCGTGGTGAAAGCGCGCTTGGTTGGGGTTTTGAACATGGAAGATGAAAGCGGAGTGGATGAAAAATTACTCGCTCTACCCATAGATAAGATCGATCCCACGCATTCCTATGTCAAAGATATTGATGATTTATCCAAACACACTTTAGATAAAATCAAACATTTTTTTGAAACTTACAAGGATTTAGAGCCTAATAAATGGGTGAAAGTCAAGGGGTTTGAAAACAAAGAGAGCGCGATTAAGGTTTTAGAGAAAGCGATAAAAGCCTATCAAGGCTAAAGATTTTTAAGAGTTTTGGCTCAATTGAGCTTAAACCCCATTTTAACACTCTTTTAAAAGGGCTTTGTTCTCATTATTGGGTGTTGGTGTGAAATGGCTTTATAGTTTAAAGCGGATTTTTATATTAATCCCCCATAAAAAAGCGCCAAAAACTACAATTTAACGATTTTAACCCCACTGCCACCTAAATTAATGGGAGCGTCGCTAAAGCTTACCACTTTAGGGTGGTTTTTTAAAAATTCTTTCACAAACTTTTCTAAAATCCCGCTCCCTTTGCCGTGGCAAATAAGCACCTCTTCAAAGCCTCCTAAAAGCGCGTCGTTTAAAAAAGCGTCTAGTAAATCCAGGGCTTCTTCGCTGCGTTGCCCCCTTAAATCAAGGCGCAAGCTCGCTTCTTTAGGTTTAGGAATGGTTGTTTTAGGGGGTTTGAATTTGTTTTTAGGGGGTTTTTGGATTTTTTTCAACAAACTCCCATGCGCTTTTAAACGCATGCCAAGCTCGGTTTCTATCCAATAATAGCCCTTGTCTAAAATTTGCACAATCAGCACGCTTTCATTTTTATAGCGCGCTTTTTCGTTAGTTTGAAAGTTCGTTATTGTTTGTGGGATCTCTTGGTTTGTTTTATGTTTGTTTAAAATTTCGCTCGCTCTATGGATTTCTTTATGCATGGAGCTGGTATCTTTTGAAGCGACTTCGCTTTTTAAGATGTTTAGGGCTTGCTGGTAGGATTTTTCCAATTCCAATTTTTTATTGTGAAAGATTTCTTTTTGTTTTTCCATTTCTAAAAGCCATGCGTTTTTTAAATCTTCTTGCTCTTTTAAAGCGTTCTCTAAGCTTTCATTTTTTTGTTTCAATTCCCTTTCTAACGCGCTGGAATTTTCAATCAAAACATTCAATTTTTCCTTATCTTCGCCATAAAAGGCTTTCGCTTTTTCAATCAAAAAATGCGGCACGCCATAGCGCAAAGCGGTTTCAAACGCATAGCTTTTGCCAATAACCCCTTTTAAAAAAGTGTAAGTGGGCCGTTCTTTTTCTTCGTCATAAAGAGCGGCTAGTAATTCCACTTCCTTGTTTTCTGCCATTAACACGCTCAGGCGTTTGTGGTGCGTGGTGATAATGATTTGGTTGTTTTGTTTAAGCAATTTTTCCAACAGGGTTTTATACAAGCTGCTCGCTTCATCAGCGTCAGTCCCTAGCTCAATTTCATCAACGCCTAAAAGCATGTTTTCTTTGGATAAAAGAGCGCTAAATTGCTTCATTCTGCCGGCGAAAGTAGAGATATTGTTCGCGCTGTTTTGGGGGTCGTTGATAATGGCGTGGATTTCTTTAAAATAGGGGATAATGGAATGATGGGCGTTGATTTTCATGGGAATAAGATTCTTACTCAAAAACGCCGCGCTTAAAAGCGATTTTAAGAGCATGGTTTTCCCGCCCGCATTCACGCCGGTAACAGCGAGCATGGATTTTTCAAACTTCAAATTTAAGGGCTTTGGCTCTTTCAAAATGGGGTGTGAAAAGTTTTCTAAAATCATTTTTTTTTGCGTAAAGCTTGGCATGACAAATTCTAAATTGTAGGCTTTAGCGAAATTAAGCCGGGCTTGCAAGCTGTCTAAAAAATCAAATTCTTTGAAAAGGAATTTTAAAAATAAAAGGTGTTTTTGCAAGTTACGGCTTAGAGTTTGACACATTTCAACGATACAGCAATCTATTTCATTACCAATTTGGGCGATTTTTTGGGCGATTTTTTGCGCGCTTTCAGGCAAAAGGTAGAAATAGCCATTAGCGCTTCTTTCTAGCACAACGCCTTTGATCGCGCTAGAAAACCCGCTCTTTAATAAAAGGCATTCATAACCATGCTTAAGGTGGCTTTGCGTATCCACTAAATAAGGGGCAAGCTCTTTAGAGCGGGCGTAATGGTGAATGATTTTTGCACTCTCTTTTTTAAGGCGGTTCAAACTTTCATTCAAAGCGTCTAGGGTAGCGTTCGCCCCTTGTTTGATTTTGCCTTCATCATCTAATAAAGCGATTAGATCATTAAAAAAAGGGGGTAAAACAATAGCGTTAAGGCGTTCATGAAATTTTAAATGCGTGAAAGTTTTAAAAGCGTTTTGTAAAACGACAATGTAGCGCAATCGTTTGACAATCTCAAAAATTTCATCTAAATGGAGCGTCCCTAATTTGGTGAGTTTGATGATAATAAGATCGCTTTCTTTCACGCTTTTAGGGGTAGGCAAACCGATCGCATCCACTTCGTTTAAATAAGCGAAAGCTTGTTTGAGATCGTTTTCTAAAATAATAGTATCTCTTTCTTTTGCAAAAAAGGTTTTAAAAAGAGCGATAAACTCTTTTAAATCCAGGCTTTCTTCTAGGGGTTTGGGTGGGGTATTATTATTATTATTCATTGGGGTTTATTGGGGGGGGTTCATTGGGGTTGGATTAAAGGATCTTTTTGAAGCGTCTGACAAGAATCCAAATCCACAAGAACATCTTTCATAGGGGTTTGTTTTTTGCCTAAAAAGCTCAAAGTCCCGCTCACTAAATTAAAGGTTTGGTTATTCACTTTAATGCCTTTACACAACAAGGTTTCCCCCCTTAAAAACGCTCTTTGCAAAGCGATTTCTTGTTGGTTTTGTTGGTTTTGTTGGTAAGTATAAACGCTTATGCTTGCCCCTATAATCCCTACGATTACAAAAGCTACAAGTTTTTGTTTAGGGTTTGCTAAACCAAAATCCCTTAAAACTAAAAACAATAAAATTAGCGTTAAAAATAAAACAACCGCCACGCCCATTACATTTCGCCTCTCAATTGATAGGTAATATCCCCCGCTCCAAAGCCTATCACAAAGCCTTTTTTGATTATTTCTACCACATTATCATTGACTAACAGCTCTAAAAAATCCCCCTTTTTACGCACCCTGTCTATAAAGGTGGGGTTATAATGCTTAAAATGGGCTTTCAAATCAATGTCTCTTTTGACTTCACTTGTGCTATAAACGGGTAGGATAATCAATCTGTTGCAATGCTCTAAAAAACATTTTTTAAACTCTTCTAAATTATCCATTAAGCGGGAGTATTTGTGTGCTTGCCAGATCACTACAATCTTTTCTTGCGTGTCCAATAAATCAGCATAAATCCTAGCGCTTTTTAAAGTGGCGCTGATTTCAGTGGGGTGGTGGGCGTAATCATCAATGAGGATGAGCGCGTTTTTTTGCAAAATATCAAAGCGTTTTTTAATGCCTTTGAAATTCAATAAATTATTTCTAATTTCTTCTAAATCCAATTCATCTAAAGCGCTTAAAATCGCCAAACTCGCATTCGTAGCGTTGTGTTCACCTAGCCCCCACACCAAAAAAGCCCCCAAATCTTTCAATTCAAATGAAGTGTAAGGCTCGCCGTCTTTTAAAATATATTGAATATTATAAATGTCTTTTTTTTCTAAAACAATGGCGTCTTTAGAATAGCTTTTTAAAAAAGGATCTTCTTTATAGATCACTCTTTTTTGAGCATGGTCTAAAAAATACTCATAAGCAAAGAAAAAACGCTCTAAATCGTGGCCATAATGCTCCAAATGTTCTGGCTCTGTGTTAGGCACAATCGCCACATAAGGGTTAGAAAATAAAAAACTTGAATCGCTCTCATCGGCTTCAAAAACTAAGCTATCATTCGCGCTCTCTCGCACATTGGAATCAAATTCTTTAGAATGCGCCCCAATAATCGCTCCAAAAAAGGGGCAAATCGCGCTCAACATGGCCGTGATACTGCTTTTCCCATGAGCCCCGCACACGCTAAAAACGCGCTTATCTTTAAGGATAGAATACAAAGCGTCTTTGCGAGACAAAATAGGGATTTCTAATTCCTTAGCCCTTTGTATTTCTGTATTGTCTTCTTTGATAATGGCTGAATGGATAATGACATCTTGATTATTAATCGCTTTTGGATCATGCGGGATATTAATTTCTACGCCTAAAGCTTTCAAATACTTAACGCTAGGGCTTATGGCAATATCAGAGCCGCTGATTGTAGCCCCTTGCGCTTTAAGGTATTTGGCTAAGCCTGAAATGCCAATCCCCCCTATACCGATAAAATGGATCTTGCAATCTTGTAAGTTTTTGAGTAAAACTTTTGGGGTTTCAAGCATGATTTTCTCGATAAGTTTCTATGATTTCTAAAGGCTTTTCTAAAAGGGGAGTGTCATAGACAAGGGCTAAACGCACGTAGTCAGCGCCGATACGATTACGCCCTAAATACAAAGCCGGTAAAGTAATAATGCCTTCGTTTTGATAAAGTCTTTTAGCAAAATTTTCGCCATCTTTAACGGGCAAATACACATAAAAACTATAAGGATAAATGAGCGTGTTTTTAAAGATTTTTCGCGCTAGTTTCAAATTATTCGCATAAATATTGCGGAAAAATTCTGCATGCACATCATCTAGCCAAGCTATTTCACTAGCCTTTTGGATCGCATTAGCGCTCGTATAGCCTAAATAGGTGCGAAACGCTTTGTATTTTTCTAAAAGGCTGCTATCCCCAGCGATAAAACCACTCCTTAGCCCTGGAGCGCTAGAGCGTTTGGAGAGCGAATGGATAACCAAAACATTTTTAAACGCTTCATTACCAGCTAGCATGCAAGCTTCTAAAAGCGAAGGGGGAGGCGTATTTTCATAAATTTCACTATAACATTCATCATTGATTAAAATAAAATCATGTTTTAAAGCGAGTTTGACCCAACTAATCAGCTCTTCTACAGAAAGGGTTCTTCCAGTGGGGTTGTTAGGGGAATTTAAGATCACTAAACCCACTTCTTGCAACTCTTTTTCATTCAAGCTTGGCGTGAAATCATTTTCTTTGGTTAAGGGCATTAAAAGGCTTTTAGCTCTAGCGAATTGGGCTGATCCTTCATAGATTTGATAAAAGGGGTTAGGGTAGGCGATGGTAGGGTTTTGATAATCAAATAAAACAAAACTAGGGAAATTGAATAACACTTCCCTAGATCCTAGCGTGGAGACTAACTCGTTTTCTTTCAATTCTATCTTAAAACGGCGTTTAAAAAAACCTCTTTGAGCCTCTCTCAAACCCTCTTCAAACGCGCTTTTAGGGTAGATATTGAGCGAATGGGTGTGCTGTTTGAGAGCGTCTTGAATGAATTTGGGCGTTTCAAATCGCGGCTCGCCGATGCCTAGATCTAGCCCCTTTTTTTTAGGGGTGATCTCTTTAAACAAGGCTCTTAATCGTTCAAAAGGATAAGGCTCAAAGGTCATAGGGCTACTTTAATCTTAAAATGGAATGGTTAATCTTACCTAAAATTTGAGCGTTATGGTATGAAACCACCAAGAAAGAGTATAATAGCGCATAAGAATTTAACTGATGAAGAGGTTTGATGCTAGAAAATAGAGTTAAGACCAAGCAAATTTTTATCGGTGGCGTCGCTATAGGGGGTGATGCTCCTATTAGCACGCAAAGCATGACCTTTAGTAAAACCGCTGATATTGAAAGCACTAAAAATCAAATTGACCGACTCAAACTCGCCGGGGCCGATTTAGTGAGGGTGGCGGTGAGTAATGAAAAGGACGCCCTAGCCTTAAAAGAATTGAAAAAAGTGTCCTCTTTGCCTTTAATCGCTGATATTCATTTCCATTATAAATTCGCTCTCATTGCCGCTCAAAGCGTAGATGCGATTAGGATTAACCCCGGAAACATCGGCTCTAAAGACAAAATCAAAGCGGTGGTTGATGCTTGTAAAGAAAAAAACATTCCTATAAGAATTGGCGTGAATGCCGGGAGTTTAGAAAAGCAGTTTGATCAAAAATACGGACCCACCCCAAAAGGCATGGTAGAAAGCGCTTTGTATAACGCCAAACTTTTAGAAGATTTGGATTTTACTGATTTTAAGATTTCTTTAAAAGCGAGCGATGTGATGCGCACCATAGAAGCTTACAGGATGCTACGCCCTCTTGTGATCTATCCTTTCCATTTGGGGGTTACTGAAGCGGGTAATCTTTTCAGTTCTAGCATCAAATCCGCCATGGCTTTAGGGGGGCTTTTAATGGAGGGCATTGGGGATACGATGCGCGTATCCATCACAGGGGAATTAGAAAATGAAATCAAAGTGGCTAGAGCGATTTTACGCCATAGCGGGCGGTTGAAAGAAGGGATTAATTGGATTTCTTGCCCCACTTGCGGGCGCATTGAAGCCAATTTAGTGGATATGGCGAGCAAGGTAGAAAAACGCCTAAGCCACATTAAAACCCCTTTAGACATTAGCGTGATGGGTTGCGTGGTGAACGCTTTAGGTGAAGCCAAGCATGCAGACATGGCGATCGCTTTTGGGAATCGCAGCGGTTTGATCATTAAAGAGGGTAAAGTCATTCACAAACTGGCTGAAAAGGATTTGTTTGAAACTTTTGTGATAGAAGTGGAAAATTTAGCTAAAGAAAGAGAAAAGAGTTTAAAGGATTAGGCATGATCAATAAGTTTAAAAATTTTGTGAGCAACTACCAGCAATCTAACCACTATAAAGAGCCTTTAGGTTTTGGCATTGCCAGAGTGGATATTGCCCCTATTTCCAAAAAGATTTTATGCGCCACTTACCCCGTTTTGAACTGGAAAGATGAAAATTTAGGCTCTTATGTGGTGTTTTGCAACTCGCTTTCTAAAGAAAAAATCCTAAAAGAGAGTGCGAGCGAGCGCGTCATTGAGATTGATGAAAGTTTTGTGTTAAAAGTGCTGGATTTTTATACGCCCTTTTTGAATGAAGCCTATTCCAATAAAATGGCTCATAAAAACATCCAAGTGGTTTTAGAGCTTTTAAAAGCTTTAGAAGAAAATCGTTTGAAAAATAGTGATGGGGAGTCTCTTTATCGCTTGGTGATCTTGTATGAAGATAAGCCTTGCGAGAGCGTGGAGAGCGCGTATATGAAACTTTTAGCGCTCTCTTTAGGGAAAGCCCCTTTAAGGAGTTTGAATTTAGAGGGTATTTTTAACCAGCTTTCTAATGCGGCTTGGAGCGGCAACAAGCCTTATGAATTAGAATGGCTTAGAATGAACGAAGTGGCTTTAAAAATGCGAGGCCATTTCCCTAGCATTGATTTTATAGATAAATTCCCGCGCTATTTGATGCAATTAATCCCTGAGTTTGATAATATCCGTTTATTGGATAGCTCAAAAACGCGCTTTGGGGCGTATTTAGGAACCGGTGGTTACACTCAAATGCCCGGGGCTAGTTATGTGAATTTTAATGCAGGGGCTATGGGAGTGTGCATGAATGAGGGGCGTATTTCTTCATCGGTGGTGGTGGGAGCAGGCACTGATATTGGTGGGGGAGCGAGCGTGTTAGGCGTTTTAAGCGGAGGGAATAACAACCCCATTAGCATCGGGAAAAATTGTTTGCTAGGGGCTAATAGCGTTACCGGTATTAGTTTAGGCGATGGCTGTATCGTGGATGCAGGCGTTGCGATTTTGGCCGGAAGTGTGATAGAAATTGAAGAAAATGAGTTTAAAAAGCTTTTAGAAGTGAATAGCGCTTTAGAAAAACATGCCAACAATCTTTACAAAGGCAAAGAGCTTTCCGGAAAAAATGGCGTGCATTTTCGTTCCAATAGCCAGAATGGTAAGCTGATTGCTTTTAGGAGCGTGAAAAAAATTGAGTTGAATCAAAACCTGCATTAAGGATTAAAAGAATGCTCAAAAAAAGTTTGTTATTGTTTGTTTTTTTAGTCTTACAGCTTAGCGGCGCTGAAGAAAACAATCAAGCCCCAAAAAACACGCCCCCTGAATTAAACCCCGCTAACGCTAAGGGCGCGCCAAACCCTAACACCCAGATCACCCCTAAAAACGATAACTCCAACCTGTTAGACAAATTGGGATCGCCTGAAAACGCTCAAACCGAGCTTTCTGCCGGTATTGATTTGGCTAAAAAGGGCGATTATCAAGGGGCTTTCAAGCTTTTTTCCCAATCGTGCGATAACGGCAATGCGGCCGGGTGTTTTGCAGTGGGGGCGATGTATGCTAATGGGGTAGGGATCCAAACCAACAGATTAAAAGCCGCTCGCTATTATGAAATGGGTTGCAGTGGGGGCGATGCGACCGCTTGCGCAAATCTGGCTCAAATGTATGAAAACAAGAAGAATGCGGATACGAACGATAAAGAAAACGCTTTGCAATTGTATGCAGTGGCTTGTCAAGGGGGGGATATGCTCGCATGCAATAATTTGGGGTGGATGTTTGCTAACGGGAGTGGGGTCCAAAAAGATTATTACAAGGCGATAAGTTATTATAAATTTTCATGCGAAAATGGGAATGATATGGGGTGTTATAATCTGGGCTTGATGTCTAACGTGAATAATATTTATGGCATTGATAAAGCACAACTCAGTCAAGTGGATTTGAATTATTTGGCTTGTAACGCTGGGGATATGATGGGGTGCGCGAATTTAGGCTGGATTTATGCGAATGGGGATTTAGGGGCTCCTTTGAACAACCACTACGCAGCGAAGTATTTTCAAATGGCATGCGATGGGGGGATTTTGGGGAGCTGTAACAATTTAGGCGTGCTGTATCAAAAGGGATTAGGCGTGCCTCAAGATGATCAAAGGGCTTTGGATTTATTCTCGTATGCGTGCGATAATGGTTTTGAGTCAAGCTGCCGTAATTACGGGAATTTCAAAGAGCATTTATTGCGCGTGAACCCTAATTACGGGCGCTTGTTCATGCCGTATCATTCTTATGAGATACCCTAGTAGGGGTATTTTGAAATCATTCTCGCCCCCATACTAAACCCCCCAAAAGATCGCATTTTTAAGAGATTACCACTTGCTTTGCGCAAGCTCTTTCATCTTTTTGGATAAATTGAGTCGCAAATTGCGGTTTTTTCAAAAATTTAAGCTCCTTTTTTTTTTGATTTAATACTCGGTGTGATTTTAATCTTATTTAAAAGGAAAAGTGATGAAAGCGACACAAAGCACCGTTAACGACTTTTTTGCCTTAACAAGCACGATCTTTTCTATCCCTGTATACCAGAGGAACTACACTTGGGAAGAAGAAAATTGTGAAAAATTACTGCAAGATATTATCAGTATCTCTCAAAATAAAAAAAACGCATTTCATGGGTTCTATCACTTATATACTGCATCATATTGATGATGAAAAGAGCTTAAGGAAACTGCAAGAATTTGTCATCATTGACGGGCAGCAAAGGATTACTACTCTCATGCTTTTGCTTAAAGCCATAGAGACAAAGATACCAAATGAAGAGATAAAAAAAGAGATTGACGGACTACTCAATCTTTCGGGACAAAAGCTGCGCTTAAAGCCCATTAAAAGCGACAAAGAAGCCTTTGATCTGGTCATGCAAAATCGATCGCATGAAATACAAGGCGTATCACACATCAGGAATAATTATAAATTTTTCACCAAGGAACTTGACAATTATATCAGCAAAGGGTATCGCATAGAAGAGATTTATGGCGCGTTTTTGCGGCTCAAAATCGTAGCCATAGGCTTAGAATTGGGCGAAGACGATCCGCAAGTGGTGTTTGAAAGCATTAACGCTACAGGCGTGCAATTAAAAGGGCTGGATCTCATCCGTAACTATCTGATGATGGGGGAAAATTCTGACAACCAAAATCGTCTTTATAATACTTATTGGGTTCCTTTAGAAGATTGGCTTGGTGAAAGGGATTTGAATGATTTCATCAAAACCTATTTGAGAATCTACCTTGAAAAGATAGACTTAAAGAGGGAGAGCGCGAAGTGTATTACGCGCTAAAAGCCCACCACAGAGAAAATTTCCCTAACGATATACAAGGTCTTATGAGCGATATGCGTGAATATGGCAGAATCTATCAAATCTTTTTAGACAGAGATCATTATTTTTTACATCGTGGAGACCCGCAGCAGTTAGCGAATTTACGCCTGCGCGTTAAAGATCTTGTGAAAATCAAATTTGGCGTGGCAAAGCCCTTTGTTTTGCGTTGCGCCAGAGACTTTGAAGAAGGCAAGTTGGATTATGAAAACTTCTGCGAAATTTTGCAAATCCTTATCAGCTACTTTGTTCGCCGGAGCGTGTGCGGGGATCCTGCCGGTGCACTTAACAAAGTTCTTTATATTTTATACAGACAGCTAGAAAATGTTTCAGCCGATACGCTCAAGCGGTATCTGGGCAAGAGCGTTGGTCAAACGGCGTTCCCTAATGATGATCGAATTAAAGCGGCGTTTCTTGTGCGTAACGCTTATGCAGCAAATCAAGTGTGCAAGTTCATTTTGCTTGAGATAGAAAAGCTAAGCAACGCCGAACCGCCAAGAGAAGAAAATCTAGAAGTGGAGCATTTCTACCCCAAAACCCCCACCCAAGAATGGCGCGATAGGGTGGGGGACTATTTCACTTTTGAGCAAGACTATCTCAATAATTTTGGGAATCTAACCCTATCAGGGCAAAATCAAAAGCTTGGCAACAAATCCTACGAGGCAAAAATTGCGCTTATGGAAGAATACAGCTCCTTGCATTTAAACGACTATTTCATCAATAACACCCATTCTTGGGGGATAGAGGAAGTGAGGGCTAGGAGCGAATATTTAGCGGATCAATTCTGTCAAGTGGGATTGTTTAAAGATCTGCCTAAAGAATACCGCGAAAGAGAGATTAGTAAAACCCTTGATGATAACTTAACTTGCTATAAACTTCAAAGCGTCAGACTCCCCAATAATGAGAGGCGTTTGGTAAAAAACGCTAAGGAATTGGTTAGCGCTGTCATAGACTACTTGTTAGAAAACGCCAGAGAAGCTTTTGAAAGCTACACAGACGATGAGTCTCAAAGATATATTTGTCGGGATAAAGCAAAAGCGCAATTAAGGGATAGAGATGGCACTCTTGTTGTGCCTTTTGAAAAATACGGATTCTACTTTGTCAGTGGCGCGAATCTTCAAAATGTGGGCAGTAATCTTAGGGATCTTATCTTAGGTTGTGATCTCAATCCTAGAGATTTTATTGTGTAACAAACAAGCCCCCCAAAGAAATGGAGGGGGGGGTTAAAAACCCTTATTTCACTTGCCAAAAGCTTGGTGCAAATGCATGGTTAGGGAGTTAAGATACTGCTCCACTTGGGGGTTTTTCATTACATCGTTGCAAATAAAAGTGGGCAACGCTGAAAGCCCTAAAAATTGGAACGCTTTATGCAAATGCAAATACACAACATCCACACCCACCCCTTCAAAAAATTCACTAGGATCATTAAAGGCTTCAATGGGAGCATTCCAAGTCAAGCTCAACATGTATTTTTTGCCTTGCATCAAGCCTCCTTTCCCGTAGTTTTTGGTGGGGTTTTGCGAACTTCTGCCATCGCTAGCATAAAGCTTCCCATGCCCTGCACTAAAGACTTCATCAATGTATTTTTTCACAATCCAAGGCTCTCCCATCCACCAGCCAGGCATTTGCCAAATCGTCGCATCTGCGCTAAAGACTTTCTCCACTTCTTGGCTATGATTATAGCCCTTATCCACGATTGTAGTATCCACTTCTAGCCCTAAAGACTCTAAAGTCTTTTTTGCATGATCAGTCAAGGTTTCATTGAGTTTCCCCCCAGAGCTCCCAAACGCTTTGGCCCCATTAATGATGAGTACTTTTTTCATTTTGTTCCTTTTTTAATAAAATAGGGGGGAATTTTATCCAAATGAAACTTAATATTAAAGAAATTCCCTCAATCTCAATAAAAACTAAAAAACAATCAATTGCAGCTGTATTATTTTTATTATGTTAAGATAATGAAAATTTCCAATTAAGGAGTGGTCATGTTCTACGATGAAAAAAAGACCTATCAAAAGATTGAAGAACGCCTTGATATAGTCAGTTCGTTTAACGCTCATAACGAGCATAAGAATTTGCAAGACGAGTTTAAGGATGCTGGCATTTCTAGGCGCGATTTATTGAAGTGGGCGGGCATGATGAGCACAGCGTTAGCTTTGCCGGCTAGTTTTGCTCCCTTGACTTTGAAAGCGGTGGAAGTGGCTAACAGATTGCCCGTGATTTGGTTGCATATGGCAGAATGCACCGGCTGTAGCGAAAGTTTGTTAAGGAGCGCAGACCCCACCATTGATAGCATTATCTTTGATTACATCAACCTAGAATACCATGAAACTATCATGGTAGCGAGCGGTTTTCAAGCTGAAAAAAGCTTGCATGACGCCATAGAAAAGCATAAAAACAATTACATTTTAATGGTAGAAGGCGGTATCCCCCAAGGCACAGAATACTTCCTCACTCAAGGTCCGAACGCTGAAACGGGGGCTGAAGAGTGCAGGAAAGCCGCTCAATACGCAGCCGCTATTTTTGCCATAGGCACATGCTCAAGTTTTGGGGGCGTGCAAGCGGCTTACCCTAACCCCTCTAACGCGCAACCCTTGCATAAAATCATTGATAAACCCGTGATCAATGTTCCCGGTTGCCCGCCTAGTGAAAAAAATATCGTGGGCAATGTGCTTTATTACTTGATGTTTGGGGCTCTCCCTAAATTGGATGCGTATAACCGTCCCTCTTGGGCTTATGGGAACAGGATCCATGATTTGTGCGAAAGGAGAGGGCATTTTGATGCGGGCGAGTTTGTGGAGCATTTTGGCGATGAAAACGCTAAAAGGGGCTTTTGTTTGTATAAAATGGGCTGTAAAGGGCCTTACACTTTCAACAATTGCTCCAAACTCCGTTTCAATTCACACACTTCTTGGCCCATAGGCGCAGGGCATGGGTGCATAGGGTGTTCTGAGCCTAATTTTTGGGATACGATGAGTCCTTTTGAAGAGCCTTTAGCGAATCGCTCCATTAAAACCGCCTTTGATGGCTTAGGGGCTGATAAAGTAGCCGATAAAGTAGGCACAACTTTGCTTAGCGCAACCGCTATTGGCATTGTTGCGCATGCGCTCCTTTCTAAAGCGATCAAAAACAAAGAGTAAGGGATTAACATGTCAAAAAAAATCGTAGTCGATCCTATCACTAGGATTGAGGGGCATTTAAGGATTGAAGTGATCGTAGATGATGATAACGTGATCACCGATGCGTTTTCTTCTTCTACGCTTTTTAGGGGGCTAGAAACGATCATTAAGGGCAGAGACCCACGAGATGCAGGCTTTATCGCTCAAAGGATTTGCGGGGTATGCACTTATTCGCATTATAAGGCTGGTATCACTGCAGTAGAAAACGCTCTAGGCATCACCCCCCCATTAAACGCGCAATTGGTGCGATCTTTGATGAACATGGCGTTACTTTTTCATGATCATGTGGTGCATTTTTATACTTTGCATGGGCTTGATTGGTGCGATATTTTGAGCGCTTTAAAAGCCGACCCCATTCAAGCGGCAAAACTTTCTTTCAAATACAGCCCTTATCCCATTAATACCGGTGCGGGCGAATTAAAAGCGGTTCAAAAACGCTTGAATGATTTCGCTAAAAGCGGATCTCTAGGGCCTTTTAGTAATGGCTACTATGGGCATAAAACCTATCGTTTAAACCCAGAGCAAAATTTAATCGTCTTAAGCCACTACCTCAAGCTTTTAGAAATCCAAAGGGAAGCGGCGAAAATGACCGCTATTTTTGGGGCTAAACAGCCTCACCCGCAAAGCCTAACGGTGGGGGGTGTTACGAGCGTTATGGATATATTGGATCCGACAAGATTAGCGGAGTGGAAGAGCAAGTTTGAAGTGGTGGCCAATTTCATCAACCATGCCTACTACCCTGATTTGGTGATGGCAGGCGAAATGTTCGCTAACGAACAATCTGTTATTAAAGGCTGCGGCTTAAGGAATTTTATCGCTTATGAAGAAGTGTTGCTCGGAAAGGATAAATACCTTTTGAGTAGTGGGGTGGTGCTTGATGGGGATATTTCTAAACTGCACCCCATTGATGAGAGTTTGATTAAAGAAGAAGTTACGCATTCTTGGTATCAATATAAAGACACTAAAGAAGTGCAACTCCACCCTTATGACGGGCAAACGAACCCGCATTATACCGGTTTAAAAGACGGCGAGAGCGTGGGGATTGAAAATAAAACAATCCCTGCTAAAGTGCTTGACACTCAAAATAAATATTCTTGGATAAAATCGCCCAGATACGATAGTAAGCCCATGGAAGTAGGCCCTTTAAGTTCCGTAGTGGTAGGTTTAGCGGCGAAAAACCCTTATGTTACTGAAGTGGCTACGAAGTTTTTAAAAGACACTAAACTGCCTTTAGAGGCGTTGTTTTCAACGCTTGGACGAACAGCTGCAAGGTGTATTGAAGCTAAGACAATCGCTGATAATGGCCTTTTGGCGTTTGATGCGTTAGTGGAAAATCTAAAAAGCGATCAAAGCACTTGCACTCCTTATCACATTGATAAGAATCAAGAATATAAAGGGCGCTACATTGGTCAAGTGCCAAGGGGTATGCTAAGCCATTGGGTGCGTATTAAAAACGGCGTGGTGGAAAATTATCAAGCGGTGGTGCCTTCTACTTGGAATGCGGGGCCTAGAGATTCTCAAAATCAAAGGGGGGCTTATGAAATGAGCTTGATTGGCACTAAAATCGCTGATTTAACCCAGCCTTTAGAAATCATTAGGACTATCCATTCTTTTGATCCATGCATCGCATGCTCAGTGCATGTGATGGATTTTAAAGGGCAGTCTTTAAACGAGTTTAAAGTAGAGCCTAATTTCGCTAAATTCTAAAAAGGGTTACGCATGGATAAAATGAATAAGGTCGTTTTACACAAAGAATATTCCGGTTTTGTGCGCTTTTTCCATTGGGTTAGGGCTTTGAGTATTTTCGCTTTAATCGCTACAGGGTTTTACATCGCTTACCCTTTTTTGCAACCTAATTCCAGCTTTTATAAAGGGGTGTATCTTTTACAAGCTTATGTGCGCTCTTTTCATGTCATGTTTGGGTTTTTGCTCATTAGCGCATTAATCTTTAGAACCTATCTTTTTTTCACTAAAGAAAGCTTGATGGAACGCAGGAGTTTTAGCCAACTTTTAAGCCCAAAAGCCTGGATCGATCAGATGAAAGCGTATTTTCTTATCAGCGGTAAGCCTCACACTAAAGGAGCGTATAACCCTATCCAACTCGTGGCTTATTCCACCTTGATTGTTTTGATAGTGTTGATGAGCTTGAGCGGAATAGTGCTGTATTATAATGTCTATCATGCGGGGCTTGGAGCGTTTTTAGGAAGCGCTTTTAAGTGGTTTGAAACGCTTTGTGGGGGGTTAGCGAACGTTCGTTTCATCCACCACTTAGCGACTTGGGGGTTTATTTTGTTTGTCCCTGTGCATGTTTATATGGTGTTTTTCCATTCTATCAGGTATGAAAGTTCGGGGGCGGATTCTATGATTAATGGTTATGGTTATACCAAAGAATGAGTCAAAAAATCCTAATTCTTGGCATTGGCAATATCCTTTTTGGCGATGAAGGGATTGGGGTGCATCTAGCCCACTACCTCAAAAGAAATTTTTCTTTTTTCCCTAGCGTGGATATTATAGATGGGGGGACTATGGCTCAGCAACTCATTCCTTTAATCACTTCGTATGAAAAGGTTTTGATTTTGGATTGCGTGAGCGCTAAAGGCGTTGAGATAGGCTCAGTCTATGCCTTTGATTTTAAGGACGCCCCTAAAGAAATCACATGGGCTGGGAGCGTGCATGAGGTGGAAATGCTGCACACTTTAAGGCTCACGGAGTTTTTAGGGGATTTGCCTAAAACTTTTATCGTGGGGCTTGTGCCTTTTGTGATAGGGAGCGAGACCACTTTCAAGCTTTCAAGCGAAATGTTAAACGCTTTAGAAACCGCCTTAAAAGCCATAGAAACCCAACTCAACGCATGGGGAGTTAAAATGCAACGCACCGATCACATCGCCCTAGATTGTATCGCTGAACTCTCTTATAAGGGTTTTTGAATTGGCGTTTGTCTTTCTTTTTAAATGCGTTAATGAAGAAACAAGCCTGAATTTTACGCCCCTTTTAGAGCGAATGGCATGCAATTTGCAAGCGCGTTTTTATAGCGTTTATAAGGATAATACCACTTCTTTCTACCTCCAAGCGAGCGCTGAGATTACTTTAGAGTTCGCGCAAAAACTCAGCGAAATTCTGCCCTTTTCTTTAGATTTTAGCTTTTTGTCTTTAAAGGAAATCACAGATCCTTTAGATGAAAATCTTTTCCAAACAACAAGCCTTTCAAAGCCCCTTTTTATGAACGCTAAAGAGCATCAAGATTTTTTAGACAAAAATGCATCTTTATATGCCAATGCGTTGGGTTTTGTCAAAAACACCGCTTTTAAAGGAGATATAATCCATAGCCCTAAAGAGCTTATAGATTGCTTAATCCAATTAAAAGGCATGCTCAAAACACAGGACTTTATCCCTGTTCACACTTCTAGGGGAGCGTTATCCCTTTCTTTAAAAAAGCTCTCTCCAAGCGTTATTTTTAGCGATCTTTCTAGCGTTTTGAGCTGCACTAAACTGCCTTTAGAGGACGCTAAATATTTGGCTAGTTTGGAAAAACCCTCCATCAAAGCCCCATTAAAAAGCGTGTTTAAGGACACTTTTAAAAACGATGAAATCATAGTCCAACTACCCTATGACCCCATATTGAATTTATTGTGTCATATTTTACAAGATGAGGGGATAGAATTTGTTTTTATCCATGCAAATGATCCGCAAGAAGCGCTGTTACATTATGAAGCGCTTTTTAAAACCCCTAAACGCTTGATCACACCCACTAAAAAATTCGTGCTAGAAAACAACCTTTCTACCCTTCCCTTTAAAGATGAATTAGAGTTTTTAAGCACAACCCCCAATTCTATCGTTTTGTATTTTAGTTTCAAGCGCCCTACAAGGTTGTTATTGCATGCTAATGGTTCTTTAAAAACGCTTTTAAGCGTTAGTTTTGATTTCAATCAAATATTTAACCTCCTCAAACAAGATGAAAAAGCCTCTAGAATGCTACAAAACTACGCCACTAAATTCCCTGATTTTTACGCGCGCCTTTTAGAGCTTTCTAAATACAATCTAGGGGGCACGAATTTATTGGATTTTTTCCAAATTTTAGGGTTTATTTTGGGTTACAGCGAGGATTTTTGCACGCAGAGCGTTATTTCTTTGGCTAAAGAATGCTTACGCCCTAAAGGCCCTAGGATTGATTATAAAATCCTTAAAGACGATTCTTTGAAAATGGCTTTAAACTTTTCAAAGATCATGCACAGCGCGATGAGTTTCAGGCTCGCAGGCGTGGAAAATGAAATCTTGAGTTTGGGGATTTTGGATTCTTTAGCGGAGTTTTTAGGGAATTTCATTTGGGATAATGTGCAGAATTTTAGCGTTCAAGAAGTAACGATCGCTGGGGATTTCTTTGGCGAAAAAGTGTTTTTGGATTTGTTTGTGCAATATTTCCCTAAAACCCTAACCCTTAAAACGCATGCGTTTTTGGATTATGAATAAGGGCTTAAAAGCGGATGTGCATCATCAACCCGCCGTCCATGTATTGGGTTTTTTTACTTTTAGTCCTTTCAAAATAAGGCCCAAAAGACAGAGCTTTATTGAAATTAACAATCGGCACGCTCACCCCTTCGGCGATATTGTTTTTAGCGAGTTGCTTGTAAGACTTTTTGTCGCTTTTTTTATGGCTTTTAAGGCTAAGGCTAGGGCTTTTTTCTAAATCTATGCCTTCTAAAGCACTATTTTTAGTGAAATCATAAAGCTTTTTGTCGTTTTTAGCCTCGGTTTTTAATCCATGGTTTTTATGGAGTTTGTAAAACTTTTTACCGCTCTTTTTGTCGTTTTTAGCCTCGGTTTCTAAATCCGCTGCGAACACACTACTATAAGCCACAAGCGATACAAAAAATAAATTTCTAACTATACGCATAAGAATATCTCCTCTTAATATAGTCTTTTTCTATCACACCACCCTAGCATGTTAGAAATAACCATTAGAAAACATAAGCGCGTTTGAGTAAAAACACCAACACGCTTATTGTTTAGTGCAAGCTGTTTTAAGCTAATCAATAAAAAACGTAAGGGAAGTATCCAGGCGCTCCATACCCATAAGGCCCATAAGGCATGAAACCATAGGGCATGTAATAATAAGGCATGTAATAGCCTCCATACATCCCGTTTTGCATGGGCGAATTGAGGTTATCCACTGAATTGTAAAAGCCGTTTAAAGAGCCATAAGCGTTATAATTAGTGAAACGATTGATTAAAGGCGTGGTGCGCGCATCAATAGTGGCGTTTTCTTGCTGGATGGCTTTTTCTTCTCTGGCGACTTCTTGGGCTTTGGTCTCTTTGGGATCTTTAACTAGCACTTCTTCTATAGGCACATTCGCCCCACAAGCGCTTAACAGATAGGCTAAAAAGCCGGTGTTTAAAAAAAGAATGATTTTAGAGAGGTGAGCGGATTGGCTGGGTAAAAAAGTTTTATTGTTTTGATGCATGGGATTTCCTAAATTTAAAAATAACTAAAGATTAACATGTTTTTGATTTAATGTTGATTAAGTGGTGGTTTTGTGGCTGTTTCATTTTAATTGTGTTTTTCATTAAAACCCAATCACTAAAATCTTATTTTTATGATAAAATACCTAATCATAATATCAAATCTTAAACCAAAGAAAAATAAAGAAAAACCATGAAAAAAGCTCTTTTACTCTCTCTCTTTCTCTCGTTTTGGCTCCACGCTGAAAGGAACGGATTTTATTTAGGTTTGAATTTTGCAGAAGGAAGCTATATTCAAGGACAAGGTAGTATCGGCGAAAAAGCTTCAGCAGAAAACGCCTTAAATGAAGCGATCAATAACGCAAAAAATTCATTATTCCCTACACAAAACACAAAAGCCATAAGAGATGCACAAAACGCCTTAAATGCTGTGAAAGATTCAACAAAGATCGCTAACCGATTCGCAGGAAATGGTGGATCGGGCGGTCTTTTTAATGAACTCAGCTTTGGGTATAAATATTTTTTGGGTAAAAAAAGGATTATAGGGTTTAGGCACTCTCTTTTTTTCGGTTACCAACTTGGTGGCGTTGGTTCTGTTCCTGGCAGCGGTTTAATCGTTTTTTTACCCTATGGTTTCAATACGGATTTGCTCATTAATTGGACTAACGATAAGCGAGCGTCCCAAAAATATGTTGAACGAAGGGTAAAAGGGCTCTCTATATTTTACAAAGATATGACCGGCAGAACGCTAGACGCTAATACATTAAAAAAAGCATCAAGGCATGTATTTAGAAAATCTTCAGGGCTTGTGATTGGCATGGAACTAGGGGGTAGCACTTGGTTTGCAAGTAACAATCTCACCCCTTTCAATCAAGTCAAAAGCCACACGATTTTTCAGTTACAAGGAAAATTTGGCGTTCGTTGGAATAATGATGAATACGATATTGATCGCTATGGCGATGAAAACTATCTTGGAGGTTCTAGTGTTGAATTAGGGGTTAAAGTGCCAGCTTTTAAAGTCAATTACTATAGCGATAATTATGGGGATAAATTGGATTATAAAAGAGTGGTGAGCGTTTATCTTAACTATACATATAACTTTAAAAACAAACATTAAAACATGCTTTTTACCGCTCTTTGATTGCTTGTCTTAAATATGTTTTTGAGCATTTTTACCAACGCTTTATTGAAACAAAACCTTAGTTTGAAACTCTTCATAGCCTTTTTTCCTCAATTGGCATGCCGGGCATTCATCGCAGCCATAACCATAAGCATGCAAAATCTTTCGCTCTCCTTGATAGCAGGTGTGCGTTTCTTTGATGACTAAATCCAAAACGCCCAAATCTTTAGCCATTTGAAATTCTTGCGCTTTATTCAAAAACATTAAAGGCGTTAGGATTTTAATCGCCGTGTTTGATCCTAAATTTAGGGCATGCTCAATGCTTTTAATAAAATCTTCTTTACAATCCGGATAGCCGCTAAAATCCGCTTGCGAAACCCCTAAAGCGATATTGCTAGCCCCTAGTTTTTGCGCGTAAGAATGCAAAAGGGTGATAAAAATAGCGTTACGATTAGGCACAAAAGAATTGGGTAAATCTTTATTTTGTGCATGCGAATGCCCTATTAAATCGTTAGAGTTTTTAAAAAGCGCGGAGCGGGTGATATTCTCTAAAAAATCTAACGAGATGATTTCATAAGGGAGTTGCAAAAGAGAAGCGATTTTTTGAGCGCATTCTAATTCCACAGAGTGTTTTTGCGCGTAATCAAACCCCACTAAACAGACTTTTTTAAAACGCTTTTTCGCCCATACAGCCAAAGTGGTGCTGTCTTGCCCGCCGCTAAAACCGATCACGCAAATTTCTTGTCCCATCAACATTCCTTAAAAATTCTAAAAAGATATAATAACACAAAGAAATTTTAAGAGTAAAAAGCGTGTTTGAGTTAGAAAAAGGATTAAAAGAATTGTTTGACATTTATGAAAAATCCCCTCATGAGCTTTACTTGGTAGGGGGGTGCGTGCGCGATTGTTTGATGGGCATTACCCCAAAAGATTACGATTTGACCTCAAACGCTTTAGTCAATGAAAGCAAAGAGCTTCTTTTAAAGCACCATTTTAGGGTGCTAGAAACCGGCATCAAACATGGCACGATCACGGCTCTTAAAAACCATCAAAGCTATGAAATCACAACTTTTAGAATGGAAAAGGGGCATATCAAACACCGAAAGCCTAAAGAATTGGTTTTTAGCGCGCGTTTAACAGACGATTTAAAGCGGCGCGATTTTAGCATGAATGCGATCGCTTATAGCCCTACAAAAGGGATTGTTGATCCTTTTAAAGGGCAGAATGCGATTAGAAATCAAGTGATTGAATGCGTGGGGGAAGCGCGATTAAGGTTTTTTGAAGACGCTTTAAGGATTTTAAGAGCGCTGCGATTTAGCGCGACTTTAGGCTTTAAGATAGCGCCAAGCACTAAAGAAGCGGTTTTTGCGTGTAAGGATTTGTTAAAACACCTCTCCAAAGAGCGCTTGCAAAGCGAATTAAATAAGCTTCTTATGGGGAAAAACGCCTATGAAGTGGCTAAAGAATATCAAGAAATTTTAGAGTTGGTTATTCAAGAGAAAATAGAAAATTTAGGGTTTTTAAAAAACGTGCCTTTCAATCTGGAATTAAGATTGTTAGGGTTTTTTAAGCATCAAAAAAGTTTAGAAAATCTACGATACCCTAAAAAAACATGTGTTTTATTTGCTCAAGCTAAAGAATGCCATAAAGCTTTTTTAAACATTCATAACAAAACAGAATTAAAATTTTTATTGAAAAACTACGATTTAGAGCCTTTTAATTTGGCTTTAGATTTTTATGCGCTCAAAAACCCCAAACACGCTTTAAAAATTAAAAGCTTGTTAAAAGAGATATTTAACGCTAACGAACCTTTTAAAAAAGAACACCTAGCCCTTAAGGGCGGCGCGCTCCAAAATTTAGGTTACCAGTGCCAACAAATCGGCGAAATCTTGAACGAATGCCTAAATTTAGTCATCGCTCACCCCAAAAATAACGCTTTAGAATGGCTGATTGAATGGGTTAAGGGTCATTATTTACCTAATAATGCTATAAACCATTCGCCAATAGGCAGAAAAAATTAAAAACAGAGAAAACATGATAACGATGGATGCGATTCAATGGCCTAAGAAATGGATTTTAGGAGAGACTGATAGTTTTGTGTCTAATGAAGTCATTGTCAAAGGTTTGGATTTTAAAAAAGTGGTGCAGCATTTAATGGCGTATTTGTGCTAATAAGTGAGGGTTAAATGAAAATAGGATGGATTGGACTTGGGGCTATGGGGACTCCTATGGCGACTCGTTTGTGCGATGCGGGTTTAAAAGTATCGGTTTATAACCGAACAGAGAGCAAAGCAGCCCCCTTAAAAGAAAAGGGCGTAGCGGTTTATACTAACCCTATAGATTTGGCCGCTAAAGTTGATCTGATTTTTATTATGCTTTCGGATAAAACGGCGATTGATGCTGTTTTAGTGCCAGAATTTTGGGAACAGATGTCTGAAAAAATCGTGGTGAATATGAGCACCATCGCTCCTTTGGAAAGCTTGGCTTTAGAAAAAACCGCTCAAAAGCATCAAGTAACTTACCTTGAAGCACCCGTTTCAGGATCGGTTGGCGCGGCCAAAGCCGGGGCGTTATTGATTTTAGCAGCCGGTAATAAAGAAGTGATCACTCAACTCAAACCTGTTTTGGTGCATTTAGGGAGTCAAACTTTTTATTTGGGTAAGATTGGTCAAGGGACAGGGGCTAAATTATCCATCAATAGCCTTTTAGCTCAAATGGGGGTTGCTTATTCAGAAGCTTTGCTATTAGCCAAACATTTAGGGGTTGATGCAGAGTTGTTTTTACAAATTATTAGCCAATCTGGCATGAATTCGCCTCTCTTTCAAGCTAAAAAAGGCATGTGGTTGCAAGATAGCTATCCGGCCGCTTTCAGTTTGAAGCTCATGCTCAAGGACATTCGTTTAGCCAACAATGAAGCAGGAGAGGCGATAAAGTTGCCATTCTTATTTCAAGCAGAAGAGCTTTATTCTCAAGCGGAAAAATCCGGTTTGGGCGCATTGGATATGGCAGCCGTTTATCATTATTTAGAAAAAGGAGATCATTAAAATGGACAGAGAACAAGTGGTTGCTTTACAGCACCAACGATTTGCTGCAAAAAATACGATCCCAATCGCCGTATTTCCCAAAAAGATTGGGAAGCTTTGGTTGAAGTGGGGAGGTTAGCCCCTTCTTCAATCGGGCTTGAGCCATGGAAAATGCTTTTATTAAAGAATGAACGCATGAAAGAAGATTTAAAACCGATGGCCTGGGGGGCACTTTTTGGTTTAGAGGGAGCGAGTCATTTTGTCATTTATCTTGCGCGAAAAGGCGTTACTTATGACAGCGATTACGTTAAGAAAGTGATGCATGAGGTTAAAAAAAGGGATTATGACACTAATTCCAGGTTCGCTCAAATCATCAAAAATTTCCAAGAGAACGATATGAAACTCAATAGCGAACGATCCTTGTTTGATTGGGCTAGCAAGCAGACTTATATCCAAATGGCGAACATGATGATGGCAGCGGCCATGTTAGGGATTGATTCTTGCCCGATTGAAGGGTATGATCAAGAAAAAGTGGAGGCTTATTTAGAGGAAAAAGGCTATCTGAACACGGCGGAATTTGGCGTGTCGGTAATGGCTTGTTTTGGTTATCGCAACCAAGAAATCACCCCTAAAACCCGTTGGAAGACAGAAGTTATTTATGAAGTGATTGAATAAAAAACGCTTTTAGCTTTTTGATAACCAACCATAAAGAGCTTGGCGTTAGCCAAGCGCTAATCTCTTGAATAATGCTTATTCATGTTTGATAAAAACAGAACCACCACAACACAATTAAGTATTCTTTAGGTATAATCAAAAACTATTTTTAAATAAAGGGTTTTTATGCTTCGTTTTGCACCTTCGCCTACAGGGGATATGCACATAGGGAATTTAAGGGCAGCCATTTTTAACTACATTGTAGCCAAACAGCAACACAAACCCTTTCTCATTCGCATTGAAGACACGGACAAAGAGCGCAACATTGAAGGCAAAGACCAGGAAATTTTAGAAATTTTAAAGCTTATGGGGATAAGCTGGGACAAGCTCGTGTATCAAAGCCATAACATAGATTACCACAGAGAAATGGCGGAAAAATTACTGAAAGAAAATAAAGCGTTTTATTGTTATGCGAGCGCGGAGTTTTTAGAAAGAGAAAAAGAAAAAGCCAAAAATGAAAAACGCCCTTTCAGGTATTCAGACGAGTGGGCCACTTTAGAAAAAGACAAGCACCATGCCCCTGTGGTGCGTTTAAAAGCCCCAAATCATGCGGTGTCTTTCAACGATGCGATTAAAAAAGAAGTGAAATTTGAGCCTGATGAATTGGATTCTTTTGTGCTTTTGAGACAGGATAAAAGCCCTACTTATAATTTCGCTTGCGCATGCGATGATTTGCTCTATGAAATCAGTCTGATTATTAGAGGTGAAGATCATGTGAGCAACACCCCCAAACAAATTTTAATCCAGCAAGCTTTAGGCTCAAACGATCCGATTGTTTATGCGCATTTGCCCATTATTTTAGATGAAACAAGCGGTAAAAAGATGAGTAAAAGAGACGAAGCGTCCAGCGTGAAATGGCTTTTGAATCAAGGGTTTTTACCGGTTGCGATTGCGAATTATCTCATCACTATCGGTAATAAAGTGCCTAAGGAAGTTTTTAACCTTGATGAAGCGATAGAATGGTTTGATTTAAAAAATCTTTCCAGTTCCCCGGCTCATTTTAATTTAAAATATTTAAAACACTTAAACCACGAGCATTTAAAGCTTTTAGACGATGAAAAGTTATTAGAACTCACTTCAATAAAAGATAAAAACCTCTTAGGGCTTTTAAGATTGTTTATAGAAGAATGCGGCACGCTTTTAGAATTGAAAGAAAAAATTTCGTTGTTTTTAGAGCCAAAAGATATTGTTAAAACTTATGAAAACGAAGATTTTAAAGAGCGTTGTTTAGCGCTTTTTAACGCTCTAAAAAGCATGGATTTTCAAGCCTATAAGGATTTTGAAAGTTTTAAAAAAGAAGCCATGCGATTAAGCCAGCTTAAGGGTAAGGATTTTTTCAAACCTTTGCGCATCCTTTTAACCGGGAACTCGCATGGCGTTGAATTGCCTTTGATTTTCCCCTATATCCAAAGCCACTATCAAGAAGTTTTAAGGCTCAAAGCATGATTTTTTCTACCCTTGTTAATGCGATAGCGGTGATTTTAAGCTCGCTCATTACGATTTATATGTGGGTGGTGATCATTTATTCGCTTCTAGGCTTCGTGCAGCCTAACCCTAATAACCCCATCATGCAAATCCTCGCTCGCTTGTGTGAGCCGGTGTTTTATTTTTTACGCTCTAGATTCAAGCTTGTGTTTAACGGGTTGGATTTCGCTCCTTTAGTGGTGGTCATTGTTTTGAAATTCTTGGATCTCACGCTCATTCAGTGGCTTTTCATGCTTGCTAAAAACCTTTAAAGAAAATAACCGTATGCGTTTTTTTATTTTATTTTTTATCGGTATGCTTGGCGTTGGTTTTTCTCAAACCGAGTTCAATTTAAAAGATTTAGAAAAAAAGCCCGCCGGGATCGTTAGGGATTATTATTTGTGGCGTTATATTAGCGATAAAAAAACCAGTTTAGAAAACGCTAAAAAAGCCTATGAATTGACTCAAAATAAAAATAACGCCCTACAAAAGGCCATGCAAGAAAAAGGCTCAGACAATTCAGAAAAAAACCCTGATGTCAAATTGCCTGAAGAGATTTATTGCAAGCAAACGGCTTTAGAAAGCATGCTAGAAGAAACAGACACTTTCCAAGCAAGCTGTATCGCTATCGCTTTAAAATCAAAAATCAGAGATTTTGATAAAATCCCCCTTCAAACCCTTAAGCCCTTACAAATTAAAATCAAAGAGGCTTACCCCGTTCTTTATGAAGAATTAGAAATCTTGCAAAGTAAGCATGTGAGCGCTTCTTTGTTTAAAGCTAACGCGCAAGTGTTTAGCGCGCTTTTCAATCATTTGAGTTATGAAAAAAAGCTCCAAATTTTTGAAGAGCGTATCCCCATTAAAGAGTTAAACCGCCTTTTAGATGAAAATTACCCGGCGTTTAACCGCTTGATCTATCAAGTCATCTTAGATCCTAAATTGGATCATTTTAAAGACGCTCTCACTAAAAGTAACGCCACCCAAAGCAACGCGCAAACCTTTTTTATTCTAGGGATTAACGAAATCTTGCGCAAAAAACCCTCTAAAGCGCTCAAGTATTTTGAACGATCAGAAGCGGTGGTTAAAGACGATGATTTTTCAAAAGACAGAGCGATTTTTTGGCAGTATTTAGTCTCTAAAAAGAAAAAAACTTTGGAACGCCTTTCACAAAGCCCTGCCTTAAACCTCTATAGTCTTTATGCGAGCCGTAAACTCCAGACCACGCCCAGTTATCGCATCATTTCTCACATCCAGAATTTAAGCCAGGAAGATCCTCCTTTTAACACTTATGACCCTTTTTCGTGGCAAATTTTTAAGGAAAAAACCTTGAGTTTGAAAGGTGAAGACGCGTTTAATGCGATGCTAAAAAGCCTATATTATGAAAAAAGCGCCCCTGAATTGACCTATCTTTTAAGCCAACGCAATAAAGACAAGATTTATTATTATTTATCCCCTTATGAGGGCATTATTGAATGGCAAAATACAGATGAAAGGGCTATGGCGTATGCGATCGCTAGGCAAGAAAGTTTCTTGCTCCCAGCAGTCATTTCGCGCTCGTTCGCTCTAGGGCTTATGCAGATCATGCCTTTTAATGTAGGGTCTTTCGCTAAACGCCTTGGCATGGATAATGTTGATCTAAATGACATGTTTAACCCCAATATCGCCCTCAAATTTGGCAATTATTACTTGAACCATTTGAAAAAAGAATTCAACCACCCCCTTTTTGTCGCCTACGCTTATAACGCTGGGCCTGGGTTTTTAAGGAGGTGGTTAGAAAGCTCCAAACGATTTAAAGAAAAAAATCATTTTGAGCCATGGCTTAGCATGGAGCTTATGCCTTATAGTGAAACCCGTTTGTATGGCTTTAGAGTCATGCTCAATTACTTGATTTATCAAGAAATTTTTGGGAATTTCATCCCTATTGATGGATTTTTAGAACAAACTCTTAACTCAAAGGACAAACCATGATTAAAAAATGCCTTTTTCCTGCCGCTGGCTATGGCACGCGCTTTTTGCCGATCACTAAAACCATTCCTAAAGAAATGCTGCCCATTGTGGATAAGCCTTTAATCCAATACGCTGTGGAAGAAGCGATGGAAGCGGGCTGTGAAGTGATGGCGATCGTTACAGGCAGAAACAAACGAAGCTTAGAAGATTATTTTGACACGAGCTATGAAATAGAGCATCAAATCCAAGGCACCAACAAAGAAAACGCCCTAAAAAGCATTCGTAACATTATAGAAAAATGCTGTTTTTCCTATGTGCGCCAAAAGCAAATGAAAGGCTTAGGGCATGCGATTTTAACCGGAGAAGCCCTGATAGGCAATGAGCCTTTTGCGGTGATTTTAGCTGATGACTTATGCATAAGCCATGATTATCCAAGCGTGCTAAAGCAAATGACTTCATTGTATCAAAAATACCAATGCTCCATTGTAGCCATTGAGGAAGTGGCGCTAGAAGAAGTTTCAAAATACGGCGTGATTAAGGGCGAATGGTTAGAAGAGGGGGTGTATGAGATTAAAGACATGGTGGAAAAACCAAGCCAAGAAGACGCCCCAAGCAATCTGGCCGTGATAGGGCGCTACATTTTAACCCCGGATATTTTTGAAATTTTAAGCGAGACGAAACCGGGTAAAAACAATGAAATCCAAATCACAGACGCCTTACGCACTCAAGCCAAAAGAAAGCGCATCATCGCTTATCAGTTCAAGGGCAAACGATACGATTGCGGGAGCGTGGAAGGCTATATTGAAGCGAGTAACGCTTATTATAAAAAACGCTTATAAATCTTATCAACGTGGGCAATTTGACTTATTACGCTTACATGTATTTGATCCTCTTTGTATGCTTGTTGCCTGTGTTATTAATGGGGCTTGTTTGGAGGCTTACTCGCCCCCCCTTAAAGCAAAATATTCCTAATAAAAGCCTTTCTTTAGAAGATTTGAGCGAACAAATCAAAAACCTTAAAAGTGCACCAGCTTTAGAAAAACTGAAAAACGACTTCAATGAGCGTTTTAAAATTTGCCCCAAAGATAAAGAAACTCTGTGGTTAGAAACGATCCAAAAATTAGTCGCTTCAGAATTTTTTGAATTAGAAGACGCTATTAATTTTGGGCAAGAATTAGAAAACGCTAACCCTAATTACCAACAAAAAATCGCTAACGCTACCGGCTTAGCCCTTAAGAATAAAAAAGAAAAAGGATAGAATTGGATTTTTTAGAGATTGTAGGACAAGTCCCTTTAAAAGGGGGGGTAGAAATTTCAGGGGCGAAAAACTCCGCACTCCCCATTTTAGCCGCCACGCTTTTAAGCCAACAGGAAGTCAAAATCAAATCCTTGCCCCAAGTGGTGGATATAAAAGCGATGGCGTTATTGTTGCAAAATTTAGGCGCAAGCTTAGAATGGCTTAATCCTAACACGCTCCAAATCAGCGCTAAATCCCTGAGCCACACCGAAGCCACTTACGATTTGGTGCGTAAAATGCGCGCTTCCATTTTGGTTTTAGGCCCTTTATTAGCGCGTTTTAAAGAATGCTTGGTGAGTTTGCCCGGTGGGTGCGCTATAGGAGCAAGGCCTGTGGATTTACACTTAAAAGCGATGCAACAATTAGGGGCTGAAATCAAAATTGAGCAAGGCTATATCCATGCAAAAGCCCCTAAAGGTTTGAAAGGGAATGATATTTTATTTGATAAGATCAGCGTTACAGGCACAGAAAACGCCCTCATGGCAGCCAGTCTTGCCAAAGGGATCACGCGCATCATTAACGCTGCTAAAGAGCCAGAAATCACTCAATTGTGCGCGTTTTTACAGAGTGGGGGGGTAGAAATTGAGGGCGTTGGCAGCAGTGAGCTAAAGATTAGGGGGGTAGAAAATGACGCTTTGAATTTAAAAGGCATTCAAATCATACCAGACAGGATTGAAGCAGGCACTTATTTATGCGTGGGGGCTATCACTAACAGCCAGCTTAAAATCAATCGTATCATCCCTAACCATCTTCAAGCGATCACCGACAAGCTCATAGAAATTGGTTTTTCGCTAGACATTCAAGAAAATTCTATAGAAATTTATCCGGCCCAAAAACGACAAGCCTTTGAAATCACCACGAAAGAATACCCGGGCTTTCCCACAGACATGCAAGCGCAATTCATGGCGTTAGCCACGCAGTGTTTGGGGACGAGCGTGATTGAAGAGACGCTTTTTGAAAACCGCTTCATGCATGCGAGCGAGTTGCAACGCTTGGGGGCTAATATCAGCCTAAAAACCAATGTGGCTACCATTAGCGGATCCACAGAGCTTACCGGAAGCGATGTGATGGCGACCGATTTAAGGGCTTCTTCGGCTCTCGTTTTAGCCGCTTTAGTGGCTAAGGGCGTGAGTAGGGTGCATAGGATTTACCACTTGGATAGGGGTTATGAGAGATTAGAGGATAAAATCAACGCCTTAGGGGCAAAAGTTGCGCGCTTAAAAGAAAAATAGCTCAATATTTGGTTACAATAGCTAGAATATTTTTCAATTATTACATAAGGAGCTTTTATGCGTATTGAGCATGATTTCATTGGGCAAATGGAAATTAGCGATGAAGTTTATTATGGGATCCAAACTTTAAGAGCGAGTGAAAATTTTTTCATCACTAATGACAAGCTTTGCAGTTATCCTGTTTTTATCAAATCTTTCGCTCAAGTCAAAAAAGCGGCTGCTTTAGCGAACGCGCAATTAGGCTTGATTGATGAAAAGCTTAAGATTGCGATTTGCCATGCGTGCGATTTGCTCATTGATGGCAAATACCATGATCAATTCATTGTGGATATGATTCAAGGGGGGGCTGGCACAAGCACGAATATGAACATGAACGAAGTGATCGCTAATTTGGCTTTAGAATACATGGGGCATAAAAAGGGCGAGTATCAATTTTGCCACCCAAACGACCATGTCAACCGCTCTCAATCCACTAATGACGCCTATCCTAGTGCGTTAAAAATCGCTATTTATGAGCGCTTGAGCAATTTAGTCGCTCCCATGAAAGCTTTAAGGGACGCTTTCGCTCAAAAAGCTAAGGAATTCGCTCATGTGATTAAAATGGGGCGCACCCAGCTTCAAGACGCTGTGCCTATGACTTTAGGCCAAGAGTTTGAAACTTATGCCTTGATGGTTGATAGGGATATTGAGCAGGTTTTAGACGCTAGGAATTGGGTAAGAGAGCTTAATTTAGGCGGCACGGCTATTGGCACAGGGATCAATTCGCACCCGGATTATCGCAGTTTGATTGAAAAGAAAATCCAAGAAGTAACGGGTCGCCCCTTTGTCATGGCTAATAATTTGATAGAAGCCACTCAAAGCACCGGGGCGTATGTGCAAGTGAGTGGGGTGTTAAAGCGTATTGCGGTGAAACTTTCTAAGGTTTGTAACGATCTCAGGTTGCTTAGCTCAGGCCCTAGAGCCGGGCTGAATGAAATCAATTTGCCTAAAATGCAGCCGGGTAGCTCTATTATGCCCGGTAAAGTCAATCCGGTGATCCCTGAAGTGGTCAATCAAGTGTGCTTTGCGGTGATTGGGAACGATTTGAGCGTGGCGTTAGCCGCAGAAGGAGGGCAATTGCAACTCAATGTGTTTGAGCCGGTTATCGCTTACAAGCTTTTCCATTCCTTTGTGATTTTAGGGCGCGCGATTGAAACCTTAACGACTAAATGCGTGGAAGGCATCACGGCTAATGAAAAGATTTGCCACGATTATGTCTTTAACAGCATTGGCATTGTTACCGCACTAAATCCGCATATCGGCTATGAAAAATCCGCTATGATCGCTAAAGAAGCCTTAAAAAGCGATCGTTCTATCTATGACATCGCTTTAGAAAAGAAAATCTTAACTAAAGAGCAACTGGACGATATTTTCAAGCCAGAAAACATGCTAAGCCCTCACGCTTTCAAAAAGCATAAAGACTGAACGCTTTGCAACACTCACGCCTTCAAACTTTACGCTCTCTTTATATGGAGCGTCTTTTGGGCGAAACTTACACCAATACTAGCCTTACCAAGCCTCAAAATAAGCCCCTTAACAAACAAGTTCATGAGGGCATAGAAAATTGCAATCTGTGCAAACGCCATCAACATTCAAAACCGGTGATTGGGCTTTTTAACCCCACTTCCAAGCTCGCTTTCATCACGCTCACCCCTATGCTGGATAGCCAATTAAATTTCTTAAACAATTTAAAAGCAGCCATGTTAGAGAGCATTATCCAAAAGGTTTTTAACTACCCCTTAAAAGATTGCAGTATTTTATCGCTCCTTAAATGCGACTCTAACAGCCTTAATTTAGAAGAAGAAATCAACGCATGCCTATTTCATTTAACCTGGCAATTAGACAACAGCGCTTCAAAAGTCATTGTGGTATTTGGCGAGATTTTGCCCAAACGCCTTTTAAACCTTTCTAAAGAAGAGTCCTTTGGGCGCATCGTGTCTTTAAAAACAAAACATTTTTTAAGCACCCATGCTTTAGAGGACATGCTCAAAAACCCCACGCTCAAAAAAGAAGCGTTAGCGCATTTTAAAATAGCGCTTCAGTTTCTTAATCAGTCTTAAAATACGCCTTATTTTTTAACCCACCTCCTTATTACACGCAATAAGGGTAAGGATTTTTGATAAATTTTGCGATAGATTTTAAAAGAGGTGTTTTGGGACAATTCCAATAAAGGTGAAGCGTTTTGCAAAAGGCGCTCATAATTAATTCTCAAATCATCATAATTAATTCTCAAATCATCATAATTGATTCTCAAATCATCATAATTGATTCTCAAATCATCATAATTAACCCTCAAATCATCATAATTAACCCTCAAATCATCATAATTAACCCTCAAATTATCATAATTGATTCTCAAATTATCAATGGATACTAACGGCTCATTCAAATCACGATAGAAAATGAAAGGGTTATTATGATAAATCGTGTCGTTTTCTAAAATCGTTTTAAAAAAATCTAGGATTTTTTTAAAACTCAAATTTTGGTAAAAGTAAGCTTTCCCATCAAGGGTGTTTAAAGGGTTTTCATAGAGCATGTCTAAATAAGCGTTTGGGTGCGTGTGCAAGTATCTCACGTAATCAATCGCTTCATCAAAGTTGTTGAAATCATGGACATTCACAAAACTCTTAGGGTTAAAATCTTTCGCCACGCTGGGACTCCCCCAATAAATGGGAATAGTATGGCTAAAGTAAGCGTCAATGATTTTTTCGGTTACATAGCCATAGCCTTGTGAGTTTTCAAAACACAGGTTGAATTTGTATTGGCTTAAAAACTCGCTTTTGTTTCCAACCTTATAGCCTAAAGTGTTTTTCACGGCTCCTCCCCCAGTAACTGGCTCAATAGAATTTAAAGCGTCATAGAAAGCGTTCCTCATAGGAGCGTTAGCGTTGCTCGCTACAAAACTGGCAAACCCTCTTTTCAAAGGATCGCTCTCATTATTGATGAGCGCGCACAAATTAGGGTGGTTTTCTTTAAAACAATGGGAGGGTTTTTTTAAAGTATAAAGGCTGTTGCCTTTAATCTTGTAGGGTGCGGTGGTGTCATTCACGCTCTCGGCTTTATGGTGTAGCCTATCATAATATAAAGGCATTCTCAAATAACGATCTCTAAAGTCTAATTCATCAAAGCCTATGGCGTAATCAAAGAGGTTGAAATTAGGCGATTCGTTTTCACCGGTGTAAAATATTCGTTTAGTGTTTTGATAGGATAAGATTTTTCTGGCTGATCCAAGGGGGTTACCAAAAACGATGTCCGCAGGTTTATCAGGGTTTCGGTGTAAAGTGATTGTGTAATGCTGACTTAAAATGAAATACAGAGTGCTCTTTTTAAATTCTTTAATTTCTTCATCTCCCCACCAATTCGCCACAGCGATTTTTAGGGGGGGGGAGATTTAGAGGCCATTTTTTCAATGGAAGCGCTTTCTATAAAGGCGTCTAATAGGGGTTGGAACATGGTTATCCTTTAAAAGGAGTATTTTACAAAAAAATTTTTTTAAATCAAAGGCTTGATTAGGGCTAAATCAGGCTCATTGATGCAATGCGTAGCGTGCTGTTTTAAAACCTCTTTAGCGTTGAAAGCGATTTTAATATGGGCATGTTTGAACATGCTCAAGTCATTCGCCCCATCGCCCACGACTAAAGTGTTCGTTTTACTGATATTTAATAAGCGTTGTAAAGCGAGTAGCATTTCGCCTTTAGAGTGTGAAAACATCATATGCCCCGTAACCAAGCCGTTTAAGGCGTTATTTTCCACTACCAGCGTGTTACTGAAAGCCGCATCTAAATGCAATAAATCCCTGTAATGATTGGTCGCTAGATCAAAGCCTCCGCTGAAGCAAACCACCTTGTAATTTTTCTCTTTTAAGGTGCTAATGAGTTCAAACGCCCCCTCAAATAAAGGCAGACTTTCACAAACTTCTTTGGCTAGTTTTAAGGGCATGTTTTTGAGTTTGGAAACCCTTAAAATAAGACTTTTATGAAAATCTGTCTCGCCATTCATAGCTTTCAAAGTGATCTTTTTCACTTCATCAAACACCCCCCACGCCCTCGCTAAAGACTCAATCGTCTCAGCATTGACTAGCGTGGAGTCAAAATCAAAAACGGCTAGTTTTTGCACTCAATGACCCTAAAATTAAGATTTCCTGCTTTTAGCGATCCCTTTGATATACTGATCAGCCAAATACAAGCCATGGTTTTCATTACCAATCAACTCAATTTTATCCAAAATATCCTTGAAAAGCACTTCTTCTTCATGCTGTTCAGACACATACCATTGCAAGAAATTGAAAGTCGCATGATCTTTGCCTTTTATGGCGTGATCAACGATATTGTTAATAGACTCGCTGATGTGTTGCTCATGTTCATAGGCTTTTTGGAAAATTTGAGTCAAACCTTCAAACTTATGCTCAGGCGCACTGATGCTGGTCAATTGCACAGGCACATTGTTTTCATTCAAGAAGACGATAAGCTTTTTAGCATGCTCGTATTCTTCAGCCGCATGATCAAACAAGAAAAGCCCCGAGCCATCTAAGCTATGGGTATAGCACCAAGAACTCATGCTCATATACAAGTTGGAAGAGTTCATTTCCTTATTCACTTGTTCGTTTAGCAACTTAATGATGTCTTTTGATAACATAGTATCTCCTTTGTGTTGGTTTAAGTTGTCCCATAATTATAGCATAAATGATAATGAAAAAGTAAACAGGAGTATGAAAATTTTTAAAAATTTACAAAAATGAGAAAGAACACCGGCTAATGGCTTGATAAAGTTTAGATTTTATCATAAAAATCTATTTAATGAGAATTAGGTCAAAAAGGGGTTGGTATCAATAGGGGGTTAAAAGGGGATATTTTTATATAATATATAAAAAGCATTCTTAAATCTAAAAATGCTACAATGTTTATCTTTAAAACGAAAGGGCAATTTAACCATGGATTTTTTAGAAAAAGTATTAGACAATCAAGTTACTGAAAGTAAAGAATTAGTGAGGCTTTATGATTATGATTTATACACGCTAGGGGAAGTAGCGGATCGCATGCGCCAAAACATGCACCAAAAAATCGTGTATTTTAATGTCAATAGGCATTTAAACCCTAGTAATATTTGCGCGGACGCTTGCAAATTTTGTGCCTTTTCAGCCCACAGAAAAAACCCTAACCCTTATGAAATGAGCTTAGAAGAAATCCTAGAAAAGGTTAAAAACTCCTACAACAAGGGGATTAAAGAAGTCCATATCGTGAGCGCGCATAACCCTAATTATTCTTATGAATGGTATTTGAAAGTGTTTGAAACCATCAAACAAGAAATGCCTAACTTACACCTAAAGGCCATGACCGCTGCAGAAGTGCATTTTTTAAGCACTAAATTCAACAAACCTTTTGAATTGGTGCTAGAAGACATGCTCAAAGCTGGGGTGGATTCCATGCCTGGCGGGGGAGCAGAGATTTTTGATGAAGAAGTTAGGCGTAAAATCTGTAGTGGTAAGGTGGGATCTTCTCGGTGGTTAGAAATCCATGCTTATTGGCACAAATTAGGCAAAATGAGTAACGCTACCATGCTTTTTGGGCATATTGAAAATAAAATCCATCGCATCGATCACATGCTAAGAATCAAAAAAATCCAAAGCCCTAAAAATCAAGTAGAAAATAAAGAAGGGGGCTTTAACGCTTTTATCCCCTTGTTGTATCAAAAAGAAAACAATTATTTGAATGTGGAAAAATCCCCTAGTGCGATAGAAATCTTAAAAACCATCGCCATATCTCGCATTCTGTTAAACAATGTCCCTCACATTAAAGCCTATTGGGCGACTTTGGGCTTGAATTTGGCTTTAGTGGCTCAAGAATTTGGCGCTAACGATTTAGACGGCACGATAGAGATAGAGAGCATTCAAAGCGCGGCAGGCGCGAAGAGCCGGCATGGTTTAGAAAAAGAAGATTTGATATTTAAAATCAAGGACGCTGGTTTTGTTGCGGTAGAAAGGGATAGTTTGTATAATTTTATACAGAAATTTTAATAATTTTTAGCGTTTTTAAGAATGATTAGTTATAATAACGCTACTAACAACACTCAAGCTAAAATCTATTAAGGAAATCAGTATTAAAAAATTAATTCTATCCTCTCTTGTTTTCGCATGTATCAATACCAGCGTTGAAGCTTTAGAAAATGACGGCTCTAAACCAAACGATTTGACCTCTCCAAAAGAAGTCTCTCAAGAATCTCCAAAAAATGAGGCTCCAAAAAATGAAGCTCAAAAAGAAACTTCTCAATCCAATCAAACGCCTAAAGAAATGAAAGTCAAGTCCATTTCTTATGTCGGGCTTTCTTACATGTCTGACATGCTCGCTAATGAGATTGTAAAGATTCGTGTGGGCGATATTGTGGATTCTAAAAAAATAGACACCGCTGTTTTGGCTTTGTTCAATCAAGGGTATTTTAAAGACGTTTATGCCACTTTTGAAAACGGCATTTTAGAGTTTCATTTTGATGAAAAAGCCAGGATTGCCGGGGTAGAAATCAAGGGTTATGGGACTGAAAAGGAAAAAGACGGCTTAAAATCCCAAATGGGGATCAAAAAGGGCGACACCTTTGATGAGCAAAAATTAGAGCATGCTAAAACGGCTTTAAAAACGGCTTTAGAGGGGCAGGGCTATTATGGGAGCGTGGTGGAGGTGCGCACAGAAAAGGTCAGTGAGGGCGCGTTATTGATCGTGTTTGATGTGAATAGGGGGGATAGCATTTATATCAAACAATCCATTTATGAGGGAAGTGCGAAATTAAAACGCCGCATGATTGAGTCTTTGAGCGCGAACAAACAGCGCGATTTCATGGGCTGGATGTGGGGCTTGAATGATGGGAAATTGCGTTTAGATCAATTAGAATACGATTCTATGCGTATCCAAGATGTGTATATGCGTAGGGGTTATTTGGACGCTCACATTTCTTCGCCTTTTTTGAAAACGGATTTTTCTACCCATGACGCTAAGCTTCATTATAAAGTCAAAGAGGGGATCCAATACAGGATTTCAGACATTTTAATAGAGATTGACAACCCGGTAGTCCCCTTAAAAACCTTAGAAAAAGCCCTTAAAGTTAAAAGGAAAGATGTCTTTAATATTGAGCATTTAAGAGCGGATGCGCAAATTTTAAAAACCGAAATCGCCGATAAGGGTTATGCGTTTGCGGTGGTGAAGCCAGACTTGGATAAAGATGAAAAAAACGGGCTTGTGAAAGTCATTTATCGTATTGAAGTGGGCGATATGGTGTATATCAATGATGTCATCATTTCAGGGAACCAACGCACGAGCGATAGGATCATTAGGAGGGAATTGTTACTAGGGCCTAAGGATAAATACAACTTGACTAAACTGAGAAATTCTGAAAATTCTTTAAGGCGTTTAGGGTTCTTCTCTAAAGTCAAAATTGAAGAAAAAAGGGTTAATAGCTCGCTTATGGATTTATTAGTGAGCGTAGAAGAGGGGCGCACCGGGCAGTTGCAATTTGGGTTAGGCTATGGCTCTTATGGAGGGCTCATGCTTAATGGGAGCGTGAGCGAAAGAAACCTTTTTGGCACAGGCCAAAGCATGAGCTTGTATGCTAACATTGCTACAGGAGGGGGCAGATCTTATCCGGGCATGCCAAGAGGAGCGGGGCGTATGTTTGCCGGGAATTTGAGCTTGACTAATCCAAGGATTTTTGACAGCTGGTATAGCTCTACGATCAATCTTTATGCGGATTACAGGATAAGCTACCAATACATCCAACAAGGCGGGGGCTTTGGGGTGAATGTCGGGCGCATGCTGGGTAACAGAACCCATGTGAGCTTAGGGTATAACTTGAATGTTACCAAGCTCCTTGGTTTCAGCAGTCCTTTATACAACCGCTACTATTCCTCTGTTAATGAAGTGGTTTCTCCAAGGCAATGTTCTACTCCCGCATCAGTGATTATCAATCGCTTATCAGGCGGTAAAACCCCCTTACAACCTGAAAGCTGTTCTAGTCCTGGAGCGATCACCACTTCACCAGAAATAAGAGGTATTTGGGATAGGGATTACCATACGCCTATCACCAGCTCTTTCACCCTTGATGTAAGCTATGACAACACCGATGATTATTATTTCCCTAGAAATGGGGTTATCTTTAGCTCCTATGCGACAATGTCTGGCTTGCCAAGCTCTGGCACGCTCAATTCTTGGAACGGGTTAGGTGGGAATGTCCGTAACACTAAAGTCTATGGTAAATTCGCCGCTTATCACCATTTGCAAAAATATTTATTGATAGATTTGATCGCTCGCTTTAAAACGCAAGGGGGCTATATCTTTAGGTATAACACCGATGATTACTTGCCCTTAAACTCCACCTTCTACATGGGGGGCGTAACCACGGTGAGAGGCTTTAGGAACGGATCGGTTACGCCTAAAGATGAGTTTGGCTTGTGGCTTGGAGGCGATGGGATTTTCACCGCTTCTACTGAATTGAGCTATGGGGTGTTAAAAGCGGCTAAAATGCGCTTAGCGTGGTTTTTTGACTTTGGTTTCTTAACCTTTAAAACCCCAACTAGGGGGAGTTTCTTCTATAACGCTCCTGTTACGACAGCGAATTTTAAAGATTATGGCGTGATAGGGGCTGGGTTTGAAAGAGCGACTTGGAGGGCTTCCACAGGCTTGCAGATTGAATGGATTTCGCCCATGGGGCCTTTGGTGCTGATTTTCCCTATAGCGTTTTTCAACCAATGGGGCGATGGCAATGGCAAGAAATGCAAAGGGCTATGCTTCAACCCCAACATGGACGATTACACGCAACACTTTGAATTTTCTATGGGAACAAGGTTTTAAAATGCGCATTAACAGAGAAAAAATTTTAGATCTAATGAAAAACGCACCCTTGAAAGAATTAGGGCAAAAGGCTTTGAGAGTGAAGCAACGCTTGCACCCTGAAAACTTGACGACTTTTATTGTGGATAGGAATATCAATTACACCAATATTTGTTTTGTGGATTGCAAGTTTTGCGCGTTCAAACGCACCTTAAAAGAAAAAGACGCCTATGTGTTGAGCTATGAAGAAATTGATCAAAAGATTGAAGAATTGCTCGCTATTGGCGGCACGCAGATCCTTTTTCAAGGGGGGGTGCACCCGCAGCTCAAAATAGACTATTATGAAAATTTAGTCAGCCATATCGCTCAAAAATTCCCCACCATCACCATTCATGGTTTTAGCGCGGTTGAAATTGATTACATTTCTAAAATCTCTAAATTGTCTTTAAAAGAAGTTTTAGAAAGGTTGAAAAACGCCGGTTTAAGCTCCATTCCAGGAGCGGGAGCAGAGGTATTAAGCGATAGGGTGCGCGATGTGATCGCTCCTAAAAAATTGAGCAGTGATCGCTGGATTGAAGTGCATAGAATGGCGCATCTTTGCGGGATTAAAAGCACGGCTACCATGATGTTTGGGAGCGTGGATAATGAAGAAGATGTGGTGGAGCATTTACAGAGAGTGCGCGATTTGCAAGATGAAACCGGCGGCTTTAGGGCTTTTATTTTATGGAGCTTTCAGCCCAACAACACCCCCTTAAAAGAAGAAATCCCAAGCATTAAAAAAGCGAGTTCCAATCGGTATTTACGCTATTTGGCATGCAGTAGGATTTTTTTAGATAACATTCAAAACATACAAAGCTCATGGGTTACTCAAGGCTCTATGATAGGGCAGTTAGCCTTATTGTTTGGAGCGAATGATTTAGGGAGTGTGATGATGGAGGAAAATGTAGTGAAAGCGGCCGGAACGAGTTTTTGCATGAATGAAGCGGGAATGATAGAGCTTATTGAAGACATTGGGAGCGTGGCGGCTAAGCGAAACACCGCCTATGAAATCTTAAAGCGTTATCCGGCTAAAGCAAAGGTATAAACAGCATGAAAAAAATTTTAATCATTTTATTATTAGGAGTTTTTATGGGGTTACAAGCGAGCGCTTTGACACACCAAGAAATCAATCAAGCTAAAGTCCCTGTGATTTATGAAGAAAACCATTTGTTGCCTATGGGATTTATCCATTTAGCCTTTAGGGGGGGTGGGAGCTTAAGCGATAAAAACCAGTTGGGTTTAGCAAAACTATTCGCGCAAGTTTTAAACGAAGGCACTAAAGAGCTTGGCGCGGTAGGATTTGCGCAAGCGTTAGAGCAAAAAGCGATCAGTTTGAATGTGGATACCAGCACAGAAGATTTGCAAATCACTTTAGAATTTTTAAAAGAATACGAAGATGAAGCCATAACGCGTTTAAAAGAGCTTTTAAAATCCCCTAACTTCACGCAAAACGCTTTAGAAAAAGTCAAAACCCAAATGTTGGCCGCGCTTTTACAAAAAGAAAGCGATTTTGATTATTTGGCTAAATTGACTTTAAAACAAGAGCTTTTTGCTAATACCCCTTTAGCTAACGCAGCCTTAGGCACTAAAGAGAGTCTTCAAAAAATCAAGATAGACGATTTGAAACAGCAATTTGCTAAGGTTTTTGAGCTCAATAAACTCGTGGTGGTGCTTGGGGGCGATTTGAAAATCGATCAAACCCTTAAGCGTTTGAATAACGCTCTTAATTTCTTACCGCAAGGTAAAGCGTATGAAGAGCCTTATTTTGAAGCGAGCGATCAAAAGAGCGAAAAAATCCTCTATAAAGACACTGAACAGGCTTTCGTGTATTTTGGCGCGCCCTTTAAAATCAAGGATTTAAAACAGGATTTAGCGAAATCTAAAGTCATGATGTTTGTGCTTGGGGGAGGGTTTGGCTCTCGTTTGATGGAAAAAATCAGGGTTCAAGAGGGCTTAGCTTATAGCGTGTATATCCGCTCCAATTTTTCTAAAGTGGCGCATTTTGCTAGCGGGTATTTGCAAACCAAGCTCAGCACTCAAGCTAAAAGCGTTGCATTAGTTAAAAAAATAGTCAAAGAATTTATAGAAAAAGGCATGACGCAACAGGAATTAGACGACGCTAAAAAGTTTTTACTAGGCTCTGAGCCTTTGAGGAATGAAACGATCTCTAGCCGCTTAAACACCACTTACAATTATTTTTATTTAGGTTTGCCTTTAAATTTCAACCAAACGCTACTCAATCAAATCCAAAAAATGAGTTTGAAAGAGATCAATGATTTCATTAAAGCCCACACCGAAATCAATGACTTGACTTTTGCCATTGTGAGCAATAAAAAGAAGGACAAATGATGCCATTTGAAGCTGTAATCGGGTTAGAAGTCCATGTCCAACTCAACACCAAAACTAAAATCTTTTGCTCTTGCTCTACAAGCTTTGGAGAATCCCCTAATTCTAACACCTGCCCTGTGTGTTTGGGCTTACCGGGAGCTTTGCCGGTATTGAATAAAGAAGTGGTTAAAAAAGCCATCCAATTAGGCACAGCCATTGAAGCTAATATCAACCAGTATTCCCTTTTTGCGAGAAAAAATTATTTTTACCCTGATTTGCCTAAGGCTTATCAAATTTCGCAGTTTGAAGTCCCCATTGTGAGTGATGGGAAATTAGAAATTGACGCTAAAGAGGGCGCAAAAATCGTGCGTATTGAAAGGGCCCACATGGAAGAAGACGCCGGTAAAAATATCCATGCGGGTAGCTGTTCTTTAGTGGATTTGAACCGCGCTTGCACCCCTTTATTAGAAATTGTCAGTAAGCCGGACATGCGAAATAGTGAAGAAGCCATAGCGTATTTGAAAAAACTCCATGCTATCGTGCGTTTTATAGGGATTTCTGATGCAAACATGCAAGAGGGGAATTTCAGGTGCGATGCGAACGTGTCCATTAGACCCAAAGGCGATGAAAAGCTTTACACGAGGGTGGAGATTAAAAACTTAAATAGCTTTAGATTCATCGCTAAAGCGATTGAATACGAGATAGAGCGCCAAAGTGCGGCGTGGGAAAGCGGGCGTTATCATGAAGAAGTCATTCAAGAAACGCGCCTTTTTGACACCCATAAAGGGATCACTCTTTCTATGCGTAATAAAGAAGAATCAGCGGATTACCGCTATTTTAAGGATCCGGATTTGTATCCTGTTTTTATTGATGAAAAACTTTTAAAAGAAGCTCAAAAGATCAATGAATTGCCTAGCGCGAAAAAAATCCGCTACATGAAAGATTTTAACCTTAAAGAAGACGATGCGAATTTATTGGTGAGCGATCCGTTATTGGCGGAGTATTTTGAAAGCATGCTCCATCTTGGGGTTAAGGCTAAAACGAGCGTAACATGGCTTTGCGTGGAATTATTAGGGCGCTTGAAAGCCGAAACCACTTTAGAAAATTGCGGAGTTAGCGCTCATACGCTAGGTGCTTTAGCCAAACGCATTGATGAGGGCAAGATTTCGGGCAAGAGCGCTAAAGATGTGTTAGACAAGCTTTTAGAAGAGAAAGGGGGCGATGTGGATGCGCTCATTGAACAAATGGGCTTATCTCAAGTCAATGACACAGAAGCGATTGTTAAAGTGATAGAAGAGGTGCTTAAAAACAACGCTGATAAGGTGCTTGAATATAAAAGCGGTAAGGACAAGCTTTTTGGGTTTTTTGTAGGCCAAGCGATGAAAAATTTAAAAGGCGCTAATCCTAGCGTGGTGAATGCTATTTTGAAAGAGAAATTGGGTTGATGAGGAAAATTTTTTCTTATGTTTTGAAGGCTTTGTTGTTTATTGGGATTGTTTATGCAGAGCCGGAATCTAAAGTGGAAGCCTTAGAAGGGAGGAAGCAAGAGTCTTCTTTGGATAAAAAAATCCGCCAAGAATTGAAGAATAAAGAAGAAAAGAAAGAAATAAAAGCCAAAAGAAAGCCCAGAGCAGAAGTCCATCATGGGGATTCCAAAAATCCCGCTCAAAAAATAACGCCTCCTAAAATCAAAGAGAGTGCTAAAGGCATGCAAAATCAAAGCATGCAAAATAATGCACCAAAACCTGAAGAAAAAGAGACAACCCCTCAAATTCTTGAAAAAAATAAAGGATCAAGCCCTAGCTCTCAATTCAATTCCATTTTCGGTAATCCTAATGACGCTGCTAATAGCACCCTTGAAGATAAGGTCGTAGGGGGCATTTCTTTGCTTGTTAATGGTTCGCCTATCACGCTGTATCAAATCCAAGAAGAGCAAGAAAAATCTAAAGTGAGCAAAGCTCAAGTCAGGGATCGTTTGATCGCTGAACGCATTAAAAACCAAGAAATTGAGCGCTTAAAAATCCATGTAGATGATGACAAATTAGACCAAGAAATGGCGATGATGGCACAACAACAAGGCATGGATTTAGACCATTTCAAACAAATGCTTATGGCTGAGGGGCATTATAAACTCTATAGGGATCAGCTTAAGGAGCATTTAGAAATGCAAGAATTGTTGCGTAATATCTTACTCACGAATGTGGATACTAGCTCTGAAACCAAAATGCGCGAATATTACAACAAACACAAGGAGCAATTCAGTATCCCCACAGAAATAGAAACCGTGCGCTACACTTCAACGAGTCAAGAAGATTTAGAAAGGGCTATGGCAGATCCTAATTTGGAAATTCCAGGGGTGAGTAAAGCTAATGAAAAAATAGAGATGAAAACCCTAAACCCTCAAATCGCTCAAGTCTTTATTTCGCATGAGCAAGGCTCTTTCACGCCCGTTATGAATGGGGGTGGGGGGCAGTTCATCACTTTTTATATCAAAGAAAAAAAGGGTAAAAACGAAGTGAGCTTCAGTCAAGCCAAGCAATTTATCGCCCAGAAATTAGTGGAAGAATCTAAAGATAAGATTTTAGAAGAGCATTTTGAAAAATTGCGCGTTAAGTCTAGGATTGTGATGATTAGAGAGTGATTTTTAGATTGTGCAACACTTCAATTTCCTCTATAAAGATTCTTTATTTTCTATCGCCTTATTCACTTTCATTATCGCTCTTGTGATTTTATTAGAACAGGCTAGGGCGTATTTCACCCGAAAGAAAAACAAAAAATTTTTGCAAAAATTCGCCCAAAATCAAAACGCTTATGCGGGCAGTGAGAATTTAGACGAGCTTTTAAAGCATGCTAAAATTTCTAGTTTGATGTTTTTAGCCAGAGCGTATTCTAAAGCGGATGTACAAATGAGTATTGAAATCTTAAAAGGGCTTTTGAATCGCTCCTTAAAAGATGAAGAAAAAATCGCTGTTTTAGATTTATTAGCCAAAAATTATTTTAGTGTGGGGTATTTGCAAAAAACAAAAGACACCGTGAAAGAAATTTTGCGCTTTTCCCCAAGGAATGTGGGAGCGTTGTTGAAACTTTTGCATGCGTATGAATTAGAAAAAGATTATTCAAAGGCTTTAGAGACTTTGGAATGTTTGGAAGAATTAGAAGTGGTTGAAATTGAAACGATTAAAAATTACCTTTATCTCATGCATTTAATAGAAAATAAAGAAGAGGTGGCTAAAATCCTGCATGTTTCAAAAGCGTCATTAGATTTGAAAAAAATCGCTCTGAATTATTTAAAATCTTATGATGAAAATCTTTTTTGGCAAGAAATTAACACAACCGAGCGTTTAGAAAATGTGATCGATCTTTTATGGGATATGAATATCCCTGCTTTTATTTTAGAAAAACATGCCGTTTTGCAAGACATCGCGCGATCCCAAGGGCTGCTTTTGGACAACAAACCTTGCCAAGTTTTTGAATTAGAGGTTTTACGCGCTCTATTGAATAGCCCTATAAAAGCGAGTCTGACTTTTGAATACCGCTGCAAGCATTGCAAACAAATCTTTCCTTTTGAAAGCCATAGGTGCCCTATGTGTTACCAGTTAGCGTTTATGGATGTGGTGCTTAAAATTTCTAAAGAAAGCTATGGGAGTGGATTGAATGCAAGAAATTGAAATTTTTTGCGATGGCTCTTCTTTAGGCAATCCTGGGCCAGGCGGTTATGCGGCGATTTTACGCTATAAGGATAAAGAAAAAATCGTCAGTGGGGGCGAAGAATTCACCACGAATAACCGCATGGAATTAAGAGCGCTCAATGAAGCGTTAAAAATTTTGAAACGCCCATGCCGTATCACGCTTTATAGCGATTCGCAATACGTGTGCCAAGCGATCAATGTGTGGCTATTTAACTGGCAAAAAAAGAATTTTTCTAAAGTCAAAAATGTGGATTTGTGGAAAGAATTTTTAGAAGTCTCTAAAGGGCATTTGATCATGGCGGTGTGGATTAAGGGGCATAATGGGCATGCCGAGAATGAACGATGCGACAGCCTCGCTAAATTAGAGGCTCAAAAACGCACTAAAACGACCACTTAAAGGGAAAAATGATGAAAAACAAACGCTCTCAAAATAGCCCTTACATAACGCCTAATAGCTCTTACACAGCGCTAGAAAAAGCTTTGGGGTATTCTTTTAAAGACAAGCGTTTATTGGAACAAGCCTTAACGCATAAATCATGCAAGCTCGCTTTAAACAATGAGCGCTTGGAATTTTTGGGCGATGCGGTGTTGGGTTTGGTGATAGGGGAGTTGCTATACCATAAATTCTATCAATACGATGAGGGAAAACTCTCTAAATTAAGGGCTTCTATTGTGAGTGCGCATGGTTTTACTAAATTAGCGAAAGCGATCGCTTTGCAAGATTATTTGCGCGTTTCTTCTTCTGAAGAAATTTCTAAGGGGAGAGAAAAACCCTCTATTCTGTCAAGCGCTTTTGAGGCTTTAATGGCCGGGGTGTATTTAGAAGCGGGGTTAGCTAAGGTGCGCAAAATCATGCAAAATTTACTCAATCGCGCTTACAAGCGTTTGGATTTGGAACATTTGTTTATGGACTATAAAACCGCCTTACAGGAATTAACCCAAGCGCAATTTTGCGTGATCCCCACTTACCAATTGCTCAAAGAAAAAGGGCCAGACCATCATAAAGAATTTGAAATGGCTCTATACATTCAAGATAAAATGTATGCGACCGCTAAAGGCAAAAGCAAAAAAGAAGCCGAACAGCAATGCGCTTATCAAGCGCTTCAAAAACTGAAGGAAGCCAAATGAACACTTTGGGGCGTTTTTTAAGGCTCACGACTTTTGGGGAATCGCATGGGGATGTGATAGGGGGGGTATTAGACGGCATGCCTAGCGGGATTAAAATAGACTATGCGCTATTAGAAAATGAAATGAAGCGCCGCCAAGGGGGGAGGAATGTTTTCACTACGCCACGGAAAGAAGACGATAAAGTGGAAATAACAAGCGGGGTTTTTGAAGATTTTAGCACAGGGACGCCCATAGGGTTTTTAATACACAACCAAAGGGCTAGGATCAAGGATTATGATAACATTAAAAACCTTTTCAGGCCTAGCCATGCGGATTTCACTTATTTTCATAAATACGGCATCAGAGATTTTAGGGGTGGGGGGAGGAGTTCAGCTAGAGAGAGCGCTATAAGAGTGGCTGCTGGGGCGTTTGCTAAAATGCTTTTAAGAGAAATCGGTATTGTTTGTGAAAGCGGGATTATAGAAATTGGGGGCATTAAAGCCAAAAATTACGATTTTAATCACGCCTTAAAAAGCGAGATTTTTGCCCTAGACAAAGAGCAAGAAGAAGCGCAAAAAACAGCCATTCAAAACGCTATCAAAAACCACGATAGCATAGGGGGTGTGGTTTTGATTAGAGCAAGGAGTGCAAAAACTAATCAAAAGCTCCCCATTGGTTTAGGTCAAGGGCTATACGCTAAATTAGACGCTAAAATCGCTGAAGCGATGATGGGGCTTAACGGGGTGAAAGCGGTTGAAATAGGCGAGGGGGTAGAAAGCTCTTTATTAAAAGGCTCAGAGTATAATGACTTAATGGATCAAAAGGGGTTTTTGAGCAATCGTAGCGGAGGGGTTTTAGGGGGCATGAGCAATGGGGAAGAAATCATTGTTAGAGTGCATTTCAAACCCACGCCAAGCATTTTCCAACCTCAACAAACCATAGACATTAAGGGCAATGAATGCGAATGTTTGTTAAAAGGCAGGCATGATCCTTGCATTGCGATTAGGGGGAGTGTGGTGTGCGAGAGTTTGCTTTCATTGGTGTTAGCTGATATGGTATTACTCAATCTGACTTCAAAAATAGAGTATTTAAAAACGATTTATAATGAGAATTAAACGAAATTGGATACAATCAGCTTAAAAAGGATATAAATGGAAAAATTACCTAAAAAACGAGTTTCTAAAACCAAATCACAAAAACTTATCAATAGCCTAACCACCCAAAAAAACAGAGCCTTTCTCAAAAAAATCAGCGCTAATGAAATGCTTTTAGAGTCAGAAAAAGGGGCGTTTAAAAAAAATGAAGCTTATTTTATTTCTGATGAAGAAGATAAAAATTATGTTTTAGTGCCAGATAACGTGATCTCTCTTTTAGCAGAAAACGCCAGAAAGGCTTTTGAAGCCAGGCTTAGGGCGGAATTAGAAAGGGATATTATCACCCAAGCGCCGATTGATTTTGAAGACGTGCGCGAAGTTTCCTTGCAATTGTTAGAAAATTTACGCCAAAAAGATGGGAATTTGCCTAATATCAACACCTTAAATTTTGTCAAACAAATCAAAAAAGAACACCCTAATTTATTCTTTAATTTTGACAACATGTTCAAACAACCCCCTTTTAATGAGAATAATTTTGAAAATTTTGACAATAGCGATGAGGAAAATTTTTAATGCAAACCATTGATTTTGAAAAATTTTCACAATATTCCAAGCCCGGCCCGCGATACACTAGCTACCCAACAGCGGTGGAATTTAAAGAAAATTTTAATGAAGAGAGCTTGAAAACGGCGTTTTTCAACCATGACACTCTCAAAAACCCCATGCCTTTATCGCTTTATACGCATTTGCCCTTTTGCAGGAGCGCATGTTATTTTTGCGCTTGTTCAGTCATTTACACGAGCTTAGAAGAGAAAAAAACCCGATATATCAGCTACCTTAAAAAAGAACTCGCTCTTTTAAAAAACGCGATGGATACCAACCGAGAAGTGGCGCAATTCCACTATGGAGGCGGCACGCCGACCTTTTTTTCGCCCATTCAATTAGATGAAATCACCCAAAGCATTCAAGAAGTTTTCCCTAATTTCAGTCAAGATGTTGAAATGAGTTGTGAGATTGACCCTAGGCATTTCACTAAAGAACACATGCAAACCTTGTTTGATAGGGGGTTTAACCGCTTGAGTTTTGGGGTTCAGGATTTTGATTTGGAGGTTCAAAAAGCCATTCATAGGATCCAACCTTTTGAAATGGTTCAAGAATCCGTGAAGCTCGCCAGAGATTACGGCATCAAATCCATTAATTTTGATTTGATTTATGGATTACCCAACCAGACTAAAGAGGGTTTTTTAAAAACTTTGGAATGGGTTTTGAAACTGGATCCGGACCGATTAGCGGTGTTTAATTACGCGCATGTGCCTTGGGTGAAAAAAACGATGCGTAAAATTGATGAAACCTTGTTGCCAAGCCCTAGAGACAAGCTAGAGATTTTAGAATCCCTTATTAGTTTTTTAGAAAAAGCCCATTACCAAATGATAGGCATGGATCATTTCGCTAAAAGCGATAACGAATTGTATTTAGCCCTTCAAAAAGCAGAATTGCGCCGTAATTTTCAAGGCTATACCACGAAAAAATTCACTCAAACCATTGGCATTGGCGTTACAAGCATTGGCGAAGGGAGCGATTATTACACGCAAAATTATAAAGACTTGCACCACTATGAAAAAGCCCTTGATTTGGGGCATTTACCGGTAGAAAGGGGTGTAGCGCTCACCAAAGAAGATACGTTGAGAAAAGAAGTGATCATGCAAATGATGAGCAATTTAAAATTGGATTACTCTAAGATTGAAGAAAAATTTTCTGTTGATTTTAAAGCGCATTTTAAAAAAGAATTAGAAAAATTAAAGCCTTATGAAGAAGTGGGCCTGCTTTCTTTCAACCCTAAAGGCTTTGAGATGACCAAAACAGGGGGCATGCTCGTAAGAAACATGGCCATGGAGTTTGACGCGTATTTGCGTGGGGGCGAAAAACATTTCAGTAAAACGCTATGAATGAAAATATTAATGAAAATATCTTTGAAGAAGTAGGGGACGCTTGTGTTAAATGCGCTAAATGCGTGCCAGGTTGCACCATATACCGCATTCATAAAGACGAGGCGACTTCGCCTAGAGGCTTTTTAGATTTGATGCGCTTAAACGCTCAAAACAAGCTCCGATTAGACGCAAATTTAAAACACCTTTTAGAAACTTGCTTTTTATGCACCGCTTGTGTGGAAATTTGCCCTTTTCATTTGCCCATAGACACTTTAATAGAAAAAGCCAGAGAAAAAATCGCTCAAAAGCATGGCATCGCTTGGTATAAAAAATCCTATTTTTCCCTTTTAAAAAACCGCAAAAAAATGGATAGGGTGTTTTCAACTGCGCATTTTTTAGCCCCTTGCATTTTCAAGCAAGTAGGGGATAGTTTAGAGCCTAGGGCGGTGTTTAAAGGCTTGTTCAAACGCTTTAAAAAAAGCGCTCTGCCTCCCTTAAATCAAAAAAGTTTTTTACAAAAGCATGCAGAGGTTAAGCCTTTAGAAAACCCCATTCAAAAAGTGGCCATTTTTATAGGGTGCTTGAGCAATTACCATTACCAGCAAGTGGGGGAAAGCTTGTTGTATATTTTAGAAAAACTCAACATTCAAGCGATCATTCCTAAGCAAGAATGCTGCTCAGCGCCTGCGTATTTTACCGGCGATAAAGACACCACGCTTTTTTTAGTGAAAAAAAACATAGAATGGTTTGAAAGCTATTTAGATGAAGTGGATGCGATCATCGTGCCTGAAGCCACATGCGCTAGCATGCTCATCAACGATTATTACAAGGTGTTTTTAGGCGAAAAAGATAAGGATTTGTATGTGAAGCGCTTGGAAAAAATCACGCCTAAAATCTATCTGGCGAGCGTGTTTTTAGAGAAACACACCCCTTTAAAACATCTTTTAGAAAAAATCCCTAAGGGAAAAAAAGAGGTTATCACTTATCATAACCCTTGCCATGCCAAAAAAACCCTAAACGCTCATAAAGAAGTGCGCAACTTGCTCAATTTGCATTATGAAATTAAAGAAATGCCGGACAATTGCTGCGGTTTTGGGGGGATTACGATGCAAACACAAAAGGCGGGATTTTCTTTAAAAGTAGGGCTTCTTAGGGCTAAAGAAATCATAGATACCAAAGCTGCAATTTTAAGTGCAGAATGTGGGGCATGCCACATGCAGCTTAACAACGCTCTAAAGTCTTTAGATGACCCCAACACCCCGCCATTTTCACACCCTTTAGAACTCATCGCTAAAGCCTTAAAAAGCGCTGAATAAAAAGCCTTTTTAACCCCACTTTCCAACATCTTTTTATATAATACAGAGCTTTAACGCCACTATCAAGGAATGAAAAATGCAAGAAATCAGTGCCTATAAACTCATCAAAGAAAAACTGCACGCCATACCCAACCTTCGCCATAAAGGGAGCTTGTTTGAAAAAATTTCTAAGCAATTTTTACAAGAGCATGACAGCGCTAACGAATACGAGTCTATTGATCTTTGGTATGATTGGAAATTAAGGGGGAAGGAGCGCGATAAGGGGATTGATATAGTCATTCAAACGACCTCAAAAGAATACATCGCCGTGCAATGCAAATTCCATCAAAACAGCATCTCGTATAACGACATTTCGCCTTTTTTAACTCAATTGCAAAGCGGGGTGGGGGAGGTCAAGTTTAAAAAAGGGATCATCATCTCCACTTCTCATTTAACCTCTGAAGCCCTTAAAGCAATTGAGCAAATCAGAAGCACAGGAATGGGGATTGACATTGATGAAATCACTGAAGAGGATTTCATTTATTCTCGTATTGATTGGGAAAAGTTTGATCCCACAAAAACCGAAGACGAACTCCCCTTATGCGATAAGAAAAGGCCACGCTCGCATCAAACAGAAGCGATAAAAGCCACCAAAGAGTATTTTTCTGACCCTAAAAACACCAGAGGCAAGCTCATTATGGCATGCGGGACAGGCAAAACCTACACTTCTTTAAAAATCATGGAAGCTTTAGACCCTAAGATCATGCTTTTTTTAGCGCCAAGCATCGCTTTGCTTTCTCAAACTTTTAGAGAATACGTGCAAGAAAAAAGCGAGCCTTTTTACGCTTCTATCGTGTGCAGCGATGATAAAACCGGGCAAAGTAAGAACGAAGACAATGACGATATTAAATTTTCTGAGCTCCCTTTAAAGCCCTCCACTCGCTTGGAAGACATTTTAAGCGCTTATGAAAAAGCGCAAAAAGAGAACAAGCGCTTCATTATTTTTTCAACCTATCAAAGCGCGTTGCGTATTAAAGAAGCGCAAGAAGCGGGTTTGGGTGAAATCGATCTCATCATTTGCGATGAAGCCCACAGAACGGTAGGGGCTATGTATTCTAGTAATGAAAGGGACGATAAAAACGCTTTCACGCTGTGCCATAGCGATGGAAATATCAAGGCTAAAAAACGCCTTTATATGACCGCCACGCCTAAAGTGTATAGCGAAAGTTCTAAAGCTAAAGCCAAAGAGAGCGATAATATTATCTATTCTATGGACGATGCAGAGATTTTTGGCGAAGAAATCTATACGCTCAATTTTTCACAAGCGATCGCTTTGGATCTCCTCACCGATTACAAAGTCATCATTTTAGCGGTGCGAAAAGAAAATTTAAGCGGCGTTACTAACAGCGTGAATAAGAGAATCAGTCAGCTCAAAGCCGAAGGCACTAAATTAGATAAAAAGCTCATCAATAACGAATTTGTTTGTAAGATCATCGGCACGCATAAAGGGTTAGCCAAGCAGGATCTAATCGTTTTAGATGATGAAAACAAAGAAGATCACAACTTGCAAAACCAATACGACACCGCTCCTTCTCAAAGAGCCATAAACTTTTGTAAAAGCATACAAACGAGCAAGAATATCAAAGACTCCTTTGAAACGATCATGGAATGCTATGATGAAGAGTTGAAGAAAAAGAGTTTTAAAAACCTAAAAATCAGCATCGATCACATTGATGGCACCATGAATTGTAAGGATAGGCTTGAAAAATTAGAAAAACTCAATGAATTTGAGCCCAACACTTGCAAGGTTTTAAGCAACGCCAGGTGTTTGAGCGAAGGGGTGGATGTCCCAGCGTTAGATAGCATTGTCTTTTTTGATGGCAAAAGCGCTATGGTGGATATTATCCAAGCGGTGGGTAGGGTGATGCGCAAAGCCAAGCGCAAGAAAAGAGGCTATATCATTTTGCCTATCGCTTTAGAAGAGAGTGAAATTGAGAACTTGGATGAAGCCGTCAATAACACCAATTTCAAAAACATTTGGAAAGTGATAAAAGCCTTAAGAAGCCATGACCCAAGCCTGGTTGATGAAGCCACTTTCAAAGAAAAAATCAAAATCTTTGGGAGCGATGATAGCAACAATCACAACGATGAAAAAACCCTTTTTGACGCTATCTTATTGCAAGATCTAGCGGACGCTATGTATAATGTCATGCCCACTAAATTAGGGGACAGGAATTATTGGGAAAATTTCACCAAAAAAACGGGCAACATCGCAAGAACCTTGAACAACCGCTTGAAAATTATTTTTGACAAAAACCCTGAATTTTTCCACGGCTTTTTGGATTCCTTAAGGGAAAATATCCATGCAAACATCAAAGAAGATGAAGCCTTAGACATGATCACTTCTCACGTCATCACTAAGCCCATTTTTGATGCACTTTTTGGGGATAATATTAAAAACCCTATCGCAAAAGCCTTGGATAAAATGGTTCAAAAACTCTCCACTCTGGGCTTAGAAGGGGAAACTAAAGATCTGAAAAACCTCTATGAAAGCGTGAAAACAGAAGCCTTGCACGCCAAAAGCCAAAAAAGCCAGCAAGAACTCATTAAAAACCTCTACAACACTTTCTTTAAAGAAGCCTTTAAAAAGCAAAGCGAAAAACTAGGGATCGTTTATACGCCCATAGAGGTGGTGGATTTCATTTTAAGAGCCACTAACGGCATTTTGAAAAAGCATTTCAACACGGATTTTAACGATTCAAACATCACGATTTTTGACCCTTTCACGGGCACCGGGAGTTTTATCGCTCGTTTGCTTTCTAAAGAAAACGCGCTCATTAGCGATGAAGCCTTAAAAGAGAAGTTTCAAAAAAATTTATTCGCTTTTGACATCGTGCTTTTATCTTATTACATCGCTTTAATCAATATCACCCAAGCCGCACAAAATAGGGACAGCTCGTTAAAAAATTTCAAAAACATCGCGCTCACGGACAGCTTGGATTATTTAGAAGAAAAAACCAATAAGGGGGCGCTCCCTTTATATGAGGATTTGAAAGAAAACAAAGGCATCAAAGACACTCTAGCCAACCAAAATATCCGAGTCATCATCGGCAACCCGCCTTATTCAGCCGGTGCAAAGAGTGAGAACGATAACAACCAAAACCTTTCACACCCTAAGCTTGAAAAATTAGTTTATGAAAAATACGGCAAAAATTCCACATCTAAAAATGTGGGGAAAACCACACGAGACACGCTCATTCAAAGCATCCGCATGGCGAGCGATGTTATTAAGGATAAGGGGGTGATAGGCTTTGTGGTGAACGGGGGTTTTATTGACTCTAAAAGCGCAGACGGGTTTAGAAAATGCGTGGCCAAAGAATTTTCACATCTTTATGTGCTGAATTTGAGGGGGAATCAGCGCACTTCAGGGGAGGAGCGAAAAAAACAAGGAGATGGAATCTTTGATAGCGGATCGAGGGCGACGATAGCGATCGTCTTTTTTGTGAAAGACAAGAGTGTTCCCAATAATACGATTTTTTACTATGAAGTGGAAGATTACTTGAAAAGAGAAGCCAAACTCAACTTGCTCGCGGGTTTTGAAAATTTGGATTTGGTGCCTTTTAAGGAAATCACCCCGAATCATAAAGGCGATTGGATCAACCAAAGGAATGACGCTTTTGAAAAACTCATCCCTTTAAAAAGAGACCCAAAGCTCAAAATATTTGATACTATTTTTGATCTCAATTCTGGCGGAGTGGTGAGCGGGCGTGATCCTTGGGTGTATAATTTTTCTCCAAACATTTTAACCCAATCGGTGCAAAAATGCATTGACACTTATAACGCTGATTTGAAGCGCTTCAATGCGCGTTTCAAGGAAGCTTTCAAACAACGCGCTAAAGATAAAGGTATCAAACCAGCCGATCGTTACAAACACCTAAACGATAGAGAAATCACCACCGATAAAACGAAAATCGCTTGGACTCGTAGTTTGAAACAAGGATTTATTAAAAATAAAAACCTGCCAGAAAGTGGCATGGAGCGTGCAAGGTTAGCCCTTTATCGCCCTTTTAACAAACAATGGCTTTATTTTGATAAAAATTTAAATGAAGAACAATACCAATTTTCAAAAATTTTCCCAGATAAAGACGCTCAGAATGTGGTGATCAATACCACAATAAGAAATTTTAGTGCCTTGATAGGGGACGCTATCACCGATAGCCATTTCACAGGCGACACCCAAGCTTACCCCTTGTATTATTACGATGATTTGGGGAATCGCCATTACGCCATCAGCGGCTATGCGCTCAATTTGTTCAGGAGGCATTATGGAGATAATTCTATTGCTGAAGAAGAGATTTTTTATTACATTTATGCGATTTTCCACCATAAGGGCTATTTGGAAAAATACAAAAATTCCCTCGCCAAAGAAGCGCCGCGCATCGCTTTGAGCCAAGATTTTAAAGAACTCTCTGCTCTAGGCAAAGAATTAGGAGAGTTGCATTTGAACTATGAGAGCGGGGAAATGCATGGTAGCGTTAATATACCACACTGATGAACGCCGAAATAGAGGGTTATTATGATGTGGAAAAAATGACCAAAAAAGGGGATCGCATCATCTATAACCAAAATATCGCTATCATTAAAATCCCTAAAAAAGCCTTTGAGTATGTGGTGAATGGTAAAAGCGCGATTGATTGGGTGATCGAACGCTACCAAAAGACTATGGATAAAGACAGCCTGATTGAAAACAACCCGAACGATTACGCCGGCGGCAAATACGTTTTTGAACTCCTTTGTAGGGTCATCAAACTCTCTGAAAAAAGCGTGGATTTGATAGAAAAGATCAGCATGAAGAGGTTTGAGTGAGCGAAAATAGTATCATAGAAATTAAAGAGCGAGAGATCTTAAAAGAAAAGATTATTGAGCTTCTAAAAAAGAGCAAGGATCAAAATAAGCCTGTCGCTATTGCCATTAATGGGGAGTGGGGGATAGGAAAAACCTATTTATGGAAAAATGAATTAGCTCCACTCATTAGAGAAGAACTTAAAAAAAATCCCATTTACACCTCTGTTTTTGGAAAAAAAGATGAGCAAGCGATCATTGAAGATCTAGTCGCTCAATTTTTAAGCGCTGAAAAACAAAAAACTGATTCAATAAGAAACATCATTAATGGGATACTTTCATTTCTTAGTGTGCATTTTGGGGTAAAAATAAATGTTAATATTGATTTTTTATTTAAAACGCTTAAAAAAGAGCATATGGAAAATACCATTGTGTGCATTGATGAGTTTGAAAGACTATCTGATAAGATCCCAGTGCAAGATATTTTGGGGTTGATTTCTGAACTCAAGGAACATAAGGGGTGTTGTGTTTATTGCGATTTACAATGATCTTAAGCTCTTTACTGATGAGACACAGAATGAACAAAAAAGAAAAATATTTGATGCTTATTGTGAAAAAGTTTTTGACAGAATTTTTAACTTTTCTCCTTATGCAAAAGAAAACAAATTGAAGTAATGGGCGATCATCCAATTAAGACTGATTTTGAAGCTTATCCGTATATGAAAGATATTTTCAATATTGATGATAACACAACCAATCTTAGAACATTTCAAAAATTAAATAATATATATGATGAATTGCAACTAAAAGAATATCCAAATGATGACTTTAAAAAAATATACCAATATTTACTATATCTAATATTATATGCATATTATTTTGATTTATATGACAAATATTTTATTCCACCTAAAGATCCAAGACCAATAACAAATCTCTTTTCTCCAAACTCTACAATCTTTAAAGAAGTGATGGAGCAACAAGCACCAATAATAAAAAATGGTATAGAGAGTATAAAAACAAACGCTTCTTATAATCCAAAAGAACTCCAAAATTGCCTTAAAAACATGATAAATAAAATCATTCAAGATACAAAATACCACAATGATTTTTTAAAAAAGTGTCAAACAAGCAAAGACTTTGAAGAGGCATCAATTGAGTTTTTTCTTGAAAATAAAGACAATCTCAAAGCTTTCCCTTATATTTTTGGTTTTAGAATTCTTAATTATAACTCTAATTTTTCATTAAGGGCAGTTATGGAAAACCATAGAGATGAATGTTTGGAATTAATAGAAAAATGGTATAAAAGCGCATCCCAATACCGCAATGAAAATCAGCAAGATTTGGGGGAATATTTTTGGATCAATGATTACACTTTTAGCTTGCCACTCAAAGAAACACTTAAATTATTAAACATCAATCTTTCAAAAGATTTTCTTTTGTATTCATACAACCACCCACTTTAATTGATTTTCTCAAATTAAAAAACGCATTTTCCAACTATCCTAAACGGATTTATCCCAAAATCCCCCCAAAAACAGAAAAATCGCAGAGCCAAACCGCTAAAACCCCCTAGAAAATTTAAAATTTTAAGTTTTAGGGGTGTTTTTCTTAAGAATTTAGGTTTTTTATAGATTATTATGTTATTATTATACGAAATGTAGACTTTTAGAAGGAAAAATGTTGTATGAAAAAGTTTGTAGTGTTTAAAACGCTCTGTTTATCGGTAGTGTTAGGTAATAGTCTTGTGGCAGCAGAAGGCAGCACAGAAGTGCAAAAGCAATTGGAAAAGCCAAAAGAGTATAAAGCAGTGAAAGGCGAGAAAAACGCTTGGTATTTGGGGATTAGCTATCAGGTCGGTCAGGCTTCGCAAAGCGTTAAAAACCCTCCCAAAAGCAGTGAATTTAACTACCCTAAGTTCCCTGTGGGTAAAACCGACTATCTGGCCGTTATGCAAGGCTTAGGGCTTACTGTGGGTTATAAGCAGTTTTTCGGGGAAAAGAGATGGTTTGGTGCGCGTTATTATGGCTTTATGGATTATGGGCATGCCGTGTTTGGAGCGAACGCTTTGACATCAGATAATGGTGGGGTGTGCGAGCTTCACCAACCATGCGCGACCAAAGTAGGGACAATGGGCAATCTGTCTGACATGTTCACTTATGGTGTGGGTATTGACACTTTATACAATGTCATCAATAAAGAAGATGCGAGTTTTGGTTTCTTTTTTGGGGCTCAAATCGCGGGTAACTCTTGGGGTAATACGACAGGGGCCTTTTTGGAAACTAAAAGCCCTTATAAGCACACTTCCTATAGCCTTGATCCGGCGATTTTCCAGTTCCTTTTTAATTTAGGGATCCGCACCCATATTGGCCGGCATCAAGAATTCGACTTTGGCGTGAAGATTCCTACTATCAATGTTTATTATTTTAACCATGGGAATTTGAGCTTCACTTACCGCCGTCAATACAGCCTTTATGTAGGGTATCGTTACAATTTCTGATTTAAAACGCTTGTTTTTCTCTAATTGGATTTTCAATTAGAGTTTTCTCGCATAGACCACCGCTTTCTTTTGAAACATTTTTGAAAGTTTTTTGAAAATTAGAATTAAAATCTTTTTGATCATGTTATGATAGTTCAAAAATTTAACAAGGATTAAGCATGTTATATTCCTCTAAAATCCAATCCCTTTCAGAATCCACAACGATCGCTATCAGCACGCTCGCTAAAGAATTGAAATCGCAAGGAAAAGATATTTTAAGTTTTTCAGCGGGTGAGCCTGATTTTGACACCCCACAAGCGATTAAAGATGCGGCTATAAAAGCCCTAAATGACGGCTTTACAAAATACACTCCAGTGGCTGGGATTCCTGAATTACTCAAAGCAATCGCTTTTAAATTGAAAAAAGAAAACAACTTGGATTATGAGCTGAGTGAAATTTTAGTGAGTAATGGTGCTAAGCAAAGCTTGTTCAATGCGATTCAAGCCTTAATAGAAGAGGGCGATGAGGTGATTATCCCTGTGCCTTTTTGGGTAACTTACCCTGAGCTTGTGAAATACAGCGGAGGGGTGAGTCAATTCATTCAAACCGATGAAAAAAGCCATTTTAAAATCACCCCCAAGCAGCTTAAAGACGCCTTAAGCCCCAAAACAAAAATGCTCATTCTCACCACTCCATCAAACCCTACCGGCATGCTTTATAGTAAGGCGGAATTAGAGGCTTTGGGCGAAGTTTTGAAAGAGACAAAAGTTTGGGTGCTTAGCGATGAAATTTATGAAAAGCTTGTCTATAAAGGGGAGTTTGTTTCTTGCGCGGCGGTGAGTGAAGAGATGAAAAAACGCACCATTACCATTAATGGCTTGAGCAAGTCAGTGGCGATGACAGGCTGGCGTATGGGCTATGCGGCGAGCAAGGATAAAAAGTTAGTCAAATTGATGAACAACTTGCAAAGCCAATGCACTTCCAATATCAATTCTATCACGCAAATGGCTTCTATTGTGGCACTTGAGGGGTTGGTGGATAAGGAAATTGAAACGATGCGTCAGGCTTTTGAAAAACGCTGTGATTTAGCCCACGCAGAAATCAATGCGATTGGAGGGTTGAATGCTTTAAAACCTGATGGGGCGTTTTATCTTTTTATCAACATTGGTAGCCTTTGTGGGGGGGATTCGATGCGATTTTGCCATGAGTTGTTAGAAAAAGAAGGCGTGGCGTTAGTACCTGGAAAGGCTTTTGGATTGGAAGGCTATGTCCGTTTGTCTTTTGCATGCTCAGAAGAGCAGATTGAAAAGGGGATTGAACGCATCGCTCGCTTTGTCAAATCAAAGGGATAAAAAGAATTTTTATTTAAAAGGGGGATTTTAATCTTGTTTGGAATTTGATATTGTGGTTAGTGGCATAGCGTGGTATAATGGTTGGATTTAAAAGTTTGAAAATTGTAGTTTTCATAACTAAAATAGATTTTAAGGAATAATTATGGCAATAAGATTTGGGGTTATCTTTATCGATAATAATATCGATAATTTTTTTAATGATAGAAGAAAAACTAAACAACAATTAATAAGATCGATTTTAGAGCGTAAGAGCGGGCTTGATTTTATAAGGTTTATTGAAGCTACTGCTTCTTATACTAATTTAGAGCGTAAAAGAAAGCTTAGTTTTGAAGAGTGTGCTGTTTTTTACACTGATGCTGATTTTGTTAGAATAGAAAGAGAAATAACAAGTTTTTTAGTATTTCAAAACGATCGAAGTGTAACGCTTAACAATGATCCAAGTGCAACATTCAATTTAAAAAACTATTTGTTAGTATTGGCGAAAAAGTTTTATTGTAGTGTTTGTTATTGCGAAAACATAAACACACAAAAAATTGAATGGATTAGCACTAACCATTCGGATTTTGGAGAAATACTGCAGGAATTCTCGGACATTACATCCTTATCCCCTAATGAATTACCACAATTTCTTGCAGACTTAAAGGATAAAATAATTGAATTTAATTTTCATAAGAAAATTATAAATAATAACTTACCTTTTGGGATTATTTTTATCGTTAGCGACCCTGAAAACCTTATTGATATTAATGATAAAAACAAAAAGTTAGAATCATGTTTTCATTATTATGAAAATAGTCATCTTCTTTGCTTCCCAATTATAACTGAGAGTTATTTAATTTTAGATAATCTAAAAAGCTATTTCATATTTCAAAATGAGAACGAAAAACCATTCAATTTAAAACAACACTTGTTGGAACTCAAAAAGGAATTAGGGTTTGAGCCATCGGGTATTTTCTATTGCGAAAATGCAAGTACACACAAAATTGAATTGGTTAGTAATGAGCCTAAGGATTTCAAAGGGGTATTGCTTGAATTTTTACAAATTACATCTTTATCCCCTAATGAATTGCCACAATTTCTTGCAAACTTTAAGTTTTCAAAAAGTTCCAATGGAATAGATAAGGCTGAATTTTCTCTATCAAGTCTCTCTTTAGAAAATATGACCCCTATTGACAACTTATTATCTACCCTTAAATGCAGGATTAAAAATACCCTTAAGCGTTATTCATGGCATGGTTATTCTAAAATTCCACAAGAAAAAAGGATAACTCAAATAAAAAAACAAGTGTCTGAAGAATGTAAAGTAGACCCTTTTTTTCATAGTTGGAGAGTAAGCTCTGAACAAAACCGCAAAGTCAATAAAATTGCTGATGATTTGAAAAGTGGTAAGATAGTTGGTGAAAAGATTATTGATAATGTATTTGATATTAATGCTAGCTATTGTTTTATCACTCCTGAAGATTTAAAGAATTTAAAGGAACGATTGTTTATACAGCAAGATATTGATATTACCCATGTTATCAATCAAAAAAAGGGAGAAGCGTTCGATCATATCTTAATAAACGACATTAAGTATAATTTGTTTGATAACACATTCCATTTTATCTTTGATGTGGATAACTCTTCTCAATTAACTATTAAAGTGCCTAGAAAAGATTTAGAAAATTATGAGTTACCTAACACTAAAAAAGATATATTTAATAAATTAATTAATATAAGAACAATTGATGAAAATTTAATTTTAAAAAATAATAAAGAAATTACCAACGATTTAAATCCTTTACTTGGGCAACTAAAAACTCAAGAATTTCCATTATCAGACGCTATTACAAAAGCCATCAATCAAAAAGAGAAAGGAATAGCACTTGATTATGCCTTAATAAATGATATTAAGTATAATTTGCTTGATAACACATTCCATTTTATCTTTGATGTTGGCAACTCTTTATTAAAAGAGTCAAGTCAGTTAATTATTGAAGTGCCTAGAGAAGCGTTGGATCTAGAGAATGTTGATCGGCTTATTGAAAATACGCTATCGCCCTATGAAACTCATAGCGTTTATAGCGAAAGTTCTTTAGTATATCATCTTAATCAAGGTTCTTATATCATTGATCTGCACTTAATAGATGACTAAACCCTAAATGAAACACCCCCTAGAAGAATTAAAAGACCCTATAGAAAATCTTTTGCTATGGATTGGGCGCTTTTTACGCTACAAATGCACGAGCCTGTCTAATTCCCAAGTGAAAGATCAAAACAAGGTTTTTGAATGCTTGAACGAACTAAATCATGCGTGCAGCTCAAGCCACTTGGAAAAAATCTGTAAAAAAGTGCGTAACGCCGGATTACTAGGTATCAACACCTACGCACTGCCCCTACTCAAATTTTACGAATACGCTCAAAAGCTTTCTTTAAAATCGCTCAAAAGCATAGACGAAGTCATGTTGGCTGAATTTTTGAGTATTTATACCGGAGGTTTGAGTTTAGCCACCAAGAAAAATTACCGGATCGCTCTATTAGGGCTTTTTAGCTATATAGACAAGCAAAATCAAGATGAAAATGAAAAATCTTATATTTATAATATCACGCTTAAAAACATCAGCGGAGTCAATCAAAGCGCGGGCAATAAGCTCCCTACTCATTTAAATAATGAAGAATTAGAAAAATTTTTAGAGAGCATTGATAAAATAGAAATGTCCGCTAAAGTGCGTGCACGAAACCGCTTGCTCATTAAAATCATCGTTTTTACAGGCATGCGTTCTAACGAAGCCTTACAGCTTAAAATAAAGGATTTTACTTTAGAAAATGGCTGTTATACGATTTTGATTAAAGGTAAGGGCGATAAATACAGAGCGGTGATGCTCAAAGCTTTCCACATTGAGAGCCTTTTGAAAGAATGGCTGATAGAAAGGGAATTGTATCCTGTTAAAAACGATTTATTGTTTTGCAACCAAAAAGGCAGTGCTTTAACGCAAGCTTATTTGTATAAGCAAGTGGAGCGCATCATCAATTTTGCAGGACTCAGGCGAGAAAAAAATGGGGCGCACATGTTAAGGCATTCTTTTGCGACCTTGCTTTATCAAAAACGCCATGATTTGATTTTAGTTCAAGAAGCTCTAGGGCATGCGAGCTTGAATACGAGCAGGATTTACACGCATTTTGACAAAGAGCGTTTAAAAGAAGCGGCGAGCATTTGGGAAGAAAATTAAAAACACCCCCTACCCCCTTAAAAAAAAGGATTTTTACCATAAAACAACCAAAACCCCATTTTTTAAGAAATCAAAGAGTTTTTAACTTGTTGGTTTAAAATTTTGCTTTCAAATTCTAACAGCCACTTTTTGACTTCTATGCCCCCATTATATCCCCCTAAAGCGCCATTTTTACGCACCATTCTATGACAAGGCACGATCAAAGAAATAGGGTTATTATGATTAGCGTTGCCAACAGCTCTGCAAGATTTAGGGTTATTAATGAGCTTTGCGATTTCATCGTAACTTTTTGTCTTGCCATAAGGGATAGTCATTAACGCAGACCAAACTTGTTTTTGAAAGGGAGTTCCTATCAAATCTAAAGGCATATTAAATTCAAAAAGTTGTCCCAAGAAATAACGCTCTAAGGCTTGAACGCTGAGTTTTAATGGGGCATTCATAGGGGTGTTATGAGAAAAATTGGCCGTATCAAAATCCAATCTCAACAAATGGCTCTCATTAGCGCACAAATGCAAATACTCTAAAGGGAAACTCTTAGGGGTCTTAAAATAGTAGTGGTATAAAACCATTAATTAAAAAAAGAGTTTGTATAAAATAATCAATAACGACAAACCATACACCCCTAAAATCAAAGCTTTATGTATTTTTTCATTCAAAAGCCCCATGATCCATTTAATCCCAATGCTCACGCCCATAACAGAGCCTAAGCCCACAATCGCCCCTGCTACTAGCACCTCTTTATTGATGATGTGATGATACATTAAAGAAAAAGCTCCTGAAATAGAAGAAAACAAGATGAAAAATAACCCTAGCGCTACGCATTTTTTAGAATCATACCCTAAAAAATAATGCATCAAAGGCACCATGAGCATCCCCCCACCAATCCCTAAAGTGATGGCAAAAAACCCTGTGAGCGCGCCAATTAAGAATAATTTTAAACCTTGCAAAGGATAGCGTTTATTATCCGCTATAAAATCTTTTTTTTTGGGTTTCAAAACAAATTGGATCATAGAATACACGACTAAAAGCGCGAAAATAACCATTAAAATTTTACTGGAAACGATTTTTAAAACAAATCCGCTAAAACTCGCCCCTATCAGCCCCCCTGCCCCTATCAACAAGCCTAAAGAAAAATCAAGCGATTTTTTTTTGAAATTCAAAACAGAGCCAACAAACGATGAAAGCGCCATTTGCAAAATGGAAATCCCAATGGATTCTTCAAAAGAATGCCCGGTTGCGAGCATGATAGGGACAATGATCAACCCCCCACCAATGCCAAAAATCCCTGATAGAATGCCAGTAAAAAGCCCTATCGCTATGTATAACGCATAAATATCCATAAAAACCCTTAAAAAAGTAAAAACCTCCTCTTAAAAGAAAATTAAAAACAACCCTATTCTAATCAAATGCAAATAACCAAACCCCCTAAACAACGCTTTTAAAAGTGATGTTTTTATTGGTCTGTTTTGTTTTTGCAACACAAAGCATGCGAATCTTCATTGGGTTCGCTGACTGAAAGGTTTCTTAATTCATAAGCCAATTTAATAGACGCCATAGCGTCATCCAAGCCAAACCCCCCTTGAGCTAAAATCTGTTTGTAGCTTTCTATATACAGGTTATCAAAGCTCTGCGTGAGATTGACTTCTTCGCCCTCTAGGATCATTTTATGATAAACCTTTTCTTTAGCCACTCCCATGTGTTCTGGATTGATGGAAAAAAACCATCTTATTTTGGCATGCTCTAAAAAGAGTATCCCCCCTACGCAATCAGGCTCTTCTCTATTGATAACCTTGTCTTTAACGCCTCCAAACAAATAGATTAAAGCATCAAAAATGTTTATGCCCATTTGAGTGGCTAACCCCCCGCTCCTATTCACATCCGCTCGCCATGAAGAAAAATACCATTTCCCTTGAACGCTGATATAAGTGAGCGTGATGTCAAACACCTTGCTAGGGTTTTTGTCTAATTCGCTCTTAATTTTTTCTTTCAAAGCCAGCGTGTCGCAATGCAGGCGCAAGGGCAAAAGACTAAACACCCTTTTTTGGTGTTTCACCTCTAAATCTTTCAATTCTTGTATTTCGCTAGGGTCTAAAACTAAGGGTTTTTCACAAATCACATGCATGCCGTATTTTAGCCCGAAACGGATGTGATCAAAATGCGTGTGCGTGGGCGTGCAAACACTCAAATAGTTGATTTCTTTACCCATAGCCCTAGATTGCTCTAAATGATTTTCAAAATCTTCAATATTGGTAAAAAACTCTGATTGCGGGAAATACTCATCTAAAACCCCCACGCTATCATGAATATCAAAAGAGCAATCCAAAAAATGCCCTGTATCTCTAATCGCTTGCAAGTGCTTGGGAGCGATAAACCCCCCTGAACCAATCATCGCAAAAAGCATTCATCTTCCTTAAATAATTTTAAATCTCATTTTAGCAAAGATTAGCTTATTTAAGCTTATATTATTGGCAATTAAAACACTCCACCGATCGATCCAACACGCTTTTTTCATCTATGCTAGGGCTTTCGCTGCGCAAATAATAAGTGGATTTGAGTCCTAATTTCCAAGCGAGCGTGTAGATGTCATGCAAGGTTTTACCGCTGGCGTTTTCTATGCGTAAAAACACATTAATGCTTTGGCCTTGATCGATCCACTTTTGGCGTACGGCCGCTGCTTTAATCAAATCTTTAGCGTCAATATCATAGGCTGATGTGTAAAAATTCCAGGTTTCTACATTCAAATTAGGCACTACCACAGGAATTAGCCCGCTCAAATTTTCTTCAAACCATTTTTTCTTATAAATGGGTTCAATCGTTTGGGTTGTGCCTACTAAAATAGAAATGGAGCTTGTGGGAGCGATCGCCATTAAATAGCCATTACGCATGCCGTTGGCCTTGACTTTCTCCCTCAAACCTTGCCAATCGCAAGCGTGATTGAAAAGCCCTTTTTCGGTGAGCTTTAAGGCTTCATTATTGGCTTTATCAATGGGGAAAATCCCCTTACTCCATTCTGAATTTTCAAAATCCTTATAAACCCCTTTTTCTTTCGCTAAATTCGCGCTCGTGTCAATCGCATGGTAGCTGATTTGCTCCATTAAAGCGTCAATTTTTTCTAAATGCTCTTTAGATCCCCAAGCGATTTTGTGTTCTGCGAGCATTTGCGCTTCACCCATAACCCCTAACCCTATGGCCCTATTTTGCAAATTAGTGGCTTTGACTTTGCGGTTAGGGTAGAAATTCAAATCAATCACATTGTCTAAAAGCCTGACCATGATCGGCACAACCCTTTTAATGTCTTCTTCAGTGTTGATTTTGCTTAAATTAATGCTCGCTAGATTACACACCGCCGTTTGCCCGTCTTTAGCGACTTTAGTAGCGATATAGATTTGTTTGCCTTTAAGAATATCGGTGCTAGTGAGCTTGTTAGCGCATTTAGTGATATTACTATCTGTCGTTACCAACTGCTTTTCTTCAAAAAACTCTATGGTGCCATCGGTGTATTCTATTTGCATGTAGTAGTGGTTAGGCGCGGTATTTTGGAAAATCTCCGTGCATAAATTGCTGGATCGAATGATTCCTGCATGAGCGTTTGGGTTGCACCGATTGGCGTTATCTTTAAAGGCTAAGAAAGGCAAGCCGGCTTCAAAATAATTCATTAAGATTTTTTTCCATAAATCTTTAGCGTTGATGTATTCCTTAATGATTTTAGGATCTTTTTCATATTCTAAATAGCGTTTTTCAAAATCCTGCCCATAAAGCTCAGTCAAATCCTTACACTCATAAGGGTCAAACAAAGTCCACATCGCATCTTCTAAAACCCTTTTCAAAAACAAATCGCACACCCAAAGAGCTGGGAACAAATCATGCGCTCTTCGCCTTTCATCGCCGCTATTTTTCCTTAAATCAATGAACTCCATCACATCAATGTGCCAAATTTCCAAATACACCGCAATCGCACCCTTTCGTGTGCCTAATTGATCCACCGCAATCGCCACATCGTTAGCGATTTTTAAAAAAGGGATCGTGCCAGCGCTCGCATTTTTATGCCCATCAATATAACTCCCAATAGAGCGCACCAAAGAAAAATCCCAGCCGATCCCCCCGCCGTATTTGGACAACAGCGCCATTTCCTTATAGCTGTCAAAAATCCCCTCAATATTATCCGGCGTGCTGCCAATATAGCATGAGCTGAGTTGGTGCTTGGTGGTGCGAGCGTTCGCTAGAGTGGGGGTCGCGCACATCGCTTCAAATTTACTCAAAACTTCATAAAATTCTAAAGCGATTTTATTGGGTTCTTGTTCGTTTTGCGCTAAAAACATCGCAATGCTCATAAACATGTGTTGGGGCAATTCAATAGGGTTATTGTTAGCGTCTTTTAACAAATAGCGATCATACAAGGTTTTAATCCCTAAATAATTGAATTGGAAATCCCTTTCAGGCTTGATCTGGCTATTTAAAAACTCTAAATCAAATTTTTCCTTAAAGCCCTTAAGGATGCGGCCCTTTTCTTCAGCGTTTTCAAAATACTCTTTCAAATGCCTATATCCTGTAAAACCACTCACTTTATGGTATAAATCATACAAAAAAAGCCTTGAGGCGACAAAACTCCAATTAGGCGTGTCAATATCTATCTTATCCACAGCGGTTTTAATCAAAGTTTGTTGGATTTCTTCAGTAGTGATCTTGTCCCTGAATTGCAACCTCGCATCCACTTCCAGCTCACTTTGGCTCACGCCCTCTAAATTATCCGTAGCGTCCTTAGTGTATTTTTGGATTTTTGTAATGTCCAAAGGCTCAATGCGCCCGTTTCGTTTAACCACCGTAATCAAAATTTTTCCTTTGAATTAAATCGTTTGTTTTTTAAATTTGGAATTGTATCAATAAAAAACTTAAGAAAAAGAAAAGTTCAAGTTGGATCTGTTCTATTAATGAGAATGAGTTTTAAAGTTTTTTAATTTTTTATACCCCCTCCATTTAATGCCATTTGGGTTAAATCACCACCCTAATTTAGCGCAAAGCCTAACACAAATCCCAAAAACACACAAGAAAGCAAGCATAACCAAACCCTCTATAAGGAGATTGCTAGGATGCCCGCAATACGCCGAGATCTCATGGATAGCGACAATAAAGGGCATCGTTAAAAGCGCCATATAAAAATCCCTCAGTCTCGCTCCTAACACAGCGTCATGAAACGCGCCAAAAAACCTAGCCTTAAAAATGGCTTTGAGAAACCTAGGGTATCTTACTTGGAAAGATTTATAACGATCCCTGCCTCGTGGGTCAAATAAAAGGTTAGACAACAAAGCCGCTATTAAGAGTGTTAGCCATGCATAATAACTATCTTTAGGGCTAAAAAGTGGATCGACAGCGCCTAGGCTATGAGGAATTGTGGATATGCATCCCGCATAGACTATGGCCACCGCCCATTGATATTCCCAGTCGCTCAAACGCTTTTTTGAGCCATTCAAGTTCTCTTTTGTAGTATCCATGTTATTTCCTTCCCCCCCATCACCTTGGCTCATTTAAGATTACCAAGCATGCCCAAAACTATAGCCGTAATCATAAAAATCACGGATAGGTTCTCTTGGGGCTTGTGGTTCTCTAGTCTGAGGCTCTCTAGTTTGAGGCTCTCTATCAACGCCACGGATAAAATCTTCTACCCTATCGCCTACTTCAGACCCAATATATCCTCCTGCTGTGCTACCAAGAAATCTCCCTAATCCAATACCCACTGGACCTCCAGGAACCCCAATTGCTCCTCCAATTTTATCACCAACAAAACCCCCAACACCACCCCCTATAAGTTTGCCTAATTCACCCCTTGCCTCTATTTTAGGACTAGCTATAGCCACATTAACCATTGCACCGCATAAAACCACTACACAACTAAATGCTTTTAATCCATTCATAACAAATCCTTTCATAAAATGGAGATTCAAGGCATGTTGGGCACACCTTGATGAGAATATTTATACCACAACCCTATTAAAAACATTGTTACAGATCAGCAAAAGATCACAAAAATCTCAATAAGCGTTTTGTTTCTACACAAATTACAGAATTAAAGTAAATGATTATAATATTTTAGGATTTTTCATTATTGAAGCAAATTAAGGTTTCTTAAAAAACTTAAAATACCCGTTTTCAATAATAAGAATGGGTTTTAAAGTTTTTTAATTTTTTATACCCCCTCCATTTAATGCTGTTTGAGTTAAATTACCACCCCCATTTAGCGCAAAGCTTAAGAAAACCTTGAAACCCCAAAATAACCAAACCCTCTACAAGGAGATTGCTAGGATGCCCACAATACGCCGAAATCTCATGCATAGCGATAATAAAGGGTATCGTTAAAAGCATCACATAAAAATCCCTTAGTCTTGCTCCTAACACAGCGTCATAAAACGCGCCAAAAAACCTAGCCTTAAAAATGGCTTTAAAAAACTTGGGGAATCCTTGCCAAGTTTCAATAATGAAATAACCTACCGACCTGCCTTTAGGATTAAACAAGAGATTAGACAACAAAGCCGCTATTAGACCCACTAGCCACACATAGTAACTATATTTAGGGTTAAAGATCGGATCGCTAGCTGAACCATTTATTTCATGAAAAATCCTAGTGGATATGAAGATACATCCTCCATAGACTAGAGCCATTGCCCATCGATATTCCAAATCGCTCAAACGATTTTTGATATTCATGCTCTCTCCTTTCTTGCCCAAAGCTACCTATCATACACGAAATGACGATCATAGGTGGGTTCTCTTGGAGCTTGTGGCTCTCTATCAACGCCACGGATAAAATCTTCTACCCTATCGCCTATTTCAGCCCCAGAATATGCCCCTATTCCACCACCAATGCCTGCACCAAACACAGTACCCTACGGACCTCCAAGAGCCCCAATCATTCCACCCATTGCACCACCCATTCCAGCTCCAACACCTTCTCCTATATCTCTACCAAACTGACCCCTTGCCTCTATTTTAGGACTAGCTATAGCCGTATTAGCCATTGCACCGCATAAAACCACTACACAACTAAATGTTCTTAATCCACTCATAACAAATCCTTTCATAAAATTGAGATTCAAGGCATGTTGGGCACACCTTGATGAGATATTTATACCACAATCGCATTCAAAGCATTGTTACAAATCAGCTAAATATCACAAAAAGATCAATAAGTGTTTTATTTCTACTCAAATTACAGAATTAAAGTAAATGATTATAATATTTTAGGATTTTTCATTATTGAAGCAAATTAAGGTTTTTTAAAAAACTTAAAATACCCGTTTTCAATGTTAATTTGAGAGGTGCGTGAAAGGCTCAACGAACCGCTAGGAATGTCTTTAGTGATGGTGGTGCCGCTGCCGATTAAGACATTAGAGCCGATATTTATGGGGGCGACTAGTTGGCTATCGCTCCCTATAAAGACATTTTCACCGATGATTGTTTGGTGTTTCTTTTTACCATCATAATTGCAAGTGATCACGCCAGCCCCTACATTTGTGTTTTTCCCTATTTCACAATCCCCTAAATAGCTCAAATGCCCCGCTTTAGCGCCTTGAAGTTTGGCGTTTTTAGTTTCTACAAAATTCCCCACATGGCTATTACAAATCACGCTTTTAGGGCGCGCATGGGCAAACGGCCCCACACTGCTATTAACAATCTGGCTCTCTTCTATCACGCTATAAGCCTTAATATGCGCGTTTTCTATCAAACAATTCCCAATCAAACGCACCCCCTGCTCTAAAACGCACTCCCCCTTAAAACTCACGCCTTTTTCTAAATAAATGCTATTAGGCAATTGCATCACTACCCCCAAGTCCATGGCGTTTTTGCGCAGTCTTTCTAGCATGATTTCTTCAGCCTTCGCCCTTTCTGTTTGGCTATTCACCCCTAAAAAACACTCTTCTTCTAAAAAAATAGCGTCAATTGTTTCGTTTTTATTGATTCCTAGAGCGATTAAATCCGTGAGGTAGTATTCTTTTTGGGCGTTTTGGTCATGGAGCTTGGACAAGTATTTTTCTAAAAACTTTCTTTCAAAAAAATACACGCCAGCGTTCACGCTTTTAATGGTTTTTTCTTCATCATTAGCGTCCTTTTCTTCTACAATCTTTTTAACATGATGGTTTTCTAAAACAACGCGCCCATAACCTTTAGGATCAGCTAAATGCAGTAAGCCTATGGCGTTATTCTTGCTTTCTAATAAGGGGGCGAGAGCGTCTTTAGTGATTAAGGGCATGTCCGCATTCAAAATCAAAACCCGCTCATGTTTTGTAGGGATAGGCGTCTTATCTTCTTGCATGATAGCCCCACCTGTCCCTGAATATTTTTCCACGATTTGAGTGTGGAAGATTACGCCCTTAAAACGCTTCAACACCGCTTCTTTAACGCGTTCTTGTTGGTGGTGTAAGATAAGATGCACATCATTACTGATTGAAAAAGCCACTTCTAAAATGTAAAACAGCATAGGCTCCCCGCAAATCGTGTGTAAAGTCTTAGGCAGGCTAGAACGCATGCGAGTGCCTTTACCAGCGGCCAGTATGATGACAGAAAGCATTAAAATCCTTTTTTAGGGAATTTTAACATGCCTTATCTTATAATTTGGCTTCGTTTCATCAAAGATTTAAGGCTAGAATTTTGCGTTTTTTCATTTTTTTAATCCTCATTTGCCCTTTAATATGCCCTTTAATGAGCACTGATAGCGCGCTGCCTAGCGTCAATCTCTCTTTAAACGCTCCTAATGATCCTAAACAGCTTGTAACTACCCTTAATGTCATCGCTTTGCTCACGCTTTTAGTTTTAGCCCCATCATTGATTTTAGTGATGACGAGTTTCACCCGTTTGATCGTGGTGTTTTCTTTTTTAAGGACCGCTTTAGGCACGCAACAAACCCCACCCACTCAAATTTTAGTCTCGCTCTCTTTGATATTGACTTTTTTTATCATGGAACCTAGCTTGAAAAAGGCTTATGATACAGGGATTAAGCCTTATATGGATAAAAAAATTTCTTACACCGAAGCGTTTGAAAAAAGCGCTCTGCCTTTCAAGGAATTCATGCTTAAAAACACACGAGAAAAGGATCTAGCGCTTTTTTTTAGGATCAGAAATCTCCCTAACCCTAAAACCCCTGATGAGGTGAGTTTGAGCGTTTTGATCCCGGCATTTATGATAAGCGAATTGAAAACAGCGTTTCAAATCGGCTTTTTACTCTACTTGCCTTTTTTGGTGATTGATATGGTGATCAGCTCTATTTTAATGGCGATGGGCATGATGATGCTCCCGCCTGTAATGATTTCTCTGCCTTTTAAAATTTTAGTGTTTATTTTGGTAGATGGGTTTAATTTATTGACCGAAAATTTAGTAGCGAGTTTTAAAATGGTTTGATATTAAAAACATTCAAGCTATAAAGCTTGAAGCTAGTTTAAAACTCATAATTCAAATACGCTGTAATGGATCTCCCTGGTGCGGGCTCTCTTCCTGTAGGGCTTGTGCCAATTCCCCTAAAATAATACTTCATGTTAAAAAGGTTATTGATTTGCAAGCTTCCTGTGATTTTATGCCTACCGCTTTGCCATAAAACGGAGCTTACTTGAACGTTCAACACAAAATACAAGGGCAATAACCCCACTGAATTACAACCATACTCTAGCCCCCCTGTGTATTCTGGGTTTAGGGGCAGGCACACGGTTTGATCTTTGGCTTGATTGAGCATGGAACTATAAGCGCGGCTATAAAAATAGCTACTGATTCCAAAAGTCGTGTGCTTGTAAGTATACATCATGTCAAATATGAATTGGTTAGGACTCACATAAGGCAAACGCTTCCCTTTAATGTCAAAGGGTTTATTGACAATGCCTGTAAAATAATAAGCAATATCATCAGCGTTAGAAGTGATGCGCGCATCAATGTAAGTGTAAGCCACATGGAATTGCAAACCCCTAATCGGCGCGTAATACAATTCCAATTCCACCCCTTGACTCCTAGCGTTAATAGGCTGTGGGCTATAGCCTCCCGCATAATAACGATTGGCAAAAATCACAAAATAATTGGTATTAAAGCTCAATAGATTTTTATAACTATAGCGTTGCCCCACTTCAATTTCATTAAAAATTTGGTTGTAATTAGTCCTAGTAATGCCTAGCATTGTGTGTTGTGGGGGGATAAAACTGCGGCGGTAGTTCGCATACCATATCCAATTTTCCATAGGTTTATAGCCAATGTTAAAGGCGGGACTCCATTCGTTTTGACGCTTTTTTGTAGTCTTCCATACAGAAAAATCATGCTTTTCTGGCTCTTTGTTGTTATAGTTCAAAAAAGTGTATCTAAGCCCTGGAGTTATCACCAATTTAGAATCAAAAAGCTCTATTTTATCGCTCAACCATACCGCTGTATAGTTGTTAAACAAGTTTTGATTGTTGCTGGGTTTTTTAGAAAGAACAAAAGGAGGCATGCGGCACACCCCATTAAAAATATCCGCTTTTTCGCATGTGCTTTGATCCAATCTGAAATACATATCCATTGTCATAAAACGCATGCCCACATTAAAAGTTTGCTTAACTTTATTGGTATTGACAACTAAGTTCAAATTAGGCTCAAAAGCGTTCATTATATAACGCCTTAAATGATCAAAGATAAAAAATCCTGCATAATTTTGATCGGTATAAACAGGGCCTAATTTAGGATTGGTATTGACATTCAAAAAATTAGAATCAAATTGAAAATCCCTTGACATGTCATGCCCATAGTAGCTAAAAGTGAAATCCCCACCTACCCTATCAGTATCCCCAAAAAAGTTTTGATACACAGCTCCCCATCGCTTCGCTCTCCCGCTTTTATTGTTATTGGGGCGGTTGTTTTGAAAACGATTTTGATTATACGCTTCTATACCTAGAGATCCGGGGTCTGCCATAAAATAATTATAGTATTGGAAAAAAGCAGTGATCTTATTGCTATCATTGATTTGATACAAGGAATCTAGCATGTAGTTTTGAATGTTCGTAGGGCTGTTGTATCTAAACCCTTGCCCTTTGAGCCAGTTGGCTTGAGCTTGGATTCCAAAATGCTTATTCATCATGCCCCCTGTTCTTAAGTAAGTGTCAAAAAGCATGTTGTTGGCTAAGCTCTTGTCAAGGTTTTTAGAATTTTGATTGAAAAAGCCCCCATTTTCAGATTTGCCCCAAAAAGTGGCCCTCTCGCTCACCTGACTCTCCCACTTGGTAGGAATGCCCTTAGTGATCACATTAATCACACCGCCAAAAACGTTAGGGCCATAACGCACGCTCTCCCCGCCCTTGGTTACGCTAATTCTATCTACAGATTGGAAGGTTACAGGGAAAATAGGAATGCTAATATCAACATAGGGTGCAACATAAATAGGGATCCCATTGACTAAAACCATAGCCGTATTAGAATGCCCTGAACTCCCCCCACCAAACCCCCTAACAGAAAAGCTAGGCACAGCTCCAATACCCGTAGCGTTTCTAATATGCACGCCTGGCACATTTTGCAAAGCTTCTTCAATGCTTTGATTGGCGCTTTTAGTGAGTTGTTTGTTAGAAATCACCGTGCGAGAACCCATATAATTTCTAACTTCCTTGCTCCTCCAGCTTAAAGGCGCTTCTTTATCGTTAGCCACCCCTGAAGCTTCTACCCTTTCCAAATTATGAGTTTTGACAGCATGCGCGCTATGACTCAAAACAGCCAAAGAGACTAAAATTCTTTTCATTTACCACCTTTTATGAAAAACGTTCTTTTTTACAACAAGGTGAAATTTATAATAACCATTATTAGTTTTAGCTTAAATTTTTGAAAAATTATTATTTAGATAATATTAATGACTTTTTTATCAAAAATACCGATTAATGCGAATGTTTATAGAAAAGATTGGGAGAAAAATAAAAATTTTTTAATATTTCTAATAGGGGTGAATTTTAAACAAATAAAGGGTTTTTAAACCCTTTTATGGCTAATCTTTAAACCAAAATTTGAGTTGCATAAAAAGCTATCAAGGAAAACGCATACGCTACAACGGTTGTGAAGATGAATAAATACGCTACAAACTTTATCCCCCCAGCTTCCCTACCAAAAGTAATGGTCGCTGCAAAACAAGGGATATAAAACATCACAAACACGATAAAAGCGATCCCGCTTGGCACGCTGACTTCTTTTCTTAAAATTTCTCTAAAAGCGTCAGATTTTTCATTTTGATCCCCTAAAGAAAACAACACGCCCAAAGTAGAAACCACCACCTCTTTAGCCATAAATCCGGTTACAAGTGAGACACTCAAACGCCAATCAAAATCCATAGGGCTAAAGACTTTTTCTAAATACGCCCCACCTCTTCCTACAATGCTGTTTTTTAAATTCTTTTTATCCAATTCTGCTTTTAATTCTTTTAATTTTTCTTCTTTGGCTTCGCTTGAAAGAGTGGTGTTTTTATCCACTAACAAGCTTTCTTGTTTATAGGTTTTCATGGCCGCATCGCTTTTAGGGTATTGAGACATAAACCAGATTAAAATCGCTCCCACTAAAATATAAGTCCCGGCCTTTTTAAGGTAAGAAAGCGATTTGGTGTAGATACTGAAATAGACCATTCTCCAACTGGGAAAGCGGTATTTGGGCATTTCCATGATAAAAGATTCGGTTTGTCCTTTAAACACGCTTAATTTGAGTAATTTTGCCATCACTAACGCCACAACCGCCCCCAAAATATAAATGCAAAACAGCACAAACCCCGCGCTCGAAGAAGGGAAAAACGAGCCTACAAACAGCACATAAATAGGGAGTCTTGCCGAGCAGCTCATAAACCCGATCACAAAAAGCGTGATCAATCGTTCGTTATAATTTTGTAAGGTTCTTGTCGCCATATAAGCAGGCACTGAACAGCCAAAACCGGTGATTAAAGGGATAAAGCTCTTCCCATGCAAGCCAAATTTATGCAAGATCCCATCTAGTAAAAACGCTACCCTACTCATATAGCCTGTCGTCTCTAGTAAAGAAATCCCAAAATACAACACCACAATTAAAGGCAAGAATGAAACCGTCGCTCCCACTCCCCCAATAATGCCATCGCCCACCAAAGACGCTAAATCTTCATTAGCCACATTTTCTTTGATGCCATCGCTCAAAAATTTAAATCCTGCCTCAAGCGCTTTTTGCGCTCCGCCTCCTATTAAAAAGCTCAAGGAAAAAATGATAAACATAAACCCTAAAAAAATGAAAATCCCATAACGCGGGTGCATTAAAATCTTATCAATCTTATAAGTGTGTTCAAAGCTCGCGTTTTGTTGGTTTTCACTGATCACTAATTGAGCGATTCTTTGAGCGCTCTGGCTGTATTTTAAAGACTCCTTAAAGCTTTGAGACGGGACTTTTATGCTTTCATTATTTGTAGTGTTTTGAGAATAAAGCCTGACAATTTCATCTAATAAAAGCTCTGTATTCAAGCGATCTTCTTTGGATCTTGCGCTTGTTGGCACGCACACAACCCCTAATTCTTTAGAAAGCTTTTCTGTATCAATTTTAACGCCTTCTTTTTGCGCCTCATCCCACATGTTGAGCGCGAGAAGCATTTTTTTATTCGTGTCTAATAGCTGCGCGCTTAAGGCTAAATTACGCTCTAAATTGGTGGAATCCACCACATTGAGAATGAGATCATATTGCCCTTTTTCTAAAAAATCTTTAGTAACCTTTTCTTCAGTGGTGAAATCATTGAGCGCGTAAGTGCCAGGTAGATCAATGATAGTGATTTGATGCTCTTTATGGATCAAACCCACTTCCATTTTATCCACGGTAACCCCGGCAAAATTCCCCACTTTCAAATGGGCGTTGCTCAAAGCGTTGATGAGGGACGATTTCCCTACATTAGGTTGACCCACAAGAGCGATAGTGATTTCTTTCATTGGGTTTGAATGCTCCACATTAAAGCCTTTTAATTTTTAGTTATATCGTTTTTAGATTAAAAGTCAGCACTATAGCGCTATAAGACTAATTGTTATATAATAAAAGCGAGACAAGAATGTTAAAATGCGAAAGGAGCGTGTAATGTTGTGCGTGTTTGATATAGAAACCATTCCTAATATAAGCTTGTGTAAAGAGCATTTTCAATTAAAAGAAGACGATGCACTAAAAATCTGTGAATGGAGTTTTGAAAAGCAAAAAGAAAAAAGCGGGAGCGAGTTTTTGCCTCTTTATTTGCATGAAATTATCTCTATTGCAGCAGTCATTGGCGATGATTACGGGCAATTTATCAAAGTAGGGAATTTTGGTCAAAAACACGAGAATAAAGAGGATTTTACAAGCGAAAAAGAGCTTTTAGAAGATTTTTTCAAATACTTTAACGAAAAGCAACCGCGCTTAATAAGCTTCAATGGCAGAGGTTTTGATATGCCCCTACTCACGCTCAAAGCCCTTAAATACAATTTAACCTTAGACGCTTTTTATAATCAAGAAAATAAATGGGAGAATTACCGCGCGCGTTATAGCGAGCAGTTCCATTTGGATTTAATGGATAGCTTGAGCCATTATGGATCCGTTAGGGGGTTGAATCTAAATGGCGTTTGCTCTATGATGAATATTCCTGGTAAATTTGATGTGAGCGGGGATTTAGTGCATGCGATTTATTACAACCCTAATTTAAGCCAAAAGGAGAAAAAAGGCATTATTGATGGCTATTGCCAAAGCGATGTGCTTAACACTTACTGGCTTTTTTTAAAATATGAAGTGTTGAAAGGGGCTTTAAATAAGGAGCAATACCTTGGGCTATTGAATGATTTTTTAGCCAAATTCCCTAAGGAAAAATACTATTCAAGCGTTTTTACTAACGCTTTAGAAAAAGAGATTAGGGAGTTTGCTTAAAACCCTAATTAAAACCCTGAAACTAGGTAAAGACTGCTTAGAAAGAAATTTTTTAAAGCGTTAGAGAAACATGAGTCTAAGGTGCATATCTGCTTGATTTTAGATCCCCACTTGAAGCTATATTATGCAATAATTATTGAACGATAAGAATAATATTTTTGTGAAAAAAATAAACGGATCGCCCTCAATTCAAAACAAAACCTAAAACAAAATCCAACCTGTTAGGGTGTCAATCACCTAAAAGTGATACTATGATGAGTAAATCAACTTAAAGGCAAAGACATGAATGAAGTGGTTATAGTGGCGGCAAAACGGAGTGCGGTGGGGAGTTTTTTAGGCTCTCTAAAGAGCGTAGGCGCTAGAGAAATGGGTGTTGGCGTGCTTAAAGACGCTTTGAATGCGAGCGGTCTTAAACCTAGCGATGTGGATTCTGTCATTTTAGGCAATGTTTTAGGTGCTGGTTTGGGTCAAAATATCGCCAGGCAGATCCAACTAGACGCTGGCATCCCTAATGACAAAAACGCTTTTAGCGTCAATATGGTTTGTGGATCGTCTATGAAAGCCATTCAATTAGCGCATGACAGCATCATGCTTGGGCGCGATGAGGTGGTGGTGTGCGGTGGCGTGGAGAACATGAGCAAAGCACCCTATTTGTCGTTTGATGTGCGAGAGGGGAAAAGAATGGGGAATGCGAACATGATAGACTCCATGATACATGATGGATTGTGGGATGCGTTCAATGATTACCACATGGGGATCACCGCTGATAATGTCGCTCAAGCATACCACATAAGCCGAGAAGAGCAAGATAATTTCGCGCTCCAATCGCAACTCAAAGCAAGAGCCGCCATTAATGCAGGGAAATTCCAAGAAGAAATCACGCCTATTGAAATAGCGAATAAAAAAGGCGTGGTGGTTTTTAAAGAAGACGAATACCCTAGAGACACGACGCTAGAATCCCTTGCAAAGCTCAAACCCGCTTTCAAAAAAGACGGATCGGTAACGGCGGGGAATTCATCAGGGATCAATGATGGCGCGAGCATTATCATTTTATGCAGCGCTAAAAAAGCGCAAAAATTAGGGTTAAAAGCCATGGCTACTATCAGGGGGTTTGGTTTGGGTGGTTGCAGTCCGGATATAATGGGTATATGCCCTAGTATTGCGATTAAAAACAATCTTAAAAATGTCAAAATGAATCTCAATGACATCAATCTTTTTGAACTCAATGAAGCCTTTGCCGCGCAAAGTCTAGCCGTGTTAAAAGAGCTTGAATTAAACCCCAATATAGTGAATGTGAATGGAGGCGCGATAGCGATTGGCCACCCTATTGGTGCGAGCGGCGCTAGGATCTTAGTAACTTTATTGCATGAAATGAAAAAAAGCGGTCATGGCGTGGGTTGCGCGTCATTGTGCGTGGGTGGCGGACAAGGCCTTTCTGTGGTAGTGGAACAAAAATAAGGAGAAAATGAGATGAACAAGGTTATAACTAATTTAGACAAAGCATTGAGCGGGTTAAAAGACGGGGACACTATTTTAGTGGGCGGTTTTGGGCTGTGCGGGATACCCGAATACGCCATTGATTACATTTATAAGAAAGGCATTAAGGATTTGATTGTCGTGAGTAATAATTGCGGCGTTGATGATTTTGGGCTTGGCATTCTTTTAGAAAAAAAACAGATTAAAAAGATTATCGCTTCCTATGTGGGAGAAAATAAGATTTTTGAATCGCAAATGCTGAACGGAGAAATTGAAGTCGTTTTGACACCGCAAGGCACGCTGGCTGAAAACTTGCGCGCTGGAGGGGCTGGGATACCCGCTTACTACACCCCAACCGGTGTTGGGACTTTGATCGCTCAAGGCAAGGAATCACGGGAATTTAACGGCAAAGAGTATATTTTAGAAAGAGCGATCACAGGCGATTACGGGCTTATCAAAGCCTATAAAAGCGACACTCTTGGGAATTTGGTGTTTAGAAAAACGGCTAGAAATTTCAACCCCTTGTGTGCGATGGCATCAAAAATATGCGTCGCTGAAGTGGAAGAAATTGTCCCGGCTGGGGAATTAGACCCAGATGAAATACACTTGCCAGGAATCTATGTGCAACACATCTATAAAGGCGAGAAATTTGAAAAACGGATAGAAAAAATCACAACAAGGAGCGCGAAATGAGAGAGGCTATCATTAAAAGAGCGGCAAAGGAATTGAAAGAGGGCATGTATGTGAATTTAGGGATAGGCTTGCCCACGCTTGTGGCTAATGAAGTGAGCGGGATGAATATCGTTTTCCAGAGCGAGAACGGGCTGTTAGGGATTGGCGCTTACCCTTTAGAGGGGGGCGTTGATGCGGATCTCATCAATGCAGGAAAGGAAACCGTAACCGTGGTGCCGGGCGCTTCGTTTTTCAACAGCGCGGATTCGTTTGCAATGATTCGTGGGGGGCATATTGATCTAGCGATTTTAGGAGGGATGGAAGTTTCACAAAATGGGGATTTGGCTAATTGGATGATCCCTAAAAAGCTCATAAAAGGCATGGGAGGGGCTATGGATTTGGTGCATGGCGCTAAAAAAGTGATTGTCATCATGGAGCATTGCAACAAATACGGGGAGTCTAAAGTGAAAAAAGAATGCTCATTGCCCTTAACAGGAAAGGGCGTGGTGCATCAATTGATAACGGATTTAGCGGTGTTTGAATTTTCCAATAACGCCATGAAATTAGTGGAATTGCAAGAGGGTGTCAGCCTTGATCAAGTGAGAGAAAAAACAGAAGCCGAATTTGAAGTGCACCTATAGCTTATAAAAGGGGTGTTTATGTTTTTATTAAGGCATTTGACTTCAGCGTGCGTGTTTTTAGCGTCTAAATGTTTGCCGGACTCCTTTGTCTTGGTCGCTCTTTTATCGTTTATCGTGTTTGTTCTTGTTTATGGTTTGACAGGGCAAGACGCTTTTTCTGTCATTTCTAGTTGGGGGAATGGCGCTTGGACGCTTTTAGGTTTTTCTATGCAAATGGCTCTTATTTTGGTGCTAGGTCAGGCTTTGGCTAGCGCTAAATTAGTCCAAAAACTTTTAAAATATCTAGCGTCTTTACCTAAAGGGTATTACACGGCTTTATGGTTGGTTACTTTTTTATCGTTAATCGCTAATTGGATCAACTGGGGTTTTGGCTTGGTGATCAGCGCAATTTTTGCAAAAGAGATCGCCAAAAATGTTAAAGGGGTGGATTACAGGCTGCTTATTGCTAGCGCTTATTCGGGTTTTGTCATCTGGCATGGGGGTTTATCAGGCTCTATCCCTTTAAGCGTTGCCACCCAAAATGAAAATTTATCCAAAATAAGTGCTGGGGTGATTGAAAAAGCTATTCCTATCAGTCAGACGATTTTTTCTGCCTATAATTTAATCATTATAGGGATCATTCTTGTAGGGTTACCCTTTTTAATGGCAATAATCCACCCTAAAAAAGAAGAAATCGTTGAGATTGACGCCAAGCTTTTAAAAGACGAATACAAGGAAACAGAACTCATTGATCACCAACAAGACAAAACGATCGCGCATTTTCTGGAAAACAGCGCTTTGCTTTCTTATCTTTTGGTTTTTTTGGGTTTTGGGTATCTGGGTATTTATTTTTTTAAAGGAGGAGGGCTTGGTTTAAACATTGTCAATACGATTTTCCTTTTTTTAGGGATTTTGTTGCATAAAACCCCTTTAGCTTATGTGAAAGCGATCAATTATTCCGCTAGGAGCGTGGCCGGGATTTTATTGCAATTCCCTTTTTATGCCGGGATTATGGGGATGATGGCAAGCCATAGCGTGGGGGGTCATTCTTTAGCGCAAATGCTTTCTTTAGCCTTCACGCACATCGCTAATGAAAAAACTTTCGCGCTCATGACTTTTTTGAGCGCGGGGATTGTCAATATTTTCATCCCGTCTGGCGGAGGGCAATGGGCGATTCAAGCTCCTATCATGCTTCCGGCTGGGCAAAGCTTGGGCGTGGATCCGGGCGTGGTTTCTATGGCTATCGCTTGGGGAGACGCTTGGACGAATATGATACAGCCTTTTTGGGCTTTGCCCGCTTTAGCCATTGCGGGTTTGGGCGCTAAAGATATTATGGGCTATTGCGTTTTGACTTTAATTTTTGTAGGCTTAGTCGTGTGTGGGGTGTTTTATTTTTTAGTGTGAGTTTTTTATGCCTAAAACCACGCTCTTTGGGGTAAAGTTTTCTCTTTTTACCCCTTAAACGCTCTTGTAATTAAGCCTTATTTCGTTACAATAACCAACCCCATAATAACCTAAGGAAGTGTTTTGTTTTTCAAATTTATTTTATGTTTATTATTAGGAGTGTTTGCATGGGCAAAAGAGGATATTCCTACCCCATTAACGCCCTCTAAACGCTATTCTATCAATTTGATGACTGAAAATGATGGTTATATCAACCCTTACATTGATGAGTATTATACCGCAGGCAATCAAATAGGCTTTTCTACTAAAGAGTTTGATTTTTCTAAAAATAAAGCGATGAAATGGTCTTCGTATTTGGGGTTTTTTAATAAAAGCCCTAGGGTTACTCGTTTTGGCATTTCCCTCGCCCAAGACATGTATACCCCATCACTTAAAAACAGAAAACTGGTGCATTTGCATGACAACCACCCTTATGGGGGGTATTTACGGGTGAATTTGAATGTGTATAACCGCCATCAAACTTTTATGGAGTTATTCACGCTTTCTTTAGGCACGACAGGGCAAGATTCTTTGGCCGCTCAAACGCAGCGTCTCATTCATAAATGGGGTCATGACCCCCAATTTTATGGCTGGAACACGCAGCTCAAAAACGAATTTATCTTTGAATTGCACTACCAATTGCTCAAAAAAGTCCCCCTTTTAAAGACTCGTTTTTTTTCTATGGAGTTAATGCCTGGGTTTAATGTGGAATTGGGTAATGCGAGGGATTATTTCCAACTCGGCTCGCTCTTTAGGGCTGGGTATAACCTGGACGCTGATTATGGTGTCAATAAGGTCAATACCGCTTTTGATGGGGGCATGCCTTATAGCGATAAATTTTCCATCTATTTTTTTGTAGGGGCTTTTGGGCGCTTCCAACCCCTTAACATCTTCATTCAAGGCAATAGCCCTGAAACTAGGGGCATTGCTAATTTGGAATACTTTGTTTATGCCAGTGAAATAGGAGCGGCTATGATGTGGCGTAGCCTCAGGGTGGCTTTTACGATCACTGATATTAGTAAAACCTTTCAATCCCAGCCTAAGCACCATCAGATCGGCACATTAGAATTGAATTTCGCCTTTTGATTTAATATCAGTTTAATATTTTTCTTCTTGTATGATATTTATATGATATTTTTGGGCAATTTAAGATGAATATCGGTAGCGTTTTGAATGAATTTGTTACTACTTTTCACTTTATTACACCAAATTTTCCCTTATTGCAAACAACTTTGAAATAAATGATTTCCATTTAAAAATCAGCCCTATACTTTAAATAGGTTACCTTGATAGGTTACCTCGAGCAACACTTTAATACACTAAGGAGTCTAAAAAATGAAAGACGCAAAAGTTCAGGTGATGGGTATTGATGCCGGCGGCACCATGACGGACACATTTTTTGTGAAAGAAAATGGCAGTTTCGTAGTTGGTAAAGCCCAAAGCAACCCAGAAGATGAGAGCTTAGCTATTTATAATAGCTCACAAGACGCTTTATCGCACTAGAAATCGGATGTGAGTAAGGTTTATCCAGAGTTGGTCACTTGCGTGTATTCAGGCACGGCGATGCTCAATCGGGTCGTCCAAAGGCGCGGAATGGAAGTGGGCCTAATTTGCAATAAGGGTTTTGAGCAAATGCATTCTATGGGCAGGGCGTTGCAATCCTACTTGGGGTATGCGCTAGAAGAAAGATTGCATATCAACACGCACAAGTATGATGATCCGCTGATTCCTTTAAAAAGGATTAGAGGCGTTACAGAAAGAACCGATGTCAAGGGGCAAGTGGTTATCCCAGTGCGTCAAGAAGAGGTTAAAGTTGCTGTTAAGGAGCTTTTAGAAGCGGGTGCAAAGGCCATTGTGATTTGCTTGTTGCAATCTCATAAAAACGCTGAAAGCGAGCGGATCGTTAGAGATATAGCGTTAAAAGAGATTGAAAAATTGGGTAAAAACATTCCTGTATTCGCTTCTGTGGATTACTACCCTCAAAGAAAAGAAAGCCACAGAATGAACACCACTATCTTAGAAGCTTATGCGGCTGAGCCAAGCAGGCAAACCCTCTCTAAAGTCAGTAACCGCTTCAAAGAGCATGGCGCTAAATTCGATCTTCGTGTGATGGCAACACATGGAGGCACCATTAGCTGGAAAGCTAAAGAGCTCGCTAGGACTATTGTGAGCGGCCCTATTGGAGGCGTGATCGGATCTAAATTGCTAGGCGAAACGCTTGGTTATGACAATATTGCATGCAGCGATATTGGCGGCACGAGCTTTGATATGGCGCTTATCGTTAAGAGCAATTTTAATATCGCTTCTGACCCTGATATGGCACGCCTTGTTTTATCTCTACCGCTTGTGGCTATGGATTCTGTTGGTGCAGGTGCGGGGAGTTTCGTGCGCATTGATCCGCACAGCCGATCGGTCAAACTAGGGCCTGACAGCGCGGGGTATAGAGTTGGCACTTGTTGGAAAGACAGCGGATAGACACGGTTTCAGTAACCGATTGCCATATTGTTTTAGGCTATTTGAACCCAGATAATTTCTTAGGCGGTTTGATCAAATTAGATGTGGATAGGGCTAAAAAACACATTAAAGAGCAAATCGCTGATCCGCTAGGCATTAGCGTAGAAGATGCGGCTGCGGGTGTGATTGAGCTGCTTGATTTGGAGCTTAAAGAATACTTGCGATCCAATATTAGCGCTAAAGGGTATAGCCCATCTGATTTTGTGTGCTTTTCATATGGTGGCGCGGGGCCTGTGCATACCTATGGCTATACAGAAAGCTTAGGTTTTAAGGATGTGGTAGTGCCTGCGTGGGCGGCTGGATTTAGCGCTTTTGGTTGCGCTTGCGCTGATTTTGAATACAGATACGACAAGAGCGTGGATATTGCCATTCCGCAGTATTCTTCAGACGAGTCCAAAATAGAAGCATGCAAGATCATTCAAGACGCATGGGATGAATTGACTCTCAAAGTGATTGAAGAGTTCAAGATCAATGGATTTTCTCAAAAAGATGTGATCTTAAGACCTGGATACAGGATGCAGTATATGGGGCAATTGAATGATTTAGAGATCACTTCTCCTGTGTCAAAAGCTGCAAGCGTGGCTGATTGGGAAGAGATTGTCAAAGAATATGAAAAAACCTACGCTCGTGTTTATTCTGAATCAGCGTGTTCTCCAGAGCTTGGTTTTAGCGTGACCGGCGTGATCATGCGTGGTGTTGTGGCTACGCAAAAACCTGTGATTCCGGTTGAAAAAGAGCATGGCGCTACGCCCCCAAAAGAAGCCAAAATAGGCGTTAGAAAATTCTATCGGCATAAAAAATGGGTGGATGCAGATGTGTGGCAAATGGAAAAATTATTGCCTGGAAATGAAGTCATAGGGCCTGCGATCGTGGAATCAGATGCGACCACTTTCGTGATACCCAAAGGCTTTGCGACAAGACTAGACAAACACCGATTGTTCCACTTGAAAGAAATTAAATAAAGGAGTTCAAAATGGCAAATTTATTGAAAAACGGCAAAACTTTAAAACAAGCTAGAGATGAAATCCTAGCCAGGACAGAAAAAACAGGGCATTATAATGGTCTCAAAAAACTAGAGTTTAAGGAAAGAGATCCGATTGGTTATGAGAAGATGTTCTCTAAATTAAGAGGCGGTATCGTGCATGCCAGAGAAACGGCTAAAAGGATTGCGGCAAGCCCTATTGTTGAGCAAGAGGGAGAATTGTGCTTCACGCTTTATAACGCTGTGGGCGATAGCGTGCTGACTTCTACGGGTATCATTATCCATGTAGGGACTATGGGATCAGCTATCAAATACATGGTAGAGAATAATTGGGAAGACAACCCAGGCATCAATGACAAGGATATTTTCACCAATAACGACTGTGCGATTGGGAATGTGCACCCATGCGATATTATGACTCTTGTGCCTATTTTCCACGATGAAAAATTGATTGGGTGGGTAGGTGGTGTTACGCATGTGATTGATACCGGTTCGGTTACTCCAGGATCGATGAGCACCGGGCAGGTTCAAAGATTTGGGGATGGATACATGATCACTTGCCGTAAGACAGGAGCGAATGATGAGAGCTTTAAGGATTGGTTGCATGAATCTCAAAGATCGGTTCGCACGCCTAAATATTGGATTCTAGATGAAAGGACTAGGATTGCAGGATGCCATATGATTAGGGATTTAGTGATGGAAGTCATTAAAGAAGACGGCATTGATTCTTACATGCGATTTATTGATGAGGTGATTGAAGAGGGAAGAAGAGGCCTTATCTCTAGGATCAAATCCATGACCATACCAGGCAAGTATAGAAAGGTAGCGTTTGTGGATGTGCCTTATGCGCATAAGGATATTGGCGTGTGCTCTGAATTTGCTAAGCTAGACACGATCATGCACTCTCCTGTGGAAATCACTATCAATAAAGACGCTACATGGAAATTAGATTTTGATGGCGCGTCCAGGTGGGGATGGCACTCTTTCAATTGCAACCAAGTGTCTTTCACTAGCGGTATTTGGGTGATGATGACTCAAACGCTGATACCCACTTCTCGCATCAATGATGGCGCTTATTTTGCGACTCAATTCAGACTCAAAAAAGGGACTTGGATGAATCCAGATGACAGACGCACCGGGCATGCTTATGCATGGCATTTCTTGGTATCAGGCTGGAGCGCTTTGTGGAGAGGCTTGTCTCAAGCGTATTACAGCCGAGGGTATTTAGAAGAGGTCAATTCCGGGAACGCTAACACTTCCAATTGGTTGCAAGGCGGTGGTATCAACCAGGATGGAGAAATCCATGCGGTGAATAGCTTTGAGACGAGTTCTTGTGGGACTGGAGCTTGCGCGATAAAAGACGGCTTAAATCACGCAGCGGCTATTTGGAATCCAGAAGGCGATATGGGCGATGTTGAAATTTGGGAAATGGCAGAGCCTCTTCTTTATTTGGGCAGGAATGTCAAAGCCAATACCGGTGGGTATGGGAAATATCGAGGCGGTAACGGGTTTGAAACCTTAAGAATGGTGTGGGGTGTGCATGATTGGACCATGTTCTTTATGGGTAATGGCTACATGAATAGCGATTGGGGTATGATGGGGGGCTATCCAGCGGCCAGTGGCTATAGGTTTGAAGCGCACAACACCGACTTGGAAAACAGGATTAAAAATAACGCCAGCTTGCCTTTGGGGGGCGATTTTAACCCAACGGATAGAGATTATGAAAAGCATATTTCTCATGCGTCTCAAGTCAAAAGGGATAAGCAATGCATCACCACTGAGAACTGCTTTGACAATTATGATTTGTATTTGAATTACATCAAAGGTGGTCCTGGATTTGGCGATCCGATTGAAAGGGATTTGAATGCGATTTTAGAAGATCTCAACAGCAAACAGCTATTGCCAGAATACGCTTACAAGGTTTATGGCGCAGTGGTGAGTCAAAATAAAGACGGCGTGTGGGTCGGCGATGAAGCCAAAACGAAAGCCAGAAGAAAAGAAATTCTTGAAAACAGAAAGGCTAGATCCATACCGGTAAAACAATGGATGGAGCAAGAAAGAAACGCTATCCTTGAAAAAGAGGCTTCCAAACAGGTTAAGCACATGTATGCGACTAGCTTTGATCTTTCGCCTAAGTTTTTAAGCGATTTTAAAACATTTTGGAACTTGCCAAAGAGCTGGACTATGAAAGAAGATGAGCTTGGCGTATTCACCTATGGTTCTAAATACAGGATGGATTTGAGCAAATTGCCTGATGTGCGCACAGTTCTGTTGGTTGATGAGAAATAAAGAAAGGAGAATGGTTATGTCAAAATACACACAAGAACAAATTAAAAATTTGGTAGAGGGGAACTTGGATTGGAACACTGTCTTAAAAATGCTTAGCATGCCTAAAGATCATGAAAGATTCCAAATGTATTTGAAGGTGTTGCAAGATAAGGTAGATTTTGATGACAAAATCGTCTTACCCTTGGGGCCACATTTGTTTGTGGTGCAAGATTCTCAAAAGAAATGGGTCATTAAGTGTTCATGCGGTCATGCATTCTGTGCTCCAGAAGAAAACTGGAAATTGCATGCAAACATCTATGTGCACGATACAGCAGAAAAAATGGAAGAGGTGTATCCTAAACTCTTAGCCAGTGATACTAACTGGCAAGTGTATCGGGAGTATATTTGCCCGGATTGCGGCATCCTTTTAGATGTTGAAGCCCCAACTCCTTGGTATCCTGTGATCCATGATTTTGAGCCTGATATAGAGGTGTTTTATAAAGAATGGCTAGGCATACAGCCCCCAGAAAGACGCTAAAATCGCTCAATCCTTTTTATGAAGAGGCTTTATGCCTCTTGGCGCTAAAAGCTTGGGTTGATTGAACTCAAGCAAATTTTCTTCAATCCTAACAAATTTAGCTACAAATTAAAAAATTTAAGCTTTTTTCTTTTTTTTTGATTTAATACTCGGTATAATTTTAATCCACCTAAAAGGAAAAGCTATGAAAGTAATACAAGGCACCATCAACGACTTTTTTGCCCTAACAAACACGATATTTTCTACCCTAAAAATAAGAAAATGCATTTTATGAGTTCTATCACTATACTTTCAATAAAATAAGGGGTTTTTTTGACTAAAAAATTCATGTCTTGGATGGTGGTTATTGGGGCTTTAATTTGCGTGCTTTTAGGGGTGTTTATCTTCTTCACTAGCATGTCGGTTAAAAAATCTTTAACCGCTTACCTTAACGCTTATTTAGATCAACGCCCCCATATTAAGGGCATGGGGATTGTAGGCGCTCCTTTTGAATGCGAAGGGTTTTTTAAAATCGCATGCGTTTCTAAAGAGCTGAGTTTTTTAGACTCTCAAAACTCCCCTATTATGGATTTTAAAAATTTGAGTATTAAGCTCCATTCTTTAGATAAAAGCTCTCTTACCCTTTCTATCCATTCTCAAATCAAATCCCCTATTTTAGAACAAGATATTCAGCAAAAAATCAGCCAAATCCCCCTAAAAGACTTGAATGCCTTATTGGAAAAAATTAAACCCACGCGCTTGAATTGCTCTTTAAAATTCAACGCTTTAGATGAAAAAACCTTAAACGATAATTTAAAATGCGATTTGACTAATGCAGAGAATATCCTTGCTTACACTTTTTTTCAAGAGGGTTTAATGGAGGCGCAAGAAAATCTCTCCCTTAAAAATATTTTTAAAACCTTGAGTTCTAAAGACGCTAAAGCCATAGAAGAGTTGCAAGACAAACTGCGTTTTTCAGCGCCAAAGTTGAGCGTTTCTATCCAAGCGCGCCATCTTAAAAACCTTTTGGAAGCCTTTTACCACCAAAATAAAGAGAGTTTGGGCTTTTTTTCCCCTTATTTTAGTTTGCGATCTCAAACCCCTAGCGTCTCTTATGAAAGCGCGTTGGCTTCTTTAGAAAACTATTTTATGGCCTTGTTCCAATCCCATTTTAAAGACAATACAGTGCTCCAACAAAATTTTAAAGGATTGTTGCAAGCCTTTGTTTCTATGGCTAAAGACAAACAATCCCAAATCGCTCTTAACGCCCAAGCTAAAGACAACACCAAGCTTACTTTTAACGCCCTGTTAGAAAGCCTTAGTGTGAATTTCTTTCAATCTTACCAAATAAGCCATGAGTGATTTCAAAGTCCCCCCCAAAGCTAAAGGGTTTAAACGCCTTTTTAAAGCCCTTTTTTATTCTAAAGACGGGCTTAAATGCGCATGGGCTGAAGAGAGCGCGTTCAGGCAAATCATCGTCTTGGCTCTTTTTTGTATCGTTCTAGCGAGCTATTTAGCCAAAGATTTTTTAGAATGGGGTCTATTGATCTTGCCTTGTTTTTTATCGGTGGTGATTGAACTAATCAATAGCTCTATTGAAAAGGCTGTGGATTTTACCAGCACAGAGTTCCACCCTTTAGCCAAAAAGGCTAAAGACATGGCCAGTTCAGCCCAACTGATAGGGCTTATTTTTTGGGCTTTTATTTGGGGGCGTTATCTTTTAACGCTTTATTTGAAGTAATTAAATTTTAGGGAGACACATGCAAGATAATTCAGTCAATGAAACAAAAAATATTGTAGAAGTGGGGATTGATTCTTCTATTGAAGAGAGCTATTTAGCTTATTCAATGAGCGTGATCATAGGGCGCGCCTTACCGGACGCTAGAGATGGCTTAAAGCCTGTGCATAGGCGTATTTTGTATGCGATGCATGAATTAGGCCTTACTTCCAAAGTCGCTTATAAAAAAAGCGCTAGGATCGTGGGTGATGTGATCGGTAAATACCACCCCCATGGCGATAATGCGGTTTATGATGCGCTAGTGAGAATGGCGCAAGATTTTTCTATGCGTTTGGAATTAGTGGATGGGCAGGGCAACTTTGGCTCTATTGATGGCGATAACGCTGCAGCGATGCGTTACACTGAAGCCAGAATGACTAAGGCGAGTGAAGAAATTTTAAGGGATATTGATAAAGACACCATTGATTTTGTGCCTAATTATGATGACACCTTAAAAGAGCCAGATATTTTACCAAGCCGTCTGCCTAACCTTTTAGTCAATGGGGCTAATGGGATCGCTGTGGGGATGGCGACTTCTATCCCCCCTCATAGGATTGATGAAATCATAGACGCTTTAGTGCATGTCTTAGAAAACCCTAACGCTGAATTAGATGAAATTTTGGAATTTGTCAAAGGGCCTGATTTTCCCACCGGTGGGATCATTTATGGCAAGGCGGGCATTATTGAAGCCTATAAAACGGGGCGAGGGCGCGTGAAAGTGCGGGCCAAAGTGCATGTGGAAAAGACAAAAAATAAAGAAATCATCGTTTTAGATGAAATGCCTTTCCAAACCAATAAAGCCAAATTAGTGGAACAAATCAGCGATTTAGCGCGAGAAAAACAAATTGAAGGCATTAGCGAAGTGCGCGATGAGAGCGATAGAGAGGGCATTAGAGTGGTGATTGAATTAAAAAGAGACGCAATGAGTGAAATTGTCTTAAACCATCTCTACAAACTCACCACCATGGAGACCACTTTTAGCATCATTCTACTCGCTATTTACAATAAAGAGCCTAAGATTTTCACGCTTTTAGAGTTGTTGCGCCTTTTCTTAAACCACAGAAAAACCATTATTATAAGACGCACGATTTTTGAATTGGAAAAGGCTAAGGCTAGAGCGCATATTTTAGAGGGCTATTTGATCGCACTAGACAATATTGATGGAATCGTGCGACTCATTAAAACAAGCCCAAGCCCAGAAGCGGCTAAAAACGCCTTAATGGAGCGTTTCACTTTGAGCGAAATCCAAAGCAAAGCCATTTTAGAAATGCGTTTGCAACGCTTAACAGGCCTTGAAAGAGACAAAATCAAAGAAGAATACCAAAACTTATTAGAGCTTATTGATGATCTCAATGGCATTTTAAAGAGTGAAGATCGCTTGAATGGAGTCGTCAAAACAGAGCTTTTAGAAGTCAAAGAGCAATTTTCTTCTCCAAGGCGCACTGAAATTCAAGAATCTTATGAAAATATTGACATAGAAGATTTGATCGCTAATGAGCCTATGGTGGTGAGCATGAGCTATAAAGGCTATGTGAAAAGAGTGGGTTTAAAAGCTTATGAAAAGCAAAATCGTGGCGGTAAGGGCAAGCTTTCAGGCAGCACTTATGAAGACGATTTCATTGAAAACTTTTTTGTGGCTAACACGCATGATATTTTGCTCTTTATCACCAATAAGGGGCAATTGTATCATTTGAAAGTCTATAAAATCCCAGAAGCGAGCCGGATCGCTATGGGTAAAGCCATTGTGAATTTAATCTCGCTCGCTCCGGATGAAAAGATCATGGCAACCCTAAGCACCAAAGACTTTAGCGATGAACGCTCTTTAGCCTTCTTCACGAAAAATGGCGTGGTGAAGCGCACCAATTTGAGCGAATTTGGGAGCAATAGGAGTTATAGCGGTATCAGAGCGATTGTTTTAGATGAAGGCGATGAATTGGTGAGCGCAAAAGTTGTGGATAAAAACGCTAAGCATTTGCTCATCGCATCGCATTTAGGTATTTTCATTAAATTCCCTTTAGAAGATGTGCGCGAGATCGGAAGAAATGCTCGTGGGGTTATAGGGATTAAGCTGAATGAAAATGATTTTGTTGTCGGTGCGGTCGTCATTAGCGATGATAGCAACAAGCTTTTGAGCGTGAGCGAGAACGGGCTTGGCAAGCAAACTCTAGCTGAAGCGTATAGAGAGCAATCTCGTGGAGGTAAGGGGGTCATTGGCATGAAGATCACTCAAAAAACCGGCAATCTAGTGGGCGTTATCAGCGTGGATGATGAGAACCTGGATTTGATGATTCTTACCGCGAGCGCGAAAATGATCAGAGTTTCCATTAAAGACATTAGAGAAACCAGAAGAAATGCCAGTGGGGTAAAACTCATAAACACCGCTGATAAAGTCGTGTATGTCAATTCTTGCCCTAAAGAAGAAGAGCCAGAAAATTTAGAAACCTCTTCGGCGCAAAATTTGTTTGAGTGATGCGTTTCTTTTTATTCTGTTATTTTTTATTTTATTTTTTAGGGGTTTCTTTGCATGCCCTTAGCCCCCTAGAAGAACAAGAATTTTTAATTTCGTACCGCTTGAAAATCGTTGATTCTAGAGTGATGGGCGAAGAGTATTCTGTCTCTAAACCTATCGTTAGCCGCATCAAAACAGCCCCCTATGTTTTAGACTATCATTGCTCCATCATCACTCGCAACTTGCCCGATTTGAAAAACCCCTTGCTCCAAACCAAACTAGAACGCTTCCTTTTAGAAATAGCGTTAAAAAAAGAAAAAGAGCGAGTCATTGACTGCCTTTTAAAAAGCCAAGTCGCTATCACGCATTATGATCACAGCTATAAAAACGGCACCACTACCACAAGCATACTTGATCTCAAAGCCTTAAGCGTTAGAGCGAGTTTAGTGGGAGATGCGTTATTTTTAGATATTTTTAGAAAGGAAGAAGAATGAAAATCGCCATTGTAGAAGATGATATTAACATGCGTAAAAGCCTGGAGCTTTTTTTTTGAGCTTCAAGACGATTTAGAGATTGTGAGTTTTAAAAACCCTAAAGACGCTTTAGTCAAGTTAGATGAAAGCTTTGATTTAGTCATCACGGATATTAACATGCCCCATATGGACGGCTTGGAATTTTTACGCCTTTTAGAAGGCAAGTATGAATCCATTGTGATTACCGGTAATGCGACCTTGAATAAAGCCATTGATTCCATTCGTTTAGGCGTGAAAGACTTTTTCCAAAAGCCTTTTAAACCAGAATTGCTTTTAGAATCCATCTATCGCACCAAAAAAGTTTTAGAATTTCAAAAAAAACACCCTTTAGAAAAACCTTTAAAAAAACCACACAAACACAGCTTTTTAGCCGCTTCAAAAGCGTTAGAAGAGAGCAAACGGCAGGCCTTAAAAGTCGCAAGCACGGACGCTAATGTCATGCTATTAGGCGAAAGCGGGGTGGGTAAGGAAGTTTTTGCTCATTTCATCCACCAGCATTCTCAGCGATCCAAGCACCCTTTTATAGCGATCAACATGTCCGCAATCCCAGAGCATCTATTAGAAAGCGAGCTTTTTGGGTATCAAAAAGGGGCGTTCACGGACGCCACAGCTCCTAAAATGGGGCTTTTTGAGAGCGCTAATAAAGGCACGATCTTTTTAGATGAAATCGCTGAAATGCCCCTTCAATTGCAAAGCAAACTTTTAAGAGTGGTTCAAGAAAAAGAAATCACGCGCCTTGGGGATAATAAGAGCGTTAAAATTGATGTTCGTTTCATTTCCGCTACCAACGCCAACATGAAAGAAAAAATCGCTGCGAAAGAATTCAGAGAAGATTTGTTTTTCCGCTTGCAAATCGTGCCTATAACTATCGCACCTTTAAGGGAGAGGGTTGAAGAGATCTTACCCATTGCTGAAATCAAGCTTAAAGAAGTGTGCGATGCGTATCATTTGGGGCCAAAATCTTTTTCAAAAAACGCCGCAAAACGCCTTTTAGAATACTCTTGGCATGGGAATGTGCGAGAGCTTTTAGGCGTCGTGGAAAGAGCGGCGATTTTAAGCGAAGGAGCAGAAATCCAAGAAAAAGATTTGTTTTTGGAAAGGTAGTTTGTAGGGCTTCTTTATAAATCATCTGCAACCAGATAAGTTTAATAAGTTTGAGTGATCACGCTATAATTTCATGGAGTTATTAAAAAAAAGCATTTATCAGAAACGCTTAATTTGGGATTTTTGCTTAAAAGGAATTTAAAGATTGGGGTTCAATTAATGGGGAGTTTTTATGTTAGCGGATGATTTTATGGTTAAAAAATTAAAAAACAAGGAATTACATGGTTTGTTGTGTAACAAATTGAGTAAAAGAGTGGATAGATTTGGCTATAGAGTGATTGGTGTTGGAGCGGATAAAGAGATAACGAAGTTATTGTTCAATTGAGTCAGGAAAAAATTGTTAGATTGAGTAGCAAGACCGCTTTAGCAAATGATGATGATTTCATGGCGGGTATTTTTGATGAATTTAATGGATTAAAGGCTAATAAAAAACCGCAGAAACCTAACTCGTTCTATTATGGGTATGGTAGATCTTATAAAATCATTGATGTTCTTAATGATAAGGATGGTGATTTTATCAATTGCAGATTGTTTATCGTTAAGGAATTAGGGGTTGATGAGTGTTTAGGGTTATGCGCCACCTGTGATTGATAATGACAACACCGCTCTTGCTGATTTGCTTGAAAATAGCGAGCCTACAATATATTATATTATGAAACCAATTCTGCAAATATCAGGCGTTTTTTGGACAAAGGGCCTTACAACATTGAGTGGTTGGTGAGGAAGTATTTGGGGGTTGGGTTTAGGAGTTGCAAAATAGAGCGGATACAAGGAACGGAATTTGCGATCAAATTCCGCTATAAAAAGTGGGGGTCTATGATTGATAGAGAAGTTAAAATGCAATTCCCCAAATATCTTAAAGACTCAAAGAGAACAGCCGTTAAAATAACAAGCAAGGTGTTTTACGAGTTGTCAAAAGGGCCTTTGTTTGGCAACCTCCTCGGCAAAGATCCCATTCAGGCGATTATCATGCGGAAGGAAAACAATAATAAATAAAATCTTGTTGAATCTTAATCTTCTTATTTTTTAAATTAGAAGTTATTTTTTAACCCCTAAGACCGCGCTACACAAATTATCATGCAATTAAAATTAAAATCAAACTCTTTACTATTGACTATAAAAAATGTTTTTTAGCATTTTTTATAATTTATGATTAACACTTAATGATAATAAAGCCTTATTAGTAGTTTTTGTGTAGGACTAAAAATAGTGGGTTTAGGGGGTTTTTAACCCTACCCCTTGTAATTTGGGCTATAGGGCGAAAATAATAGCGCCCGCTCTCACGATTTTTAATGGCTGATAACCTGCTTATTTCAAGCTTTTTATAATCTCTAGCATGGATTTAACTATGGCGCATTTTTTTTGCTTCATTCGTTGTGGCTCTTGTGTTTTAAGCTCGTTTGTGGTAGGAATATTCCCATTAAGGTTTGAAACGCTATTGCCGTTTCTGTAATGGTTAGAGAGTGTCGGCTTGGTTTCTATTTTCCTTAATATTTTCTCATTTTTCAAACTTTCATGCGAGGATTTTAAAGGCATGGCTTCTTTGTTAACTCTTGCATGATCAAGCGGCTATTATTGCTGCTAACCTTCCCCAATGCAAGCTATTTCAATTCCAAAGCTAAAAATTTTCCCGTATAGCTTTGGGTTTTTTCGCAATTTTGCGCCACCTCTAAAGGCGTGCCGCTCGCAATGACTTTCCCGCCCTTATCCCCCCCATCAGGTCCCATGTCTATAATGTAGTCAGCGTTTTTGATAATGTCTAAATTATGCTCAATCACTAGCATGGAATTGCCTAACGCCACCAAAGAATGCAAGACTTGTAAAAGGTGATTCACGTCTTCAAAATGCAAACCGGTGGTAGGCTCATCTAAAATATAAAGGGTTTTGCCTGTGTCTTTTTTACTCAATTCTTTAGCTAATTTGATCCTTTGAGCCTCCCCCCCACTTAAAGTCGTAGCGTTTTGCCCTAAAGTGATATAGCCCAAGCCCACATCTATAAGGGTTTTTAATTTCACAGCGATTTTAGGGAATTTAGCGAAAAATTCATAGGCCTCTTCTACGCTCATGTTTAACACATCGGCAATGGATTTGCCTTTCACCTTGATTTCTAGAGTTTGGGGGTTGTATTTAGCGCCCTTACAGCTATCGCATTGGACTAACACATCAGGCAAAAAGTGCATTTCTATTTTAATATCCCCATCGCCTTGGCATTTCTCGCACCGCCCTCCTTTAACATTAAAGCTGAAACGGCTCGCACTATAGCCTAAAATTTTAGCTTCTTTTTGCTCGGCAAATAAAATCCTGATTTCATCCATCACTCCTGTGTAAGTGGCAGGGTTGCTTCGTGGGGTTTTGCCTATTGGGGCTTGGTCTAAATAAATCACTTTATCCAAATGCTCCAACCCTACAATCTCCACCCCATTCAAGCTTTGATTTTTTTTAGCATGGTTTAAAAGAGTTTGAGCGGTGGGTAAAAGGGTTTGTAAAATCAGCGAGCTTTTACCGCTCCCGCTCACCCCAGTAATGCACACCAATTGTTTTAAAGGGATTTGAACGCTCAAATTCTTAATGTTATTGATATTGACATTCTTAATTTCTAAAAAATGCTTTTCTTTAGGGAGTTCAAATTTAGGGCGCTCAATCTTTTTAGTGCCGTTGAGATACAAAGCGGTAGAATGGTTATTTTGCAATAAATCTTTTACGCTCCCGCTAAAAACCACTTCACCCCCATGCCTTCCAGCCCTTGGCCCAATATCCACAACAAAATCCGCATGCTTAATTGTCTCTTTGTCATGCTCTACGACAATGAGCGTGTTCCCTTTTTTTTGTAAATTCCTAAGGGTGTTGATGAGTTTGAGCGTGTCTTTTTCATGCAAGCCAATGCTAGGCTCGTCTAAAACATATAAAACCCCTGTCAAACCACTCCCGATTTGACTGGCGATTCGTATCCTTTGGCTCTCCCCTCCGCTAATCGTTCGCGCATCCCTCCCTAAAGTCAAATACCCTAGCCCCACATCGTATAAAAAAAACACTCTTTCTAAAATCTCTTTTAAAATGGGTTCAGCGATTTTTTTTTCTTGCTCGTTAAGATAGCTAAAATGCGTGGGATCATTAAAAAAGTGATAGACTTCTTCAATGGGCTTAGTTAAAAAATCCGCCATTTTCAAGCCAGCGACTTGGACGCTCAAACTGGAGGCTTTCAAACGATGCCTCTCGCACGAAGAACAGGTTTTTTCGCTCATGTAATCGCTCAAATCCTTTTGCTCTTTAAACATGTCATAAGCGATTTGAATGATGCCTTTCCAAGGGCGTTTTAAAGGGCTGTTTTTAAAATGAAAGCTGATTTCAGTGCCATTCCCATACAAAAGAGCGTCTTGCTGCTCTTTATTCAATTCATTAAAACAAAGCGCAGTGTCAATGCCATTATACTCGCAAAAGCCTTCAAACATTTGAGCGTAATAACTGCGGTTATACCCAAAAATCACTTTAATCGCTCCTTGATTTAAAGGCGTGTTAGGATCTAAAATCTTACTAATATCTAAACTGAATTTTGTCCCCAAACCCAAACAGCTCTCGCACGCCCCTTTAGGCGAATTGAAGGAAAAACTCAAAGGCTCTAATTCTTCAAAACTCATCTTGCATTTAAAGCATGCCTTATGCTCGCTGTAATGCTTTCTGATGCTTGGCGCGTTGTCTTGCAAGATTTCCACTTCTAATTCCCCATAGCTTTCTTTAAGGGCTTTTTCTACCGCACTAGCGATCCGTGAAGCATTTTCGCTATTGATAACCACCCTATCCACCACCGCTTCAATGGTGTGTTTTTTGGTTTTGTGCAAATGGATTTCTTCATCTAAACGCACCATCACCCCATCAACAAAAGCCCTCACATACCCCTTTAAACGCAAGCTCTCTAATTTATCGTTAAACGAACCTTTTTTATCTTTAATAATGGGGGCTAGAATAATGATTTTAGAATTTTCTTCTAAATGACAGATTTGAGAAATAATATCGCTCGCACTCATAGAACTAATAGGCTCTAAACATGTGGGGCAAAATTGCTCCCCAATCCTTGCAAACAACAACCTTAAATAATCATAAATCTCAGTGATCGTCCCCACAGTGGATCTAGGGTTTTTAGAAGTGGTTTTTTGATCAATAGCGATCGCAGGGGTTAGGCCTTCAATTTTATCCACATTAGGCTTACCCACTTTGTCTAAAAATTGCCTAGCATAGCTGGACAAACTCTCTAAATAGCGCCTTTGGCCTTCAGCGTATAAAGTGTCAAACGCCAGAGTGGATTTACCCGAACCGCTTAATCCGGTAAAAACAATAAATTGGTTTTTAGGGATTTCTAAAAAAATATTTTTGAGATTATTTTCCCTAGCCCCTTGAATAATGATCTTATCCATAATGGTTTTATGTTGCAAGAGTTTCCTTAAAATAAGAAAATGGATTAAAAGGAGCTATTATACTTCAAAAAAGAGTGGTTTTATTATCATTTCTTATTCATAAGAGTTAAAAATATTTGCTTGATTAAGGATAAACATGCTATTATTTTATGAGACAATTTTAAAGATAGGAATGTAAAGGAATGGAATTTATGAAAAAGTTTGTAGCTTTAGGGCTTCTATCCGCAGTTTTAAGCTCTTCGTTGTTAGCCGAAGGTGATGGTGTTTATATAGGGACTAATTATCAGCTTGGACAGGCCCGTTTGAATAGTAATATTTATAACACAGGGGATTGCACAGGGAGTGTTGTAGGTTGCCCCCCAGGTCTTACCGCTAATAAGCATAACCCAGGAGGTACGAATATCAATTGGCATGCTAAATACGCTAATGGGGCTTTGAATGGTCTTGGGTTGAATGTGGGTTATAAGAAGTTCTTCCAGTTCAAGTCTTTTGATATGACAAGCAAGTGGTTTGGTTTTAGAGTGTATGGGCTTTTTGATTATGGGCATGCCGATTTAGGCAAGCAAGTTTATGCACCTAATAAAATCCAGTTGGATATGGTTTCTTGGGGTGTTGGGAGCGATTTGTTAGCTGATATTATTGATAACGATAACGCTTCTTTTGGTGTTTTTGGTGGGGTCGCTATCGGCGGTAACACTTGGAAAAGCTCAGCGGCAAACTATTGGAAAGAGCAAATCATTGAAGCTAAAGGTCCTGATGTTTGTACCCCCACTTATTGTAACCCTAACGCTCCTTATAGCACCAAAACTTCAACCGTTGCTTTTCAAGTATGGTTGAATTTTGGCGTGAGAGCCAATATCTACAAGCATAATGGCGTAGAGTTTGGCGTGAGAGTGCCGCTACTCATCAACAAGTTTTTGAGTGCGGGTCCTAACGCTACTAATCTTTATTACCATTTGAAACGGGATTATTCGCTTTATCTAGGGTATAACTACACTTTTTAAACCCTTTAAAAGGGTGTCTTTAAGCCCTTTTTAATCTTTATAAAAGGGATTTTAGTTTGAATTTTCGCATCTTAAAAAGCTAAAATTGATTATAAAGAAACTTTTGAGTGTAACCAACAAAACCAATACTATTGAGTAGGCATTTGGAAAATTCATCTAGGGTTTTTAGGGGGATTGTTTGCAAGAAATAGAAAATCTGCACCAAAGCGTTTTGTTGCAAGAAGTTTTGCAAGCGTTCATGCCTTTAGAAGAAGGGGTTTTGATAGATTGCACTTTAGGGTTAGGGGGGCATTCTAAAGCCCTTCTATCCCAAAAACCGCACCTGAAACTCATTGGCATTGATAAGGATAAGTTCGCTCAAGAAATCGCTAAAGAACGACTGAAAGCCTTTGAGGGGCGTTACAATCTCTTAAGTGGAGGGTTTGCCAAACGCTTTAAAGAAGCCCTAGAAATTCATGGCGATCGAATCAAGGGGGTTTTAGTGGATTTAGGGGTGAGTTCTTTGCAGCTTGATGATGATAACAGAGGGTTTAATTTCCATTCGCACGCTTTGGATATGCGCATGGATTTAGAGAGTGATTTGAACGCTCAAAAAGTCATCAACTCTTATCCTATAATAGCGTTAGAAAAAATCTTTAGAGACTATGGCGAAATCAAAGAATACAAAAAAATCGCCCACAAAATTGCAGAAAGGCGCGCTAAAAAACCCTTTAAAGACGCTAAGGATTTGAGCGAGTTTTTAAGCTCTTTTTCTAAAAATAAAAAAATCCATCCAGCGACTTTGGTGTTTCAAGCCATCCGCATAGAAGTCAATAGCGAATTAGAAGAGTTAAAAGAGTTTTTACAATGCGCTAGAAACCTTAAGGGGGCAATTTTGTGCGTGATTTCTTTTCATTCTTTAGAAGATGGGTTAGTGAAAAACGCTTTTAAAGATTACGCTAAAAATTGCATTTGCGATCCTTCAAGTTTCAAATGCGCTTGCTCTAACAATCACGCTTTAGGCGCAATTTTAACCAAAAAGCCCATCACTCCAAGCCCAGAAGAAATTAAAAACAACAGGCGTTCACGAAGCGCTAAAATGAGAGTTTTTAAATTCAAACCATGAACAAGTCAGTGGGTAAGCCATGAATATCAAAACCAATTCTTCAAATGAAAAAGAACGCTTTGTGCGCATAGAAGAGGGCGAAAAGAAAGAATTATTCGCCGAAGCTACAAATGAAAATTCACATGGTCTTTCTTTAATGGCTTTAATAGGGGTGTTGGTTTTTGGGGGCGCGTTTTTAGCTCTGTTAGCGCCTAAAATCTATTTAAGCAATAATATCTATTATATTAGCCGTAAAATTAATACCCTAGAAGATCAAAAACGCCTGCTTTTAGAAGAACAACAAATCCTAAAAAACGAATTAGAAAAAGAGCGTTTTAAATACTATATAGAGAATAGTGAAAATATTGGCGATATTGCGTTTTAAGTGAAAAACCCCCTATCCCCTTAAGAGAGCCTAATTAATGCTTTGTTTCAATATGAAATGTAAAGCCCTTTTAAACCCTTAATGTTTAGAAAAAGCCCCTTAAATGGTATAATAAAAACATTTTAAGACAACAAAGGATAACCATGAGAAAACTATTCATTCCATTTTTGTTATTCGGGAAATAATATAGATGAAAAAAACGATTTCAGCGTTGTTTTTATCAGCGTGCATAGGGTTATCGTCTGTTTATGCAGATAACGCTTTGATTTTACAAACCGACTTTAGCCTAAAAGATGGGGCTGTCTCGGCGATGAAAGGCGTCGCTTTCAGCGTTAATTCCAATCTTAAAATCTTTGATTTAACGCACGAAATCCCCCCGTATAACATCTGGGAAGGTGCTTACCGCTTGTATCAGAGCGCTAGTTATTGGCCAAAAGGCTCGGTATTTGTGAGCGTGGTTGATCCGGGCGTAGGCACTAATCGTAAATCGGTGGTATTGAAAACTAAAAACGGCCAGTATTTTGTCTCGCCGGATAACGGCACGCTGACTTTGGTGGCGCAAACTTTGGGGATTGATAGCGTGCGTGAAATTGATGAAAAAGCTAACCGCTTGAAAGGTTCTGAAAAATCCTATACTTTCCATGGTCGTGATGTGTATGCTTACACTGGGGCGCGCTTGGCTTCTGGAGCGATCACATTCGAGCAGGTCGGGCCAGAGCTTCCCACAAAAGTTGTTGAAATTCCTTACCAAAAAGCGAAAGCAACAAAAGGGGAGGTGAAGGGTAATATCCCAATTCTTGATATCCAATACGGCAATGTTTGGAGCAATATCAGCGATAAATTACTCAATCAAGCAAAAATCAAACTCAATGACACGCTGTGTGTAACGATTTTTAAAGGTTCTAAGAAACAATACGAAGGGAAAATGCCGTATGTTGCGAGCTTTGGCGATGTGCCAGAAGGCCAGCCGTTGGTTTATTTAAACAGCTTGTTGAATGTTTCCGTGGCGCTGAATAGGGATAATTTCGCGCAAAAATACCAAATTAAATCCGGTGCTGACTGGAATATTGATATCAAGAAGTGCGCTAAGTAAAGCGCTTTTTAGAAAATTAAGGGGAGTTAGAGATTTTTAACTATCAAACTTTGATTAACATAGCCTAATTAATGATAAATAAACTATAAAACAAACGCTTGTTGTTAAAATTTTGTTTTAATATGAAACACTAATCCCTTGTAAAAACTTTAATTTTCAAAAAATAAACAAACCATCCCCTTAAATTGTATAATAAAGACACTATAAACTAAAAAGAGATAACCATGAGAAAACTATTCATCCCACTTTTATTATTCAGCGCTTTAGAAGCGAATGAGAAAAATGGCTTTTTCATAGAAGCCGGGTTTGAAACTGGGCTATTAGAAGGCGTTCAAACGCAAGAAAAAAGACACACCACCACAAAAAACACTTACGCAACTTATAATTATTTACCCACAGACACGATTTTAAAAAGAGCGGCTAATTTGTTCACGGACGCTAAATCCATATCACAATTAAATTTTTCATCTTTATCTCCTGTTAAAGTGTTGTATATCGGTGGTAAATTAACTATAGAAAACTTCCTACCTTATAATTTAAGCAACGTGAAGCTTAGTTTTACAGACGCTCAAGGCAATGTAATCAATCTAGGCGTGATAGAGACTATCCCCAAACACTCTAAAATTGTTTTACCTGGGGAGGCATTTGATAGCCTAAAAGAGGCGTTTGATAAAATTGGTCCCTATACTTTCTTTCTTCCAAAATTTGAAGCCACTAGCACTTCTATTTCTGACGCTAACACGCAGAGGGTGTTTGAAACGCTCAATAACATTAAAACAAATCTTATAATGAAATATAGTAATGAAAATCCAAGCAATTTCAACACTTGTCCTTACAATAATAATGGTAATACAAAAAATGATTGTTGGCAACCTTTCACCCCACAAACCGCAGAAGAATTCACCAATTTGATGTTGAACATGATCGCTGTTTTAGACTCCCAATCTTGGGGCGATGCGATCTTAAACGCTCCTTTTGAATTCACTAACAGCTCAACAGATTGTGATAATGATCCTTCAAAATGCGTAAATCCCGGAGTAAATGGGCGTGTTGATACTAAAGTTGATCAACAATATATACTCAACAAACAAGGTATCATTAATAATTTTAGAAAAAAAATAGAAATTGATGCGGTTGTTTTAAAAAATTCAGGGGTTGTAGGGTTAGCCAATGGATATGGTAATGATGGTGAATATGGCACATTAGGAGTAGAAGCCTATGCCTTAGAACCCCAAAAACTCTTTGGTAATGACCTTAAGACTATCAATTTGGCTGATTTAAGGACCATTTTGCATGAATTCAGCCACACCAAAGGCTATGGACACAATGGGAACATGACCTATCAAAGAGTGCCAACCGGTCAAACTGAAAATGGCAAGCCAAAAGATTCTGATGGTCTCCCCTATAACGTGTGCTCTCGCTTCAATGGTTCAGGTCAACCCGCTTTCCCTAGCAACTACCCTAATTCCATCTACCACAATTGTGCGGATGTCCCGGCTGGGTTTTTAGGGGTAACAGCAGCGGTCTGGCAGCAGCTTATTAATCAAAACGCTTTACCGATCAACTACGCTAACTTGGGGAGTCAAACAAACTACAACCTAAACGCTAGTTTGAACACGCAAGATTTAGCCAATTCCATGCTCAGCACCATTCAAAAAACCTTTGTCACTTCTAGCGTTACTGACCACTATTTTTCAAGCGCTTCACAGAGTTTTAGAAGCCCTATTTTAGGGGTTAACGCTAAAATAGGCTATCAAAATTACTTTAATGATTTCATAGGATTGGCTTATTATGGCATTGTGAAATACAACTATTCTAAAGCCCTTAATCAAAAATTCCAGCAATTGAGCTATGGTGGGGGGATAGATTTGTTGTTGGATTTCATCACCACTTACTCCAATAAAAATAGCCCTACAGGCGTTCAAACGAGAAAGAATTTTTCTTCCTCTTTTGGTATCTTTGGGGGGTTAAGGGGCTTGTATAACAGCTATTATGTGTTGAACAAAGTCAAAGGGAGCGGTAATTTAGATGTGGCTACTGGGTTGAATTACCGCTATAAGCATTCTAAATATTCTGTAGGGATTAGCATCCCTTTAATCCAAAGAAAAGCTAGCGTCGTTTCTAGTGGTGGCGATTACACGAACTCTTTTGTTTTCAATGAAGGGGCTAGCCATTTTAAGGTGTTTTTCAATTACGGGTGGGTGTTTTGAGCGTGAAATGAATTGATAGAAATAATATTTTTTAAATAAAAGCCTTATTTTTGTCTTTTTTTCGTATAATAGGATTTAAGTTAGTATTGATAGTGGTGCGTTAAGATTTTTCAATCTTGTGCGATAAAATCAACGCTTCTTAATAAGCTTATAGTTTTAAACATTCAAAATAGTATAAAAAGGAAAGTCATGTATGCGGCTCATCCTATTAAACCCCTAAAAGCCCCCAAACTCAAAACTCAATTTTTGAGGCGTGTGTTTGTGGGCGCGTCTATTAGGCGCTGGAATGACCAAGCATGCCCTTTGGAATTTGTGGAATTAGACAAGCAAGCCCATAAAGCGATGATTGCGTATCTGCTCGCTAAAGATTTAAAAGACAGGGGTAATGACTTAGATTTGGATCTTTTAATCAAGTTCTTTTGCTTTGAGTTTTTGGAGCGCTTGGTTTTAACCGATATTAAACCCCCTATTTTTTACGCCCTCCAACAAACGCACAGCCAAGAATTAGCTTCCTATGTTGTGCAAAGTTTGCAAGATGAAATTAGTGCGTATTTTTCTTTAGAGGAATTAAAAGAGTATTTAAGCCACAGGCCTCAAATTTTAGAAACTCAAATTTTAGAGAGCGCGCATTTTTATGCGTCTAAATGGGAGTTTGATATTATTTATCATTTTAACCCCAACATGTATGGCGTGAAAGAAATTAAAGATAAAATTGACAAGCAACTCCATAATAACGAGCATTTGTTTGAAGGGCTTTTTGGGGAAAAAGAAGATCTGAAAAAATTGGTGAGCATGTTTGGGCAGTTGCGTTTCCAAAAGCGCTGGAGCCAAACTCCAAGAGTGCCGCAAACCAGTGTCTTAGGGCATACCTTATGCGTGGCGATTATGGGGTATTTGTTGAGCTTTGATTTAAAAGCTTGTAAAAGCATGCGGATCAATCATTTTTTGGGCGGGCTTTTCCATGATTTACCCGAGATTTTGACCCGAGACATTATCACGCCCATCAAACAAAGCGTTGCGGGGCTTGATAACTGCATTAAAGAGATTGAAAAAAAGGAAATGCAAAACAAAGTCTATTCCTTTGTTTCTTTGGGCGTTCAAGAAGATTTAAAATATTTCACCGAAAACGAGTTCAAAAACCGCTATAAAGACAAGTCTCACAAAATCATTTTCACTAAAGACGCTGAAGAATTGTTTATGCTTTATAACAGCGATGAATATCTTGGGGTTTGTGGGGAGCTTTTAAAGGTGTGTGATCATTTGAGCGCGTTTTTAGAAGCTCAAATCTCTCTTTCTCATGGCATTTCCAGTAACGATTTGATTAAAGGAGCTCAAAACCTTTTAGAATTGCGATCCCAAACGGAATTGCTTGATTTAGACTTAGGGAAGTTGTTTAGGGATTTTAAGTGATTTATAGATCTACTTAATAGAGTATTAGTTATAAAATCTAAAAAATACTCAAAAGTATTTTAATTTTATCATTCACGCTCAATGAGAGCGAAATCATTTGGTTGGTTATTTTCAAGCACGCATCAAATAGAGCTTTTTCCTCTCGCTTGAAGAAGCGATGTTGAGCAGTTGGCGGTATTTGGTGATCGTTCTTCTTACCATTTTCAAATGGAATTTTTCTTCAATGAGTTCTAAAATCTTAGCGTCGCTCAAAGGCTCTTTTTTGTCTTCGTTTTTGATCAATTCTAAAAGATAGTCTTTAATCACAGCGTTTGAAGTCTCGCTGTTGTCTAAGGCGGTGCTAAAGAAATGCTTAATTGGGAAAACCCCCCTTTGACATGCCAAATATTTATTAGAAATAGCCCTTGAAATCGTGCTTACAGAGTGGTTAAACTCATTGGCTAAATCCAATAATTTTAAAGGGCGCAATTTTTTACCCTTAAAAAAATCGTATTGATACTCTAAAAGCATGAGGCCGATTTTATAAATCGTGGCTTTTCTCAAATTTAGCGCATCAATCAAATCTTTAGCCTCTTTTAATTTTTCTTTTAAATAGCCACTATCCTTAAAGCGATTTTCTTCTAAACTGATCGTTGGGTAGCTTTCATCATTCAAACGCACGATGATTTCACCATCCACTTCTAGAATAAAAAGTTCAGGAATGACTTCTATTTCTTTTTCTAAAAACTCAATGGCTGGGGGGTTTTTAAAGGATTTTAAAATCTTTAAAGCCTTTTCGTAATAAAAATCTTTAGAAAATTCATGGTGTTTTTCTAAATTTAAAATGATTTTTCGTGCTTCTTTATAAAGCTCGTTATTGTCTAATTCCCTACTCTCTAACTGGAATAAAAAGCTCTCTTTCACATCTCTAGCGCCAATGCCGGCTGGATTAAGGTAACTAAAACGCTTGCGCACTTTTTCATAAACTTCGCTCTCTACCCCTAAAATTTTAGCCCTTTCTTCAATATTTTCTTCAAAATACCCTTCACTATCCAGCCCGCTGATAATATCCATAGCGATTTTTTGAGAGGTTTCAGTGGGAAAAAGGGGGGGAATGATTTGAGCCTCTAAAGTTTCAAAAAGGCTTTTAGATGCGATTGCGAAATTTTCTAAATGATCGCTGCTCTTTTTAGCGCTAAAACGATCGCTAAAATTTTTGATGCGTTTGTTTTCAATTTTGATTAAGGGGTTATCTAGGGCGTTTTGTTTCAACACTTCTTCTAAATCTTCAAGCTCGCTTTGTAAAATGGGGAGCCACCCTTTTAAAGTAGCGTTTAATTTGTTTTTAGGGCTAAGGTTTGTGCGTAAGATCGCCATGTTTATACCTTAAAATTTTCCCCTAAATAATACTTACGCACCAAAGCGTTTTCATAAATTTCATTAGCGTTCCCGCTCGCTAAAAGCGTGCCGCTTTTAATCACATACGCCCTATGGCACACGCTCAAAGTCTCTCGCACATTGTGATCAGTGATCAACACGCCGATGTTTAACTCAATCAAACTTTCAATAATCTTTTGAATATCAATCACCGCAATCGGATCCACGCCCGCAAAAGGCTCATCTAATAGCACGAATTTAGGGTTTTTCATTAAAGCCCTAGCGATTTCTACACGCCTTCTTTCTCCCCCACTCAAGCTCATGCCCTTACGCTCTCTTATGGCTTGGATATTAAAAGCGTCTAACAAGCTTTCCATTTTTTCTTCGCTCTCTTTAGAGTTTTTAAAAGTGCTTTCCCCTGCTAGGGCCAGATTCTCTTCTACGCTCAATTCTTTAAAAATGCTAGATTCTTGGGGCAAGTAGCCTATGCCTAAGTTAGAGCGCTTGTGTAAGGGGTATTTAGCTAAATTGACATCATTTAAATAAACGCTCCCCCCACTAGGCTCTAAAAGCCCGCATATCATGTAAAAGGTGGTGGTTTTACCCGCCCCATTAGGCCCTAAAAGCCCCACCACTTCGCCACTTTTCACTTCTAAAGAAACATCTGAAACGATTTTGGTTTTTTTAATCTGTTTGTTTAAATGCTCTGCTTTTAAAATATCCATTCAAGCGACCCTTTAAGCGATCTTTATTGTATAAAAACGGCTAGTTAATTCGGTTTTAATTTCCACAACCTTAATGGCTAAATCGTATTTTTTTAAAATTTTTTCTAATTTTTCATCGCCCCATTCCACAAAATGGATCCCCTTTTCCAACAAGCACTCCAACATGCCAAGCTCCAAGCAAGCCTCTAAATCGCGCATGTAAAAATCATAATGGAACACGCTCTCGCTATAAGCATGCATCAAGCTAAAGGTGGGCGAAGTCGCTTGAATGTCTAAACCCAAGCGTTTCAAGCACGCTTGAACTAAAGTCGTTTTACCGCTCCCCACAACGCCCTTTAAAAGCACCACCCCCTTAAAATCATCTTTTAAAATTGCAGCCGCCACTTTGTCTAACTCGTCTAAATGCGCTCTCATAACAATTCCACGCTTTTGATTTCAAACTCGCTCTTAATCTCTTCAATGAGATTGGAATGATTAGCCATGAATTCTTGCAAGGCTGTAGGGGCTTGTTTTGGTTGGGTCTCTTTAGTCTCTTTAGTCTCTTTAGTGTCGTTTTCTTTAGTTTCGTTTTCTTTAGTTTCGTTTTCTTTAACCTCTTGTTCTTTAATTTTAGTTTCTTTTCCAACCGTTTCTTTAGTTTCTTTTTCTTTCGTTTCAGCCGTCGTTTCGGTGGTTGGTTTGGGCTTTAAAGAGGGGAATTTAAATTCTTTAACCACTTCTGAAGCGCTTTTATTTTGATTTTTTAAAGCGATTTTGATATTTTCGCCCTTGCCAAAAACCCCATCAACGATACCTTTCACGATTTTAAAACGCTCTCTTAAAAGCTCTTTATCTTTATGGGTGGCTAAAGACTCCCAAGTCAAGGTTTTAGTCTGGCTGTCAAAATCAATGAAACGGATATTTTTTTCAAACACCACCCCTAATTCGTAATTGCGCTCATAAACCAATGTTTGAACTTGTTTGAAAAGGTTGTGAAAAATGCGATCTTTAGCTGAAAGCATGGGAGTTTGCGGGGTTTCTGCGTTCTCTTTTTTTTCTGGCTTTTCTATTTTCTCTATGCTTTTAAATTCTTGTTTAGGGGCGTTAGCGTTTTGATTTAAGGGCTGAAAAGCGCTTTCTTTACTTTGCTCTAATTCCAAAATCGCATCGTCTAGGGCTTTGAGCTTTAAAGCTTCTTTGAATTTCATTTTCAATAACAACAGCACAAAACTAGCATTTGCCCCTTCTTTTAAAAGGCTCAAACTGCTCATAATGATTTTAAAAAAGCGCTCTATCAAAAGGATGGAATACGAATCAGGGCTTAATAATTTCGCTTTCAAAAAAAGCATCATTTCTTCTAAAACGCTCTCGGTTTCATAATTTTCTAAAATGGCATAACGCTCTTGTAATCGCGCTTCATCTTGATTGATTAAGCTTTGGAAAAAATCTTCTAAAACGCTCCTGTCAATCGCTCCTAACATTTCAGCCACTTTGCTTTCTGTGATAGCGTTATCGCAATAATTGATGGCTTGCTCTAAAAGAGTGATCGTGTCCCTCAAGCTCCCTTGCCCGCTATGAGCGAGTTTTTCTAACGCGCTACTTTCATAGCTCACTTGTTCTTTTTCTAAAATGGTTTTTAAATGAGAAATAACGGAATTTTCAGGGATTTTTTTAAACCTGAAATGCTGGGTGCGGCTGAGTATGGTAGCGGGCAATTTCAAAGCGTCCGTTGTCGCTAAAAGGAATTTCACATGGCTAGGAGGCTCTTCTAAAGTCTTTAAAAGCGCGTTAAACGCTTCAGTGGTGAACATATGCACTTCATCAATGATAAAGATTTTATAGCGCCCAAAGCTTGGTTTGTAGCGGGTTTGCTCTATGAGATTACGGACATCATCAATCCCCCTATTAGACGCTCCATCCATTTCTATAATATCTATATGGTGGTTGTTTAAAGCACTCTGGCATTGAATGCAAGTATCGCAAGGCACGGCTTTTGGCCCTTCTTCACACATCAAAGCCCTAGCAAAAATCCTAGAAGAGCTGGTTTTACCCGAACCTCTTAACCCGCTGAATAAATAAGCGTTAGCCAAACGCTGGTTGTCTAGGGCTAAAGAAAGCGTTTTAGCCACGCTCTCTTGACCGACTAGCTCGCTAAAATGTTTGGGGCGGTATTTTAACGCTAAAACTTGCATATTGATTGTAATCCTTAAAACTCATTTAGGAGTATTGTAATGCAAAATGACTTAAAACTAGCCCCTTTTTAGGTTTTACTCAATAACGCTAAAAAATCCCTGAATAAAGTAACGCTAAGCGTTCCCATGATAGCGGTTACAAAGAGATTCACCCCCATAAAGATTTTTTGGTTATTCAAAAGTTTAGAGCCATAGCGTAAGGACAGGGTGCATAACAATAAAAGCCAAGAAAGAGCCGCCGATAAAGTGCCGGCTAAAAAGACGAATTTTTGTGCTAAATTAAAAGACAAAGCGCTCGCGCCAATTAAAAACACCATTTCCAAATACACTTGAGGGTTGAGTAAGGTAACGCCTAAAGTGAATAATAAGGTCTTTTTTAAGGATAATTTTTTAGGGGTTTGGACTTGCTTCTTTTTAAAGGTTTGAAAAAGGGTTTTTAAAGCTAAAAAAGCATAAAATCCGGTAAAAACCGCCCCGAATAAATTCAAAAACAAACTCAAATAAAGGTTTTTAGCGAAATAAGCCCCCACGCCAAACACGCCCATGCTCATTAACACAATATCGCACATAAAACACAGAGCGCAAATCAAAAACACATAATTCCTAGCCATGCCTCGCTCTACAATGAACAAGGATTGCGCTCCCACAGCCGCGCACAAAGAAATCGCTAAACCAAAACCTTCTATAAAAACCACAAACATCTTGATTAAATCCTTTCACTCAAAATAAGCCAAAAACTACCAACACCATACAAACCAATCATTCTAAAATGGTATTTTAAAATTTTAGGGTTTAAAACGACCTTTATAAATAAAAATTAAATGATGACACGCAATGGCTTTGCGCGAAATTTAAAAACCCCATTTTTTAGTGCTCTTAGTGGCGTTTGAGAATAAGTTAAGATTAACATGGTAAAATGCCAAAATTTGCTGTCGTCATGCGGCAAAAATTTAGACAACAAGGAATTGGGAATGAGAAGGAGTTTGGCTTTTTGCCTGTTAGCTTTGCTTGGATTACAGGTTTTAGGCGCTAGGGATTTTTCGCAACTCAAAAACGAAGAACTTTTAAAATTAGCAGGCTCTCTGCCTTCTAATGAAGCGATTGATTATCGCATGGAAGTGTCTAAACGCCTTAAAGCTTTAAACGCTGAGGACGCTAAGAAATTCCGTGCGAATTTCAGCCGGATCGCTAGGAAAAATCTTTCCAAAATGAGCGAAGAGGATTTCAAAAAAATGCGTGAAGAAGTGCGTAAAGAATTAGAAGAAAAAACCAAAGGTTTGAGCGATGAAGAAATCAAGGCAAAAGGGCTTAATGTGAGCGTTTGTAGCGGCGATACGAGAAAAGTTTGGTGTAGGGCTGTTAAGAAAAAAGACGAACATTGCTCTCCTAAGTGAGATAAAATTTAATTTAAAAGGATAAAACATGAAAAAAGCGTTGAAAATACTTTCTGTTAGCGCATTGCTATTTGTGGCTTTGAACGCCAAAGATTTCAGCAAAACAAGCGATGAAGATTTGGTTAAAATGGCTGGCGTTGTCGCTCCGCAGGATATTGTGGATTACACAAAAGAGTTGAAAAAGCGCATGGAAAAGATGCCTGAAGACAAGAGAAAGGCGTTTCATAAACAATTGCATGAATATGCGGTTAAAAACACAGACAACATGACCGTGGCGGATTTTGAAGCCCGCCAAAAAGCCGTTAAAGAAGCGCTTAAAAAAGGTAATATGGAAGACATGGATGATGATTTTGGGTTGAGATCATGCAAGCATGGGAAAAAGCACAAACACGATAAGCATGGCAAGAAGCATGGCAAAAAACATGACAAAGATCATGACGATAAAGACCATGACCACCATGATGAAGATCACAGCGATAAGCACTAAAGCTTAAACCACACCACTTTCTCTATCAAAGCTTCAAACCCTTTAAGCAGAAATCCTAAACGCTTTGAGCGTTTGGGATAAATGCGTTCTGTTAAGCGTTATCAAAATTCTGTTCTCATTAAATAGTGCTTATAAAATTCAAAAGATGGTTTCATTATTACAAAAATTAACACTCCAAAGATAAATAGTTAAAAAACACCCAAAAATCTTTTTTTTTTTGAAATCCAAAAAATTTATGGTAAAGTTAAACATATTGTAAATAAATTTTCATTTCTATTCATGTTTACAATAAAAAAATTACTTTAAGGAACATTTTATGAAAAAACGATTTTTTCTCTCTCTCTCTCTCGCTTGCGGTATCATCGCTCCACGCTGAAGACAACGGCTTTTTTGTGAGCGCGGGCTATCAAATCGGCGAAGCGGTGCAAATGGTGAAAAACACCGGCGAATTGAAAAATTTGAACGATAAATATGAGCAATTAAGCCAATCTTTAGCCCAACTGGCTTCGTTAAAACGAAGCATTCAAACGGCGAACAACATTCAGGCTGTCAACAATGCTTTAAGCGATTTAAAAAGCTTTGCGAGTAACAACCACGCAAACAAAGAAACATCGCCCATCTACAACACCGCGCAAGCTGTTATCACTTCAGTATTGGCTTTTTGGAGTCTTTATGCAGGGAACACTACCAGTTTTTATGTGACCGGTTTGAATGATGGATCTAATGCTCCTCTTGGAAGAATCAATAAAGATGGGAACTGCACAGGATTACAACAATGTTTTATGAACAAAAAAACTTATGATCAAATGAAAATGCTTGCCGAAAACCTCCAAAAAGCTCAAGGCAATCTCTGTGCCTTATCAGAATGCTCTAGCGATCAAAATGGAGACAAAACTTCCATGACTACAGCTCTTCAAACCGCACAAAAGCTCATGGATTTAATCGAACAGACCAAGGTTTCTATGGTGTGGAAAAATATAATCATCGCAGGTGTTTCAAACAGAGCTGGTGGTGCTGGCGCTATCACATCCACTGGTCCTGTAACCGACTATGCGGTGTTTAACAACATTAAGGCGATGCTACCTATCTTGCAACAAGCGCTCAAACTAACTCAGGACAACCACACCCTATCCACTAACTTGCAAGCTCGAGCTATGGGATATCAAACAAATCGTGAATTTGCTAAAGACATTTACGCTTTAGCTCAAAACCAAAAGCAAATCCTTTCTAACGCTTCAAGTATCTTCAACCTCTTTAATTCTATTCCTAAAGACCAACTTAAGTATTTGGAGAACGCTTACTTGAAAGTGCCACATTTGGGTAAAACACCTACTAATCCTTACAGACAGAATGTGAATTTGAATAAAGAAATTCAGACGATTCAAAACAATGTAGATAATTATGGCAATCGGTTGGATTCGGCTTTAAGCGTGGCTAAAGATGTTTATAACCTAAAATCCAATCAAACAGAGATTGTAACCGCCTATAACGACGCTAAGAATTTGAGCGAAGAGATTTCTAAACTCCCCTATAATAAGGTCAATGTAACAAACATCGTTATGTCGCCTAAAGATTCTACAGCGGGCCAATACAACTACCAGATCAACCCAGAGCAGCAATCCAATCTTTCTCAAGCTTTAGCGGCGATGAGCAATAACCCCTTTAAAAAAGTGGGCATGATCAGCTCTCAAAACAATAACGGCGCTTTGAATGGGCTTGGCGTGCAAGTGGGCTATAAGCAATTCTTTGGCGAAAGCAAAAGATGGGGATTAAGGTATTATGGCTTCTTTGATTACAACCACGGTTATATCAAATCCAGCTTCTTTAATTCGTCTTCTGACATATGGACTTATGGCGGTGGGAGCGATTTGTTAGTGAATATTATCAACGATAGCATCACAAGAAAGAACAACAAGCTCTCCGTGGGTCTTTTTGGAGGCATCCAACTCGCAGGGACTACATGGCTTAATTCTCAATACGTGAATTTAACAGCGTTCAATAACCCTTACAGCGCGAAAGTCAATACCTCCAATTTCCAATTTTTGTTCAATCTCGGCTTGAGGACGAATCTCGCTACAGCTAAGAAAAAAGACAGCGAACATTCCGCGCAACATGGCATTGAACTGGGCATTAAAATCCCCACCATTAACACGAATTACTATTCTTTTCTAGGCACTCAATTGCAATACAGAAGGCTCTATAGCGTGTATCTCAATTATGTGTTCGCTTATTAAAATGGTTTAGGCTCTCTTTTTTAAGAGGGTTTAGAAAAATCGCAACATCAAGCTTTTATCGTTGGTGGTAAAATCTACAAAACTAACGGCGCGACAACAAACCCTAACGCCACGCTCAAAGACACGACTAAAACCCCAGGGATCAAAAACGCATGATCAAACACGTAACGGCCCATTTTAGTGGTGCCGGTGTTATCCATAGCGATCGCTCCTAGTAAAGTGGGGTAAGTGGGTAACACAAACAACGCCGAAACGCTCGCAAAAGAAGCCACGATAATATACAAATGCTCTGTATGGTTAGCGCTAATGCCTAAGGCTGTGATCACGCTTGGGATGAGCGCTTTAGAGGTGGCAGCTTGCGAATACAAAAGCATGGAAGCCAAAAAGAGTGCTATGGCTAATAAAAATGGGTAATCAGCGATCAAAAAAGAAGCGTATCGCTTGATCTCATCTATATGATTGCTCACAAAAGTATCGCCCAACCACGCCACGCCCAACACGCACACGCACGCTTGCATGCCGGATTTAAACACGCTTGAATGAGCGATTTCATTAGCATTAATCTTGCAAAAAAGCACAATTAAAGTCGCCACGCTTAGCATGAAAGACACGATCGCGTAATCTCTGTCTAAAATTACCGGGCTAATTAAAGCGATATTTTTAGAAATCGCGCTCGCATAAAAAACGATCGCTACAACCCCACCGATAAAAATCCATAACGATAATTTCGCGCTTTTTAGGGTTTCTTTTTCTTCTTTGATTTTAGGGGGCGAAATTTTGCCCACTTTCAAGCGCTCTAAATAATGCGGATCGCTGTCTAACTTTAAATCAGTAAAACCCATAATAAACGCCGTGAGCATGCATGCTAAAAAAGTCGTAGGGATCCAAACCATTAAAAGGGTCAAGTAATTTGCTCCTAAAGGCTCTAAAATACCGCTCATAAACACCACCGCCGCGCTCACTGGGCTTGCGGTAATAGCGACTTGACTAGAAACGACTGCTAAGCTTAAGGGTGCTTTGGGTTTGATGTTTTGACTCTGACTCACTTCCACAATCACTGGGATCAAGGAAAAAACCGTATGCCCGGTGCCGGCTAGTATCGTTAAAAAATACGCCACGCTTGGCGCGAGGTAATTGATTTGCTTGGGGTGTTTCCTTAAAATTTTTTCAGCGATTTTGACTAAGTAATCCAAGCCCCCCGCTTTTTGCATGGCACTAATAGCGCTAATGACTGCCATGATGATTAAAATCACATCAAAAGGGATTTTGCCCGGATTTAGCCCCAAAAATAAGCATAAAATAAGCACGCCCAAGCCCCCCGCATAGCCCACTCCTAAACCCCCTAGTCTTGCCCCTAAAAAAAGCGAAAAAAGTAACACTGCAATTTGGAAAAAGGAATCCACCATTAACCCTTTTTAAATTTATTTTAACGATGTTTTACTATACTATAAAATCTTTTAATTTCAAAAGGTGGTCCATAATGAGAATATTTTTGAAATTGTTGATTCTTTTATTTTGTTTGAAGGGGCAGGTTATGGCTCAAAATTTACCCACCATTGCTTTACTGGCGACAGGGGGGACGATTGCAGGGAGTAGTGCGAGCGCGAGTTTGGGTAGTTATAAGAGTGGTGAGTTGGGCATCAAAGATATTCTTAAGGCTGTCCCTAGTCTCAACAAGATCGCTCGCATTCAAGGGGAACAGATTTCTAACATCGGCTCACAAGACATGAATGAAGAAGTATGGTTCAAACTCGCCAAACGCGCCCAAGAATTGCTAGATGATAGCCGTATTCAAGGCGTTGTCATCACGCATGGCACGGACACTTTAGAAGAGAGCGCGTATTTTTTAAACTTAGTTTTACGCTCCACAAAACCGGTCGTGCTGGTGGGAGCGATGCGTAATGCTGCTTCTTTGAGCGCGGATGGGGCTTTGAATTTGTATAACGCGCTGAGCGTAGCGACTAATGAAAAAAGCGCAAATAAAGGCGTGTTGGTGGTGATGGACGATAATATTTTTAGCGCTAGGGAAGTGGTTAAAACGCACACCACCCACACTTCCACCTTTAAAGCCTTAAATAGCGGCGCGATAGGGAGCGTGTATTATGGCAAGGCGCGCTATTACATGCAGCCTTTAAGAAAGCACACGATAGAGAGCGAATTTTCCATTTTAGAGCTCAACCCCCCCTTGCCTAAAGTGGATATCATTTACACGCATGTCGGCATGACCCCTGATCTATTCCAAGCGAGCCTAAACTCGCATGCAAAAGGCGTTGTGATAGCCGGGGTGGGTAATGGGAATGTGAGTGCTGGATTGTTAAAAGCGATGCAAGAAGCGAGCCAAATGGGGGTGGTTATTGTTCGTTCTAGCAGGGTAGGTAGCGGTGAGATTACTTCAGGTGAGATTGATGACAAGGCCTTTATCACAAGCGACAATTTAAACCCCCAAAAAGCCAGAGTGCTTTTACAACTCGCTCTAACTAAAACGAATGATAAGGCAAAAATCCAAGAAATGTTTGAAGAGTATTAAACGATTTTCTTAGATTACCCAATTATCAAAGATAATTGGGTGATTTGGTTTGTTTTGTTTTTGACTTTATTTTCATCAAATATTGATAACTATCAAAATAGATTTGATGAAGCTCCCCCTTTTTTTTAAAAAGAGAGTTTTTAATACGCAAACACATAATTGAGATACACGCTATAGAGCCTTCTGTATTGCAATTGAGTGCCTAGAAAAGAATAGTAATTCGTGTTAATGGTGGGGATTTTAATGCCCAGTTCAATGCCATGTTGCGCGGAATGTTCGCTGTCTTTTTTCTTAGCTGTAGCGAGATTCGTCCTCAAGCCGAGATTGAACAAAAATTGGAAATTGGAGGTATTGACTTTCGCGCTGTAAGGGTTATTGAACGCTGTTAAATTCACGTATTGAGAATTAAGCCATGTAGTCCCTGCGAGTTGGATGCCTCCAAAAAGACCCACGGAGAGCTTGTTGTTCTTTCTTGTGATGCTATCGTTGATAATATTCACTAACAAATCGCTCCCACCGCCATAAGTCCATATGTCAGAAGACGAATTAAAGAAGCTGGATTTGATATAACCGTGGTTGTAATCAAAGAAGCCATAATACCTTAATCCCCATCTTTTGCTTTCGCCAAAGAATTGCTTATAGCCCACTTGCACGCCAAGCCCATTCAAAGCGCCGTTATTGTTTTGAGAGCTGATCATGCCCACTTTTTTAAAGGGGTTATTGCTCATCGCCGCTAAAGCTTGAGAAAGATTGGATTGCTGTTCTGGGTTGATCTGGTAGTTGTATTGGCCCGCTGCTGGGGCGTTTTGATTGTGAGGTAGTGTAACAATGTCTTTTGTATTGACTTGGTTATAGGGAAGTTTAGAAATCTCTTGACTCAAATTATTAGCGTTGCTATAGGCTGTTACAATGTTTGCTTGATTGGATTTTAGGTTATAAACATCTCTAGCCACGCTTAAAGCCGCATCCACCCGGTTACCATAATAACTCACGTTGTTTTTAATCGTCTGAACTTCTTGGTTCAAATTCACCACTTGTCTGTAAGGGTTAGTAGGCGTTTGACCCGCATTGGGTATTTTCAAGTAGGCTTTCTCTAGATACTTATACTGCTCTGCAGGGATAGAACTAAAGAGGTTGAAAATGTCTTTGGCGTAAGAGATGACTTGCTTTTGGTTTTGAGCGAAAGTGTAGATGTCTTTAGCGAATTTGGGGTTTGTTTGAGATCCTGTGGCTTGAGCTTGCAAACTAGCAGATAGGGTGTGGTTACTTTGAGAAAGCGTAACCGCTTGTTGCAAAATGGGTATCATCGCCTTAATGTTGTTAAACACCGCGTATTGAGTGGGGTAGCCAGTGGAATTGATAGCACCGGATTTGTTTGAAACGCCACTGATGACGATATTTTTCCACATCATAGCCGTCTTAGTGTTTGCGATTAAATCCATAAGCTGTTGCGCCAAATTAAGAGCGTTGCTTACGGTTGAGTTTGGCGAGTTTGAACCTTCTGTTGCAGCACACCCGGATAAAGCGCAAAGATTGTTCGCTTTAGTGGCAGCGTTTTGTTGGGCTGCTTGGAGACTTTCAGCGAGTTTTTTCATCTTATCGTAAGTGGTTTGATCCATCGCGCAGTTTTCAATTCCTGAGCAGTTGTCTATAATCGTTTTAAAAGGAGGGTTACCCTGGACATTAGCGCGTTTTTGATCATTCTTATTAACCACAAAAAAAGTGAAGTAGTTCCCCGCATAAAGACTCCAAAAACCCAATACTGAAGTGATAACGGCTTGCACGGCGTTAAAGATGGGCGATTGGGTGGTGCTGTTATAGTTGTTGTTGGTAAAGCTTTTTAAATAGTTTAAAGAGCTATTGACCAGCTCAATGTTGTTGGCGTTTTGAATGCTTTGCTTCAATGAAGCCACTTGATTCAAATACTGGTTTAATTGCTCATATTTGTCGTTCAAGTTTTTCAATTCGCCAGTGTTTTTGACCATTTGCACCGCTTCGCCGATTTGATAGCCCGCGCTCACAAAAAAGCCGTTGTCTTCAGCGTGCAAGAGCGATGAAGCGAGAGAGAGAGAGTAAAATTGTCTTTTTCATAAAATGTTCCTTAAAGTAATGTTTTTGTTGTAAGAATATCATGAAGTGATAATATATTTACAATGAACCTAATTCTACTATAAATTTATTGGATTTCAAAAAAAAAAAAAAAAAAGATTTTGGGGTATTTTAACTTATTTATCTTTGAAGCGTTGAATTTTGTAACGATAAAACCATCTTTTGAATCTTATCATCAGTATTTAATAAGAACGAAGCCAAACTAAAACAAGAACGCGTAGCTGACAAAAACTTCTTTATTCCTAAAAACGCTGAAGTTTTGTCGGATCGTTTGTTGCTGCCACACATTGCTAGAGCCAAAGTTTTTCCAACTTTGCGCGCTCAAGCTATAATAAGGGATTTTTAACCCCACATTAAAGCGGTTGCGCTTGCCTATATACAAAGAACCCCCAAAATTCACAAAAAACCCCCCACCCGCTGCAAAAAATTTATCGTCTTGATTCGTGTTTTGGTTTTTATATTGAGAACTCCATAATATTGCGTATTCCACCCCACCCCCACCAAACACGCCTATTTTAAAAAACAGCATTTTTTCTGTTTTTAAAGCGAGTTTTAAAAGGGTGTCTATAGGGAGATTAACAAACACATTCACATTCAAACCAAACGCCATGAAATGCCCGTTATTGAAAAGGAAGTTTTGAGGGTTTGGGGTTTTTTGCAAATTCAAAGAGCCTTGAGTGTTTGAAGCAATATCGTAGGTTTTAATCGCGCTTGGGTCATAATTGGCTTGGGATAAAAGGGTGTTACCCCCCACTTTTTGACCCAATTGCGCTTTAGCGTATTCTATATCCCCCCACACCCTTAATCCTAAAATATGGTATTTATCAATAGCTATTTCATCGCCTATTTGCCCGGTATAAGACAGGTTTTTACCCCCCTTATAATGGGCTTCTAATTTCTCGCCATAACACACGCTGCTAGGGCAAGTGGGGTTGTCTTTATAGGCTTGTTGTCGCATGCTTGTACGCGTGCTAGCCCCTGTGCCTAGCCTAAAACCTAGATAAATGTGGTTTTTCGTTTTAAAAAAAGGCGTTTTTTCAGCACTATTGCCCCACAAAACCCCCAAACTGGCTAAAAAAACAAGCGCTTTCAAACACTTTTTTGATTCAATTCTACCCATAATGGCACTTCACTTTGCAACATTTCTTGATTAAAAAATTCCTCTATACCCTCTCGCATGCTCTTTATTTCTGTAAGGGTATTGACACAATTACGAAACGCGCTCGCTTGCATTTCGCCCTTAGCGTAAGCATGCAAATTTTTCCTGAACATGATCACCCCCCTATCCCCATAAAACTCCACCATTTTATCAAAATGTTCTAAAACCAGATCTTTTTTCACGACTGCGGGTAATTTTGTGGTGTTGTTTCTGATTTGCCAAAATATCCATGGGGCTCTTAAGGCTGCTCGCCCTATCATTAGCCCATCAGCTTGCGTAATTTGCAAAACTTCAAAGGCTTTTTTCACGCTGTCAATTTCGCCATTGGCTATCACCGGCTTTTTTAAAATCCCTTTCATTAAAGCGATGCTTTCATAATCTATTTTGTCTTTTTGGTATTTGTCGCTTCGTGTCCTCCCATGCACCACCACATAATCCACCGGCGCATCATTTAAGGCATGAGCGATTTCTTTAGGGATTTTCTTTTCAAAGCCTAAACGCACTTTCACGCTTGTGATTTTTTTATTGGTGTTTTCCCTGATGGTTTTTAAAAGCTTCACTAAGTGGTTTAAATCCTTCAATAGCCCGCTACCATTACCATGATTAGCCACTTTAGGAGCGGGGCAACCGCAATTAAAATCAATCCCATTCACATGCTCTAAAGCGTTGATTTTCTCCACCGCTTCTTTGACTACGCTTTCTTTAGAGCCTGAAATTTGTGCCATGAAATGATCTTCTAAAGGGGATTTTTCTAACATTTTAGAAGTTTTATCAAACGCATACACTAACGAATGCGAGCTCACCATTTCGCTTGTGGTAACATCCACGCCAAATTTTTTCACCACGCTTCTGAAAGGCAAATCCGTATAGCCTGCCAAAGGGGCTAGAAAAAGCCATTTTTTATTTTTAAAGTCCATCCGCTCTCATATCAAAGTTTTTTGCTGTATTTTGACACAATCAAGGTTAAAAAGCGCTTTAAAAACTTATCGCTTGATTGAAATTAAGCTCTTTTATAGATCCATTAAGCTCTGTTTAAAACGGGTTAAAAAATCATGCGTTGGTTGTTTTAAAAACTCTGCGTATAAAACAGGCCGTAAGCGTTTAGGGATATCCAACCTCCTGGCTCTGTCTTTAAAATCCTTTGGCATGCTTAAAATTTTTTGGGGTTTAAAAGCGATAAAAACATGCTCTTTATCCTTTTCAATGATGAATTTTTGAGCGATTTCTAGGCTAAAAAAATGGCGTTTGATTTCTTCTTTTTGAGAAAAGCTCAACACATACCCCTTTTTCTTTAAGATTTTATCCACCATAAAAAGCGCGTTTTGCGAACGCTTGAAAAAAGTGATCCCATGCATTTGTGAAACGGGAATCAAAGGATAAAGCCGCTCTTTTTCTCTATCTAAAAATTTAAAACTTTGGATAATGCCCTTAGAATAATGTTGCATCAAGGAGTTAGCGTAATGTTTCCTGAAAAAATTGCGTTTGAATTTTAAAGAAGAATTAGAATCATCTTCAAAAAATTTCAAATCTTTAGCGAGCGTTTTAAGGGTGTCTTTAGGGGTGTAGAGTAAGGGGCGAACGATCGCATAAGATTTTCTTTTTTCATAGGCTTGAAAGCTTAAAAGCGTGTTTAATCCGGCACCTTTACTTAGTTGCATCAAAAACCATTCCAGTCTGTCATTCAAATGGTGCGCTAAAATCAAATGCTTGTAAGAATGCTCTTTTGTTAAGGATTCAAAAAAATCATAACGGATCTTTCTCGCTTGCATTTCAAAATTGCGCTCAATCTTTGGAGCGTAATGGATATAGCATTTTTTATGGTGTGTTTTTGCGAGTATTTGAGCGTGTTGGATGATTTCAAGGCGTTGTTTTTGCGTGTTATAATCCACTAAAGCGATGTCAAAAGCGATATTTTCTCCAACTAAGAGATGGAACAAGCAAACAGAATCCAACCCACCCGAAAAGCCCAATAAATTTTTCCCCTCTCTTAAAGGCTCTAAATAATTTTTAAAATCTTGCATTACACGATCGGCACTGGGCTTGATAGAGCGTCTTCTTTCATGCAATTTTTCATGCCATTTCCTTGCGAGTCAGAATGCTCTTCAACAAGCTCGCGCCTTCTATGCCTAAAATTTCGTTCCTGAGTTTTTCCACTTCATGCAAACTTGGAGCTTTTTTGTGGACGGCTTCGTTGCGGATCTCTTGAATGAGACTTAGGCTTCTTGAAAAAGGATAATTGATGAATCTTTTTAAGTTTTCTTCTAAATGGCATTGGATTTTTTCGTGTTTGAGTAAAAATTTAACGCTCCAAAAATTAGGCTTTTGAGTGAAAAAATCTTCAAGTATCAAAGATTTTCCTTGGACTTTATAAGCTAAATCATAAAGGCTGGGATCTTTTGCGCAAGCCTTTAAAAGAACTTTTTTAGCAAAAAGATAAATTTCGTATTCTAAGGTTTTGGAGTATTTGACGATGATGCTTGTAAAGTCATTCAAAAGATCGTTTTCGCTTTGTAAAAGCTCTAACTCTGCATGAATGATGTTATTGATGCTGTCAGGGTGTAAGAGGTAAAAAAGCCTTTTTCCAAAAACAAAACGCATGAAATTTTCTTGCATAGTTAAATATTCTTTGCTTTTATACACGCTCAGATAATGCTTTTCATCGCCTAAAAAATAAGAACGCTCCTCTTTCAATCTGACCGGCAAAGGATAGACATAATTATTCCCATAAATGGCGTAAGTGTGGTTGTTGGGCGCGATGAAATTGGATAAAAATTGATCCCTTAAAAGGCTGAAGTCTTCCCTGACTAATTCCCTTAAATCGCTGATAATAAAAAAGTCTTCCACTTCCAAATTTTTTTCTTTATAGTAACTAGGAATCAAACCCTCATCAATCTCTTTAGAAACCTTTATCACCTTAGCGGCAAACAAATTAGCGTAATCGGTCAAAAAAAGCTGCAAAAAATTTTCTTCATTGGTGGCTTTGTAGATTTCTTCTAAGGAGTCTTGCTTTTCTTGATCGTTGAGCTTTGATCGGATTTTACCAAAACCCACTTGGGATTTTTCCTGCAAAACGCTTAAATGTTGTTGGATGACATCTTTTTGATAGTAAGGGTTATAAAGGATTAAAAGGTGGTTCATGCCTTGTCTTATTTTAAGATTTCTTTAAGGTTTTGCTTGATCTCGTCAGGATTTTGTTCGTATTCTTGGATGAGATCTTTTAAAATTTCAAACAATTCGTCAAAATCTTGCGGGTGCTCTTTCTTAAATTTCACTACCAAATCCAAAGTCTTGCCCGCCTTGTTTGATGGATCGTTTTCGCCCTCAAGAGCGTTTTTTATATCCAAAACCATATTGGCAATGCGAGCGCTCTGCATGGGGCTTGAGATGCGTTTGAATAAAAAACCCTTAAGCGCGTTTAAAAGCTTAAGAGTTGGGCAAATTTTAGAAAACATCGCCTTTCCTTTAAAAGATTTAAAACAACGCTTACTAGCCAAAAACTAGCAAGCGTTCTAGCGTTGGCGCATTCGGTATTCTAACACAAATTCAGTTCATTCCTCTTCAGGCTCAACATCTATAATATCTTCGCCATTGATAAAATCTTCGCCAGTTTGAATCCATTTTTCAAGACCTTGATCGCACTCTTGCGTTTTTTTAATTTTTTCTTCAATTTCTTGAAAAGATTTTCCAGTTCCAACGCCATTGGGAAACATGTTTGTTTGAATCTGGTTTCATCGTTGATGAGAGCTAAGATTTCTTGTTTTTGTCCGTCAAAATTAGATTTCATTTCTTCTTTAGCTTTTTCAAGTTTTTCTATTTTTTGGCTTTCTTTCCAAGAATCCCACACTTCAAAAGCAAGACCGATAAGCGGTAAACCTTTGTTTATGCTGCCTGCCAAGTTTACAGCGCCCCAAGGTTTGAATTTAAAAGCCAAATCCATGCCCACAAATTTTCCCACAGCCGCTACCCCGTCTCTAGCCAGTTTGATGTCAGTTGCATTGATAAACCCGCTTTGATTTAAAAAATTGATTCCAATCTTCCCCAACGCTCCGGCATGCTTTTCAAAAAAACTCATATCGGCATTAAAACCGGTTTCAATTTTAGCCATTTCATTGAAGATCCCTTGCGTTTCTCTTTCAAATGCATTCTGGACTCTTGTTTCTATATTGATACCTTTATCGCCTATTTCTCTAATAACAAGATCATTAAAGGTTTCTAGGCTGGTGCCAGAAACTTGAGCGATGAGGCCGCTAAAATACCTCGTTATAAATTCTTTTAAATTAATGCGGGCTTGAGAAATTTCACTATTTAAATTTTGAAGATCCTTTCGCCTTTTTTCAATCATTCTATTCAAATATTCCATTTCTCTCTTAATCTCTTGTTGCTCTTGTTTTGCAAGCGGCATTTGCCTATAGATAACATCTTGAATGACGCTTTTTTTGACTTCTTCTATGATGGTTAATTTCCCGCCATTTTCTTTAATCTTTTTTTGAGTCGCGTCTTGCAAGGCTTTGATGTGTGAGAGTTTTTGGAATTCTTCTTGATGCTTTAGCCAGTGTTCCACCCCCAAATCAAAAGGGTTTGCCGCAACAGCGACAATAATCAAACCCTCTTTTTCTTTTTCGCTTAAAGAAATCAAATCATTCAGTCGGCTTTGGATGTTTTCTTTTTTAATCTTAAATCTTTTGTTGTAATCCTCTTCATCTTCAATATCCGCTTCTTCATCAAAACGGCTGATGACAAAAATCGTCCTAACTAAAAGATTGAGCGTCCTAAACAACCAGTTCAAATCGTCCTTATGGCTTTCTTTGATAGGGTTTGACGGGTTGAGCGCGTATAAAATGAGATGGGCTTCGCTGATATATTTTTTTGTAATATCTTTATAGCGTTCTATTTTGCCACTATCGGTTATTTTTTCTTTAAACCCGAACAATCCCGGGGTGTCAACCAGCTCCATTTCATTGTCTATGTCATAGATTTTAACTTCATCGCTGGATTCTTTGTGGTCTATCTTCATGCTCTTGTCTAGCCGATCGATCCAAGCTGCCGCTATGGAGGTTTTCCCTTCAGAAAAACCTCCCACTAAAGCCACTTTAAGTTTTTGACCAGAAACATCTTTAATCGCATTATGGATCTTGTCTTTGAGAGACTCTTCAATATGGATTCTATATTTCTCTCCAGTATGGATAAAATCAAGCAATTTTTTAAGATTTTCTTGATTCCTCTTTTGATCTTTTTTAAATTGTTCTAGCGTTTCATTCATTGCGCGATCCTTTGTTTTAATGTGGTTTTGATGCGATCATCTAAATGCCATAAGTCTTCACCGGCCTTTATTAGCCCTTCCCTCATACGCTCGTAACAAACAACGAGATCGTTAAGACTGGCTTTTAAGTTCTCAATCATTTCAGATGCACCTTTTTTGCCACTTTCAATTTGGTTTCTCATACCTTCTGTGATTTTTTCACAAAATTTATCTAAATTTTTATCCGCTTCTTTTCTTTGTTGGGATTTTTTATAGTCTGAATCAAAAAAACTCCACACTGATTTAACTATCCCCATTGCTCCTAAAACCAATCCTCCAATTAGTGCAATCTCACCTACTATAGGTGCCGCTAAAAGTGAAATCAAACCTCCTCCTATTGAAGCGAATAAGCCTATTTTATTAATACCGCTATCAATATTGAAACTAAAACCAAAACCACTATCAATGTTGATGCGATCTAACATTATTAGAGAATCTTTAAGCCTCTCTTCAAATTGTTCAATATCTTTTTTTATCTCTTCAATGAATGATTCCTTGCATTCATTAGAACGCCGTTTTATGTTTTCACCCGATTTTTCCATGCCTTTTTGGAGTTCATGTTTAAACATTGTTTTAAGTTCATCATTTTCAATGTCGTCATCAATACGTGCATGCATTTCTTCTCTAAAATCAGATTTGAATCGCTGTTTCTGTGAATGCTGAATTTGTTAAATTGGATATATATTTTTCTTTAGAACAATCCAAATTATCACAAACTTCTTGGTGGTGGTTCTTTATTTCTCTGATGGTTGGATCGATCTGTCTGTCAATCGTAATTTCGATCGCCTTTTGCAATTGTTCTACCACTTTTAAGGCTTTATTGCAGTTGGATTCTATGATTTTTTTGCGCGAGTTTTCAAGAAGCGTTTCGGTTATAAATTCTGCTAATGGTTGGAAACGGGATTGATACAATAATAATTCTTCCGCTTTAAAAAAATCTAGAAATTTTTGTTTCTTTTTGTAAAAATCAGTCCCTGGGATCAAAGCCTGTGAAAGACCATAAAAAGCCACTTGAGCACTCACTGCTTTATAGCCCTTGTAGTGCTCGCCTAAAATGTTTTTCATCTTTTTATTTAAAATTTTTAAGCTTTCTTTTTCGCTTCCATTAATAAGCCCATCTTTGAAAGCTCTTGGGCTGTTAATCGGTTTGTTAAAAATCGTCCATACCTCTGTTTGCGAATCAAGTTGTTTTTGGATTTTTTCAATCGTCCCTTCTTTTTTCTCTTCTCCTTTTTGCGGAGAATTAGGCGTTTTGGTAACATAAAAAATAGCATGGGCTTTTTGTGTGGCGTTAGAAATTTGCTGAATAACTTTTTTTCGTCGCCTTCTATCCCTGGAACATCAAGCAAAGTAAAGATTTTGTTGTTGTGCTTAAGGGTGTAAGATTTAGTTTCTAAAAAAGAGCATGCCCGCTACCTCTATGATTTTTCTCTGCATAGAGCCGCATGAACCGCTCTTGTTGATCCATTTTGCTTCGTTCTTTAAAAAACAGCCTCAAGCATTCAATGAGGGTTGATTTTCCCGCACCGGTTTCCCCATAAAAAGCGATAGTAAAATTTTCCCACTCTTCATTTTCTTTTAAACTTTCAAGCTCTTTTAAACTTTCAAATTCTAATTTTTGAAATACCTCTAACGCTTCTTGGTTGGATTTTTTTTAGTCTTTCATTATCAGCGTTTTTAAAAATATTTTGGAGATTTTCAATGCTGGCTTTCACATCAAGATAAATGTTTTTCATTTTTGCCCTCATGCCGGATTTTTCTGACGCATTCTAACAAAAAAAACGCAAACCCCCACGCTCCAGCCACGCTATAAACGCGCTTTTAGCCCTAACTTTTAAAAAGGGCTTAAAACCTTAGCGAGTAAGATATTGTCTTTAAAGGCGCTAGGCATAATCGTATAATGCCCGGGTTTTAAAGGGGTGGTTAGTTCGCTGTCATTGATCAAAATTTCCCCATCCACTTCAGGCGCCCACCTGAGATCCCTTGCTTTGTAAAAATACTCGCCCTCTTTATTTTCCACTAACGCCTTAATGGGCTTATTTAACAAAGCCTTAAAGGAATGGTTTTGGTGCTTTAGAGCGATTTTATTCAAGGCTTTGATGCGGGCGTTGATAATTTTTTTAGGCACTTTCTCTAAAGAATAGGCATGCGTGTTTTCTTCAGCGCTGAAAGCAAAAATATTCAATCTATCAAACTGGAACTCGTCTAAAAACGCGCTCAATTCCTCAAATTCGCCCTCATTTTCTTCCGGATGCCCTACAATAATCGTACTTCTAATAAAGCTTTCTTTAACCTGCTTCATGGCATCTAAAAGCTTTAAATGGTGCGCTTGGCTGGAGTTGCGCCGCATCTTTTTGAGCATGGAGTCGCTGATGTGCTGGATGGGCATGTCAAAATAATTTTGAAAAATGGGCGAACTTTCAATCGCGCCAATAAGCTCTAAAGTGGTGCTAGAGGGGTAGAGGTATAGAATGCGAGCGCTCTTTAAGGCTTTCTGTTTGTCAATCGCCCTAATAAGCTGAATCAAGCCGTCTTTTTGCCCCTTATCGTATAAAAAGGAGCTAGAGTCTTGAGCGATAAAAGTCATATCCTTATAACCTTTAAGAGCCAGATTTTCCACTTCTTTTAAAATGGAGTCCAATTCCCTGCTTTGCAATTTCCCCTTAAAGCTAGGGATAGCACAAAAAGAACATTTTTGATTGCAACCCTCAGAAATTTTCACATAAGCATGCACGCTCGATCCCGTGATGATGCGCGCGTTATAATGCTCGCTTAAAAACACTTGCTCGCTGAACTGGTTTTGTTTTTTAGCAATCATTATATCGATCTTGTCATAATCCCCCACGCCGGTAAAAATATCCACTTCAGGGATCAACTCTTTGATTTCATCTTTATAGCGCTCGCTCAAGCACCCGCTCGCAATCAAAATCGCTCCCTCTTTTTTGTCTTTAGCGGCGTTGAGAATGGTTTGGATGCTCTCTTGTTTGGCGCTTTCAATAAAACCGCAAGTGTTGATCAAAATCACATCAGCACTCTTAGCGTCATTAGTGAGCGTGTAGTTATAAAGCTTGCCTAACATCACCTCTGAATCCACCAAATTTTTAGAGCAACCTAATGAGATCAGGCAAAGTTGTTTGTTTTCTTTAATTTGCATGTTAATGGCTTTTTAAGTTTTTCAAATCCACTTCCCAAAAGAAATCAATCCATTCAGGAGCGTCTTTTAAAAACGCATGGGCTTTGTATTTCGCGCTTGTTTTTTGGAACAAACTCGCACTATAAAACTTTTTATCAGGGTGTTTTTCTTCCAACACTTTAAGCACCGCTTCTAAAGAATTACCGCTATCTACGATTTCATCTACCACAAGAATGGTTTTTAGACGCTCTTTGATCGTGGGGATATTTTCAATTTTTAGGGCGTTTTGTCGGTGGGTGGTGTCATAAGAAATCGCATTGATGCCATAAACTTCCCTTAAATTCCAGTGCAAGCTCAAAAAATGCGCTAAAGTCATTCCCCCTCGCATCACGCACACAAGGGCTTCTGGGACACCGCAAAGGTGCTCTACTTGTTTGACTAATTCCAGGCTGTCTTTCAAAAAGGTTTCATAAGAATAATGCATTATAGTCCTTAAATTCCATAATATTGCTTCAAAAAGGTTGTATTCGCCACGCCATCAAATCCCCTTAACTTCAAATCGTTTAAGGCTAACTCTAGGGCGTTTAAGGCGTAGGCGGTTTTATAGACAGGAATGATCCCCATGTGGTTGATGCGAATGAGCGTGTCTTTATAAGGCTCTTGACCGCCCGCAAATTGCACCTGGTATTTTTCTTTTAAAAGGTTTCGCAATTCTTTGGCATGCTCATTAACAATCGTTGTCATGCTCAAGCTCGGGCTTTTAGGGAAAATCTTTAAACCGAGCGCTAAAACGGCTTTTTGAGTGGCTAAAGCGACTCTTTTAGTCTCTCTATAGAGCGCTTCAAAGCCCCCTAAATTTTGCACCAATTCAAAATAGCGCTGCAACCCTAAAGTGTGTAAAATAGGAGCGGTGTAGCTTGTGGTGTTGTTTCTTTGGTTTTTCAATTCGCTCTTCAAATTGAAATAAAACCCCACATTGCGTTCTTCTATACATTCAATGGCCTTCTGGCTCAATGCGACTAGGCTCATCGCAGGAGGCAGCATGAACGCTTTTTGACTCCCTCCAATGAGCGCATCAATATGCGTTATTTCTAAAGGCTCAACCCCTAAAGCGGTGATCGCATCTACTATCACAAAAACATTCGGGTTAGTTTCTTTGATCGCTTGAGCGATTTTTTCCACAGGGTGTCGTAACCCCCCACTAGACTCGCATGCTTGAATGCAAAACGCATCAATGTTGGGGTTGGCTTTAAGCGCGTTTAATACCCCATCTACTTGAGCCGGTGTGTCCCATTCATAGACTAATTCATGGGCTTTGATAAAATGGGCTTTAGCGATCTTGCCAAACCTTTCGCCAAACTTACCCGCATTAACAAAAAGCAACTCTTTTTGACACAAGGAAAGCACGCTCGCTTCCATAGCCCCTGTCCCGCTGCTGCTTAGAAGCAAAACCTCTTCTAAACCGGTCATTTTTTTCAAATTTTCCCGCACGCTTTGGAAAATCTTTTCAAAATCTTTGGTGCGGTGGTGGGGCATTGGCTGAGAAAAGCTTGTGCGCATCTCTTCGCTAATGGCTACAGGGCCTGGAGTGAAAAGCAACATTTTAAAATTAACCTTTAATTTTTAAAGAGAATTTAAAAGGTATCATACTAAAACGCGCTTAAAATTAAGCCTTATTGTTTAAGAAAATCGCTTTTTAATGCAAATAAAATGCTAAAATGCCATGGTTTAAAAAGAATTTAAGGCAATGATTGGATAAATTTAGTCTTCGCACGTGTTTTTTAACCCTTTTTTTTAGCGGGTATTCTAAAAAAGCTCCAGGAACGATAGGGAGTTTAGTAGCGTTGTTACTAGGCTTGCCCGTTTTAATTTTTTCGGCTAACACTTTGTTTTTAGGGGCGGTTTTCATTGGGCTTATCGCTATCGCTCAAATAGACAAGGAAGAAGAAGAGAGCAAGATTCATGACAGCTCTTACATTGTGATAGACGAATTAGTGGGCATGTGGTTGGCGATGGCGATTAGCGGGTTATCGTTAGCGGGTGTGGTTTTGAGTTTTATCTTTTTTAGGATCTATGATATCACTAAACCCTCACTCATTGGTAGAATAGACAAAGAAGTTAAAGGAGGCTTGGGGGTGGTGGCTGATGACGCTTTAGCCGGGATTTTAGCCGGCTTGAGCGCGTTATTAGTCATCCATATTTTGGGATTTTTTAACATTAAACTTTGATTTTAAAAAAAATTCAAAAGCCTTTTTTTAGGTAAATATAGATAGACTTTATTGCAATCGTTTTTAGGGAGTTTGATCGTGGAGTTTTGCGTTTTATTTGGTGGGGCGAGTTTTGAGCATGAAATCAGCATTGTGAGCGCGATTGCGCTTAAAGGAGTGTTAAAAGATAGGATTAAATATTTTATTTTTTTAGATGAAAACCATCATTTTTATTTGATTGAAGAATCCAACATGCATTCAAAATACTTCGCTCAAATCAAAGAAAAAAAATTACCCCCCCTAATTCTCACGCATAATGGCTTGCTCAAAAACTCGTTTTTAGGCACTAAGATTATAGAATTGCCTTTAGTGATCAATCTTGTGCATGGGGGCGATGGCGAAGACGGGAAATTAGCGAGCTTGTTAGAATTTTATCGTATCGCTTTCATAGGCCCTAGGGTTGAAGCGAGCGTGTTGAGTTATAACAAATATTTAACCAAGCTTTACGCCAAAGACTTAGGAGTAAAGACTTTAGATCATGTTCTTTTGAATGAAAAAAACCGCGCTAACGCCTTGGATTTGATTGGGTTTAATTTCCCTTTCATTGTGAAACCCAGTAACGCCGGAAGCTCTTTAGGAGTGAGCGTTGTGAAAGAAGAAAAAGAATTGGTTTATGCTTTAGACAGTGCGTTTGAATATTCTAAAGAAGTTTTAATAGAGCCTTTCATTCAGGGCGTGAAGGAATACAATTTAGCCGGCTGTAAGATCAAAAAGGATTTTTGTTTTTCCTATATTGAAGAGCCTAATAAACAGGAATTTTTAGATTTCAAACAAAAATATTTGGATTTTTCACGCAATAAAGCCCCTAAAGCGAACCTTTCTAACACCCTAGAAGAACAATTAAAAGAAAATTTTAAAAAACTCTATAACGATTTGTTTAGTGGTGCGATCATTCGTTGCGATTTTTTTGTCATAGAAAATGAAGTGTATCTTAATGAGATCAACCCCATTCCTGGCAGTTTGGCCAATTATTTGTTTGATGATTTTAAAACAACGCTAGAAAATTTAGCACAATCATTACCCAAAACCCCTAAAATCCAAATCAAAAACTCTTATTTGTTGCAGATCCAAAAGAATAAGTAATGGCCAAACGCAGTATCGCTTATTTGGATAGCGTTTTTGACATTTCCTACACTTTTATAGATAACCATAGCCCTTTAAACGCCTTGTTTTTGCATGGTTGGGGGAGTTCTAAAGAAATCATGCAACAAGCGTTTCAAGGCTGTTTTTTAAATTACAACCATTTGTATGTGGATTTGCCCGGCTTTAATCAAAGCCCTAACGATGAAAAAGTCTTAGAGACTAAAGATTATGCTAATATCATCAATTTGTTCTTAAAAAGCGTGGATAAAAAAGCGCATGTCGTTTTTGGGCATAGCTTTGGAGGGAAAGTGGCGATCTTGTGTGAAAACGAACGGATTGTTTTATTGAGCAGTGCGGGGATCTTAGAGCCAAAACCCTTAAAAGTGCGTTGTAAAATCCTTTTAGCTAAAATCTTTAAAAAATTAGGCTTGAATTTAGGGTTTTTGAGAAGTAAGGACGCTATGGGGCTTAATCAAGTGATGTATGAAACCTTTAAAAAAGTGATTAGTGAAGACTTTAGCGAGCATTTCAAACGATGCGAGAAAGAAGTTTTATTATTTTGGGGTAAAGATGATAAAGCAACACCCTTAAGCTCCGCTCAAAAAATGCAAACCTTATTGAAAAGAAGCGCGTTATTCGTTTTAGAAGGGGATCATTTCTTTTTTTTAAACCAAGCAAAAGAGGTTGAAAAACTAGTGGAGAATTATCATCATGCAAAGTCTTAGTTGGCTGAATTTAGCGTTTCGTTGGCTCTTTATAACAGGGCTTGGCTATTATATAATGACTTTATTGCAATGGTATCATTACAGCATGTTTAGGATCTTAACCAAGCACCACAAAATGCGTTGGCATGGGATTTATTTTTTATTGCCTTTAGGGGTGTTTATCCTGTCGTATGCTTTCAAAATGCCGTTTGTTTTTGATTTCTTTTGCGGCGTTATTCAAATGCCCATGCTCATTGTTTGGGCCAAACGCAACGACAAGCCCTTAGTTTTCACGCCAAGGGTGAAGCGCTTTTTTGTATTCTTATTATTATTTTTAATCTTGCATGAAATCTTAAATACAGAATTAGTCCCTTTGAATGGGATTTCGCTCGCGCTAGGCTGTTTGTGTTTGTTTATATTCGTTTTAAGCGCTTCTTTAATCTTTGAAAAAGCCTTATCCAAGCAGTATTTGCAAACCGCTAAAGATAAAATCGCCTCTTTAAAGAATTTAAAAGTCATCGCCATTACCGGAAGCTTTGGGAAAACCAGCACCAAAAACTTCTTGCTTCAAATCTTACAAACCACATTCAACGCGCATGCAAGCCCCAAAAGCGTCAATACCCTTTTAGGCATTGCGAACGATATTAACCAGAATTTAGACGATAAGAGCGAAATCTATATCGCTGAAGCCGGGGCAAGGAATAAGGGCGATATTAAAGAAATCACCCGCCTCATTGAACCGCACCTTGCCGCGATCGCAGAAGTGGGCGAACAGCATTTAGAATATTTTAAAACTTTAGAAAATATTTGCGAGACTAAAGCGGAATTATTGGATTCCAAACGCTTAGAAAAAGCCTTTTGTTACTCTGTGGAAAAAATCAAACCCTATGCCCCTAAAGATAGCCCTTTAATAGATGTTTCTAGCCTGGTTAAAAACATCCAATCCACTTTAAAAGGCACTTCTTTTGAAATGCTTTTAGATGGTGTTTGGGAAAGATTTGAAACAAAGGTTTTAGGGGAGTTTAGCGCTTACAATATCGCTTCAGCCATTTTAATCGCTAAGCATTTAGGCTTAGAGACAGAAAGGATCAAACGGCTTGTTTTAGAACTCAACCCTATTGCGCATCGTTTGCAACTTTTGGAAGTGAATCAAAAAATCATCATAGACGATAGCTTTAATGGGAATTTAAAGGGCATGTTAGAGGGCATTCGTTTAGCGAGCTTGCATCAAGGGCGTAAGGTTATTGTAACACCGGGATTAGTGGAAAGCAATACAGAAAGTAATGAGGCTTTAGCGCAAAAAATAGACGGGGTTTTTGATGTCGCTATCATCACAGGGGAGTTGAATTCCAAAACGATTGCTTCCAAATTGAAAACCCCACAAAAAATCTTACTCAAGGATAAGGCGCAATTGGAAAATATCTTACAAGCCACCACGATTCAAGGCGATTTGATTTTATTCGCTAATGACGCCCCTAATTACATTTAGGAAATGAACATGCAACATTTATACGCTCCTTGGCGCGAAAGTTATTTGAAAGAGAAAAATAAGAGTTGTGTCTTTTGTGAAATTTCTCAAAACCCTACAAAAGATTTAGAAAACAGAGTGCTTTATAGAAATAGCGATCTCTTTGTGGTGATGAACGCCTACCCTTATAACCCAGGGCATTTGTTGATCATTCCTCATGCGCATCAAGCGAGCGTTGAACTTTTAGAGCTGAATACTTGGCTGAACATGAATGCTTTAGTGCCTAAAGTGTTAAAAGCGTTGTATGCTTATGGCGCTCAAGGGATCAATTTAGGTTTGAACTTGCACAGAAGTGCCGGAGCAGGGATTCCTGAGCATTTGCACATGCATTTAGTGCCTAGGTTTTTAGGCGATAGCAATTTTATGAGCGTTATCGCTCAAACCAGGGTGTGCGGGATTGATTTAAATGAAACCTATCTTACCTTAAAAAACTTATTAGAAAAGGAGCTTCATTGAAAACAAACGCTTTTAGTTTGGGTGTGCTACAATTGATTTTAATTCATTTTAGGGAGTGTAAGCGATGAAGGTGCGTGGGTTTAAGGCAAAGATGCGTGGGTTTAAGATTTTTTCAGGGAGCGCTCACCCTGCATTTGGCAAAGAAGTGTCAAAGCATTTAGGCTTTCCCTTATCCAAAGCGGTGATAGGCAAATTCAGCGATGGTGAAATCAATATCCAAATCAGCGAATCGGTGCGCGGTAAGGATATTTTTATTATCCAGCCCACTTGCGTGCCGGTTAATGACAATTTAATGGAATTGTTAGTCATGGTGGATGCTTTAAGGCGCAGTTCGGCCAATTCTATCACAGCGGTGTTGCCGTATTTTGGCTATGCCAGACAGGATAGAAAAGCGGCTCCAAGAGTGCCTATCACGGCTAAAATGGTCGCTAATTTGATGCAAGAAGTGGGGATTGAAAGGATCATTACAATGGATTTGCATGCCGGGCAAATCCAAGGTTTTTTTGATGTGCCGGTGGATAATTTATACGGATCTATCGTTTTTAGAGACTATATCCGCTCTAAAGCGTTAAAAAACCCTGTGATCGCTAGCCCTGATGTGGGTGGGGTTACAAGAGCCAGGTATTTTGCCAATCAAATGGGGTTAGATTTAATCATCGTGGATAAGCGCCGTGAAAAAGCTAATGAAAGCGAAGTGATGAATATTATCGGCTCAGCCAAGGAGCGCGATGTGATTTTAGTGGATGACATGATTGATACCGCAGGCACGATCTGTAAAGCCGCTTTGGCTTTAAAAGAGCAAGGGGCAACTTCTGTCATGGCGTTAGGCACGCATGCGGTTTTGAGCGGGAATGCGATCAAGCGCATTAAAGAAAGCGCGTTAGATGAAGTGGTGGTAACTAACTCTATCCCTTTAGTTCAAAAATGCGATAAAATCACCACCTTAAGCGTAGCACCCTTATTTGCAGAAGTGATCAGAAGGATTTATCATAACGAAAGCGTCCAATCGCTTTTCACTTAAAAAAGGGGGGGAAAGGGGGATAAAAAAGTGGGAGTGGTGGATTCTGTAGGACTTGAACCTACGACCAATCGGTTATGAGCCGAGCGCTCTGACCAGCTGAGCTAAGAATCCAAAATTCCCAAAGGATGGTTTGCTATTGTATCCAAAAATATAGCGAAAAGCAAGTAGGTTTTCTAAGATCCCAAATAGGATCATAAAAGTGATAAAACTGCTCCCCCCATAGCTAAATAATGGTAAGGGAATCCCCACCACAGGGGCTAACCCTAAAGTCATGGCGATATTCACGCTGGAATAAACAAAGATTAAAATAGAAATCCCAAGGGCTACAATCTTTAAAAACCAATCGCTGTTGCTCTCAAACAGATAAAAAAATAAATGCAAACTCAAGCCTATATAAATCGCAAAAAGCAACATAGCCCCTAAAAACCCAAAACGCTCCACGAAGTAAGCGAAGATGAAATCGCTCGTTGCGATAGGCAAGAATTTGAATTTGGTTTGCGTGCAAGCTTCTTTAGATTTGCCTAAAAACCCGCCCGATCCTATAGCGATAATGGATTGCATGACATGGTAATTAGGCTTTTCAGAAAGAAAGTCTGCGATGCGCTTTTTTTGGTAATCATGCAAAAAGTGATAAGCGATAGGCGAAGCCACTAAAAGAGCGATAAAAAGAGGGAGCCACACCCTAGTCCTTAAACCCACGATCAGTAAAATCCCAAAACCCATGATTAGCACAATAAGAGCCGTGCCTAAATCAGGCTGTTTTAAAATCAAAGCCGCCGGTAAGCAAATGTAAAAACTGAGCTTTAAAAACATGCTCCAATCATAGCCCTTAAAGGGGGGTGGGTTGATTTTAATCAAATGCGCTAATAGTAAAAGGATGGCGATTTTCACGGGTTCGCTAGGCTGTAAAGTGATAGAGGTAAAGGGAATGACTAGCCATCGTTGCGCCCCAAGCTTGCTCGATCCCATAAAATCCACTAACGCTAATAAAATAACGCACGCCCAATAAAACACAAAGAGCCAGCGATCGAGCTTTCTGAAAGGGATAAAAAACACGATCCAAAAGAGAATAAACCCTATCGCATAATAAACCCCTTGCTTCAAGCTCAAAACCGCGCTGCTCTCAAAAATCAATACAAAAGAAACCACAAGCAAGGGGATGATAAACACAAAAGGCAAAAGATCAAAATGCATCCAAATCCTTTTGTCTAATGCCATGCGTTTTTCATAACCCCTAATATTATGGTTTTAATTTTTTGATTGTATCCAAATTGAGATAATTCTCCTTGAAAAGGGATGTTATCACATCAACTGCAGGCAATTTGACTTCGCCCATCTCATCATTAAAGCATTTTTCTAACACTTTCAAATAAGCAAACCCAATGCCTTCTGTGATAATTACAGCGGTTGCGCTCCCTGCAACACTCCCCACAACAGGAATGAATTTAAGGAAACCATTAACGAGCGTTCTCCCCACTTGCGCGACAGCGGTTACGCTTAACAATCCTGCAATCAAACTCGCGCCCACAGATTTATCCAAATCCATTCCAAAAGCGTCATTCATTTTATAGATCATTCCTGCTTGAATGGGTGCGATAGCGAGTGCATCGCTAAAGGGTATGGGGATAAGCCCAGCCGCTCCAGCCGCTCCTGATGCAACATGGATAATGGTTTTACATTCCTCTATCATGGCTTGTTTTCTTTTTTGGATATTAGCTTTTTGAATACTCAAGAAATGCCTTCTCTTATTTTCTTTAGCGTCTGAAAGACATTTTTCTGTTTCAGCTACCAACTCTTCTAAACCTTCAATGGGGACTTCAATACCTCTAAATGAAAATGCAACGGAATTGACCCTCACATAATCTCTGACAAAACCTTTAAACCCCCATTCTTCGTCTATAATTCTTTGAGATTCTTTAACAAAGGCATCGCCGGCTTTTTCTTGAGTGTTGGTGAAAACGACAATCGTTGGGATATTCCAATGTTTAGCGAAGCTTAATAACTCTCTCTCTCTTGAACCCTAGAAGAAGTCTCTTTAACGCACAAATACGCCACATCAATAGCCTCTTTTTCATTAAGCGTTTTAAAAGAATCTTCCATTTCTTTTTTAATGCTTTGCATGGTGTCGTGATAATCTTTATCTTCAATGCCTTTGGTGTCCCACAAAATCAAGCCCTTCTGTTCATCAATGTATTTTTCAAGATGCTGAGTGATGGGCTTTCCTACGCCTGCTTTAGCGATTTCTTTACCAAATAGAGCGTTAATGAGCGAGCTTTTACCCACCCCAGTAGCTCCCATAAGCAAAATATTCATGATTGGTTTTTCTTTTTTGATGGCTTCGCGCAATTTTTCCATATTCAATCCTCTTTCTTTCCCATCAAGCGTGAACGCGTCGCCTAAAAACTTGTGCAAAACGCCGTTCAATTTCTCATGGTTTTCGTTGTTTTCCATTATAAAACCCCTTTTAAAAATGATTTGAGCCACAAAATGTTGGCACACAGATTATAGCGTATTAAAATAATGAAATAGGATTTTTTTAAGGTTTTGAGTAGAATAATGGTTTTTAAAAATGCAAAAAAGAGTTTGAATGCAAAAAGTTTTCATCGCCCCTACCCATTACAAACGCATTGATGAATTTTTAGCCAAAGAATTGCAAATTTCTAAAAACCAGGTATTGAATTTGATTAAAGAAGGGTTAGTGTTTTGTCAAAAAAAGGAGGTCAAAAAAGGGGGGTTAGCCTTAAAAGAGGGCGATGAAATCACGCTTTTAACGCCCAAAATCGCGCCCAAACCCTTAAAAAAAGAGCTTGATTTAGAAATAGAAGTCATTTTTGAAGATGAAGACTTGTTAGTGTTAAATAAGCCCCCTAATCTAGTCGTCCATAAAGCCCTAAGCGTGAAAGAGCCTACTTTAGTGGATTGGTTGGAATCTCAAAATTACGAGCTTTCTAATCTTGGCTTAAAAGAGCGCTATGGGATTGTGCATCGTTTGGATAAGGATACGAGCGGAGGGATTGTCATCGCTAAAAATAATTTTACCCATGTTCATTTGAGCGAGCAGCTCAAAACTAAAATGATGGGGCGCTACTATATCGCCTTGCTTTCAACGCCCTTAAAAGAAGAAAAAATGAGCGTGGAATGCTATTTGGCAAGAAACCCCAATAACCGCTTAAAAATGATAGCGCTCAAAGCGGCCAAAAAAGAAAAAAGCCGTTATTCTAAAAGCGAATTTACTAGCTTGCTGACTTCTCAAAATGGCATGGATTTGATAGGGGCTAAACTATTCACCGGGCGCACGCACCAGATCAGAGCGCATTTAGAATATTTGAACAGACACATCATAGGCGATAATCTTTACGGGCTTAATGGGGCGCTTTCTAAAGAAGAAATAAGAATCATGCTGCATGCCTATTTGATAGAGTTCAAACACCCTAGAAGCGAGCAAAAACTGCGCTTTAAAGTTCCCCTATTAAAGGATATGTTAGAATACTTTAAAAAAGTTTTTGACAAGGAGAATTTAGATGAGGTCTTGGATGAAGAAAAAATACTTCACGCTTTTATTGCAAAGTAGTGTGGTATTAGCGGTTTTTATAGGGTGTTCTTCTACCAGGAATCATACTTTTTCAGCCCTTAACAATAAAGAAAATATAGATACTAAGCTTCCGGTAGTCCATTCTATTAAAACCATTAACGATGTGAGTTCGGTGGGTTTTGAATGGCCTAAAATCGCTGATACTTATGATATTGATGGGTTTATTTTGTATCGTTTGAAAAAAGACTCCAAGCTTAAAAGAATCGCCACGATTAAAAACCCTTATGCGACCCATTATTATGATGAGGGGCTAGAAACAGAGAGTTCTTACACTTACCAGCTCGCCACTTACAAGGGCGATAAAATCTCTAAACTTTCAGAGCCTGTTTTAGTGAAAACCTCTTTTATCAATCCTGTAGAAAGCGTTTTTGCAAGCCTTGAATACCCTAAAAGTGTGAAAGTCTTTTGGAGCCCGCACCCTAACCCTAGCGTTTCTAAATACATCGTTCAAAGGCAGAATAAAGACGGCAAATTTGTTAGCGTGGGGGCTGTGAAAAACCGCTTGTTTGTGGAGTTTTTTGATAAAGATTTAGAAGATGGGAAAAAATACCGCTACCAAGTCATCGCCGAAAATTTCATGGGGGATAAATCTAGGCCTAGTATCATAGTGGAGGGGAAAACCAAAGATTTACCCAAAGAAATCGCTAATGTTAGAGTGAGCCAAAACCTCACACGACACATTGAATTGAGTTGGGATAAATCTTCTCAAGCGGATGTGATAGCTTATCGCATTTACGCTTCCAATAACCGCAACGATAAATACAAATTCATCGCTCAAACCACCAACACTTCCTATGTGGATAAAATAGAAAAAGACAACCTCACTCGTTATTACAAAGTCGTTGCCCTTGATAAAACGCATCTTGAAGGGGCATTACCCAAAGAGCCTGCAATGGGTGAGACCGCTGACAGGCCCGAAGCCCCTATCATCACTAAAGGGACTATTCAAGACTCTTCAGCCCTCATTCAATGGGAAAATAACCCAAGCGCTAAAATAGCCACTTATGCGGTGTATCGTTTTGAAGCCAACTCCAAAACCCCTTTGCGCTTTGGGAATATCGCCAAAAACCAATTCGTGGATAAGGACATGAAAGTGGGCGTGGCTTACCGCTATCAAGTGGTGAGCGTGGATAAAGATGGTTTAGAGTCGCACCCAAGCAAAGAAGTGCGCTTATTTTTAGAGCGCTAAAAGGGTTTTAATGCCCCATTTTTTAGCCAAGCTAGACTCCAAGCCTTTAGAATACCCCTTAATTGCAGGGGATTTTTGTTTTCATAAGGAATTTTTAAGCTTAAAACACCCCACTAAAAGCTGTGTGTATGCGAGTTTCAAGGATCGCATTTTTTTATTGCAAAAAATCCGGCGAGCGGGTGATTTTTTGATCAAAAGCGAAAAAGCAACGCCCTTAAAACGAGAAATTTTAAAACAAGCTTTAAGGATTTATTCGCAATCTTTTGAAGTCATTTCGCATAATTTGCAAGAAAATTCTAAACATGCGAGCCAAAAAAAAGCCCTTGATTTAGAAACTTTTGAAGACTTTATTCAAAAAAATCAAGCCCCTATTTTAGCCGAAATTGGTTTTGGGAGCGGTAGGCATTTGATAGAATTAGCCAAAAACAACCCCACTAAAACATGCTTAGGGATAGAGATTCACACCCCTTCTATCGCGCAAGCGTTAAAGCAAATTGAATTGTTGGATTTAAAAAATCTGCACATCTTGCAAGGCGATGGCCGTTTGGTTTTAGAGAGCATGCCAAATTATAAGTGCGAGAAAATTTTTGTGCATTTCCCTGTGCCATGGAATGAGAAAAAACACCGCCGGGTGCTAAGCGAAAAGTTTTTAAACGAAGCTTTAAGGGTTTTAAAGCCTAGAGGGTTTTTGGAATTACGCACCGATGATAGCCTTTATTTTGAAGACAGCCTAAAATTAGCCCTAAAAAACCTTCAATGCGAGATAGAAATCAAAAAAAACGCTCAAATCCCGGTTATCAGCAAGTATGAAGCGCGTTGGAATAAACTCAAAAAAGATATTTATGATTTAAGGATTTATTCTTTAGAATCGAATGAAACCCCTTTTGATAACCATGCATTTGATTTTTCTTTTGATACAATAACAATGAGTAAAAAGAGCGTTGGAACGATTTTAAAAACCAAAAAAATCATCCAAGAGGGGTATTTTGTGCATGTTTGTAATATTTATGAGGATAAGGGGGATTTTTTAGTGGAAGTGAGTATGGGGGATTTTGATTGGCCTGTGCGTTTGTTTGTTTTATTAACAGAAAATCAGATTTTTTACCTCAATAAAAGCCCCTTAAAAACCTTAAACAACCACAAAGCGCATCTTTTGCTTCAAAATATCCTAAGCCAAAAGGGAATTGGATGAGTGTGATCATCGCAGCGAACAATCTATGCTTACAATACCAGCAAAACGAACCGGTCATCAAGCATGCTAATTTGCGCATCAAACGCAAGGACTTTGTGTTCATTTCAGGGCCTAGCGGGAGCGGTAAAAGCACGCTTTTGCGTTCGTTTTATGGGGATTTAAAACTTTTTAGCGGTAAATTAGAAGTTTGCAATATCAACATGAATAACGCTTCAAAAGCAACGATTTTAGATTTGCGTAAAAATATTGGCGTGGTTTTCCAAGATTATAAATTGATCCAAGATTACACGATTGAGCAAAACATCAAACTGCCGATGGTGATTTGTGGCGTTAAAAAAGAAGAATGCCATTTGCAGCTAGAAAAACTTTTAGGGCATATTGATTTACGCCATAAGGCTAACCGCTACCCCAAAGAGCTCAGCGGAGGCGAACAACAGCGAGTGGCTATGGCTAGAGCTATGGCGAACTGCCCTGAACTCATTTTAGCCGATGAGCCTACCGGGAATTTAGACGATTATTCTAGCGATAAAATCTGGAGCCTGTTAAGGGGCATGAACACGCAATTAAACGCTACGATCGTGGTGGTTACGCACAAATTCCCTAAAAATTTTAGCGCTTATCACCGAAAATTTTATATAGAAGATGGGGAAGTTTATGAATACTCTTAAAAAGCATTTAGCCTTTATCATTCCCCTAGTAGCGTTATTGTTTAGCTTGGAGTGTGTGTTGTTTATCAATCAAGCGATTGAACAAAAAGAAAAAAAATTGATTGAAGATTATTCAGTCGTGTTGGCCAGCACGCAAAAATTAAGCTTGGAATTGTTGCGTCAAAATTTTAGCGAAATCATAGCGTTGAAAGAAATTGATCCTAATTATTCTTTAGAACCTCTTCAAAAAACTTTAGGCATAGACGGGCTTAAGGAATTAAGAAAAAATTTGCCCTTTTTTTATTCTTTACAACTTTCCACATTCCCCACTCAAGAGCGTTTAGAAAACATTAAAGAAAAATTGCTCAAAATCCCTGGCGTTCAAAAAGTTGAAGTCTTTGCCAAAACTTACATGCAAGTGTATGATCTCTTGAGTTTTATTAAAGCAGCGGTCTATATCTTTGCGTTAGTGGTCTTTGTCTTATCGGTTTTATTGATGTTTAAGCAAGTCCGCATCTGGATCTATCAATACCATGAGAGGTTAGAGATCATGGATTTATTAGGGGCTTCAGTGTCTTTTAAAAACGGGTTTTTGTATAAAATAGCTTTAATGGATTCTCTAATCGCTAGTTTTTTAGCCCCCATGCTCATGCTCTATACCACTTCGCAAAAAGGTTTTGAAAAAACGATGGATACTTTGGGTATTATAGGAGGCGCGTTTGTTTTAAACCATTTTTTATGGGGACTGCTTTTTAGCCTTGTGATCTCATTTGTTTCTGTTTTACTTGTAGCTTGGAGGACTAGACATGTATAAATTAGGAATATTTTTATTAGCCACCTTACTATCAGCTAACACGCAAAAAGTGAGCGATATTGCTAAAGATATTCAACATAAAGAAACCCTTTTGAAAAAAACCCATGAAGAAAAAAACCAACTAAACAGCCGTTTGAGTTCTTTGGGCGAAGCGATCCGCTCTAAAGAGCTTCAAAAAGCTGAGATGGAGCGCCAAATGATCGCTTTAAAAAAGAGTCTTGAAAAAAATCGTAACGAAAGTTTGGCGCAAGAAAAAGTCCTAACTAACTACCGCAAATCTTTAGATCATTTGCAAAAACAACGATCGTTTTTACAAAAGAGGGTGTTTGATACGCTTTTAGAGGATTTTCTTTTCTCACAAGCCTTAAAGGGGCAGAATTTAGCCTCTTCTAATGATGTGATTTTACAAGTAGCGTTTGAAAACTTGCACCAAAGCACCCTGTCTAAAATGTCGCAACTAAGCCAAGAAGAAAAGGAACTCAATACGCAAGCTTTAAAAGTCAAAAGCAGCATTCAAAAAATCTCATCCATCATAGATGAGCAAAAAACTCGTGAAGTAACCTTAAAATCCTTGCAAACCGAACAAAATAAGCTCATTTTGAGCATGCAAAAAGATTATGCGATCTATAACCAACGCCTAACCCTTTTAGAAAAAGAGCGCCAGAATTTAAACGCTCTTTTAAAACGCTTGAATATCATCAAGCAAAACAGAGAAAATGAAGAAAAAGTCAGTTTGAAAAAATCTTCTCAAGCCTTAGAAGTCAAACAAGTAGCGAGCTCTTATCAAAATATCAACACCACGAGCTATAACGGGCCAAAAACGATCGCTCCTTTGAACGATTATGAAGTGGTGCAAAAATTTGGCCCCTATATTGATCCGGTTTATAATTTAAAAATTTTTAGCGAGTCTATCACGCTAGTGTCAAAAACCCCAAACGCTTTGGTGCGTAATGTTTTGGACGGGAAAATCGTGTTCGCTAAAGAAATCAACATGCTTAAAAAAGTCGTTATCATTGAGCATAAAAACGGCATCCGCACGATTTATTCCCAACTAGATAAAATCGCCCCCACCATTAAAAGCGGCATGCGGATCCAAAAAGGCTATGTTTTAGGGCGCATTGATCAACGCTTGGGCTTTGAAGTTACCATGAGAGAAAAACACATCAACCCCTTAGAACTCATCGCGCGCAATTAAACAAATCATTTTTATTGCCGATATTGGCTAAAGAGTTTATGCAAACAAAGAAATCATTATACTTGTAGGCATGGAAAAATTTGGAGGTTTTTATGGTCAATGAAGTTCAAGGGATTGGGATTCCCACATCTCACACAAGCGTTCAAACAACCCCCACAAAAGAGATCAGTCGCACAAATACTACAAACACTATTGATGAATCTAAGACAACAATAGACCCTGATCAATACAAACCCAAACTAGAATTATTGAGCGAGCGTCTGAATGAAGAAATGAAACGCATTGGCACGGATATTAATTTTAGTTATAACGATACGATCAAAGGGTTAGTGGTTTCAGTCAAAGACGCTAATGGGGATAAGGTGATAAGAGAAATACCCTCTAAAGAAGCCGTGGAGCTTATGCAAAGAATGCGCGATGTGATAGGTATTATCTTTGATAAAAGAGGCTAAAAATTAGAGGTAAAACATGGCAATAGGTTCATTAAGCTCATTAGGGCTTGGCAGTAAGGTTTTGAATTACGATGTGATTGACAAGCTTAAGGACGCTGATGAAAAAGCTTTAATCGCCCCACTAGACAAGAAAATGGAGCAAAATGTTGAAAAACAAAAAGCCCTTGTAGAAATTAAAACGCTCCTTTCAGCTCTCAAAGGCCCGGTTAAAACGCTTTCAGATTATTCCACTTATATCAGCCGAAAAAGCAATGTTACAGGCGATGCGTTGAGCGCGAGCGTGGGGGCTGGCGTGCCTATTCAAGACATTAAAGTGGATGTGCAAAATTTAGCGCAAGGCGATATTAATGAATTAGGGGCGAAATTTTCTTCAAGAGACGATATTTTTAGCCAAGTGGATACCACGCTCAAATTTTACACGCAAAACAAGGACTACGCCGTTGATATTAAAGCAGGAATGACTTTAGGCGATGTGGCTCAAAGCATCACGGACGCTACCAATGGCGAAGTGATGGGCATTGTGATGAAAACAGGAGGGAATGACCCCTACCAATTAATGGTGAATACCAAAAACACCGGCGAAGACAACCGCATCTATTTTGGCTCACACCTCCAATCCACGCTCACTAACAAAAACGCCCTTTCTTTGGGGGTTGATGGAAGCGGAAAAAGTGAAGTGAGTTTGAATTTAAAGGGGGCTGATGGGAATATGCATGAGGTCCCTATCATGCTAGAGCTCCCTGAAAGCGCTTCTATCAAACAAAAAAACACAGCGATCCAAAAAGCGATAGAGCAGGCTTTAGAAAACGACCCTAATTTTAAAGACTTGGTCGCTAATGGGGATATTTCCATAGACACTCTTCATGGGGGGGAATCTTTAATCATTAATGACAGGCGTGGGGGAAACATTGAAGTTAAAGGGAGTAAGGCTAAAGAGCTTGGGTTTTTACAAACCACCACCCAAGAAAGCGATTTATTAAAAAGCTCTCGCACGATAAAAGAGGGTAAATTGGAAGGGGTAATTAGCTTGAATGGTCAAAAACTGGATTTAAAAACCTTAACCAAAGAGGGCAACACCAGCGAAGAAAACACAGACGCTATCATTCAAGCGATCAATTCCAAAGAAGGCTTGAACGCGTTTAAAAACGCCGAAGGCAAGCTTGTGATCAATTCTAAAACCGGAATGCTCACCATTAAGGGCGAGGACGCTTTAGGCAAGGCCAGTTTGAAGGATTTGGGTTTAAATGCTGGCATGGTGCAATCTTATGAAGCTTCACAAAACACGCTTTTTATGTCTAAAAATTTACAAAAAGCGAGCGATTCAGAATTCACTTATAATGGGGTGAGCATCACACGCCCCACTAATGAAGTCAATGATGTGATTAGTGGGGTTAATATCACTTTAGAGCAAACCACAGAGCCTAATAAACCTGCCATTATCAGCGTGAGCAGAGACAATCAAGCCATTATAGACAGCCTTAAAGAATTTGTCAAAGCCTATAATGAGCTTATCCCTAAACTGGATGAAGACACGCGTTATGACGCTGACACTAAAATCGCTGGGATTTTTAACGGCGTGGGCGATATTCGCGCGATTCGTTCTTCTCTTAACAATGTGTTTTCTTATAGCGTGCATACGGATAATGGGGTAGAAAGCTTGATGAAATACGGGCTTAGTTTAGACGATAAGGGCGTGATGAGTTTAGATGAAGCCAAATTGAGTAGTGCGCTAAATTCTAACCCTAAAGCGACTCAAGATTTTTTCTATGGGAGCGATAGCAAGGATATGGGGGGCAGAGAAATCCACCAAGAGGGCATTTTTTCTAAATTCAATCAAGTCATCGCCAATCTCATAGACGGAGGGAACGCTAAATTAAAGATTTATGAAGATTCCCTAGACAGAGACGCTAAAAGCCTGACCAAAGACAAAGAAAACGCTCAAGAGCTTTTAAAAACCCGCTACAACATCATGGCGGAGCGTTTTGCGGCTTATGATAGCCAAATTTCTAAAGCCAATCAAAAATTCAATTCCGTGCAAATGATGATCGATCAAGCGGCGGCTAAAAAGAATTAAAAAACAGAGAGTTATCAATTTTAAAGGATAAAGGAACATTATGCAATACGCTAACGCTTACCAAGCCTACCAGCATAACCGAGTGAGTGTGGAATCCCCGGCAAAACTCATTGAAATGCTTTATGAAGGGATTTTAAGATTTTCTTCGCAAGCCAAACGCTGTATTGAAAATGAAGACATTGAAAAAAAGATTTATTATATTAACAGGGTTACGGATATTTTCACGGAATTATTGAATATTTTAGATTATGAAAAAGGGGGGGAAGTGGCGGTGTATCTTACAGGCTTATACACCCATCAAATCAAAGTTTTAACGCAGGCCAATGTGGAAAATGATGCGAGTAAGATTGATTTGGTGTTGAATGTGGCTAGGGGGTTGTTAGAAGCTTGGAGGGAAATCCATTCAGATGAACTCGCCTAATGCGTTATTAGATTCCTTTAAAATCGCTCTTGTTAAAAAAGATTCTAAGCAAGCCTTTTCATTGATAGAACGCCTTTCTTTAGAGCAAATAAAAAGCTTGGATTTAGACACGCTTTTAAGCCTTAAGGAAATGATAGCCCAAAGCATTGAACTATTAGAAAAAGAAAAAGAAGAACTGCAATCGCAAATGCATAAGGCTAAGCAAATCCAAAAATTTTTGTCTTAAGATTTTTTAAACTACGATACAATAAAAGCACTATTTTTATTGAAGGCTAAAGCTTGTCTGAACCCATAGATAGATTCACGCGCATAAGGTGGTTGTTTAAAAACGATTTTGAAAAAATCCGCCGACAAAGGGTTTTAATCTGTGGCGTTGGGGGTGTTGGGGGCTTTGCGCTAGACGCTTTGTATCGTGTGGGGATAGGGCAAATCACTATCATTGACAAAGATGTGTTTGATGTTACCAATCAAAACCGCCAGATTGGATCAGAAAGGATAGGAGAATCTAAAGTGTTGGTGTTGCAAGATCTCTACAAGGGCGTTCAAGCTTTGAATTTGCATATAGATGAAGCGTTTTTAAATTCATTTAATTTTAGAGATTATGATTATATTTTAGATTGCATGGACGATTTGCCTATTAAAACAAGCCTAGCGGTAAAATGTCAAAATTTCGCTTATGGGAAGTTTATCAGCTCTATGGGGAGTGCAAAGCGTTTGAATCCTAAACACATCAAAGTGGGGAGCGTGTGGGAAAGCTATGGCGATAAATTCGGGCGTAAATTTAGGGATTTTTTAAAAAAACGCCGTTTTAAAGGGGATTTTAAAGTGGTTTTTAGCCCTGAAGTCCCGCATTGCATAGAGCTTGGGAGTTTTAATGCGGTTACGGCGAGTTTTGGTTTGCAAATAGCGAGTGAAGTCGTGCAAGATATTATCAAAAATGAAAGGCAATGAAATGAAAGATTACGAAGACGAATTGGAAGATTTTGAAGAAGAAGATGAAGAGTATGGGGATTATAAAAATGTCTATGATGATGACGATTATGAAGACTATAACTCTGATTATGAAGAAGAGTGAAAAATGATTTGTGCAGGCGTCCTCCAGCATGCTTATTGCGGCTCTAGAAAAAAAACCATAGAGCATACAGCCAACTTGCTTGAACAAGCGCTAAAAAAACACCCTAAGACCAATTTAGTGGTGCTGCAAGAATTAAACCCTTATAGTTATTTTTGCCAGAGCGAAAACCCTAAATTTTTTGATTTGGGCGAATATTTTGAAGAAGATAAGGCTTTTTTTAGCGCTTTAGCTCAAAAATTTCAAGTGGTGCTTGTCGCTTCTTTGTTTGAAAAACGCGCTAAAGGGTTGTATCACAACAGCGCGGTTGTGTTTGAAAAAGATGGCTCAATCGCTGGAGTGTATCGCAAAATGCACATTCCTGATGATCCGGGGTTTTATGAAAAATTTTATTTCACGCCGGGGGATTTGGGCTTTGAGCCTATTGTTACAAGCGTGGGTAAATTAGGGCTTATGGTGTGCTGGGATCAGTGGTATCCTGAAGCAGCAAGGATTATGGCTTTAAAAGGGGCAGAAATTTTAATCTATCCTAGCGCGATAGGGTTTTTAGAAGAAGACTCTAATGAAGAAAAAAAGCGTCAGCAAAACGCATGGGAGACGATCCAAAGAGGGCATGCGATCGCTAATGGCTTGCCTTTGATTGCGACTAACAGAGTGGGCGTAGAGTTAGATCCGAGCGGTGCGATTAAGGGGGGTATCACTTTTTTTGGCTCTAGTTTTGTGGTGGGGGCTTTGGGCGAATTTTTAGCTAAAGCGAGCGATAAAGAAGAGATTTTGTATGCGGAAATTGATTTAGAACGCACCGAAGAAGTGCGCCGAATGTGGCCGTTTCTGAGAGACAGACGCATTGATTTTTATAACGATTTGTTAAAACGCTATATTTAATCAGTCAATCAGTTTAAAATTTAAGGTTAGAAAGGATTAAACATGGTAGATGCGGTTTTTTGCGCCAAACAAGCGCAAAAATTCTATCATTTTTGCGCGGTATTTTTATTTTAACAAGGAGCAAAAATGCTAGAAAATAGCTCTATATGGAGCAATCCTGCCTTTGTGGCTATCATTTGCATGAGCGTTCTTAGCCTTTTAAGGCTCAATGTCATGCTTTCTATGATTAGCGCGACTCTCATAGCAGGACTTATGGGAGGGCTTGGGATCACGGAGAGTTTTAATGCAATGATAGACGGCATGAAAGGCAATTTAAATATCGCTTTAAGCTACATCCTTTTAGGGGCTTTAGCGGTAGCGATCGCTAAAAGCAACCTCATTAAAGTCGCTTTGAGTAAATTAATAGGCTTGATGGATTACAAGCGATCCACTTTTTGCTTTTTGATCGCTTTCATCGCATGTTTTTCGCAAAATTTAGTGCCGGTGCATATCGCTTTTATCCCTATTTTAATCCCCCCTCTTTTGCATTTAATGAACCGGCTAGAATTGGATAGAAGAGCGGTCGCTTGCGCTTTAACCTTTGGCTTGCAAGCCCCCTACTTGGTGCTTCCTGTAGGGTTTGGCTTGATTTTTCAAACCACCATTTTAGAGCAATTGAAAGCCAATGGCGTTAGCACCACCATAGCGCAAATCACGGGAGTGATGTGGATAGCGGGATTAGCGATGGTCGTTGGGCTGCTTTTAGCGGTATTAACGCTATACAAAAAACCCAGACGCTACAAAGAAAAATCTTTTAACATAGAAAATTACGCCTCGCTTCAATTAAACTACCATGACTACTTGACTTTTATAGGGATTATCGTGGCGTTTGTGATCCAATTAGCCACCGATTCGATGCCCTTAGCCGCCTTTTTAGCGTTAGCGATCATCTTACTAGGCCGTGGCATTAAGTTTAAAGAAACAGACTCGCTTATGGATGATAGCGTGAAAATGATGGCGTTTATCGCTTTTGTGATGTTAGTGGCTAGCGGGTTTGGAGAAGTGTTGCAAAAAGTGCATGCGATAGAGGGCTTAGTGAATGCAATCACAAGCGTAGTCCAAGGGAAGCTTTTAGGGGCTTTTTTAATGCTTGTTGTAGGGCTTTTTATCACTATGGGGATAGGGACTTCTTTTGGCACTATTCCTATCATCGCTGTGTTTTATGTCCCTTTATGCGCGAAATTAGGTTTTAGCATAGAATCTACGATTTTACTCATCGGCATAGCCGCAGCTTTAGGCGATGCAGGCTCACCGGCTAGCGATAGCACCATGGGGCCCACTTGCGGGCTTAACGCAGACAACCAACACAATCACATCTATGACACATGCGTGCCGACTTTTTTAGTCTATAACCTCCCTTTGATTGTTTTTGGAGTGGTTGGAGCGTTACTATTAGGCTAATCTATCAAGTTAAGAAAATCTTTTCTTTAGCCTTACCCTCTGGGATTAACGCTTTTTTAGATGTGCTGGTGGTCGCGCTCTCGGTTTTTTTTGTGGGCAAGATTTCGCACCATCACATTGTGGCTTTAGGGGTGGGCTTGCAATTTTTGATGCTTTTTTATGGCATCAACACGATTTTATACACCGGCACTAACGCCATTCTTTCTAGGCTTGTGGGGGCTAGGGATTTTACTCAAATCAACCACGCTTTTTCCAGTATTTTTATAGGGGCGTTTGTGATCTGTTTGGGCGTGCTGTTTGTTTCTTATTTTTTGATTGAGCCTTTTTTAAATTGGATGCAATTACAAGATCCTTCGCGCCAATTGACGCAAGATTATTTAGAAGTCTTAGTTATCGCGCTACCGAGTATTTTTTTAAAAAATGTTTTAGTTTCAGCGCTCGCTAGCTTTTCAGACACCCTAACCCCCTTTATTGTCAAAATCATCATGGTCATTGCATGCATTTTTTTGAATCAAGCCTTGATTTTTGGGGATTTTGGTTTTAAAGAAATGGGGATTGTAGGCTCTGCTTTAGCGAATGTGGTTGTCTCTTATTTGGAATTACTCGCGCTTGGCGTTTGGATACAAATCAAAAAAATCCCTTTAAAATTCAAAATAACCTTTCATTTTTCTTTTTTAAAAACCATGTTTAGAGTGGGTTGGCCGGCCGGGTTTGAGCGCTTATTGAGCTTATTTTCTTTAATCCTCTTATCCAAATTTGTAGCGAGCTATGGGGATAAGGTGTTAGCGGGCATGCAAATAGGCATTAGGGTTGAAACCTTTTCGTTCATGCCCGGATTTGGGTTTATGATCGCAGCGATGGTTTTAACAGGGCAAAATTTAGGGGCGAACAAGCCAAAGATCGCCACAGAATACGCGCATTTGATTTTAAAAATTTCTATGGGTTTAATGGGGGTTTTAGGGGTTATTTTAGTCTTATTCGCTAAAGAATTCGCGAGCCTTTTTTCTCAAGATGAAGAAGTTTTGGAAGTGGCGCGATCTTATTTGATCGCTGTGGGTCTCTCTCAAGCCCCCTTAATTGGGTATTTTGTGCTAGATGGAGTTTTTAGAGGGGCTAGCATTTCTAAAGTCTCACTATACATTAACACCCTAAGCTTATGGGGGTTAAGGATCATGCCCATTTACTTGCTTTTAATTCATCATTTTAAGGTGGAATTTATTTTTGTAGTGATCGCATCAGAAACTTTTTTGCGCTCATTCATCTACTATAAAGTTTTTTCTAAAGGCATATGGAAAAGGTGCGGGAAAAAGGCTTGATTATTGCTTGAGCGTAGCGGTCGTTTTGAAACGGCTTTCTCGCACCACTTGCACGCCCACTTCGCCCACATACTGAGCGCTCTCTTCTATCTTTTTAGCGATCTTTCTGGCAATAATAGGCACTTGATTGTCCCTGACTTGGTTGGATTTGACAATCACTCTTAATTCTCGCCCGCTCTCCATCGCATACGCTTTTTCCACCCCATCAAATTCTAGCGCGATCTCTTCTAAAGCTTGCATGCGTTTAGCGTATTCTTCATCGCTCTTTCTTCTAGCCCCAGGACGCCCTGCAGAAAGCGCATCAGCCGCGCACACGCTCGCGCACTCCACGCTCAAAATCTCTTCATGCCCATGGTGGGCATAAATCGCATTGATCACGACCGGATCTTCTTTATGGCGCTTGCACACCTCAACCCCTAAATTCACATGGTCCCTCCCAAGCTCTTGGGTGAGCGCTTTACCAATATCATGCAAAATACCGGCTCTTCTGGCGAGTTTTTTATCCCCCCCAAGCTGCTCTGCAATCAAGCCGGCTAAAAGAGCGACTTCTTTAGAATGCTGTAAAGCGTTTTGCCCAAAACTGGAGCGGTAACGCATTTTGCCTATTAAAATTTTAAGCTCATCTTCCATAGCCCCAAGCTCTAATTCTAACACCACGCTCTCCCCTTCAGAAAGCAATTCTTTTTCCATGTTGCGCGCGACTCTGTGATAAACCTCTTCAATCCTGTTAGGCTGGATACGGCCGTCTTCTATTAAAATTTTAAGCGTCTCGCTCGCCACTTCACGCCGATAAAGATTGAAACTGGACAAACACAATTCGCTGCTATCTTCGCTAAATTCTATATCCACCCCACTGACCTTTTTAAACGCTTCAATATTTTTCCCGTCTTTGCCTATCACACGACCGATATAATCTGAGCAAGGCAAAGCGATACGACTTGTTAAATTCTCTGTCGCATAATTACCCGCAAAACGGGCTGTCGCTTCCGCTAAAATGGCATACGATTTTTTCTTGCCCTCTTCTTTGGCTTCTTTTTCATAACGCCTGATTAACGCGCTTTTTTGCACTTCTAATTCTTCTTCCAACTGCTCTAAAATCATGTTTTTAATTTCATCTTTAGTGTAAGCCATGTAATTGAGCATCGCATCTAGCGCTTTGGCTTGAGCTTCTTTACAAACAACGCGCTGTTTTTTAAAATTTTCTTTTTCTTGTTCTAAAATTTGGCGTTCTTTTTCAAGCTCTTGTTTTTCTTTTTCCAAATAGCGTTTTTCATCTCTTACAAATTCTTTGTGTTGCGCTTCTAAATGCTTCAAATGTGCTTCTTTTTTGTCAAAATGGGTTTTGAGTTGCAAGTTCTTGTTTTCATATTGCTGTTGCAACTTGCATTCTTGGCTTTTCATGCGCATCTCTTCAGCTTCTACAAAAGATTTCGCTTGAAACTCCATTAATTTGGCTTTAGCTGAAGCGCTTTTTAAAGTGGCTTGCCCTCTAGCGTAATAGATCTTTTTCATCACATAATACATGACTAGAGCGGTAATCAAACACGCTACCAAGACTTCTAATGAAATGTAAATTAACCCGCTGCTCATAATGTTTCCTTTTATCATTCTTCATAACGATACGAGCATTTATATAAAGATCCGCTTCAATGTCATAGGCGTTTGTAAGAACACCATTAGCTAGGGCTAATTCCCTACTCACAAACACGATTAAGGGGCGTTTCAGTCGCCTTTTGAATAATTGGGGCAAACTCCTATCATACATGCCTAGCCCAAAACCCACGCGCCTAAAGCTTGTATCCATTCCTAAAATCGGCACGACAATACAATCCAATTCTTGCTTATAATAGTGCGACAAACTCGGCTCATCAAACCACCCCAAACGCCTTAAGGGCAACCTAAAGGGTGCGATAGTAAAACCCCCTTTAGAAAAATGAGCACCTTTTTTGATGCTTTTAGGCAACCACACGCGCTTATTTTTTTGTCTTAACTTCAAAATCAAAGGCCTAATATCAAGCTCATGCCCTAACGGGCTATACAATAAAATATTTTGATAATCTTTGAGTTTCCAAAATAAAAGCCTACAAGCCAATTTATCCCTGACTGCTTTATCTTTTGCTTTAGCCCTTTTCAAGCGTTCTTTACAAAAATCTCTAAAAATCGTTTTAATGGTTATAATCCTTAAATTTTAGACTTACATTATAGTATAATTTTAGGTTATTAGTTACCATTTTATTATTCTTAAGGATGTGTTTATAATGAGAATTAAGGCTTATTTTTTGCGTTTTATCGCGCTGGTTTTGATCGTTTTGTTAGGTTTTAGTGCTTGTAAAAATTCTCAAAAATCTCAAGATTCTCAAAACAATACCACCCAACAAGATAGCCCTAAAACCTACACCGCTATGGATTTGAATAACCAAGAATACACGATCACAGGCGATTTAGATTCTCTCAATATCAGCCCGGATTCCAACACCCCTACCCTATTAGTTTTAAGCGCTTTAGACGATTTTTTAAAAAATTACGCCCCCACCTTTAACATCTTAAAAAAAACTTTTAAAGATCGTTTGAGGGTGCTTATTTTACTCAATCAACCCTATTCAAGCGATGAAATCAAAGACTTTATTGCACCCTTTCAAGCTGATTTGATGGTTTTAAACCCTAAAGATACCGCTCTTTTTGATCATTTAAAGTATGATATTTTAAACCATTCTTTTAACATGCTCTTATACCACAAACACCAATTGATCAAAATGTATCAAGGGATCGTGCCAATAGAAATGCTCCAATTTGATATTTCCCATTTAAAGGATTAAAAACCATGTTTAATTTTTTCAAAAAAATTGTCAATAAAATTAAAGGCGAAGAGGTTAAAGAAAAAAAGCGTGAAAATGTTCCTAAAGAGGAATTAGAAGAAATTTTGATTGGCTTTGACATCCAATACGATTTGATAGAAAGCTTGTTAAAGCATTTAGGCGATTTAGTTACGCCCAAGCAATTAGAAGTCGCTTTGTTGCGTTTTGTGCGTGGGGAAAGCTATTATGATAAAACCCGCCTAAAGACTATCACCACAAAACCCTTAGTGCATTTGATCGTGGGGGTTAATGGGGCGGGTAAAACCACAACGATCGCTAAATTAGCCAAGCTCTCTTTAAAACAGCATAAAAAAGCGCTTTTAGGAGCCGGCGATACCTTTAGAGCGGCCGCAGTCAAACAGCTGCAATTATGGGGCGAAAAACTTAACATTCAAGTCATTAGCGCTAAAGAAGGGAGCGATCCAAGCTCTTTAGCTTATAACACCATAGAAAGCGCGATCGCTAAAAATATAGATGAAGTTTTTATAGACACCGCCGGGAGGTTACACAACCAGACCAACCTTAAAAACGAGCTTTCTAAAATCGCGCGCACCTGCTCTAAAGTTTTAAAAGACGCCCCCTTTTACAAATTCCTTATTTTAGACGGCACGCAAGGGAGTTCTGGGCTCACTCAAGCCAAGATTTTCCATGAGACTTTGGCGCTAGATGGCGTGATTATGACTAAGCTTGATGGCACTTCTAAAGGCGGAGCGATTTTAAGCGTGCTGTATGAGTTGAAATTACCCATTCTTTATTTAGGAATGGGCGAAAAAGAAGACGATTTGATCGCTTTTGATGAAGAACGCTTTATAGAAGACTTGGTTGATGCGGTGTTTGTGGAACAATAAAAAATACAACTATACCAAATGCATAAGTATAACATGAACAGTATGATTAAGCAACCTTATGATGAGTTCAATGTTTTCTATAAGGGCGATGATAAAGCACCTTTTGAAAGATTTATTCGAAGAATTAAGATTAAAACATTGCAAAAATAATATAGAAGTTATTACCAATATAGTAAAATAGGAGTTTTAAACTCCTATAACCTTATTCTGAGCACCTATTAATTATATTGTCGTTTTTAATGCCTAATTTATTATATATATCTTCTATTCTTACTTTTTTGATAAAATCACAATGTTTAGTAAGGCTACTCTCTATTTTTTGTTCGAGATCTTCAAAAAGGATAATTTCTGTTTGAATTCCATTTGTTCTAGCCAATTTTAAAGCCGGAGACATATCAGAGTCATATCCTATTAAAACTACTTTTTCTACAAAATGTTTTAAGGAAATTTCTAGCATGTCTATTCCAAGGAGCATATCTACTTGTTTTTGAACTTCCACATCACCACGCTTAACAAGTTTCCCAAGTCTCAAAGCAGTATGATTTAAACATTCTAGTGTTGACAAAAAATTCAGTATATCTTTCTTTTTAGAATGGCTATCTAGCGGTTTTGCTGTGTAAAAGAATATTCTGTATAGATTTAATAAATCTCTCTCATAATAACTGTCAAAAACACATAAATTACAAAAATCTACAACCTTCTGTGGATTATTGTTGTAATCAAAAAAGAGTCCTTTCTTTTTCCATGTTTTGTTAAAAACACCTATTCTCAAATTTTCAAAATCAACGAAAATTGCTGTTTTTTGTGTATGGTTCATAATTTTTATCCTTTTTATGTGGACAACTAGGGTTACAGGATTAAAGAATGCCCTAGTTGAGTAATATGCTATCTATTATAATAAATTTTTTGTAAGAAGTCAAACTTATAGATTTTTTATACTTCAATCAATTATTGTTTATAATCGTAGAACTATTGGTGAAATAGAGTCTGTTTTTATAGGATATCAATAACCAAATTTAAAAAGTTATTAGCATTTTTTACAATCAATAGTAAAGAGCTTGACGCTAGTCAAGTGATAGCTTTAAAAAGCGGTCTTCTTGAATTAGGGGTTTTTAGTTGGGGGTTGTAGGGGGAATTATTTCAAAATACCCCTATCCCATTAAGAGAATGAGTTTTATCATAAAATAGAATAACTAAAACCCCTTTTTTTAATAATAAGACTTTGAGTGTTCATATTTAATGAAAATAGAGCTATTTTTAGTCTATTCCGTAATAATAACCCTAAAACTCACATCCATATTGAGGGCGTTTTGTGCTTTTTTATTAAGTTTTTGGTGTTTGTTCATGATAGGCACTTTCAAAAAGCGCTCAAACTAAAGAGCGTTGAAACGGTAACGCAGAGTTGATCTTTTAGTTATGCTTTTTCATCGTGGCGATGGCGTCTTGAGAAAGCGAGAAAAACAGCGCGTCAAACTTTGTGATTTGCCTAGTGAAAAGATCTGCCATTTTCCTAACGGCTTGGAGATTATCAATCACCACATCCGCTTTTTTGACGGCTGCTTCAACTTGAGAGCAATAAGCCTTAGCATCATCTCGCTTTTTTTCCATTTTAGCGGCACTCAAAGCCCCCAAGATAGCGATCACGGGTGCAGCACCAACCCCTCCAATCAACGCCATACTCCCAGCAGCCAACCCACCTCCCAAAGAAATCGCCCCACCAATATGAGACAGCACTGTGCCACCAGCCGCCGCATTTATACCAGTGTATGTACCATAAGTGGCAAGAGCTCCAACTGCAATGCTCATGCTACTCAAATTAGCAAGTTCCAACAAGCCCATCTCTTTATACTTATTGACAATATTTAGCATTTCTAAGACTTGCTCTTGAATATTTTGCATATCAATATTGCTGATGACAAACTCATGACCCTTCAATTGGTGGAAATGATTCAAAAAGTTTGAAACGCCATGGCTTAAAACATGGAGTTTTTTCTCGCCAAACCTTGCAAAAGCCAATTTGCAACCAGACTCCGCAAGCTCAACTTTTTTGAATAGGTCTTGGCTTTGTCGTTAGTATTCTTTGCATCAATCCCTTTTTTGACTCCGTATCCTGCTACCGTTAGGGCTATACCTCCTAAAATGAATGGTAATGGCATGTTTTTCTCCTTTAAATGTTTATGATTTTTTTTAAAACTTCTAGATTTTCATCAATGCTTTTTTGAAGCTCAGCGTGCATGGTTTTCTTTTGTTCTCTTGGCAAATCGCTTGCATCAAGCCGATCTTCATGGAGATGGATAAGACTAATGGTCTGAGTGATGTCAATAACCTCTTCAATAACGCTATCTTCAATCCCATGCGTTCTAGCGGCTTGCGCGAATTTTGCTCGATCGCTTGAGCTAAAAGAGTAACCCCTTTCCAACGACTTTATCACATTAGCCATAATCGCATGATCATCTCTATTTTTATCCATTGACTTCTCCTTTAAATTTCTGTTCTTCCACGACTAGTGATGAAATTCCAACCCTCTTTACAGCTAGTGATAAATTCCCAGCACTCTTGCTTATTGTCAAACAGCAACTCTTGACCCATCCTCTCTTGGATCTTGTTGTTGACTGCTATAGCCAAATCCGCATCGCCCGCACAAAGCACCCTCTCCAGCTCATCAAAACTTTCATTAAAGAATTTTATAGTCCCATGAAAATACCGCTCAAACACTTCATTAAATTGATTTTGATACATCTCTAACTGTCTGATACTCTCACGGCATTCTTTTTCAATCTCTATACGCCTTTGGCACGCCAATTTAGCCTCTTTGAAAATCGTTAGCGAGACATCATAAAAAGTTTTACTCATCACTCCACCCACAAAGCTCCCAATGAGTACTCCAACTACAGGAATGGGGATCGCTAATTGACCAATGCTCCCCATAACTATACCGCTTAAAAAAGTAGTATTTTCTTTCCCAAGTTTCTCCAAACACTCCACCCTATCAATCGTTCCACGAAAATAATCAACTAAAACTTTGCAATTTACCACACCAACCCCTACAATCATCGTAGGCACTGAACCCTTGCCAAGGCTTTGGATGACTTTATTAGCGTTGCTTTGCATCAAATCTCCCAAAGATGAGCTTGCAAACGCACTACCATAACTAAGCGTTCCACCCTTTAGGGTAGCAATGGCGGTGTGCTTGAGTGCTTCTTTGTAGTCTTTTCCTTTTTTTTGATATTCACAGAAGATACTCTTTATGATGAATGGAACAAAACCATTCAAGAATTCAAGCCCTAAAGCACCCAACCCTGCTTCATGAGAGCTTTGTAACGAAATATCTTGCATGTTTTCTAACATGAATTACCCTCTCTTTAGCGGTGTTAATAGGTGAGATTTAAAAAAAGCGAGAGATTTTGGGGATTTTAAAAGATTTAGGGTAGGCTTATAAGTAACCCCCCCCCAAAAAAAAAGCCGGAAATAAAAAAGCTAGGGATAAAAAACGCTAGGATTTTTTCCATGAAGACCTCCTTATTGTTCAATCCTAGCCACTATAACCAAAAATCCTAAACAAACCGCCTTATTTTTAATAAAAAGGTTTAAAATAATAAATATTTTCCTTACCCCCCTGTGTCCTACCCCCCTGTGTAGTAAAACGCCCTTGTGGGAGTTTCGCTGTTTTTATCATTCCACATGTTTTTTTCTGGTTTATTGATGACAGATTGTTTTAAAAGCTTTTTCATCATTTTTGTATCTTTATTTATGATCGCTTCTTTAGCGTCTATGGCGTCTTGATAGTATAAACATGGGCAAATCTTACCATCAGAAGCCAAACGGATACGATTGCAAGATTGGCAAAAACCATCGCTATGCGGAGCGATAATGCCAAATTGATAGCCATTTTCTAGCGTGTAGATTTTAGAAGACCCTTGTTTGGGTTTTTCTGTCGCAATGATTTTGTATTTTTGAGCGATCAAATCTAAAATTTCTCGCTCTTTCAAGCCTTTAACCAAACTTTTAGCATGCGTGTTTTCCATAAATTCAATGTAGCGGATTTGTATATGCCTATTTTTTGCGTATTCCAAAAGCTCTAAGATTTCATCATCATTAACGCTTTTTATCACAACCGTGTTTAATTTGAGTTTTAAACCCACTTTCAAGGACTCTTCAATCCCTTCTAGCGTGTTTTTAAGAGCGTCTTTTTGAGAGATTTTTAAAACCCTATCGCTTTTTAAAGAATCCAATGAAACATTCACTTGCACTAACCCGGCATTTTTTAAATCCTTAGCCATTTTTTTGAGTAAAAAACCATTAGTGCTTAAAACTAACGCCACTTCTTTATTGTAAGCGTGTAGTTTAGCGATAAACTCGTCTAAACCCTTGCGTAATAGCGACTCCCCACCAGTGATTCTAATTTTTTTAACGCCCTCATCAATGGCGATTTTAAGAAATTCTAAAACATTATCCAAAGGCAATAATTCTTCATCATCAAAAAAATTTAATGGCGTAGCAGGCATGCAATACTGACACCTGAAATTGCATTGTTTGGTTACAGACACCCTAATATAATCAATAACTCTATTAAAACTATCTACTAACACTCCCTTTATCCCTTATGCCTTTTATTTAAGCTTTTAGTGTAACATAATAAACAACGACTTAACAACATCAAACAAGGATAAATCTTTTGAAAAACCCTATCATTGATAGCATTCCTTGCGTTTTACTGGCTGGGGGCAAAAGCTCTCGTTTCATCACCAATAACATTCAAACCAATAAGGCTCTCATGCCTTTAAAATCGTATTCTAGCCTTTTAGAATACCAATACATGCGCCTTTTAAAACTTTTCAAAAAAGTCATTATCAGCGCTAAAAAATCGTATGACCTGAACGCTCCCTACCTTTTAGAAAAAGAGAGCGATCTTTTTTCACCCCTTTTTGGCATTTATAACGCTTTTTTAACATTGCAAACCCCTTATATTTTTTTTATCCCTATAGATACGCCTTTAGTGTCCTTTGAAAGCATTAAGGCTCTTTGTGGGATTAAAAACTTTAGCGTAATCTATGCTAAAAGCCCTACAAAAGAGCATTATTTAATTTCTTTGTGGCATCAAAATAGCCTTAACGCTCTTTGTTACGCTCTTAAAACACAAAATTATCGCCTTAGCGATCTTGTGAAAAATACCTCTTCTGTCGCTATCCATTTTAATCAAGAAGAAGAATTTTTAAACCTAAACACCCTAAAAGACTATGAATTAGCCGTTCAAATTTTAAAAAAGAGGGCCAATGGCTGAAGAAGAAAAAACCGAACTCCCTAGCGCGAAAAAAATCCAAAAAGCCAGAGAAGAAGGCAATGTGCCTAAGAGCATGGAAGTGGTGGGGTTTTTAGGGTTATTAGCTGGATTACTCAGTATTTTTGTTTTTTTCATATGGTGGGTGGATGGCTTTAGCGAAATGTATCGCCATGTGTTGAAAGATTTTTCCCTAGATTTTAGTAAAGAAAGCGTTCAAGAGCTGTTTAACCAACTGGCTAAAGACACTTTTTTATTGCTTTTACCGATTTTAATCATTTTAGTGGTGGTGGCGTTTTTATCTAATGTCTTGCAATTTGGCTGGCTCTTTGCCCCTAAAGTCATTGAGCCTAAATTTTCTAAAATCAACCCTATCAATGGCGTCAAAAACCTTTTTTCTTTAAAAAAGCTCCTTGATGGGAGTTTGATCACCTTAAAAGTTTTTTTAGCTTTTTTTCTGGGGTTTTTTATCTTTTCCTTATTTTTAGGGGAATTAAACCATGCAGCTCTTTTGAATTTGCAAGGCCAGTTATTGTGGTTTAAGAGCAAGGCGTTATTACTCATTTCTTCGCTTTTATTTTTATTTTTTGTCTTGGCTTTTATAGATTTAGCAATCAAGCGCCGCCAATACACCAACTCTTTAAAAATGACTAAACAAGAAGTTAAAGACGAATACAAACAGCAAGAAGGGAACCCAGAAATCAAAGCCAAAATCCGCCAAATGATGCTAAAAAACGCCACGAATAAAATGATGCAAGAAATCCCTAAAGCTAATGTCGTGGTTACTAACCCTACCCATTACGCTGTCGCTCTCAAATTTGATGAAGAACACCCTGTGCCGGTGGTGGTGGCTAAAGGCACGGATTATTTAGCCATTAGGATTAAGGGTATCGCTAGAGAGCATGGCATAGAAATTATAGAAAATAAAACGCTCGCTAGAGAGCTTTATAGGGATGTGAAATTAAACGCCGCCATACCAGAAGAATTGTTTGAAGCCGTGGCGATAGTCTTTGCTCAAGTGGCCAAATTAGAACAAGAACGCCAAAAACAAAAGATCATCAAACCGCTTTAAGATTTTTGTAAAACCGCTTTTAAGCCCCAAAAAGACACTCAATCAAGGATACTCAACCAAAAAACTTTAACAATCCCTATTTAATGAGAACTAAGCCTTTAAATCTTATGCTCCAAACGCCTTAAAGTGTTATGGATGTATTCTAAAAGCCACCCCAACAAGCCTAAAAAATAAAAACCCAATCGCATGCCATAGTATTCTTTAGTTTGAATGAACATGCTAGAGCATAGCACCACCACACAAAGCCCCACGATCAAAATAAGCGTGTTAGCGTATTCATACAGCCCAAAAAGGCGTCTGTGATAGATTAAAACCAGTATCAATAAAATAAGAGCGAGTATAAAAAGGGAAAAATCCACGCAATCAGACACGCTTAAAAACCTAAAACTCTGTAAAGAAGAAGCAAAAACCCACACGATGCAAATATTCATAGAGGGCAAGAAAGATTGCTTCATGCTAGCCCCTAAAAAACGCCACAATAAAGTCGCTAACAGTGCAAAATAGAAAAGATAAAGCATGATTAAAGAATGTTTAACAGGAAAATTCCAAGCGTAAAAAGAAAGGCATAAGATCCCTACGCAAGCGCATTTTTGGCGCGTGAGGGTGAAAGGCTTTAGAATAAGCACAAGCAGATAAATTAAAGAAACGCCTATTAGCCCCAAGTAATCTAATTTGACAATGAAATCATAAACATGGTTTTCAAACAAAAAAAACAATTGCGAAAAATCATCGCTGAAATGCGAAAGCAACAAGGTTTCCGCATTGAACAAAAACAACAAAAAAAACAATGAAGAAAAAACGACTTTATGCGTGTATATCTTTTGGTAAAAATTCATCTACAACCTAATCATTGCCTAATCATTCTTGCTGAAGAAACTATCAATGCCATCAGCAATGCCCTTAGCCAAGATCTTTTGATACGGTTTGCTTTGGATGCGTTTAGATTCTATCGCATGGGAATTATAACCAATTTCTATTAAAATTGAAGGCATTAAAGCCCCGGCCAACACCCAAAAAGGCCCCTCTCTCACGCCCCCATCCACCACATCAGGGTAATTTTTGCGGACACTTTGGAGCATGCCGTATTGCACATCAATCGCTAGTTTGTTAGAGACAATCAGTCGCTGCGTGTTCAATGAATTTAAAAGCAAACTTTTAGAAAAATAATCCATCAAATTCACATCGTCTTTATTTTCTTGCTCAGCCACTTTCCTAGCCCTTTCGCTCCTTGCGGTGGATAAAAAATAAGTTTCTATGCCATGAGCGTTAGAGGTGGAATGCTTGGGGATGGAATTGGCATGCACTGAGATGAATAAATCCGCGCTTTTTTTATTGGCTAATTCCGTGCGCCCCACTAAATCAATATAAATGTCCTTATCCCTTGTCAATAAAACGCTATAGCCTCTTTTTTTAAGCTCTTTGTGTAAAAACTTCACCACTTCTAAAACAATGTCTTTTTCACACACTAAATTCGCGCTCATCGCCCCGCAATCTTTCCCCCCATGCCCGGCGTCTAAAACGATCTTTTTGTGTTTTTTGCGCTTGGTTTTGATGAAAGCGTCATTTTTTTCTGCTATAAAGACTTGGTTCTTGCTCTCATTTTCTGCTTCTTTTTTAAGAATTTCTTTTTTAGCGCTCCTTTCGTTCAATGGAGAGTGTGCGTGTTTTGAATGCGCATGTTTAATGGGCGTTTTCTCCTTAGCCTCTTTAGCCTCTTTTTTAATGGGTTTAGGGGTGGGTTTTGGCGTTGTGTGTTTGAGTGCATGGTGTTTGGGTGGTTTGGGTGTTATTTGATGCCTTATTAAGGGCTTTTTCTCCACGATAGAAATATAGAGCTTGTCTTTAAGGATTTTGACTTCATAAGTCATCTTAGGAGCATAGCCGATAACCACTCGCGCTAATTTAGGGCTAAATTGTGCGATCGTGATGGACGATTGTTTAGAAAATTGGTAATGCTTTTTAGGAATGGTTAAAATGGCTTCTAATTCCAAATAACTCTTGAAATTTTTGAGCGAAACTTCTTTGAATTTTTTAACCTCTTGATTGAATAGAATTTTAACACTGCTAGAGCCAAAAGGCACAATGTTGATAATTTTAAGGGTTGTTGCATAAGCAAAATGCAACCAAAAAAGACATGCAACAACCCCTAACCTCACAAGCACTACAAATTAACCCTCTGTAAGCTCTTTGATCAATTCATGCACGCTGATAATCTTATCCACTCTATAGCCATTAGCCCCAGTAAAATAAAGCCCCTCTTCTCTGTTTCCTAAATAACTGCGCCCCAAGCCATCAGCGATACAATAGCCCACTTTTTTAGCCTCTTCACCCCTGTTACAAGGCGCTACACAATTGCTCACGCATGCGATTTTGGGTGCGTTACCCTCTTCAATGCGTTTGATCACCCCAGTGTTAATAGCCCTAGCCGGATAGCCTACAGGCGATTTAATGAGTAAAATATCTTCTTTTTTGAGCGTGGGCAAAAGATCGGCATACGCTTTAGCGTCGCATTCTTTCGTGCCTAAAAAACGAGTCGCCATTTGCACCCCACTCGCTCCAAGGCTTAACATGGTGTCTATATCTTTCCTGTCCCAAATCCCCCCAGCTGCAATGATAGGGATATTCCCCCATTCCTTAGAAGCTTCCACGACTTTAGGCACTAAGTTTTCTAATCGGAATTCTTCTTTGAAACAATCTTCGTATTTAAAGCCCTGATGCCCCCCACTCAAAGGCCCTTCCACAATGAATGCGTCCGGGATTCTTTTATAGCGATCGCTCCATCTTTTACAAAGGATTTTTAAAGCCTTCGCTGAAGAAATAATAGGAATAAGCGCCACATCGCTAAAATCCTTAGCGAATTCAGGCATGTTGGTGGGCAAACCAGCCCCTGTAATAATGATATTCGCTCCCGCTTCACAAGCGTCCCTTAAAACACGGCCATAGTCATTGATAGCGTATAAAATATTCGCTCCTAAAGGCTTGTTCCCACAAATCTTCCTGGCGTTTGCAAAAATCTCATTCAACGCTTTTTTGGAGTAAAAATTCAAGGCTTCAAAGGGTTTTTTAGCCACAATCCTTTCTACAAAACGCATGTTTTTATAATAACCAGTCCCTACGGCTGAAATCACTCCTAAAGCCCCTTCTTTGGCAACATTTCCAGCTAGTTCATCCCAACTAATCCCCACACCCATTCCCCCTTGAAAGATAGGGAATTTTATGGTGTGCTTACCGATTTTTAGCGGTTTGAGTGTTGATACCATAGCTCTTTCCTTAGTTAATATTTAATTTCATAAATCTTTTCTTACCAAGCTGTATAACATAATTTCCTTTAACAAAACGATAACTCTCATTTTTTATCACTTCTTGATTAATCTTTACCCCTCCCCCTTGAATATCACGCCTGGCTTGTGAAGTGGATGGGCAAAAGCCAATCTGTTTTAAAACATCTAAAATCCCAACCCCTTCATCAAAATCGCTCTCTGATAAAATTTCGGGCAAAAGGTTTGCGCTAAACACTTTAGAAAATTGCTCTTTAGCCTTAATCGCTTGTTCATTATCATAATAACGAGCCACGATTTCACCAGCGAGATCTTCTTTAGCGGCTTTAGGGTGCAAGGTCTGATTTAAAATACCATGTTTTAAGTCTTCAATTTCTTCTAAAGTCTTAGCGCTCAAAAGGGTGTAGTAGCGCCACATGAGATCATCGCTCACGCTCATGATCTTCCCAAACATCGCATTAGGCTCTTCAGTGATCCCCACATAATTCCCCAAGCTTTTACTCATTTTTTGCACCCCATCAAGCCCCTCTAATAAAGGCATGGTGATGACAGATTGCTCTTTATTCAAGCCGTAAGCCCGTTGCAAAAAACGCCCCACCAGCAAATTAAACTTTTGATCATTGCCCCCAAGCTCAATATCCGCATCCATCGCCACTGAATCATAGCCCTGCAACAAAGGGTATAAAAATTCCACGATGCTAATGGGGCGGTTTTCTTTATAGCGTTTAGCAAAATCGTCCCTTTCTAGCATTCTAGCAACTGAAAACTTCGCGCACAATTCTATCATGCCCTTTGCACCTAAAGTATCCAACCAAGTGGAATTAAAACACACTTCGGTGTGTTTTTCATCTAAAATTTTATAGATTTGCTCTTCATAAGTTTTAGCGTTTTCTAAGACTTGCTCCCGGTTTAAGGGTTTTCTCGTTTCATTTTTACCCGTAGGATCGCCTATCATAGCGGTAAAATCCCCAATCAAAAACTTAACCCTAGCCCCATATTGCTGCAATAAAGCCAGTTTTTGGATCAATACCGTATGCCCTAAATGCAAATCGGGAGCGGTAGGATCAAACCCGGCTTTAACGATAAAGCGTTCATTGGTTTCATAATATTTCCTCACCAGCTTTTCAATATATTCTAATCCAATGATTTCATTAGCGCCTCTAGCGATCTCTTTTAAGGCGATAGCGATTTTTTGTTCCATGTTCATTCCTTAATTAGGGCTTATTATGATTCATAAGCGTCATCCAGACTGGATAATTCTACAATCCTATCCTGATATTTGCGATTGATTAAGGCTCTGATCCAATCCGCCTTATCCGTGGCTATTTCAAAACTCACTTCGCAATGGCTAGAATACTTGTCTTTATAGCCTAAGTAAGACACGCCCACAATGTTGCATTCATTCCTGTTTAAAAAAGTTAACAAACCCGCTAAAACCGACTTTTTTTCGCCTAAATAAAACATCATTTTATAAATCGTTCGATCCCGCTTGTGCCATTCTATATAAACCATAGGCACTTTAGCATCCACTTCCGCCATCGCTTTTTTGCAAAATTTATGGTGCGCAATCGCTTTTGGATCTTTCAAATCCGTTACAATCGCAATGATTTCATCGCCATATTTAGGGTAACAACAATCATTCAACAACACCTGTTTGATTTCTAAAGCGTTGCTTGAACAAACGCTAAAATGTTCTAATTCCTTACACTGCCATTGCCGATTGGGGGCTAAAAAATTCAAGACATTGGTTTTAAAGCCCAAATACCTTAAACCTCGAGTCCATAAACTCATCTCTTGGTATTCTAAAATCGCATCTTCTTTTAAAGAAAACACCTTATTTTCAATTTCTTCAGTGAGTTTGGCTAAATTTTCAAAGCTTTTCATCGCTTCTGTTAAGGTGGTCTCCACCCCACAATCTATCAATTTTTCTTCAAAGTTTTTATAATCTTTTAAACCCACATCTTCAAAAACAGAGCGCCCAAAAAAAGTCGCTAAAATATTAATCATGCTTTTAGTGTCAATTTCTTTCAAGCGGTTTCTTCTTTGGATGCGTAAGTGGTTTTTAGCCTTAGAAGTTTTAAGCTGATCCATCCAAATGAAACGAGGTATTATTTTATCGCCTTTAACGATTTTAACCACATCCCCGCTTCTTAATTCTTGATTGAGTAAGGCTTTTTTACTATTGATATAAGCGTCCGTGGCTTTATCGCCCAAATCGCTATGCACCATGTAAGCAAAATCTAAAGCGATCGCTCCTACCGGTAAGGTGTAAGTGTCCCCATGAGGCGAAAAAACGACAATATCTTCACGATACAAATCGTTCTTAGCGAGTTCGTAAAATTCCTTAGGGTCGTTTTTCAAATCGCTGTCATGGTATTTAAAATTTTGCAACCACCTCATGCCCTCATGGTGATCTTCATTATCCACGCCCCCAGCTTTATACTTCCAGTGGGCTGAATTACCATACTCCGCCCCCATATGCATATCAAAGGTGCGGATCTGCACTTCATAAACAGAAGATTCATCAAAAATGGTCGTGTGTATCGTCTTATAGCCATTTTCTTTCGGTAAAGCGATGTAGTCTTTAAAACGAGAGACAATGGGTTTGAAATTCAAATGGATAATCCCTAAAACTTTATAGCAATCAATCGGGTTTTTCAATAAAATCCTAATGGCTAACAAGTCCAAAATTTCATCAATATTAACCGCGCCCTTTCGTTGCATCTTAAGATAGATAGAATAAGGGCGTTTCACCCTTGTAACGAGTTTAAAATCCGAATGGCTAAACCCGCTATCAAAAAGTTTTTTTTCTAACTTGCTCGCAAAAGCGTTGAGTTTTAAGAGTAAAGACTGCTTGTTTTTGTGCAAATATTCCTTGATATTTTTATATTCTTCCGGATAAATATAATAAAAGCTCTTGTCTTCTAATTCATTTTTGATTGAAGACATGCCCAATCGGCTCGCTATGGGGGCATACACCGCTAGAGTCTCTTTAGAAATACGCACCTGCTTGTCATGAGGCAAGGCGTCTAAGGTGAGCATGTTGTGCAACCTGTCGCTAATCTTTACCACTAAGGCTCTTGGATCTTGTATCGCGCTAATTAAAATCTTTCTAAAAGTGAGCGCTGAAACCACCATTCTGGGATCTTGAGAGCTCACCCCTAACTCTTCTTTCCTGATTTCAGTGATTTTAGTGAGCGCATCCACTAAATTAGCCACATCTTTCCCAAATTCTCGCTCAATCGTTTCAATCTCACAAGGCGTGTCTTCTACCACATCATGCAAAAGCGCAGTGCACACCATCGCCTCATCGCCCCCACAAAACGCTACCAAGCTCGCCACACAAATAGGATGGACAATATAAGGCTCGCCGCTTTTTCTGTATTGCCCCTTATGGCTTTTGGCCGCTAAATTTAGGGCGTTTTCAATCTTGGGCGTGAAATCAATTAAGGTCCTTAAGATTTCAATGCCACCCTTTGGGGTCGTAACTTTTTTAATAACATCCAAAATCCGTAAGAATCCGATATCAACGGATTTATCAATTTCGTTCATCTATCCTGTCTATATCAATTTTCCCTTCAGCGATTTCTCTAATGGCAATATCCACTAATTTATGGCGTTTAGGGTCCATATTCACTAAAGTTTTGGCTCCGGCGTTTAATTGCTTCACACGAGCGAAAACTAAATTATCTAGCATGTAGCGGTCGTTCCCAATATTTTTTAAGGCTTGAGCGACTAAACTCTCTGTTCTCTCTTTTTTCAAACTGATCCTTTTATTTTGAGTTCTATCCAATGTTAAAGGGCTTATTTTACCATAGAAAACACGCCTTGTTGGTGCTTGATCACTTGCAATAAATTCCCTTTTTTAAACATGTTACACACCACAATGGGGAGTTTATTGTCTTTAGCTAAAGAAATAGCGGTATCGTCCATCACTTCAATATCCCCTATCAAAGCGTCGTTATAGCTTAAAGTGTCTAATTTCTTAGCGTCTTTAAACTTGTTAGGGTCTTTGTCATAAATGCCATCCACTTTAGTCGCTTTAATGATTAAATCCGATCCAATTTCAATCGCTCTTAAAGTGGCAGCCGTATCCGTAGTGAAAAACGGGTTTCCCGTGCCTGCGCCAAAAATCACCACCCTACCCTTTTCTAAATGCCTGATCGCTTTTCTGTAAATGTAACTTTCACAAATTTCTTTGATTTCAATCGCGCTCTGCACCCTTGTGTCTAAGCCGATATGCTCTAAAGCTTCTTGCATGGCTACCGCATTAATCACGGTGGCTAACATGCCCATATAATCCCCACTGGTGCGCCTGATAATCCCCCCTTGAGCCGCGCTAACCCCCCTAATGATATTGCCTCCACCAATCACAATACCCACTTCAATAGCGTTTTCCACCAAACTTTTGATCTCTTTAGCGATGTGATCTAACACATGAATGTCAATCCCAAACTGGTTGTCCCCAGCCAACGCTTCCCCAGAAAATTTCACCAAAACCCGTTTGTTTTTTATCTTTGCTTGCATGATCCCTTCTTAATTAATTAATAAAATTTTAATAAAACTTGTGATTGTAACCTAATCTTGCTTAAAAACACCCTTTCTGAATTTTAAGCCTACATTCTCAGCGAATCACTAAAAGCGCTTGGGTTTTTGAATGCGTTTGAATAACAATTCACGATAGAACGCTTTAAGGCCTGATTGTTCCTTTTTGCCTAAAGTGTAGTAAATTTTTTGCAAGTAGTTTAGAATGTCTTGGCGTTTTAAGTTGGTTTTTAAAGCGGCTTCTTTAAGGATATAGTAAGGGATTTTTGTTTTTTGGTGTTTGAAAGCTAAAGACAAGCGCTTGTAAAAATCCTTGTTTTTATGGTAACACAAACGCCCAAAAACAAACGGCAAGCGTTTTTTTTCATACCAAAGAGCGGCTAAATCTATAAAATCTTTTTTGGGGTTGGAATAATAAAACTGCAACGCTTTATTGCCGATTAACACTTCGCCCTTTAACCCTAGCGCTTGAGAGAGAGCGTTTGAAGAAGCGCTTTCTTTGTCAAAAGCGTTTTTTGTACCCACAACCAGCACGCTTAAAACTTCCTTATAAGCGACAATGCCTAGAGAATGGGAATGGAGAGCGAATGAATGGCCGGCGATAGAAGAAATAAACCCCGCATCAATACGCCTGAATAAAAAACTCTTATTGAGTTTGGAAGGGTAGGTTTTTTTAAGCCGTAAAAATTGTTTGAAATAACAAGGGGTGGGGTAGGATTTGATAAACACATCAAAAGGGAGCATGTTTAAATAATCAATTTTACCAAAACGCACTTAAAATCCTTTTTTGTATCGCATGGTAGCTAAAGTTTCTTACAACTTAACTGAAAGTAAAAAGAGTTTTGTTATCATGGGGCAAATGATTAGGGCATTAGCAAATAATGCTATTTAAAAAGGAGAAATGATGAAAGATTTTTTAGAAGATTACAAAAAAAGCGTTTCAGAAAGAAAAAGTGAGGGTATCCCGCCACTCCCTTTAAACGCTAAACAAGTGGAGGCTGTCGTTGAGATTTTAACAAAAGATCCCACAAACGCCGCTTTCGCTAAAGAATTACTCATTCACAGAGTGAGCCCTGGGGTTGATGAGGGAGCGAAAGTGAAAGCGGAATTTTTAGCTAAATTGTCTCAAAAAAAACTAGAATGCGCGCACATTAGCGCTTTAGAAGCGACCACCCTTTTAGGCACGATGCTTGGGGGGTATAATGTAGAGCCTTTGATTATGGGCTTAGAGAGTCAAGACAAAAACATCGCTAAAGAGAGCGCGAAAGCTTTAAAAACCACTCTTTTAGTCTATGGATCGTTTGATAAAATCGCTGCAATGAGTAAAACTAACGCTCTGGCTAAAGAGGTGCTAGAGTCTTGGGCGAACGCCGAATGGTTTTTGAATAAAGAGCCTTTGAATGAATGCATTGAAGCGTGTGTGTTTAAGATTGATGGCGAAACCAATACCGATGATTTAAGCCCAGCGAGCGATGCTTTCACACGAAGCGATATTCCTTTACACGCTAAAGCCATGCTAAAAAACAGGATTGAAAATTACGAACAACGCATCAAAGCCATTAAAACTAAAGGCGTTCCTGTAGCGTATGTGGGCGATGTGGTTGGCACAGGAAGCTCCAGAAAAAGCGCGACAAACTCTATCATGTGGCATTTTGGTAAGGACATTCCTTTTGTGCCTAATAAAAGGAGTGGGGGCATTGTGATTGGGGGGGTGATCGCTCCGATTTTCTTTGCGACTTGTGAAGATAGCGGGGCGTTACCCATTGTGGCTGACGTTAAGGATTTAAAAGAGGGCGATATGATTAAAATCTATCCTTATAAAGGCGAAATCACGCTGAACGATAAAGTGGTCAGCTCCTTTAAGCTAGAGCCTGAAACTTTATTAGATGAAGTCAGGGCTTCTGGGCGTATCCCTTTAATCATTGGCAGGGGTTTGACCAATAAAGCGCGTAAATTTTTAGGGCTGGGCGAATCGGAAGCGTTTAAAAAGCCATCCGCTCCTAAAAGCGACGCCAAAGGTTACACTTTAGCCCAAAAAATTGTAGGCCATGCTTGTGGGGTAAAAGGGATCTTACCTGGCACTTATTGTGAGCCAAAGGTTACCACCGTGGGCAGTCAAGACACCACAGGGGCGATGACCAGAGATGAGGTTAAAGAATTAGCGAGTTTGAAGTTTGATGCGCCTTTTGTGTTGCAAAGTTTTTGTCATACCGCCGCTTACCCAAAGCCTAGCGATGTGAGTTTGCATGCAACCTTGCCTGGCTTTATTACTCAAAGAGGCGGCGTGGCGTTGCATCCGGGCGATGGCGTGATCCATACATGGCTAAATCGCATGGGATTGCCTGACACTTTAGGCACAGGGGGGGATAGCCACACTCGTTTCCCTTTAGGCATTAGTTTCCCAGCAGGGAGCGGGTTAGTCGCTTTTGCAGCGGTTACAGGCACGATGCCCTTGAACATGCCAGAATCCGTGTTGGTGCGTTTTAAAGGGGAAATGAATCCTGGGATCACCTTAAGGGATTTAGTGAATGCGATCCCTTATTATGCCATCAAAAAAGGGTTACTCACGGTGGAGAAAAAGGGTAAAATCAATGTCTTTAACGGGCGTATTTTAGAGATTGAAGGCTTGCCTGATATTAAAATGGAGCAGGCTTTTGAACTAAGCGATGCGAGCGCGGAAAGGAGTGCGGCTGCTTGCGTGGTGCGTTTGAATAAAGAGCCGATGATTGAATACTTGAAATCCAATATCAAGCTGATTGATGAGATGATTGCAAGCGGTTATGAAGATAAAGAGACTTTGAAAAAACGCAAAGATGCGATGCAAGCTTGGGTGGATAATCCGGTATTGTTAGAGCCAGATAGTAACGCTCAATACGCCGCTGTCATTGAAATTGATGTGGCAGAAATCACGGAGCCTATTTTGGCATGCCCTAATGATCCTGATGATGTCGCTACTTTGAGCGAAGTTTTAGCGGATACGACCGGCAAAAGACCGCACTCTATTGATGAAGTGTTTATTGGCTCTTGCATGACGAATATCGGGCATTTTAGAGCCTTTGGCGAAATCGTTAAAAACGCTCCTCCCAGTCAAGCACGTCTTTGGGTAGTGCCGCCCAGTAAAATGGATGAACAGGAGCTTATTAATGAGGGCTATTATGCGATTTTTGGGGCTGCTGGGGCGAGGACTGAAGTCCCAGGCTGTAGCTTGTGCATGGGCAATCAAGCGAGGGTTAGGGATAATGCGGTCGTCTTTTCCACTTCCACACGGAATTTTGATAATCGTATGGGTAGAGGGGCTAAAGTATATTTAGGCAGTGCAGAGCTTGGGGCGGCGTGCGCTTTACTAGGGAGAATCCCCACTAAAGAAGAATACTTAAATTTAGTGAGTGAAAAGCTAGAGAGCCAAAAAGACAAGATCTATCGCTACATGAACTTTAATTTAATGGAGAATTTCAGGCTCTAGTTTTGTTTCCATTAAAAGGGGCGATCCCTTTTTATTTAATTATGGCTGAGTGTTGAGAGAGGACAAAAAAAGGAGAGTGGCGGTGAAAAAAATCGTTGTGAGTTGGTGTGTGGCGTTGGCTTTTTTAAGCGCGGATCCAGTGCAAGCCAATAAAGCGATCAGTAATGCGGATTTGATTAAAGAGATAAGGGACTTGAAAAAAATCATCAGCACGCAAAACACTGAGATTAACAATTTAAGAAAAGTGCAAGAAGTCTTATCTGGGCAATTAGGGGATATGCGTAAGGATATATTAAGCACTAGAGATTATTGCATTAGCTTAAGGCCTTATATCTATAATTGGCGCTAGGGGATCATCAAAGCATGAAAGCATGCACCATTCAATGATGCAATCCTTTAATGGTTGAAAATTAAAGTTGGTGGGGGTTTGGTTCTCGCTCTGTATCCTTGTAATGGGGATTTTATAGGGTTTGAGTGTTTAAAAGCGCGTTTGATCCCACACGCCTTGAAAAAAGTCCTCTTGTGGGGTTGTAGGGGTGGAATTAGTTTCCTTGTTAGGGTTAAATATTCTATAATAAAATTTTAGGAAATTCAGTTTAAAAGATATTAAAAAATGCCATACGCCTTAAGAAAAAGATTTTTCAAACGCTTTGTGCTGATTGTTTCAATTTTTTGCGCGATAAGCTTGAACGCTAAAAGCTATCTGTTTTCCCCCTTGCCCCCAGCGCACCAGCAAATCATTAAGACAGAGCCTTGCTCTTTGGAATGCTTGAAAGACTTGATGCTACAAAATCAAATCTTTTCTTTTGTTTCTCAATACGATAACAACAACCAGGATGAGAGCCTTAAAACTTATTATCATGACATACTCAATAAACTCAACCCTGCATTCATCGCTTCTCAAACTCCAGCTAAAGAAAGCTATGAGCCTAAGATTGAATTAGCGATTTTACTGCCTAAAAAGGTGGTGGGGCGTTATGCCATTTCGGTGATGAACACCCTTTTAGCGTATTTGAACACCAGAAACAACGATTTCAATATCCAAGTCTTTGACAGCGATGAAGAGAGTCCTGAAAAATTAGAGCAAACCTATAAAGAAATTGAAAAAGAAAAATTCCCTTTTGTGATAGCCTTATTGACTAAAGAGGGCGTGGAAAATTTGCTCCAAAACACCACCATTAGCACCCCTACTTATGTGCCTACGGTGAATAGAGCGCAATTAGAAAATCAAACTGAGCATTCTTTAAGCGAGCGCTTGTATTTTGGGGGGATTGACTATAAAGAGCAATTAGGCATGCTCACGGCTTTCATTAGCCCTAATTCGCCTGTGATTGAATACGATGATGATGGCTTAATAGGCGAACGCTTGAGGCAAATCACGGAGTCTTTAAGCATTGAAGTCAAACACCAAGAAAATATTTCTTACAAGCAAGCCACCAGTTTTTCTAAAAATTTTAGAAAAAACGATGCGTTTTTTAAAAATTCTACCTTGATTTTAAACACCCCTACCACTAAAAGCGGCCTGATCCTTTCTCAAATAGGGCTTTTAGAATATAAGCCCTTTAAAATCCTTTCCACACAAATCAATTTCAACCCCTCTTTACTCTTACTCACCCAGCCTAAAGACAGAAAGGATTTATTCATCGTCAATGCCTTACAAAATAGCGATGAAACGCTTATAGAATACGCCTCCTTATTGGAGAGCGATTTAAGGCATGATTGGGTGAATTATTCCAGCGCGATAGGGCTAGAGGTGTTTTTAAACACACTGGATCCGCATTTTAAAAAATCTTTTCAAGAAAGTTTAGAAGACAATCAAGTCCGTTACCACAATCAAATTTATCAGGCTTTAGGGTATTCTTTTGAGCCAATAAAAAATGAAAGCGGAACAAAAAAAGAATAATATTTAGATAATTATTTGAATACTTCATTTTTAATCGGTTTTTAATAAAATGGGAGTATGATACGAGCGAAAATTAAACAAAGGTTATTCTGTGTTAAAATTTCAAAAATTACCTCTATTGTTTGTTTCCATTCTTTACAATCAAAGCCCTTTATTGGCTTTTGATTATAAGTTTAGCGGGGTAGCGGAATCCTTTTCTAAAGTGGGGTTTAACCATTCCAAACTCAATTCCAAAGAAGGCATTTTCCCTACAGCCACTTTTATAACCGCCACGATCAAGCTTCAAGTGGATTCCAATCTGCTCCCTAAAAACATTGAAAAACACAGCTTAAAAATAGGCGTTGGCGGGATTTTAGGAGCGCTCGCTTACGATTCCACAAAAACGCTCATAGACCAAGCCACGCATCAAGTCTATGGCTCAGAACTTTTTTTCTTCATAGGGCGTTGGTGGGGGTATTTAGGTAACGCTCCTTGGAAAGACTCCCGCATAGAATCTGACGCTCACACTCGTAATTATGTGCTGTATAATTCTTATTTGTTTTATTCTTATGGCGATAAATTCCACATCAAACTAGGGCGTTACCTTTCTAACATGGATTTTATGAGCGGTTATACACAGGGTTTTGAACTGGATTATAAAATCAACTCTAAAATAGCGTTAAAATGGTTCAGCTCTTTTGGGAGGGCTTTAGCTGCGGGGCAATGGATACGAGATTGGTATGCCCCTATTGTAACTGAAGACGGCAGAAAAGATGTTGATTATGGCATTCATGCGGTGCAACTCTATTTTTCTAGAAAGCATGTTCAAGCCACGCCCTTTTTTTATTTTTCACCTAAGACTTACGAAGCGCCCGGGATTAAAATCCATATTGATAGCAACCCGAAATTTAGGGGTTTAGGGTTACGATCTCAAACCCTTATCAATGCGATTTTCCCCGTTTATGCTAAAGATTTATACGATGTGGTTTGGCGTAACTCTAAGATTGGCGAATGGGGTGCATCGCTTTTAATCCACCAACGCTTTGACTACAACGAGTTTAACTTTGGCTTTGGTTATTACCAAAATTTTGGCAACGCTAACGCAAGGATTGGCTGGTATGGTAACCCGATCCCTTTTGACATAAGAAGCAACAGCATTTATGGTTTGGTTTTTAGTAACGCTGTTACCGCAGACTCTGTTAGCGGATATGTCTTTGGTGGGGGGGTGTATAGAGGGTTTTTATGGGGGATCTTAGGCAGATACACTTACGCCACCAGAGCGAGCGAAAGATCCATTAACTTGCACTTGGGTTACAAATGGGGTTCTTTTGCTAGCGTTGATGTGAATTTACAATACTATGCGGTCAGCATGCACACTGGCTATAAGGTTAATGATCTCACTAGCCCTTTTGATAAAGCCTTTAAAGCGAACACACAAGACAGGAGCAATCTCATGGTGAGTTTGAAATTCTTTTTTAAACCCTATTAGTTAGGCTTGGTAGAATTGAGCCATTGTTTTTGGAAATTAATGGCTTTTCTCAATTCGGCTTCTAGTTGGGCTAAAACATCTTTTAAGGGCTTAACATCAATCAAATTGTCTTGCTTGAAGGAATCTAGCTGTTTGTCAATTTGCAAAGCGGCGTCTAGTGCGTCTTGGGGGAATACCGGCTCGCCTAAAGACTTTTTAATCGCTTCGCCGATTTCAATCGTTTCAGAGCCTTGATGATCTTTTAAATTAGGATTATTTTCTTTGTCCTTAGGCTTAGGCTCTAAGATCAAGCGCAAATGTTTGATTTTTTCATGCAAATCGCTAAGATCTTTTAAGTGATCGGTGTTTCGCCCCCTATCCACCGCTTTTTCTAAAAGCTTATCGCTCAGGCTCACTAACTGATCGCTTAATTTCACGCTGTTAGCTTGAGCTTCTGTTACCTCATCAATATCAATCGCTGCTAAAGCGCTCACAAAATAAAAGGGCAACGCCCACCTTCTAAAACGAGAGAAAAACTTCTGCATTTACCTTCCTTCAATACGCTATAAAAATGATACTTTTTAATATGGTGGAGCTGTGGGGAATCGAACCCCAGTCCAAAAATCTTGCCCTAAACACAAACTTCTACAATGCTTAGAAAATTGGTTAGTTTTTAGCCTTAAAACTAGCTCTGGTCCAACTTTCTAAAACCTTAAGATAGTTTCAAGAGTTCTTGTTTCTTAGTTTAAAAGGCGAACCACCTTTTAAAAGCGTCTAGCTTAAGGTTATGGAGCGATTAAAACGCTAGAAATTCTAATCAGTCCAGCTCCAAAAGGAGATTAACTCACGCAGCTTTAGCGTAAGCTGGAGCGTAATCTGTGTTGTTTACAGTTATTTTTGTTGCTGTTTTACAAGCAGCGCTTGGCATGCTATCTGCGCGACAAGAAATCTGTCGAAATCCAAGTCAGCCCCATAATTTTAAAAGTCCATTTTAGCTAACTTTTGCTAACAAAACGCAATGAATCATTAAAAATCATTGGCGCACAATATCAATATTTTCATCTTTAGGCTTAAAAACAAAGATTTCATTAGCAATGGTGGGGTTGATTTCTGCTTGAGAAAAAGTGATCGTTACAAGATTGTTCATTTCATCTTTAAATTCTAGCGAAAAAGGCTTGCCGTCTTTAAAGATCAAACGATAAGTGGTTTTGTTGATAGTCGTTTTAAAAGAGCCGTCATCTTGCTTTTTTAAGCGCTTGAGAATGGTGAAAAAATCCGTCTTGTCTTTTAAGGGCGTGATGGTCGCTTGAAACAAATTAGGCTCATAAATTACCACTTCTTTATCGTTCATGTAAATTTCTTTTTTTAAAGGCTTTTCATAAACCCATAAAGCCCAATTAGGGGCTTTAGCCTTTAAAACCCCGTAATAAACTAAAGGTTTTTCGTTTTTTAAAACCTGCTTGAAATGCGCGCTAAAACTTTGCAAATGCTGTAAAACCTCTTCTTCTTTAGAAAGCGTTGGAGGATTTTTAGCATAAGCAACGCTCATAAAAATCAAAACCATTAAAATCTTTAAAAAAGCTTTCATTATTCAAACCTTAAAACAATCTCTCATCTTTAATAAAACCCTTTATTTTACAAGACTTTTATTTTATCCATGCTAAAATGGGATTAAAAACTGACGCTTTAATAAAATAAATGAGATTAAAGCACTCTTAATAAGGTTATTACTACTATGATAAAAGCAATCATTGGAAAAATCATTGGCACCAGAAACGATCGCTGGATCAAACAATACAAAAAACAAGTCCTAACTATCAATGCTTTAGAGCCTACTTATGAAAAAATGAGCGATGATGAGCTGCAAAACGCTTTTGAAGAATTAAAAAAACGCGTGCGATCCACAGAAAAAGATTTGCAAGAAAAAACCCTTTTAGAAGTCCTGCCTGAAAGTTTTGCTATCACTAGAGAAGCGAGTAAAAGGATCTTAAAGATGCGCCATTTTGACGTGCAACTCATTGGGGGCATGGTCTTAAACGATGGCAAAATCGCTGAAATGAAAACCGGCGAGGGCAAGACTTTAGTCGCTACTTTAGCGGTGGCTTTGAACGCTTTAAAGGGCGAGAGCGTGTATGTGGTAACCGTTAATGATTACCTGGCCCATAGGGATTCTAAAGAAATGGAGCCGTTGTATCATTTCTTAGGTTATAGCGTAGGCACAATCACTGCGAGCGTGCGCGATGATGATGAGCGATTAGAAATTTATTCTAAAGACATTGTTTATGGCACTAATAATGAATTTGGCTTTGATTATCTAAGGGATAACATGAAATATTCTTTAGAGCATAAGGTGCAAAAATCGCATGCGTTCGCTATTGTTGATGAGGTGGATTCCATTTTAATTGATGAAGCGAGAACCCCTTTAATCATTTCAGGGCCTGTGGACAGGCGCATGGAAAATTACAACAAGGCTGATGAAGTCGCTAAAAGCATGCAAGTGGAAACAGATTTCACCATAGATGAAAAAAACCGCGCGATTTTAATCACTGAAGAGGGGATTAAAAAAGCCGAAAACCTCTTTGGCGTGGATAATTTATACAAGATTGAAAACGCCGCCTTATCGCACCATTTAGACCAGGCTTTGAAAGCGAATTACCTCTTTTTTATTGATAAAGATTATATTGTAGCCAATAATGAAGTGGTGATTGTAGATGAATTTACCGGCCGTTTGTCTGAGGGGAGGCGCTTTAGTGAGGGCCTGCATCAGGCTTTAGAGGCTAAAGAGGGCGTGAGCATTAAAGAAGAGAGCCAAACCTTAGCCGATATTACTTTCCAAAATTATTTCAGGATGTTTTCTAAACTTTCAGGCATGACAGGCACGGCTCAAACCGAAGCCACAGAATTTTTAGAAATCTACAATTTAGAAGTGGTGTCTATCCCTACTAATCTAGCGATCAAGCGAAAAGATTTGAACGATCTCATCTATAAGAGTGAAAAAGAAAAATTTGACGCTGTGATCCTTAAAATTAAAGAATTGCACGATAAGGGTCAGCCCGTTTTAGTTGGCACGGCCAGTATTGAAAAGAGTGAAACCTTGCACGCTTTACTCAAAAAAGAACGCATCCCTCACACCGTCTTAAACGCCAAGCAGCACACCAAAGAAGCTGAAATCATCAAAGACGCCGGGCTTAAGGGGGCGGTTACGATTGCGACTAACATGGCAGGCAGAGGCGTTGATATTAAGCTCACTGATGAAATTAAAGAGCTTGGGGGGCTGTATATCATTGGCACTGAAAGGCATGAGAGCCGCAGGATTGACAACCAATTAAGGGGGCGAAGCGGGCGCCAGGGTGATCCGGGAACAAGCCAATTTTATTTGAGTTTAGAAGACAATCTGTTACGCATTTTTGGGAGCGATAGGATTAAGGGGGTGATGGAAAAATTAGGGCTTAAAGATGGCGAACACATTGAATCCAAGCTTGTAACAAGAGCAGTGGAAAACGCGCAAAAAAAAGTGGAAAACTTGCATTTTGAAAGCCGTAAGCATTTGTTAGAATACGATGATGTGGCTAATGAGCAACGAAAAAGCGTGTATAAATTTAGAGATGAATTATTAGATGTTAATTACGATATTAGCGCTAAAATCGCTGAAAACAGAGAATACGCGCTCCATCAAATCTTTTCTAAACTCAAAGCCTTTGACCATCAAAACCTGTCTGAAGAGGAACTTTTAGGGCTTAAAAACGTCTTAAAAGAAGATTTTAACGCTCATGTTTCATTAGAAGATTTAAAAAAAGCCGCTCCTATTGAAAGCTTTGTAGCTGAAAAACTCAAAAACGATTATGAAAACAAAATGAAAGTTTTGGATAGCGAACAAAGAAGCCGGATCGAACGCATCGTGTATTTGCAGATTTTAGACAACGCATGGCGAGAGCACCTTTATACGATGGATAATCTCAAAACTGGTATCAATTTAAGAGGCTACAACCAAAAAGACCCCCTTGTAGAATACAAAAAAGAGAGTTACAACCTTTTCTTAGAATTCATTGAAGACATCAAAATGGAAGCGATCAAAACCTTTTCTAAGATCCAGTTTGAAAATGAGCAAGATTCTAGCGATGCGGAGCGTTATTTGGATAACTTTAGCGAAGAAAGAGAGTATGAGAGCGTAACTTACCGCCATGAAGAAGCCTTAGACGAAGATTTGAATGTGGCCATGAAAGCTTTTTCTAAAACCCCTAAAAGAAACGAGCCTTGCCCTTGCGGGAGCGGCAAAAAATACAAAGATTGTTGCGCTAAAAGCGGGCCTAAAAAGGGCTTATTTGCCAAATAGATCGTTGATTTTTTTCCTTATCAAGCGTTATTTGCGTTTTGATAAAAGCCAGCCGTTTATTAGCATCACCGCTTTGTTGGCTTTTTTTGGCGTGGCGGTTGGCGTGATGGTTTTGATTGTGGCTATGGCGATCATGAACGGCATGAGTAAGGAATTTGAAAAAAAGCTTTTTGTGATGAATTACCCCTTAACGCTCTATACCACAAGCCCTTATGGGATCAGCGAAGAAGTGGTTCAAGCTTTAGAAAAAAAGTTCCCTAATTTGCTTTTTAGCCCCTATTTGCAAACTCAAAGCCTGATTAAAAGCGCGCATTCTATGAATGGCGGCGTGGTGTTTGGGGTTGATTTTTCTAAAGAAAGGCGCATCAATGAAGTTTTAAACGACGCTTTAAAAAACACCAATACAAACGATCTTTTTAAAAACCCTTTTAATTTAATCGTGGGGAAAAGCTTGAGATACAGCTTGAATTTAGATCTCAATCAAAAAGCCGATTTGTTTTTCACCGAATTAGAGCCAACCGGTCTCACGCTCTCCCCTATCATGAAGCGTTTTACCATCAAAGGCGATTTTGATTCAGGGCTAAAATCTTATGACATGAGCTACATGTATGCTAGCCTTCAAGCCATAAGCGCGATCAGGAGGTTGCCTTTAGGGCTTTATGATGGGGTGCATGTCTATTCTAAAGCGCCCATGAAGGATATTGAAATTTTACGCAACGCTTTAAAAACCATCAACCACCATGGCATAGGCATTGAAGGATGGTGGCAGCAAAACGGGAATTTTTTCTCGGCTATGGAATTAGAAAAAAGAGCGTTATTCATTGTGCTAATGCTCATTATTTTAATGGCGTCTTTGAATATCATCAGCTCGCTTTTAATGGTGGTGATGAACAGGCGTAAAGAAATCGCCCTACTCTTTAGCATGGGGAGCAGCCAAAAAGAAATCCAAAAAACCTTTTTTTATTTGGGCAATATCATTGGTTTAGGCGGTGTGGCGCTTGGGGTGGTTTTAGCGTTTTTAAGCATGTATCTTTTAAGCGTGTTCCCTATCATCTCGCTCCCAGCGGATGTCTATGGCATTAACACCTTGCCTTTGGATTTGTCTTTAATGGATTTTCTTCTCACTCTAATAGGCTCTGTGATTATCGTAGGGCTTTCTTCTTATTATCCGTCTAAAAAAGCTTCTGCTATTGACGCTTTAAGCGTGTTGAGGAATGAATAAATTAAAAAAATAAATAATATTGAGATGAAATAAGGCTTTGAGTGTCTGTATTTGACTAACAAAGAAAAATTTTATTCTCAAAATTAAAAAAAAACCATAATATTATGCTAGTATTAACGCACGACTTAGTTAAGAATTAACTTTGCAAGTCGGACTTCGTAGAAAAAGGACGGAAGATGAACAGACTGATTAGATGTTTAAGATCTGCAAGAAAAAATTTTCTTTGAATGGTGTTGGCTTACTCTATTTAGAATTTTTGGTTTATACTAAGGGTTAAACACATGAACTATAAAGTTGCATCTGCTAAAAATATCGCAACGCTTCTTTTTTTATTCTCTTCTCAAAGTGAAGCTTTTGATTTGGGTAAAATCGCTAAAATTAAAGCGGGTGCTGAAAGTTTCTCTAAAGTCGGTTTCAATAACAAACCTATCAACACTAATAAAGGGCTTTACCCTACCGAAACCTTTATGACGATCATGGCTTACATGCAAGTAGATTTTACGGAACTCTTGCCCAAAAGCGCTACGGCTAACGGGCACCATTTAGACGGGAGTCTTGGAGGTTGGGGGGGTGCTGTAATTTATGATACCACTAAGGATTTTATTAACGAAGTTACAGGGAAACCCTATGGGGCTATGGCTTGGAACTATGTGGGCTATTGGGGCGGTCTTGTGGGGCAAAAACCATGGGCTAGTTGCGGGTTAGCCACAGGGAATTTGACTCAAGGCCAATACGATAAGATGACTCAAGCTGAAATGACGCAGTTGTCTAATCAAGAAGCTTTAGAGGCTTCCACTTGTGCAAAAACCTATGCCGATCACACCAGAAACTATGTGATTTATAACGCTTACTTGCGCTACAACTACAAAGATATTTTTGAAATTAGGGGCGGGAGATACGAGTCCCCAGCGGATTATATGAGTGGTTATAACCAAGGCTTGGATATGACCTTAAACTTAGGGAATTTCAAATTCTGGTGGTTTAGCTCTTTTGGCCGTGGCTTTGCCTATAACGAGTGGCTTTATAATTTCTATTCGCCTAAAACCTACACTCTTAAAAACGGGCAAACCATAAACCCTGGGGTGCATGCCTTTTATGCCATTTGGAATTACAAGGGTTGGAGCATTCAGCCTTTTGTCTATTTTTCACCCTTTAACGAATACGACCCTAACTTTACGATCACTTATGATAGTAACCCCACTTTTACCGGATTAGGGTTTCGCTCTCAAACCGATGTTACCGTGCTTAATCCTTTTTACGCTAAAAGATTTTGGGACACCTATCAATTTGGCATGCCAGCCGGTAAGAATGCGCACAGCTTGATGATTAAGCAAAAATTTGAATGGAATGAATACAATTTCGGTGCTGGGATTTATAAATCCTTTGGGAACGCTAACTGGATGATAGGCTACCATGGTAACCGCTTGGGCTTTGACTTTTGGACGAACACCGTTTATGCAAACACCCTTAACTCTTTGTCTTACATGATGGATGCGAACGCTTTTACCGTGTTTGCCTTTGGCGGTGGGGTGCATAGGAAACTCCTTTGGGGCTTATTGGGGCGTTTGACTTATGGGCCTAGAGCTAATGAGCAAGTCCTATCGCTCAACTTGGGCTATAAATTCACTAAAAATTTCTCAGCCGACATTAAATTTGAATATTATAATGTGTTGATGCATCAAGGCTATAAAATGGGGTGGAACGGGCCAAAATTAGACAGCCAACCCGCCACCGATCAAGACAGAAGCCACATTTTCACCGAGATCGTGTGGAAGCTTTAAACCCTCTTTAAATAACAACCCTTTAAGGGTTTGTTAAAACGCCTAGCGAGAAATCAGCCATTAAAAAATGCTTTATCGCCTATTTTAGGGCTTGCTTTTAAAATTAGAATTTTAAACTTTTTTATCACGCTATTTTTGGCTCTGTGATACTAAAACTTTTATTTTTAAAAACGGGCTTTTTTGTTTTTGTCATTTTAAAACTCGTTTTAAAGTTTTATTTAAAACTCATTTTTTAACTTCTTTATGGGGGTTAGGGGTTTGAAGGTCAGTAGTTTTTCTCGGTAATATTCGTATTGCTTTTTTCGGGCTTTTATTTCAGCGGGGATACCGGCTAATAAATCGGTGGTTAAAATTGAAAATTGATCCAAAATCTTAACGATCTCTTGTTGGATTTCTAGCGGTGGGATGGGGATTAAAAAATTTTGTAAGTCTTTGCTATAAACATGAGGAATTCCCCCTGTGCTTTTTGTTGCATGGATTGCATCTTGTTGCGTTGTGAGATAGTGAAAAAGATATTTAGGCATTAGGGTTTTTTGTTTTGGTGAAACAGAAAAAGAGTCAGCAAGAAAAACAGGAATATCCCAATAACTAACATAGCCAGCATACACTCCAGATGAAGAAATCGCTATTGTTTCTCCGCTACGATTTGCCTCATTGTGATAATAAGCGGGTTGTCTTCCCCCCGAAATAACGGGGACTTTTCCAAAAGTTACGGCTTTTTTTGTTATTGATTTTCCTTTTTGAAAATCACACACCTCCCCCAACTTCCTAAACTCCACCCCCTTAGGCGCTAGAGTTTGGAGTAAGGTTTTCAAGCGTTTAGGGTAGGGTTTGGCGCTCATTTTGGCGTCTTTGTGGTTTTGGTTAATATCGTTAAAGTCTAAAAGCATGTTTTGGTAATACTGGTATTGCTTTTTGCGCGTGTTTAATTCTGTGTTTAATTCTGTGAAAGCGTCCAAAATCTTAACGATCTCTTGCTGGATTTCTAGGGGTGGGATGGGGATGGTTAAAGTTTCAATATCTGCTTTATTGAGTGCGGGGATACCAGCACCAAATTGAGATTTCATAAGAATGGTTTGAGAATTTTTTAAAAAATAATATAAAAATTTATAATTGAGTTTTTCTGAATTTAATTCAATCGCATAACAATGAGCGCCCGCCCAAAATTTTGAAGTCATGTAATTTACATAACCGGCAGAAGCACCGCCCTGACTTATGATAATCTTTGGATAATCTGTATTATATTCATTCCAATAACCAGAAGCATGAATTCCTCCATTCATAACAGGATATTCTCCATAATCCAAAAGAAGCTCTTTATTAAGTTGTTTTCCTTTAAAAATATTTATTACCTCCCCCAACTTCCTAAACTCCACCCCCTTAGGCGCTAAGGTTTGGAGTAAGCGCTCTATTTTATGCATTTTGCTTCCCTTCTAAATGGCTGATGATACGATCATTAAGCCCTCATCGCGCGCATGGAGTTGGCTAAGGCTAAAAGCGTAACCCCCACATCGCCAAAAACCGCCTCCCACAAGCTCGCTACCCCCATAAGCCCTAGCACGATAAAAACGGCTTTAATCCCCAAAGCGAACAAGATATTTTGCCAAATAATGCTTTTAGTTTTTTTAGCGATCGCTAAAACTTTCACTAACGAATTTAAGGAATCATTAGTGATCACAATGTCCGCGCTTTGCTTGCTCAATTCTGAGCCTTTCCCCATGCCTATCCCCACATCAGCGCTCGCTAGAGTCGGAGCGTCATTGATGCCATCGCCTACAAAAATCGCCGGGGCTTTATAGCGTTCTTTGAAAGTTTTAAACACGCTCGTTTTTTCTTCAGGCAACAAGCTTGCATGATATTCACAGCCTAGAGTTTGAGCGATGCTCTCAGTCGCGCTTTTTCTGTCCCCACTCAAAATGCAAAAATTTTCTATCCCTTGCACTTTTAAATCCCTTAAGCACTCTATGGCGTCATCTTTAATCTCATCGCTAATGACGATATAGCCTATATAAGTTTGGTTGAAAGCCACATGCACGATCGTGCCGTTTTCTTTGGAAGGGCTGTGCGCGATATTGAATTGATCGAGCATTTTTTCATTCCCTGCGATGATTAAATCCGTATGGCATTGCGCTTTAACCCCCATTCCGCTCACTTCTTCGTAATTCTTAATGTCATGCTGATGCTTATCGTCCTTTAACATTTCTTCGCATGCTTTTTGAATGGATAAAGCGATAGGGTGCGTGGATAAAAGCTGCGAACAAGAAGCGTAATGCAAAACTTCTTCTTTAGAATGCCCGTTTTGCGGCACAATATCCGTTACTTTAAAAACGCCTTTAGTCAAAGTGCCGGTTTTATCAAAGGCGATGCTTTTAGCTTGGGTAAGCACCTCTAAAACATGCACGCCTTTCATTAAAATGCCCTTTCTGCTCGCCGCTCCCACGCCCCCAAAATACCCTAAAGGCACAGAAATCACTAACGCGCAAGGACAGCTCACCATTAAAGCCACAAGCCCCCTATAAATCCACTCATCAAAGCTCCCCATAGAAAACAAGGGCGGTAATACAGCGATCATTAAGGCAATGAATAAAACGCTTGGGGTGTAGTAGCGTGAAAATTTAGTGATAAATTTCTCCGTTTCGCTCTTTTCATTCGTGGCTTGCTGGACCAAATCCACCACTTTAGCGATAGAAGAATCTTTATAAAGTTTCTCTACTTGGATTTCAAGGACCGCTTTTAAATTCAAGCTCCCCCCTAAAACTTTAGAGCGTTCGCTGACATTAACAGGCATAGACTCCCCACTCAACGCCCTTTCATCTAGCAAACTTTCGCCCTTAATCACCACGCCATCAACAGGCACTTTTTCGCCGACTTTCACCACCACAATGTCATTGACTCTTAAATCTTCAGGCGCAACGCTCACTAATGCATCGCCCTTTTTCAAATAAGCCAAATTAGGAGCGACATCCACCAAAGCCTTAAGGGATTTTTTAGAGCGAGCGATAGCGAGTTTTTGCAAAAATTCGCCCGCTGAATAAAACACCATAATAGACACGCTCTCTTCATAAGCCCCCACGCAAAAAGCCGCAATAGTCGCAATGAGCATCAAAGCGTTTTCATCAAAAAATTGCCCTTTCCTAAGCCCACGAAACGCCCCTAAAATCACATCTTTACCGCTCACTAGATACACTAAAGCCAACACGAAAAACACCGCTTTTTCAATCAAAGGGCTAGGATCTAGGTGTAAGATTAAAATCGCGCCTAAAAAGACAGCGATCGTAACAATGAGTGGGGTAAAACTCAAGGGCTTTTCTGCGGCCTCTTTAAAAGACAGGCTCAAATGCGGTTCATTCTGCTTGATGAAAGCCTTAACTTTTTCAAAATCGCTCGTATCCAAAAACAGCTTACTGGTGCTGAAATTGATTTGAGCTTTTTTCACATAGTCTAATTTGTTTAAATCCCTTTCCAATTTAGACGCGCAATCAGGGCAATCCAAATTATGAATGTGGTATTCTTGCATTTTCTCTCCCTTATAAAAATCCTTTTAAGAAATCTTTCTAAAACTCAGCGCTTTAAGCATGTGAGATTTTTCTATATTCTCGCAAGCGTTTAAATCCGCAATCGTCCTAGCGACTTTTTTGACCTTATTAACAGAGCGCATGGACAGATTAAACCTTTCAACCGCCTGCTCTAACAACTTTTTTGCTTCAGCGTTTAAAGGGCAAAATCTCTCTATCTGCTCTTCATTAAGCTTACCATTAAAAGCGCTCTGTTTCCTTAACTTTTGCTGTTTGAAAGCTAATAATACTAACTCATGCATCTCTTTTGAAGTCCAAGAATGCGACGGCGTGTCCTTATAATTCCCCTCTTCCATTTGCACAAACAAATCAATCCTGTCCAAAAAAGGCTCGCTCAAGCGGTTTTTATACTGCGTGATTTCTCTATCTTGGCAACGGCATGCTTTGGTCGCGCTGAGTAAATTCCCGCACAAGCAAGGGTTTTGAGCCCCTACAAATAAAAAAGAGGTTTCGTATTCAATCTTGCTGTGCACTCTTGAGATCACCAATTTATTGTTTTCTAAAGGCTCTCTTAAGGCTTCCAAAATATCCTTTTTAAAATGAGGCAATTCATCAAAAAAAAGCATGCCGTTATGCGCTAGCGCGATTTCGCCAGGTTTTGGCTCTTTTAAAGAGCTTGAGCCTAAAATGCTGGATTTTGAAGCGCTTTGGTGAGGGTTTCTAAAACTCCTTAAAGGGTAATAGGCGCTGTCTTGCTCGCTTAAAATGCGTAATTTTGTCGCTTCTAGGATTTCATTCAGGCTCAATGGAGGCAAGATATAACGCATGCGATTAATGATCATGCTTTTCCCACACCCTGGACTTCCCTCTAAAATCAAGTTATGAAACCCAGCGCTAGCGATCAAAGCGGCCTCTTTAGCGACAGCTTGCCCCTTAACTTCTTTAAAATCTAAGGCATAGGCGTCTGAAAAATAATACTCTTTATCGTTCAATTCTATCGTTTTAAAGGGTAGTTTTTTCGTGTGGGTGTCTGCTTTGATTTCAGGGTTTTGCAAGATTTCTAAAGCTTCTTTAAAATGCTCCACAAAAAAGCATTGCAAATTAGGGATAAGCGAAAAAAGCTCTTCATTAGCCTTAGGCGCAATGACTTTAGCATGGGGGTGCTTAATGGCAATGTCTAAAAGCATGGGGAAAATGTTAGGATTGGGTTTGATCTTGCCATCAAGCCCTAACTCCCCAAAAGCAAACCACTCTTTAAAAGCCAACTCTTGTTTTTGCAAAGCGATTAAAAGAGCGATAGGCAAATCAAAATGGCTCCCGGATTTAGGCAAATCTGAGGGGGAAAGGTTGATGGTGATTTTTAAAGGCGGGAAAGTGAAATCGTTATTTTGTAAAGCCGATTGGACCCGCTGCTTGGCTTCTTGGATAGAGCTATTAGCCAATCCTGAAATCACAAACGCCGGCAAAGCCCTTGTGAAAGTCGCTTCCACAGCCACGATTTCCGCCACTCCCCTTTGCATGGTCGCGCAAAATATCGTGTTAATCATGATTAAGACTTGTTTTTGGGATTTTTACTTAATTCTTTTAATTCTTTTTCAAATTTCTTACGCTTCAAAATGGATAATTTATCCACGAATAACACGCCATTAAGGTGATCGATCTCATGCTGAATGGCTACCGCTAAAAGCTCGCTCGCTTCTAAAACTTTCACTTCAGCGAAGCGGTTTTGATACTCTATTTTAACCTTTTCAAAACGCTCCACCTCTTCATAAAATCCCGGCACAGACAAGCACCCTTCTCTATACATCATTGATCCCCCAGTTTCTATAAACTTAGGGTTAATGATTTCCAAGCAGTATTCTTTGTGCTGCACGCCGTCTTCTCGTGGGAGATTGATAATGAGCATTCTTAAAGGCAAGCCCACTTGAATAGCGGCTAACCCTATCCCCTCACTAGCGATCATAGTCTCATGCATGTCATCTAGCTGTTGGTGGAGTTTTGCATCAAAAGAAACGACCTCTTTAGAAATCGTTCTTAAGATTTTAGAAGGGTAATGGATAATCTCTAATAACGCCATGCAATCACTTCACATTTTTCTGTAACACTTTATCAATCAAGCCATACTCTTTAGCTTCTTTAGCGCTCATATAAAAATCCCTATCCGTGTCTTTAGCGATTTGCTCCAAACTCTGCCCTGAGTTTTGAGCCAAAATAGAATTCATCAAACCCTTAAGCCTAAGGATCTCGTTAGAAATGATTTCAATATCGCTCGCTTGCCCTTGAGCCCCCCCTAAAGGCTGGTGGATCATAATCCTTGAATGGGGTAGTGAAAAGCGCTTGCCCTTAGCCCCACAGCTCAGTAAAAACGCCCCCATAGAAGCCGCTTGACCGATGCAAATCGTGGAAACATCAGGGCGGATAAAATTCATGGTATCATAGATGCTAAGACCGCTTGTTATCACCCCACCGGGAGAATTGATATACAAGCCAATGTCTTTTTCAGGGTCTTCAGCTTCCAAAAACAAGAGTTGGGCCACGATAGAAGACGCCACGCTATCGTTAATCTCACCGCTCAATAAAACAATGCGATCCTTTAAAAGGCGCGAGTAAATATCATAGCTGCGCTCCCCACGATCGGTATTCTCTATTACATAAGGAATGTATCCCATCATCTCTCCTTTTTAGCCGTTTAACCCGCTTGAATTTTTTGAGCGTTGGGCCTCATTTTTTCCAAAATTTCTTGTTGCTCTTTAGGCAGGTTTTTATCCAACAAATAAGCTAACACCCTATCTTCAATCATCGCCATTTTCACCGCCGCTAACATGTTATTTTTGCGGTATTGTTCAATGAGACTTTCTGGGTTTTGCCCTGTCATCATCGCTTCATAATACAAGGTTTGAAAGACTTCATTGTCATGCACGCCAATTTTTTCTTCTTTCGCTAAAGCGTCAATGATAAAAGTGATTTTCACGCTTTTTGTGGCATCGTTCCTAAAGCTCTCACGCTTTTCTTTGGCTTTTTCTTGACTTTCTTGTAAGGATTTGACTTCCTCAGCTTGCATGGAATAAAGAGCGTTCCTGAACAACAAATCCATTTCTTGCTCTATGATCGTTTTAGGCAAATCAAAAACAATCTTTTCATCTAAATTTTCAATCAATTTTTCTTTCAACTCTTCATTATAGAGCCTGGCTTTATTTTCTAAAAACAACTGCCCCTCAACCCTTTCTTTTAAAAGCTTTAAGGTCGCATCCTCTTCATTAGCTAGCACGATTTTAGCGAGTTCGTCATTGATTTCTAACACTTCACGCGCTTGAATCTGGCGCAATTTCACTTTAAAAAGGGCTTCTTTGCCGGCTAAATGCTCTGCGTGGTATCCGCTAGGGAAAGTCAAAGGGAATTCTTTTTCTTCGCCCGCTTGCATGCCTAAAAGAGCTTTTTCAAAATCTTCTAGCATTTGCTTACTGCCTAAAATCAAATTGAAATTCTCAGCCTTGCCCCCTTCAAAAGGCGCATTATCTATAAAGCCTTCAAAATCAATCGTTAATTTATCGTCGTTTTGAGCTTTTCTTTGAGCGTCAGTATCCACGAATTTCGCATAATCTTTAGCGAGCTGTTTCAAACGCTCATTAATTTTTTCTTCATTGGGAATTTCCACTCCCACGCTAGGCACACACTCTTTGATCTTGTCTAAAACAATCGTGGGTTTTAAGCCGATGTCCGCTTCTATTTCAAAATGCGTGTCTTTTTTTTCAAATTTAGTGAGGTTGGGGCTGCCGATTAGATCCTTATTTTCAATCCCTAATTCCTTAAAAGCGTTTTTTAAAACCTCTTGAATCATCTCTTCTTGAGCGTCTTGTTCAATTTGGGCTTGATAACGGGTTTTCACTAAACTAAGGGGGACTTTACCTCTTCTAAAGCCATCAATTTTAACTTTTTGGGCGATTTTTTGAGCGATTTTATCATAACGCTTTTCTAAATTTTCAATGGAAGGTTTAGCGCTCAAACGGGCGTTAGCGGTGTCAATCTTTTTCACTTCAAGATTCATTTTTTTCCTTAATGGTTAAAAAATTAAATTTTTGTATCATTATAGCTTAATTTGTTTTAATTCTAGTTTATAAAAAGCGGTTTTAATTCTAGTTTTCAAAAATTTAAAAAACTAAAAATCATAAGTTGAAGTGAGATAGACAGAAATATTGCGTTTGAAATGAAGGGTGTATAAAGGGGTTTTAAAATAATCATTGGTTAAAAAAGGGATGCGCGCGCCCAATTCTATCGCCCAATTCTTATACCTTGAAAAGCGGTAACGATACCCCACATTCAACATCACTTGAAACATGTAAGGGTGATAAACGCTCAAAGGATCTTTAGCCCACTTTTTAAAAATCTTTGTTTCATAAAACCAGGTTTCTCCCACGAAATTCATCCCTAAAATCAGCGTCCCAAAAGCGCGTTTGTATAAAAAGTCAGCTCCCGCACCATAAAAAATAGCGTTGATAAAAGTCTCTTTTCTTTGCAATTTTTCTCTATAGCTTTTAGGGATCTGCGAACTCTCCCTCAAACTATCGCCCAATACGCCCTTATTTTTAAGAAAAAACCCATAAGCATAATCCAAAGAAATATAAAAACGGAAACCATAGTGCTCTTTTTTAGGAAAAAATTGTTTATAGCCATAAATCAAACTGACTTCAGCAAAAGGAATGTTTCGGTATTTTGAATGGTTTTCAAATTTTTCCCTACTCTGCAGCCATGACATTTGCACCACGCTTGTGCCATAATAATGGGAGCTTTTGTCTATGTTAAAAAGTTTTTTTTTGGGCTTTTTAGGCTTAGTAAAACACGGAGGGTGGGCCTTGCCCCTTAAACACTTCTTGGCTAAAAACCGCTGGTATCCTAGATCTTCTTTTTTGATGATGGTGTAAGTAACCAAATCATCAGCCCTTAAATACACGCTCAAAAAGAACGCTAAAACACCCCCTTTAAGCAGTTTGTTCAAGCGTTCTTTTCTTATGCGTTATTTGTCTTTATCGGTTTCTCTTGTTTTTCAATTCCTTGGCGTCTTTTTGATAAGATTCTAAATTCTTTTGAGTGAGCTTTTTGTCTATTTCTTGCATGATATTTGCAAAAATCTTATTCAAAGCGCTCTTGATCGCGTCATTAGAATTATCCGTTCCCTTAACCATAGTGCTAACTAACCCCCCGCTATGGCTTGAATGGGTGGTTTTTAAGAATTTTTCTTGAATGTCCAACTCGCTCAAATCCATCGTAAAAGAATCTAAAGATTCCCCACTCATAGGCTCTAGTATGGTAACCTTGACAAACCCAGCCGGGATTAAAACCCCTTCCATTTTGTCCAAACCAGTGGAGAATAATAACCCGGGTTCTGATTTTTTCTGTATGGTCCTTTTAGGATCGGGGCGTAAAACAATTTCGCCATTCATAGCGACGGCCAAATACCCTTCTTTTTTTTGCGAAAAAGAAAGATCGTCTTTATCGCTGCTATCTACGCTAATAACCTTATAGCCTTGATTTTGCAAGATCTCTTCAACCTTAAGCGTGGTTTGATTCTTGAATTTGTTTTCATACTCTTTAGCAATATTATCGCTGTATTGAAAAGCTGGCCTTAAAAGCAAGATCTTTTCATCTAACGCTTGAACTTTCTCGCTAGCTGGATGGTAATTCAATTTCAAAGCGACTTCATTGGTTTCAATAATATGCGGGCTGCATCCCACCAACAAAGCCACCACGCTCGCGCCTAAAAGGCATTTTTTCCATGCAAAATCTTTAAAATGATTATTTGCTTTCATCGTTCTATCCTTGATTGTAATATTTTAGACTTCTATAACAACAAACCCGAAGCAACCAACACGCTTTTGTTGTCAAAATGTTATTTTACCCTAACATCTTTAGATTATCAGTCTTTTTCTATTTTTTAGCGTTATAATCCCCGCTTTTGCCTCCACTTTTATGCTCCAACATCACACCGCTAATTGTCATGCTCTTATCAATGGCTTTCACCATGTCATAAATGGTTAAAAGCCCTATGCTCACACTCATTAGCGCTTCCATTTCTACGCCCGTTTTAGCTTGAGTTTTGACTCTCGCATAGAGTTTAAAACTACAAGTCTCTTTTTCTTCTAAAATATCAATATCCACCCCATTGAGCATGATTGAATGGCACATGGGAATGAGCTCGCTTGTCTTTTTAGCCCCCATAATCCCAGCAATAATAGCAGTCTGTAACACCGGACCCTTTTTGACGCAATGATTGATAATAGCGTCATAAGCCTCTTTATTCATGCTGATACGACCGCTCGCTAGAGCGATTCTTTCAGTGGTTTCCTTATCCCCTATATCCACCATTTTAGGCTGATTTTCTTCATTCAAATGAGTGAGTAGCATTTTTTACCTCATTGTTTGGGGCGAAACGCTTGAATGTTTTTTTCATTCACTTGCATATAATTCCCTAAAATCAAATCCACGCAATAAGGAATCGCTGGAAAAACCGCCTCTAAGCATTCTCTAATACTTTTTGGCTTACCAGGGAGATTGATAATCAAACTCTTATTCCTGATGCCAGCGCTCTGGCGCGATAGAATCGCTGTAGGCACATATTTTAAACTAGTCATTCGCATAAGCTCTCCAAAACCAGGAAGCATTTTTTGGCACACTTTTTCTGTGGCTTCTGGGGTTATATCTCTTAAAGCAGGGCCTGTGCCTCCTGTAGTAACGACTAGATCGCATTGGTATTCATCGCACATTTTAATCAGCGATTTTTCAATCAAATCCCTTTCATCAGCGACAATTTCGTAATGAAATTCTAAAGGATTGAGCAGATATTCGCTCAACACTTCTTGTATCGCCTTACCGCTTAAATCTTCATAAATCCCTTTTGACGCTCTATCGCTCGCGCTCAAAACGCCTATATGAATCGTTTGCATTTGAACTCCTTTTTAAGCTAAAAGCCCACTCCCTTTTAAAAGGTGGCTTCTCTCTTTAGCGTAAATGCGTTTATTATGGATTAAATCGTATTTCCAAATAGGGGCGTTATGCTTAAAATCTTCAATAAAATCTTGGTATAGTTCTAAAGCATTTTTTCTATTCTTTCCCATTAAAACGCATAAAAATGAGCTTTGTCCTATCAAAACATCGCCCAAGCTGTGCGCCATTTTTAACACCACGCCCAAATCTTTGGCTTTATGGTGCCATTTTTCAAACCAAGTCTTTAATAACGCTTCATAAATATCAAAACTCAAGCCTTGAATGTTATTCTCTCCTCTCACAATCCCAACAAACACACAAAACGCTCCAAAGTTTTTCGCACAAGCTTCCTCTTGATAGGCTTTTAAAAGCTTGTCAGTATCTAATGCCCCTTGAATGATTTTTAACACCTAGCCTCCACAAACCGGTGGCAACAAACTTATCACATCGCCATCTTTTAAAGGCGTGTTTAAATTGTCTATTAAACGATCATTAAGGGCTATCGCGCAAACGCCCAACCACTCTTTTAAGCCCTCTTTTTCTTGCAAAATCGCTCTTAATTCCTTTAAATCACCCGCTTTGATGAAAAAATTTTCTTCTTTTATGGGTCCAAAAAATCGCACTTCCACCATCATTTACCCTTATATTGAATCTTTTAAAAGCATGATTTTAATATTTTTAAAACCTCTTTAAAGCGCTCATGGTTTTCACAATAAATGCCCCATTTTGAGCTTTTTGACTTCCAAATACCCTTGATTGTGTTCATTAGCGCACACGATCAAGCTCTCTCTTGTTACCTCAGCGTATTTTTCTAAAGCAGCGATTTTTTTAGGGTTATTCGTGAGCAAGCGCATTTTTTTAATGCCGTAATATTCTAAAATTTCACCCGCAACACTATAATCCCTTTCATCGTCTTTAAACCCTATCATTTCATTGGCTTGAATGGTATCATAGCCCTTATCTTGCAAAGCGTAGGCATTGACTTTGTTAAATAGCCCTATCCCACGCCCTTCTTGGCGCAAATAAATCACTAGTCCCCCTTCTTTAGAAATCCTTTCTAACGCCATTTGCAACGCCCCCCCACAATCGCATTTTTGAGAGCCTAGAGCGTCGCCGGTCAAGCATTCTGAATGCAAACGCACTAAGGGGTTTTGAGAAAAATTAGGGGTGAAAATGACTAAATGATCTTTAGAGCCATTAGAACCCTTTTCTCTAAAGCACTGGATATAAAACTCCCCAAATTGAGTGGGTAATTTGGCTTGGTTAGAGACTTCTAATCGTTTCAAGGATACTCCTAAAATTAGTTTTAAAAACGCGTCTTTTAAAAAAAGGTATTCTATCAAAACTCTTTATAATTTTCTTAAATTTTAAGCTCTTAAAATTTGTAAGTCAAATTCAAACCATTGGGGCTTAAACCAGAACGGATTTCATGTTTATTATAAATCCCTAAAGCTTCCCCAAGCCCTAAATCCCTAATGATAAAACCGATAGGATCCATAAGAGCGATAATTAAACGCCCTAAAAATAAAGAGCCAAAAAGCTTGCCTTCGTTGCGTTGGATATAGCGCGTGAGCTGGTAAAACCCTTCCCCTAAAATGGAGCCTAATAAAGGCGTGATCACTAAATCCTGCCAGCTAGGCACTTCCACAAACGCTTCCAAACCATATTCCCAAAAAAGCGTGGAAGTGATAAAAGAAAAAAACGCTGATGCCATCCAGCTAAACCCAGCCATGCGCGGTTGCATATAATACATAGCCCCAAAATAAGGGTGCAAAATTTCATTAAAAATAAAACTATCGTTGTCTAGTTTTGGCCCCATGCGGACATTTTCAAACCAACTTTTGATCCCAAACTTTTCTTTATCCCAATTCGTTACGCTCTCTGGCATGAGATACAGCCCCACAATCCCTATCACCAACGACACGCCTAAAATCCCAACACTCGTGCCTAAATATTTCCAACGGCTATTTGGGGCATAAGGGATCGTGTTGCTCCTTTTAAACTTCTTTTTAAAGTGTTGCCAAATAAGATTTTTAGGATTTCGTCTGAGCGTTTCTTCCAATTGAATGCTGTTGGCGTTTAAAAAACTACAGCCCAACCCCCAAATAACCACGCAAACTACCCAAATCTTTTGGAAGGTTTTTAGGAATATTTTCAATGATATTTTTAGGAATGTTTTTAATGAAATCAGCATAAACTCTATTATTACTTTCATCAGGTTGCAAACTTTATTGCTTGACTTAAAAAGAGTTTATTATACCTTAAAAACATTACAACACATTCAATAAAACTTAACAAGCCTCTTAAAGGCTAATCGTTTCTACAAGCTTAAGCCCAAACCCGCTCAAAGCCTTATACTGCCTGTCTTCAGAAGAGCTTAAAAGCCTGAAATCCTTTATCCCCAAATTTTTTAACACTAACGCCCCGATCCCAAAATCTTTAACGATATTGTTTTCTTTAGAATGCGTGTTCATAAAGATCAAATAACCCCCTTCGCGCTTCAAATATTCTAACGCCTTAAAAAACGCTTCAAACGCTCCAGTCGTTAAAAAATCAAAATCCTCTTTGATAGGGTGGAAACGCACTAAAGGGGCTAGATCATTGGTTTTTGTGCCCTTAAATTTAAAAGCGTAATGGTTTTTTTGCTGGTGGTCCAAAAAAGTGTAGCATTGCGTTTGGTGTTTTAAAAATTCTCTTTCTTCTTGGCAAAACATTTTCAGCAAACTTTCATTTTCCAAACGATAGCTAATCAAATCAGAAACATAGAGGGTTTTGAGGTTATGTTTAATGGCAAAATCGCTCAAAAATTTATCCCCTCTCCTCGCCATAGAGCCATCTTCTTTCATGATTTCACAAATCACGCTCACGGGCTTTAATCCGGCTAATTTGCATAAATCCACGCTCGCTTCAGTATGGCCCGTGCGCGCTAACACGCCCCCGTCTTTGGCGATTAAAGGGAAAATATGCCCCGGGCGCACAAAATCGCTCGGTTTGGTGGTGTCTTTACACAATAATTCAATCGTTAAATGCCTTTCAAAAGCAGAAATCCCGGTTTTGGCTTCTTTAGCGTCAATGGACACCGTGAAAGCGGTCTCATGGTTAGAATCATTCACGCTAACCATAGGGGGTAATTCAAATTTTTTCGCTAAATCTTTGGTCAAAGACACGCAAATCAACCCCCTAGCATGCGTGGCCATGAAATTGATTTTCTCAGGGGTAGAAAAAATCCCAGCCAAAACCAAATCCCCCTCATTTTCTCTGTCTTCATCGTCCATAACAATAAGCATTTCGCCATTTTTATACGCCTCTAAAGCTTCAGTAACTCGTTTTAAGATCATTCTAACTCCCTAGTTTTATTCAATGATATTGAGTTTTATAGAAAAAAGAAATATAGCATGTTTAATAACGATTATTACTTTATTGCTTTATTTAGATACAAACCGCTAAAGCCTTTAAATCAATTGAATGAAACTCCCCCTATCATGCAAGAAATGCTCAAAGACTTATTCTAATGTTTGCCAATTCTGATTAATTTTGGGCTATACCTAAAAACTTTATCCAAGATTTTAACCGCGCTTTTATGCAAAGAACGGCCAATCCTGATACTTAAAGGTAATTTTTTAGGCCTTTGTTTTTCTGTGTTGGAGTTTTGGGAATTCATTCCATCGCAAGCGATCGCAAATTCTTCTAACACATAGTTTTTGACCCCATGCCAATAATGCCTATCCATCACGCAATCTATGGGCATCACCCATTCTTTCGCGCTGTATTTCAATAATTTTTGCGCGGCTTTTGGGGCCAAAACATACCCTTGAGTGCCAATGCCATCTTTAAAATTTAAGATTTGAGAAACCCCTTTAATAAGAGTTTTTTGTTTAGCCACATTTTCTTCTAAATGCATCAAGCGGATATAGCCTAATTCGTTGATGTGTTGGTAACAAAACTCCAGGCTCTCTTTAAAACGCTCTTTTACAATAATATCATCTTCTAAAATACAGATCGCTTCATTGAGTTCTATGCATTTTTGCCACAACGAATAATGGCTCGCATAGCACCCAAGCTCCCCAAACCCCATCCTCTTCCCGCAATGCTTGAGCGCGTAAAAGAAATTTTTGAACGCGCAAGGGGGGTGTTTTTTATTCTTACAAAAAGCCAATAAATCTTCAACCATAAAAGAAGGGTGCAAATGCTCTAAAATCAAGGGGTGTAATTGAGTGGGAGAGATTTTAGAATAGATCGCATCAAAAATTTCATAAGAGATCCCTTGAAGTTTAAGGCTCTCTAAAAGGGGGGTTATATGAGTTTCTTTTAAAGAAAAATTGTGACAGGTTTTTGGGCTTAAATGAATAATAAAAACACGCATGTTAGCCTTAATTCTTAATACAAATAAAATCAATATTAAACAGACTTACATTCTAGCGCAAATTTTAGTAAAATACGCATCATGTTAGATGATATTCCTATTACCATTCAAAAAAGTGAAAAAATCAAAACCCTGAGCTTGAATATCACGCCCTCTTTAGAAGTGATTCTAAAAATGCCCTATTCTTGCTCTCAAACTAGAGCGAGCGCTTTTTTAAAAGAACAAGAATCTTGGCTAAAAAAAACCCTTTCAGCCATGCAAGAAAAATACTCCCTTTTACACTCGCGCCTAGAAACCTATCAAAACAAAATCCTTGTGTTTGATGAGGTGAAAAACGCCAACGATTACACCCTAACAGAGCTTAAAAAAATCTTAAAAACTTATTTGGAGCAAAAACTCCCTTTGATCGCTCAAAAAATGCAAACTTCCTATACCGGTTTTAATATTAGAAACAACGCTAAAGTTTTGGGGAGCTGCTCCTATCATAACCGCTTGAGTTTTGCTCTTTTACTGGTTTGCGCTCAAAAAGAAGCGATTGATTATGTCATCATCCATGAACTCGCCCACACGATCCACAAAAACCATTCCAAAAATTTCTGGCATTGCGTTCAAATCTTTTGCCCTAATTACCGCACTCTAAGAGAGCGTTTAAAACAAAATATCATTTTTTACGCCCAACTTCTCAAAACATTACAACCCTAAAATTAAAAATTATAGCTCACATACGCTGTGATGCTTCTGGGAGGCGCGGCTTCTTTCCCGTTAGGGCTAGTGCCTATCCCGCTAAACCAATATTTCATGTTAAAAATGTTATTGATTTGCAAGCTCGCATTAACGCTTTGATTTTTGCGTTCCCACAAAGTGCTAGAAATTTGCAAATTCCACACCCAATACCACGGCGTCATGCCCGCTGTTTTGGTAGTGATAGCCCCCATTTTAATCGTGGGCGCGTATTGAGTGAAAGGCACGGTGTTTAACACATCGCTATAAGTTCGGCTATAAAAGAACGAACTCAACCCGATCGTGGTTTTAGCGTAAGTGTAACTCGCGTCTAAAATGAATTGGTGCGGGCTGACAAAAGGGAGTTTTTTGCCAAAAATATCTTTTTTAGGCCCTTTAGGATTGGCAGGGTTAGTAACCATCGTGTGGCTGGTGATATTAGCGTCTATGAAAGTGTAAGCCGCATGGAGATTAAGCCCCCTAATAGGCGTGTAATACAATTCCAGCTCCACGCCTTGCGATCTCGCATTCACCGGCTCTCTATTATCCCCATAGCGTCCGGTAAAATAATGATTCGCAAAAATCACAAAATAATTCGCGTTAAAACTCACTTGATTGTTAAAATAATATCTTGAGCCGCCTTCCATGACATTAAAGATTTGAAAATAATCCGTGCTTGTGCCTACAAAACTACCGATATTGCTGAATTGGGGCGGAATGTAGCTTCTTTGATAATTGAAATAAAACAACCAATCCTTAATGGGTTTATAGCCGACATTAACCGCCGGATTCCATTGGTTATAACGCTCTTTCGTGGTTTTTGGGGTTTGACCCACTTTAAAGGGAGGAATGTCTTTTTTTTCGTAATTTAAAAAAGTGTATCTCAAGCCCGGCGTGATCGTTAGCATGCCGTTATTGAAATTGATTTCATCGCTGGCATACACAGCGGTATAATTGTTGAAATTATTGAGTGAAGTTCCTGCATCAAACCCACTGCCATTATTAGGCATGCTAGGGTTTTTCCTGGTGGTGGATCGGCGGTATAAATCTTCAGTTAAAAACCGCATTCCCATGTTAAAAGTTTGTTTGACTTTACCGGTATTGACAACGAGATTGAGTTTTGGTTCAAAAGCATTCACCACGAAGCGGCGGATATTGTCAAAAAATTGCCAGCAAGGGCTATTCGTATCGCTATAAGAATACAGACCGCAATTAGGGTTTTTCGCGCTAATCTCCCCCTTGCCTTTAAAAGGTAAAATCTTATTTTGACTGCTCATATACACGCTTTGGTATTGGTTAGAAAAGCCAAAATCCCTACTCATGTCATGCGTGAAATAAGTGAATTTAAAATCGCCCCCCACTTTCCTATCCGGATCGCCAAAATAATTTTGATACACGATCCCAAAGCGTTTGGCTCGCCCTCCATCTTGATTGTCAGGTCGCTCATTAATGAAGCGGTTATACGCATAATCTTGCGCGCTCAAAGTGCCAGGATGGTAAGAATTGTATTGATAATATTGGTAATAAGCTTTAAAAGTGTTGGTCGCATTAACCTTTATAACCGCATCCAACAAGTAGTTTTGCACCTTTGTAGGGCTGTTTTGCCTGAAACCTTGCCCATTAATCCAATTGCCTTGGGCGCTAATTCCTATATACTTACCCAACATTCCAGCCGTTCGCCCGTAAGTGTTAAACAGCATTTGGTTTCCTAAAGTTTGGGCTAAAGGCTTGCCCTTTTCTTTAGGATCTACAAAACCCCCTGTGGATGAGCGCCCCCAAAAGGTGATCCTTTCAGCCGCTTGATTTTCCCACTCTTTTGGGATTTCTTTAGTGATAACATTCACCACGCCTCCAAAAGTGTTAGGGCCGTATTGGACGCTCGTGCCCCCTTTAATCACATCAATCCTATCCACTGACTGGAAAGTAACAGGGAAAATCGCCAGTTCAATATTGGAATACGGTGCGCCATAAATAGGGATACCATTGACTAAAATCATGCCTGTATTGCTATGCCCGTTACCGCCCCCACCAAAACCGCGCACCGAAATTTTAGGCAACACGCCCGTGCCTGTAGCGTCTCTGATTTGAATCCCTGGCACATTTTGCAAAGCGTTTTCAATATTCAAATTACCCGTTTTTTTGAGCTGTTTGTTGGAAATCACCGTGCGAGAGCTTGTGGAATTACGCACCTCTTCGCTTTGATATGAAAGCGGCGCGCTGGAATTGAATTTTTGCTCGGTGGTTGTCACTTTTTGCAAAGTGTGATGCTGTTCTTTTGCACCCACCAAAGAATTAAGGAGCAAAAAAGTCAAAGCGTTCAACGCTAAAAAATAAGGGGTTTTTACCCTCAAATAACCATTCATTATGATAACCTTTCTCATTTAATTCAAACCGATGTATACTATCAAAATAATTATTATAATTAACTTAAATTTTGAAATTTGACTTTATTGATTTACAATTTGTTATCAAAACGATTTGAAAAAGGTTTTTAGTGTTTTTTAAACAAGCCGCTAAGCGTTTTTTAAAACAGAATGTTAGTTTTAGAATGCGTTATTTATCCATTTGACGAAGAAACCATCACAACCGCTATTGCAAAACCAGCGTCATGGCTGATGCTCGCGCTCAAGCTTTGGATGTTGAAATAATCCATTTTTTCTTTAGAAAGGGTGATTAAGGGGGCGTTTTTAGGGCTTTTAGAGATTTTTATATCCAAAAAACTTAATTCCTTACCAATACCCACTTGAAGAGCTTTAGAGCAAGCCTCTTTAAGCGCGAAAAACCCGGCGATACTGCTGGATTTATCCTTGCATAAAACGATCTCACTTGGCGATAAAAAACGCTCTAAAAACTTCATTTTAAAGCGTTTTATACACTTTTCTACCCTAGCAATAGAGACAATATCTATGCCAATCATTTAAAATTATTGGATGATAAAATCAGTGAAAAAGACATTTTTAATAAAGCCATCAATCAAAAACGAATTCAAATGGCTCTTAATCTCGTCTTTAAGCTTGTTTTTGCCCTTGTTGGTAACCACTTCTTCCACGCTTTTAGACGACAGAATCTCTATAATCGTGTCTTTAATCGCTGTGTCTTTAACCTTGACTTCATTCAAAAGCTTTTCATTACTCAATTCTAACGAAATAGAAGCCTTAAGGTAGCGTCTGCCATTTTGAGAGACTAAATTCACCGCAAAAGGCGCATCAATCGCATACAAAGGCCCAAGCACCAAATATTGCTGGATATTAGAGCCTTCTTTAGCCTCTTGATTCTTGTTCGCCATAGGATTAGCTTGAACTTCTTGGGTGTTTTTAGAAGCGTTTTCTTTAGATTCTTCCTTATTCCCCATAAGCAGCATGATAATCACCCCCACCAATAAAAGCATCACTAACACGCTTCCAATAATGACAAATAAAAGGGCCTTGCTTTTTTTTTGGGGTTGTTGCGCGGTATTTTCTTGTTCTTCTGCCATGCCTATTCCTATTGAAAATAAGTTAAAGTGGTTTTTCCAAATTTTTTCTGTTTGATTATAGCTAAAGTTACAAGACTTTTAGGCATTTCATGCACGCTTTCATGCTCAAAAACCACTAAAAGATTTTTTGAATGAGAGCGTTTTAATAACCTTTCTAAAGCGTGAAAACATTTTTCATAAATCCCTAAAAACCCGCTTGTTTCAAAAGGAGGATCTAAATAAATAATATTCAAAACGCCATTTTTTAAACGCAGCGTAGGCAAAAGATTGAAAGCGTCATCTAAAAAAGTTTGGATTTCCATTTCCTTTTTCAAGCGGTTTTTAAAAAGGGAAATATTTTCTAAAAGTGTCTTATAAGCGTTTTTATTTTGCTCAAAAAACACCGCGCTTTTAGCCCCCCTACTCAAAGCCTCTAAACCCATAGAAGCGCTGCCTGAAAACACTTCTATAAAGTGCACTCCTATAATTTCTGCTTGCAAGGTGTTAAAAAACGACTCTCTTACGATCGCTTTGGTGGGGCGCGTGCTAGAAACGTTAGGCAAATTCAAGCCTAATCCCTTACAAACCCCCCCAATGATCTTAAATTTTTTTACTGGCTGATGATTTGGCATAATTTGTGGGTGTATTCTTCTAGCAATTGCTTAATCTTTTGCTCTTTAGAAAATTGGATTTCTTCGCAAGGTTTTTCGCTCGTCTTTAAAGCGCGATAAAAATTTTTTACATCTTCTTTCACGCTCTGTTTAGTGAAAGGCTTTCTTAAGCATTCTTCTATAAAGCATAGGGGCTTATTAATCTCTAGCGTTTCATCATCGCTTAAAACAAGATCGCAAACTTCCATAGGAGAGAGACAATCGCTCAAATAAAATTCCAAACTCCTTTGGATCAACAAAGACTTGCAAGAAAGAAAAATTTTCAAAAAACCCCCTTTATCCCATCAATAGGCTTAAATTGTTTCAAATTATAGCGATTCTTTCTTTTTAATACCAATCTTAAATAAATACGATCAAAAATTGTTTCATTTTGTAAAAAAGAAAAACAGAATGTTAAAAATAAAGCTCAAATAACATCGTTTTTTTTTTTTTTTTTTGGTATAATGCTCGGCGAAGGTAAGAGCGAAAGGCGTATTATATTCCTTCCTTCTTTACTATAACTTAGCATTTTAATCAACTTTTTCATTAAAATGTCCTGACGCTCTTACCTTAATTGAAAAAGCAAGTCAGCCTCTCTCAACTTTTCACGCAAACTAACCTTGAAAGCGTAGTGTTTCATAGTAAATGCTTAGTGTTTAATATTCTAAAATCCAAGATACCAATCCCCCCCTTTTTCCCCTTTAAAAATACGCAAACTCTTTATTTTATTAATTATTATTAGATTGCCAAAATGCTTTTAATTTACATTTTATTTTTTTTCACAAACTCTAACGCTTTGAAACGCTCCCCCAAGCCCCCAGGGCTAATTAGTGGCTTGATTTTAGCCGCTTCTTTTAAATACCTTTCATAACCCACGCTCTTTGAAAATGTTTCTAACAATTCCATAAGCCCCATATCCAATAAAGCGTTAGCCTGCGTTTTAAAAAATGAAAATTTTGCATGGTGTTTTTCAAACAAAAAACGCACTAAAGAAAAATTGACATCATAGGTCAAATCGCTCTTTTGATACAAAGAAGCTAAATTGTTTAAAATATCCTTAAAATCTAATACTTGGTGGTTTTTAAAGGCCCTTAAATGCATGTCTTTTCGCTCTAATTCATCGCCATAATCAAAGCTCAAAAACACCCAAGAAGAAGCCTCATTCAATTTTTCTAACAAATCCTTAATGAAAGCCTCTAAAAATAACGGCGCGCACCCTTGTTTTAAATTCAAATTTTTAAGAAGTTCTTTAGTGGGTTCATCAATATTGCCCCAAACGCCCTTATGATCATGGGTAATAAAAAGCATTTGGTTATCTTTAATGATCTCGCAAGCGAACGCGTCAAACAATTCATTAGAGACAACAAACGCGCTTTTATTCCCCTTGAAATCTAGAGCTTTTAGATCGCAGATCATCAGATCCAATTGCGTGGCTTGTTTGAAAATGGTTCGTTGGAGTTTTTGCAATTCCTTTAAAGGTTCGCAGCTGACAAACGTGCATTTTTCCATTACGCCCACGCTCAAAGCGTTTAAAAAACTGGCTATATCGCTCAAAAAATGCCCATGATGAGAGCCAATTTCTACAATTTTTAAAGGCAAAAATAATTTTTCTTCTTCTAAAAGCTTGATGATATAAAACGCAACAGCGCCTCCAAAAAACTTGCTCAAAGACACCGAAGTGTAAAAATCCCCTTTTTGACCGATTAGTGCTTTTTTGTAATACCCCTTTTCTCCATAAAGCCACTCTTGCATGTAATTCCCAAACGATCGCACGATTTTCCTTTCATTAAACTCATCTCAACCAACAATAACAGAAGCGCTATTCTAGTCAAAATCGCCTTATTTTTGCGCTATGATTTTCAATCATGATGACTTTTTAAAACTAGTTTGAAGGGAGTTTGGAGTTTGGAAATTTTAAGGCGAGAATGCGGGGCGGTGGAAGAAAACGCTTATATTGTGAAGCTTTCTAGTGGGATAGATTTTATTATCGATCCCGGATTTTCTAGCAGCGAATGGGTGTTAGAAAACGCCAAAAACCCTAAGGCGATTTTAATCACGCATGGGCATTATGATCATGTATGGGATAGCGCTCAATTGTCAAAACTCCTTAAAAACACCCCCATTTACGCCCCCAAAGACGATGTTTTTATGCTAGAAAATGATATTTTCCATTTAGGCATGCCGGTTTTTAGCCCCAATTTTAGCGTGCCTTGCAATAAGGGTTGCACCACTTTAGAGATAGCAAACACTACCATTAAATACTGGCATTTTCCCGGACACACGCCCGGTTGCTCTATCATAGAAATAGAAGGGGTGATTTTTAGCGGGGATTTTATTTTTTATCGCAGCATTGGCCGCTATGATTTCCCTTATTCTAATGAAAAAGACATGAAAGAGTCCCTGTTAAGGTTTCAAAATTTAGATTTCCCTAAAGACATAGAGATTTATCCAGGGCATGGGGATAAGACGAGTTTTTTTGCTGAAAGAGAGCATTCTAAAATTTGGGTTTCAAGGATGGCTTAATTGTTAAGCCGGCTAGAAAAAGAGCGTTATTTGCGCCATATCATGCTAGAAGATGTGGGCGAAGAAGGCCAATTGAAGCTTTTAAAATCTAGCGTTTTAGTCGTTGGGGCTGGGGGTCTTGGATCGGCGGTTTTGATGTATTTGTGTGCCGCTGGGGTAGGAAAAATAGGCATTGTAGATTTTGATGTGGTGGATATGAGTAATTTGCAACGCCAAATCATCCATTCACAGGATTTTTTAAACCAACCTAAAGCCTCTAGCGCGAAAGCGCGCTTAAAACAACTCAATGCTGGTATTGAAATAGAGGCTTTTGAAGAACGCTTTAAGGCTCATAACGCTCTTTCTCTTATAGAGCCTTATGATTTCATCATAGACGCTACAGACAATTTCAACGCTAAATTTTTGATCAATGACGCTTGCGTGTTAGCCCAAAAACCCTATTCGCATGCCGGGGTTTTAAAATACAGGGGGCAAAGCATGAGCGTTTTACCCCATAGCGCATGCTTAGCGTGTGTTTTTGATAAGCCCCCTAAAAAGGGATTAAATCCTATTTCAGGGCTTTTTGGGGTCTTACCTGGAGTTTTAGGGTGCATCCAAGCGAGCGAATGCCTTAAATATTTTTTAGGATTTGAAACTTTACTTATAAATACTTTACTTATAGCCGATATTAAAACGATGGATTTTAAAAAAATTCAAGCACCCAAAAACCCTGAATGTAGGGTTTGTGGCACGCATAAAATCACGCATTTACAGGATTATGAAATTTAGATTAAGGGGTAAGTTTTGGATTTATCAACCATACTAGGCTTGGTATTGGCGGTCGCTTCTATTTCGCTAGGCGATATTTTAGAAGATGGCAACCCGTTGCACATTATCCATTTGAGTTCAGTCATCATCATCGTGCCTACTTCGCTTTTTGCCGCCATGACAGGCACGCATGCGCGTTACGTAAAAGCCGCTTACAAAGAGATAAAAATTGTTTTTTTAAACCCTAAAATCAATTTAAACGAAACCATTAAAAATTTAGTGGAATTAGCCACTCTGGCTAGAAAAGATGGGGTGTTGAGTTTGGAGGGGCGAGTGGCGCAAATTGAAGACGATTTCACCCGTAATGGTTTGTCTATGATTATAGATGGCAAGGATTTAAAATCCGTTAAGGAAAGCTTAGAAATCAGTATTGAAGAAATGGAAGAGTATTACCACGGCGCCGCTCATTATTGGGAGACGGCCGGTGAGACCGCTCCTACTATGGGGTTAGTGGGGGCGGTTATGGGGCTTATGCTAGCCTTACAAAAACTAGACAACCCGGCTGAAATGGCAGCAGGGATCGCTGGGGCTTTTACGGCTACTGTTACAGGGATTATGTGTTCTTATGCGATTTTTGGCCCTTTTGGGCATAAGCTCAAGGCTAAGTCTAAAGACATTATCAAAGAAAAAACCGTTCTTTTAGAGGGGATTTTAGGCATCGCTAATGGGGAAAACCCAAGGGATTTAGAAAACAAACTCTTAAACTACATCGCTCCCGGTGAGCCTAAAAAATCCCAATTTGAGGGTTAAAGATGGCTAAGAAAAACAAACCCACCGAATGCCCCGCCGGCGAAAAATGGGCGGTTCCTTATGCGGACTTTTTGTCGTTGTTGCTCGCGCTTTTTATCGCTCTTTATGCCATTTCAGCGGTCAATAAATCCAAAGTGGAAGCCTTAAAAACCGAATTTATTAAGATTTTTAATTACGCTCCCAAGCCAGAGGCGATGCAGCCGGTTGTAGTGATCCCGCCTGATTCAGGGAAAGAAGAAGAGCAAATGGCGAGCGAAAGCTCCAAGCCGGCTTCGCAAAATACCGAAACAAAAGCCATTATCGCTCGCAAAGGCGAAGGCAGTGTTTTAGAGCAAATTGATCAAGGCTCTATTTTAAAGCTCCCCTCTAGTTTATTATTTGAAAACGCCACTTCAGATGCTATCAATCAAGACATGATGCTTTATCTTGAACGGATCGCTAAAATCATTCAAAAACTCCCTAAAAGGGTGCATATCAATGTGAGAGGCTTTACGGATAATACGCCTTTAACTAAAACCCGTTTTAAAAGCCATTATGAATTAGCCGCCAATCGCGCTTATAGGGTGATGAAAGTCCTTATACAATACGGCGTGGATCCTAACCAATTGTCTTTTTCTTCTTACGGCTCTACCAACCCTATCGCGCCTAATGACTCCCTAGAAAACAGAATGAAAAACAATCGTGTGGAAATCTTTTTTTCAACCGATGCGAACGATTTGAGTAAGATCCATTCTATTTTAGATGAAGAATTCAATCCCCACCAAGAATGAATCGCATGAAACGAATTTTTTTGTCAATCTTTTTGTTGTTAGCGAGCCTTACTGCTAGAGAGAAGGACGCTTCTTCAAACCTTTTTGATTTGATTGATAAGGGGATCAACAGAGAACAAGAGTTAAAAGAGCAGGAGCAAAAAACGCGCTTAAAACTGGCTCAAAGCCCTTTAGTAGCGTTAGAGATTGTCCCCCAAGAAACGCCCTATTTAGAATGGCAAGGGGCTAGAGAGTCGTATTATTTGAAGGTGAGCGCTGTAGTGGAGAGCGTGGTTATTTTAAAGATTGACATCAATCAAGGGCGTTCTTGCTCGCTCTACCCCACGCCTAAAAGCGTTTCTTTAGTGAGGAATCAAAGCGTAGCCTATGAAATTTTATGCGAAAACCAGCCACTATGGATAGAAGTGAGCACGAATTTAGGCAAACGCACCTTTCAGTTTTAACCTGCAACCAACATTAAAGAATGCCTTTAGCGTTTTAAAACCCCTTTATTCAAATAAGTTTGGTTATAATGCCAAGCATGGGCATTTTTAAACAATTGATCAAAGAATTGTATGAATGGTTGCTCCATTCTATAGATGTGGCTACGCAGCATTTAGTTGCTATGGTGTTAAAAATAAGCATGGTAAAATATTTGATAAAAGAATTTCATGATCGCTTTATTTACTTTATAGACTTGCTCGCACAGCATTTTATCATCGTTGCGCTTTCTGGTTTTCTCGTGCTGGTGTTTGGGGTTTTGATTGGGGCTTTTGTGTTTTATAACTCAAAGGCCAGGGCGTTTTTGCTCCCTGTGGTGAATTTCCTCTACACCATCCCATCGCTAGCGTTATTCGCGTTATTCATTCCTGTGATTGGGGTGGGGTTAAAAAACGCGCTTTTAGTGTTGGTCTTATACGGCTTATTGCCCATTGTCCATAGCACTTATAACGCTTTAAAAGAGGTGAGAGAAGAGGTCATTAAGGCCGCTGTTGGGCTAGGGTGTAACCCCAAAGAGTTGTTTTTTAAAGTGCGATTCTTGCTCGCTATCCCCCAAATTTTAGCGGGTTTAAGGATTGCGGTGGTGATGCTAGTGGCGATGGCTGGGATTGGGGCGCTCATTGGGGCTGGGGGCTTAGGGCAGGCGATCTTTAGAGGGCTAAACACGCAAAACACCACGCTTTTAGTGGCGGGTAGTTTGATCATAGCTTTTTTTAGTGTTTTAGCGGATAAATTCGTGAGCGTCTTTCAGCATGAAAACGCTTTGCAACGCCTATTTTCTCAAAACGCTACCCAAAAACAAAAAAGAAGAGTTTATACTAATTTAGCGGTGTTTCTTTTTTTATTGCTAGCGAGCGCTTTATGGCTCATTCCTAGAAACGCCATAGAAGAAAAGCCCTTAGTCGTGGCGACAAAACCTAGCAGCGAGCAGTATATTTTGGGCGAGATTTTAAGCCTTTTGTTAGAAAAACACCATATCCCTATCAAGCGAGCGTTTGGCATTGGTGGGGGGACGATGAATATCCATCCGGCATTGATTAGGGGCGATTTTGATTTGTATGTGGAATATACCGGCACCGCTTGGGTGAACACGCTCAAAAACCCTTTGACTCAAAAAGTGGATTTTGAAACGATTAAAAAGCGTTATGAGAAGGAATTTAATCTTTTATGGGTGGGGCTTTTGGGCTTTAACAACACCTATTCTTTAGCGATTTCCAAAGAAGACGCTCAAAAATACGCGATTGAAACTTTCAGCGATTTAGCCTTTCATAGCCCGAATTTTGATTTTGGAGCGGAGTTTGACTTTTTTGAAAGAGAGGACGCTTTTAAGGGCTTAGTGAAAGTTTATCGCTTTCATTTTAGAAGTTTGCATGAAATGGATATTAATTTGCGTTATAAAAGTTTTGAATCCCATAAAATCAACGCTTTAGATGTCTTCACCACAGACGCTCAAATCAAAGAGTTGGATTTAAAGGTGCTTAAGGATGATAAAGGGTTTTTCCCTAATTATCAGGCCGGTATTGTTATAAGAAAAGAAATAGTAAAAAAATATCCTGAAGCACTAGAAATCTTAGAAAAATTGGATTCAAAAATTAACGATGAGATGATGCAGGATTTAAACTATCAGGTGGAAGTGTTGAAAAAAAGCCCTAAAATCGTAGCTAAAGATTTTTTAGAAAGCTTGGGGTTATAGCATGAAAGAAATCGTTACAATAGAGAATGTGTCTTTTAACTACCACAATCGCGCGATTTTTAAAGATTTTAATTTAAGCATTCAAGAAGGGGATTTTTTATGCGTTTTAGGGGAGAGCGGGAGCGGTAAAAGCACGCTTTTAGGCTTGATTTTAGGGCTTTTAAAACCCAGTTTGGGGAGCGTTAAAATCTTTAATGAGACCCTTTCAAACAACGCTTTTTTACGCCAAAAAATAGGCTATATCGCTCAAGGCAATTCCTTATTCCCCCATTTAAACGCCATGCAAAACATGACCTTTTGCCTTAATTTACAAGGCATAAACAAACAAGCCGCTCAAAAAGAAGCCAAAGCCTTAGCGTTAAAAATGGGGTTAGATGAGAGCCTTATGGATAAATTCCCTAATGAATTGAGTGGGGGGCAAGCCCAAAGAGTGGGCATTATTAGGGGGATTATCCACAAGCCAGAACTCATTTTATTAGACGAGCCTTTTAGCGCTTTAGATAGTTTTAATCGTAAGAATTTGCAAGATCTCATCAAAGAGATCCACCAAAATTCTTGCGCTACTTTCATTATGGTAACGCATGATGAGAGCGAGGCGCAAAAGTTAGCCACAAAAACCCTAGAAATCAAAGCCTTTAAATAAGAGCCATGATTTTAAGGCTGATTTAAAAATTCTGGCGTGGTGCTGTTGGTGGGCGTTTGCATAGAAGAATTAGAGCTGTTTGAAGTTTTTTTAGCGGGTTTTTCATTGAATGGGGGGGCTTTATAGCCGCAAGCTTGAATCGTTATTGCTACAAGCGTTAAAAAGCATGTTAAGATCAGTTTATGGAACAAAATATTTTCTCCTTACTCATTCAAAAAAAGTCTTATAAAAAGCTTGAAACCCTTTTGAAACTCAAAAAGCTTAAGGTTTTTATGCCTTTAAGTTTACAAGAAAATTTGCTTTTTATCTTCATAAAAGACTCCAAATTGCTTTTTGCGTTTAAAGATCTTTGGGCTTCTAAGGAATTTAACCAGCGATTCGCTAAAGAAATCAGCCATTTTTTAAACACGCAAGGGCATGCTTATGGGTTTGACGGGTTGAATGGGTTAGAAATTTTAGGTTATGTGCCTAAAGACGCACTAAAAAAAGCCAATTTTTATGCCCCCATTAAAAAACAAGCCCGTTTTTTTCGCCCTAGCGCTTTAGGGTTGTTCCATAACCCCATTAAAGACGCTCGTTTGCATGAATGTTTTGAAAAAGCGCGCGCTTTGATCCACTACCAACGAAGTTTTTTTGAGGAATGAATGGCTGATTTATTGTCCAGTTTGAAAAACCTTCCTAACAGCAGCGGCGTGTATCAATATTTTGATAAAAACCGCCAATTACTCTATATCGGTAAGGCGAAAAATTTAAAAAAACGCATCAAAAGCTATTTTTCCATCCGTAATAATGAAATCACGCCCAACCATCGCGCCAGCTTACGCATCCAAATGATGGTCAAACAAATCGCTTTTTTAGAAACCATTTTAGTGGAAAATGAGCAAGACGCTTTGATTTTAGAAAACTCTTTAATCAAGCAGCTCAAGCCCAAATACAACATTCTTTTAAGAGACGATAAAACTTACCCTTATATTTATATGGATTTTTCCACTGATTTCCCTATCCCTTTAATCACACGAAAAATTTTAAAACAGCCTGGCGTTAAATATTTTGGCCCTTTTACGAGCGGGGCTAAGGATATTTTAGACAGCTTGTATGAATTGCTCCCGTTGGTTCAAAAGAAAAATTGCATCAAGGATAAAAAGGCATGCATGTTTTATCAAATAGAGCGTTGTAAAGCCCCATGCGAGGATAAAATCACCAAAGAAGAGTATTCAAAAATCGCTAAAGAATGTTTAGAAATGATTGAAAATAAAGACAAACTCATCAAAGAGCTTGAATTGAAAATGGAGTGCCTTTCTAGCAATTTGCGTTTTGAAGAAGCCCTCATTTACAGGGACAGGATTGCAAAAATCCAAAAAATCGCCCCTTTCACTTGCATGGATTTAGCCAAACTCTATGATTTGGATATTTTTGCTTTTTATGGTGCAAGCAATAAAGCGGTGTTAGTGAAAATGTTTATGCGTGGGGGTAAAATCATTTCTTCAACGTTTGAAAAAATCCACTCTCTCAATGGGTTTGACACTGATGAAGCGATGAAACAAGCCATTATCAATCATTACCAATCGCATTTGCCTTTGATACCAGAACAGATTTTATTGAACGCTTGCTCTAATGAAGCGCTTAAAGAATTGCAAGAATTTATCTCCCACCAATACTCTAAAAAAATCGCTCTTAGCATTCCTAAAAAAGGCGATAAGCTCGCTTTAATAGAAATCGCTATGAAAAACGCTCAAGAGATTTTTAGCCAAGAAAAAACCTCTAATGAGGATCTGATTTTAGAAGAAGCGCGATCGCTCTTCAAATTAGAGTGCATGCCTTATAGGGTGGAAATTTTTGACACAAGCCACCATGCCAACAGCCAATGCGTGGGGGGAATGGTCGTGTATGAAAATAACGCCTTCCAAAAAAACTCTTACCGGCGCTACCATTTAAAAGGCTCTAATGAATACGATCAAATGAGCGAATTGCTCACCAGAAGGGCTTTAGACTTTGCCAAAGAGCCACCGCCTAATTTATGGGTGATCGATGGAGGGAGGGGGCAATTAAACATCGCTTTAGAAATTTTAAAAAGCAGCGGGAGTTTTGTAGAAGTGATCGCTATTTCTAAAGAAAAAAGGGATTCTAAAGCTTATCGCTCTAAAGGGGGCGCTAAAGACATTATCCACACCGCTAACGATACTTTTAAATTGCTCCCTAGCGACAAACACTTGCAGTGGGTGCAAAAATTGCGCGATGAAAGCCACCGGTATGCGATAAACTTCCATAGATCCACTAAACTTAAAAACATGAAACAAATCGCTCTTTTAAAAGAAAAGGGTATAGGAGAAGCTAGTGTGAAAAAATTATTGGATTATTTTGGGAATTTTGAAGCGATAGAAAAAGCGAGCGATCAGGAAAAAAACGCCGTTTTAAAAAAACGAATCTAAAGGAAAAGGCATGAAAAAAAGATTGAATATAGGGCTTGTGGGTTTAGGGTGTGTGGGGAGCGCGGTCGCTAAAATCTTACAAGAAAATCAAGAAATCATCAAAGACAGAGCCGGCGTGGAAATTAAAATTAAAAAAGCGGTGGTGCGAGATGTGAAAAAGCACAAAGGCTATGCTTTTGAAATCAGTAATGATTTAGAAAGCCTAATAGAAGATAAAGAAATTGATATTATCGTGGAGCTTATGGGTGGGGTGGAAGCGCCTTATCTTTTAGCTAAAAAAACTTTAGCCAAACAAAAAGCCTTCGTTACAGCCAATAAAGCCATGTTAGCGTACCACCGCTATGAATTAGAGCAAACCGCTAAAAACACCCCCATAGGCTTTGAAGCGAGCGTGTGTGGGGGTATCCCCATTATCAAGGCTTTAAAAGACGGCTTGAGCGCTAATCATATCCTTTCTTTTAAAGGGATTTTAAACGGCACGAGCAATTACATTTTAAGCCAGATGTTTAAAAATCAAGCGAGCTTTAAGGACGCTTTGAAAGACGCGCAACATTTAGGCTATGCGGAATTGAACCCTGAATTTGACATTAAAGGCATTGATGCGGCGCACAAATTATTGATTTTAGCGTCTTTAGCCTATGGCATTGATGCGAAATTAGAAGAAATCTTGATTGAAGGCATTGAAAAAATAGAGCCAGATGACATGGAGTTTGCTAAAGAGTTTGGTTATAGCATTAAACTTTTAGGCATCGCTAAAAAACACCCAGATTGCATTGAATTAAGGGTGCATCCAAGCATGATTAAAAACGAATGCATGCTCTCTAAAGTGGATGGGGTGATGAACGCTATCAGCGTCATAGGGGATAAGGTGGGCGAAACTTTGTATTATGGGGCTGGGGCTGGAGGAGAGCCTACCGCAAGCGCAGTCATTAGCGATATTATAGAAATCGCAAGGAAAAAAAGCTCTTTAATGCTAGGCTTTGAAACCCCTCAAAAACTCCCCCTAAAACCCAAAGAAGAAATCCAATGCGCTTATTATGCGCGTTTGTTAGTGAGCGATGAAAAAGGGGTTTTTTCTCAAATTAGCGCGATTTTAGCCCAAAATGATATTTCGCTCAACAATGTCTTACAAAAAGAAATCCCGCATTCCAACAAGGCTAAAATCTTATTTTCCACGCACACCACCAACGAAAAGTCTATGCTGAACGCCCTTAAAGAGCTTGAAAATTTACAAAGCGTGTTGGATACCCCCAAGATGATTCGTTTGGAAAATTGAATGCGCTTTTTGAACAACAAACATAGAGAAAAGGGCTTAAAGGCTGAAGAAGAAGCTTGCGGATTTTTAAAGACGCTGGGTTTTGAAATGGTGGAAAGGAACTTTTTTTCACAATTTGGCGAAATTGATATTATCGCTTTGAAAAAAGGGGTTTTGCATTTCATTGAAGTCAAAAGCGGGGAAAATTTTGATCCCATTTATGCGATCACGCCGAGCAAATTAAAAAAGATGATTAAAACGATCCGCTGTTATTTGTCCCAAAAAGATCCCAATAGCGATTTTTGCATAGACGCTCTTATTGTGAAAAATGGTAAATTTGAGCTTTTAGAAAATATCACTTTTTAGATTTTTACAGAAAGTAAATGCGATTTCATTAACATTCTTAAGCTAATATAATTCTCGTTAATCAAAATCATATATTTAGGAGTAACTAATGAGTCACTATATTGAATTAACTGAAGAAAATTTTGAAAGCACCATTAAAAAAGGGGTTGCGTTAGTGGATTTTTGGGCGCCATGGTGTGGTCCTTGTAAGATGCTATCCCCTGTGATTGATGAATTAGCTAGCGAATATGAAGGTAAGGCTAAGATTTGTAAAGTCAATACCGATGAGCAAGAAGAATTGAGTGCGAAATTTGGTATCAGGAGCATTCCTACGCTTTTATTCACAAAAGATGGCGAAGTCGTTCATCAGCTGGTGGGTGTGCAAACTAAAGTTGCTTTAAAAGAGCAATTGAACAAACTTTTAGGCTAATAGCCATGATAGATTGCGCGATTATTGGAGGTGGTCCTGCAGGTTTGAGCGCGGGGCTTTATGCCACTAGAGGCGGTGTTAAAAACGCCGTTTTGTTTGAGAAAGGAATGCCTGGGGGGCAAATCACTGGCAGTAGTGAGATTGAAAACTATCCGGGTGTTAAGGAAGTGGTGAGCGGGTTGGATTTCATGCAGCCATGGCAAGAGCAGTGTTTCCGCTTTGGCTTAAAGCATGAAATGACCGCTGTTCAAAGGGTTTCTAAAAAAGACTCTCATTTTGTTATTTTGGCAGAAGATGGCAAGACTTTTGAAGCTAAGAGCGTGATTGTCGCTACCGGTGGTAGCCCTAAACGCACAGGCATCAAGGGCGAGTCGGAATATTGGGGTAAAGGCGTTAGCACTTGTGCGACATGCGATGGCTTCTTTTACAAAAATAAAGAAGTAGCGGTGCTTGGTGGAGGCGATACCGCCGTAGAAGAGGCGATTTATCTAGCCAACATCTGCAAAAAAGTCTATCTCATCCACAGAAGAGATGGTTTTAGGTGTGCGCCTATCACTTTAGAACATGCTAAAAACAATGATAAGATTGAGTTTTTAACCCCTTATGTGGTGGAAGAAATCAAGGGCGATGCTTCTGGCGTGTCTTCTTTAAGCATTAAAAACACAGCCACTAACGAAACAAGAGAATTAGTTGTGCCGGGTTTTTTTATTTTTGTGGGTTATGATGTGAATAACGCTGTGTTAAAACAAGAAGACGGCTCTATGCTGTGCAAATGCGATGAATACGGCTCTATAGTCGTGGATTTTTCCATGAAAACGAATGTTCAAGGCTTGTTTGCAGCAGGAGATATTCGCATTTTTGCCCCTAAACAAGTGGTTTGTGCTGCAAGCGATGGCGCTACGGCAGCCTTAAGCGTGATTTCTTATTTAGAACACCATTAAATCAAGCTTATAACCCTAGATTTAGGGTTATGAGTTCTCGCTCAAACATTCATTGGATTTTTTAAAACTTTTTTGTAGCCGTGATGCGATTTTATTCGCATGGTGTTGGTTTTTAGTTGGATATGGAATATCAAATTTAAAAAAGTTTTATTGTAAAACAGAGCCTAAAAACGATATACTCTATTAAAAATTATGGGAGTCTAAGCTTTGCGTGTTTTTATCATTTCTTTAAATCAAAAAGTGTGCGATAAATTTGGTTTGGTTTTTAGAGACACCACGACTTTACTCAATAGCATCAATGCCACCCACCACCAAGTGCAAATTTTTGATGCGATTTATTCTAAAACTTTTGAAGGCGGGTTGCACCCCTTAGTGAAAAAGCATTTACACCCTTATTTCATCACGCAAAACATCAAAGACATGGGGATTACAACCAATCTCATCAGTGAGGTTTCTAAGTTTTATTACGCTTTAAAATACCATGCGAAGTTTATGAGCTTGGGGGAGCTTGGGTGCTATGCGAGTCATTATTCCTTGTGGGAAAAATGCATAGAACTCAATGAAGCGATCTGTATTTTAGAAGACGATATAACCTTGAAAGAGGATTTTAAAGAGGGCTTGGATTTTTTAGAAAAACACATCCAAGAGTTAGGCTATATCCGCTTGATGCATTTATTGTATGATGCCAGTGTGAAAAGTGAGCCATTGAGCCATAAAAACCACGAGATACAAGAGCGTGTGAGGATCATTAAAGCTTATAGCGAAGGGGTGGGGACTCAAGGCTATGTGATCACGCCTAAGATTGCCAAAGTTTTTTTGAAATGCAGCCGAAAATGGGTTGTTCCTGTGGATACGATAATGGACGCTACTTTTATCCATGGCGTGAAAAATCTGGTGTTACAACCTTTTGTGATCGCTGATGATGAGCAAATCTCTACGATAGCGCGAAAAGAAGAACCCTATAGCCCTAAAATCGCCCTAATGAGAGAACTCCATTTCAAATATTTGAAATATTGGCAGTTTGTATAATCAATAATAAAAAATACTAAAGAGCGTTTTAAAATTTTAGTTGTCCTTGTTTGATTAGAACAAAACTTAACCGCCTTTTTAAAAATGGATTACAATTTTTAAATGGATTTTAAAAGGGTTTTTAACCCCTTATTAGCTTCTATAAGCAATCTAAATAAGACGCATTAAGAAAATGAAGCGCATTAGAAAATTATTTCTAATTTTCTAATGCTTTAAGATTAAGACTTTTTAGGATTGGCTTCGGTTACCCTAATCGTTCTGCCCATAAAATCCGTATTGTCCAATTTAGCAATCGCTTCCCTAACGCCCTCTTCTTGCATTTCTACAAAGCCAAAACCTTTAGGTTTCTTCGTTTCTCTGTCATAAATCAGCTTGACATTAAAAACTTTGCCAAATTGACTGAAAAGCTCCTTGACTTGCTCACTGGTAGCGCTATAAACCAAATTCCCTACATAAATGTTTTTCAAGATAAAATTCTCCGGTAAAAAAATGACAACATACCCATAAGAATATGAAAAAGTTATAAAAAAGTAACACTTCTAAAACCCAAACACATCCAAAACAGAAGTATGGTGGATTTTATCTAATGATTGCTTAAAAAATTATAAAAGCTATTAAAATTGGGTATTGATAATAAAATAGAACTTACACAAGCAAGCGGTAATTTTAAAAAGCGTTATCAAAGGATAAGGGGAATATGGTTTCAAAACCACCCCCCTATCCTTTTAAGCTTTACCATAAAACAAAGTTTTAAAAAACATTATTAAAGCCAAACAAGAACATTTTGCTTAATGCCCTTCATCGGTTAAAACAGCCCCTGCCAAATACACATAAGTGAGGATCATAAAAACAAAAGCTTGTAAAATCCCCATAAAAAACAAGACCATAAAGGGCGCTACAGGAACAGCCCAAGGCACTAACAAGAGCATGATGAGCAAGAACATGTCATCGCCCTTGATATTCCCAAACAAACGAAACGATAAAGACACGATCCTAGAAAAATGCGAGATGATCTCAATAGGGAACATGAAAGGAGCGAGCCATTTCACAGGGCCTGCAAAATGAGCGAAATACTTAAAAAAGCCCTGCACTCTAATGCCTTCAAAATGGTAATAAAAAAACACAATCAGCGCTAAAACCAGCGTGAAGCTCCAACTGGCCGTAGGGGATTCAAAACCAGGAATGATGCCTATCATGTTAGAAAAAAAGACATATAAAGCGATCGTGCCTGCTAGTGGGAAGTATTTGCGGGCTAATTCTTCGCCTATAATATCCTTAGCCACGCTCAAAATCGCGCTAATGATGCTCTCATACACATTCTGCAAACCCATAGGCACCATTTGCATTTTGCGCGACGCGCCAAGCGAAATTAAAAACATCAAAACCGCTGTCAAAACGACAAAAAACCCGGTGATAAAATCATGATTGGAGCTAAAAAAATTAGCAATAGTAAATACTCTGTGTTCCATGAAAAAGTTTCTCTAAGCCTTATTGAAAATTTCCTTAATTGTAGCAATTAAGTTTTAAAAACTCATTAAATCAAGCTTTTTAACGAGTTTTTTAACGATTTGTCTTGTTTTCTTTTACAATTCACCCATAATAATTAGGGGCTTCTTTGGTAATATCCACGCCATGCACATGGCTTTCTTTTAACCCCGCGCTAGTGATTTCTACAAATTCAGCGTTTTGATACAATTCCAAAATATTTTTCGCTCCCTGATACCCCATAGAAGAGCGCACGCCCCCTACTAATTGGAAAATCATATCCGAAACCTTACCACGATAAGGCACACGCCCTTCAATGCCTTCAGGGACTAATTTTTCACTCGCCACGCCCTCTTGAAAATACCTATCAGAACTCCCTTTTGTCATAGCCCCAATGCTGCCCATGCCCCTATAGCTTTTATATTGCCTCCCTTGATAGATCATAAAATCCCCAGGAGATTCTTCTGTGCCAGCGAGTAAAGAGCCTATCATCACGCTTGATGCCCCCAAAGCTAAAGCCTTAGCCACATCGCCTGAATAGCGGATCCCTCCATCTGCAATCACAGGAATATCAAATTTAGACGCCACTTCTACGCAATTATCAATCGCGCTCACTTGGGGCATTCCCACTCCAGCCACAATCCTAGTGGTGCAAATGCTTCCTGGCCCAATACCCACTTTAACAGCGTCCGCTCCCGCGCTAATCAAATCGCTTGTGGCCTCTTTAGTAACCACATTCCCCACAATCACATCCACCACCAAGCTTTTTTTAATCTCTTCTAAAGTGTGTAAAATATTAGCTGAATGCCCATGTGCACTATCCAACACCAACGCATCCACCCCGGCTTTAACTAACATTTCAGCCCTATCCAACTGCCCCACTCCAATAGCCGCCCCCACTCTCAAGCGCCCAAAATCATCTTTATTAGCCTCAGGGTATTCAATGCGTTTTTGAATGTCTTTAATCGTAATCAAGCCTTTTAAAACATTATCTTTATCCACAATGGGCAATTTTTCAATCTTATGCTTGTGCATCAAATCGCTCGCTTCATCTAAACTGATACCCACATGAGCGGTAACTAAAGGCATTTTAGTCATCACATCGCCCACTTTTTTACTCAAATCGGTTTCAAAGCGCACATCTCTGTTGGTTAAAATCCCAATCAACAACCCCTTATCATCTACCACAGGCACGCCTGAAATCTTGTAATTATCCGTTATGACTTTAGCGTCCGCTAGAGTCCTGTGCGCATGGATAAAAATAGGATCATTAATCACCCCGCTCTCGCTTTTTTTAACCTTAGTGATTTCTTTGACTTGCGTTTGAATATCCATGTTTTTATGCACGATGCCAATACCCCCAAGGCGCGCCATAGCGATAGCGGTTTTATGCTCTGTAACCGTATCCATAGCTGCGCTAATAAAGGGGATATTCAAACTAATGTTTTTGGTTAGGCGGGACTTTAAGCTCACATCTTTAGGTAAAACGCTGGATTTTCTAGGCACCATCAACACGTCTTCAAAAGTCAAAGCCCTTTGTAAAATTCTCATTTTCTATCCTTAATCTAATTTTAAATCTAATTCTTGCTCTAAAGCGTAAGAAACATCTAAAAGGCTTTGCTCATCAAAAGCCTTAGCAATGAATTGCATCCCTATGGGCAAGCCTAAAGGATCTTTAGCGACCGGTAAAGAAAGAGCCGGCAAACCGCTCAAATTCGCCCCAATCGTGTAAATATCGCTCAAATACATTTCTAAAGGGCTTGCATGGTAATTGAATAAGTGAGCGGTCGTAGGAGCTACAGGGGTGAAAATCAAATCCACTTCTTCAAAAATCTTGTTGTATTGCTCTTTAATCATCAAACGCATTTGCTGGGCTTTCAAATAATAAGCATCATAATACCCGCTGCTTAAGACAAAATTCCCTAGCATGATGCGCCGTTTCACCTCATCGCCAAAACCTTCACTGCGGCTTTTGAGATACAATTCTTTCAAATCTTTAACATTTTGAGCCCTCCTCCCGTAACGAACCCCATCAAATCTGGCCAGATTCGAACTCGCTTCAGCCATGCTGATAATATAATAGATAGAGATTTGATAATGCGAATCCAACATCTTTTTTTCCACAATATCATGCCCCATTTCTTTCAAGGCTTTAAGGGTGTTTTCATAAGCGAGTTGCACTTCATTGCTCGCATCTTTAATGTGATCTCTTAAGACAGCGATTTTAAAGCGTTTGTCTCTGTTAAGGTTTTTAAAGGTTTGCGTGGGTTTGAGATTGGCGCTCGTGGAGTCCTTATTATCATGCCCGCTAATAGCGTCAAATAAAATAGAAGCGTCTTCTACATTTTGCGTGATAGGTCCGATTTGATCAAAACTAGAACAATACGCGATCAAACCATAACGGCTCACCCTCCCATAAGTGGGTTTTAACCCCACGCACCCACAATAGCTCGCCGGCTGCCTGATAGACCCGCCCGTATCGCTCCCTAAAGCCGCCACCGCTAAGCCACCCGCCACGGCTGCCGCGCTTCCTCCGCTACTCCCTCCAGGCACTCTGTTTTTATCTCGTGGGTTTTTAGTGATCCCATAGCAACTAGACTCTGTGGTGCTTCCCATCGCAAACTCGTCCATGTTAGAAAGCCCAAACCCTGCCATGCTGTTTTGGTGCAAGTTTTCCATCACGCTCGCATGATAAGGAGCGATATAGCCTTTTAAAATCTTACTGGAGCAAGTGATTTCCCACCCCTTAACGCTGATATTGTCTTTAATAAGGATCGGCACGCCTTTAGCGCTAGCGCCATTAAGGCTAGGGGCTTTAATATAAGCGTTCAAATCTGAAGCTCTAACCTTAGCGTCAATTTCGTTTTTAAGGGTTTCTAATTCATCTTGGGATAAAGAAAGGGCTTGTTTTAAAGTGATCATGTGTTTAGCCTTACAAAAAATTTAATGGTAGTTTAACATGCTTAGAGACAAAACGAGCTTATAAGAGCGTTTTTAAAAAGCGTTCAACCTGCTTATTTAAATCTTTTAAACTGGAGCTGTTGTCTATAATGTAATCGCTCATGGTGCGTTTTTGCTCTATATCCATTTGACAAGCTAAGCGCTGCAAGATTTCGGCTTCTTTGAGTTTGTCTCGCTCTAAAAGGCGCTCAATCTGTAAGGACCTAGGCGCATAGATTAAAACCACTTTACTCACAGGATAGCATTTTTTACCCCCCACTTCAAAAAATAAAGGGATGTCTAAAAAATACGCTTGATGATTTTTTTCTAATTCATAGGCTTTTTTAAGCATGCATTCACGGATTAAGGGGTGTAAAAAATCCTCTAGCCATTTTAACTCATTAGCCTTTTGAAACACGATCGCGCCAAGTTTTTTTCTGTTTAAAATATCTTTTTCTAAAATCTCTGATCCAAAATGTTGGGCGATTTTAAACCGGTGCTCTTGCAATAATTGGTGAGCGATCTTATCCGCATCTAAAATCTCATAGCCTTGCGATTCTAATATTTTAATGGTGGTGCTTTTACCGGTGCCTATCCCCCCTGTCAGAGCGATAGCGTTTTTTAAAACCATTTTAAGATTTGATATTGTCTTTAAAGACTTCTTGTAAATTTTTAGGCAAAGCGAACGCGGCCCTATGAATGTCTTCGTTATAGTATCTCACGCTTTTTAGCGCTTCTATTTTTGGCACCATTAAATCTTTTAAGGGGTGGGTTTTAAAAGAAGCGTAAATATAACCCTTATTGCTCAAAATCCTTAAAGGTGCTACAAAAGGCATGGCAACAGAAAAAAAGTCGCCCATGTTTTTAAGGGCGTTTTGCATGCTCACATGCTCTAATAATGGGTGTTTGGCTACCGAAATAAACACCCCATCTTCTTTAAGCATTCTTTTTAAACCATCCATTTTATGAATATCCGGCTCTTGCAAGCAAAGGATCAAATCGTATTTTTTAATGTCTAAATCTAAGAGTTGTTTAGCGTGCGTGAAATTCTTATTGTTTTTCACTTCATGGAAATGGGGGAAAAAACTAATGAAGCTATCCAAAATCTTTTCATCCGCTTGCACAAAATCGATATGCGTGTCGTATTTAAAAAGCTGGTGGGCTAATTCCAAATCAAACCCATCCACAATCAAAACCTCTTTAAGCTCTTTTTTAGTGCAACCCCCCATATGAGCGAGCAACTCGCTTTCAATGTGGAGAAAGTTTTTAAACAGCAATTGGCAATTAAGCATCGCAATTTCACCAAAATCCTTAGATTTAAAAATCTCTAAGATATTATGCTCGCTTCTAACATCTAATAATTTCGCTTCTATGGTGTATTCTTTACGCAAATACGGCGTGATTTCTTGGGTGATCCACATAAACACTCCTTAGCTTACTTTTTTAAATCCATGCCTTATGAATTGCTAACATGCTAGCTAAAAAATCTAAATTATTGTAACAAAAGCCTAGCTTTGGCATTCTAAAAAAAGTTCCGTATCGCTCTTAAAGCGCTCTTTTTTAAAATCCAAATCAATACTGATGGCTTTATGCTGGCTGTCTAATTTGTCGGTTGAATGCTTTTTTAACACCATTTGACACTTTGAAACCTCAATGGCGTCTAAAGCCTTATCCCCTATCGTATAAAGATCATCGCTCTTTTTTTCTAAGAGAAAGGATTCATAAAAGGGCCTTAAACTCAAATCGCTGTTATTGGTGGTATAAACATACGAAGAAATTTTGCCCTTAAATTGCGCGATTTGCGTTTTAGTGTCATTAAAAGTGAAAGTTTGGATCTGGCGATCTTTGTCATTTTGATCTTTTAAAAACCGCTTCAAGGCTTTGGATTTGATTTCTATCAACCATTGATCCCCTTCTTTACTCATCATAATATCCCCGTTTTTTAGGGGGTAGAAATTTTGTTGGGAATATTCAATGAGCTTTGGATCTTTTGTTTTTCTTTTCGGTTTGTAAAGGAATGGGTTTTTTGCATCGTTATTGGCAGTGTTAGTATTAGACTCATTTTGGTATAAGGGCGGGTTTTTTGTATCGTTATCGCTTGGCTCATTCAATAAAATCACAGAAGTTTCGGGGTTAAAAGAATCGTTTTCATCTTTAGTCAGTTGGGCGAAAGAATCTCTTTCTTCTGTAGGCTGATACACCATGTTTTTTAAAAAAATCGTTTCGCTAAAGACTTCATAATCCGAATCCACATAGCTGGGGCGTTTAGAGCCGTCATTTTCTTGCTCTTGGGCTTTTTTTTGCAACTTAATAAAGCTCTCTTGCGAGCAAGCTAAAAAGCAGACTAAAATCATTATTACCACGCCTATTTTTTTGACTAAAAACAACGCTAGACCCTTATTTAAGCTTTAAATAACTATAATATTGTAATCTAATTTTGATTAAATTGAAGCGATAAAAAAGATGAATACAAGCCCTAAAACTTTAAAAACCATTGCGATTTTAGGCCAGCCTAATGTGGGGAAAAGCTCGTTATTTAACCGCTTAGCTAGAGAAAGGATCGCTATCACTTCAGATTTTGCAGGCACTACACGAGACATTAACAAACGAAAAATCGCATTGAATGGCCATGAAGTGGAATTGCTAGATACAGGGGGCATGGCTAAAGGCGCTCTTTTGTCTAAAGAAATCAAAGCCATTAATTTAAAAGCCGCTCAAATGAGCGATTTGATTTTATACGTTGTGGATGGCAAGTCTATCCCTAGCGATGAAGACATCAAGCTTTTTAGAGAGGTTTTTAAGATCAACCCTAACTGCTTTTTAGTGATCAATAAGATTGATAACGACAAAGAAAAAGAGCGAGCTTATGCGTTTTCTTCTTTTGGCATTCCCAAGAGTTTTAACATCTCCGTTTCGCACAATAGAGGCATTAACGCATTAATTGATGCAATATTGAGGGCGCTGGATTTAAACCAAATCATAGAGCAGGATTTGGATGCGGATATTTTAGAAAGCTTAGAAAATAACGCACCAGAAGAAGAAACTAAAGAAGAAGAGATCATTCAAGTAGGCATCATTGGGAGGGTGAATGTGGGCAAAAGCTCGCTTTTAAACGCGCTCACGAAAAAAGAAAGGAGCCTTGTCTCTAGCGTGGCTGGCACGACCATTGACCCCATAGATGAAACCATTCTAATAGGCGATCAAAAAATCTGCTTCGTGGATACCGCTGGAATCAGGCATAGGGGTAAAATCTTAGGCATTGAAAAATACGCGCTAGAACGCACGCAAAAAGCCTTAGAAAAATCCCACATCGCGCTTTTAGTTTTAGACGTGAGCGCTCCTTTTGTGGAATTGGACGAAAAGATCAGCTCCTTAGCGGATAAACACTCTTTAGGCATCATTCTCATTTTAAACAAATGGGACATCCGCTACGCCCCTTATGAAGAGATCATGGCAACCTTAAAAAGGAAATTCCGCTTTTTAGAATACGCCCCTGTGATCACAACCAGCTGCTTAAAAGCGCACCATATAGATGAAATCAAGCATAAAATTATAGAAGTCTATGAGTGTTTTTCTAAACGCATTCCCACAAGCTTGCTCAATAGCGTGATTTTTCAAGCCACTCAAAGACACCCCTTGCCAAGCGATGGAGGGAAATTAGTGAAAGTGTATTACGCCACGCAATTTGCCACCAAACCCCCTCAAATCTCTCTTATAATGAATCGCCCTAAAGCCTTGCATTTCAGTTACAAACGCTATTTGATCAACACCTTAAGGAAAGAATTTAATTTTTTAGGCACGCCTTTAATCCTTAACGCTAAAGATAAAAAAAGCGCCCAACAAAATTAAATTTTTTATGCGTTAAACCCCCTTAAAAAAGCGTTTTTGCTTGATTTATCTTTAGGATTTGATTATAATTACCGCTCAATCAGCTAGGCTAAGCGTTTAGATCGCTTGGTTTTGGCATCTATTAGAAAAGGGGTTATCCACATGAACAAAGCGGAATTTATTGATTTGGTTAAAGAAGCGGGTAAATACAACAGCAAAAGAGAAGCCGAAGAAGCGATCAACGCCTTTACTCTGGCGGTAGAAACAGCTTTAAGCAAGGGTGAGAGCGTGGAATTGATTGGTTTTGGCAAATTTGAAACCGCAGAGCAAAAAGGCAAAGAGGGTAAAGTGCCAGGAAGCGATAAAACTTATAAAACCGAAGACAAACGAGTGCCTAAATTCAAACCCGGTAAAATCCTTAAACAAAAAGTTGAAGAAGGCAAGTAAATTTGATCCACTCAGCAAGGGGCTTATCAATAGATGGTAAGCTTCTTGCTTTCTTATAAAATGTCCTTGTAGCTCAGCTGGATAGAGCGTATGATTCCTAATCGTAAGGTCGTGGGTTCGAATCCCGCCAAGGACACCACTCGCATTATTTTCACTACCATAGGAATTTAAAATAATCGTTTTTTTAAAAAAGGTTAGTGATTAAAAGAAATTAAAAACCCTTTTTGAATCATTTTAAAAAATTTTTACTTTATTCTTTAAAGAAGCGCTCAAAACAATTATTTTATTTCTCATCTTATTTAAAAAATATTCAAAGCATTTTTTGCAATTAAAAAGATCTTACAAAAAGCAAGCCGTAATCTCTTAAAAAAACGCTCTTTAGGGGTTTTTAGTTGTGGGTTGTAGGGGAGGATTTTTCAAAATGCCCCTACCCCTTAAAAAAATGAATTTAAAAATCAAACTTAAAAAATGAGTTTTTATTATTAACATAAAATCTCAAAACGATACAATCAAGCCATTAAATCCCCTTTTTTTTAAAAAATTGAGTGATCCCTATTAAAAATTTAGGAAAGCCAAAAACAGATCATAATCCCCTAGATCTTAAATTAAAACCCACTAGCCTTATAAGCTTAATAAGAATATCCGCATGACAAATCCCTTCAAAAATGATATAATAGACTTGATGAACTCATTTTAAGGAAAATGCCCATGCGTTTGCACACTGCCTTTTTTGGTATTAATTCATTGCTTGTTGCCTCTCTTTTGATAAGTGGTTGCAGTCTTTTTAAAAAGCGTAACACTAACGCACAGCTAATCCCCCCTTCGGCTAATGGCTTGCAAGCCCCCATTTATCCCCCAACCAATTTCACCCCCAGAAAGAGCGTTCAGCCTCTCCCAAGCCCTCGCCTTGAGAATAACGATCAGCCCATCATTAGCTCTAATCCCACTAACGCTATCCCTAACACCCCCATTCTCACGCCTAATAATGTCATTGAATTGAACGCAGTGGGCATGGGTGTGGCTCCAGAATCCACCATTTCGCCCTCTCAAGCCCTAGCTTTGGCCAAGCGAGCCGCTATCGTTGATGGCTACCGCCAGTTGGGTGAAAAAATGTATGGTATTAGAGTGAACGCTCAAGACACCGTCAAAGACATGGTTTTGCAAAATTCCGTGATTAAAACCAGAGTCAATGCCCTCATTCGTAACGCTGAAATCACTGAGACCATCTATAAAGACGGCTTGTGTCAAGTGAGTATGGAGCTTAAATTAGACGGCAGGATTTGGTATCGTATTTTGAGCGGAGCGAGAGGATAAAACCTCTTACTCTATAATCATGCGGTATTTTAGAAGCGCTTTTTTATTATTTTTCATGACGCTTTTTTTTGTCTCTTGCTCCAAGCACCCTTTTTCTAAGCAAACCCCCAAAACTAGGGAGCAGATCAGACAAGAAGAAGCCTATAAAAAAAGAGAAGAGACTTTGAATGCCTTGCGCCAATTCAGGCTCATTTATATTAACACGCCGGTTTTTCGCTTTTACGATTACGGCACGATTAAAACCGATAAAGACCATAATATTGAAGTAACCCTTTATAAGCTCAGCCAAAGAGTGGGCGATATTTATATGACTAAACGGAACATTTGTTTTAGCCAAAAATGTTCGGCTAAATGGATTGCTGCAAGGGATTTGTTTGGTAAGGTGAGCTATGGGGATTTGTTTGATGACATTGTTTTAGGGAGGGATATTTTTAAAGGTTTAGGCAAGCGCCATCTAACCCCTGAATACGTGATCCAAAGGTTTCAAAAAAGCGGGGAAATTATCCTTTATGAAAGAAAAAATGGCCTGATTTCTTTTCAGAATTTGACGCAAAAAATTGCTATTAGGATTGAACCCTATGAGCCTTCCTTGCAGGATTTAGAAGATAATGAAAACGCTGATAGCGAGCTCCAATGAAAAACTTTTCCCCACTTTGTTGTTTTAAAAAGCTCAAAAAACACCATTTAATCGCTTTGAGCCTGCCCTTGCTTTCTTATGCCAATGGCTTTAAAATCCAAGAGCAAAGCCTGAATGGCACGGCTTTAGGCTCGGCGTATGTCGCTGGGGCTAGGGGGGCTGATGCTTCCTTTTATAACCCGGCGAATATGGGCTTTACTAACGATTGGGGTGAAAACAGAAGCGAATTTGAAATGACCACCACCGTGATTAACATTCCGGCCTTTAGCTTTAAAGTCCCCACGACTAATCAAGGCTTGTATTCGGTTACGAGTTTAGAAATTGATAAAAGCCAACAAAATATTTTAGGCATCATCAACACTATAGGGCTTGGCAATATCCTTAAAGCGCTTGGCAATACGGCCGCTACCAATGGCTTATCACAAGCAATCAATCGGGTTCAAGGGCTTATGAATCTAACCAATCAAAAAGTCGTAACCCTCGCTTCAAAACCTGACACTCAAATCGTGAATGGCTGGACGGGAACGACTAATTTTGTTTTACCCAAATTCTTTTATAAAACGCGCACGCATAACGGCTTCACTTTTGGGGGGAGTTTTACCGCTCCTAGCGGGTTGGGTATGAAATGGAATGGTAAAGGGGGGGAATTTTTGCATGATGTGTTTATCATGATGGTAGAGCTTGCCCCTAGTATAAGCTATACTGTTAATAAGCGCTTTTCCGTGGGCGTGGGCTTAAGAGGGCTTTATGCGACCGGGAGCTTTAATAACACCGTTTATGTGCCTTTAGAGGGCGCTTCGGTTTTGAGCGCGGAGCAAATTTTAAATTTACCCAACAACGTTTTTGCCGATCAAGTGCCAAGCAACATGATGACTTTATTAGGCAATATTGGCTATCAGCCGGCGCTTAATTGCCAAAAAGCCGGTGGGGATATGAGCGATCAGAGCTGTCAAGAGTTTTACAACGGCTTGAAAAAAATCATGGGTTATAGCGGCTTAATCAAAGCGAGCGCGAATCTTTATGGCACCACTCAAGTCGTGCAAAAATCCAACGGGCAAGGCGTATCAGGGGGGTATAGAGTAGGTTCGAGTTTGCGTGTGTTTGATCATGGCATGTTTTCTGTGGTGTATAATTCTTCAGTTACATTCAATATGAAAGGCGCTCTAGTGGCTATCACCGAGCTTGGCCCTTCTTTAGGGAGCGTTTTGACTAAAGGCAGCTTGAATATCAATGTTTCACTCCCTCAAACCCTAAGCCTAGCCTACGCCCACCAATTTTTTAAAGACCATTTAAGAATAGAGGGGGTGTTTGAGCGCACCTTTTGGAGTCAAGGGAATAAATTTTTAGTAACCCCTGATTTTGCGAACGCTACTTACAAGGGCTTGAGCGGAACGGTGGCTTCACTAGACTCTGAAACGCTTAAAAAAATGGTAGGCTTAGCGAATTTTAAAAGCGTGATGAACATGGGGGCTGGCTGGAGGGACACCAACACCTTTAGATTAGGGGTAACTTACATGGGCAAAAGCTTGCGTTTGATGGGCGCTATTGATTATGACCAAGCCCCAAGCCCTCAAGACGCGATAGGCATTCCGGATTCTAATGGCTATACCGTGGCTTTTGGGACTAAATACAATTTTAGGGGATTTGATTTGGGCGTAGCGGGGAGTTTCACTTTTAAAAGCAACCGCTCCAGTTTGTATCAATCCCCAAGTATTGGGCAATTGAGAATCTTTAGCGCCTCTTTAGGCTATCGCTGGTAAAACATGCCAAATCATCAAAACATGTTGGATAACAAAACGATTTTAATCACCGGTGGCACTGGGAGTTTTGGCAAGCGCTTTGCGCGTAAAGTTTTAGACACCACCAACGCTAAAAAAATCATTGTTTATAGCCGAGATGAATTAAAACAAAGCGAAATGGCCATGGAATTTAATGATCCCAGAATGCGTTTTTTTATCGGCGATGTGAGGGATTTAGAGCGCTTGAATTACGCTTTAGAGGGCGTGGATATTTGTATCCATGCGGCCGCGCTCAAGCATGTGCCTATCGCTGAATACAACCCCCTAGAATGCATTAAAACTAACATTATGGGAGCGAGCAATGTGATTAACGCATGCCTAAAAAATGAAATCAGCCAGGTCATCGCCCTAAGCACCGATAAAGCCGCTAACCCCATTAACCTCTACGGCGCAACCAAATTGTGCAGCGATAAGCTCTTTGTGAGTGCGAATAACTTTAAAGGCTCTTCTCAAACGCAATTTAGCGTGGTGCGTTATGGTAATGTGGTGGGGAGTCGTGGGAGCGTGGTGCCGTTTTTTAAAAAATTAGTCCAAAACAAAGCGAGTGAAATCCCTATCACCGATATTCGCATGACACGATTTTGGATCACCTTAGATGAGGGGGTTTCTTTTGTGCTTAAAAGCTTGAAAAGAATGCATGGGGGTGAAATTTTTGTGCCTAAAATCCCTAGCATGAAAATGACTGATCTCGCTAAAGCCCTAGCCCCCAATACCCCTACTAAAATCATAGGGATTCGCCCAGGCGAAAAACTCCATGAAGTGATGATCCCTAAAGATGAAAGCCATTTGGCCCTAGAATTTGAAGACTTTTTTATTATTCAGCCCACCATAAGCTTCCAAACGCCTAAAGATTACACGTTCACCAGACTCCACGAAAAAGGCCAAAAAGTCGCTCCTGATTTTGAATACAGCAGCCACACTAATAACCAATGGCTAGAGCCTGATGATTTGTTAAAATTACTATGAATTTTTTAGAAGATTTGTTTTACCCCTTAAGATTATTAGAAAACAAGCGCGTTTTATTGCTCGTGAGCGGCTCTATTGCGGCGTATAAATCCCTAGAATTAGTGCGTTTGTTGTTTAAAAGCGGGGCTAGTATCCAAGTGGTGATGAGTAAGGCTGCGAAAAAATTTGTTACGCCCTTAAGTTTTGAAGCTTTGAGCCATCATAAAGTCTTGCATGATCGTAATGAAAAATGGTATTACAACCACCAAAACAAATTGCACCACAACCACATCGCATGCGCTGCTAATTCTGATTTACTCATCTTTGCCCCTTTAAGCGCTAACAGCTTGTCTAAAATCGCTCATGCTTTAGCGGATAATACCGTAAGCGCGACTTTTTTAGCTTGCGCTTCCCCTAAAATCCTAGCCCCCAGCATGAACACCAACATGCTTAATTCCCCTATCATTCAAAGTAATTTAAAACGCTTGAAAGATTCCAACCACATTATTTTAGACACGCAAAACGGCCTTTTAGCATGCGATACTAAAGGCGATGGGGCGATGGCTGAGCCTTTAGAAATCCTTTTTAAAGCCGCTCAAACGCTCTTAAAAGACGCTTATTTTGAAAACAGAGAAGTCATAATCATGGGCGGTGCGAGTATAGAAAAGATTGACAGCGTTAGAGTTATTAGCAATCTTTCTAGCGGGATTCAAGCGAGCGCTTTGGCTTTAGCGTTATATTTTAAGGGAGCCAAAGTTACTTTGATTGCATCAAGCTTCCCCACTCCTTTGCCTAAAGAAATCGCAAGCGTTCCCGTTAGCGACACCACTTCTTATGAAAACGCCTTAAATAACGCCTCTAAAAACTTGCAAAAACATGCCTTAAAACCCCTGTTCTTCAATTTAGCCGCCATTAGCGATTATGTGCCTAAAACTTCTTTTAATTATAAGCTTAAAAAAAGCGAGATAGGCGAAACCCTAAACATTGAATGCGTTCAAAATAAGGATTTACTGGCTTCTATCAATCCTAATCAATTCGTTAAAATCGGTTTTAAAGCTGAAGATAATCAACAAAACGCCATCAAAAACGCTCAAAATCTTTTAAAACCTTTTAAAGATAACGGCAAGGATTGCTCCATGGCCGCTTTGAATCTCATTAAAGATTCACGCCCTTTTGGCTCATTAGAGAATGAATTGTGGCTTTTTAGCCATCATAAAACCCAAAAAATCCCTTCTATGAACAAATTAGAAGCGAGCTTTAAAATCCTTGATTTTATCAAAGACAACGCCCTTTAATGCTAGAAGCCCTAAACGCCCTAAACCAGCTTAACGCTCTTCATTCCAAAAACGCCGCGCACCATTTTAACGCTGCCTTACCCATTCTTTTAAAGGTTTTAGAAAAACAAGATAAAGATCTTTTTCTTTTGCAAGTGGGTAATAGGATTATCCCCACCAAAAGCGAACAGGAATTGAAAATCAATCAGCCCTATTTTGCGACCATGCAAAGAAACCAACTGGGCGATATTGTGCTTAAAAATTTAGTGCCTGCCCCAAAAATCTTAGACGCATTAGATGATTTGCCAGCCCTTGAAATGAAGAAAATAAAAGAAATCTTAAGCACCAAAGACAGCACCCCCTTAAAAGAATACAAAGAACTTTTGAGCGAAAAATTAATCCATGCTAAAAGCTCTCAAGAGTTTTTGAATACGGCCAACATGCTTTTAAGCTTGCAATCGCAGGTTTTAAGCTTTGTGGTTGAAAACGAACGCAAAAAAGCTTTTTTACAGATGAAAGCCAAAAAACAAAGCGTTGATTTTTACGCTCTGTATCCTAACTTGGGCGAAATTGGCGGCGTTATTTACTTGAAAGAAAAAGAAAAACAGCTTTTTTTAAAAACCACCCTCCAAAGGACCAAAGAGGTTTTAAAAGAGGCTCAAAACACCCTTTTAGGCTTTTCTTTTGTGGAAATTGCGTGCGAAAAAACCCCCATGCTTTTTGCTTTTGAAGAGCGCTTATTAGACACACTAGGGTAGAAAAATTTTCATTGCAAAATTTTAGAATCCCTCACGCATTGTTTAAAAGTTTTTCAATTGCTAAGGCTTTATCTTTGGCTTGCGTGATCGCGCTAATGACTGCGATACCTCCATATTCGCGCAATTTTGAAGCGTTATGCATCGTGATGCCCCCAATCGCTATGAGGGGTTTTTTTACCCCGCTGTCTCGTATTTTTTTTAAAAGCTCTACGCCTACAACTTGTTTAGCGTCTTTTTTAGATGGTGTGGGGAAAATAGGGCCTACCCCTAAATAGGCTACGGCGTCTAAATGGCGCGCTTTTAGGGCTTGCTCTAAAGTGTTAACACTCAAACCGATAAAAAGGCGCTTTTTGCATAAAGTTATTACCTCTTCTATGGCCATGTCTTCTTGCCCCACATGCACGCCGTCAGCCTTTAATTCTAGCGCGAGTCGCACCTCATCATTAATAATAAAAGGCGCGCCGTATTTTTTGCATAATTTTTGACACTCTAGGGCTAATCGTTTGATTTCAACAGGATCTTGTAAGGCTAAATCGCCTTTTTGGCGGAATTGAAACGCTGTGATTTGAGATTGTAAGGCTAATTCTAAAGTGTCTAAAAGCGCGTTTATCCTATCGTTTTTGCCGCCCTTTATGTGGTAGAAGTCTTGCGAACCAGCCACAAACATGAGTTTCAAACAATTCGCATCAAACAAGATTTTTAACGCTCCATAAATTCAAAGGCCCATGCCCATGCCCAATGTTTAAGGGGTTTTGAATGATAATAGTTAAAAGCTCTTTAGCCTTTGAAATAGCGTTTTTTAAATCCAACCCTTGAGCGAGTAAGCCCACAATCAAGCTAGACAGAGTGCAACCCGTGCCATGCGTGTTTTTGGTGTTAAAGCGCTTAGCGTTTAGGATAAATTCAATATCTTCTAAAAACACCCAATCGTTGCTAAATTCCCCTTGAAAATGCTCTGTATGCCCCCCTTTAATCACAGCGTTTTTAACGCCTAAATCCCTTAAAACGCCCATCGCTTTTGAAGCGCTTTTATCATCTCGCACTTGAACGCCTGTGAGTGCATAAACTTCAGGGAGGTTAGGGGTTAGTAAATTGGTTTTGGGTAAAAGGCGTTTCTTTAAGCTTAAAATCGCCTCTTCTTCTAAAAGCAAAGCCCCATTTTTTGCCACCATCACCGGATCTAAAACGCACAACCCAAAATCGCAAGTTTCTAAAGTGTCCGCCACGCATTCAATGATTTTAGCGTTGCATAACGCTCCCATTTTGAACGCTTTGATAGAAAAATCATCTCTAATGGCTAAGATTTGCATTTTCACGCTCTCAACGCTCAACGGATAAACCCCATGCACGCCCTGTGTGTTTTGCGCAGTGATGCAAGTGATCACGCTTGTCCCAAACACGCCCAAAGTTTGAAACGCTTTCAAATCGGCCTGTATCCCAGCGCCCCCACCGCTATCGCTGCCAGCAATGCTTAAAACTTGCGGGTAAATTTTCACCACTCTTCCTTAATAAGGCTATTTTCTAACTCTATGGGCAAGCTTAGAGCGTCTAAAAAATAAAACAAGAACGAACCATTAGAGCCGTTATTTTCCAACACCTTTTTTTGCGCACTAAAAGCGGCTTGTTTATAGAGCGCGCAAAGTTGCGCTATAGAATCTAGGGGGTCTTTTTTCAAACCTAAAAAGCTCGCGCACGCTGCTGTGTGCAAACACCCAGCCCCAGTAATGAGCGCTAAATACTCGCTCCCCCCAGTAATACTCAAAACCTTTTTCCCATCGCTCACGTAATCTGTTTTACCCGTCATTACCGCTATCACAAAATATTTTTGAGCCACTCGTTTGATTATTTCTACAGGCGTGTTGGCATTATAAGAGTCTAGCCCCTTACTTTCGCAAGAAATACCCACTAAAGAGCCTAATTCTGCAGCATTGCCCCTAAGCGCGCTAATCCCACCACTTTTCAAAAGCTCTAAACTGGTGTCATGACGCAAAGCGCTCGCTGAGCACCCCACAGGATCTAACACAATGGGTTTGTTCAAAGCCTTGTAATGTTTGATAGCCTCTTTAGCGCATAAAATGGTGCAATCATTTAGGGTGCCAATGTTGATAGCGAGCGCGTCAGAAATTTTCGCTAAATCTTGCATCTCATCAATCGCATCACTCATTAAAGGCGATGCCCCTAAGGCTAACAAACCATTAGCCACAAATTGTGCCGCCACATAATTGGTGATGTTATGCACTAAAGGGCGTTTTTGGCGTAATTCTTTCAACACCACAAGCCTCCTTAAAATTTCTTTTATTTTACAAAAAATCCATTAAACGGCGGCTGTCTTTGAGTTTTAATACAAAAGCGTTCATGAACTATTTTTCATTAACCTCATCTTTTTTAACCTCATTTTTCTTAAATATAGCGCTAGTGAGATCACAAAAGCGGTGGAAAAAACGAGAAAGGCTTGCGGCGACTTTTTCTTTCACCTCTTGATAGCGCGAATTTTGGCCAAACATGGAGGGTTTTTCTTCAATGATTTCAGGGAATTTTGTCCCGCTGAAACTAATTTCGCCCCCTTTAAAGGCATGCTGCATGAACGAATAGGCTTTTTCTTCATTCAAGCGGTTTTCTTCTATGATATTTTGGAATTCCTCTTCTCTTTTTTGGTGGATATAATCTTGAAAATGCGCATGGACTTCTTGGTCTTTGTTGTATTTGTCAATGAAATCCATGATCAAATCTTTTTTATTCCTTAACTCTATGCTGGAGTTGATGATCGGCTCTATTTTGGTTTTAACGCCTTGAATTTCCACCCCATGCTCTTTAGCGAACTCTTCAATCAAATTCAAAATGTAGTCAATATTGACTTCCACTTGCTTAATGAGTTCAATTTCAAAAATCAAATCGTCATTAATCTCTTCTTTATCCCTCCCTTTTTCTGACCTCATTTCATCGTAAAAATCAAGGTATTTGCTTTGATAGTCTTGAAAATCCCTGGGATTGATGTGATCGTCTTTGTTAAAATTTTCAAAGCTGTTTAAAATATTTTCCAATTTCAAAATCTTGCCAAAAAGCTTAATGAAATCCTTTTTTTGGCTTTCTGAAACGATCGGCTCTTTTAACGGGAATTCGCTTAAAAGCCTTTTAATCAAACCCTCATAGCCCTCGTATTCCTTATGATTATCCGTGTAGCCTTTCAGATAATCTTCATATTTTCTTAATAACACAACAGATTGAGCGTCCTTGTTGCCAAAAAGCATGAGCGCGTCATTCAAATCCTGCTCTAAATCCCTAAAACACACGATATTCCCATGCGTTTTAACGCTATCTAAAATGCGGTTTGCGCGTGAAAAAGCCTGAATTAGCCCATGGTATTTAAGGTTTTTATCCACCCAAAGGGTATTAAGCCTTGTAGCGTCAAACCCGGTCAAAAACATATTAACCACCATTAAAAGATCGATTTTACGCTCTTTCACTTTTTGAGAAAGATCCTTGTAATAGCTTTGGAATTTTTGATCCGAAGTGTCAAAAGAAACGCCAAACATCCCGTTATAATCCGCAATCGCGCCCTCTAAAAAATCCCTTGAGCTTTTGTCTAGCCGGCAAGCGCTTTCATTGTTTTCATCTTCTAGCGCATCAATTTCTTCATTAGCGCTATAGCTAAAAATGGTAGCGATTTTAAGGTCGTGTTTTTCTTCTTTAAAGGCTTGGTAGTATTTTTTCAGCGCTTCTATGCTAGAGCATGCCAGAATGGAATTGAATTTTTTATTTTTAGTGGCTTGATTGAAACGCTCTAAAATGCATTTAGCGATTTCTTTGATCCTCCTACTATCTAAAAGGGCGTTTTTTTCATCAACCGCTCTAACCTCTTTATCCTTAATACCCTCTTTAGCTTTAATGGTGTTGTGGTATTCCACTCTAAAGGGCAAAACGTTTTTATCCCTGATCGCATCAATAATGGTGTATTGGTGGAGGCATTTCCCAAACTTTTGCTCTGTCGTGCCTAAAGGGTTGTTTTTATCGCAATTAGCTGCAAAAATGGGCGTGCCAGTAAAGCCAAAAAGGTGGTATTTTTTAAACGCTTTAATGATGGCTTGATGCATGGAGCCTAACTGACTCCTGTGGCATTCATCAAAAATCATCACAACTTCTTCATTAAAAATCGCATGCCCTTTATGGGATTTAACGAATTTGTCTAATTTTTGGATCGTGGTGATAATGATTTTAGCGTTAGAATCTTCAAGCTGTTCTTTTAAAATCTTAGTGCTTGTGTTGGAATTAGCGCAATCTTTTTGGAATTTATCGTATTCTTTCATGGTTTGATAGTCTAAATCCTTCCTGTCCACCACAAACAAAACTTTTGAAATACTCTCTAATTCTTTAGCCAACGTTGCGCTTTTAAAGCTCGTTAAGGTTTTACCGCTCCCTGTCGTGTGCCAGATATAGCCTCCGCTTTGATTTTTCCCATAAGTTTTACTATTTTGCGCGGCTTTGATTTTTTCTAAAATCCTTTCGGCCGCCACGATTTGATAAGGCCGCATCACCAATAAAACCTCTTCGCTTGTGAAAACGCAATAGCGCGTTAAAACGTTCAAAAGGCTGCGCTTTGCAAAAAACGCCTTAGCAAAATCCATTAAATCCTCAATATTGTTATTCTTGCTGTCCGCCCAATAATTCGTGAATTCAAAAGTATCGGCTTTATGGTTTTTTTCCAGCTGGGCTATTCTTGTGGTGTTTGAATAGTATTTAGAGCTCGTGCCGTTACTGATGACAAAAATCTGCACGAACTCAAAAAGCCCGTCTTCAGCACTAAAACTATCCCTTTTATAGCGCTTGATCTGGTTGAACGCCTCTCTGATCGCCACGCCTCTTTTTTTCAATTCCACATGCACTAAAGGCAAGCCATTCACAAGGACACTCACATCATAGCGGTTCTCATACTTCCCCCCTTTATTGCTGTATTGGTGGATCACTTGCAAGGCGTTTCTATGGATGTTTTTCTTGTCAATGATTTTAACGTTTTTGGTTTTTCCATTCTCTAGCGTGAGATTAAAAATCGGATCTTCTTGGATTTTTCTCGTTTTAGCCTTATAGTCATCGTTTTTATTAGCGATGAATTGAGAATAAAGAGTGTCCCATTCCTTAGGCGTGAAACAATGATCATTAAGCTTTTCTAACTGCTCTTTTAAATTGTCTTTTAATTCTTCTTCTTTGTGGATTTTTTTAAATTCATAGCCTTGTTTTTGTAAAAGCGCGATAAACGCCCTTTCTAGCTCTGCTTCGCTCTCATAAGCGCTTTTTTTTTCATTACTGCTATGAAATTCCGCTACTACCGTGCTTTCATTGCTTTCTGCGATCGTTTCGTAATTCATGTTATTCCTTGTTTTGGAGGGGTTTGAAGGTCAGTAGTTTTTCTCGGTAATATTCGTATTGCTTTTTTCGGGCTTTTATTTCAGCGGGGATACCGGCTAATAAATCGGTGGTTAAAATTGAAAATTGATCCAAAATCTTAACGATCTCTTGTTGGATTTCTAGCGGTGGGATGGGGATTAAAAAATTTTGTAAGTCTTTGCTATAAACATGAGGAATTCCCCCTGTGCTTTTTGTTGCATGGATTGCATCTTGTTGCGTTGTGAGATAGTGAAAAAGATATTTAGGCATTAGGGTTTTTTGTTTTGGTGAAACAGAAAAAGAGTCAGCAAGAAAAACAGGAATATCCCAATAACTAACATAGCCAGCATACACTCCAGATGAAGAAATCGCTATTGTTTCTCCGCTACGATTTGCCTCATTGTGATAATAAGCGGGTTGTCTTCCCCCCGAAATAACGGGGACTTTTCCAAAAGTTACGGCTTTTTTTGTTATTGATTTTCCTTTTTGAAAATCACACACCTCCCCCAACTTCCTAAACTCCACCCCCTTAGGCGCTAGAGTTTGGAGCAGTCGCTCTATTTTATGCATTTTGCCCCCTTAAGCTTCTAGCTCTTTGATGATGGATTCAAGGCGGTTTCGTAAAGCACTTTGCTTTTCTACGATTTGAGAAATCTCACTATTAAGCGCTTTAATGTCAATAACCTCTTTAGTGTCTTCTTGCTCCACGTAGCGATTCACGGAGAGGTTGTAATCGTTTTCTTGAATTTTCTCAATATTAGCTAGGGCGCAAAAGTGCTTAACCTCTTTTCTTTCAATATAGGTTTGCAAAATCTTTTCTCGGTTGCGCTCTTTGAGCTTGTTTTTCTTGCCTTCTTTGACAAATTCCTTACTCGCATCAATAAAAAGCGTGGTGTCGTCTTGTTTGTTTTTCTTAAGCACTAAAATGCAAGTAGCGATACTCGTTCCAAAAAAGAGGTTGTCTGGTAAAGCGATCACGCAGTCAATGACATTCTCTTTGACTAAATGTTCTCTGATTTTTGCTTCAGCGTTCCCCCTATAAAGCACCCCGGGAAATTCCACGATCGCAGCCGTGCCGCTATTGGACAGATAAGAAAGCATGTGCATGGTGAAAGCGAGATCGGCGGCGTTTTTGGGCGCTAACACAACGGCTTTGCTAAAACGCTCATCATTCTTTAAAACAGAGTTGCTATCGCCCACCCATTTAGTGGAATAAGGAGGGTTGGAAACGATCGCATCAAAAGGCTTATCGTCTTCATGCTTTGGATCTAAAAGCGTGTCCCCGTGCGCGATGTGGAATTTAGAGTAATTGATGTCATGCAAAAACATGTTGATACGGCAAAGGTTGTAAGTGGTCAAATTGATTTCTTGCCCAAAATACCCTTTTGAGACGTTTTTATCGCCTAGCACTTTAGAAAATTGTAAGAGTAAGCTTCCGCTCCCACAGCATGGGTCATAAACTTTATTGACGCTCTCTTGGCCGTGCAGGGTGATTTTAGCGAGCAGTTCGCTCACTTCTTGGGGGGTGAAAAATTCCCCTCCGCTTTTGCCGGCGTTGCTCGCATACATGGCCATTAAATATTCATAAGCGTCGCCAAAAACATCAATCCCGCTTTTTAAATAATCGCCTAATTGCATGCCCCCTATGGCTTGAAGGATTTTAGTCAATTTTTCCACCCTATTTTTATGAGAGCTCCCTAATTTATTGCTATTGACATCTAAATCCGCAAACAAGCCTTTGACATTTTCTTCTGATGGAGTGCCAAGGCTGGATTTTTCTATTTCGTTAAAAATATTTTGTAGGGTTACATTGAGATCTTCGTTATGGCGCGCGTTTTTTAGCGCGTTACAAAATAAAGCGCTTGGCGGAATGAAAAAGCCTTTTTCTTCAATAAGGTGTTCTCTTGCGCTTTTGGCCTCTTCATCGCTTAATAAAGCGTAATCAAAACTCGGATCGCGCTTTCGCTCTTCTTTATTGATGTAATCAGTCATGTTTTCTGAAATGTAGCGGTAAAAAAGAATGCCTAAAACGTATTGCTTAAAATCCCAGCCATCCACTGAGCCTCTCAACTCGTTAGCCACTTTCCAAATGGTGTTGTGCAATTCGTTGCGTTCTAAAGACGCTTGGTTATTGTTTGGGTTGTTTTCCATGATATAAGCCCCTTTTTTGTGTTTTGATTGGCGTTTTTGTTTGGCGTTGGGCGTGCACCCTTTAAAGGTTTCATTATAGCAAAGAATATTATTTTTTTATTCCTTGCGTTTTTTATGCGTTTGTGGGGCAAATAAGATATAATCGCCCTTTTAAAATTCATTTTTTAAAGGGGTTTGAATGGTATTTGACAGAACAATCAGCATAAGAGAAAAAAAAGCGGCTAAAACGCTTGGGATTATTGGGGTTGTCTTTTTTATTTTGTTTGGCATCGTGATAAGCGGGGTGGCTTTTCAAAAAGAGTGGGTGCAACAATTGGATTTATTTTTTATAGACTTGATCCGCAACCCTGCCCCCATTCAAAAAAGTGCGTGGCTTTCTTTCGTGTTTTTTAGCACTTGGTTTGCACAAAGCAAGCTCACCACTCCTATAGCCCTACTCATTGGCTTGTGGTTTGGGTTTCAAAAACGCATCGCTTTGGGGGTGTGGTTTTTCTTTAGCATCTTATTAGGTGAATTCACCTTAAAATCCCTTAAGCTTTTAGTGGCGCGCCCACGGCCTGTAACCAATGGCGAATTGGTTTTCGCGCATGGCTTTAGTTTCCCCAGCGGGCATGCTTTAGCTTCAGCGCTTTTTTATGGCTCTTTGGCGTTGCTGTTATGCTATTCTAACGCAAATGCTCGCATTAAAACGATTATTGCTGTGGTTTTGCTTTTTTGGATTTTTTTAATGGCGTATGACAGGGTTTATTTAGGGGTGCATTACCCTAGCGATGTTTTAGGAGGGTTTTTATTAGGGATTGCTTGGTCGTGCTGCTCTTTAGCGCTTTATTTGGGGTTTTTGAAACGCCCTTATAAAGCCGCTTGAAGCGTTTTTTAAAAAGAAAGTGATGGGTTAGGGTATAGCTCCTCTTTCTTTTTAACCTCATCAAATTCATCTTTATAGCGGTGTTGGTGGTTTGGGTCATAATCCACGACGCTCTTTAAAAAACCGCTGAATTTTTCATTTTTCGCGCTAAGCTCCAAAGCCACGGTGTAATCAATCTTTTCTTTGTATTTAGCGTTCAATAAAATAGCGCTTTTATCCTCATCAGTCCTCAAATCAATCACGCCAATCCCAAAACTCGCATGCAAACGCTTCAACAAATCCATGAGTTGGGGGTTATGCGTATCAATATGACGACCCACTAAATACCCCTCATTAGAGCTGTTAGAAATCGCTTGAAAATAACACTCCCTGCAATTATGCACGCTGATTTCTTTTTTCAATTCAAAACTCACCAGTTTAACGGGTAAAGTGTCAAATTTCTTAGAAAAAGCGATTAAATTTTCATTAGACCATTCAGCGTGCAAAAACCTAACCCCCACCATGTCCGGATAAAGCCACCTGTCCATGCCTTTTGGCGATTTTGAACTCTCTTCATGAAAGATGGTTTTCGTGTAGCATTTCAAATTTTCGTTATTAATAGCCATGTAAGTTAAAAAGGGGTGCAAATCCCTTTCATGCACGATTTTATTATGCGCGATTTTAGCGATTGGAGCGCTTATTTTTTGAGCGTTTAAACCCAGCTCTTTAGCCGTGCTTTTTAAAGCGATTAAAACTGGTTTTTCTTGCACTTTTTTAAAAGGCAATTCTTCGCCCTTGTTTAAGGCTGTATAAATATAAGAATTAACGCTCTTGTGTGGGGTTTCGCCCCCACAATCAAACATGTTTTCAATCTTGCCTTTTTCAAAAAGCTCTTGGGCTTTATCATAAATCTCAGTAACCTTAATAGGTCCTGTGATCTCTAAAACGCTTTGAATGATTCCAAATATCTCGTGGTTTCATTTTTTGCTCGCTAAATACTCTTCATAACTGCCTTTAAAATCAATGATTGAAGCGCCTTTAGGGCTTGGGACTAATTCAATGATCCGATTGGCGTAAGCATCAATAAGCTCTCTGTCATGGCTTACGCAAATCAGCGCCCCATCAAATTTAAAGAGCGCTTCGCCTAGCGCGATAATCGCTTCTAAATCCAGGTGGTTGGTTGGCTCATCTAAGACTAAGAAATTCCCCCCCTCTAGCATGAGCTTGGATAAAACCATTCGGTGTTTTTCGCCCCCACTTAAAGCGTTCACGCATTTTTCTTGCTCTTCGCCATTAAAAAGCATCCTCCCTAAAGCGTTTCTCACCTCCGCGCTTTCAATCTTTTTATTGAAATTAAAGAGCCATTGATACAAGGTCTCTTCCCCGCTAATTTCTTCGCTCACGTTTTGAGGGAAATAGCCTTTTGAAACGGTCGCTCCCCATTTCACCACGCCCGTATCCGGTTTTAACTCTTCTACTAAAATTTTACAAAGCGTGGATTTACCCACGCCGTTTGGCCCTATGAGAGCGATCTTGTCTTTAGGCATCACTTTCAAGCTCACTTGATTTAAAACCATTTGCCCGTCATAACTTTTAGAGATGTTTTCGCATTCTAAAGCTTCATTCCCAATGGTGCGTTTGGGTTTAAAAATAATGCTAGGATCCCTCCTACTAGATACCGCTAAACTTTGAATGTCTAATTTATCCAGTTGTTTTTGGCGGCTGGTGGCTTGCTTGGCTTTAGAAGCGTTAGCGCTAAAACGCGCGATGAATTTTTCCAGCTCTTCTTTTTCTTTGAGTTTTTTATTGCGTTCGGTCTCTTGCTGTTTAATCATCAAAGTGGAAGCGATATACCAATCGTCATAATTCCCGCTAAATTCGCGCACGCTGTGAAAATCCAAATCCAAAATATGCGTGCATACCGCATTTAAAAAATGCCTGTCATGGCTGATGACTACCATCGTGCCTTCATGGCGTTTGAGGTTGTTTTCTAGCCATTCAATGGCGTTTAAATCCAGGTTGTTAGTCGGCTCATCTAAAAGCAAAATATCCGGTTTAGGGAATAAAACTTGAGCGAGAAGGATTTTAAACTTATCGCTGCTTGGCAAGGTTTTCATCAAATCATTGTGCCTAGAGCTAGGAATGCCTAAATCTTCTAGGATTTTTTCAATCACCACTTCGCATTCATACATGGGATCTTCTTCCACGCAAATGGTTTCTAACTCCCCTAGCCTAGCATTCACTTTATCATCGCTCAAATCGCCTTCAGTGTATAAGCGTTCTTTTTCTTTGATAGCGTCATACAAACGCTTATTGCCTATCAAAACCGCATCTTTAAGGCTCAAATCTTCAAAAGCGTATTGATCCTGCCCTAAAACCCCCATTCTCATCCCGCTTGTGATAATGACTTCCCCACTGCTACAATCAATGCTCTTGCTTAAAATCTTTAAAAAAGTGGACTTTCCTGCCCCATTAGCCCCAATCAGCCCGTAGCGTTTGTTTTTATCCAGCTTGATATTCACGTTCTCAAACAATTTTTTAGTCGCATAGCGTTGCGTTAAGTTGATGGTTTGTAGCATCTTATGATTTCCTTATTTTTTGTGATTAGAGAAAGTTTATTGTAGCGTTTTCTTTACAATATTGTATCCCTTGCTTATTATGGTTATCTGTAAGGTCTTTGACGCCCAAATCTTGTCTGGGTTTATTTAATTTTTTCTCTTGATTTTTTACTCAAATTAAGATAGATTATACAAATGTGCTTAAAAAAATAATGCTCTAAAAACGAATTATGTTCGTGTTTTACTCTATATGAACATCAAAAGGATCGTGTCAATGAAAGTATTTGATTACGAAGATGTCCAACTCATTCCTAATAAATGCATCGTGAATAGCCGTTCAGAGTGCGATACGACCGTTACCTTAGGCAAACACGCATTTAAAATGCCTATAGTCCCAGCCAACATGCAGACAATCATTAACGACTCAATCGCAGAATTCCTAGCAGAAAATGGCTATTTCTACATCATGCACCGTTTTGATGGAGCGGCAAGAATCCCGTTTGTCAAAAAAATGAAAAAACGCCAATGGATCAGCTCCATCAGTGTTGGGGTGAAAAAGGAAGAATATCTTTTGATAGAAGAGTTGGCCAAACAAGGATTAATGTCAGATTATATCACGATCGATATTGCGCATGGCCATTCAAATTCTGTCATTGAAATGATCCAACACATCAAAACGCATTTGCCAGAAACTTTTGTGATTGCCGGGAATGTTGGCACGCCAGAAGCAGTCCGTGAATTAGAGAACGCCGGTGCTGACGCTACAAAAGTTGGCATCGGGCCTGGGAAAGTGTGTATCACCAAAATCAAAACAGGCTTTGGTACAGGTGGTTGGCAACTAGCGGCTCTTAGATGGTGCGCTAAAGCAGCAAGAAAACCGATTATTGCAGATGGTGGCATTCGCACGCATGGCGATATTGCGAAATCAATACGCTTTGGCGCGACAATGGTAATGATTGGCTCGCTCTTTGCAGGGCACGAAGAATCATCTGGAGAGACAAAAATAGAAAATGGTATCGCATATAAAGAATATTTCGGTTCAGCTTCAGAGTTCCAAAAAGGTGAAAAGAAAAATATTGAAGGCAAGAAAATTTGGATCCAACATAAAGGATTATTAAAAGATACGCTGGTTGAAATGCATCAAGATTTGCAATCTTCAATCTCCTATGCAGGCGGGAGAGACCTTGAAGCGATTCGAAAAGTGGATTATGTGATTGTGAAAAATTCAATTTTCAATGGGGACACAATCTAAAAAAATCAATGAAAAGCAATTTGCTTTGACTTGGATTTTTGTTGTTTTTTGATCCTTTCTTTATTTTCATCGCATCTTGTTGGATCATTTTTTTTTAATTCAAACGCATAGTCTTTGAATTTAATTTTTACGAGCGAAATGCCTTTCAATGCAATCGCATAAGATGTGGATCATAAGAATGTGCATTTCTTGGATTCGTGGGGTATCATCGCTAGGGACAATCAAAGCCATATCGCTTAAAGGCTTCATTTTCCCCCCATCACGCCCCGCTAAACTAAGCGTTTTCATCCCTAAATCTTTGGCTTTTTCATAAGCTTTTAGGACATTTTTGGAATTACCGCTTGTAGAAATCCCTATCAAAACATCTTCTTTATTCCCTAGCGCTTCCACTTGTCTGGCGAACACTTCTTCATAACCATAATCGTTCGCAATGGCAGTAAGGGCTGAGGTATCGGTGCTTAAACTTATCGCGCTCAAGCCTTTCCTTTCTAGTTTATAGCGCCCGGTCAATTCAGCGGCAAAATGCTGCGCATCGCTCGCACTCCCCCCGTTACCGCAAATAAGGATTTTCCCTTGATTTTCTAAAGTTTCTATCAAAAGATAAACGCTTTGTTTTAACGCTTCTTGCAAACTCTCTAAACTTTTTTCTAACGCTTCCTTATGGGCTAAAAATTCTTTTTTAATTAAACCATCAATCATTGCATGTCCTTTTAATTTTTTCTATGATAGCGCTTGTGGAATAACCTTCTTCAAACTCCATCAAACGGGTTTCTTTAGCAAACTCGCTCCCTATGACTTCTTTATTGAGATAGTCCGATCCCTTGACTAAAATATCAGGCTTTAGGGCTTGAATTAATTTGATTGGCGTGTCTTCTTCAAACACCACGACATAATCCACACAAGACAAACTCGCTAAAAGAAACGCTCTGTCTTTTTCGCTCACTATGGGGCGTTTATCCCCCTTAAGCCTTTTAACGGAAGCGTCGCTATTTAACCCCACAATGAGAATATCCCCTAAAGCTTTAGCCTTTTGCAAATAGCTCGCATGCCCTTTATGGAGAAGATCAAAACAGCCATTGGTGAAAACGATTTTTTGCTGATCTAAAGTTTCTAACAGCTTTTCTAAAGAAAGGATTTTAGGGTGCGTTTGGTTCAAAATCAAAGCGATTTCTTCTAAACTCGCTAACGCGCTCCCCATTTTACCCACCACCACCGCTGCAGCCGCATTGGCAAACTCGCAAGCGTCTTTCAAGCTCTTTGATTCTAATAAAGAAAGTGTTAAAGACGCGATCACCGTATCGCCTGCTCCCGTGACATCATAAACTTCTTTAGCGATAGTGGGGCAATTGACTAACTCGCCTTTTTCTAAAAAAGCGATGCCTTGTTCGCTCAAAGTGACTAAAGGCATAGCGATTTGATAAGTTTCTTTTAAAATTTGGAGCGCTTTTAATAAATTCGCATGGCTGTCTAACTTCAAATGGAGCGCATGCTCTAATTCAGCGCGATTAGGCGTGATCAAACTCGCATGGGAATATTTGCTATAATCTTTCCCTTTAGGGTCGCATAAAATGAGCTTGTGGTGTTGGTTGGCTAGAGCGATCATTTTTTGAGTGAGTTCAAAATCCAACACGCCCTTATTGTAATCTGAAAGGATCACGCCATCTATTTCTTGGATCTTTTCTGTGAAAAAATCTAAAAGTCTTTTTCTTAAATCAGCGTTTAAGGGGTCTTTGATTTCCTTATCCACGCGCACGATTTGCTGGTTTTGCGCAATGATGCGCGTTTTGAGCGTGGTGCAACGGGTTTTATCTGTTAAAATGCCTGAAGTGTCAATATTCCTAGCTTTGAGAGCGTTCAAAAAATGCTCGCCCTCTAAATCATCGCCCACCACCCCACATAAAAAGACTTTAGCTTTTAAAGAGATGAGATTATTAGCCACATTAGCCGCTCCGCCTAAATTCTTACTCTCTTTTTTGACTTCTAAAACAGGCACAGGGGCTTCAGGAGAAAGGCGTTCGCTCTTCCCCCACAGGTAATAATCAGCGATTAGATCGCCTACGACTAGGATTTTTTTCATGCGCGCTGTTCTTTAAAAATCGCATGGATATGGGGCAAATAATCTTTAATACCGCTTTCTAAATCGTATAAAGGGGTGTAATCCAAATCCAAAATAGCAGGCTCAATGTGCGCTTGGGTGTGCTTTTGGAAAAAAGCATAAGGGTTTTTGATATAGCTCACTTTAAAATCCCCTAAATGCTCTTTTAAAATGCTAACGATTTCATTATAACTTCTGGCTTGCGAATAGCCCACATTATAAACCCCGCTTTTTTGAGCCTTCATCGCTTTCACATTCGCTTGGATCACGTCTTCAATATAGACAAAATCCCTTAATTGCTCGCCAAATTCAAAAAGCTTGACTTCCTTAAACGCCATCGCACTTAAAGCGAGCTGCAAAACCATGGAAGCGGTTTTTTCTTTATAAAATTCCCTAGGCCCATAGACATTAAAATACCTTAAGCCCACTTGAATGTTATCGCTTGAATGAGAGAGAACAAATTCGTCCATGCAAAGCTTGGAAAAGCCATAGACATTTTCAGGGCTTTCGTTTTTGCCTACCACATTGGGGGCTTTGGTGTTGCCATAAACGCCCGCTGAAGAAGCGTAAATCACTTTAGCCTTTTTTGAGCGAGCGATTTCTAAAAGGTTTAAAAAAGCCTGATAATTGGTTTTCATCACTAATTCTTGATCCAGCATGGTCGTATCAGAAACAGCCGCTTGGTGGAACAAATAATCAAAATGCAATTTTTCTAAACGCCTTAAATCTAAGGGGTTGTTAATATCAGCTGCAATCACTTCGCCCTTAAAACCGATTAAATTCTTAAAATGCCCTAAGGAACTGGGGCGGTTATTACTCAAAAGCGTGTTACTGCGAAACTTATCTAAAATGACTACTTTAGCTTTAGGGTGGTTCTCTTGAAAATAAAAGGCCAAATTACTGCCTACAAAGCCAGCCCCACCGGTGATTAAAATCGTTTGATTTTCTAATCCATCATCAATATAACGCATTCTTATCCTTATTTGATTAGTTCCATCATCTCTTTAAGATCTTTACATTGTATCCAAGAATGAGAAGTTTTTAAAAAATTTGTGGTCAATAAAAGGTTGTTTTTAACTTTAGCGTTCAAGCCGGCTAACATGTCGCTCTCTTTATCGCCTATCATAAAAGATCGCTCCAAGCAAATTTGATGCTCTTTAGCGGCTTGCAAAATCAAAGAGGGCTTTGGCTTTCTGCAAGCGCAATTTTCTTCTGGGGCGTGCCTGCAAAAATAGATGCCATCCAGATTAAAACCTAATTCTTTAAGCAAGCTTTCTTGGAGGTATTCAGTGAGTTGTTCAAAATCTTTAAGGGTGTAATAGCCCCGGTTGATCCCGGATTGGTTGGTGATTAAAAGCAGTTTGTAGCCTAAAGTTTTCGCATGCTTTAGCAATTCAAAAATCCCTTTTTGAAACTCAAAATCTTCTTTTTGACTCACATAGCCTTTATCAATATTGATAATGCCGTCTCTGTCTAAAAAAAGGGCTTTGTTAGTGTTCATGCGAATGCGCTCCTTTATGATCATGCTGAGTGGTGCTATTTTGATGATGCATCGCATGGGGCATTTTATGATTAATGAGCATGATCCCCATATAAAGGACATAAAGCCCAAAAACCCCCATTAAACCTTTAGACAAAAGATTGAAAAATTTCCTGTAAGAAACGGAAATTTTGCTCAAAAAAATCCCCATTAAAAACAACGGCACGCTAGTGCCAAGCCCAAAAGAAAGGCCTAGCATCGCTCCCATAAACGTGCTATGACTGAGAATCACGCTCGCTAAAAACGAATACACCATCATGCAAGGTAAAAACCCGTTCAACACGCCCAAGAAATACAGCCCTAGAATGTTTTGAGATTGCAAGGTTTTTTTCATCAAAAAAGAGATGAAAGGGATTTGAAAGCTTAATTTTTCCGCTTTAGCTCCCAAGAGCGCTAAAAGGATTAAAACAACTCCCATGCTCATCAATAAAACGCCCCTAAAACCCATGCTCACGCTAAGACTACGCCCTAAACCCGCCGTTATAGCCCCTAAAAGCATGTAGGTGCTGATCCTTCCTACATTATAGAGGGCATGGCAAGTGAGCTGGTAAGAAAAGCTTGTAACTTTAGAAAATCTTATTTGACTGAATGCGCTCACAATCCCCCCACACATGCCCACACAATGCCCTAAGGACATGCTCAAAGCGGCTAAAAACATGCCCAAAAAACTCAAATGGTGCATCATTTGCATTCTAGTATCCCTGCTTTTTTAAGAGCGATTTCCATCCCATCAAAAACCAAACGCTCCTTGCAAACAGAATGGGGTAAAAACGCGCTCAAATACTTCGCATCGCCCCCACAAAGATAGATTTTTTGGTTTTTGGCTAAATGCTGGATACAAGAGATGACGCTCAAAACCATGCCGTAATTCACAGCGTCTCTAGTGTTTTTAGGTAAAACTTCTAAAGAATCTAAGGCCTTGAAAGGTTGCTCTAAGATTTTAGCGCTTTTTTTATACGCATGAATATATTGGGCTAAACCGGGCAAAATACACCCTCCTAAATGCTTGCCCTCTTTGATTAAATCAATCGTAATCGCGCTCCCCGCATCCACGATCGCGCCATTATTTACCGCTAAACATGCCATTTGCCGGTCTATCCCAAGCCCTATATAGTCGGTTTCTAAATGAAAAAATCCTGCAATATTTTTAGCGTTAGGGTAACAATTTAAAAGGGCTTTTTCATTTTCTTCATTCACGCTAATGTAAAAAATTTCCTTTTGAATACCCAAACGCTTTAAATCTTCTTTAGCGCTTGAAAAGAGCTGGTAATTTTGCGCGAAATGGATGTGCGTATTACCTATATCGCATAAAACCAGGTTTTTCAAATCTGTAAAAGATCGCCTAGCTGGCATAGGCCTACTTCTTATTCATTTCTAAAGCTTTTCTTCTTTCTTCAAGCTCTTTTTCATCTCTTTCTTGATGCTCTCTCGCTCTTTGTTCAAATTCTCTCGCTCTTTGTTCGGCTTTGGCTTTTTTCTTTTCTTCTTTCAAGCGGCGTTTTTCTTCTTTAGGGCTTGGTTTTGACGCTTCTTTAATAGCGTTATCCTCTTTTAAAGCAGGAGCGTTTTCTGCGCCTTTTTGGTTACCCTCTTTTGAAACAGGAGCGTTTTTGTTTTCTTGATTTTCTTTTGCGCTTTTTTGGATAGCGTTATTTTGATTATTAGCAGGTTCCATATCGCGCCTTCTGGTCTTAACTTCTTCTTCAAACCCGCTATTTCTTGGCTTAACTTTGTTTTCTTCTAAAGGCTTTTCTTTAGCTTTATGCCTTTCTTGCAAATAAATAGGAGCGTTCCCTTTTTCGCCTTTTTGAGATTTTTTAGATGCCGATTTTTCCACAACGGGATAAAGTTTTGGCTTAAAATCGTTATAATCTAAATAATAGCGATCGTAATACACCCGATTTTTATCATAAAACACCCCTTTATCCAAACGATTAGATGAAAAAAACTTAAAACTGCCTATAGTTGGCGTTTTATAGACATTATACGAATCAAAATCATTCAAATCCACCTCTATCACATACCCGCGCTTTTCTAAAGAATACAATTTATTATGGTTTAATACAATGGTATTAAGCGACGCAAAGGGCAGTTTCACGCTGTTTAATTCCCTCAAACTCTTATCCATTTGCAAAATCTGCCCGTCTAGCGTGAGCACATATAAAGTCCCCTTATCATAAAGCAAATCTATAATATCCCCATCATAGTTGAACTCTTGACCGCTCACGACTGAGAGTATCCTTTTCCCTGTAGAAGCGATCATGTTATTGCCATCTACGATAAGGTAGGTGATATTGTTAAAAAACTTATCGCTGCTGATAACAATGTTTCTAATAGGCGTAGGGTTTCCATGCACATAATCCACGACTAACAAGCGCCCATCTAGCATGGGGAACACCACGACCGTATCCATAAAAATAGGCATCGCCATTAAAGAATTGATCGTGGTGCTTGGGGAACCTTTCTCACTAAAAAGCAATTTTTGAGAAGTGATGTCGTATAAATTCGCTGAATTGTCCGCTAACACCACCGCTAAAAGATTCCCTTTAACGCTCGCACTCAAGGCAAAAGTCTCCAAAGGAATAACGATAGATTGTTGGCTGGCGTTAGGGTTATTGCTAATCAATTCCACTTGATGACAGACTTTATCTTGGACTTCCGCTTCAACGCCCTTTAATTTCAATTCCGTTTCTTCAGTCTTAGCCGCCTTGCTTTTGCTTGTTTTTTTATCAATCTTGTTCAAACAATCTTGCGCAAGGATGAAAAACCCTTGACTCTCATTTAAAAAACTGCTTTCATAATTGAAATTCTTACCGATTCTTAATTGCGTTAAACCTTTATCGCCTATAACCGCTCCATTTTTCAAAATGGCTCCATAACGATTAGACGAAACGATACTTTCTTGCAAATGGTTAGGGAAATACGCTTCGCCTTTAACTTGGTGTTTAGCGGGTTTGAAGTATTTTCTCATGTTACAGCCGCTAAAGGCAATTAGGGCTATGAGTAAGATTAAAAATGGTTTATTCATCAAATCAATGCGTTCCTTGAATGGTTTCTTTCTTTAGATTGGTTGGTTTGGAAGGGTTTTGCTGAATATATTCTAACATTCCATAATGTTTTAAAACAGAGATTATAGCATAGAGTGAAGAACTTAGAGGGATAGTTGATAAACTTTGATGCGCTTTTTTGATTGCGTCTTTAGAATTTTCTTCATACAACAAGTTCACTTCTTGTAAAGCGCTCATTTCTTTAAGAATGGGGCTTTTTTCAAGCAGGTTTTTATCTCTAGAGAGCGATGCGTAAGAATATTTGGCGAACGCTTTAACGACTTCATTAGAAGATTGCGAAAGCCTTTTAAACTCGTTTACATCGTTTCTCTCACTCGCTCTGGCGAACTGATACAAGTCATACAACTCTGGGGCGACTTCTTTCAATCTTTTTTGCAAGGCTATGTTATTAGGACTCTCTAGCACTTCATTATAAATTTGAGTGATCCGCTCTCTCGTTTGCTCATGCTTATAATCTTGTAATTTTGTATCCCCTAAATAAGCGATAAAAGCCACCACGATAAACAACAACACCCACTTGTAGCGTTTGAAAAACTTTTCTAATCTAAACGCTCCTTCTAAAAGCTTTTCATCGCTTTTAAATTCGTTTCTGACTTGCTCTAAATTTTCCTTAATGCTCATGCCTTACTCACTCCTGTGCTGCCAAACCCCCCGCTACCCCTTGAAGTTTCATCTAATCGTTCGCATTCTATAAATTCGGCTTTATAAGTTTTTTGAACCACCCCTTGGGCGATCCTATCCCCTACTTGAACTTTAAAATCTTTATCGCTCAAATTCGCTAAAATAACCTTAATTTCGCCCCTATAATCATTATCCACCGTGCCAGGAGAATTTAACACCATCACCTGATGATTCAAAGCCAAACCGCTACGGGTGCGCACTTGTAATTCATACCCCACTTCTAAAGACAAACAAATCCCTATTTTCACCAACCCCACGCTATGAGATTTGATCATTACTTCTTCTACAGCATGCAAATCAAAGCCTGAAGAACCATCGGTTTGGTATTTAGGGATAAGGGCGTTTGGGTGGATTTTTTGGATTTTAATTTTCATCAAAACAAATCTCTTTATAATAAATGTCTAAAATTTCAAAATCGCTTTCGCCATTAGGCAATTGAATGCTCACCGCATCGCCCTTGCTCTTACCTATCAAGCTCTTAGCGATCGGCGAACCAAAAGAGATCAATCCTTTAGCCGGATCGCTCTCCACGCTCCCTACTATCGTATAAGAAAACTCTTTATCGTTGTCTAAATTAAGGATTTTAATCGTGCTGCCAAAACTCACTTTATTATGAGCCAAAACGCTCGGATCAATCACTTGAGCGTTAGCGACAATTTCGCTTAAATCCACGATTCTCGCTTCAATGAAGCGTTGTTTTTCTTTAGCGGCATGGTATTCAGCGTTTTCTTTCAAGTCCCCATGCCCTCTAGCAATATCAATTTCTTTCACAATATTGGGCCGTTCCACCTCTTTTAATTGCTTTAATTCCGCGCAAATCTTATTGTATCCATGCATACTCATAGGTTCTTTATTCATTTAATCTCCTAAGCTTATTCAGTAGAGATTATAGTAAAAATTAAGTTAAATTCAGCAAAAAAGCCATTTCATTAGCGATTTTTCTCGCACTCCCACTGGCTAAATATTCCCTTAATCTCAAACTTTCTTTAAAATAGCGCTCTCTATCCATTTCTTCATACGCTTTTAACAAACCCTCTACGCTCAAAAAATGCTGGATCAATTCCGGGTGCAATTGGCTCTCCCCAAGCCCTGGAGTCTCATTATTTAAGGCGTTATAAAAGATGTTCGCTAAACCTATATAATGCAAATTGACAAGCATTCTAGCGATCAAAAAATCCATCGTTTTAGCCCTATACGCTAACACAAAAGGCGTGCCAATCAAAGCAGCCTCTAAAGTCGCTGTGCCGCTGCAAATGAACGCAAATTCCGCTTCAAACAAACTCTTATGCGCATCATAAGAAATTTCAAATAATTCAATGTCTTCTCCATAAAGGGCTTTCAAATCCAACCCCTTAAAGAAACTCGGCACCACCAACACACGCCTTTTAAACCCTTCGTTTTGTTCTAAAATTTGAGCCGCTTTGACAAACAAAGGGAATATTTTAGCGATTTCGCTTTTCCTACTTCCTGGCATAAACACTAGAGTTTCGCCCTTAATATCTTTTTTATAATATTTAATCTCATCTAATAAAGGGTGTCCTACATATTGAGCCTTTTTTTGGTAATAGCCCACTTCAAAAGGTAAAATCGCTCCCAAAAAATCGCAGTATTTTTCAAGGCTTTTAGCGCGCCATTTTTTCCATGCCCAAACTTGCGGTAAAATATAATACATGATTTTTTTATGCGGATCTTGTTTTTTGATTTTTTTGGCTAGGGGGATATTGAAAGAAGAAGAATCCATTAAAAGCACCATATCCGCTTGTTTGGCTAATTGGACCATTTCTTTATGGGCTTTGAGTAAAAACCCCAAACGGCCTATCACGTCTCTAAAACCCATGACAGAAAATTCTCTAGGGCTATAGAGGGCCTCTTTGCCTTCAAACACGCCAATAAAACGATAATCTTCAGGCAAATTGTGGCGTAATTCCTCTAAATGAATATTAGAGCTCGCTTCTAAAGCGCTCACTAAAATCGTGGGCATTATTTGTCTTTCAAAAGGTTTTGGACTTGATAGAGCTTGATTTCTTTATGCAAATCCCTTAATTCAATTTTGAGTAACGAATTTTCAAAATCTTTTTTAGAGAGATGGTTTTTTAAAAGCCTGTTTTCGCGCAAAACGCTGCGGTATTGCAAGTAAATCCCTTCATCAAACACGCGCTTGCTTGGTTTTGCCATTATAACCTGATTGTCCTTAGTGTAAATTTCCACTTCTTCAAGGGCTTTAGGGAAAATTACATCCACTTCTGTATTTTGCACTTCTTTGTTTAATCGGGAGTTTTCTTTTTCTAATTTTTTTTGATAGATTTCTTGCTTCAAACCTTTTAAAGCGCTCTTTTTCTTACGCAAAATTTCTTGGACCTGCTTCAATTCCAAACGGATTTTTTTTAAAACTCCTCTAGTGTCTTCAATTTCTTGCTGGTAAGCGTTCAATTCTTCTTGCATCGGTTTTTATTCCGCTAACATTTCTAAAGACAACAAACGCATTTCGTTGCCTTGAGTGATAATAACATTCTTGCTGTGGCATTTCTCACACACCCCATAATCTAATGCGTTAGGCTTAAAAACATGCGAACAATCCTTGCATTCTAATTCAACCTTTTCATCTACAATGTCTAAAATAGCGTCTTTACACACCAAAGATTCTTCTCTAAAAGTCTCAAACGCGCTCACAAACAAGCTCTTATCCATAGCGCTTCTTTCACCAATACCGACCACGACTCTTTCAATCTTATGGGCTTGATTTTTCTTCGCATGCTCTTCGCAAAGAGCGATTAAAGAAGAAACGACCGAGTATTCATGCATACTAAACCTTAATCTTTAAATTAGCCCCTATTATATTGTATTAGAGTAATCTTTTAGTTTATTGCTTAAGATTCAATAGGGTGTTAAGGATTTGATCGGATGTGGTTACCGCTTTAGAGTTCGCTTGAAACCCCCTTTGAACCACAATCAAATTCGTTAAACTCCGGCTCAAATCCACATTACTAGACTCTAGTTTAGATCCTGAGATCGAACCTCTACGCCCCGTATTAGCCGCACCGATTAAGGCTTGCCCTGAGTTTCCGGTTTGAGAAAAGACATTCCCGCCTAAAGCCTGTAAGCCCGCATCGTTAGCGAAATTCGCTAAAGCCACTTGAGCGAGCGCTAAAGTCCTGCCATTACTGAACGCTCCTAAAAGCACCCCATCTGAATCAAAGCGGACATCCATCAAATCGCCCGCTTGATAGCCGTTTTGCTCAATCGCATAAGTTTCAGAAATCTTATCCACGCTCGTTAGCCCATCAAAACTTCCCGATGAACCAAAGGCTAAATTGATGCGTTGGGGAGCATCAGCGCCATTTTTAGGGTCAAATTGCAAAAGAGGCGGATTCATGCCTGCAAGCGATCCGTCGTTATTAAAATGCAAACGGCCTCCCTCAAACACATTAGGCCTAGCCGCTGACCCTCCTACTAATTCCCCAGGCTCAGGAACGATCACCCTGAAATTCCATTCCGCCCCCCCACTCCTATAAAACTCAATGCGCATGGCGTGTTTAGTGCCTAAGCTGTCTATCACATCAATGCTTGTCGCATGCGTAGCGTGGGTGAATTTAGAACTGCTCGCTGACGCTCCCCCCTCAATCAAAGAAGCGGTATTAAGCCCTTTCATGGCGTTTTTAAACAAAACATTGTTCGTTACGCTGTCTGAAGAATACCCGCTCACAAAGATATTTAGATTTTCTTTAATGACATTTTTATTGTCTTTATTGTTGATTTCAAACATGCCGTATTGATTGATTGTAACCCCTATAGAAGCCGCTGAGTCCTGGTAATTGTCCGCCAAGCTAGGATCTTTAACGATATTAGCGTCATGCTGGATTAAGGCGCGCAAGTCTTCAGTGGTCCTAAACTGCCCAATATCCGCATTAGGGCTGATAGAATGCGTATAACTATATTTGAAAGCCGTTACATCTTTATCGCCGTCTAAAAAGTTGGCGAACGCCCCGGTCCCGGCTTGGGTAACCACAATGTTTTTAAGCTTTTCATCGCCGTCTAATTCATTGGTGTTTTCCAAACGCAATTGTTTGCCGTCCAAATAAGCTTCAATGCCTGTTTGGCTTTTGACCGCATTGATCGCATTTTTGGCTGCCACTAAGCTTGAAGTCCGGCTCACCGCTGAATCGTTTGTGAAAGAAATCTTAACCCCATTCAATTCAAGCGTGCTGTTTTCTGCAGAAGAGAGGATGTCTTTGACCATTTTTGCACTCTTATAGCTCACCCAAATCCCTTGATTTTCATTCAATAAAAGAGCGTCGCCATCTTCATTGTATAAAGATCCCATGTCTTCGGCGACTTGAGCAAGATTTGTGCCTGAATCATACACCGGATTAATGCCATCTGAAGGGGTTTTAGCCGAAGAATCCAAAGCAAATATCGCCGCTGTTTGATCGGCATGCCTTCCAGCGTTTAAATTCGCCCTCATAGAAATGCGGTTGCTCGCTCTGGCTGGCATCACCATTCCTGGATCAATTCTGATGTTTTCTAAAGGGCCGGTGTTATCCACTTTTAAAGCGTCCGTATCGCTCCCTTTATTGCCGGTATCGCTCCCGTTCCTCACCCACCCTTGCACCACAAGCCCGCCGGTGGTAACCAAGCTCCCTTGCGAGTCAAAAAGGAACTCCCCATCTCTAGTGAAATTGCGCGTAATCCCCCTATCAGGGCTAATGATAAAAAAGCCATCGCCTTGAATCGCTAGATCGGTTTTGACATCTGTGTTTTGGATATTGCCTTGCGAAAAGATTTTAGTCGTCGCATCCACGCCTACCCCAAGCCCCACAGAAAAGTCATTCTGCCCTGCTAACCCGTTTTTATAGGGCGCGGTAGCGATGAGTTTGACTTGAGAGAGCATATCCACAAAAGAAGCCCTAGAATATTTAAAACCAGTGGTATTCACATTCGCAATATTATTACTCTCAATATCCAAAGCGATTTGGTGGGCTTGCATCCCATTGACACCAGACCATAAAGACCTAAGCATGGTTATCCTTTAATGTAAAGAAATTCAATCTATGCCAAAATAAAGCAAAAGTCGTTCCTAAATAGCTTTTTAAAAGGATTGGTTGCGGATTTTAAAGTTTTGTTAATCAAAAAGATCAGTCAAATTCATAAGGAAATAGGGGGGTTTTGCAACACCACCCCCATAACGCTTTTTAAAGCTTATCGCTCAAATTTAAGAATCTAACTCGCTTTAGTGCAAAATCGCGCATTCATGATCTTGAATCTCTTCGGCTGAAGCGCGATTTAAAGTCAATGGGTTAAATCGTGTCGCTAACAAGACAAAGGAGTTATCGCTTTGTTGCACCACCGCCAAACCATAGTCTCCCATGCGTTTGTGCGCATTAGGCACTTCTTTAGCAAGCATGACAAACGGGCTTTTTTGCGCCAATTCGCTCTCTGTTACCCGACGCACCAAATATTTATGCCCACTCAAGCCCCCTGATAATGGCGACCAACGGCTGTTGATTTTTTTTAGGTTATTATCAAGCTGTTTGCGCGCATCAAGGCTAATGCAAGAGATATGGATGTGAAAATGGTTTTGCGAGCGCCCTTTACTAGAGTTAATCGTCAAAGAAATTGCGCTATTAGGAATGGGTTTGCCGTATTTTTTACTCATAAAATCGCGTGCTTGCCATGATAAATAAAAAAAGTTAGGCGTGGAAAAATCAAGCAGCAAAGGGTTTTCAATACCGCTAATGTGAGTTGTTGGCATCAACAAATATTGCAACGGACCGTTAATATCTTTTAAAACCACATAACCGGCATCGGGTTTGACTTCTATGCATGGCGAAGGATTCTGATTTTTCTCATAATTAGGCAGACATTTCTCAAAAACAATCTTACGCAACACATTCGGATCTTTAGCGTTTAAACTCATAACAACGATAGCCATTACCGCTAAAAAAAGAAAGCCCGCTTTTTTCATCTTTTTTGCTCCTTGTTTTTCTTGTTTTTAATGAGAGTTTTTGCAAACCCTCTTGTTATTTTTCTACAATAGTGGTTAAAAGCTTTAATCATTATGATTATTTTAATAAATTTTAACTTATTTGCTCCATTTAGTAACCTATTTTTAAAAAGAGCTTTTTGAATACTAACTAGAAAAAATTTAAATTGATAGCATTAAAAAGATCTAAAAGAATTTTTTAAAATATTAAATAGCTTGAGCTAAGCAGGTGATAATTTTTCGTCATGCGATCTTAGGGGGTTGATACTTGTCAAAATAAAGCGTTTTATAACCTTGATTTAGGTAATATCATCACACTAATACCACAATAAGGATAATTATCATGCAAGATTTACCCCCATGCCCTAAATGCAACGATGCCTGCACCTACCATGATGGCACGCAATTGGTTTGCTCTAGCTGTTTGTATGAATGGAATGAAAATGAAGCTAATGATGAAGAATTGATCGTTAAAGATTGCCACAATAATCTTTTACAAAATGGGGACTCGGTCATTCTCATTAAGGATTTAAAGGTTAAAGGCTCATCTTTAGTGCTTAAAAAAGGCACTAAAATCAAAAATATCAAGCTTGTCAATAGCGATCACAATGTGGATTGTAAAATAGAAGGGCAGAGCCTGTCTTTAAAATCTGAATTCCTCAAAAAAGCTTAGGAAAATACAAAAGCTTAAGAAAAGCTTAGTGGTTTTTTAAGCTTGTAAAAATCATTTTTTAGAAAAAATCAACTTATCCAGCTTGAAAAAAATCACCGCTCCAATGGTTTGCCCCAAAAAAAGATTGAGCCACAACGGAAAATTGAAATAATAAAAAACCTCCATAAAAGGCAGCATCACCAACGCACTCAACATCCATCTAAGCCAATAAACTAAAAACAACTTAGAAGCGTATTCTGTGCCAAGTTTCTTAAAAAATTCTCGCATAAAGACAACCCTTTAAACCCTTTTTGCAAACTCTCCCTAAAAAGGAAAGCCCGCTATCAAGGAATATTCCTAAATTTCATGCCTTTAGACAACCGTATAGGACACTCTTTTTTCAAAAAGTTTGCTCTCGTAATTGCCTAAATCCCTACCATCCACAAGGGCAAAGGCATCGCCAAAAGTCGCCAATAAGGCAGAATCTAACTGCATGTCTTTATGGCGATTCAACGGGATAAAAACTTCCTTGTGATTATTTTGAAAATCAAACGCTAGGAATGAATCTTTCAAATACACTTCCACTCTAGGAGCGTTTTTCACCACGCTGTTTTGACCCAGTTTCAAGCCTTGCACTTCAGCGCTTTTAATCCCACACGCATGGCATAAGGACACAAACATGCTCTCTTTTGAAATGGTTGCAAACCAAGGCAAACTCTCACGCTTGGGTAAATTTTCTTTACCCTCTAAAGCCTTCTGTCTCTTAGGCATCTCATGCTTGATAAACGCATAAAAATTGCGAACGCTTTCTTTAGGGGTTGTTCCCTTGAGCTGGTTGGCAATGTTAGCCACGCTCGCATCGTCTCTTTCATAACGCCCCATTGCTACAAAATCGCTCGTTTCAAACAAACGCTCATTCAATTGATAGCTAGCGATCTCATAAGACAAATGGACTTGCTTTTTTTGAGCGCTTTTTAAAAAATCCACTTGCAAATAAGGCACTCCAAAATTGAGCATGCTTTTATAGCTGGCATGATTGCCTTGTAAATGCACATTGCTCGCTACAACACTCGGCATGGGAATGAAAAGCGAAGTGTGTTCTGCAGAATCAAAATCAATGCTGTATTGAGCTTCTATTTTATATTTTGCAACACTCCCTTTGCTTTCTTCTGCCTGCAAAATCTGTGCTCCTAAAACAGCACCTGTAGCGCCTAAAGCAGTCGTTTTAATAAAATCCCTTCGTTTCATAACTATAACTCTTTATTGTAATTTTTAAATTCGTTGAATGAATGAAAAAATAGGACACACCACCAAAGGACTGATGAGTATCCAAAAACCTAAATTTTGAAAGACAAAGCGTTCCTAAAAAATAAGAACGCTTAAAGAAAAGGGTTACTTTTTCTTTTTTGTGTGGTGCATGTCTTTTCCATGCATGTCTTTCATCATTTTTTGGTGTTTTTCAAGAGCTTTTTTAACCCCCTCAGCGTATTTGGGGTCAGCTTTCTTGAAATGCTCCAATTGTTTATCCACAATTTCCTTATGGGTAACATGAGCCAAAGACTCTCCAATAGTGTCATGCAACCTTTCTTTTTCATCAGCTGGCAATGAGCGGTAGTAATCACCTGGTTGGGTGTAGTAATCGCTATCATCAGCTCTGTAATCCCAATTCCACACTTCAAACTCTTTCTCAATATGAGCTAAGTTGAATTTAGGATCTCTCGCGCTCTTATCTTCTTTATAGCCAGGCAATGAGCTAGGCGTATAGTTTTGTAAAGAGCCGTAATACCCATTTTGCATGTAACCATCTCTGCTAGAAGAGTGGAACGGGCATCTTGGTTTATTAACCGGTATTTGAGGGTAATTAACCCCTAAGCGGTAGCGGTGTGTATCCCCATAAGAGAACAAGCGCCCTTGTAACATCCTATCAGGGCTATAGCCAATTCCAGGAACGACATTAGCCGGACTGAATGCCGCTTGCTCCACTTCTGCGAAATAGTTTTCGGGATTTTTATTCAACTCTACAATGCCCACTTCCATCAACGGATAATCTTGGAGGTACCAAATTTTAGTCACATCAAACGGATGGAATCGATACTTCTTAGCATCTTCTTCTGGCATCACTTGAACGCTTAATTTCCATTTTGGGAAATCCCCTCTAGCGATCGCATTGAATAAATCCCTTTGATTGGAATCAGGATCATATTTTCTGACTTCTGCGGCTTCTTCGTTAGTCAAGTGCTTAACGCCTTGCATGGTGTGAAAGTGGAATTTCACCCAAAAGCGTTCGCCTTTAGCGTTGATAAGACTGAAAGTGTGACTGCCAAAACCATCCATGTGGCGGAAAGATTTAGGAATCCCTCTATCGCTCATAACCCATGTTACTTGGTATAAGCTTTCAGGAACATTACTCCAAAAATCCCATACCATGTCATGGTTAGGCAAATTGGTTTGAGGATCTCGTTTTTGAGTGTGGATGAAATCAGGGAATTTGATCGCATCACGGATAAAGAAGACAGGCGTGTTGTTCCCTACTAAATCCCAGTTACCTTCTTCAGTGTAATACTTCATCGCAAAACCTCTAGGGTCTCTTACCGCATCCGCACTGCCTCTTTCACCAGCCACAGTGGAAAATCTGAAGAAGCATTCGGTTTTTTTGCCCACTTTAGAGAAAATTTTCGCTTTAGTGTATTTAGTGATGTCTTTAGTCACAGTGAAAGTGCCATAAGCTCCGCTTCCTTTAGCATGCACCACCCTTTCAGGGATTCTTTCTCTGTCAAACGCCGCTAACTTTTCCAAAAACCAAGTGCTTTGTAATAAAACAGGACCTCTAGGGCCGGCCGTAATCACATTGTTGTCATCCCAAACGGGAGCGCCAAAAGCAGTGGTTTGTTTCACATCTTTATTAACCATCTTTTTTCCTTTATTTGATCTTAAATCTTCGTAATCTGACACTAAGCCGATCACTTGTGGTGATTATTACATAATTTGTTATACAAAGACTAACAAGATTCAATTTCCTTAAAAAATCCTTTTTTAAGAATTAAAAAAACCCCTTAAGTATTTCTATTCGTAACAATTAATGAAAATAAGAAAGATTAAGAACAAAATTTTATTTTTAATCTGGTTTTAATAATAATTATTATACTATTTTATATCAATGCATTGACGGATTTTGTTTTTTTTTTTTTTTGATTTTTATTTTTTGAATTTTTAAATTTAAGGAGAGTTGTTGGATGTTTTTAAGATCATACCCAAGGCTTAGATACGCTTTATGTTTACCCCTACTCGCTGAGACTTGCTATAGCTCGGATCACACTCTAGGCAAGGTTACCACCCAAGCTAAAAGGATTTTCACTTACAATAATGAGTTTAAAGTAACTTCTAAAGAATTGGATCAGCGCCAAAGCAATGAAGTCAAAGACTTGTTTAGGACTAACCCTGATGTGAATGTGGGCGGAGGGAGCGTGATGGGGCAGAAAATCTATGTGAGAGGCATTGAAGACAGGCTTTTAAGGGTTACGGTGGATGGGGCTGCGCAAAATGGCAATATCTACCACCACCAAGGCAACACCGTGATTGACCCTGGCATGCTCAAAAGCGTGGAAGTGACTAAAGGTGCGGCTAATGCGAGCGCAGGGCCAGGAGCGATTGCGGGAGTGATTAAAATGGAGACTAAAGGAGCGGCCGATTTTATCCCTAGGGGGAAAAGTTATGCTGCGAGTGGGGCGGTGAGTTTTTATACCAATTTTGGCGATCGAGAGACTTTTAGATCGGCTTACCAAAACGCGCATTTTGATATTATCGCTTACTACACGCACCAAAACATCTTCTATTATAGAAGCGGCGCTACAGCGATGAAAAACCTTTTCAATCCCACACAAGCCGATAAAGAGCCAGGAACTCCTAGCGAGCAAAACAACGCTTTAGTTAAAATGAATGGTTATTTGAGCGACAGAGACACGCTCACTTTCAGCTGGAACATGACACGAGATAACGCCACACGCCCTTTAAGGAGCAACGCTATAGGGTTAGCCTATCCTTGTGAAGCCCCTTTTAGTCCTGATGGCGCTCAAGGGTGTCCTAATGTGCTAGATAGTTTCACAAGGTATTTGTATCACTCTATTAATAGCACCAACAACTTTTCCTTACAATACAAAAGGGAAGCGGGAAATTCTTTTGGCGACCCACGATTAGATTTTACCCTTTATACAAGCATTAGAAACGCTCAGTTTGATCCCCTATTTGATCCTAATGGCGTTTATGCTAAATTCCCCACTTCTTTAGCGAGCGCATGGGAAAAAGAAAATTACCCATGCGTGGAAGGTGCTTATTGCACCCCAAGCTTTTCAGATGTGGATAAACCAAGCTCACAGCCTAGGGATTTGTTTTTAAACAACACCGGCTTAAACCTTAAAGTCGCGCATGTGATTGATGAAGCCACAGACAGCCTTTTTGAATACGGATTCAATTACCAAAATTTAAGCGTTTTTGACGCTCGCATCCCTAAATCAGAATTATACAGGCCTAATCAAGTTTATACTGATGATAAAGGACAAAAACAAATCGCTTGCTCTCTTGTGGATAATAACCCCAATGACCCTACGCTATGCCAAAGAGGGAAAGCGAACGGGAATATTTATGGAGGCTATGTGCAAGCGAATTACTCGCCTCATAAAATCATCACTTTTGGAGCCGGGGTAAGGTGGGACGCTTACACGCTTTATGATAAAGATTGGAACCACCGCTACACTCAAGGCTTTAGCCCTAGCGCAGCTCTTGTGATAAGCCCCATTGAGCCTTTATCTTTAAAAATCACTTATTCTCAAGTTACAAGGGGGGTTATGCCAGGAGATGGCGTGTATATGCGCCAAAACGATTTGCGATACGCTAAAAATATCAAGCCTGAAGTGGGCTCTAACGCTGAATTTAATATTGATTATTCAAGCCAGTATTTTAGCGGGAGGGCTGCGGCGTTTTATCAAGCTTTGGATAATTTCATCTCACAATACGCGCAAAATTTGATTGTAACCAATTTAAATCAAGCGATTAGGATTTATGGCTATGAAGTGGGTGGGACATTCAAATACAAGGGCGTGAGTTTGAATGTGGGGATCTCGCGCACCTGGCCCACCACCAGGGGGTATTTAATGGCGGATAGCTATGAGCTTGCCGCAAGCACCGGTAATGTTTTTATCATCAAATTGGATTACACCATCCCCAAAACAGGGATCAATCTTGCATGGCTTAGCCGTTTTGTTACCGGTTTAGATTATTGCGGGTTTGATATTTACTTGCCTGATTATGGGACGGCTGAGAAACCCAAAACCCCTACCGATTTAGCCAAATGCGGATCTAAATTAGGGTTAGTGCATATGCATAAACCGGGTTATGGCGTGAGTAATTTTTATATCAATTGGAGTCCTAAAACCAAAAGCCGCTGGAAAGGTTTGCTGCTTTCTGCTGTGTTTAATAATGTTTTCAACAAATTCTATGTGGATCAAACAAGCCCCTATGTCATGAGCCCAGATATGCCAGGCACTGACGCTGTTAAAAGAGCGATCGCTGAGCCTGGGTTTAACGCGCGTTTTGAAGTGGCTTACAAATGGTAGTTAATGGAGCTTTAAGCGTTGCGCATGCGTGATAGCAACGGCTATCGCATCGCTAATATCCAAAGGCTTGATTTCGCTTGTGATGTTAAGCAAGCGCTTGACCATAAAGGCCACTTGCTCTTTAGCGGCTTTCCCGTTACCGGTTAGGGCTTTTTTGACTTGCAAGGGCGTGTATTCGCTAAAATTACCGATCCTTTCTAAAATCTTTAAGGACAACGCCCCTCTGAATTGCGCGAGCTTGATCACGCTTTTTGGGTTATACCCAAAGAAAATATCTTCAATCGCTACTTCATGAACTTCGTAACGATCCAATAAGCAATCTAAGGCTTCTATTAAGTCTAATATTTGTTCTTGCAAGCGTGTCGTGGTGATGTTAATGAACCCGGCCGTGATTAAAGAAAGCTTGTTAGAAGTGTGAGAAATGATAGCATACCCGCATTTCCTACTGCCCGGATCTATTCCTAAAATACGCATCAACCATTCCTGTTTATTTATCGCAAGGTTTAAAAAACGCTATTATTATATCCATGTTTCTTGTTAGAATAAAATACAAGATTGCATTAAGAACTTTTAAAAAATTTAGCATATAAATAAGGGAGCAATAAATGAAAGCAAACACAATCATACTAGTGGATTGGGAGAATTTCAGGCGCGATATTAAACAAACAAAATGCGTTAATTACAATATCGCTTTAGATGTGATCGTTACTATTAGGGCTTTTTTACTGGATGATGAATGGATTAGTCGTATTTACTTTTATACCACCCCACCCTTTGATTTTGAACATGCGTTATGGGATAAGAGGAACGACACCCTCCAAAATGAAAAAAATCCGGGAACAGAAATGAAAATCTTCACGAGCAGCGACATTGAAGAGATCTTGCAAAGCAGTGAAGCGACTAAATGGGAGAAGATTTATAGCGATGTGGAAAATTTCCAACACGATCTGGCTTCATTGGATCAAGTGGAATTGAGGTTAGGGAGGACTAAGTTAAACGCAATAAGGGTAGAGTTTGATGGGAGTTATAGGGCGTTATTGGAACAAAAGCAGGTGGATATGCTCATGGGTCTTGACATTCAAAGAATAGCCTTTAAAAAAATAGCTGATAGGATTTTGATATTTTCAAAAGATACGGATCTAATCCCAGCGCTCAAATTAGCCAGAGATGAGGGGTTAAGGGTGGATATTGCCGATTTGTCTAACAGATTGTCCCTTCTTAGCCAGGATTTGAAATACAATTCGGATAAAGTGAGGAAATTGAGCAGTAACGAAGTCAAAGACAAGCTTTTTTCCATCAGAGAAAATCTCACTAAAACCAACTGGGCTTAAACTAAACCATAAAAAGGGTTATTTCATTTTTATAGAGTTTAAAAAATCATTTTTTAAAAACTCAATTATTGGCGTTTGATTAAAACAAGGCCAGAATTTTTAAAGGGGTTTTTAGGCTTATCTTTCTCATACTGACTGGGTTGGGTAGTTTATTGCCTTGCTTATTCTTTTGTGGTAGGATTGGGGTTATTAGAGTTTAAAGAAGAAGCTAAACGCTCTCCATCTTTTGTAATTAAGTTAGGGTCTATAAACTTAGCTTGCTCTCTAAGATTTCCTGCTTTCTTTTCAAACCCTATAATAACCCACTCACTCTTTAATGATTCGCCTTATCCATTATCCTTCTCGCTTCTCCTATAGATTTGATTGTAGCTATACTCTTCGTTAGTTTTCATTTCTTGACTTCCTTGACTTTTTAAAGTTTTTGTTTTATAGTTTCAATGGTAGCCCACTCATTGCTTTTTAGCATTTTTAGCTATCCTGCGGAATGAAAGAGTGGATAATGTCCGCCTTGTCAATCTCTGCTTTAACATCATTTTTATTTTTCATTCATTCTCCTTGTGTTATCCTTGAAAAGATTTAGGTCGTTATTTGACTTTGTTGGGGTTTTTATGGTAGCATCCTTACAGACATCGCTATAGGAACTCGACCTATGGTTGCCCATTAGAGGGTTTGGTGTCTTGCATTAAAGCTTTGATTGATGCATCATTTTTAAGATTAATTCATTTTTTACCCCTTGACTTGTTGCTTCTTTTTGTGTGATTATTAAAGTATGGGTTAGAGAATAATTTTCTAACCCACACTAAAAACACTTTAAGTGTGCCAAGAGACCCTGACACATAAGACGCAAGGGCTTGTGTATAATCAAGGTGAGGCTTTTTAATCCTTTTCATTTCTCACTCCTTGTGTTTAATTTTTTATGTTAAAGTTTCAAAACACATTAGCTTTATCAAATATGTCTAGCACTCAGCTCATAACTGGTGTTTAATCGCTATTTTTGAGATTTTGCTAGTGTTTTTTATAGATTTATCCTTATCATTTCGTTTTACGCATTTTTTTGCATTGTTTTTAGCATTAGCTCGTGCTTTTATGCTCGCATTTGTGCTAATGGGCTTAAATTTGTAGGCTCTGGTGTTCTTTCGTTTAAATTTTCTTGTTATTTTAATAAAACTTCTTGACTTGTTAGCGGTTTTTGTGTATTGTTATTTTCAATGGAGTTTAAGGGTAGAGTCTCACTCATTGTTATTAGTGGATGAGCGTATAAATTTCCGCTACTCTCTGTCTTCTCATATCTTGTTATAATCCAATGATTAGGTGATTTTTCTCCTTTCCAATTATCCTTTAACCTACTCTTATATTTTGGTATTCAATAGCTACTCTGCCATTTTGTTCAACCTTAACGCCTTTGTCAATCACTTCCGGTATCGTTTTAATCACGCTTATGGCGTAATCTTTGGCTTCTGTTTCATTCGCTCCCTACTTTATCTTATTAGGCTATCCTACGCTCTATTATGCGCACTAAACTAAAAACCTTTTTTAAGAACGCAGTTGTTGTAAGGCTTCTTTAATCGCTGCTTCTATGCTGAGATTGGGTTTTAGGGTTTTTAAGACTTGGTTGATTTCAGCGCTTTTAAAGCCCAAACTCTCTAGGGCTAAAAAGACTTCATTGCGTGCGGGCTTATTTTCATCTTGAATGAAAAAGCCAATCAAATCCACCATGATCTTATCAGCGAGCTTTTTGCCAATGCCTGGGACTTGCTGGAGTCTTTTGACTTCTTTAGTGGCGATAATGCTTTCAAATTCGTTCGGCGAAAAGCTTGAAAGAATGGCTAAAGCGATACGCCCCCCTACCCCATTGATTTTTAAAAGCCTTTCAAAGAGGATTTTTTCACTCTCTTCTAAAAATCCGTATAAAAGATGCGCATCTTCTTTGATCACTTGCAAGATTTTCAAACGCGCTTTTTGGCCCGCTTGAAGCAAAGCAGAAGTGCGCATAGAAACTTGCACCCCATAAACAACCCCTTGCACTTCTATATGTGCTTCTAAAGCGGAGATTTTTTCCACAACCCCTATCAAACCCACTATCATTTTTATCCCTTTTTTATCTCTTGCTTTAGCCTTTTATAGCGCTTTTAGGGATTTTTTTGATTTTATGATCTTCATAGATCACATCCACGCTTTCATTGTGGCTTAACATGGCGGTTGAATTGCTCACTTTAGGGTAATTGCGATGGTAAATCACGATATTTTCTTGCTTGAAAGGGTTTTTAGTCGTAATGCTTGCATGCTGGAAGCTGTTTTCTATGCTGATGAGTTTAGCGTAGCATTCGTTATTGATTTTTTGCAATTCTAACATTTGGGCTTTTAAGATTTTCAAACGCTTTAAAGCAAACACAAACTCGCTATAAGCGTCTTTCACGCTTTCTTGTTGCATTAAAGAGCGTTTGATTTCTTCGGTGGCGTTTTTAAGCTTTTCCATGATGGCTTGATGGTTTTTGACTAAATGGTTTAAGGACTGGTGCTGAGCGATGATTTTTTTGGATTTTAACCCTAATGCATTGAGTTTTTGTTTAGCGGCTTTCAATTCTTCTTGGTTTTCTCGCCCCCCAAAAGCGTAAAAAATAAAGCGGTTGCCATTACCATCCACCTCATCAATCCAACATTGCTTGGAAAAATACAGCTTGTTGTCGCTTTTGAGCTTTTCTAAAGCGATTTCTTTCGCATAGACCACGCTCCCTGCGCTCGCTTCCACTTTAACGCTATTGGCATACACTTTAGCGCGCTCTAAATACTTGCACTCAAACTCTTTAGCGTAGCACACGCCCTTATGGTTAGTGATGCACGCTTTATTGGCATAGACATAGCTTTCAGGGTGGATTTGCCCCTCTATAGTAATTTCTTTAGCCACTAAGATCACATTCTTGCCCACATTGCCCTTAATGTTAATCGCGCTCGCTTCTAAAATGAGGTTAGAATCAATCGCATCGCTCAACTCGTCTTTAGCTTGAATCTCTAAAACTAACCCGCTCTCCACTCCCCCTAAAAGATTAGGCGTTTCAATGGATTTGATCCCGTTTTTGAAAATAAAATTTTGCTTAGAAACCAAACGCCCTTTTTCCATTTTAACCCCTTGTAAGGCTTTGGAGTAATACACTAAGGCGTTATTTTCTTCTCTCTCTTCAAAAGCGTTTTTGTCATGCCCTATGGGGGTGGGCGAATTAGCAACTTTAGGCAATTCAATATAAAGGCCTTTAAGGTTACGGCCGTCTCTGCCTTGTTTGGGGTAATTCACGCAAGCGATTTTTTGATTTTCTTTAGCGATATAATCATTTTCTTTAACAAACGATTCTTCTTGATCGCTTAAGGGAATAATATGCACTGGAAGGTATTCTTCTTCTAATAAAAAATGGGATTGTTCTTCTGTATTAGGGATAAAGGTTGAAGAAGCGTATAAAACAAAGCGCTTGTTTTGGGCTTCTTTTTGATATTTTCTCAATTCTGTTTTTAAATTTTCATACATTTGTGAAAGGTGGCGAAACACCACGCCTTGAAAGGCTAAACACTCTTTAATATACGCAAACATTTCTTGGTAATGCTCTTCAGTGTCTAGAACAATAAAACACTCATCTAGAATGATTTCTATTTTGCTTAAATTTTCATCCACTTCCACTTCAAAAAAGCGCTTATAAGCGTTTGATTTGATTTTAATGTCGTGGGTTTGATAAAGGGTTAGCTCTTTTTTTTCATAGTATTCATCTTCTTCTAATTGCTGCAATTCCCCACCAAAAGCCTCGCTAAAATCGTCTTTAGCGCTGTTTTTGATAAAAATAGAAGTTTTTAAAATCTCAAACCATAGATCTTCTGTTTGTAATTTATTTTCAGCAGCCGCTTTTTTTAATTCTTTTTGAATGTCTTTGCACCGCTCAACTTTTATAGGGGCAAAATGCTCCAAGCTCATTTTTTAATCCTTAAATGGTATAATATAAGAATTTGAAAAAAGGAATATGCTAACAAAAAAACACTGAAAATTAGGTAATAAATACAACTAGTATGCTAAAAAAAATATTTTTAACCAACAGCTTAGGGATTTTATGCTCTAGGATTTTTGGCTTTTTACGGGATTTGATGATGGCCAATATTCTAGGGGCTGGGGTGTATAGCGATATTTTCTTTGTGGCTTTCAAATTGCCTAATTTATTCAGGCGTATTTTTGCGGAGGGCTCTTTTTCACAAAGCTTTTTACCAAGCTTCATACGGAGTTCCATTAAAGGGAGCTTTGCGAGTTTGGTGGGGCTTATTTTTTGTGGCGTTTTACTGGTATGGTGCTTATTGGTGGCATTAAATCCCTTATGGCTCACCAAACTCCTAGCTTACGGCTTTGATGGAGAAACGCTCAAACTATGCGCCCCTATTGTAGCGATCAATTTTTGGTATCTTTTATTGGTGTTTATTACCACTTTTTTAGGCGCGCTTTTACAATACAAACACAGCTTTTTTGCCAGCGCTTATAGCGCAAGCTTGCTCAATGTATGCATGATTTTAGCCCTTTTCATTTCCAAAGAAAAAACGCATTTAGAAGCGTTGTATTATTTGAGCTATGGCGTGCTTTTAGGAGGTGTGGCTCAAATTTTATTGCACTTTTACCCTTTAGTGAAATTGGGCTTATTGAATTTATTATTTAAAGGATTTTTGAGCTTTAAGACCAAAAACGCCGCCAAAAAAAAATACCGCTCTAAAAGGGTTAAAAGGGATTTGAAGGGGTTTTTTAAGCAATTCCTCCCCAGCGTTTTAGGCAATTCTAGCACTCAGATCGCTTCTTTTTTAGACACCACGATCGCCTCTTTTTTAGCGAGCGGGAGTGTGTCCTATTTGTATTACGCTAATAGAGTCTTCCAGCTCCCTTTAGCTTTATTTGCCATAGCCATATCCACAGCCCTTTTCCCTAGCATTGCGATCGCCATTAAAAACAATCAGCAGGATTTGATCTTACAACGCTTGCAAAAGGCGTGGTTTTTTTTGGTGGGGATTTTGCTTCTTTGCAGCATTGGGGGGATAATGTTAAGCAAAGAAATCACCGAGCTTTTATTTGAAAGGGGGCAATTTAGCCCTAAAGACACCCTAATCACTTCGCAAGTCTTTTCGCTCTATCTTTTAGGTTTGCTCCCTTTTGGGCTAACCAAACTCTTTTCTTTATGGCTTTATGCGAAATTAGAACAAAAAAAAGCGGCTAAAATCTCTTTAATTTCGCTTTTTTTAGGTTTAGCGGCTTCTTTGAGTTTAATGCCTTTGTTAGGGGTTTTGGGTTTAGCGTTAGCGAATAGCTTGAGCGGGTTATTTTTATTTGTTTTAACGATAAAAGCGTTTGGCTTTCAACCATTCTTGGGTATAATCAAGAATTTAAAATCATGGCTTGTAATCCTTTTCCTCGCTTGCGTGGAAATCTTATTACTCTTAGCGTTCAAATCGTGGGTTACACATTTATATTTATTTTATTATTTTCAAGGTTTTTAAATGTTTATTTATGATACCAAATTAAAACAAAAAGTCCCTTTTGAGTCTTTAGTTGAAAAAAAGGCGAATGTTTATGTGTGCGGGCCTACGGTGTATGATGACGCTCATTTAGGGCATGCCAGGAGCGCGATTGCTTTTGATTTGTTAAGGCGCACGCTTGAATTGAGCGGCTATGAAGTGGTGCTAGTAAGGAATTTCACCGATATTGACGATAAAATCATCAACAAAGCCTTAAAAGAAAACAAAAGCATTCAAGAATTAAGCAGTATTTATATTGAATCTTACACAAGGGATCTGAACGCTTTGAACGTGAAAAAACCCAGCCTAGAGCCTAAAGCGAGCGAGTATTTAGACGCTATGGTGCGCATGATTGAAACGCTTTTAGAAAAAAATATCGCTTATCAGGTCTCTAATGGGGATATTTATTTAGACACGAGCAAGGATAAAGATTACGGCTCTTTGAGCATGCATAATAGCAGTATTGAATTTGGCCGTATTGGTTTGGTGCAAGAAAAACGGCTTGATCAGGATTTTGTGTTATGGAAAAGCTATAAGGGGGATAATGATGTGGGCTTTGATAGCCCTTTAGGTAAGGGGCGCCCTGGCTGGCATATAGAATGCTCTAGCATGGTTTTTGAAACTTTAGCGCTCACTAACACCCCCTATCAAATTGATATTCATGCAGGCGGAGCGGATTTGTTATTCCCCCACCATGAAAATGAAGCGTGCCAAACCCGTTGCGCCTTTGGCGTGGAGCTTGCCAAATATTGGATGCATAATGGCTTTGTGAATATCAATAATGAAAAAATGTCTAAAAGTTTAGGGAATAGCTTTTTTGTTAAAGACGCCTTGAAAAACTATGATGGCGAAATTTTGCGTAATTACTTACTAGGGGTGCATTATCGCTCTGTTTTGAATTTCAATGAAGAAGACTTGTTAGTGAGTAAAAAACGCTTGGATAAAATCTATCGCTTAAAACAGCGCGTTTTAGGGACTCTTGGAGGAATAAATCCAAACTTTAAAAAAGAAATTTTAGAATGCATGCAAGATGATTTAAACGTTTCTAAAGCGTTGAGCGTTTTAGAAAGCATGCTTTCTTCCACTAATGAAAAACTGGATCAAAACCCCAAAAACAAGGCTTTGAAGGGCGAAATTTTAGCGAATTTGAAATTCATAGAAGAACTGCTTGGCATCGGGTTTAAAGACCCTAGCGCGTATTTCCAATTAGGCGTGAGTGAAAGCGAAAAACAAGAAATTGAAAACAAGATAGAAGAAAGAAAACACGCCAAAGCGCGAAAAGATTTTTTAAAAGCCGATAACATCAGAGAAGAGCTTTTGAAACAAAAAATCGCTTTGATGGACACCCCACAAGGCACGATTTGGGAGAAGCTTTTTTAAACGCCTCCAATTTTACCTTTTTACACATTCTAGCAACAATTTTCAACATTTTTGCTTTTTAAATCTTGTTGAGTTTTATGTTCATTTACTTTAATTTGATAAAAATTGAATATTGGTTGTAGATACTATATATTTATAGCCTTAATCGTAAATGCAACAGAAATTTTCTAGTCTAAAGTCGCACCCTTTGTGCAAAAATCGTTTTACAAGAAGAAAGGAAAAAAATGGAAATACAACAAACACACCGCAAAATCAATCGCCCTCTGGTTTCTCTTGCTTTAGTAGGAGCGTTAGTCAGCATCACACCGCAACAAAGTCATGCCGCCTTTTTCACAACCGTGATCATTCCAGCCATTGTTGGGGGGATCGCTACAGGCGCTGCTGTAGGAACGGTCTCAGGGCTTCTTAGCTGGGGGCTCAAACAAGCCGAAGAAGCCAATAAAACCCCAGATAAACCCGATAAAGTTTGGCGCATTCAAGCAGGAAGAGGCTTCAATAATTTTCCTCACAAGGAATACGACTTATACAAATCCCTTTTATCCAGTAAGATTGATGGAGGCTGGGATTGGGGGAATGCCGCTAGGCATTATTGGGTCAAAGGCGGGCAATGGAACAAGCTTGAAGTGGATATGAAAGACGCTGTAGGGACTTATAAACTTTCAGGCCTTATCAACTTTACTGGTGGGGATTTAGATGTCAATATGCAAAAAGCCACTTTGCGCTTGGGCCAATTCAATGGCAATTCTTTCACAAGCTATAAGGATAGTGCTGATCGCACCACGAGAGTGGATTTCAACGCTAAAAATATCTTAATTGATAATTTTTTAGAAATCAATAATCGTGTGGGTTCTGGAGCCGGGAGGAAAGCCAGCTCTACGGTTTTAACTTTGCAAGCTTCAGAAGGGATCACTAGCAGTAAAAACGCTGAAATTTCTCTTTATGATGGTGCCACGCTCAATTTGGCTTCAAGCAGTGTTAAATTAATGGGTAATGTGTGGATGGGCCGTTTGCAATACGTGGGAGCGTATCTGGCCCCTTCATACAGCACGATAAACACTTCAAAAGTGACAGGGGAAGTGAATTTTAACCATCTCACTGTGGGCGATCACAACGCTGCTCAAGCAGGCATTATCGCTAGTAACAAGACTCATATTGGCACATTGGATTTGTGGCAAAGCGCGGGGCTAAACATTATCGCCCCTCCAGAAGGCGGTTATAAGGATAAACCTAAGGATAAACCTAGTAACACCACGCAAAATAATGCTAACAACAACCAACAAAACAGCGCTCAAAACAATAATAACACTCAGGTCATTAACCCACCCAACAGCGCGCAAAAAACAGAAATTCAACCCACGCAAGTCATTAATGGGCCTTTTGCTGGCGGCAAAGACACGGTGGTCAATATCAACCGCATCAACACTAACGCTGATGGCACGATTAGAGTGGGAGGGTATAAAGCTTCTCTTACCACCAATGCGGCTCATTTGCATATCGGCAAAGGCGGTATCAATCTGTCCAATCAAGCGAGCGGGCGTTCTTTATTGGTGGAAAATCTAACCGGGAATATCACCGTTGATGGGCCTTTAAGAGTGAATAACCAAGTGGGTGGTTATGCTCTTGCAGGATCAAACGCGAATTTTGAGTTTAAGGCTGGCACGGATACCAAAAACGGCACAGCCACTTTTAATAACGATATTAGTTTGGGAAGATTTGTGAATTTAAAAGTGGATGCTCATACAGCTAATTTTAAAGGTATTGATACGGGTAATGGTGGTTTCAACACCTTGGATTTTAGTGGCGTTACAGACAAAGTCAATATCAACAAGCTCATCACAGCTTCCACTAATGTGGCCATTAAAAACTTCAACATTAATGAATTGTTGGTTAAGACCAATGGGGTGAGTGTGGGGGAATACACTCATTTTAGCGAAGATATAGGCAGTCAATCGCGCATCAACACCGTGCGTTTAGAAACTGGCACTAGGTCAATCTTTTCTGGGGGTGTCAAATTTAAAAGCGGCGAAAAATTGGTTATAGATGAGTTTTACTATAGCCCTTGGAATTATTTTGACGCTAGGAATATTAAAAATGTTGAAATCACCAGAAAATTCGCTTCTTCAACCCCAGAAAACCCTTGGGGCACATCAAAACTCATGTTTAATAATCTAACCCTGGGTCAAAATGCGGTCATGGACTATAGTCAATTTTCAAATTTAACCATTCAGGGGGATTTTATCAACAATCAAGGCACTATCAACTATCTGGTCCGAGGCGGGAAAGTGGCAACCTTAAATGTAGGCAATGCAGCAGCTATGATGTTTAATAATGATATAGACAGCGCGACCGGATTTTACAAACCGCTCATCAAGATTAACAGCGCTCAAGATCTCATTAAAAATACAGAGCATGTTTTATTGAAAGCGAAAATCATTGGTTATGGTAATGTTTCTACAGGTACCAATGGCATTAGTAATGTTAATCTAGAAGAGCAATTCAAAGAGCGCCTAGCCCTTTATAACAACAATAACCGCATGGATACTTGTGTGGTGCGAAATACTGATGACATTAAAGCATGCGGTATGGCTATCGGCAATCAAAGCATGGTGAACAACCCTGACAATTACAAGTATCTTATCGGTAAAGCATGGAAAAATATAGGCATCAGTAAAACGGCTAACGGCTCTAAAATTTCGGTGTATTATTTAGGCAATTCTACGCCTACTGAGAATGGTGGCAATACCACCAACTTACCCACAAACACCACTAATAATGCGCGTTCTGCTAACTACGCTCTCGTGAAGAACGCTCCTTTCGCTCACAGCGCCACTCCTAATTTAGTCGCTATCAATCAGCATGATTTTGGCACTATTGAGAGCGTGTTTGAATTGGCTAACCGCTCTAAAGATATTGACACGCTTTATACTCATTCAGGTGCAAAAGGTAGGGATCTCTTGCAAACCTTATTGATTGATAGCCATGATGCGGGTTACGCTAGACAAATGATTGATAACACAAGCACCGGTGAAATCACCAAGCAATTGAATGCGGCCACTACCACTTTAAACAACATAGCCAGTTTAGAGCATAAAACCAGCAGCTTACAAACCTTGAGCTTGAGCAATGCGATGATTTTAAATTCTCGTTTAGTCAATCTCTCCAGGAAGCACACCAACAATATTGACTCGTTCGCTAAGCGCTTACAAGCTTTAAAAGATCAAAGATTCGCTTCTTTAGAAAGCGCGGCGGAAGTGTTGTATCAATTTGCCCCTAAATATGAAAAACCTACCAATGTTTGGGCTAACGCTATTGGGGGAGCGAGCTTGAATAATGGTTCTAACGCTTCATTGTATGGCACAAGTGCGGGCGTAGATGCTTACCTTAACGGGCAAGTGGAAGCTATTGTGGGCGGTTTTGGAAGCTATGGTTATAGTTCTTTTAGTAATCGTGCGAACTCTCTTAACTCTGGGGCCAATAACACTAATTTTGGCGTGTATAGCCGTATCTTTGCTAATCAGCACGAATTTGACTTTGAAGCTCAAGGGGCGCTAGGGAGTGATCAATCAAGCTTGAATTTCAAAAGTGCTTTATTGCAAGATTTGAATCAAAGCTATAATTACTTAGCCTATAGCGCTGCAACAAGAGCGAGCTATGGTTATGACTTTGCGTTTTTTAAGAACGCTTTAGTGTTAAAACCAAGCGTGGGCGTGAGCTATAACCATTTAGGTTCAACCAACTTTAAAAGCAACAGCACTAATAAAGTGGCTTTGAGTAATGGCTCTAGCAGTCAGCATCTATTCAACGCTAGCGCTAATGTGGAAGCGCGCTATTATTATGGAGACACTTCATACTTCTATATGAACGCTGGAGTTTTACAAGAATTTGCTAACTTTGGTTCTAGCAATGCGGTGTCTTTAAACACCTTTAAAGTGAATGCCGCTCGCAACCCTTTAAATACCCATGCCAGAGTGATGATGGGTGGGGAATTGCAATTAGCTAAAGAAGTGTTTTTGAATTTGGGCTTTGTTTATTTGCACAATTTGATTTCCAATATAGGCCATTTCGCTTCCAATTTAGGAATGAGGTATAGTTTCTAAATACCGCTCTTAATACCGCTCTTAAACCCATGCTCAAAGCATGGGTTTGAAATCTTACAAAACATTAACCCCTACAACGCATACACGACAAGCTTGTTGTCATGCCAGATCGCTTCTAAGGGCGTGTCATAGAGCGCGCTTAAATTGTGTGAAGTCATAGCGATTGGCGTGGAAGCTTGTAAAAAAAGTTTTTTATCTTTGAGCATGACCACATGCGTGGAGTGCCTAGCAACCAAATTCGGGTCATGGATATTGACTAAAACGCTCAATTCTCGTTTTTTCATCTCATCTTTAATCGCATCAAAAAAAAGGGCTTGGTTTTTTAAATCTAACGCGCTCGTAGGCTCATCTAATAACAATAAAGGCGTTCTTTGCAACAAGCTTCTGGCTAAAAGCACCATTTGCCTTTGACCGCCGGACAAATCGTTAATGCCTTGATCTTTTAAGGATTCTAAATCCAAGCGCTCTAAAACGCTAGTGGCTTCTTTAATGTGCTTGGCTTTAGGCATAGCGAATAGATTCAAATGCGTCGCTTTCCCCATTAAGACAAAATCCAACACGCTGAAATTAAACGCATAATATTCCACTTGGGGGATATAAGCGATTAGTTTGGCTTTTTCATAAGGCTTTAAGGGTAAAATATCTTTGTTACACGCTTTAATTTCGGTTTCTTCTAAAGGCTTTAAAAGCCCTAAAAGGCATTTTAAAAGCGTGGTTTTACCCGAGCCATTAGGCGCTAAAATGCTGGTGATGCTGTTTTTTGGCACGCTAAAACTCAATTTGTCTAAAATGAGTTTTTGAGAATATTTAAAGGACAGGTTTTTAACTTCTAAGACCATCACACCCCCCTAGTTCTAAACAAAAGCCACAAGAAGAAAGGCGCTCCTAAAACGCTTGTCGCAATGCCTACCGGTAAATCATAGGGGGTAATGGTTTTAGCCACCACATCCGCTAAAAGCAAGAAAAACGCCCCCATTAACAAAGAGCTTAAAAGCAGTTTTTGTAAATTCGCCCCAAAAAACAACCTAGCCACATGCGGAATGACTAACCCAATCCAGCCAATCGTGCCAGACACGCTCACCGCTAAAGCGCTCGCCACGCTCACGCACACCAAACAAAGCGATCGCAATAACACCGGGTTAATCCCCAAACTCAAACTTTGTGCATCGCTCAAGCTCAATAAATTAATGCGCCACCTTAACAAAAAAAGCGGGATAAAGCCCAAAGATAGCCCTATGAAAGCGATCAAGCAATCCTTATAACTGCTTAAAGACAAGCTCCCTAAAAGCCACACGACAATCGCTTGCGCTTTTTGGGGGATCACAAAGAATTTTATCGCTCCGGCAAGTGCACTTAAAAACGCGCTCAACACCACCCCTGAAAGCACCAACGAAAGGACGGAATTGCCTAAAACCCTATTCATCGCCAAAACAGCAAGGCTGGCTAAAATCGCCCCAAAAAACGCTAAAATCGCAATATTAGACTCCACTACCGCTATCGCCATCGCCACGCCTAGCATCGCCCCGCTAGAAATCCCTAGTAAAAAAGGATCCACTAAGGGGTTTCTAAAAATCGTTTGCATCACCACCCCACTCCCGGACAAACTCGCCCCCACTAGGAGCGCTAAGATCACTCGTGGTAGTCGTATTTCTAAAATAATAACACTTAAAGAGCTCAGTTCTTCATTGTGTAAAAAGTGGTTTTTCACGTTAAGGCACACTTCTTGCCATTCTTCCAAACTCAAGGACTCCCCCCCAAACAACAGCACCACCACCGCTAAAATCACGCAAGCTAAGGCGATATGATAGGTTTTAAGCATCACGCTTCCTTTTAAGAACGATTAATCTGAACAAAGAATCATACCAACTACTCGGGAGGATTTGATACAACGCTAACAACAATTGGGTTTTTAAGCCGATCAAATAGCGGGCCTTGATTTTGTGACTCATACTAAGAAAAACGATTTTTTGCGCCACGGCTTTAGCGCTTAGGGCTTTTTGATACACGCTCGCGTAAAAAGTTTTAGCCGCATCCATCTCTAAGGCATAAAGGCCGTTTTCGTTCTCAAAATTCTCAACTGAAAAAGCGGTTTTTTCCCAGTTGCTTTTCACCGGGCCTGGCTCAATCAAACACACTTGAATGTTAAAGGGTTTAAGCTCTAAACGCAAGGCATCGCTATAGGCCTCTAAGGCATGCTTACTCGCGCTGTAATGGCCTAAAAAGAGCATGCTCACACGCCCTGCTATGGAAGAAAGATTGAAAATCTTAGAGTAGGGCTTGTTTTTTAATAAGGGCAAACAAAACTGCACCACTTCACAAAGGGCGAAAAAATTCACGCTAAATTGCTTTTTAACCTCTTCAATAGGCGTGTCTTCTACGCTCCCAAACACCCCATAACCAGCAGAATTGATCAAAACATCGCAATGATCTTCTTTAGTGCTAATGTTTAAAAACGCTTCTTTCAAAGCGTTAGAATCGCTCACATCAATATCAATGCTCTCGCATAACGCATGGTTTAACGCCACGCACAAAGTCGCATGCCTAGAGAGCGCATAGACTTTATACCCTTGATCTAACAACATTAACGCGCACTCTAACCCAATCCCAGAACTCGCCCCAGTGATAACCGCCACCTTTTGGCTTTCTTTTTTCTCGCCCATTATCTAACGCTAACCCTCTTATTATTTTTAAAATTCCTCTAATATTCACTCAATATTACTTAATTTTTACTAATATATAGTTCTTGGAATGTTTTTTACAAAAAACATTTTTAACACCAATTTTAATTAAGGAGAAGCAATGCCTCAAATACAATCATCGCATTCCAATCATTTTGATTTCACTATAGACACAGCGGATCGCACTAAATTATTGATGAGCTATTTAGTCGTGCCTACAACCGCTAATTTCAACAATGTCATGCATGGGGGGGAATTATTGAATTTATTGGATAAAGTGGCTTATGTGTGCTCAACTCGTTATTGCGCTAAAGGAACGGTCACTTTAAGCGTGGATGGGGTTACTTTTAAATACCCTATTCCTGTAGGGAATTTGCTCACTTTTTTAGCCAGCATCAATTATGTGGGCAACACCTCGTGCGAAGTGGGGATTAAGGTTTTGAGCGAAGACATTAAGACTCGTGAAATCACGCACACCAATTCATGTTATTTCACGATGGTGGCTGTGGAAAATGGCAGACCCACCCCCATGCCTAAATACGAGCCTAAAACAGAGGTTGAAATCCGCCGTTATGAAGGGGCTTTGAAGCGCAAGGAAATGCGCACACGAGGGTATTTGAAAAGCGGGAAACACGAGGGTGTGTGAAGCGAAAAAAGCGTAAGCGGTGTTTTAACCCTAAATTTTACCCCTAAAAAAGGGGGATAGTTGGTTGAGCGGTTGGTTTAAAACAGCGTGCTATGGCTGCCTAACCTTACTAAAAAGAGGGTGTTTTCTTGTTTTTTAATTTGATAGACAAGCAATAAATCCGGTTTTTAAGTGGCATTCCCTAAAATCTTTTATAAAGTGCCTTTGAGCGGATGGTCTTTGTATTTGGGAGCTAGGGGTTGCTCTTTGGCTAAATTTTCAACCACTTTATACAAAAGCTTTAAATCAAACCCGTTTTTAACAAGAATTTTAAGATCCTTATCAAATTTTTTTACTGGTTTCAATCATCAGCATTTTTAAATCTTAAATTTTCACAATGTTTTTTAAAATCCTCTACGCTTTTAAAACAAAGGTGGTTTTTTGTATCTTTAGCCCTTGCTAAGATTTCTCGCTCTTCTTCTATGATGTATCCGTTTTCGGTTAAATGGAGTGCTTTTTTGATTCTTTGTTTTTGAGCTTGGATTTCTTTCAATTTTTCTAACGCTCTTTTTTGTTTGGTCTTGATAGAATTTAAAAAATTAAAAAGCTGTTTTTCGCTGTATTGGGTGTAGTCTTTTTCTGCGGTGGTGTTAGGCATGCTTATTCCTTTTTTAAAAATACCAGCTCATTATAGCGCAAGCGATTTGGTTTAAGCGTTTAAGGGGTTTGGGTGGGTTAAAACAACTCGCTATGACTGCCTAACCTTAACAAAAAACAAGTTCATCATCTTCCACTAAATAAACAAGCAAAATGTCGGCTTTAATATGGCATTCCCTAAAAGGTTTCCACTTTCCCTTTAAGGCATGATCTTGAAATTGTGGGGGTAGTGGTTCTTTCTTTCTTAGAATGACTTCATTCAAAACGCTATCATCAAACCCATTCAAAAGTAATTTATCAAAATCTTTTTGAAAAGATTTTTTAAGGTTGAGTTTTAACACCTAACGCTCTTTTTCTTTCATCGCTATAACTAGAAAAATCCTCAACAATCAAATCGGTTTCTTTGTTGAGCGCATCTCTCATGGCTTGTTGCGTTTGAATGTTTGGGATCTTGCGCCCCAAACAGCAATCTCTTTTATCATCAAAAGCTTGGCTGATTTTTTGCAAGAGTCCATTTAATGCGTCTATTTTATCCTTAAAGTTTTGATCCCTTTTTTCCAATTCTTTAGCCATTTTTTCTTTAAAAGAAACTCTATCATTTTGCATCTTTTTGATTTTTCGCTCTAATTGATGGATTAAATTAAAAAGCTGTTTTTCGCTGTATTTTGTGTAGTCTTTTTTGGCGGTGGTGTTAGGCATGCTTATTCCTTTTTTAAAAATACCAGCTCATTATAGCGCAAGCGATAGAGTGGGATTAAAAAGGTTAGAAAAATAAAAACTCAAAGATTAAAAAAGCAGATGAAAAATCAGTGAAAAACTTAAAGATTAAAAACTTAAAGATTAAAAACTTAAAGATTAAAAACTTAAAGATTAAAAGCGGAGGGAGAAATCAATGAAAAATCAGTGAAAAAGATTAAACCCCCCAAAAAAAGCACTTTTTAAAAACTATCGCTTAAATTAGTATCAAGTTTTCCACTAAATAATCACTAAAAACGCTAAAAAGGATTTTTTCATTTTTAAAACTATCGCTTGCTTTTGGCAAGCTCTTTTATCATTGGTTATAAAAAATACTAAAAAAGATTTTTCATCAAACCACCCCAAAAAAACAAAGTGTTTAAGAAAAGAGAGTTTAAGAAAAGAAATCTCTCAATAAGAAGCCCCCTAAAACAAAGGGTTCAAAACAAGAAACCCCCTAAAAAAAAGAGGATTTAAGAGAGGGGGTTCAAAAGAAAAAAGATTTTTCATTAAAATCCCCCAAAAAGAAAGAGGGTTCAAAAACAAAGAGAATTCAAAAACAAAGGCTTCAAAAGAAACCCCCCAAAAAAAGAGTTTAAAAGAAACCCCTTAAAAAGGGAGTTTCACAAAGGGTTTTTAGCTTCTAGTAAGCGAACACATAATTCAAATACACGCTATAAAGCCTTCTGTATTTGAGTTCAGCTCCCATAAAGGAATAGTAATTGGTGTTGATGGTGGGGATTTTCACGCCTAACTCAATCCCATGCTGAGCCGCATGATCGCTGCCTTTTTTCTTGGATCTGGCTAAATTCATCCTCACTCCCATGTTGAATAAGAATTGGAAGTTCGCCACGTTCATTTTAGCGTTATAGACATTATTCACGGTGGCTAAATTCACGTATTCAGAATTAAGCCATGAAGTGCCCGCTAACGCAATCCCGCCAAAAAGCCCCACGGAAAGCTTGTTGTTCTTGCCTAAGAAATTGGTGGCTTTATCGTTGATGAAATTATAGAGAGCGTCCGCTCCAAAACCATAAGTCCACACGTCAGAAGCCGAGTTGAAGAAGCTGGATTTGATGAACGCATGGTTGTAATCAAAAAAGCCGTAATACCTAGCGCCCCATTTTCTTTTTTGCCCAAAGAATTGCTTGTAACCCACTTGAATACCGATCCCATTCATGGCACCATTGTTGGTTTGAGAACCGACGATGCCCACTTTCCTAAAGGGATTACGCCCTAATTCTTGGTTGATGGTTTGGATTTGGTTGTAAGAATTTTGATTCAAGTAGTAATTGGTTTCTATGCCTTGCGGGCTATAGGGGTTATTCTTTTTTCCCACCACGTTTTGCAAGCTTGAGCCGTTAGGGACTTTGGAGAGCGCAGTAGTGATGCTGTTATAGGTGTTGCCCAATTCGCTGTATCTAGATCTGAAATTCACCAAAGTGTCAGCGATGTTTTCGGCTTGCTGTATCTGCTGCTCTTGAGTGCCAAAATGAGCGATGCTGTTGGTTAAATTCGTTATGGTTTCTTGCACATACGCACAACCGGCCCCCCAAGTGTTAGAAGTTACCTGACCTGGATTGGTGCCCCTACGCTCACCCCCTTGCACTTCATAACACACCCCTAAAGAGTCTGATACAAAATTTTTAGGGATTTTTTCAAAGTTTTTCACCACTTGTTCGGCTTGGTTTAAAATCTCTGCTTGGGCTTGAGCGTTTTTGAGCATGCTTTGCGCAAAGCTAGCGTCCGTGTAAGGGTTGAATGGCTTTCCAGTATCCAAGTTGTTTTGATTTTGCGCGTTTTCACTAACGATTTTACTTTGCGCGACAGCTTCTTGAGCGTTAGCGATCATGCCTTGGATCGCGCTGATTTCATTCTTAAACATCCCACACATTGTCCCATTGCCGCTTATCCCTTGCCAATAACCGCTACCACCATTCTGAAAGTTTGGGCATGCCTCATTTAAGGTAGTGATAATGATGCTCGCTTGTTTTAACAACTCTTGAGCGTTATTTTCTGTGTTGATACTTTCTGAGGTGCTTGTTTGTGTTCCTCCATTCCACGAGGTTGAAATAGCTTTCCCATGGCTCCATGGGTATATTAATGGTTCATTTGGTTTGCCCCCCGTTCTTTTGTCTCCATTGATAGTGAAATCAAGTTTTGTAGTGGTGTTGCTTAAAACGGGGACCCCATCTCCATTAGATCCATTGGCTGTCAAAGCCTTTTGGATGATTTGATAGGCTTGATTGATTTTCGCATAGTTTGCAGTGGATATAGGCCCGCCATGTCCTGGTTGATAATACGAATTGCAAGTGATGGTCGTCGTATTTTGTCCTGGCACATTATTAAAAGTTTGGATACCTCCATTCGCGCTCTCGTTACTGCCAGGACCACAAGCAGTAAAAGCGTAGCTTGTAACTTGCCACAACCCCACTGCAGCATTCAGTGCTAAAAGCACGGCTTGATAAGCCGGTGAGTTGGTTTTGACATCAAGCAAATTCCTAGAGCTTGAGCCTAGATTATCCCTTGCGTCGTTAATCGCACTCGGATCAGCGGACAATTTGATAAGGGTGTTTAGGGTGCTGTAATTATTCAAAAGATTGTTCAGCTTTTCATAATTGTCTGAAAGCTGTTGGATGCCTTTGGTGTTTGTTACCATTTGAGCGGCTTCACCGATCTGATAGCCTACGCTTGTGTAAAAGCCGTCGTCTTCAGCGTGGAGCAAAAACGAGAGAGAGAGAGAGAGAGTAAAAGGGTTTTTTTCATGTTTTTTCTCCTTTTTGGATTAAATTGGATTAGTATTAGGGATTTTATACATTAGAATACATTTGCATTAGAATGCATTTGCTATTAGAATGTATTTGGAGTATTATAGCATAAAGCGTTTTTTTTTTTTTTTGTCATTTGGGGAAAATTTTGTGATTTTTTTACTTTTGATGCTTTTTGTTTCATTTGGTGGTAGTGTGGTGATGTGATTTGAAAGATTGGTTGCGGAGAATGGATTTGAACCACTGACCTTTGGGTTATGAGCCCAACGAGCTACCGGACTGCTCTACTCCGCGCCAAAAAATAAGGAAAAATGGCTGGGGTGCAAGGATTCGAACCTCGGAATGCCAGGACCAAAACCTGGTGCCTTACCGCTTGGCGACACCCCAACAAAATTAAAAGAAGCATTATACAAAAGCTTTTTAAAAAAGTCAAGCTAAAAACGCTATAATTTTATCATGGAAAATGGATTTGACCCCCTCATTTATAAACGCTATTTGAAAAAGAAAGAAACCTTTTTGCTGTTTAAAAAAATCGCTCAAGCCTCTGCGTTTAAAAATTTAAAGCTCCAACTCAAGCGAAGAGAGGTAATCAAGCGCTATGTTTCTCAAGCTTTGGGGGATTTAAAGAAAGGATTTAGATACGCTAAAGTAGAACACCAAATCCTAAAAATCTATTTCACGCACCCAAGTTTCTTGAAAGCCTTTAAGATAGAAGAAGACTATTACACCAACCACTTGAAAGCCCATTTAAAAGAAACGCAAAAAATCCTAAAAGCTTTAAATTACCCTTTTGATTTTAAAACTATCCAAGCGAGCGTGAGAAAAAGGGCGTATCAAAAACCAGTTGTTAAAAAAGAAAAACCCCCTAAAAGCGTGAATGTCAATTGCGAAGGTTTGAGCGATTTCACTAAAAAGCAATTTCTAAAGCTCAAACGCGCTTGTAACGATAATACGCCGCGCACGCCCCCTCAGAGCTGACCATGCAACTGCCGATCGGGTTTTGCGGGGTGCAAGTTGTAGCGAACAATGAGCAGTCTAGGGGTTTAGCGATGCCTTTTAAAATTTCCCCACACTTGCATGCCTTGTTTTCTTTAGAGGTTTTGTGGCTTAAGTGTTCTTTAAAGACTTTTTCAGCGTCATAAGAAGCGAACGCTTCTTTGAGCTTTAGGGCGGAATGTTTGATATTCCCTAACCCTCTCCATTCAAAATTTTCCCTAACTTCCATGCACGCATTGACTAACACTTGCGCTTTCACATTCCCCCCATAGCTCACCGCTCTTTTGTATTGGATTTCTAGCTTGGCTTCTTTGTTTAAGGCTTGTTTAAGAAGCATCAGCACGCTTTCTAATATATCCACCGGCTCAAAACCGCTCACGATAATGGGGATTTTGAAGCGATCCACTAAAGGAGCATAGATTTGAGCGCCGCTGATCACGCTCACATGGCTAGGGGCTAAAAGGGCGTTAATCTGGCATGCTGGATCTTTTAAAATCGCGCTCACGCTGGGAGGCACTAAAATGTGGTTGGTGTGGAAAAAAAGGTTGTTGATTTTTTCTTTTTTGGCGTTCAGTAAAACGCTCGCTGTCATGGGCGTGGTGGTTTCAAAACCGATCGCAATGTAGATGACTTTTTTATGCGGGTTTTCTTTAGCGATCTCTAAAGCTTGCATGGGCGAATACAAAAAGCGCGCATCTAGCCCCTTTTCTCTGGCTTGTATCAAACTCCCATAGCTCCCGGGGACTTTCATCATATCCCCTAAACTCAAAACAATGCTATCTTTGATAGTGGCTAACTCATAAGCTTCATCAAGGCGCGCTCTTGGCATCACGCATACCGGGCAGCCCGGCCCATGCACAAACTCTAAATTGTTAGGCATCAAATCCAAAAGCCCGTATTTCATGATCGAATGCGTATGCCCTCCGCACACTTCCATGATGACTAATTTTTTTTCAAGTTTGGAAGCGAGTTTTTTGATTGCATTAGAGAGCGCTAAAAGGGTTCGCTTGTCTCTAAAGGGCGAAATGAGATGATCAACGCTCATTGTTATTATTGCGTTTCGTTCATTTTGGCGATCATTTCTTGATAAAGCTCAATGGATTCTAGGGCTTCTTTTTCATCAATCTTGCTCATCACATAGCCGATGTGGAGCAGCACGTAATCGCCCACTTTAACGGACTCGCCCATTAAATCCAAGCTCGCCTCTCTTTGAACGCCCAAAGTCTCTAAGAGCGCCACATTATCGTTAATGGCTATGACTTTAGAGGGGATCGCTAGACACATTAAAACGAATGCGTGGACTGGTAATTTTCACGCTTTTTTTCTAAAAGGAAGTTTTTAAAATCTTCCAAACTTTTAGGATCTTTGGAACTCATTAAAAAAATAGGCGCTTCAGGCTTTAATTTTTGCATGTCTTCTTTGACTTGAGAAACCCTGAAATTAAACACTTCAATCATATCCGCTTTACTGATAATTACCGCATCCGCACACATGAACATCGTGGGGTATTTTAGCACCTTATCATCGCCCTCTGGGACGGAGAGTAAAACGATATTCATCGCCGCCCCTAGATTATAGCTTGAGGGGCAAACCAGATTCCCCACGTTTTCAATGATTAAGAAATCGCTTTTTTCTAACGCTCCCTCATCTTTTAATAAATCAAACGCCCCCTCAATCATGCTCGCTTCCAAATGGCACGCTTCGCCGGTGGTGATCTGGTGTGCGCTCACGCCTTTTTTACGCAATCTGTCCGCATCTCTGTTGGTTTGCAAATCGCCCTCTACCACGCAAAACTTAAAGTCTTTAAAATCCGCTAGATTTTCTAGCATCGTGGTTTTACCGCTGCCAGGAGAGCTCATGAAATTTAACACATACAGCCCTTCTTTGAGATAGCGCTCTTTCATTTCAGCGGCTTTAATGTCGTTCTTGCTCAAAATCTTTTCCACGATTTTGACGTCTTTTTTACTCAAATTAGGGTTATTTTGTAAAGATTCTTTTCGTTGTTCGCTCATGCTTTTCCTTTCTTTTAAAATTTTCGTATTGTAGCGTGCTTAATTAAACAACTATGATTTAACCACTTCTTTTATCTTCTTGGCTGATTTTTTGTAGATCAAAAATATGCTTTACCCTAACCCCTTATCGTCGCTGTCGTTTTTATCTTTTAACACTAATTTAATGATCCTCCATATGATGATTAATAAAATGATGGTTAAAAGCAAATACCAAACATTGATAAAAACGGCTTTCATCATTTGATTTTCCTTATTTTTTACTCAAAGACAATCTGATAACGCTATTTTCTAAAGCGTCCAAACGATGCGAAACTTGGGCTTCTAGGCTGATTAACGCTCCCTTTGGCATTTCTATTTTTTCATCTCCCACTTCAAAAACGATTTTGCCCTCTAAAACCTGCACGCTGATAGCTCCCGGGGCCTTGTGTTTGTCCATGATCGCTCCCTTGGGCATGCAAATGCGGATTTCCTTATTGGAAGAATTTTCACTCAACGCTTCAATGTGGAGCTTTTCAAAATGAACGCCCTCTAAAAAATTAACCATTCTCATTAAACAACCTTTATTTTAATTTTTCTACTATTTCTTTCGCTTGTAAAGCGATTTCTAACTCTTCATCAGTAGGGATTCGTAAAACCTTAACCTTAGCGTCAGGCTGGCTCAAATCCACTAATCCGTTGCCCGGATTGTCGTTGGTGGGCTTACATAAAGCGATCCCTAAATTTCTAATCCTTCACACACGCTCTCTCTTAAAGCCGAGTAGTTTTCCCCTAATCCCCCTGTAAAGAGGATCGCATCTACTTTTTTTAAGACCACCATGTAAGCCCCAATATACTTTTTAATGCGATAAGCGCACATTTCAAAAGCGAGTTTGGCTTGTTTATCGCCTTTTTGCTTTCTGGCTTCTATGTTTCTCATTATCCCCACAAATGCCTTTCAAACCGCTTTCATGGTTTAACATTTTCATCACTTCTTCTAAGCTCTTGTTCGCACATTGCGCAGTATATTCCACCACAGTGGGGTCAATATCCCCACACCTTGTGCCCATAATCAAGCCTTCTAATGGGGTTAGCCCCATAGAAGTGTCCACGCTTTTACCCTTTTGAATGGCTGTTGCGCTTGAGCCGTTCCCTAAATGCAAACTGATAGCGGTGAAGCACCCAAACGCTAAAGCGATTGGGCTTCCTCGGCTGATGTTGCCCATAGGGAAAGTTTGGTTCTCACTTTGTGTCCCTAATCATAGGGATTTTACAGAGTTTGATCTCCAACGCATTCCCTACAGGTCTCACACATCATATCTCCAAAGGCGTAACTTTGCGTACTTCCTACGCTAGATACAAATGTATGGAGATATTATACTACAAATTAGCAGCATTCATCCCAAACACTAAAGATGTTTGGGATTTCTGCTTGGGTGGTTTAAAAAGCCCGCTCGCATGATCTTTAATCACAAGCTTTTCTTTAAGTTCTTGATCGTTATGGTGTAAATGCGATTTGATTTTCAACTGCCCTATTTCTTCGCCGATTTTTTCGGCCAAACCGCTCGCTAAGGGCTTATTTTCTTTCATGTCAAACAATTTAAACTTAATAGACGAACTGCCCAGATTCAAAACTAAAATTTCCATCAATTCCTCCTAGTCAATTAATCTTGCGCTTGAAGGGCGCTAATCAAAACGGTGTTGATAATAACTTCCACTAAAGCGCCCCCTACTCAAATCGTTAATGGGCTTGTTCAAACCTTGTAAGATAGGCCCTATCGCCACGGCTTTAGCGCTCCGTTGCACCGCTTTATAAGCGATATTCCCAGCGTTTAAATCCGGGAAAATAAAAACGCTAGCTTGCCCGGCCACTTGGCTGTTAGGCATTTTTTTCTTCACTACGCTTTTATCAATGGAAGCGTCAAATTGTAAAGGGCCATCAATTTCTAATTGTGGATCTAACTTTTGAGCGATTGTTAGGGCTTCGTTGATTTTGTCTATCATTTCGCCTTGAGCGGAATTGCCTGTCGCATAAGAGAGTAAGGCCACTTTAGGTGCGATATTGAGTTGCTTAGCGCTTTGTGCAGAAGTGATAGCGATCTCAGCTAATTCTTTAGGGCTAGGGTTAGGGATAATCGCGCAATCCCCAAAAACCAACACTTGAGTGTCTAAACACATTAAAAACACGCTTGAAACCAAGCTCACGCCGGGTTTGGTTTTGATGATTTGTAAAGCGGGTCTAATGGTCTCAGCTGTGATTCACCCCAGAAACCATGGCATGCGCATAACCTGAATGCACGAGCATGGTCGCAAAATAAGTCTTATCCAACACTAATTGTTCAGCTTCTTGCTCACTCAAGCCCTTTGATTTTCGTAATTCATACAAACTATTAGCAAATTCTTCTCTATAATGAGAAGTGCTAGGATCAATGATTTCTACATTTTCTAAATTCAAGTTCAAATTTTTCGAATTAATGGCTTCTTTATCGCCCAATAAAATCAATCCCACCGCGCCCATAGCGTTCAAACGATGCGCGGCTTTTAAAATCCTTTCATCTTCGCTCTCGGGTAAAACCACTTTTTTAATCTGTTTTTTAGCCTTTTTTTCCAAACCCATTTGAAAAGCTAAAGGGGTAATAATCTCGCTTTTTATTTGCAACACGCTTTCTATCAGATCCGCTTCTAATGAGACGCGCTTAAAAAATTGGGTTTTTCATGCATTTCGCCCGCAAATAACCCTACAGCGAAAGGGGCTTCTTTTTTAATGATATGAGAATGCATGGCTTTCAAATATTCCAAACTCGTTTGCGCGACAGCCACAACAGGAGCGTTTAAATGCTTGGCTAAAGTGGTGTTTAAATCTAAAAGAGCGTTTAAGAAAAACTTCGGCGCATACCCTAAACTAATGACAAAATCATGCGTGGTTTGTAATTCATCATAGCGTTTGAGAATCGTTTCAAATAGTAACTCTTCTTGAGCAGCGCTCGCAAACTCTAAAGCCTTTTGTTTGTCTATGGCGCTATGAAACTCTAAAGAGTTCAAGCCATAGCGCTCCCAAAAACCCTCACGCCCCCCATCAATGGGCGAAAACAATGCGATTTTTTGATAGCGTGGCTTTAGCGCTTTTAAAAGGCTCTTACAAGCAACCCCTAAAACTTCTGTATCCTCTGGGTAAATCCATAAACCTTGCATGCCAATCTCCCTAAAATTATCGTTTTTACTTAATTGTAGCGAAATTTAATTAAACCTAAACGAAACCATAGTTTTAAAAATCTCTGTTCTCATTAAGCGCGAATAACGACAACTTTTATTTTTAAAAAATGGGGTTTTTCGTTTTAAAAAACACCTTTAGCATTTTTAGATTTGATCATGCATCTTAAGGAACTCTTTTTGCTTAACTCACACCATGTAAAATAAAAGAGTTGTTTTAAAGGATAACCATGCCATCTCCTATTAATCCCATTCACACCAACGCAAGCGCCAACGCAAGCACTTTAATAAATAGCGGAGCGAAAAACGAAGACACCAAAAACGCCCCTAAAAGCGCATCAAAAGATTTCAGTAAGATCTTAAACCAAAAGATCTCTAAAGACAAAACCGCCCCTAAAGAAAATCCTAACGCATTAAAAGCCGCACCCAAAGACTCTAAAGAGAGCACTAAAGAGGACGCTAAAGCGCTTGAAAAAACCCCTACCCCACACCACCAACACGCTCAAAATCCCGCCAAAGACCAACAAGCCCCTACCCTAAAAGATTGGCTCAACCACAAAAAAACAACAGCCCCACATGAGGCTCAACATGAAACCCATGAGGCTAATGAAACTAACCCCAAAACCCCTAACGAAACTTTAAACAAGAATGAAAAAAAGCCTAACGAAGTTATCTCTAACGCTCATCAAATAAATTTAACTAATAAAAACCCCATAACCCCCACCAACCACGCTAATAACGCTATCAAAAAACCCACAGCCCCAACCCATAACGCTAAAGAGTCAAAAACCCTTAAAGACATCCAAACGCTCAGCCAAAAACATGACTTAAACGCCAGCAACATTCAAGCGACCACAACTCCAGAAAATAAAACCCCCTTAAATGCGAGCGATCATCTTGCTTTGAAAACAACGCAAACGCCCACTAACCACACCCTTGCAAAGAACGACGCTAAAAACACCGCCAACCTTTCTAGCGTTTTGCAATCCTTAGAAAAAAAAGAATCGCACAATAAAGAACACGCAAACCCCCAAAATAACGAAAAAAAAACGCCCCCTTTAAAGGAAGCTTTACCAATGAACGCTATTAAAAGGGATAAAACGCTTTCTAAAAAAAAGTCAGAAAAAACCCCTACTAAAGCCCAAACTACAGCCCCAAGCACAACGCCAGAAAACGCCCCTAAAATCCCTCTTAAAACGCCCCCTTTAATGCCTTTAATAGGAGCTAACCCCCCTAACGATAACCCTCCAACGCCATTAGAAAAAGAAGAAACAACTAAAGAAGCAAGCGATAATAAAGAAAAAACTAAAGAATCCACTAACAACGCTCAAAGCGCGCAAAACGCCCAAGCTAGCGATAAGACAAGCGAGAATAAAAGCACTGCCCCTAAAGAGACGATCAAGCATTTCACCCAACAATTAAAGCAAGAAATCCAAGAATACAAACCCCCCATGAGCAGGATCTCTATGGATTTATTCCCTAAGGAATTGGGCAAGGTTGAAGTGATTATTCAAAAAGTGGGTAAAAACCTTAAAGTGAGCGTGATTTCTCACAACAACAGCCTACAAACCTTTTTAGACAACCAACAAGATCTCAAAAACAGCCTGAACGCTTTAGGCTTTGAAGGGGTAGATTTGAGCTTTTCGCAAGATTCTTCTAAAGAGCAACCCAAAGAGTCATTCAAAGAGCAGGAATTAACCCCCTTAAAAGAAAACGCCCTAAAAAGCTACCAAGAGAATACGGACCATGAAAACAAAGAAACGAGCATGCAAATCACTCTTTATGCGTGATTTTAAGCGAGTTTGCTCTATAATAAGACATCTTTAATAAGGAAGAGATCATGGCCATTGATTTAGCAGAAGTTACAGGAGCTAAAGCCGCGCAAGAAAGGAAAAAAGAGCAACCCACCATCGCTAACGGGTTGGATAAAAACGCTTTCATGAAACTCTTTTTAGAGCAATTGAAAAATCAAGACCCCACCGCTCCTATGGAAACGGATAAAATCATCACCCAAACCGCGCAGCTCACGCAAGTGGAAATGCAAGAAGAAAACAAAAAAACCATGCAAGAAGTCGCCAGTGCGATGAAATCCAATAAAGAAACTAACGAATCTTTAAAAGACTTTCAAGGCGCTTTAAAAGACACCATGGAAAACCTTAATAAAGGCATGGACGATAGCTTGAAAGCCAATAACGCTTTAAGGGAAGTAACGGCCCTTAATTCTGTGAGCATGATAGGCAAAATCGCTGAAACCGATGTGAGCGGGGCGAATTTTGACGGCAACAACAAGCTTTCTTTTTCGCTCTTTTTTGATGAAAAAATTGACGCTTCTAAAGGAGTGCCAGCGATTCAAATCCTGAATGAAAACAATGAATTAGTCAAAACGATTCCTTTAAAAGATTATAACGGGCAAAAGGGGTATATCAATTTTGAATGGGACGGCACAAACGAAAAGGGCGAAAAAGTCCCTAAAGGCAATTACAAAATCAAGGCTGAATACAATTTAGACTCCCAAAGCAAGCAGTATTTGCAAACGCGCATTGGTAGGGGCGAAGTGGAAAGCGTGATTTTTGATAAAGGCAAGCCCATGTTAAGAATGGGCGAAATGATTCTACCCATAGACAGTGCGATAGAATTTTATAAACCGGATCAAAAACCGATTGAACAGAAACCGATTGATCAAAAACCGCTTGAACAGAAACTCTCTGATCAAAAACCCATTGAGCAAAAACCGATTGAGCAAAAACTCTCTGATCAAAGACCGATTGATCAAAAACCCCAAACTCCCCCTAAAGAGACAGCATGAACGACACCTTATTAAACGCTTATAGCGGGATTAAGACCCACCAGTTTGGCATTGACAGCCTTTCAAATAATATCGCCAATGTCAATACTTTAGGCTATCGCTCCAATGATCCGGAGTTTAAGACCTTGTTTTCTTCGCATTTAGACGCTTTGAACGCCAAATCCGTTGTGGCTAATGACCGAAATTACGGCGTTACAGGCTCAGGCAATGTCCTTTCTAATAAAGACGGGGAATACATGCCAAGCGAGGGGGAATTCCACATGGCGTATCAAGGCAAGGGCTGGTTTGTGATAGGGCCCAATAAAAATGGGGAAATGACCATTAATAAAGACGGCTTTAGCAAAAAACAGGATAATTTCCTAACCCGCGCCGGTAATTTCGCACGAGACGCTGATGGCTATTTGGTAACCCCTGAGGGCTATTATGTTTATGGTATTGATTTGAAAAAGATCAAAGACGGCACGCTCAATTCCACCGCTAGAGATGAAGATATTGAAAAATTGCATGGCAACACCCTTTCGCCCTTACAAATCCCCCAAGATTTGACTTACCAGCCCGTGCTTAGCACGAAAGTGGGTATTAGCGTGAATTTAAACCCTAAAGACCATTTAAAAGGCGTGCAAGATTTTTTCTTAAACGATAAGGGCGAGATCATTAAAGAGCGTTTTTTAAACCAGGACATTAACGCTTTAGCGAATGACGATAACGAGCCCATAGACGCGATCACTAATCGTAAGTTAAACATCAGTATCCAAAAAGAGAATGGCAAAAAAGAAGATTTTGTTTTCACTTATGGGGACGCTGAAAAAGGCGAAAACCAGTTCAAAACTTTAGGCGATTTGCAAAAACTCCTTAAAGAAAAAACCGGGCTAGACTTAAACCTCATCAAAAGCGAAAAAGACGCCAAAAGCCCCCCCCTTTTATTAGAGATCGCTAATCCTAGCCAAACGCCTATCACCTTTAGCTTGAGCGGGGGCATTGCGGATAAATTGGGCTTGAATGCGAACGGAATGGAACTAAAAAAGGGCATTAGCAGGGATTCAGTAGCGATTAAAATCCCTTATTACAGCACAGAAGTGGATATTTATGATAAAGCCGGGGATAAATACTTGCTCCAAAGCGAATATTACATGACCAATTCCAACGATCCCACATCAAGCCCCACAAGCAAAAGGAAAAACCAAACTTGGGAAGTGAAAAGCTACATCGTAGATCCCAAAAACAAAACCCCTATCAATGATCCTACTTGGGAAATTGTCGGCTTTGATTCAGCCACGCACAAGATGAAATCCGCCCCCATGACTTTGGATTTTAAAGGCAATAAGCTCACCTACTCTTTAGATAAAAGCGAAAACCATGATTCTAGCGATTTGTCTTACCAAGACTCTAAACTCTTAGAAGCGAGTCAAGACGGCAAGCCTAGGGGCATTTTTAGAGACATGCGCATTGAAGAAAATGGCGTGATTTCTTTAGCTTTTAGTAACGGGGTGGTGGAGCCGGTCGCTCGCATCGGTATTTTAGCTTTCACTAACGATCAAGGCCTAAGAAAAATCGGCGGTAACCTCTATGAAATGCAAGAAGGCACCATTAATGGCGAAAACAGACCCCTAAGCGGTAACCCCATTTTAGGGTGGGACGAAGAGGGCAAGCTCAAGTTTGGGAAAATCAGGCATAAATATTTAGAAACGAGCAACGTGAATGCTGGGAACGCCCTAACCAATCTCATTTTAATGCAAAGAGGCTATTCCATGAACGCTAGAGCCTTTGGCGCGGGCGATGACATGATTAAAGAAGCCATTAGCTTGAAAAAATAAGGGGCTAAAATAAGGAGTGTGGTAAAATACTCTTTTTAATAAGGATATTTAATGATACCCACACAGCTTAATGAAATTGCAGAATTTTTAAAAACAAACCCTTATGATTTGTCTCAACCCTTACAAGATGGGCGCTTAAATCCATCTGTCAATGAAGAAGAAATTTTAAACACCATCAAACATTTTCCTATCCAACTACCAAAAGCCAGAGAATGGTGGGATTTTAGTTTTAAAAAAAACGATATTTTTTATCCTGTTAATATTAAAACCACCACCACAAAAACCGCTGACAATCTTAATGGTAAATTAGGGATTTATTATGCGTTGTGCGGCTTATTACCGGAATTTAATAACGAAATTGCATGGGAAAAATACTTTCAAAAACTGCATAAAGACTTAGGCAAAAACACCGATAGAGACTATTATTTTTTAATTATCAACAAAAACGATCCTAAAGATATTTTTATCAATTCCTTAAAAGGTATTCAAACCCTCCAGCCTAATGGCAATAACTTGCCCTTTCAATGCAAGTGGGACAACAACAGAGAAATCGTTCAAAGAGACTTTGATGGAAGTAAAAATTTCATCTTAAGCGCTTTAGCCAAAAGTGTAACTCTAAGGGCTAATATTTATTAAGAGAAGTTTTTGGAGAATTTTTTGAATAATTTAGACATTAAAACTTTAGGGCAGGTTTTCACCCCTAACAATATAGTGGATTTCATGCTCACTCTCAAACACAATCATGGGAGTGTTTTAGAGCCAAGCGCGGGCGATGGGAGTTTTTTAAAGCGTTTAAAAAAGGCTGTAGGGATTGAAATCGATCCTAAAATCTGCCCTAAAAATGCCCTTTGCATGGACTTTTTTGACTACCCTTTAGAAAATCAATTTGACACGATTATTGGTAACCCGCCCTATGTCAAGCACAAGGATATTGCGCCAAGCGCAAAAGAAAAACTCCATTACAGCCTTTTTGATGAAAGGAGTAATCTATACTTGTTTTTCATAGAAAAAGCGATCAAGCATTTAAAACCTAAAGGCGAATTGATTTTCATCACCCCAAGGGATTTTTTAAAATCCACTTCTAGCGTGAAATTAAACGAATGGATTTACCAAGAAGGCACGATAACGCATTTTTTTGAACTGGGCGATCAAAAGGTTTTCCCAAACGCCATGCCTAATTGCGTGATTTTTCGTTTTTGTAAGGGCAATTTCAGTAGAATCACCAACGATGGTTTGCAATTTTTGTGTAAAAAAGGCATTTTGTATTTCCTCAACCAATCTTACACGCAAAAATTAAGCGAGGTTTTTAAGGTTAAAGTGGGGGCAGTGAGCGGGTGCGATAAGATTTTTAAAAATGAAAAATACGGGAATTTAGAATTCGTCACCTCAATCACGAAAAGAACCAATGTTTTAGAAAAAATGGTTTTTGTCAATAAGCCTAATGATTATTTACTCCAGCATAAAGACAGCTTGATGCAAAGAAAGATTAAAAAATTCAATGAAAACAACTGGTATCAATGGGGGAGAATGCATCACATATCCCCTAAAAAACGCATTTATGTCAACACCAAAACGCGCCAAAAAAACCCTTTTTTTATCCACCAATGCCCTAATTATGACGGCTCTATTTTAGCGCTATTCCCTTATAACCAAAACCTGGACTTACAAAACCTCTGCGACAAACTCAACGCTATCAACTGGCAAGAATTAGGCTTTGTGTGCGATGGGCGTTTTTTGTTTTCGCAACGCTCTTTAGAAAACGCTCTTTTGCCTAAAGACTTTTTAAATCTAGGATAAAACTTGTTAGAAACTTTGCAATTAAACCCTGAGCAACTAAAAGCGGCCAAGGCTTTGCAAGGGTATAATTTAGTGATCGCAAGCGCTGGCACAGGAAAGACTTCTACGATTGTGGGGCGCATTTTATACCTGCTAGATAACGGCATCAAGCCTGAAGAAATCTTGCTTTTGACTTTCACCAATAAAGCGAGTAATGAAATGATTGCCAGGGTGGCTAAATATTTTAAATCAAGCTCCAAAATTGAAGCGGGCACTTTCCATGCGGTAGCGTATCGCTATTTAAAAGAGCATTACCCTAATTTAAGCCTAAAGCAACCTAAGGAACTAAGAAAACTTTTAGAAAGCATTGTGGACACTAAAAATGCCATAGATGATGATAAAAAGCCCTACACTTCGCAACACCTCTACGCCCTCTATTCTCTTTATACCAACGCTCTAAAACAAGAAGATTTTAGCGCATGGCTTTCTAATAAAAGCCCTGAACACACGCCATACGCCGCCCTTTATGAAAACATTTTAGAAGAGTTTGAAAACACCAAAAAAAAGCATAATTATATTGACTATAACGACTTGCTGCTGTTATTTAAAAAAGCGATGCTAGAAAGACCTAGCCCTTATAAAGAAGTGCTTTGCGATGAGTTTCAAGACACTAACCCCTTACAAGAATCCATTTTAGACGCTATCAACCCCCCTAGTTTGTTTTGCGTGGGCGATTACGATCAGAGCATTTACGCTTTTAATGGGGCGGATATTTCTATCATTTCTAACTTCACCCAAAAATACAAAAACGCCCGAGTTTTCACGCTCACCAAAAACTACCGCTCTTCTAAAGAGATTTTAGATCTCGCTAATCAAGTGATACAGCATAACGAGCGCATTTACCCTAAAAATTTAGAAGTGGTGAAATCAGGGAAATTCAATAAACCCACGCTTTTAAATTACAACGACAATATCGCGCAATGCCAAGACATCGCTAAACGCATTGTCATGCGAAAAGATTTTAAAGAAGTGGCAGTGATTTTTAGGAATAACGCCAGCGCGGATCAATTAGAAGCCGCTTTAAGATCCCACAACGTGCCAAGCAAACGAAAAGGGAGCGCGAGCTTTTTTGAATCCAAAGAAGTGGCGTTAGCGTTAGATATTTGCGCGCTATTATTTAACCCTAAAGACATTATGGCAGCCATTCACATTTTAAGCTATATCAGCGATATTGGCTCTAACACCGCTAAAGACATTCATGAAGCCTTGATGCTTTTAGGCAATGGTGATCTCAAATCAGCTTTAATTCAGCCTAATAAAGAAGCCAAAATTTACACGAAGAAAAAAGAAATCACCTCTATGGGGCTTTTTGAAGAAATTTTTGCCCTAGAAAACAGCTCAAGGTTTAACAGCGTGATAGATAAAGCGTTTCATTCGCACCCGGTGTTGATGCACCCTAAAATCTCACTCAATGGGGCTAAAACGCTTAGCGATTTTTTCACTCTTTACACCAAAGCCCCTACTCATTCCCCTAGCGCTTTAATCAAGCACATCTTAGAAAGCGCGTTTTTTCAAACCTTTAAAACACGCCTTTTAAAAGAGCGATCCAAAAATAAGGACGGATCTTATAACGAATTTAAAAAACTCCAAGCGCAAAAACGCTTCAATGAAAAAATGGACTTGCTGAGTTCTTTGGCGAAAAATTACCAAAATTTAGGGCGTTTTTTAAACGGCACTTTAATAGGCTCCAGTGAAGCCACGCAAGGCGAGGGCGTGAATCTGTTGAGCGTGCATGCTTCTAAAGGCTTAGAATTTAAAGATGTTTATATTATAGATTTAATGGAGGGCCGTTTCCCTAACCACAAGCTCATGAATACCGGTGGGGGCATTGAAGAAGAGCGGCGGCTTTTTTATGTCGCTATCACAAGGGCTAAGGAAAATTTATGGCTTTCTTATGCGAAAAACGAATTGAGAGAAAACGCCAAACCTAAAGAGCATAAGCCTTCGGTGTTTTTGTATGAAGCGGGGCTTTTGAAACCCGATTCAAAATAAAATTGGTTTTTGTATTGTTTGTTTAAGCAAAAGATGATATGATTATAGCGATAGTTAAGCCCCTAAGAGCTAGGAACTCTTAAGAGCTTGTTCTTAATAAAGTAGCAGTGTTAAGATAACCACTAAAACTATCGCTATAAAAATGAATTTCATGGTAGTGCCTCCTAACGGAGTGCCACCCACTGCAATCTCCCAACCCATTAGATCAGAAACCACTAATTGCTCCAAATTCGCTTAACACTAGAATTACTACCATGTCATATCATTTGAGTATTATAGTATTATAATGGGATCTTTATGAGATGTAAGAAAAATACAAAAAACGCTAGCAACCATAGATTTTAGACTCTAGCTTGCGCTAGAGCCAAAATTTTAGTATAATGGCGTTGCGAAGGCCATTAAAACTATGATTGCTAATAGTAATTTCATAGTTGGTTATCTCCTTTCGGGGTAACCACCCACTATCACCCCAAACCCTAACATGCTCCAAATTTTCACAACAAAAGAGAAACCTAGAAATTACTATTTGCGTTAGCGTGATTTTACATTAAAAAACCTAAAAATGCCAAAAAGCGTTTTTAAAACCCCCTAAAATTTAACGCTAATCCCCCCTAAAATCCCGTTTTTTTTTTTTTTTGTAAAAAACGCTCCAATTGGTGTAACTTTATTTCCTTAATAAGGGGTTTTTAAGGGGATTTTTAAGGTTAGTTTAACTTTTCTTATGTGAAAATATCACAATTACATTTGACAATTTGTATTACTAAACATTATTTACAAGCTCTGATGTAACTAAATCCCAAATTTAATCTCAATCAAGGAGCATCCCATTGATAAGGAAAATCATGATAAAGAAAAATAGAACGCTGTTTCTTAGTCTAGCCCTTTGCGCTAGCATAAGTTATGCCGAAGATGATGGAGGGTTTTTCACCGTCGGTTATCAGCTCGGGCAAGTCATGCAAGATGTCCAAAACCCAGGCGGCGCTAAAAGCGACGAACTCGCCAGAGAGCTTAACGCTGATGTAACGAACAACATTTTAAACAACAACACCGGAGGCAATGTCGCAGGGGCGTTGAGTAACGCTTTCTCCCAATACCTTTATTCGCTTTTAGGGGCGTATCCCACGAAACTCAATAGTAGCGATGTGTCTGCGAACGCTCTTTTAAGTGGTGCGGTAGGCTCTGGGACTTGTGCGGCTGCAGGGACAGCCGGTGGCGCATCTCTTAACACTCAAAGCGCTTGCACCGCTGCGGGCTATTACTGGCTCCCTAGCTTGACTGACAGGATTTTAAGCACGATCGGCAGCCAGACTAACTACGGCACGAACACCAATTTCCCCAACATGCAACAACAGCTCACCTATTTGAACGCGGGGAATGTGTTTTTTAACGCGATGAATAAGGCTTTAGAGAAGAATGGGACTACTAATGGCACTAGTAGCACTAGCGGTGCGACTGGTTCAGATGGTCAAACCTACTCTCAACAAGCCATCCAATACCTTCAAGGCCAACAAAATATCTTAAATAACGCAGCGAATTTGCTCAAGCAAGATGAATTGCTCTTAGAAGCTTTCAACTCTGCCGTAGCTGCTAACATTGGGAATAAGGAATTCAATTCAGCCGCTTTTACAGGTTTGGTGCAAGGCATTATTGATCAATCCCAATTGGTTTATAACGAGCTCACTAAAAACACCATTAGCGGGAGTGCGGTTAATAGCGCTGGGATAAACCCCAACCAAGCTAACGCTGTGCAAGGGCGTGCCAGTCAGCTCCCTAACGCTCTTTATAACGCGCAAGTAACTTTGGATAAAATCAACGCGCTCAACAATCAGGTGAGAAGCATGCCTTACTTGCCCCAATTCAGAGCCGGGAACAGCCGTTCAACGAATATTTTAAACGGGTTTTACACCAAAATAGGCTATAAGCAGTTCTTTGGGAAGAAAAGGAATATCGGTTTGCGCTATTATGGTTTCTTTTCTTATAACGGAGCGAGCGTGGGCTTTAGATCCACTCAAAATAATGTAGGGTTATACACTTATGGGGTGGGGACTGATGTGTTGTATAACATCTTTAGCCGCTCCTATCAAAACCGCTCTGTGGATATGGGCTTTTTTAGCGGTATCCAATTAGCCGGCGAAACCGTCCAATCCACGCTCAGAGATGACCCCAATGTGAAATTGCATGGGAAAATCAATAACACGCACTTCCAGTTTCTCTTTGACTTCGGTATGAGGATGAACTTCGGTAAGTTGGACGGGAAATCCAACCGCCACAACCAGCACACGGTGGAATTTGGCGTAGTAGTGCCTACGATTTATAACACTTATTACAAATCAGCAGGGACTACCGTGAAGTATTTCCGTCCTTATAGCGTTTATTGGTCTTATGGGTATTCATTCTAAGAAAGGGGGGAAGAGACAAACATGAAACAAAATTTAAAGCCATTCAAAATGATTAAGGAAAATTTAATGACACAATCTCAAAAAGTAAGATTCTTAGCCCCTTTAAGCCTAGCGTTAAGCTTGAGCTTCAATCCAGTGGGCGCTGAAGAAGATGGGGGCTTTATGACCTTTGGGTATGAATTAGGTCAGGTGGTCCAACAAGTGAAAAACCCGGGTAAAATCAAAGCCGAAGAATTAGCCGGCTTGTTAAACTCTAATACGACAAACAACACCAATACCAATATTGCAGGCACAGGAGGCAATGTCGCCGGGACTTTGGGCAACCTCTTTATGAACCAACTAGGCAATTTGATTGATTTGTATCCCACTTTGAACACTACTAACATCCAACAATGTGGTGCTACTAATAGTGGTGGTAGTGCGACCACAGCCGCTGCTACTACTAGCAATAGCCCTTGTTTCCAAGGTAACCTGGCTCTTTATAACGAAATGGTTGGCTCTATCAAAACTTTGAGTCAAAACATCAGCAAGAACATCTTTCAAGGCGACAACAACACCACGAGCCAAAACCTCTCCAACCAGCTCAGTGAGCTTAACACCGCTAGCGTTTATTTGACTTACATGAACTCATTCTTAAACGCCAATAACCAAGCGGGTGGGATTTTTCAAAACAACACCACTCAAGCTTATAGAGATGGTGTTACCGCCCAACAAATCGCTTATATCCTAAAGCAAGCTTCAATCACTATGGGGCCAAGCGGTGATAGCGGGGCTGCCGCAGCGTTTTTGGATGCCGCTTTAGCGCAACATGTCTTCAACTCCGCTAACGCCGGGAATGATTTGAGCGCTAAGGAATTCACTAGCTTGGTGCAAAACATCGTCAATAATTCTCAAAACGCTTTAACGCTAGCCAACAACGCTAACATCAGCAATTCAACAGGCTATCGAGTGAGCTATGGCGGGAATATTGATCAAGCGCGCTCTACCCAACTGTTAAACAACACCACAAACACTTTGGCTAAAGTTACCGCTCTAAACAACGAGCTTAAAGCTAACCCATGGCTTGGGAATTTCGCTGCCGGTAACAGCTCTCAAGTGAATGCGTTTAACGGGTTTATCACTAAAATCGGTTATAAGCAATTCTTTGGGGAAAACAAGAATGTGGGCTTACGCTACTACGGCTTCTTCAGCTATAATGGTGCGGGCGTGGGTAATGGCCCTACTTACAATCAAGTCAATCTGCTCACTTATGGGGTGGGGACTGATGTGCTTTACAATGTGTTTAGCCGCTCTTTTGGTAGCCGAAGTCTTAATGCGGGCTTCTTTGGGGGGATCCAACTCGCAGGGGACACTTACATCAGCACGCTAAGAAACAGCCCTCAGCTTGCGAATAGACCCACAGCGACGAAATTCCAATTCTTGTTTGATGTGGGCTTACGCATGAACTTTGGTATCTTGAAAAAAGACTTGAAAAGCCATAACCAGCATTCTATAGAAATCGGTGTGCAAATCCCTACGATTTACAACACTTATTATAAAGCTGGCGGTGCTGAAGTGAAATACTTCCGCCCTTATAGCGTGTATTGGGTCTATGGCTACGCCTTCTAAAAAAGCTCAAGGCCTTTTATAGGCTTTGATTTAACCCTTTTAACCCCCATTTTAAAAACAAACCCAAACCCTTATCCAATAATCAAATAATGGAATTGACCCCCTAAAAACGCTTAAAAATAAAAACGCTTGATTAAAAGCTACCACTCACAAAAAGCTTAACATTCAAGGCTTATTGAGGTTTTAAAACGCTTGATTAAAAACTTTTAAAAAGCTTTAGCGCTTCAAAATTTTTATATTTAGAAAAACAACCCAAAATCTTTATCAAATGTTGTCAAATATTGAGATTATCCCCCAAGAACGGCTTTAATAATAAAGGTGATCAAACGCTAAAGGCGTTTAGGATTTCTGTGGTTTAAAAACTTTGTTTTGTGGTTCTAAATTTTATGGTAAAACTCATTTTTTAAGGGGATAGGAGATATTTTGAAACCCCCCCCAAAACTAAATCCCCCCTAACCCAAGAAAACCGCTTTTAAGAAACTAGCTACGCAAAGTATTAGATTTTAAAAAATGCCTTGGAGTGTTTTTAACTTGCTGTGATTAAAAATCAAAACTTCAGCGTGAGGTTGGTCATCATGTAACTTCTGTCTTGGTAATTAGCGCTAAAATCGCCATCAGGGTTATTGAATTTGGGCGCTCCAAAATACCCTGCTTGATACCCTTTATTGATCCTAGCCCCATAATAAGTGATCCTAAAGTTAAGAAGAACCGATTCAGTGAACGCATAGCTCGCATTGAATTGCAAGGAATATTCATTAGCCCTCCCCACTTGCCCTAACGCATTTTTATTCGCATGAGAGACGCGCCCAAAAACATGCCATGCAAAACGCTTATGGATCCCTCCAACAGAAGTGTAAAAAGTGAAAGTGTTCGCGTTAGTGATCGCATCAGCCAGCCCATCATAAGCCGTATTATCCCAAAAATCATAGCCAATCATTCCGGCATGCCTAGTCGTTATGGAGATTTCACTACCGATATAGGAAGTGTTATTACCCCTTGGCATCGTGTGAGAGCCTAAAAAAGCGTCTGAATTGCCAAAGGTGTTATAAAAGCCAATGGACCAGTTGAAATTATCCCACCAAAAAACCTGGCGGATATTTAAAGTAACGCCATTCCTCCCCAACAACGATCCATGAGGCGTGCTGTCTTCTAAACTATAAGTGTTTGTTTCTGGGTTATACCACCCCCTATAGTATAAAGGAAAGGTTGTCATGATCATGCTTTGAGAGCGAAAGCCTACATTTTGAAAATTCCTATTCGTGTCATAAACCAGCTTAAAACCAGGAGCGTTATAAGTCTTAGGCGCAAAATAATAAAAAAATTGAGCGTCTAAACCTTTATAAGAATAAGTCGTGGTGATCCCATGCCAGCCATAATTGATGAAATCGTTGCTGTTATTAGGATTGCCTCCCTTTTTCAAATAAGGCACTGTCGCAAAAAACTCATAAATCCAAGAGTTGAACGCCAAACCTCTCCCAAAAGAACTCCACCACCAAAACCTTAACCTTTGCGTCTCAGTCTTATAGGGCTGATAATACACTTCCCACCCTTGATTGGAACCGCTCATAAAATCAATATTCGCCTCATAACGCCCCGCTTTAAACCCAAAAACATCTTTGTAATCGTATCGTAAAAAAGCGGTATCCACCACATAAGGCCTTGCATGATAGCTCGCTGATTGAGAAGTCCCCGCATAAGCAGGGCCAAGATACTTATTGAAAAAGTATCCATGATAGCCCCCAATGAAATTCTCTACAATAGAGCCAAAAATCTTCCCGTTAGCTTGGTTAATATCATACTTAGTCTTATCATAAGGAATGGCTGCAATCGCCCCACCCAAAGAGACAGAGAGCCTATGGTTTTCGGTGCCTTTAGGGAGTAAATTGACTTTGACTTGCGCTAAAGTTACAATATCTATAAAACTTTCAGTAGGATAAATCCCTTTTTTAGTATTGATTTGAGAATTGTTAAAACCAATCTTAGAAAAGTTCTCCACACGACCGCTAAAGCGATAATCAAAAGCTTCTACAGGACATAATAAAAACGATAAAAGCGATAAAGAAGAAGTCAAAAAACACTTTTCTTGCCTCACTAAACTCTCCCTAATTTTAATGGTATGATCTTTTTTGTTGAGATTATAATTATAATCAAAAAAAAACAGCATAAAGTTAAAATATTAATTAAAATCCACAACCTTATTTTACAAAAAATAACCCCTCATTGTAAATTGGTTTAAAATTAAAGGATTAAAATCATATATTTGTTACTTCTAAAGAATGTTTTATTTTTGATTAGATCCGCTACCCATGAAATCCTCATTTTTAGCTCCATTATTAAAACTTATAAGAAATTTCAAATCTAGCGTTAAAGCCAGGCTCTGCCATGCCCCTTGCGTATTTGTCTTGATTGGGTTCATCAGGGCTCATCACCGGGCTGGCTTGATCAATATATTGTTGGTTAAAAACATTGGTGAAGCACCCAAACGCTAAAGCGATTGGGCTTCCTCGGCTGATGTTGCCCATAGGGAAAGTTTGGTTCTCACTTTGTGTCCCTAATCATAGGGATTTTACAGAGTTTGATCTCCAACGCATTCCCTACAGGTCTCACACATCATATCTCCAAAGGCGTAACTTTGCGTACTTCCTACGCTAGATACAAATGTATGGAGATATTATACTACAAATTAGCAGCATTCATCCCAAACACTAAAGATGTTTGGGATTTCTGCTTGGGTGGTTTAAACACCGCATTCAAGCTCAACCCTTCAAGTTTTTTATAAGTGGGTTTGTAAGTGATAAAAAAACTGCTCACCCCATAGCCGGGTTTATGCACATAAAAAATCCCGGGCGTTTTAGGGCAATTACTAGGCCGTCTGTCAATATCCGTAGGGCCGTTACGATAAGGGCTATAAGAGCAATAACTCAAATCCGTAACAAAGCGTGAAAGCCAAGTGATGCTAATGCCGGTGCGTGGGATTTTATAACTTGCCGTTAAAATAAACACATTGCCGGTTGTAGCAGCCAATTCATACACATCAGCGATCAAACGCCCTTTTAAAGAAGGCCATGATCGCGCTACGCTCAAGCCTAAAGAAAAACCCTTGTATTTAGCTGTCCCTGAAACTTCATAACCCGGCACATAAATAATATCTTGTGCGGGCAAATTGGTTACAAAAAGCGTTGAAGAAAATTGATTGATGTAGTTAGAAATCAACTGGACAAAACCGGCGGCCCTGAAATCAAAATACTGACTGCTGTATTCGGTGTTAAATTCCACATTTTGCCCGATTTCTGGCTTTAAATTGCGGTTGTAGCGCAAATTATCTTGACGCATCCACACCAAACCTCCAGGCATAGGGCCTCTGGTTACATACGCGTAAGAAAGCCTGAAATTCAAATTTTCTAAAGGCGAGACATTTAAAGCCGCGCTAGGGCTAAACCCTTGGGTTATGTGCAATTGCCAGTCTTTATCCACTAAAGTATAGACATCATAACGAGTCCCTGCCCCTAAAGTTACCATAGGATGCAAGGTGTAATTCGCTTGCGCATACACCCCAACCACATTCGCAGTAGCGCCATTTCGTTGGCAACGCCCGTTCATGTTAGGATCATTGGGGCTTGTAACCCTTAAACATGCATCAGGGGCATCGCCGGGTTTGACTAATTCGCTATTAGGGATCGCTTTATCAAAAGTGGTTAAGTTTTGGTAATTCAACCCGTATTCAAAAAGATTGTCATTCTTATGATCTATGGTGTGGATCACATTCGCATTAAACCCAGAATTGATGATGAATAAATTTTTATTAGCCACCACAGAACCCCCTCCAAGGCTTTTAAAAGTGATGGAGCAAGTTTGTTTAAGAGCGTCATAAATGCCCCCTTGCGCCACGCATTCATTTTCTTCGCTAAGTTTGGGGTTTGGGGTGAAAGGAATACTAGCCGCTATATCGTTAGACTTAAAAAGCGGATCAATTTGGACATTCCTAATACTTGTATAACCATTGATTTTTAATTTAGGATCACCAAAACGGCTCCCCCCTTCTCTTTCATAATTCAAACTCACGTTATGCACTAAATTGACGCTATAAGTTTTAAACAAACTAGCGTCATTTTCAAACAAGCAATCATCAGGGTTTTTCTCGTTAGGGAAAGCGTTAAAATCACCGCAAGAATAGGGTAAAAAAGTGCCTGTAAAATTCGCTCTTAAAGGGCGGTTAGCGTTGTCTCTGGTCATGTTATAGCTGAGCGTTAAGGTATCTCTTTCGCTCAAATAACCATTGATCTTAGCCATCACATTGTTTTGCTCGCTAGGACTTCCTGTAACTTTATTATCTGCTTTAGGTCTAAAGAGATCTTTTGTGGCATTATCCCCATCACGATAGTAAAAAATATTTTGATGCGTGTAATACAAAAGCATATCAAAATGATTGTTACGATAAGCGCCCATCACGGTTTCTCGATCCCCAAAGTTGGTCAAAAAAGTGGCAGCCCCACTTATAGCGTAGTCTTTACCTTTAGGGATAAAATCGCTAGCGCTCTTAGTCTCCATTTTGATCGCGCCAATCAAAGCCATAGGCCCTGCGCTCGCTTGAGCCGCCCCCTTAGTAACCACCACGCTTTTGAGCATTCCAGGGTCAATGATCGTATTGCCTTGATGCCCATAGCTTGCGCCCATTTGCGCCGCGCCATCCACCGTAACCCTAGCCAATCTGTCTTCAATGCCGCGCACATAAATTTTTTGCGCTATCACCGCGCCACCGCCCACATTGATATTGGGGTTTCTTCTAAACATGTCGCTGATTTGGTTGGCTTGCCTTCTTTCTAATTCATTATTTGAAATGGTTGTCTGGTTGTTGTAATTAAAGATTTTAGCCGCTTGAGTGGTAACTTTACCCAGAGTGTGTTGGGCGTTCTTATCTTTTTTCCTTTCTGTCTTTTTTTCTTCTTTTTCTTCTTCTTTAGCCTCCAATTCAAACATGCCTAATAAGGACAAAAAAATAGAAAAACTACAATATTTCCTAAAACGCTTGTCATTCATTCTTAAAATCCTATTTATTATAATTTCTCTTAAAAAATAAAGGTGTTATTATAGTCAAAAAAATATTACAATCACCTTAAAAGAGCTAGCTATTTTTAATAAACGAATGATAAACTTTTAGAAAAATCCCACAAAAACCCCTTTCAAAGCGCGCAGAATACGAAATAATAAAGGGTAATTTTATCTTATTCTCACTTTTTTATTTTTATAAAGCCTGAATATTTTAGAACTAGTGCTTTCAAACAAACCCCTTTCATCGCTCACAATGACATCAGCGAGGCTGGAAGCGATTTCTTTATCATAAGCGCATCGGGTGAGGTTGGCTGAGGTGCTATAAAGCGTTTTAAAACGCTTTAAAAAATCCCCATGCCTGCCCTTAATCACACGAACGGCCTTAGAGTTAGGGTAAATAAAAGTGGTTTTAGCGCTTCTTCTAATGAGGTTTTTAAACGCATTGGGCGCGCGCACTAGGCTTTTTAGGGTGCTAAAATCAGCGCTTTCTATTAAAACGCTTTGGTTTTTAGGGCGGCCTTTTAAGACGTTGAGCTTTTCGCTGTCTTTAGAAAGCAGTCCTATAGTGGTATCGCTTTGAGCCAGATACACTAACGCCATCAAACTACTTTAAATAATCTTGTAAGGCTAACAACTCGTCTTCTTTAGAGCTTTCTTCTAACGCTAAAATCAAGACTTCTATCGCGCTTAAAGTCGTGAAATAACTCACATGGTTTTTCAGCACAGAAGCACGAATGAGTTTGGCGTCATCTTGAGATTTGTGATCGCTGGTGTTGATAGCCATGCTGATTTCCCCATTCATCATTAAATCCATGATATTGGGGCGGCCTTCGGAGATTTTAAGCACTTTCAAAGATTTCACCCCGGCTTTTTCCAAAGCTTTATGCGTGCCTTCTGTAGCACACAATTCAAAGCCTAACTGAACCAAGCGCTTCATTAAAACGCATGCTTCTTCTTTATCCTTATCTTTAATAGAAACAAAAATAAGCCCCTTGTTTTTAATGGGGTTAAAGCAAGCCGTTTGAGCCTTGAAAAAAGCCAACCCTAAAGATCTAGCAATCCCCATCACTTCGCCGGTGCTTTTCATCTCAGGCCCTAAAATCAAATCCGATCCATAAAGTTTATTAAAAGGGAAAACCGCTTCTTTTAAAGCCACAAAATGGGGCATTTTAGGCTTATAAACGCCTTTAGAATATCCCACGATATTTTTTTTATCATAAAACTTCAAGGCTTCTTTCAAATCTTCTAACACCATAACCCTAGTCGCAACTTTGGCTAAAGGAACGCCTAAAGCCTTGCTTAAAAAAGGCACGGTTCGGCTGGCTCTGGGATTGACTTCAATCAAATACAGCGAATTTTGATGCACAGCAAATTGGATATTCAATAGCCCTACTACGCCCAAATGCAGAGCGATTTTCGCGCTCACCCGCTCAATTTCATCTAAAATTTCAACCCTTAAAGTGGAAGGGATAAAGCACGCCGAATCGCCTGAATGGATTCCGGCTTCTTCAATATGCTGTAAAATGCCGGCAATATAAACCTCTTTTTTATCGCAAATAGCATCCACATCTAATTCCACCGCTTTTTCTAAAAACTTATCAATGAGGAGCGGGTTTTTAGGGCTAATCTCTAAAGCATGCGTAACGCTTTCTAAATAATGGTGCAGTTCTTCAATGTTTTCTAAAATTTGCATGTGTTGGCCGCCTAGCACATAACTAGGGCGCACGATAATAGGGAAACCAATCATGTTAGCGATGCTATAAGCTTCATCAACGCTCTTAGCCATGCCGTTTTTGGGCTGCTTGATGTCAAGCTCTTTTAAAAAGAGGGAAAACTTTTCTCTGTCTTCTGCAGTATCAATCACCTTAAAAGGCGTGCCAATAATGGGGGCTTGCATCTTCGCTAAATCTTTAGCGAGTTTTAAGGGGGTTTGTCCCCCAAAATGCACGATAATGCCATCCACGCGCTCCCTTTGAATGATAGTCTTCACGCATTCAAAATGGATCGGTTCAAAATAGAGTGTGTCGCTCGTGTCATAATCCGTGCTCACAGTTTCTGGATTGCAATTGAGCATGACGCTTTTAATGTTTAAATCTTTTAAAGCAAAGCTTGCATGCACGCAACAATAATCAAATTCAATGCCTTGACCGATGCGGTTAGGCCCAGAGCCTATGATTAGGATTTTCTTTTCTTGTTTTTCTTGTTTGTTTTCAATAGGGAGCAAAGGGTTAGGGGCATAGGTGGAATACAAATAAGGCGTGAGCGATAAAAACTCCGCCGCGCAAGTGTCCACTTCTTCAAAATGGGGCGCGATTTGTAAATTAGATCTAGCTAATTCCACTTCAAAAGGACTCACCTCTAAATTTTCATTTTCTTTGATTTTAGCGGCAATCCTGGCATCGCTAAAGCCTAAATTTTTAAGCCCTCTCAATTTTTTGGCATCCGTTAAAACGCTAGAATTGATACCCTCTTCTGCTTTGACTAGTTCTTGGATTTGAGATAAAAACCACCTATCAATCTGGCATAATTCAAACACTTCATCTACAGAAACGCCCAACCTAAACGCATCAGCGATATAGAGCAAGCGTTTGGGATTGGGCCGGCGGATTTCCTTTTTGATCGTTTCTAAATCTTTGCTTAACGATTCAAACCCTAGCCAATTGTTTTCCAAAGAGCATAACGCTTTTTGTAAGGCTTCTAAGAAATTCCCCCCTATCGCCATCACTTCGCCAATGCTTTTCATAGAAGTCCCTAAAGTGCTAGAAACACCGGCAAATTTTTCAAACGCAAAGCGAGGGATTTTCACCACGATATAATCCAAACTAGGTTCAAAACTCGCCGGGGTGTTGGTAATATCGTTTTGGATTTCATCTAAGCTAAAACCCACCGCAAGCATGGTAGCCACTTTTGCAATAGGAAACCCAGTCGCTTTTGAGGCTAATGCGGAGCTGCGGCTCACTCGTGGGTTCATTTCAATCACAACCATTCTTAAAGTCTCTGGATGGATCGCAAATTGCACATTACTCCCGCCCGTATCCACGCCAATTTCTCTCAAAATCGCAAAGCTCGCATCGCGCATGCGTTGGTATTCTTTATCGGTTAAGGTTAGGCTTGGAGCGATGGTGATGCTATCGCCGGTATGAACGCCCATGGGGTCAATGTTTTCAATGCAGCACACAATGATGCAATTATCCTTGCTGTCTCGTATGACTTCCATTTCGTATTCTTTCCACCCCAACAAGGACTCTTCAATCAAAATTTCATTAATGGGCGAAGCGTCTAGGGCGTTTTTAGCCAATTCTTGAAACTCTTCAATATTATAAGCGACCCCACTCCCTCCCCCAGCTAGCGTGAAACTCGCTCTGATAATGGCTGGAAAACCAATTTCATTAATGGCTTCTAGGGCTTCTAACTCGCTATAAGCGTAACGCCCTTTAGGCAAATCCATCCCGATTTTTAACATCGCTTCTTTGAAAGCCTGCCTGTCTTCGCCTTTTTTAATCGCTTCAATCTTAGCCCCTAAAAGCTCCACGCCTTCTAACATGCCCTTTTGGTGCATTTGCATGACCGCATTCAAAGCGGTTTGCCCGCCCATTGTGGGTAAAATAGCGTCAATTTTTTCTTTTTTGATGATAGCGGCGATATTTTCTGGGGTGATGGGTTGGATATAAGTTTGATGAGAAAATTCAGGGTCAGTCATCACGGTGGCCGGGTTAGAATTGATTAAGATCACTCTATAACCTAAAGATTTTAAGGTTTTACAACTTTGAGTCCCTGAGTAGTCAAACTCACAAGCTTGCCCGATCACAATAGGGCCTGAGCCTATCAGTAGAATGTTAGAAATATCGGTGCGTTTAGGCATAACTAATCCTTAAAGAAAGAATATCAACGAAGCGTTATCAATATTTTAAAGTATTTTTTATTAGGTTTTTGCGTGGCTTCCCCCCCTATTTTTTCAAACTATTTGTCTCTGTCTGAAAAAATACCAATGATTTGCAAGATAGAAATGAAGACATTCAAAAAGTCTAAATACAAGCTCACCGCCGCATCAATGGGGCTATCATACATGCCTTTAACGATGTTTTGGGTGTCATAAGCGATGTAAAGACTAAATAATATCGCACTCGCTCCCGCAATGACAACCTGGAACATGGGGCTACCCAAAAACAAGTTAATAAGCGAACACACCAGCACCACAATCAAAGCGATGAAGAGCATTTTACCCATATTCGCTAAGTCGTTTTTAGTTTTAAGGGCATACACGCTCATCAAACCAAAAACAATAGTCGTCATGCCTAAAGCTTGCCAAATCGCTCCTAAACCAGCTTTTGCAATCACCATACCCAACAAAGGCACTAGAGTAACCCCTGATAATGCAGTGAAAGCAAACAGCATGAACAGATTCAATCCAGGTTTGGATTTAGAAAACATCAAACCAAAAAGCACCGCAATTTCAGCGATAAAAAACACCCATTTATACTGCACTACGGCTTGAAAATTCATTAAACCTAATAACGCCCCAATAGTCGCTAGTAACAAACTGCCCGCAAAGAACTTGTAAGTCGTTTTAACAAAACCCACCAGCTCGCTTTCGTGCAATAAAGAATCTTCTGCATACGCATTACGAGAATCAGCTCTGTCATACAATGCCATGTTTTACTCCTTGAATTCAACTCAATAAATAATTTTAATTAACCCTATAGCTAGGTCCAATATAATAGCGCAAAATGTAGTAAAATACCAAACAAAACCCCCTAAAATTGAAATTGAAGTCTGAAAATAGGATAATAGTTACGATGAAAATTTTTATCAATGGATTTGGCCGCATTGGGAGATGCGTTTTAAGAGCGGTTTTAGAGCGTAGCGATACAAACCCTAAACTAGAAGTGATAGGCATCAATGACCCTGCTAATTGGGAAATCCTGGCTTACCTTTTAGAGCATGACAGCGCGCATGGGTTGCTTTTTAAAGAGGCGCGTTACTCTAATTACAAGCTTATTATCGGCTCGTTAGAAATCCCTGTTTTTAATAGCATCAAAGACTTGAAGGGCGTGGATGTTATCCTAGAGTGTTCAGGGAAGTTTTTAGAGCCTAAAACGCTAGAAAATTACCTTTTGCTTGGGGCTAAAAAGGTTCTGTTATCCGCTCCCTTTATGGGCGAATACGATGAAAAACAATACCCTACTTTGGTGTATGGGGTCAATCATTTTTGCTATCAAAACCAAGCCATTGTTTCTAACGCCTCTTGCACGACTAACGCTATCGCGCCCATTTGCACTATTTTAGATAAAGCTTTTGGCATTAAAGAGGGCATGCTAACGACCATTCATAGCTACACGAGCGATCAAAAACTCATTGATTTGGCCCACCCTTTGGACAAACGGCGCTCCAGAGCGGCCGCAAGCAACATTATCCCCACCACCACTAAAGCCGCTCTAGCCTTGCATAAAGTTTTACCCAATCTCAAAAACAAAATGCATGGGCATAGCGTAAGGGTGCCTAGCCTTGATGTGTCCATGATAGATTTGAGTTTGTTTTTAGAAAAAAAGGCCCCTAAAGATCCCATCAATGATTTATTGATTGAAGCTTCCAAAGGGGTTTTAAAAGGCGTGCTAGAAATAGATTTAAAAGAAAGGGTGAGTTCTGATTTCATTTCTAACCCTAGTAGCGTCATCATCGCGCCTGATTTGACTTTCACGCTAGAGAATATGGTCAAAATCATGGGGTGGTATGATAATGAATGGGGGTATTCTCATCGTTTGGTGGATATGGCGCAATTTGTGTATCATTATTAAGTCATTTTGCGAATCTTTTTGAGTTTGTTTAACATCAAGTTGTATAATGTGGGATTTATAAAAACGATTGGGGTTTTAAATGGCGTTTAAAAAGGCTAGATTGATTTCTAGGTTTATTTCAAAGGGATCTTTCAAATTGAATAAGATCTCAAAGAAAATTTTCACATTGAATCAAATCTTAAAGCGTGAAAATCCCTTAAAACGCCATAAAAAAACAAAATCCATTAAAAAGCCCTTTAATAAAAACAAATCTTTTTTAAAAGCTTCGATTTTATTGATAGGAGCGTTGGGGGGATTATCTCACCTAAGGGCTAGCGAATGCCGTTATTGGTCATGGTGGTCAGGTTATCATGACAAGATTGAAAGCGGCCCTAATTCACCCACGCACAACTCTTATTGTCTTTTTAGTAGCGCTCAAGGCTCTGGGACTTATTATTTGAACACCCTTACCACTTATAGCGCTGGTGGGGCTAGTTTCACGCAAAAATTCAATGGCGGCACGCTTAATGTGGGAGGGAATATCCGCTTTGGAGGCACAGGTATTAATGGGGGTGATGTCGGCTATATCACAGGCACTTATGATGCGACTAATATTTACTTGACAAGCCATTTAACAACCGGAAACTCATACGCTGATGGCGGTGGGGCCACGCTCAATTTCAATGCGGCCAATAATATCACTATCAATCAAGCGAGTTTTGATAACAGCGATGCAGGGACGCAAAAATCTTACATGAATTTTAAAGGCTCTAATATCAATGTCAGTGGCTCTAGCTTTAAAGATGATACTGATGGGGGCTTTAATTTCAGCGGTAATAACAATAATAGCGTTATCTCTTTCAATCAAACGAACTTCAATCAAGGCACTTATAATTTTAGTAACAGCACCACTTTAAGCTTTGATAATAGTAACTTCAATCAAGGGACTTATCACTTTAATAGTACCCAATCTGCTTTTAATAACAGCACTTTCAATCAAGGGACTTATAATTTTAATGGCAACACCAGCTTTAATAACGACACTTTCAATCAAGGGACTTATGACTTTAATACCAGCAAGGTGAGTTTCTCAGGCATCAACACTTTGAATTCAAGTTCGCCTTTTGCCAGCCTTAAAGGCAGTGTGTCTTTTAATTCTGGTGCGATCTTTAACCTCAATCAAACCCTTAATAATAATCAAACCTATGACATTCTCACTACAAACGGAGCGATCTAGTATGGGGTTTATCAAAGCTATTTGTGGGATCTAATCAACTATAGGGGCGATAAAGCCATTAGCCATGTTGGAGTGGGCAATAATACTTATGATGTAACCTTTGGTATTAACGGGCAAGATGAAACCTTACAAGAAACCTTTAACAACCAATCCATTATTACCCAATTTTTAGGAGACGATTTACAACAACAAGCCCAACAAACCTACCAACAAGACTTGAGTGATTCACAAAGCGCTTTAAATAACGCTGCTAGTGATAGTAAGATCGCAAGCAACGATACAAGCTACACTCAAAGCAAAAACACCGCTGTCGCTAAAGACGCTCAGAATTTAGAAAACACCAACCAACAAATCGCTCAAGATGAACAAGCGTTACAAGGAGATTTAGACAAGCTCAAACAATTAGCCAACTCCACCACAGGCTTTAACGAACAAGCCTTTAATACTGCGCAAAAACAAGAGCAACAAGATGAACAAACCTTACAAAACGAAGAAAAGACTTTTAATAGCGAGCAAGATAGTTTAAATAAAGCGATACAACAAGCGCAAGCCCAACAACAAAAACAAGAACAACAACAAGCCCAACAAACCTATCAAGAGGATCTAACCAATTCCCAGAGCGCTTTAAATAACGCTGCTAGTGATAGTAAGATCGCAAATAGCGATACAGACTACACCAACAATAAAAACACCACTATCAAAGAAGACGCTAAGGATTTAGAACACACTAACCAACAAATCGCTCAAAATGAACAAGCGTTACAAGGAGATTTAGACAAGCTCAAACAATTAGCCAACTCCACCACAGGCTTTAACGAGCAAGCTTTCAATCAAGCGCAAAGCAAAGAGCAACAAGATGAACAAACCTTACAAAACGAAGAAAAGACTTTTAACGCTGAACAAGAGGGATTAAAACAAGCGATAGCTAACGCTAAGCCTACAAGCCCCACACCAAGCCCTACACCCACTCCTACAAAACACACAGCGCCAAACACTCCCACTAGTCAAGTTCCGCCCACACCCCCTACTCAAAATTTACCCACAACGAATGTGTGGAATGGAGTTTATTGGCTTCAAAATCAAACTTACTCAAACAAAGGGGTTTATTATATTGATCCCAATCTTTCAGGACAGAGCGGTCAAAGCGGCAACACGCTCAGCACTTATACGGCTAATTTGTTTGGAAGAAGTTTTGGCGTGAATATCCAAAATGGCACTTTGATCATAGGGAATGACACAGAGAGCGTGAATGATAATGGGTTGATTTGGATAGGGCATGGAGGCTTTGGCTATATCACGGGAACTTTTAATGCGACTAACATCTATTTGACCAATAATTTTAAAACCGGTGAAGGCGTTTCAAATTCAGATGGTGGGGGAGCGAACATCACCTTTAAAGCAAGCGATAATATCACTATGGATGGCTTGAATTATAATGACGCTGAAACCGTTACTAAAATGATTCAAACAGGGGCCAGTCAGCATTCCTATGCCGCTTTTGATGCTACCAATAATATCAGTGTAACCAATTCCAGTTTTAGCGATATGACTTGGGGGAAATTCAGTTTCAGTGCTAAAAATATTTCGTTTTCTAACGCTTCGTTCAGCGGCTTTACAAACCCTGGAGGATCAAGCACTATCAGCGCTAACGCTTCTAATTCTTTAAGCTTTATCAATTCTCGCTTGAATGGTGGGGCAGTTTATAATTTGCAGGCAAATAGCCTTATTTTCAATAACACGCAAGCGGTTTTTAATGTCTTGTATTCTAGGGGGACAAGCAATTTTAACGCCACCACACAGCTTTTAGGCAACACGAGTTTTACGCTTAGCTCTCAAAGTTTGCTGAACTTTAATGGCGATACAACCTTGCAAAACAACGCTAATATCACGCTTGGCAATAAAAGTCAAGCCGCTTTTAAAAATTCTTTAACGCTTGATAACAATTCTAATTTGAGCTTAGACAATCAAAGCGTTTTGAACGCGAATGGCGCAAGCGCTTTTAACAATCAAGCGAGTCTCGATATCTATAATGGGAGTCAAGCGACCTTTAATAGCCTCTTTTTTAATGGCGGGACACTCAGTCTTAATGCGAATAGCAAGCTCAACGCTTCTAACGCTAGTTTTTCAAACAACACCACTATCAATTTAGACGATAGCGTTTTATCAGCCAATAACACAAGCTCTTTAAACGCTAATATCAATTTCCAAGGCGCAAGCCAAGCCAATTTTGGAGACAACACGACTATTGATACAGCAAGCTTTAATTTTGACAGTGCAAGCTCATTGAGTTTTAATAATCTCACGGCTAATGGGGCGTTGAATTTTAATGGTTATGCGCCCTCTTTGACTAAGGCTTTAATGAGCGTTAGCGGGCAGTTTGTTTTAGGGAATAATGGGGATATTAATTTATCTGACATCAATATTTTTGACAACATTACAAAATCTGTAACTTACAACATCCTAAACGCTCAAAAAGGCATTACTGGCATTAGTGGGGCTAATGGCTATGAAAAAATCCTTTTTTATGGCATGAAAATCCAAAACGCTACCTATAGCGATAGCAATAACATTCAAACTTGGTCGTTTATAAACCCTCTCAATTCTTCTCAAATCATTCAAGAGAGCATTAAAAATGGGGATTTAACCATAGAAGTTTTAAATAACCCTAACTCGGCTTCTAACACTATTTTTAATATCGCTCCTGAGCTTTATAATTACCAAGCTTCTAAGCAAAATCCTACCGGTTATAGCTATGATTATAGCGATGATCAAGCAGGCACTTATTACCTGACAAGCAACATTAAAGGTCTTTTCACCCCTAAAGGCTCTCAAACGCCTCAAGCCCCAGGCACTTATAGCCCGTTTAACCAGCCTTTGAATAGTTTAAATATCTACAATAAGGGTTTTTCTAGTGAAAATTTAAAAACGCTTTTAGGGATCCTTTCTCAAAATTCCGCTACCTTAAAAGAAATGATTGAATCCAATCAATTAGACAATATCACTAATATTAATGAAGTGTTGCAACTCTTAGATAGACTTAAGATCACCCCAACGCAAAAGCAAGCGCTCCTAGAAACGATCAACCATTTGACTGACAACATCAATCAAACCTTTAGTAATGGGAATCTCGTTATAGGCGCTACTCAAGATAATGTTACAAATTCTACCAGCTCTATATGGTTTGGGGGCAATGGTTATAGCAGTCCTTGCGCGCTAGATAGCGCCACTTGTTCTTCTTTTAGAAACACTTACTTGGGGCAATTATTAGGCTCAACTTCCCCCTATTTAGGCTACATTAACGCTGATTTTAAAGCTAAAAGCATTTATATCACTGGAACGCTTGGAAGCGCTAACGCTTTTGAAAGTGGAGGGAGCGCAGATGTAACCTTTCAAAGCGCTAATAACTTAGTGTTGAATAAAGCTAACATAGAAGCTCAAGCCACAGACAATATCTTTAATCTTTTGGGTCAAGAAGGGGTTGATAAAATCTTTAATCAAGGGAATTTAGCGAATGTTCTCAGTCAAGTGGCTATGGAAAAAATCAAGCAAGCCGGCGGTTTAGGGAACTTTATAGAAAACGCTCTAAGCCCTTTGAGTAAGGAATTACCCGCTAGCTTGCAAAATGAAACCTTAGGCCAACTTATAGGTCAAAATAATTTAGATGATTTATTGAATAATAGTGGAGTCATGAATGCAATCCAAAATATTATCAGTAAAAAACTAAGCATTTTTGGTAATTTTGTTACCCCATCCATCATAGAAAACTACCTTGCTAAGCAGTCTTTAAAAAGCATGCTAGACGATAAAGGGCTTTTGAATTTCATCGGTGGGTATATAGACGCTTCTGAATTAAGCTCTATTTTAAGCGTGGTTTTAAAAGATATTACTAATCCCCCTACAAGCCTGCAAAAAGACATCGGTGTGGTAGCGAACGACTTGTTGAACGAGTTTTTAGGACAAGATGTTATTAAAAAGCTAGAAAGTCAAGGCTTAGTGAATAATATCATTAATAATATTATTTCTCAAGGCGGGTTAAGCGGCGTTTATAATCAAGGTTTAGGGAGCGTGTTGCCGCTCTCTTTACAAAACGCGCTCAAAGAAAACGATTTAGGCGCTCTTTTATCGCCTAGAGGCTTGCATGATTTTTGGCAAAAAGGGTATTTTAACTTTTTAAGCAATGGTTATGTTTTTGTCAATAACAGCTCTTTTAGCAACGCTACAGGGGGCAGTTTGAATTTTGTCGCCAACAAGTCTATTATTTTTAATGGCGATAATACGATTGACTTTAGCAAGTATCAAGGCACATTGATTTTTGCTTCCAATGGTGTTTCTAATATCAATATCACAACCCTAAACGCTACTAATGGCTTAAGCCTTAATGCGGGTTTGAATAATGTGAGCGTTCAAAAAGGGGAAATTTGTATCAATTTAGCTAATTGCCCTACAACCAAAAACAGCTCTTCTACAAACTCCAGCGTAACCCCCACTAATGAGTCTTTAAGCGTGCGCGCTAACAACTTCACTTTCTTAGGTGCAATCGCTTCTAATGGGGCTATTGATTTGTCTCAAGTAAAGAATAACAGCGTCATAGGCACGCTCAATCTTAATGAAAATGCGACCTTGCAAGCCAATAATTTGACGATCACTAACGCTTTTAACAACGCCTCTAATTCTACGGCCAATATTAATGGTAATTTCACCTTAAACCAACAAGCGACTTTAAGCACTAACACTAGTGGTTTGAATGTCATGGGGAATTTTAATAGCTATGGCGATTTGGTGTTTAACCTTAGCCATTCAGTTAGCCATGCCATTATCAACGCTCAAGGCAGTGCGACAATCATGGCTAATAACAATAACCCCTTAATCCAATTCAACACTTCTTCAAAAGAAGCAGGTACTTACACGCTCATTGATAGCGCTAAAGCCATTTATTACGGGTATAACGACCAAATCACAGGAGGCAGTAGCCTGGATAATTACCTTAAGCTTTACACGCTCATTGACATTAATGGCAAGCGCATGGTGATGAGTGGCAACGGCTTAACTTATAACGGGCAAGCCGTGAATATTAAAGATGGCGGTTTAGTTGTGGGCTTTAAAGACTCTCAAAATCAATATATTTACACTTCCATTCTTTATAATAAAGTGAAAGTCGCTGTTTCTAATGATCCTATCAATAACCTACAAGCCCCCACTTTAAAACAATATATCGCTCAAATTCAGGGCACTCAAGGCGTGGATAGTATTGATCAAGCTGGAGGCAATCAAGCGATTAATTGGCTCAATAAAATCTTTGAAACTAAGGGAAGCCCTTTATTCGCTCCCTATTATTTAGAAAGCCATTCCGCAAAAGATTTAACCACGATCGCTGGAGATATTGCCAACACTTTAGAAGTCATCGCTAACCCTGATTTTAAAAATGATGCCACCAATATTTTACAGATCAACACCTACACGCAACAAATGAGTCGTTTAGCCAAGCTCTCTGACACTTCAACTTTCGCTCGTTCTGATTTCTTGGAACGCTTAGAAGCCCTTAAAAACAAGCGATTCGCTGATGCGATCCCTAACGCTATGGATGTGATTTTAAAATACTCTCAAAGAAACAGAGTCAAAAATAATGTATGGGCGACAGGAGTTGGAGGGGCTAGTTTCATTAATGGAGGCACTGGAACTTTATATGGTATCAATGTAGGGTATGATAGGTTTATTAAGGGCGTGATTGTGGGAGGTTATGCCGCTTATGGGTATAGCGGGTTTCATGGAAATATCACTCAATCAGGCTCTAGCAATGTCAATATGGGCGTTTATAGCCGAGCGTTTATCAAAAGAAGCGAATTAACCATGAGCTTGAATGAGACTTGGGGATACAATAAGACTTTCATCAACTCCTATGACCCCCTACTCTCAATCATCAATCAGTCTTACAGATACGACACTTGGACGACTGACGCTAAAATCAATTATGGCTATGATTTCATGTTTAAAGATAAAAGCGTTATTTTTAAACCCCAAGTAGGCTTAGCCTATTATTACATTGGTTTGTCTGGTTTAAGGGGTATTATGGATGATCCTATTTATAATCAATTCAGAGCCAATGCTGATCCTAATAAAAAATCCGTTCTAACGATCAATTTTGCCCTAGAAAGTCGGCACTACTTCAACAAAAACTCTTATTATTTTGTGATTGCGGATGTGGGCAGAGATTTATTCATCAATTCTATGGGGGACAAAATGGTGCGTTTTATTGGTAATAACACCCTAATCTATAGAGATGGCGGCAGATACAACACTTTTGCTAGCATTATCACAGGCGGGGAGATAAGGTTATTCAAAACCTTTTATGTGAATGCCGGCATTGGGGCTAGGTTTGGGCTTGATTATAAAGATATTAATATCACCGGAAATATTGGTATGCGCTATGCTTTTTAATGGTATCATTAAACCTATTTTCAACAAGCCCAATTCATAGCAGGATCAACCCATGCCAAAAACCTTATTACATTCATCATTCTTTTTACCTTTACTTTTATCTTTTTGTATCGCTGAAGAAAATGGGGCGTATGCGAGCGTGGGGTTTGAATATTCCATTAGTCATGCCGTTGAGCATAATAACCCCTTTTTAAATCAAGAACGCATCCAAATCATTTCTAACGCTCAAAATAAAATCTATAAACTCCATCAAGTCAAAAATGAAATCACCAACATGCCTAAAACCTTTGCATATATCAACAACGCTTTAAAAAACAATTCCAAATTAACCCCCACTGAAATCCAAGCTGAGAAATACTACCTCCAATCCAGCTTTGAAAATATTGAAAAAATAGTCATGCTTAGCGGGGGCGTTGCATCTAACCCACAATTAGTCCAAGCGTTAGAAAAAATGCAAGAACCCATTACTAACCCTTTAGAATTTGAAGAAAATTTAAAAAATTTAGAAGCGCAATTTGCTCAATCTCAAAACCGCATGCTTTCTTCTTTATCTTCTCAAATCGCTGCCATTTCAAATTCCTTAAACGCACTTGATCCCACCTCTTATTCTAAAAACATTTCAAGCATGTATGGGGTAACTTTGAGCGTGGGCTATAAGCATTTCTTCACTAAGAAAAAAAATCAAGGGTTGCGCTATTACTTGTTCTATGATTATGGTTACACCAATTTTGGTTTTGTGGGTAACGGCTTTGATGGTTTAGGCAAAATGAATAACCACCTCTATGGGCTTGGGATAGATTATCTTTATAATTTCATTGATAATGCACAAAAACATTCTAGCGTGGGTTTTTATGCGGGCTTTGCTTTAGCGGGGAGTTCGTGGGTAGGGAGTGGTTTGAGCATGTGGGTGAGCGAAACGGATTTTATCAACAATTACTTGACGGGCTATCAAGCTAAAATGCACACGAGTTTTTTCCAGATCCCTTTGAATTTTGGGGTTCGTGTGAATGTCAATAGGCATAACGGCTTTGAAATGGGCTTGAAAATCCCTTTAGCAGTCAATTCCTTTTATGAAACGCATGGTAAAGGGCTAAACACTTCCCTCTTTTTCAAACGCCTTGTGGTGTTTAATGTGAGTTATGTTTATAGTTTTTAGGGGCTTAGGGAAACAAGCACCCCTTAAATGTTATCGCAACAATTTTAAAGATTTAGTTTTTTTGTCTCAAATGATGGACACTCTCGCCCCCAAGACCATAATTATTAGAATCGACCTCATCTATAATGACCACAATAGAAGCCTTATTTTTGTTTAACACCTTAACCATCAAATCTGAAACCCCTTCAATCAATTGCTGTTTTTGCTCATTTGTTGGCCCTCCATTTTCTGGCACAAGTTTGATATTGATAAACGGCATAGTATTCCTTTAATTTGAGATGACGCATTATAACGCTTTTATCCATAAATTTGAAACGATTTTTTAAAAAAACAATGGATAAAAACCCTTTTGATCCCTTTAGAGTTAAGTTTGATATACTAACAGAATGAATACTTATAAAAACAGCTTGAACCACTTTTTAAATTTAGTGGATTGTTTAGAAAAGATCCCCAATGTGGGTAAAAAGTCTGCCTTTAAAATGGCGTATCATTTGGGTTTAGAAAACCCCTATCTGGCGCTCAAAATCACGCACGCTTTAGAGAACGCGCTAGAAAACCTTAAAACATGTTCATCTTGTAACGCGCTCAGCGAGAGTGAGGTTTGTGAGATTTGCTCTGATGAGAGCCGACAAAATTCTCAGCTTTGCATGGTTTTACACCCAAGAGATGTGTTTATTTTAGAAGATTTAAAGGATTTTTTAGGGCGCTATTATGTGTTAAATTCCATAGAAGAGGTGGATTTTAACGCCCTAGAAAAACGCCTGATTGAAGAAAACATTAAAGAAATCATTTTTGCTTTCCCTCCCACTTTGGCTAATGATTCTCTAATGCTTTATATTGAAGATAAATTACAGCATTTCCACCTCACTTTCACCAAAATCGCTCAAGGCGTGCCTACTGGAGTGAATTTTGAAAACATTGACTCCGTTTCGCTCTCAAGGGCGTTTAATTCAAGGATCAAAGCATGAATTTAAATTTTATGCCCCTATTGCATGCTTACAACCATGCGAGCATTGATTTTCATTTCAATTCTAGCGCTAGGGATTTTTGCGTGCATGAAGTGCCTTTGTATGAATTCAGTAACACAGGCGAACATGCCGTTATTCAAGTGAGGAAAAGCGGTTTAAGCACTTTAGAAATGCTTCAAATTTTTTCTCAAATTTTAGGGGTAAGAATCGCTGAATTGGGTTATGCGGGCTTGAAAGATAAAAACGCGCTGACGACTCAATTCATCTCACTCCCTAAAAAATACGCCCCTTTATTAGAAAAAAACACGAGCAACTTTCAAGAAAGAAACCTTAAAATCCTGTCTTTGAATTACCACCATAATAAAATCAAATTGGGGCATTTGAAAGGGAATCGCTTTTTTATGCGTTTTAAAAAAATGACCCCCCTAAACGCTCAAAAGACTGAGCAGGTTTTAGAACAAATCGCGCAGTTTGGCATGCCTAATTATTTTGGCTCGCAACGCTTTGGGAAGTTCAATGACAACCACCAAGAGGGTTTAAAAATCTTACAAAATCAAACGAAATTCGCCCATCAAAAATTAAACGCTTTTTTAATTTCAAGCTATCAAAGTTATTTGTTTAACGCGCTTTTAAGCAAACGATTAGAAATCAGTAAAATCATTAGCGATTTTAGCCTAAAAGAAAATTTAGAATTTTTTAAACAAAAAAATTTAAGCGTTGATTCAAACACTCTAAAAACCCTTAAAAACCAAGCCCACCCCTTTAAAATTTTAGAAGGCGATGTGATGTGCCATTACCCTTATGGGAAGTTTTTTGACGCTTTAGAATTAGAAAAAGAGGGCGAAAGGTTTTTGAAAAAAGAAGTTGCGCCTACGGGGTTACTAGATGGCAAAAAAGCTCTTTATGCAAAAAATTTGAGTTTAGAAATTGAAAAAGAATTCCAGCATAATCTTTTAAGTAGCCATGCTAAAACGCTAGGATCCAGGAGGTTTTTTTGGGTGTTTGCAGAAAATATAACTTCTCAATACATGAAAGAAAAAGCGCAATTTGAATTAGGATTTTACTTGCCTAAAGGGAGTTATGCGAGCGCGTTGCTCAAAGAAATCAAGCATGAGAAAGGAGAAAATAATGACGAATTTTGAAAAGATTATCGCGCAAAACAGGATCAAAACGAACGCGGTTTTAGCGACTTATTGCGCGATTTTTGCTTTTATCGGGTTGTTGGTGGATGTCATTAGAATCAACGCTAATGATTTAGGAACAGCTCTTTTTAAACTCATGACTTTTCAAATTTTTCCTACAATTACCATTATCATGTTTTTAGCGGCTTTTGTCATTATTGTTGTTTGTATCCAAAATTTTAGCTCTATCATGTTAAGCGGTGATGGATACAAACTTATTGACACAAGCAAGGTTTTAAGCTCTAAAGAAAATCAAATCCATCGCCTTTTGTTAGAGCTTTTAGAAGAGGCTAAGCTTCATTTTGAGCCTAAGCTTTATATCATTAACGCCCCTTACATGAACGCTTTTGCGAGCGGGTGGAATGAATCCAATTCTCTTATCGCTCTTACAAGCGCTTTAATAGAAAGGTTGGATAAAGATGAATTGAAAGCCGTGATCGCTCATGAGCTCAGCCATATCAGGCACAACGACATTCGCTTGACCATGTGCGTGGGGATTTTAAGCAATATCATGCTGTTAGTGGCTAATTTTAGCGTGTATTTTTTCATGGGGAATCGCAAGAATAGTGGGGCGAATTTAGCCCGAATGATTTTATTAGTCTTGCAGATCATCTTGCCTTTTTTAACGCTTATTTTGCAAATGTATTTGAGCCGCACACGAGAATACATGGCCGATAGCGGGGCGGCGTTTTTAATGCATGACAATAAGCCCATGATTAGAGCCTTACAAAAAATTTCTAACGACTATGCGAACAACGATTACAAGGGCATAGATCAGAACTCCACCCGATCGGCGGCTTATCTTTTTAACGCTGAAATGTTTAGCACCCACCCTAGCGTTAAAAATCGTATCCAATCCTTAAGAAAGCGTGTGATTTAAATGGAAAATTTTTTCAACCAATTTTTTGAAAACATCGGCGAAGATAAGAATAGAGAAGGTTTGAAAGAGACGCCTAAAAGGGTTCAAGAATTATGGAAATTCTTGTATAAAGGCTATAAAGAAGATCCTAAAGTGGCTTTAAAAAGCGCGTATTTTCAAGGCGTTTGCGATGAAATGATAGTGGCTCAAAACATTGAATTTTACTCCACTTGCGAACACCATTTGCTCCCTTTTTTGGGGAATATTAGCGTGGGATATATCCCTAAGGAAAAGATTGTAGGCATTAGCGCGATCGCTAAACTCATTGAAATTTATAGCAAACGCTTGCAAATCCAAGAAAGGCTGACCACTCAAATTGCAGAAACCTTTGATGAAATCATAGAGCCAAGGGGCGTGATCGTGGTTTGTGAAGCTAAGCATTTGTGCATGAGCATGCAAGGGGTGCAAAAGCAAAATGCGATCATTAAAACAAGCGTTCTAAAAGGCCTCTTTAAAAAAGACCCTAAAACCAGAGCTGAATTTATGCAACTCTTAAAATCTTAGGTTATAATTCCATGCATGAATAACCCTAATTTATCCTTTTATTATAATGAGTGCGAGCGTTTTGAAAGCTTTTTAAACCACCATCATTTACACCTTGAAAGCTTCCACCCTTATTTGGAAAAAGCCTTTTTTGAAATGGTGCTTAATGGGGGTAAGAGATTTCGCCCTAAGCTTTTTTTAGCCGTGCTTTGCGCGTTAGTGGGTCAAAAAGATTATTCTAACCAACAAACAGAATATTTTAAAATCGCTTTAAGCATTGAATGCTTACACACTTATTCGCTCATCCATGACGATTTACCATGCATGGATAATGCCGCTTTAAGGAGAAACCACCCCACTTTACACGCTAAATACGATGAAACCACAGCCGTTTTAGTCGGCGATGCGCTCAACACTTACTCTTTTGAATTGCTTTCAAACGCTTTACTAGAAAGCCATATCATTGTGGAATTAATCAAAATCTTAAGCGTTAATGGGGGGATTAAAGGCATGATCTTAGGGCAGGCTTTGGATTGCTATTTTGAAAACACGCCCTTAAATTTAGAGCAGCTCACTTTCTTACACGAGCATAAAACCGCTAAATTGATTAGCGCAAGCCTGATGATGGGGCTTGTTGCGAGCGGTATTAAAGATGAAGAGCTTTTTAAATGGCTTCAGGCTTTTGGGTTAAAAACGGGTCTTTGTTTTCAAGTGTTAGATGATATTATAGATGTTACGCAAGATGAAGAAGAAAGCGGTAAAACCACTCATTTAGACAGCACTAAAAACAGCTTTGTGAATTTATTGGGGCTAGAGAAAGCGAATGATTACGCTCAAACTTTAAAAACAGAGATTTTAAACGATTTAAACCTATTAAAACCCGCTTACCCTTTATTGCAAGAAAATTTAAACGCATTATTGAACACTCTATTTAAAGGCAAGACATGAAAAAAATTTTACTCACCAACGATGATGGCTACCATGCAAAAGGCATTAAAGCTTTAGAACAAGCTTTAGAAGAAATGGCAGAAATTTATGTGGTCGCCCCCAAGCATGAAAAAAGCGCATGCTCGCAATGCATCACCATCACTGCACCTTTAAGAGCGGAGAAAATTAAGGGTAAAGAAGGCCGGCATTATAGGATTGATGATGGCACGCCAAGCGATTGCGTGTATCTGGCTATTAATGAGCTTTTTAAACATGTTTGTTTTGATTTAGTGGTTTCAGGGATCAATCTTGGATCTAACATGGGCGAAGACACGATTTATTCGGGAACGGTGGCCGGAGCGATTGAAGGCACCATCCAAGGCGTGCCTTCCATTGCGATTTCTCAGATCCTTTCTAACAAAAACAAAAACACCCCCCTAAGTTTTGATCTAGCTCAAAAGATTATCCAGGATTTAGTCCAAAACATCTTCACAAACGGCTACCCTTTAAAAGGACGCAAACTCCTAAATGTGAATGTCCCTAATTGCTCCTTACAAGAATATAAGGGTGAACGCATCACCCCTAAGGGCTATAGGCTGTATAAAAAAGAAGTGCATAAACGCACAGACCCCAAGAATGAAAGCTATTTTTGGCTAGGGTTGCACCCTTTAGAATGGCAAAAGCGTGAAAATGAAGACAGACTCTCTGATTTTGACGCTATTGCTTCAAACCATGCCTCTATCACGCCTTTAAATTTAGACTTAACCAGTTATGATGATCTGAAAAGCTTGGAATCTTGGCATGAGGGAATGTTAAAGTGAGTAAAAATCACCGCTTGGCTTTTTTAGGGCTAATTGTTGGGGTGTTTTTTTTCTTTAATGCATGCCAACACCGCTTGCACATGGGGTATTATTCAGAAGTTACAGGGGATTATTTGTTCAACTATAATTCCACTATCGTGGTGGCTTATGACAGAAGCGATGCGATGACTTCTTATTATATCAATGTGATTGTTTATGAATTGCAAAAATTAGGCTTTTACAATGTCTTCACACAAGCGGAATTCCCACTAGATAAAGCCAAAAATGTAATCTATGCACGCATTGTCCGTAACATCTCAGCTGTGCCGTTCTACCAATACAATTACCAGCTGATCGATCAGGTCAATAAGCCTTGTTATTTTCTTGGGGGGCAGTTTTATTGCTCCCAAACCCCTACCGATTACTACGCTATCAATGGCTTTAGCGAGCAAATTTTAATGAGCGCTAATTCGCATTTTATTTTAGATTGGTATGATGTGGTGTTGCAAAAACGGGTTTTATATGTGGATGGGAGCGTGAGCGGGAGGACTTGCGGCTATCAGATGCTTTATAGGGATTTGATTAAAAGCACGATCAAGCGCATTGATTTTAACCGCCCTGAACGCTACTACTACAATTTAAGACTGCCCCTTTATCAGCCATGTTATAGAGAATGAAATGGTTATCAGGCGATTGTATAAATTTTGCGCTAGCCATGTGGTGCGCAATTGCTCTTCTTTAAAATGCGCTCAAAATATCCATGGGCATAATTATGAAGTGGAAGTCTTTATTGAAACCAACCGCTTGGATAATGCGAACATGGCATTAGATTTTGGGCTGATGCAGCAAGAAATGCAGGTTTTCATTGAGTCGTTTGATCATGCCCATCATTTTTGGGACAAAGAAAGCCTTGAGTTCCAGCGTTTTATAGAAAATCATTGCGTGCGTTACGTGAAATGCTCGTTTAATTTGAGCGCAGAGAGTTACGCCCTCATGTTTTTATACTACTTGACAAAAATTTTACAAAAAAGCGTTTTTTCTAATGATGAAGGGGAGTTAAAAGTTTCTAGCGTGCGCGTGCATGAGACTAAAAACGGCTACGCTGAAAGCTTTTTAAAAGATTTAGAAAACCCCCATTTTAAATCTTTAGTGCATGATCATTGCGTTTCTTTTTCGCAAGGCATTCAAAATTTGTGGCATGATAATGATTTTTTTAATAAAATCATTAGCGATGAAAAACAATGCTTTTTTCATGCTAAGCCCTTACACCAAATCCCATGAAACTCCCGGTCGTTGAGAGCTTTTTTTCCTTACAGGGTGAAGGAAAAAGGATAGGCAAGCCCAGTCTTTTTTTACGCTTAGGGGGGTGTAACCTTTCATGCAAGGGCTTTAATTGTAAAACCTTATTGAATGATGAAATTCTAACAGGTTGCGACAGCTTGTATGCGGTGCATCCTAAATTCAAAACATCTTGGGATTATTACAATGAGCCTAAACCCTTGATTGAACGATTAGAGGATTTAGCCCCTAATTATAAGGATTTTGATTTCATTCTTACAGGCGGGGAGCCAAGCTTGTATTTCAATAACCCTATTTTAATCAGCGTTTTAGAGCATTTTTATCGCCAAAAAATCCCTTTATGTGTAGAGAGTAATGGTTCTATTTTTTTTGAATTTAGCCCTATTTTAAAAGAATTGCATTTCACCCTGAGCGTCAAACTCTCTTTTTCTTTGGAGGAAGAAAGCAAGCGGATCAACCTCAAAGCCTTACAAAATATCTTAAATAACGCTAAAAGCGTGCATTTTAAATTTGTATTGGAGAGTCAAAACGCCGCTCAATCTATTACAGAAATCCAAAGCCTTTTGAAACAACTCTCCTTAAAAAATAATGAAATCTTTTTAATGCCCTTAGGCACAAATAACAACGAGCTAGACAAAAATCTAAAAACCCTAGCCCCCCTAGCCATAAAGCATGGTTTCAGGCTAAGCGATAGGCTTCATATCCGCTTGTGGGATAATCAAAAAGGGTTTTAAAAAGTTAATCATGACCATCAAAGTTTTTTCGCCCAAATACCCCACTGAATTAGAAGAATTTTATGCTAAGCGCATCGCTGACAACCCTTTAGGGTTTATCCAACGCTTGGATCTTTTGCCCAGTATTAGTGGGTTCGTTCAAAAACTGCGCGAGCATGGCGGGGAATTTTTTGGAATGAGAAAGGATAAAAAGCTCATCGGGATCTGCGGGCTTAATCGTATCAATGAAACAGAAGCAGAGCTGTGCAAATTCCACATGGATAGTGCTTATCAATCTCAAGGGTTGGGTCAAAAACTCTATGAGAGCGTGGAACGATACGCTTTTATTGAAGGCTATACTAAAATCTCTCTGCATGTGAGCAAAAGCCAAATCAAGGCATGCAACCTCTATCAAAAGCTGGGTTTTATGCCAATCAAAGAAGAAGATTGCATGGTGGAGTTGGGCGAAGAGATTTTGATTTTCCCTACTCTTTTTATGGAAAAGATTCTGTCTTAATTGGCGCATCCATTTGACACACGCCCAAGCGATAATTTCCCTATCAAACTTTGATTAACATAGCCTAATTAATGATAAATAAACTATAAAACAAACGCTTGTTGTTAAAATTTTGTTTTAATATGAAACACTAATCCCTTGTAAAAACTTTAATTTTCAAAAAATAAACAAACCATCCCCTTAAATTGTATAATAAAGACACTATAAACTAAAAAGAGATAACCATGAGAAAACTATTCATCCCACTTTTATTATTCAGCGCTTTAGAAGCGAATGAGAAAAATGGCTTTTTCATAGAAGCCGGGTTTGAAACTGGGCTATTAGAAGGCGTTCAAACGCAAGAAAAAAGACACACCACCACAAAAAACACTTACGCAACTTATAATTATTTACCCACAGACACGATTTTAAAAAGAGCGGCTAATTTGTTCACGGACGCTAAATCCATATCACAATTAAATTTTTCATCTTTATCTCCTGTTAAAGTGTTGTATATCGGTGGTAAATTAACTATAGAAAACTTCCTACCTTATAATTTAAGCAACGTGAAGCTTAGTTTTACAGACGCTCAAGGCAATGTAATCAATCTAGGCGTGATAGAGACTATCCCCAAACACTCTAAAATTGTTTTACCTGGGGAGGCATTTGATAGCCTAAAAGAGGCGTTTGATAAAATTGGTCCCTATACTTTCTTTCTTCCAAAATTTGAAGCCACTAGCACTTCTATTTCTGACGCTAACACGCAGAGGGTGTTTGAAACGCTCAATAACATTAAAACAAATCTTATAATGAAATATAGTAATGAAAATCCAAGCAATTTCAACACTTGTCCTTACAATAATAATGGTAATACAAAAAATGATTGTTGGCAACCTTTCACCCCACAAACCGCAGAAGAATTCACCAATTTGATGTTGAACATGATCGCTGTTTTAGACTCCCAATCTTGGGGCGATGCGATCTTAAACGCTCCTTTTGAATTCACTAACAGCTCAACAGATTGTGATAATGATCCTTCAAAATGCGTAAATCCCGGAGTAAATGGGCGTGTTGATACTAAAGTTGATCAACAATATATACTCAACAAACAAGGTATCATTAATAATTTTAGAAAAAAAATAGAAATTGATGCGGTTGTTTTAAAAAATTCAGGGGTTGTAGGGTTAGCCAATGGATATGGTAATGATGGTGAATATGGCACATTAGGAGTAGAAGCCTATGCCTTAGAACCCCAAAAACTCTTTGGTAATGACCTTAAGACTATCAATTTGGCTGATTTAAGGACCATTTTGCATGAATTCAGCCACACCAAAGGCTATGGACACAATGGGAACATGACCTATCAAAGAGTGCCAACCGGTCAAACTGAAAATGGCAAGCCAAAAGATTCTGATGGTCTCCCCTATAACGTGTGCTCTCGCTTCAATGGTTCAGGTCAACCCGCTTTCCCTAGCAACTACCCTAATTCCATCTACCACAATTGTGCGGATGTCCCGGCTGGGTTTTTAGGGGTAACAGCAGCGGTCTGGCAGCAGCTTATTAATCAAAACGCTTTACCGATCAACTACGCTAACTTGGGGAGTCAAACAAACTACAACCTAAACGCTAGTTTGAACACGCAAGATTTAGCCAATTCCATGCTCAGCACCATTCAAAAAACCTTTGTCACTTCTAGCGTTACTGACCACTATTTTTCAAGCGCTTCACAGAGTTTTAGAAGCCCTATTTTAGGGGTTAACGCTAAAATAGGCTATCAAAATTACTTTAATGATTTCATAGGATTGGCTTATTATGGCATTGTGAAATACAACTATTCTAAAGCCCTTAATCAAAAATTCCAGCAATTGAGCTATGGTGGGGGGATAGATTTGTTGTTGGATTTCATCACCACTTACTCCAATAAAAATAGCCCTACAGGCGTTCAAACGAGAAAGAATTTTTCTTCCTCTTTTGGTATCTTTGGGGGGTTAAGGGGCTTGTATAACAGCTATTATGTGTTGAACAAAGTCAAAGGGAGCGGTAATTTAGATGTGGCTACTGGGTTGAATTACCGCTATAAGCATTCTAAATATTCTGTAGGGATTAGCATCCCTTTAATCCAAAGAAAAGCTAGCGTCGTTTCTAGTGGTGGCGATTACACGAACTCTTTTGTTTTCAATGAAGGGGCTAGCCATTTTAAGGTGTTTTTCAATTACGGGTGGGTGTTTTAAAACGCTAAAATATTAAAAAACTCAATCAAGCGATAATCTCATTGTGATGCACGAAGTTAGGGTGTTTTAAATCACTCAAGCAGAAATTCCAATCGCTTTATCGGTTGGGTGCTTCACTGAGATTGCAGAGAGGAATTATAATATCCCCCACCCCCTTAAGAGTTTTACAACAAAGTGAAATCTAAAACGATAAGTTTAAAAATCTTTGAATGTTAAGAATTTCATCGCCACCAAAATCCACCGACGCTAAGCGTTAAACCCTTACAACAAATAGCGCTAAAACACCTTATTAAAACTTAAATAATAACGCTTTCTTTTTAGCTTTTTCTCTCTTTTTCCACGAAATTCCTCTATATTTTTAATTCTAGGGTCAATACGATTTTTTTAAATATGGTTTAATGAAAATCGGCTCAATCTTGGTTGAATCACTCAAAAGTTTGTGCTTCTTTCATGTTATGGGCGATTCGTGTTGGGGGTTAGATTGATTGTAAATTGGCGCCATTAAAAGCGATGTAATAAAGGCAATTAAAGAAACCACAAAAATATAAAAGCTTAAACCATAACTTTGCAAGCTTTCAGGCGCCACTATAGCTTTTGCGTTTAACCAGCTTGAAAGTTGAGGGGTAAAGCCAGCGGTTATAGCATAGGCTATGTTATAAGCGAAGGAAATCCCGCTAAAACGGATTTTGGCGCTAAACACATCGCTCATAAAAATGGGGCAAAAATTCATAATACCCGCGCAAAAGCAAGCTAAAAAGTATAAAACTATGGTATTGATTAAACTTGGCGCGTTAGAATAAAATTCTCTAAAGAATAAAAAGCCAAAAAAAGCAAAAGCCACGCTAAAAGCCATGCAAACTTTGTGTGGTTTGATTTTATCGGCTAAAAACCCGGTTAAAACAATAGAACTCACAATACCAACAAGTCCTAAAATTTGAAAATAGGTTTTTTCAAAAGGAGTGAAATTAAAATTGGGATGCATGAGAGTGAAATTGGGAACGAAAAGGATAAAAATCAAAATGCAAGCGGTTAAAACCCAAGTGATAAGCATGGAGATTAATATGCCAAAGCGAGAGTTTTTAAACACCTCTTTAAGCGGGAATTTAACTAAGGCGTTGTCCTGCTTCATTTGCTGAAAAACAGGAGTTTCCTCTAAAAAGCGCCTCAAATAAACAGAAATGATACCAAAAATCCCTCCAAGCCCAAAGGCAACCCTCCAAGCCCAATCTTCAACAACAGGCTTGTCAAAAACCATGTAAATCCCTATATAAACCAAACTCCCAAGCAAAATCCCAGAAACTACAGAAGCGCTTAAAAAACCGATATAAGTGTTTTTTTGGCCTTGCGGGGCATGCTCATGGACAAAAACCCAAGCGCCAGGCAATTCACCACCCACAGCAACGCCTTGACAGATCCTAACAAACACCAAAAAAACAGGAGCTATGTAACCAAGATAATGAGCGTTTTTTAGGCTAAGTCCCATGCTACCAACGCCAAAACCCACCAAATCATTAAAAGTTGGCATCAAAGCGAGCGCAAAGGTTGGGATTACCATCAATAAAATAGAGAGCATGAACATGTTTTTACGGCCGAATCTATCCCCAAAGTGGGCCATCACTATGCCGCCAAGCGGGCGCGCTAGATAGCCTGCAGCAAAGATACCATAAGTGTTGATTTCAGACCAAATAGGGCTAAGCGTGTTCGGGAAAAAGTGTTTGGCAATGATACTCGTAAAAAATACAAAGATGATAAAATCGTAAAATTCTAAAGTCCCGCCAAGCGAAGATAACCCTAAGGTTCTTACCTCTTTTTTGCCTAAATGTTTTATTGATTATCCTTTCACTAAGGCTATCGCCCTTTTAATTTTTCATTTTGAAACTAAGATTGATAAAATTAATATAGCTACCTTACACCTTAACGGCATTTTTAGATAGCAAGCAGTAAATGAAATTTATTATCGTTCAAAAAGTGAATCATTCTACCTTTTTTATCATTAAGCATGACTTAAACGAGTTTAAATTTTGTTTTACCCATTTTGTCAAAACGCTTTACCCGATTCTATCAGCCAAAAAAACACTCCTATGAAGACTTAGGCAATAACGCTTCTTTTAATCTTTTAATGATAGCTTCTTCTCTTTTTTCACGAAATTCTTTTATATTTTCCCATTCTAATTTTAGGGTAGGGTCAATATAATTTCTTTTTTTATACTCTTCTATGGCTTGCTCATTTTTATCCAACTAGCGCGAAAAACTCCGTCCTTTAGGGCGGAGATGTAAGCGTTTAGCCGTTAGGCTATTTGAACATTGTTTCACCTAGATCCATTCGCTTTTTAGAGCATTCTATTAAAAATCAAAGTTAGCTAATTTAATGCGGTGTTTCTTGATCTTATATGTATTGCTTAATCATCTCTAAAGGTGCACCCCCACAACTCCCAGCGAAATAACTAGGCGACCATAAATGCTTCCCCCATAAACAAGCTTCAACGCTTTTGAAATGGTGTTGCCTAGTCAAACGACTGCTCACGCCTTTTAAAGAATTGACTAACTTGCTCACGCTCACTTTTGGAGGGTAGTTGATAAGCAAATGCACATGATCGCTTTCCCCATCAAACTCCACCAATTCGCTCTCAAAGTCTTTACACACTTTAGCAAACACCGATCCTAAAAAATCTATCACTTCCTTGTTGAACGCTGAACGCCTGTATTTAGTAACAAACACCAAATGCACATGCATCAAAAAAACACAATGTCTTCCGTGTCTTGTGTCATCAATTTTTTTCATAGACCTATTTTAACTAAAAGATGTTAAAATACTTCTATGAAAGTCAATAAGGGTTTTAAATTCCGCTTGTATCCCACTAAAGAACAAGAAAGCAAACTGCAACATTGTTTTTTTGTCTATAACCAAGCTTATAATATTGGCTTGAATGAATTGCAAAAGCAATATCAAAACAACAAAGATTTACCACCTAAAGAAAAAAAATACAAAAAATCAAGCGAGCTAGATCATGCGATCAAACAATGCCTAAGAGCTAGGGATTTACCCTTTAGTAGTGTGATAGCCCAACAATCACGCATGAATGTTGAAAGGGCTTTTAAAGACGCTTTAAAAATTAAAGATAGGGGTTTTCCTAAATTCAAGAACTCTAAATTCGCCAAACAATCTTTTTCGTGGAGTAATCAAGGCTTCTCTATCAAAGAGAGTGATGATGAGCGCTTCAAGGTATTCACTCTGATGAAAATGCCTTTATTCATGCGCATGCACAGAGACTTCCCCCCTAACGCTAAAATCAAGCAAATTACAATCTCTTGCAGCCACAGAAAATATTTCGTTAGCTTTAGCGTGGAATACGAACAAAACATTACTGCCATCAAAAACCCTAAAGATTGTGTGGGGCTAGATTTGAATGTTCTTGATATAGCGTGTTCTTGTGGCGTGAATAACCATGAAAAACTCACTGACTTTAAGCGCTATATTCAAGACATGAAAGAATTGCTAGGATTAGAAATAGATGAAAAAACAGATCCAAAACGATTTATCCCCACTTGTTCCAAATTGTATTCTTTAAAAAAATACTCTGAAAAATTTAAAAGATTGCAAAGAAAACAGAGCCGTAGGGTTTTAAAATCCAAACAAAACAAAACCAAATTAGGAGGTAATTTTTACAAAACGCAAAAGAAATTAAACCAAGCCTTTGACAGGTCTAGTCATCAAAAAACAGACCGATACCATAAAATCACAAGCGAACTTTCAAAGCAATTTGAATGGATAGCAGTTGAAGACTTGCAAGTAAAGAACATGACTAAAAGAGCCAAACTCAAAAATGTTAAACAAAAGAGTGGGCTTAATAAATCTATTCTCAACGCTTCATTCTATCAAATCATCTTCTTTTTAGACTACAAACAACAGCATAATGGCAGATTGTTAGTGAAAGTTCCCCCACAATACACTAGCAAAACTTGCTGTAATTGTGGGAGCATCAACCCCAAGCTTAAACTAAATCACAGGCAATATTGGTGTTCTGATTGTGGGTATAAAGAACACAGGGACATCAACGCTGCGAACAATATTTTAAGCAAAGGGTTAAGTCTTTTTGGGGTAGGAAATATCCATGCAGACTATAAAGAACAAAGCCTTTCGTGTTAGCATTCAATGGAATGCTTTAGTTAGGAAGCTCCTTGCTTTAGCAAGGGGTGGTTTCACCTGTTCTAGGTGTGAATACTAGCGATAGTTGTAACTTGGGCATTAAGTTTAAAAGAATGATTAAAGCCTTACATAGCATCGGTTATGAAGTTGAAATTATAAAAGAAAAAAAAGGGATTGATGCTAGGCGCATCTCGGCTTTGCGTTTTAATTTTAAAGAAATAAAACAAGACGCCACTAAACAAGCTAATATTACCACTCCCACCACTACTAAAGCCACTAACACTCGCTCGCTAGATTGCCTTATTAACTTAACTTATAAAAAAGATGATAAGCTTGTAAGGTTAGCTAGGATAGATAAAGATGGCGCTTATTATAAAGCGTGGTTTGATGATGTAGACAATAAAGGTGGCTTCTTTGTCAATATCAAAGACTATGATTACTTTATGGATTATTTGCTATTAAATGGCTTTATTAAACAAGATAAGCCTATGATTAGTGAAGTTAAATCTAATCAAGCTGAAACGCCTGTGCCATTTAAAGAAAACGATGCCCTTATTCGCTTTAAAAATGCCATTAAAAGGCTAAATAAAGATAAGCCTAACCCTACCATAACACCCACGGTTAAAAACGCTAATAATAAGCAAATACAAGCGAATAATGAAATATTGACTAAATTTGAAAATATAGTGCTGACAAGTCCTAAATATTTTGATTATACGATTAAGTCGGTTACTAAAGGCTCATTATACTATGAGATAAATGCGTTCTGTGATTTAAAGAAAAAACATGAGATGATTAGATTGCTCGTGGCTGAATATAGTAAGATAGGAAAGATTAAAGCATGGTTACTAAAACGCATCATTTCTTCTATCGCATCGTTAGTGATTTTTAAAGGGCTTGTTTGGTGTTTGGCTAAATTATGGTTGAATGATTCAAAAGTTTGCACATCTTTCATGCTATTGGCTATGTTGTTTAATTTTGTATCCGTTGAAGGAGTGAAATAACTCGTGATTTGAGCGTTACGGACAAATTTTAGGGCTTGTTCTTCATCGTTTTTATCCATTTTTGAATTTAAAAAATAAAAATAGGCTAAACTGGATAAAATATAAGCTGAACCTAAATAGCCTGCATAACCAAAAGTTTCTAATAGTTTTGTAGCATTATCAATGCTTTCTGTAATTTTTTCCCAATTTTCTTCAATCTCTTTGATATTCTTTTTATTAAAATTTTTTAATTCAAAAGTAGTGTCTTTACCAATGAGAAGCAAGCAAGTTTTTAACACCTGGTCTTTCCCCACATTTGGAAAACCTTTATCTTTTAAAATATCCACTAGCTCATTCATTTTTTCTCTAATATTGCTTGAAAAACTTGCTGTCAAAATAGACATCAATAAATCAGAATAGCTTAACTTGACCCCGCCGCTATTGACACGGATAAAGATATTTAAAACTTTATTAAGATTTTTTTCTGTTTCTTCAAAATATGAAATGAGCTTTTCGGTGCAAAAAGCATTTTTTAGATTTTCTAGTAATGCTGACTCTTCACCACCTAAATTGTGTTCTCTCGTATAACTTACAACATTTTTTAATTCTAAAATATCCCCCACCTTAAACCACCAATGTTTTTTATCGTTTTCAGGCTTTTTGGCATGAAATTCAAACTGGTAATTGTCTTCTGGGTTGTCCATGTTTGGCTGGTGTTTCAAGTTCAAATACAAACGCTTCTCTTCATAAGCGTTGGGGTCATCGTATCTAGCCCCCTTTTTCTTAAGCGTTGCCTTTAAGCCCGATATAAAGCGAGGTTAAACGCTGTTGGCCATCTAGGACAATAGACAAATCATCAACATTAATTTTTTCAACATGGATTTTTTCATTGTGGGGCTTTCGCGCATCGTAGTTTTCAATGAATTGATAAAGTTGGAAATTGAGTTTATTATTATCTTGTTCGTTACTCGTTGCTATATCTTTTCTTTGTAATTTCTAAAATAAAAAAGAGCCAATAGGATAGCCCCTAAGAATGGAGTCAAAAAGTTGCTCTATCTTTTTTTCATCGGCGTTTTTGAGCCACATGTATTCACGCTGAATGTCAGGCAAAAAATAACGGACATTCAATTCATCTACCACATCTTTAATGCTCTTATCCAAAAACACACCCATGCGAATTTCCTTATTTTATATTATTTAGGCTGTATTATAATCAAATATTAGATTGAGCCAACTCAATTTAAGATTTTTTCCACGCGCTTTTGGACCGCTTCTAAAACCAAGCAAAAAAGCCAATAAATCAAAGCGGCTTCCAAATAAATAGGCAGAAAGTCATAGCTGGCGTTCGCTTTTTGCTGCGCGATTCTAAAAACCTCTGCGATAGTTACCACAGACGCCAAAGAAGTTTCTTTAAAAAGGCTGATGAAGGTGTTACTCAGGCTTGGCGTAGCGACTTTGAGCGCTTGAAAAAAGATGACATGCCAAAAGGTTTGCAAGTAATTCAAACCCAAACTCAAGCTTGAATCCCATTGATCTTTAGGGACAGAAAGAAAGCTCGCCCTTAAAGTCTCTGAAGCGTATGCCCCCACATTAAAAGAAAACGCAATAATGCCTGCCGGGATTGGATCCATATAAACCCCAAGGGCGGGCAAACCATAAAACACCACCACAATTTGGACCAATAAAGGCGTGCCTCTAATGAGCGAAACATAGAAATTCACGCCCGCTAATAAAGCCTTATGAATGAAATGTTTAGGAGGCGCGATTTTAATGAGAGCCACCATAACCGCAATGAATAAGCCCAAAATAAAAGAGATGATCGCTAAAGGCAAAGAAATGCAAAAAGCGGCTTTTAGCATGGGGTAGAAAGCCTCTAATAATAATTCCAAACGCTCCTTGCTCAAATCTAAAGATTCAAAAAACAAAGACAGATTAGGGCTGGCTGACATCTTTTCCAAAAAATTGTTCGCCTAAGCGTTTTAAAACCCCTTTATCTATCAATCTTTGCATCGCTTGGTTGATAAGCTCTAAGGCTTTTTCTTGGTGCTTGTTAATAACAAAGGAAGCGCCCCCATCTTTTTCTTTGGACTCCCATGCGATTTTAAAGGGGTTGTTTTTGTGGGTGTTAAGGTAGTTTAAGATCGCTAAAGAACTATTTAAGGTCAAATCGGCTCGTTTTTGCACCACCAGCAACAAAGCTTGCGCCATAGAATCCACCGAAACGATTTGAGCGTCGTATTTGGAAGCGATTTCCCCATAAGTGGAGCTTAAAGTGTTAGCCGCTCTCAAACCTTTAATGTCTTTGATGTCTTTAATGCGGTTTTCATCTTTCCTAACGAGCATGATCGTGCCTGAATAGCTATAAGGCAAGCTTTTATCAAAAGCCGCTTGGCGTTTTTTAGTCGTCAAACTCACCTGGTTAGCGACCATATCAAAACGCCCCGATTTCAAACCTGTAAGCATGATATCCCATGAAGTTTCGTGGAATTTGATTTTCACGCCAAGCTCTTTAGCCAACTCCCTAGCCACTTCCACATCATAGCCGGTGAGCTTGCCTTCTTTATTATGGTAAGTGAAAGGGGGGTAAATGCCTTCTGTGCCAACGCTGATCGTTTCTTTATTAATCAGTTTTTCATACAAGCTAGAAGCGTTCAAAAAACCCCAAAAAAAGCTTATTACCAATAAAAATAAAACTTTTTTCATTTTATATTTTAATCCTAAATTTTTTCGAGCATTCTAACACAAAATAAAAATTTTGCATGGTTTGATTTTAAATATAAACGCGCTCCAAGCGTTTGGATAGGGTGCTGATAGTTTCATAAGCAATGGTGTTTAAAAGCACAGCGATTTCGCTTGCGTCGTTAGCCTTAGCGCTTTTATCCCCAAACAAGATGACCTCATCGCCCTCTTTAGCTTGAATATCATTGAGTTTGACAAAACACTGATCCATGCACACCTTGCCAATAAGAGGGGCTAATTGGTTATTGATCACTACTTGAATGCGATTGCCTAAAGCGCGCGCTAACCCGTCCGCATACCCTAGAGCTAAAACGCCCACTAAAGTCTCTTCATTGGTATAAAAATGCTCGCCATAGCCAATAAATTCGCCTTTTTTAACGCTTCTGATTTGAACAATTTGCGCTTTCAAGCTGATAACATTTTTCAAGATGGTTGGGCATGATTCTTTCATTTCATTAGAGGGGTAAAAACCATAGAGCATGATACCTGGGCGATAGAGATTTAACAAACGATTTTCATTCCCGTTACACAAAGAAAGGATACCGGCGGAATTATAAGCATGGCGGTATTGAAACTCTATTTTTTGATCCAAAAGCTGCTCTAAAAAAGCGTTAAAGGCTTTCATTTGGTTTTTAGCATGGGTTTTAATCTTAGCATCAGCGTTGCTTAAATGCGTGAATATCCCTTCCACTTCCAAGCCCTTTAAAGCGCGGATTTTTTTAATGGTTTCTATGCTTTTAAAATTAGGCTCTAAGCCCAAGCGGTGCATGCCGGTATCAATTTTGAGATGCACTTTTAAGCGTTTTTGAGATTTTAAAGCCATTTGGGAAAAAACTTCCGCTTGTTCAAGGCTAAAAACCATAGCGCTCAAATCGTTATCAATCAGCACGGAAGCGTTAGCATTAGGGCTATAACCTAAAATCAAAATGGGGGTTTTAGGGAAATGAGAACGCAACTCTAAAGCTTCATCTAAGGCCGCTACCCCTAAATAATTAGCCCCTTCTTGTAAGAAAATTTCGCTCGCTTTAATGGCGCCTGCCCCATAAGCGTTCGCCTTGACAACCGCCATGATGTGGGCGTCTTTAGGGACAATGCTTTTGACTGCGCTAAAATTATGCCTTAAAGAAGCGCTATTCACTTCTACAAAACTCGCCCTTTTTAACATGCCATCTTACTTGTTAGAATGCTTGCTAAAATACCAGCGCGTTTCTGAAGAAACCACCTTATGCAATAAAATCAAAGCGATTAAATTAGGGATAGCCATAAGCCCGTTAGAAAGATCCGCTAAATTCCACACAAAATCAATTTTAGCCATAGCCCCCACCATCACGCTCGCTAAAAAGATCAAGCGGTAATATTTCACTTTTTTTTCACCAAAGGCGTATTCAGTGCATTTTTCCCCATAATAAGCCCAACCAATAATCGTAGAGTAGGCAAAAAAGATCATGGTCAAAAAAATCACCACCGTCCCTAACGAGCCTAGAAAATACTCCGTGCTTTTTAGAGTGAGCAAATTAGCGCTTAATTTTTCCCCATTAGGGAGCAAGGTGTTGTATTCTGGCGCCATTAAGATCACGCTCGCTGTTGCCGAACACACTATTAAAGTTACAATAAAAGTTTGGAGCATGGACACTAAGGCTTGACGCACCGGGTGGCGCGTTTGAGCGCTTGCAGCAATAATGGCTGAACTCCCCAACCCCGCTTCATTAGAATACAACCCTCTAGCCACGCCCGTTTTTATCATCGTCGCTACCAACGCACCACTCGCTCCGCCCACAACGGGTTTAGGGTTAAAGGCTTCTTCAAAAATGAGTTTGATCGCTTGAATGGCTAAATCAAAATGGCTAACAATAATATAAATAATAGCGATCAAGTATAAAAGCACCATAATAGGAGCTAAGTAAGAAGTGAATTTACCAATGGATTTAATCCCCCCAATAACAATGAAAGCGGTTAAAATCGTGAGCAATAAACCTGAAACCCAAGTGGGAAAGTTCGCTTGTTCGCTCAAAATGGAAGAAACCGCATTAGATTGCGTCATGTTACCGGTGCCAATGCTTGCAATAATCGTAAAAATCGCAAACGCCATGGCGAGTTTGGGCATGTTAAGGCCGTTTTTGATGTAATACATAGGCCCTCCGTTGTATCCAAACGCCCCTTTTTCCCGGTATTTCACCGCTAAAATCCCCTCAGAATACTTAGTCGCCATGCCAACAAGCCCAGTAACCCACATCCAAAACACCGCTCCTGGCCCTGCAATGCTGATAGCAGTCGCTACGCCTACGATACTCCCAATGCCTACAGTCGCTCCTAAAGAGAGCATGAGAGCAGAAAATTGCGAAATGTCGCCCTTAGATTGGGACTCTTTGTCAAAAAGGATTTTGATCGCATAAAAGATCTTACTGAATTGCAAACCCCTAAGATAAAAGGTTAAAAACAAGCCGGTGCCTACTAATAAAATTTGCATGGGAATCCCCCACACCAAATTAGATAACGAACGCACCACCGAATCAATCGTTTCCATAAAAACTCCTTAATAAACTAGGGGTTAAAAAAGAAATCCCTTAATCCCTAAAAAATGCAGAAAAAAGCATAATATCGGCATTTTTTTCATTCGCTCCGTCTTGGCTTAAATTGGCGATGATTTTACCAATGGCCGGGCCAAAAGTGATGCCAAGCCACCCCAGCCCTGTCGCATGGATTAAGTTTTTATAGCGTTTGTCATAGCCCAAATAAGGAATATCATTAGGGGTTAAGGGTCTGAAACCGCACCACTCTATGGCGTCTTTCATTTCAAAAGGCTGCGTGAAAGCGGCTAAATTCTTTTTCATGTTAGCGATTTGCTCTTTATCAATGAGGGCGTTGTTGGTGTTTAATTCCAGTTTAGAGGTGATCCTAACGGTGTCTCTTCGTGGGGTCATTGCCATGAAAATATCCGCAAATAAAGAAGAAGTCTTGGGTTTTAATTCTTCAGGCATTTTAAAGGTGATGCTATAGCCTTTAGCCCCCATCATTAAAAAATCGTTTTTGGTTTTTTTAATGAGAGTGGGGTTAGCCCCAGTGGCCAGAATGATTGTTTCTGCTTGGATTTTTTCCTTGTGCGTGATAACGCCCTCAATAAGGTTGTTTTTAAACTCAAAATCGATCACTTCTTCATTATAAAGGAACTCCACGCCAACATTTTGTAGATATTCTTGTAAAGAGCGCATCACTTCGCCCGGATCCACATGCGCGTTTTCGGTCAAAAGCACGCTCCCACAGATATTGTCATTAACAACGGGCATGTATTCTTTGGTTTCTTTCACACTAAGGATTTTATAAGCGCCGCTGTCATCACAAGTTTTAAGCTTTTTTTCAAAGCTTTCTTCTAGAGTGTAGATCATTAAAAGCCCGTCTTCTTTATACCAAAAATCCATGCCATCTTTTAGCATTTGATGATACATATCAATACTCAGCCACCCGTAGCGTTCAAACAACGCCATGGTGCGGTGCGTGGATTTGGCGTTCGCGCTTTTCATAAACTTTAAAATCCATTGATAGAGCTTTAAATTAAGCCCAAAATGGAATTTTAAAGGGGCTTGGTTTTTGAGCATGAGTTTTAAGGTGTCTAACACCACACCAGGGCATGAGAGCGGGGCTTTTTTAAACGCAGAAATGAGCCCGGCATTCCCAAAAGAAGTGCCGTTTTTGCCATCGCTTTTTTCAATCACGCAAACCTTATGCCCTAATTTATGCATAGAATACGCGCAAGAAAGCCCCACAATCCCACCGCCTATGACCACGACTTCTTTTTTCATGCTGATAGCCCCTTTAATAAATTACCTAATGGCTATCGCTTCAATTTCTACTAAAGCGTCTTTAGGCAGTTTAGCCACTTGAAAGGTCGCTCTAGCCGGATAAGGCTCTTTAAAATAACTCCCATAAATTCCATTCACCACCGAAAAATCGTCTAAACTTTTCAATAAAATAGTCGTTTTAACCACGCTATCCATCCCTAACCCTGCTTCTTTTAAAATCGCTTTGATATTTTCCATTGACTGTGTGGTTTGAGAGTGAATGTCTGCGCCTTTAAATTCGCCGGTGCTCGCATCAATGCCTAATTGCCCAGAGACAAAAACAAGATCGTTAGTGGCGATAGCTTGAGAATAAGGACCTATCGCTTTTGGGGCTAGTGTTGAATGAATGACTTCTTTCATGATTGAAACTCCTATGGTGATGTGTCATGCCAACTATTATTATGCAATCAAATTAAAAAGAAATAAAAAATGAGCGCAAAACGCCATGAATTTTCATCTTATTATAAGGTATTGTATATTTTTTACCCATATTTAGAAATTCTTAAACGGGTTTTGTTTGAATGGAAACTCAAAACATTATTGTTCATTTTTTAAATAAAAGGGGTTTTAGCTGTTTTTGATTGGTTTTAAAATCAGTTTTGAAATTTTTCATAAGCCCTTGACTTTTATTATTGAGTTTAGATACAATAACAATTGTCTTTTTGAATAAAGAGTGCGGGAATAGCTCAGTGGTAGAGCACGACCTTGCCAAGGTCGGGGCCGCGGGTTCGATCCCCGTTTCCCGCTCCATATTTTGATTTAACTTCTAGAGCATGGTTTCTATTTAGTTAGTTTACCCATTAGTTTGCCCAGGTGGTGGAATTGGTAGACACAAGGGACTTAAAATCCCTCGGTAGCAATACCGTGCCGGTTCAAGTCCGGCTTTGGGCACCATCATTGCAAATTAAACCAAATTAAACATGGTTTGATTTTGTTATCTCAATAGATGTGCTATTGTTAAATTTAAGGCGACATAGCCAAGTGGTAAGGCATGGGTCTGCAAAACCTTGATTCCCCGGTTCGAATCCGGGTGTCGCCTCCATATTGTAGTCATTTAGGGACTTTTGTAAGGGACTTTTATGAAAATAGCGGGAGATGGCTGAGTGGTTGAAAGCGGCGGTCTTGAAAACCGTTGAGGGTCATACCTCCGGGGGTTCGAATCCCTCTCTCCCGGCCACTTGATTAAAATCTTTTAAGCGATTTGTTTTGGCAAATTCATCTCTTCTTTTAACAAAGAATTTTGTGAATATTGATTGTCTCTTTTAATTGAAATTTAAAGATTAGTTTAAAGGATTTTATTCGGTGGGATTGTCAGCGTTAAGCCTTATCGTTCCTTTTAGCGTTATTTTAATGGTGGTTTTCACTAAAAGAGTCGCACTCTCGTTGTTTGTAGGCATTTTAGTGAGCGCTGTTTTAATGCATTCGTTACACCTTTCTCAACTTGTAGAATATATTTATCATAAAATCACTTCCGTTTTTTACACTTACGAGCCAGAAAAAGGGCTTCATTTCAATCTTTCCAACCTCTATGTTTTTGGGTTTTTAATCTTTTTAGGCGTCTTAAGCCAAGTGATTTTAAAATCCGGTAGCGTGCAAAACTTTGTCAAAAAAGCTAAAAAATATTCTAAAAACGCCAAAACCCCTGAATTTATCGCCTTTTTTTCAGGCATTATTATTTTTGTAGATGATTATTTTAACGCCCTAACCGTGGGGCAAATCTCAAAATCTTTAAACGACGCTCATAACTCCACACGAGAACGCTTGGCTTATATCATAGATTCCACTTCAGCGCCGGTGTGCTTATTAGTCCCTATTTCTAGCTGGGGGGCGTATATTATGGGGATCATGAATAACGACAGCTCGCCCTTATTAAAAGATAGTTTTTCGGTGCTTGTGCAAAGCTTAAGCAGTAATTATTATGCGATTTTTGCGCTCATTGCGGTGTTTCTCACCATTTTATGGCAAATCAACCTCCCTAGCATGAGGAAGTATCAAAACATAGGCGTGAAGGATTTTTATAGCGAACAAGAAGAAGGCTATTCAAAACTAGCCCCCTTAAGCCTGTTACCCCTTTCTATTTTATTATTGATCGTGTCCATTTCATCATTGATTTTTTATACAGGAGTGGTCTTAAAAAACACTGATGCGAGTTTTTCGCTCTTTTATGGGGGGCTGTTTTCGCTCATTGTTACTTATCTTTTAGCTTATAAGTTTTTAGAAAAAGGGAGCTTTTTTAAACTCATGTTGGATGGCTTTAAGAGTGTGGGGCCAGCGATACTAGTCTTAACGCTCGCTTGGGCTATCGGGCCTGTGATTAGAGATGACGCTCAAACAGGGATTTACTTGGCCCACATCAGCAAGGGATTTTTAAATAGTGGGGGAGGCGTGTATATGCCTTTAATCTTTTTTTTAATCTCTGGGTTTATCGCTTTTTCTACCGGCACAAGCTGGGGAGCGTTTGCAATCATGCTGCCCATTGGAGCGGGCATGGCCAATGAAAGCGATATTATTTTGATTGTTTCAGCGATCCTCTCAGGCGCGGTTTATGGCGATCACACAAGCCCCATTTCTGACACGACTATATTATCGGCTGCAGGGGCAGGGTGTTCGGTGCAAAGCCATTTCATCACACAACTCCCTTATGCGACTATTGCGATGCTTTGCAGCGCGGTGAGTTTAGGGGTGGCAAGTTTTATGCATTCGCGCTCGCTCGCTCTTGTAATCGGTGTGGCTTTGCTTGTGGGGGTGTTTTATCTTTTAAAAAAATTTTATGGTGAAAATCTAAAAACTTGAATATTGATTGAAGAAGCTTAAAAATCCCATTTTTTAAAATTAAAATAAGGTTTTAGCGATCCCTATTGGATTAAAAAAGAGTTATTCCATTATCAATCAATTAAAAAAGGTTATTCAAAAATAACCATACAATTATAAAAATCTTCACAAATCTCTAAAGAGTAACGCTTTTTAAAAAAATACATTTTTTTTAATTTTTTAATCAATCGTTAAGGTGTTTTAAGTTAAATTTCCTTATCTGTTAAACATGCGGATAATGTTATATCTTAAGGAAAGAAAATGGGGTTAGGACACTAATAAGTTTAGGGATTTTGTTAAGCGTTTTGAGTGGCGATGATCTGAAGTTGTATTCAAAACCTTTGGTCTATTCGGCTGGAAGTGGGATGATTGGGATTGATATTGACAAACGGACATTTTACAAACGAGCGTTCGTTTTCACGATGAAATCGTTGTTCGGTGAAAACTTGATTCTGTTTGTCAAATTAAAGCATTCTGCATTGATGAGCAAGCACATGAAAGGGCCTTTGGAAAACCGCCATCACCATTCTTTCACTAAAAATTATGAAAAAGCGATCAATGGTTGTCAAAAGTATTTCCATATCAAATTGCCTGAAGGTGCTCCTAGCAACTTCAAATCAGGCTCATACATGGCCACTATGGTGGTGCGTTTTTAAAGCGTTATTTGGGGTATTCTTTAATACCATTATTATCTTTTAAAAACACAAATTTGTTTTTTAGCCTTTTTTTTAAATCTTCTTAGAACTCTTTATATTGATTGAGTGGAGTGTTTTCAAGATACGGATAAAAATTCGTAGAAGAAAAATAAAAAGGCTTTGTTTCCATCAAATACGGGTTACTAAAACTTTTTATGGTGGGTTATAGCGTATTTTTGGCTTTAGTTGTTTCTTTTAGGATTAGTTTTATCAAGGTTTAAAGCATTAGCGTCTTTCCTCTTATCATTTGGCGTTAAAAGCGACTCCATTAGCCCATTTCTTGAATTTTTTGCAACCATCTATTTTTAATCTGCCCTAAAGCCATGAAGCAAAACAAACCCCCTACAAAAACGCTTCTAACTTATAGGCTTTTTTATGCTCTTGTTTCAAATCCATATAAGCGTTTAAAAGCATGTATTCTTCAAAAGATAAAACCGCTAAATGCTCCTTAGCGAGATCGTTCATTTCTAATTCTAACAACACGAATAAAAAGGCTTTTTGCGCCTTATCGTCTTCTTGGCTTAAAATCTCAAAAAATTGGAACCATTGATCGGGGACAAGAAATTTTTGTGCTTTTTGCGCGAGCTTCAAATAATCGTTCTTGTCATAACCCACCTTTTTGCAAAGCTCTGAAATTTTTAAAGTGTCTGTGTTTAAAGATTTTTCAAAAAAGGCTTTTAAAAAAGATTTCACGCACTCTTTATCCAAGTTATCTTGCATCGCGTTCAAAGCCTTTAAAATCTCTTTTTTGTCGCCTTTTTGGGCGATTTCTATAAAAGCGTAGCGGCGTAATTCCAAAGGGATTTGCGCGTTTGTTAAAACTTCAAAGGCGTTTTTTAAATCGTTATGAATGAAAGCCTTCAAGCGTTTAGAAAAATAAGCATGCTCATAAGCTAGCGAATGCTTAGCGTGATCTTTAGGCTCAAGGGTGTTATTTTCTATATTGTGGTAATGCTTAAAAAGGTTGTCCACTTTTTCGCACCCGCTATTTGGCGTGTTTAAATCAGCCTTTAAATCATAACGGGCTAAAATTTGAGAGAGGTTTTTAGCGAGATCGCTTTTAAATTTCGTTTTTAAAAAAGTCTTTTGAGTGTCTTGGGATAGGATTTGTTTGAGCAATTTGTCAAAATCCCTTTTTTCATGGTATAAGCGGATTTTATGGCTGAGATTGTTCTTAAATAAAAAAACCCATGAAAAAAAAGCGAATATGCCCAAAACGCCCATAAGCCATACGGCAATGGGAAAATTAAAGCTGTAGCTCCCTAAATTGAAGGCATACGCTTGCGGATCAATACTATAAACAAACACGCCAAAACCCACAATGAACAAAAATGTAAAGATAATGTAAAAACGCATGCGCACCTCCTATTTATGGTATGGATGCTTAAAAATAATGCTTAAAGCCCTATAGATTTGCTCGCATAAGACAATTTTAGCCACTTCATGACTAAAAGTCATCTCGCTCAAACTCCAAGCTTGACAACCCTTTAAAAAATTTTCTTCAAACCCATACGCTCCAGCGATAAAAAAATTAATATTAAGATGATTTTCTAACATTTTACTAAACGCAAAGCTATCGCCCCTTTGAGCTTTAGGGTGTAAGGCAATATTTTTTGCCTTAGGGTTTAAATACGGCTCAAAGGCTAGAGAGTAGCTTTTTTGAGCGAGTTCTTTAGAAACTTTTTGAGCGTTGGCGGTATTTTTAGGGAATAAATCCACTAATTCCAGCTCGCAATCAAATTGCTTGCATTGCTTTTGATAGACTTTCACTAACTCTAAAGGCGAACTTTTAGCGATAGAATACACCACGCAACGCATCAATGTTAAAACTCTAAAAAATCTTTGAAGTCTTATGCATCATCATAGCGATGAGATCGCTCAAAGTTTTTTTCAAATCCTTCCTGTGTACAATCATATCAATCAAACCATGCTCTAATAAAAATTCCGCCGTTTGAAAGCCCTCAGGCAAATCCGCCCCTATAGTTTGCTTGATCACCCTAGGCCCTGCAAAACCTATCATCGCCCCTGGCTCTGCGATAATGAGATCCCCTAAAAAAGCAAAAGACGCGCTAACGCCCCCATAAGTGGGATCGCTTAAGAGCGAAATGAAAGGGAGTTTGGCCTCACTCAATCGGTTCAAAGCCGCGCTCGTTTTAGCCATTTGCATGAGCGAATAAGTGGATTCTTGCATCCTGGCCCCCCCACTCGCTGAAACAATCAATAACGCTTCTCTTTTAGCGACCGCGCGATTGATCGCTCTTACAATCTTTTCCCCCTCTACAGAGCCTAAACTCCCCCCCATAAAGCTGAAATCAAACACCACGATCTGCAAAGGCATGCGGTTGATTTTAGCCTCACCGCTGATCACTGAGCTTGGGCGGTTAGTCCTTTTTTCGTATTTTTTAATGCGTTGTTTATAACTCTCTTTATCCACGAAATTTAAAGGATCATTAGGCCGTAAGTGCTTGTCAAACTCTTCAAAACTCCCCACATCGCATAAAAATTCAATCCTTTCAGCCGCTTTCATGCGGAAATGGTAATGGCATTTCAAACACACGCTGTATTTACCAAACACTTCTTTATGATACATTAACGCATAACATTTAGGGCATTTCACCCAATGGCTTGGCTGTTCTTCCTTACTTGGCGCTGTCCGCAATTTATTGATCTTAAAATTTTTAAAGAAATCTGCAAATCCCATGTTTTTCCTTAATTTTGCAGTTTTATTAGGATTGTATCCAAGTTTTGCTTATAATAAACCAAATTATCTTAAGAGTAGTGATGCAAGGGTTTCTTTTACAAACACAAAGCATAAGAGATGAAGATTTGATCGTGCGCGTTTTAACCAAAAACCAGCTCAAAACTCTCTATCGTTTCTATGGCAAACGCCATAGCGTGCTGAATGTGGGGCGTAAAATTGATTTTGAAGAAGAAAACGATGATAAATTTTTGCCCAAGCTAAGGAATATTTTGCATTTAGGCTACATTTGGGAAAGAGAAATGGAGCGCTTGTTTTTTTGGCAACGCTTTTGCGCCCTCTTGTTTAGGCATTTAGAGGGCGTGCATTCTTTGGATAGTGTCTATTTTGACACTTTAGATGATGGGGCTAACAAACTCTCCAAACAGCACCCCTTAAGAGTGATTTTAGAAATGTATGCAACGCTTTTGAATTTTGAAGGGCGCTTGCAAAGTTACAATTCTTGTTTTTTATGCGATGCAAAATTAGAGCGTTCTGTCGCTTTAGCGCAAGGGTTTATTCTAGCACACCCCTCTTGCTTGAAAGCTAAAAGCCTGGATTTAGAAAAAATCCAAGCTTTTTTTCGCACTCAAAGCACGATTGATTTAGAAACAGAAGAAGTGGAAGAATTATGGCGCACGCTGAATTTAGGGTTTTGAAAGGTTAAAAATGAAATTTAAATTTTTGAATATGGATAATGAGAGCGGTTTTATTTTGATTGAAAAAGAATTAGAACGATTAAACATTCTCGCTCAAGTCAAAGAAGATTGCATTGAATTAAAAGGCGAGAATGTAGAGCGTGCGAGAGTTTATCTTAAAACGCTTTTTAATTCTAACATTGTGGAATTAGACGATCACCAAAAAAGCGCAAACGCTTTAATAGAGCGCTTGAAATCTTTAGGTTTAAAAATTGCGGTGGCTGAAAGCTGCTCTGGGGGGTTGTTATCGCATGCATTCACTTCCATTAGCGGGGCTTCAGCGGTTTTTATGGGGGGTGTTGTGTGTTACAATGAAGAGGTTAAGCGCGAATTATTGAAGGTCAATGCCACGACTTTAAAAGTCTTTGGGGTTTATAGTGAAGAATGCGTGAAAGAAATGCTACTAGGCGTGTTTTTGAATTTTAAAGCGGATTTAGCGCTTGCGATGAGTGGGGTGGCTGGCCCTAATGGGGGGAGCAAGGCTAATCCTGTAGGCACGATTTATATTGGTGTGCAAAAGTTAGGATCTCAAGCTTTAATCGATCGCTGTTTTTTTGAAGGGGACAGAGAAAGCATTCAAAATAAAAGCGTAGAGCATGCTTTAAACATGCTCGCTAGAATGCTATAAAACTACCTTAATGCGCAAACGCTACCAAATTCTTTTTGAGCGACCTTAGCGATGTAAGCGATTTCATTATCGTTAAGGTTTTCAACGCTCGCTTTTAAATACCTTTTGATTTGCTCAATCTGGCAACCCACTAGCTTGATTTTCACCACAGCCACCTCCGATTTTAAATTCGTATAGGTGTTGGATACCTGGATCTTAGTCGCTAGGTAATTATAGACAGCGTAGCTGATACTCGTAGTCGTCTGCTCGGACTCATGGAATTGCTCAATGAAGCGTTTTTTATACTTCATCATGATTTCATGAAAAACCACGATCAGGCTCAATTTAGCGTTCAAAGTCGCTTGCTCAATCCCTAAATATTTGTTATTAACAGGGATATACGCCACTCCCATTTCTTCGTAGGGGACTTTAGCGTCTTCAAAAACCCAAGCAGGAGCATCAGACAGTTCTGATTTCATGCCCTTTAAATCAGAAACTAAAATCCCATCATCTCTTAAAATACTCTTAGCGCTTAATGAAACGCTTGAAAACACCCCTAAAAGAGCGATTAAAACCATTCTTTTAAACAAAATGCCACTCCTTAAACTTTAATTTAGGTTTGATTATAGGTGAAGCACCCAAACGCTAAAGCGATTGGGCTTCCTCGGCTGATGTTGCCCATAGGGAAAGTTTGGTTCTCACTTTGTGTCCCTAATCATAGGGATTTTACAGAGTTTGATCTCCAACGCATTCCCTACAGGTCTCACACATCATATCTCCAAAGGCGTAACTTTGCGTACTTCCTACGCTAGATACAAATGTATGGAGATATTATACTACAAATTAGCAGCATTCATCCCAAACACTAAAGATGTTTGGGATTTCTGCTTGGGTGGTTTAAATCCTTATTAGTAACTATCACAAAATGCCATGGCTGCGTGTTGTAAGAGCTTGGCGATAGCCTGGCGATTTCAGCGACTTCTTCTAATTCCTCGCTAGAAAACTCATAATGGCTATCAAACATCTTGCAAGAATGGCGCTCCTTTAGTAATTGTCTTCTTTTTTCTTGATCCAAAAATTTCATTGATTTTCCTTTATTTTTTTAGAATTTTTTGTAGCATACAATAAAATCCCTAACGAAACAATTACCATAAATAAGCTTAAAATCTGCCCCATGCTCAAATTCAAAAAATAAACCCCCATTTGGCTGTCTGGCTCTCTGTAAAATTCCGCAATAAAGCGCATCAAGGAATACCCCAAGCCATAAACCACAATCAGCAACCCATGCGTTTTGGTGTGTTTTTTAGCCCACATTACCATTAAAAACACGATAACCCCCTCTAAAAACGCTTCAATCAACTGGCTAGGATAACGCAATTGATTATCCACCATAATGCCTATGATTTGCCCTAAATGGCTGTCTTTGGGGACAATCCTCCCCACAAGCTCCTGGTTTAAAAAATTCCCAATCCTCCCAAAAACATACCCTAAAGGCAGGCTGATCGCAATCAAATCCAAATAAATCAAAAGCTTTTTCAAATCCTTACGGCTATAAAGATACGAAGCGATCAAAAACCCCACCAACCCCCCATGATAGCTCATCCCACGAATGCCTACAAAATTCCCATGGCTATCAAAAGGGTTAAAGATTTGCCAAAAATGCGTCAAATAATAGCTGGAATTAGGCTCATAAATAAGAACATATCCTATCCTTGCCCCTAGCACAATGCCAAGCTCCGCCCATAAAAAATAACTCTCAAATTCCTTCCTTTCAATGGGGAATCGCTTGGGATCTTTTTGAATCATTCTTAACGCCATATAAAAAGCGATAACAATCGCGCACGCATACGCCAAACCATACCAATGCACTTCAATACTGCCAAGACTAAAAGCGATAGGGTTAAATTGATCATAAATCGTATTCCAAGCGTTCATGATCAATCCTTAAATTTCAAATTCTTTAGGGGGGATCGCTTCAAATTCATACCCTAGTAGCGCGATTTTATGCGCATGGAGCATCAAGCGTTTGGCGGAGTGTTGGCTATCGCCATAGATTGTATCGCCTATAATGGGGTGGTTGATATGCTTTAAATGGACTCTGATTTGGTGGGTTCTTCCGGTTTTGATCCCCACTTTTAAAAGGGTTTTTTTGTTGATAATTTTTAAAGGCGTGATTATCGTAACCGCTTCTTGCCCTTTTTTAGAGATCTTGCTAAACGCTTTAGTGGTTTTAATCGTAAGAATGGGAGCGTTGATTTCTCGCTCTTCTTCTATGATGCCTTGAGCGAGCGCTAAATACTCCTTTTTAACCGCCCTGTCTTTAAAAGCCTTTTTAGCTTTTAAATGGAATTCTGAATTTTCTTTCACCAACAAAATCACCCCGCTTGTTTCTTTATCCAAGCGGTGCAACAAAACCCAACCTTTGAAAAAAGAGATTAAATCATAGCTCTCTATAAAAGGAGGTTTAAAAAGAGCTAGAATGTTTTCATCTTCAAAAATCACGCTGGGTTTTTCAACCTTTTGGACGCTAAAGCGCGTGTTTTTGGGGAGTTCTTTTCTGGCGACCATCAATTTCTTCCCCCCTATACTCACTAACCCAGAATCGATCAAAGATTTAGCTTTTTTATGCGAAACGTTTTCTTGAACGCTCAATATTTTATAAGCTTTTTCCATGTTCATCCTTTATCCTTTTTAATGTTTAATGAAAGCGAGCAATTCGTTTAAATCATGCCCGTTTTCTAAAAAACGCACCACGCCTAAATTTTTGTAATCTAAAAGAGCGCCTAACAGATCCTCTTTTGGAACGATTTTATAAGGCTTGACTAATTCAAACAACGCTACCTGGTTGAAAAGATACTCCCCTGTGATCAAGCACGCATTAAAAAACGCCGGCTCTAAAGGGTTATGCCCCCCCATTTTGACAAACGAACCCCCTAAAATGACAATATCTGCGATCGCATAGAAATTATTCAATTCCCCCAAGCGATCCACTAACAAAATATCGCATTCCACAAAACCCTTTGAAGAAAAACACTCCCAACTAAAACGAGTCGCTTTTAAAGCATCTTGCAATAAATTCTGCACGCTTTTAAAACGCTCCGGGTGGCGCGGCACGACAATCAGTCTTGCATTTTTAAAAGTCTTTTTGAACTCTAAAAACGCTTTTAACCCTAATTCCTCCTCGCCCTCATGCGTGCTAGCTAAAACAATGTTTAAAGCGTCCGGGTTTTTAGGGTAAAACGAAGCGATCACAGGCTTTGAAAAACGCTTGATATTCAAAAAATCCACCACTTTTTTTGCCCCTAGATTCAACAAGCGCTTTTTATCCTCCTTGCTTTGCGCTAAAATCAAATCAACGCGTTTGAATAAAAGCGCATAAAAGAAAGAAAAACGCTGATACTTGGGGTAAGAACGAGCGCTGATGCGAGCGTTAATGAGCATGGTTTTTGCCCCTAATTTTTGAGCCGTATCAAACACATTAAACCACAATTCCGCTTCTGTAACCACCAAAGTTTTTAAGCGTTTTAAGTTTTTTTTCCATGCAAATAATAGGGTTTCAAAAGGCAGGTAACGCACTTCTATATGCTTAGAATGCTGATAAGTTTGAGCGGCTAATTCAAAGCCGGTATTAGTGGTAACGCTGATTAAAATCGGCTCTTTTAAAGCTTGAATGATTGGCTCTAAGGATTTGACCTCCCCATAAGAGCATGCATGAAACCAAAAAACCGGCTCGCTTTTTAAAAAATTGTCTTTAAGAAAAAAACGAGCCTTCAAAGAATGGCGGTATTTTTCCTTAAAACTCCAAAAAAAGATGAAAGGCACACCAAAAAGATGCCCCAAAGTTAACAATAAAAGGTAGAAAAACTTAAACAATCAAACTGATTCTTGGCTTTCTTTTGGAGGTTGAGCGCTGTTTTCATACGCGCCCTCAGCGTATAAAATACGCCCGCAATACGGGCAAGTGATCATGTCCCCACTCGTTAGCACTTCGGTATAAATCTTATCATTCAGTCTAATAAAACAACCCCCACAAGCTTGTTTTTTGATCGTTACAATGCTCGTGTTTTTCGCCCATCTTCTGATCCTTTCATAAAAGCTATAGATTTTAGGCTCGGTTTTTTCCACGAGTTCTTCTTTCTTTTTAAAGATGATTTGTTGGGTTTCTTTGATGTTTTTGACTTCGTTTTCCACTAAATTTTCCAATTCCAACGCTAATTTTTCAAGCTCTAGCATTTCCTTTTTCAAAACTTCTTGTTTTTCGCTTTTGTGCTTGATTTCATTTTGCAGGTTTTCAATTTCTCTGTTGGCTTGGTTGGAGCGCTCTTTAGCAATATCTTCTTCAATGTTTAAAGATCGCAATTCCCTTTCGGATTTGATCTCGCTCATTTTCTTTTGAATGCTAGCGATTTTAGCGTTCGTGTCTTGTAGGGTTTGCTCGTTTTTAGAAACCTGTAATTTTAGGGCTAATTTTTCCTCTTCCAAATTCAAAATCGCTTTATTTTTAGCTTCTTTATCATTCAAGGCTTTATCCAAGTCTTTTCGTTTTTCTCTGATCAACGGCTCTAAGGAGTCAATTTCTTTATCCAAATGCGAAATTTCAATCAATTGTTTGAGATGGGTGTTCATCGCTTTCCTTTAAATGATTTGCAAGGGGTTTTTAAAATTCTCTATTGTAACCAAATAATTAAAAGAATGCAAAATTTCAGCCACAATGAGTGCGAAACCCCTTTCGCTATAATAATGCGTGGCGTCAATCAAACTTATCCCTAAAGATTGAGCGATCATAGCGTCATGGTATTTCACATCGCCTGTAATCAAACAGCTTTGCGCTTTTAAAGAAGAAAACATGGACGCCCCCGATCCGCACACAAACGCTAGATCTTTAATCATTTGAGAACTTTTGACGTATGCTAATTGTCCCACCCCTAAAGAATATTTAATCCTTTCTAACAGTGCATCAAATTCCATATTAGCGTTTTCTTTCACTAACATAAGGCCTTTTTCTATCAAGTTATCAAACCCTAAAAGCGCGCTAGCGAAATGCTTGTTTAAATGCGTTTTGTCAAAATTCGTGTGCATGCTGATGACTGAAACGTTTTTTTGGATTAAGATTTTTAAAATATTGCCCGGATAAGCCTCATCGTTAAGCGTTTTTAAGGGCTTGAAAATTAAAGGGTGGTGCGTGATGATTAGGGCGTTTTTGGGAGCGTTTAGAGCGATTTTAAGCGTGATTTCTAAACATGCGACAATCTCACTAAACTCATGGTTTTCACTCCCCACATTCAACCCGCTATTATCCCACAATTCTTGAAGTTCAAAAGGCGAAAGGCGATTCAAAACTCCCAACACTTCCTTAACTAACGCCATTTTAAGCCTTTGTTAAAGCGTTTTTTAAGCGCTCTTCTCTCTCTTCTTCTTGCTCTTTATAAAGAAGTGCGCACCATTTGGCTAAATCCCTGATTTGTAAAATATAATTTTGCCTTTCAGCCACCGAAATCGCTTTTCTGGCGTCTAAAATATTGAAAAAATGCGAGCATAGCATCACGAAATCATAAGCCGGCAGCGGGAGCTTGTTTTTTAAGCAATGCAAGGCTTCGGCTTGGGCGTTTTTAAACATTTCTAATAGCCTTTTCACGCTCGCTATTTCAAAATGATACTTGCTGAATTGGTATTCGCTTTCTAAATGCACTTGCGCGTAACGCACGCTGTCATGATTTTTTTTAGCCCATTCAATCTCTAGGATATTTTCCACTTTTTGCACATACATCGCCAATCTTTCTAAGCCGTAAGTGATCTCCACCGGGATAGGGTTGCAAGGAATGCCCCCCACTTGCTGGAAATAAGTGAATTGCGTAACTTCCATGCCATCAAGCCACACTTCCCAGCCAAGCCCCCATGCCCCCAAAGTCGGACTCTCCCAATTGTCTTCTACAAATCGTATATCATGCTCATTAAGGTTTATCCCTAACACTTCTAAGCTTTTTAAATAGAGTTCTTGAATATTAGAAGGGCTTGGCTTGATAACTACCTGAAATTGGTAATAACTCCCCAAGCGGTTAGGGTTTTCCCCATAGCGCCCATCAGTAGGCCTTCTAGAGGGCGCGACATACGCCACATTCCATGGCTTTTTATCCAAACTCCTTAAAAGCGTGGCCGGATGGAATGTCCCAGCTCCTGCAGGAATATCATAAGGCTGGATCACCAAACAGCCTTGATTCTTCCAATACTCTTGTAATTTTAATAATAAACTTGAAAAATCTTGCATGTTCTCTTTCCTTTTAAGCGCGTCTGATCAAATCGTTCATGCTCTCTAGCACACTCTTACCCTTTAAAAGCAAGGCTAATTCGCTCGCAATGGGCGTATAAATGCCGTATTTTCTAGCGATTTCCACAATGGCGTTGGTCGTTTTCACCCCTTCAGCCACTTCGCCTAATTCTTCTAAAACCACCTCTAAAGGCTTGTTTTGGGCTAGCCCCAAGCCCACACGATAATTCCTAGATAAAATAGAATTAGCGGTTAAAAACAAATCCCCAGCCCCAGAAAGCCCTAAAAAAGTCTCTGTCTTGCCCCCAAAGAACGCCCCAAAGCGTTGCATTTCCACTAAACCACGAGATAACAAACTCGCTTTAGCGCTATTGCCTAATTTCAAGCCATCACAAACCCCCCCAGCAATGGCTATCACATTTTTATACGCGCCAGCGATTTCACCCCCTATGATGTCTTGTTGGGCGTAGGCTCTGATAAAAGAGGGGGTTTTATTGGCAAATTCTAGCGCCAAAGCCTGATTATTGGAATGAATGACTAGCGCGCAAGGCAGGCCTTGAATGATTTCAGCCGCAAAACTCGGGCCAGCTAAAAAACACAAAGAATTAGGATCGATAAAATCCTTTGCGATCTCGCTCACAAACGCCCGGTTTAAAACCTCTATCCCTTTAGAAGCGATTAAAACCTTAGCGTTTTTGGGTAAAGAAGCGTTTTGAAACCATTCCCTCAAGTGCTGCACGCTAATAGCGATGACATAGAGCGCTGCTTTTAAGCCTCTTTGTAAATCCACTTGCTCTATGGGGGCAGAACCTTTAGAAATCAAAGCGTCATTGAGCTTTTTTAACGGCTCGTTTAAATCGCGCCTTGAAATGATTTTGACTTCATTCTTTTCTCCAAAAGCAAAGGCTAAAGCCCTCCCCCACGCCCCGCCACCAAATACTGCAATTTCCATTAAATTCCTAATCTCATTGATTGTAAAACTCACCATTTTACAATAATAAGTTTAAAATAGCCCTTACAATCAAAACGCTGTCTTTGATTAAAACATATTAAATAATATTTTAAAATTAAAAAGCGTTAAACCAATTTATTGCCCTCAATATACTTCACCACCCTCTTCGTCGTCGTTTTCTTCTTTGTATTTTTCAAAAGTAAAAGCGCTCACGCGATCAAAAACCTTATCAATACTTTCTTTAAACAAGTCAATCACTTCGTTCAATTGCGCTAAACTCTCTCTTTTGGATTCTTCTTGCTCAGAAAATTCTTTTTCTAAATTCTCAATTCTTCTAAAAATTTTATCGCTGAAGTCATCAAAGCCCTTTTGCAATAAATCCAATCTGACAGAATGCAAAGCCTTTTGGTAGCGTTTGAATTGGTTAGCGTCTTGCTCAATAGCCTTTTCATACGCCAAACACACATCGTATAAAACGCTTAAAATTTCGTTTTGTTTTTCGCTCCTTTGATTCAACTTCATTAAAAATTTTTCAAGCGAGTTAAAAACTTTGCTTTTTTCGCTGAACTCTTTAATTTCTTGATACCTTGTAGCGCTATAAGCGCCAATCCCTAAAAACTCAATGCCGCTATCTTCTAAAGTTTCTCTAATTTTCTTAGCGACTTCTTCTAATTGGCTTTTGGTGTGCCTATCAGCCCTACTCAATACGATAAAAACCTGCTTGCCTTCTTCGTATAATTCTTGCAAATATTCTAAATCATCTTTG